>NC_018017.1:0-1440584 GCF_000243155.2 Desulfitobacterium dehalogenans ATCC 51507 | reverse complement strand
CCGGTTGCGGAAATTGGCCAAAGCTGCGGCGATATTGGACGCTGCGTACATGGACATCATCTCTCCCGAGGTAATTATAAAAACCACATCCGTATATTCTCCCCGCAAAGGCATGGCGAACCCGCCGCAGACCACATCCCCCAGCACATCGTAAAGCACAATATCCGGTTGGTAGACTTCATATGCCTTCATTTCTGCCAAGGTATCAAAGGCGGTGATAATTCCCCGTCCGGCACAGCCGATACCCGGCATGGGACCGCCGGCTTCCACACAAAGAACTCCGTTATATCCCTCTTGCACAAAGTCCCCCACCTGCAGGTCATCCCGTTTGCTGCGCACCAGCTCCAATACGGTTTGAATGGGCCTCCCTCCGGTCAACATTCTTGTGGAATCCGCCTTGGGATCGCAGCCGATCTGCATCACTTTATAACCCATCTCACTCAAGGCTACCGCCAAATTGGATGTGGTAGTGGATTTGCCAATCCCTCCTTTGCCGTAAATAGCTGCTCTGATCATTTTTTATGCACTCCTTATCCGGTGGAATTTCTCCCGCACATTCCTGCCGTTATTTTGGTTCAAATTTGACAGCAGTCAAATCAGTTGGCGACTACGCTGCCTGATCTGTTCGCCATAGTTTTCTCCTATAAAGAAAAAAGCGGCTTGCCTTTCTAAAAGCAAACCGCCCGATAGCGAAAACAACAAAAGCCAGAGCCGACTCTGTCAAATTTGTCCTTTCTGCTTCCTTTTCATAAGTGAAGGCCAGCTGGTTTCCTAACTGACCCCGTGAGCGGTTTGCTCAGGCTCTTCCGTCATGAGAGATTCTTTTAGACGAATGAGCTCGGAAACTATTCAGTTTTGTCTTTATGCTAATAATCGGACAATCCGAAATTTTAATTCCCGATGTTTCTTCCCACAAACATAAATAACATAAATCAACAGAAAAATAAACATCTTGATTTTATTTTACATTATATCTAGTTATGTTAGGTTATCTTCCGCCCAGTTATGCAGCAGCCTCAAAGCACTACAATCTCAGTAAACATCAATCCTGTCAGCTCGTGTCTTTGATAGGCTTCAACAAATCTTTCAGAGCAATAGATATTAACACCGTAGCCCTTGGCCCTGAACAGATCTATTCCATTGAGAGACTCCCCCCTCAAAAAAAGGCTATCTCTCGATTCAATCCGCTCCTTGCTCTCGGCAAGGTATGTTTCATAGCCGCATTCCGAGCAACTATCGAGCAGAATAATGTTTGATTTTCTATAAAGTTCGGCGCACACATCAACATGAAGTTTGTAATAGGCAGGCGGGACTGTGGGTATTTTATTGACCCGGGTACCATGGCGCCGGAGCTCCTTAAGTTGCATATCAGTTAAATCATTGAAGGATAACACAGGGGCTTTCTCTAGTCTATAGCCCGTAATCTTTTCTCTTTCCAGAACGTCTTTAGCTTTCTCTGAAATATGATTAATATAAAACCAGAGAAAATCAGGATAATTATCATTAGACAAAACAATAGGGGTATCTGTTCCAAAGTCATGCATTACGCTTTTTTTCCATTCTCTCTGGCATTTGGAGCAAAGAATCCATTTTCTTGGCCATTCGGTTACACTTAACCCATAGGCGTATTTTTTCTTGTTTCCTTCATCAATTTCTAAACAATAATATCGCATCTCATCACCTTCAATATATACTTTATGGACATCAACCATTTCTGGTGCTCCCTATAAGTTAAGCTTCTTAAATAATAAAAAAGAGCCGATGAATTCGGCTCCGGCAAACATCATGTAAAAAGGCAAAGATGTAATATCATACTACCCTTAAATTCGCCACACTTGTTCCCTCCCCGAAAACTTGTGCTTCTGGAATAGGGCAGGTATCCTGACTTGAACTCATCCTCATCCCTTGCCTTCCCGGCTTCGACCAGTGGATCCTCTAAGGGACTCGTCCTTCATACAGTAGCGGGGCTGTCCCGGCTTCGCACCGGAGTTCACTATTAATGCCATTAAGCAACCCTATTCCGCATCGTATTTAGCTGTTTTCCTTAACTTTCCCTTATAACCAGATTATAACAAGTACCCCCGTAAGTCAACAGAATATTTTGACATTTCACAGAAGTTCTATCGATTTAAAAATATTTTGCCCACAATAAAAGCATCCCCTATAAATAGGAAAATCCAGCAGCCCAAATTATGCATCGATGCATAATTTGACCTCTTTTCCTTCACTTTCTGTTCGGATTGCTTGGAAACCAGCCTTTTTTCACCCGTTTTTCCTGCTCAAGAATTTCATGGATACTCCAGAGACAGGAGAAGCCTGTCACACTGACGATTGCGGAAAGCATATTATTCGTGATGAATAGAGAAGCGCCGATCAGTACCACCCCTGCGACCAAGAATAAGGGCCAGATCCTTTTTCCGAAATAGTACTCTCCCTTGATAACGATGGGATGAAAGACACCGATTATGATAAAAACCATGATTCCTATGATCACACCCTGAAAACTCATCTAAATCCCCTCCTATGTACCCTAGAAGTTTATTTTAATCCCATAACTCCCTTTTGTCACTAGCCTGTCACTCTGGATCTCCTAATAATAAAACCGAGGCATAGCCCCGGCTTTATACACATACAACGATCCAGCTCTACTTTGCAATTTGTCCTAATACAGAAGCCTCTTTATTTCCTGTTTGAATGGGCTGTCGATCAAAAATAGGCACCAATAAAAACGTAATTAAACAGACAATCCACTCCAGATAAATCACATGAGGGAACACCCTTATGACCGGGATAAATTGCCATAAAATAATTGCCGCAATCCCCACGAGATTCGTATAAAAAGCTGAACTCCTCCGGGCAAGCCCCGGCGCAAAAACAGTAAACAGGAATACAACGGTAAAAGCTGTGGTCAGGCTAAGTCCGATCATAATCGTCTTCAGAATCCCACTGATCGTCAAAGCTAAAGTAAAGGTCAGTACACCTAAAGCGATCACCGAAAACTTTGTCACCCACATTAAATGCTTCTCATCGCTATCCGGACGTAAAAAGCGTTTATAGATATCCTGGGAAAATAAGGTGGCGGAACCTAATAATAAACTTCCTGCTGTAGATACATCCGCAGCCCAAAGAGCGGCAAGGGTGATTCCGGCAAGTATCGGAGGCTGCGACATAATCATTTGGGGCAGCGCCAGGGTTGCACTCATATCCGGATACATTCCCTTGGCAGCAATTCCCATCAAGGCGGCGAGAAAACCTATGGGCAGCATCAAAAGCCCCCCAATGACAAATCCATTCCGTGCTGTCTTCGCATCCTTGGCACTTAAGGAAATCTGTACTGTACCTTGAATGGACATGGTTTGCGTGATCATCACGGCAAACCAGCCGGCAATGACAATCCAGCCCAGACCATCCACCCAATGAAAATACGGGACCTCTTGGGGAAGCTTCACAGCGATCTGTGCAATCCCACCTTGGTTCATGAGAGTGGAAATGGTCGCCACAGCAATTCCCAGATAGATCAAAACTACATTTAAGATATTCGAAATACCGGCGGACCACATTCCTCCGACGAAGGTAATTCCAATAAAAACAATGGCACTTATAATGATTCCCGACTGCAGCGTAAACACGGAAGGGAGCAAGGAGGCCAGGATCGCTCCGCCGGCAAGGTATTGCAGGGATGTTATGACCAGTTGAATGGTAATTTGACTGAGTACACAGATCACCCGGCCTTTAACATCATAGAACTTCTCAAACATCTCGGGAACTGTAGTGATATTCATACTACGGTATTTGGCGGCAGCCAACATTCCCATACAGATCGCCCCTGCACCCCAGGCCACATTATACCAGCCGGCAGCAAGTCCCACATTATAGGCCTGTTCCGCCACACCAATGGTCGAAGCCCCGCCGATGGCTAAACCTGTAATCAATACGGCAATGAGAGGAGTCGTCATCTGACGACCGGCAAGGAGGAATCCTTCCGTTCCCTTGGCGCGTTTAGAGGCATAAACACTAATTCCAAATAACGCAATAATATAAAGAATTACAATCAGCAAAGGTATATTGAACATCTCGCCACCATCCTACTAAAGTTAATTTGAAAGTTAAGATTTAATTTTCTTCAAAGTCCTACTGAACTTCTGTACTTCACTTTTTATACTACAATTAGTTACCCTTTTGGTACAAAGGTATGGTTGCCCCCCCATAGGGCATTAAAATTACATCTTGTTTTTCCTGATCAATTTGAGCCAATTGTATGGCCTCTTGAAATGAATTGACCCCGATTACTCCCATGGGTTTGACCAACTTCGGCTCAATCTCCGAGTAGAGAATGACTTTTGCCTTACGGGCTGATTCCACTGCGGCATAGAAGATATATCCAGGAATGGTAAAGTTCTTGCGCAGCTCTGGATCAAGGACTTTTTCCTTAAGGGGCTCATTCCATCCGAAAAACTCATCTGCGCCGGCCCCTTCCCGGCACTCAGCCAGAATAAGAATCGTACCGCCGGGCTTGACGGCAAGAGCCGCATTAAATAAGGTTTTGGTACTCTGATAGAGAGAAATATCTTTAGGGAAACCCCCACAGCTGGCAATGACGAGATCAGCCTTCTTCTCAATCGGTACTCCATAATTCTCATCAGCCCATGTACAGCCTTCTTCCCAAGCTTTTAGCCAGTGTCCGGCCACAAATTTAGCAATCCGGCCATCCGTATGGATAATGGTATTAATGAGGAATTCAGGATTGACAAAGCGTGTCGCATCGACCATATCTTCATGCAAAGGGTTATCGATAAGTGCTCCTACCCCGATCAATGGATTGGACTGCTCTGCATTGGGATCCAAGGAATGCAAATGGTTTTGAGCAATGGTCTTCCGGCTTGCTACCCCTGGAAGAATGGACTTGCGCCCACCGCCGAAGCCGGCCATCAGGTGATGAACAATTCCTCCGGTGAGAATCACCTTCCGGTCCACAACGAAGCGGTTGACAACCACTTCCGTGCCCCGAGGAGTTGTTCCCACATGTACCATTTCGGAATGGTCGCAGTCATGATCCACCACCTCAATTCGTGAATACACCTCCTCTCCGACAATCTTCTTTTTCTCCTCAGGAGTTTGTCCCCGGTGAGTTCCGGTAGCCGTTAGGATAAGGATATCCTTATCCGGAATGCCTAAGGTATTCAATCGATTCACAACCGTGGGCAGATATTCATGAAGCTTTACCAGACGTGTGATATCACTGACGACAATCGTAACCTGATCCCCTGCCTTAAACAAGGTATTGAAAGACGGAGAGGCGATGGGAGTATCGAGAACCCTCTCGATTTCCTTCACCACATCCTCTAAAGGCTGAATATCTTTGGCCTGGAGCTCCTGGATGACATTCTGCGGATTGAGTAGAAACTCCTGATACCCTTCACCGTATTTAAACCGATATTCCTTTTTCATAAGTTTCCCTCCCTATGCACCATATACTGATTCAAATAAGCCGCGATAAGGGAAAGGCCCCATATCTCGGTGAGATATGGGAACCTTCCCTCTTTTCCTATGAGCGGATAGTATCAAGAGTTTTCTTAATCTCTTCGAGGAAACTTTTTGTGTTTACAGTTTTTATATTGGGCAACTCAGAGATCAGTGCCAGATCTTTGGTCATAATTCCAGCTTCTATGGTCTTTAAGGAGGCTTCCTCTAATTGTCTGGCAAAATCAACCAAATCCTTCAAATCATCCAACTCTCCACGCTTTTTAAGGGCGCCCGTCCAGGCAAAAATAGTGGCGATGGGATTCGTTGATGTCTCTTCCCCTTGGAGATGCTTGTAATAGTGACGAGTGACGGTACCATGGGCCGCTTCATATTCGAAATATCCCTCCGGGGAAACCAGGACGGAGGTCATCATGGCCAGACTTCCAAAGGCCGTGGCCACCATGTCCGACATCACATCCCCATCATAATTCTTACAAGCCCAGATGTACCCGCCTTCTGAGCGGATGACTCGGGCGACGGCATCGTCAATGAGGGTGTAGAAATATTCCAATTGAGCCTCGTCAAAGCGTTCCTTATATTCCTTGTCATAGATTTCCTGGAAGATATCCTTAAAGGTATGATCGTATTGCTTGGAGATGGTGTCTTTGGTAGAAAACCAAAGATCCTGATTGACATCCAGTGCGTAATTAAAACAAGCCCGGGCAAAACTCTCAATGGAATGATCAAGGTTATGCATTCCCATCAGGATTCCCTTACCTTCAAAGTCATAGATGGTCTGACGCGATTCTTCCCCATGTTCACCTGAGAAAACAAGCTCAGCCTTGCCTGGACCACCTACCCGATACTCCACATTTCTATAGATATCTCCATAGGCATGACGAGCGATGGTAATGGGTTTCTTCCAAGTGGTGACTAAGGGCTTGATGCCTTCCACAAGAACGGGAGCACGAAAGACCGTTCCATCGAGAAGGGCCCGGATGGTTCCGTTGGGACTCTTCCACATTTGCTTTAGATTGTATTCTTCCACCCGCTGTGCATTGGGTGTAATCGTAGCACATTTAACCGCTACCCCATATTTCTTGGTGGCCAAAGCTGCATCAATGGTGATCTGGTCATCGGTTTCGTCCCGTTTCTGCAGTCCCAGATCATAATACTCAGTCTTCAATTCAATGTAGGGATGAAGCAGGATTTCCTTGATATAGTCCCAGATAATCCGGGTCATTTCATCTCCGTCCATCTCCACCAAGGGGACATTCATTTGAATTTTAGTCATGGCTTCCTCCTTATATTAAAATTACTTATGGGTTAGGTTAATGATCTCCTTTTTCCCTAAGCAAATCTTCGTAAATATACATAAGCTCCTTATCAAAGAGGGAGCGCTTCATATCCACAGCAAAAGCTCTTACCCGGGCAAGAAGCTCATCGGCTTCTTCATCCGTAATCTCTTTACCGTATTCATTCCGGAACTTAGCTTTGATGGCGGCAGTTCCCGAGTGTTTACCAATAACAATCTGACGCTCTAAGCCTACTTCCTCCGGTTTAAACACTTCGTAGGTGAGGGGGTTCTTCAACGCTCCATCCGCGTGGATCCCTGACTCATGAGCAAACATGTTACTGCCCACGATGGCCTTCCAAGCAGGAACAGAACGTCCTGATGCTCTCGCCACAAATTCTGAGACCTCTACAAAACGCCCTGTGGCAAACTTCAGATCGACTCCTGCCAAATACTTCAGCGCCATGACAACTTCCTCTAGGGCTGCATTGCCGGCCCGCTCTCCCAAACCGTTGACAGTTACCCCAATATGGCTGGCCCCCGCTTTTACCCCGGCTAGAGCGTTGGCGGTTGCCATACCAAAGTCATTGTGAGTATGCATCTCTATATCAATATCGATGGTTTCTTTTATCTTTGTAATTCGTTCAAACGTCGTGAAAGGCTCAAGAATCCCCACCGTATCACAATAGCGGAGCCGGTCTGCCCCCGCCTCTTTGGCCAGACGGGCAAATTCCAGGAGAAAATCCATATCGGAACGGGAGGCATCCTCAGCATTCACTGATATATAAAGCCCATTTTTCTTGGCAAATTCGGTGGCCTTAACCATTCTTGCCAGCACATCTTCCCGCGTGGTCATCAGCTTATGTTCGATATGAATGTCCGAAGTAGAAATCGATATAGCAACAGCATCGCATCCACAATCCATAGATTTTTCAATGTCCGCTATCACAGCCCGGTTCCATCCCATAATACTGGCCTTCAAGTTCATCTTAACAATATCACGGATGGCCTTTTGCTCATCTCCACCCATGACCGGAACCCCAGCTTCAATCTGATGGACACCGAGATCATTCAGCATCCGGGCAATCATCAGTTTTTCCTGATTAGAAAATACTACTCCTGCAGTCTGTTCTCCATCCCGCAATGTCGTGTCCACGATGGTTAATGTTCTTTCTTCCACGACTATTTCAGCTCCTTGCATTTTTAGCAAATATTCATCGACCTTAATACTAACACAATCTAGAAATTTGTGAACTATTTACCCCAACAAATACTGTATACTTTGTCGAATAACTAAAACAAAACTTCCTTTCAGATTATACTCCAGAAAGGAAGCCCGATTGCTTATAACTTTGCTGCGAAGTCCTTTAATTTTAACCCTACATTGCGCAGCTCATCGATCGTTGCTGTATTTTCCTGAATCGCAGCCGCTTGCTGCTGGGAGATCGCTCCAGACTCCTCGGCGGATAGGATCATATTCTTTACTGCAGATGAAATCGCCTCAATGATGACCCTGACCTGCTCTGTTGAATGTTTACTCTCATCAGCTAATTTGCGGATTTCCTGTGCGACTACACCAAACCCGCGTCCATACTCTCCGGCCCTCGCGGACTCGATCGCCGCATTTAATCCCAGCAAATTGGTCTGATTGGATATGGATTTGATCGAATTGATGATGACTTCTGTTTCGCTAATTTTCTTATCGGATAATTGTGCCTTTTCTGTAAGTGCTTGCCCGACTTCTGCCAGCCTTGCTGCCCCACTGGCAATCTCATTCATCGCCTCAGCCATTTGGTCCAAAGTATCTGCTAATTGCTCAGCCACTTGATAGACATCCTGCTGCTTTTTTCGGCCTGTAGCACATAATATGGTACCTACGGGATTTTTATTTTCATCGAGAATCGGGATGTTCACCCCTTTAAATGGCATGCCGTCACGAACATTAAAGGATGTTTTTCTTTTCTCCTTCATGCACTTTTCCGTGGCTTTTCCCCATACCTTGCTCCCCACAGTGATGCCAATCTGTAAATCGGGACCTTCCGCAACTTGTAAGTAGTTTTCGCCATCCGTGACATATAACGCCATATCTTCAGGTAGAGACTTAACGATATGAGGCAAAACGCCAATCAGAGCCTGCAGCGCTTCCTGCCCTTTCAATACTTCCATCTTCTTTCCTCCAGACTTCGAAAGTGAACCACTTCGACAGCTTTGACGTCATAATAGGCCTTTGCAATCTTAGATCAATTACCAAGTACTATTTAAAATCACCACCATTTTACTATGGTTTTACAAAGGAAACAATCTTCTCATTGATTAATTATTTTGAAACTTCAAATTAAATAACTTCTTGCATAAAAAAGCTTTCTTCCCAAATGTCTGGAAAGAAAGCTTTATCGATCAACAATTCTCTAAATTCTACTCTTAAACCTTCGCTAGCTGTTCCTTGAGCAGGGTATTGACCACACCGGGGTTAGCCTGGCCTTTGGTGGCTTTCATCATCTGACCGACAAGGAAGCCCATGGCTCTCTCCTTACCGGCTTTATAGTCTTCCACCGATTGAGGATGAGCGGCAATCACTTCATCTACCAGTTTCAGTAAGGCATCTGTATCGCTGATTTGTGCCAAGCCCTTCTCTTGAACAATGACTTGCGGATCCTTCCCAGATTCAAACATTTCTTCAATCACAGTTTTGCCGATCTTACCGCTGATAGCTCCTTTCTCAATCAGAGTCAGGAGCTCAGCCAGTTGAGATGGCCGAACGGGGGATTCTTCCACACTGATTTGTTTCGCATTGAGGAGGCGGGCGAACTCCACCATGACCCAATTCGCCAAGGTCTTGGCATCTTCATAATTCTTCAGAGCTTCATCAAAAAAGTCCGATATCGCCTTAGACAAAGTAAGTACTCCTGCATCATACTCCGTCAATCCTAAAGACTTATAACGTTCCCGACGTGCAGCGGGCATTTCCGGAAGGGTCTGGCGAATTTCCTCCACCCACTCCCTCTCGATAACCAGGGGCACCAGATCCGGCTCAGGGAAATAGCGGTAATCATGGGCCTCCTCTTTTGAACGCAAGGAAAGGGTGACTCCTTTTCCCTCATCCCATGTCCGGGTTTCCTGAATGATGCTTTTCCCCTGATCTAAAAGTCGGGCTTGGCGCTCAGTCTCATATTCCAGGCAGCGCCGTACAGAGCTGAAGGAATTGAGATTCTTCGTTTCGGTCCGGATGCCAAACTCCTTCTGCCCGTGCGGACGCAAGGACACATTAATATCAAAGCGGACCGAACCTTGTTCCATCCGGCAGTCGGAGACTTCGGTGTATTGAATGGTCCGCACCAATTCTTCCAAGAAGCTCACCACTTCGGAAATAGAACGCATATCCGGTTCCGATACAATCTCCAAGAGAGGCACTCCGGTCCGGTTGTAATCAACAAACGACTCATCGGAGGTGGAAATGGTGGCACCGCTATGAACCAGCTTTCCGGCATCATCTTCCATATGGGCGCGGGTTATTCCCACCTGTTTTTTTTCTCCGCCCACTTCGAATTCCAACCAGCCCTTTTTGCAGATAGGCAGATCATACTGGGATGTCTGAAAATTCTTCGGTGCATCTGGATAAAAGTAATTTTTACGATCGAATTTAGAAAAGTCGGCAATCTCGCAATGTAAAGCCAGACCAGCTTTGATGGCCAGATTGACCACTTCACGATTGAGGACCGGCAGTACCCCAGGCAACCCCAGACAAACGGGACAGACATGGGTATTTTGCTCTCCCCCAAACTCGGTGGAGCAGTTGCAAAAGATCTTGGTCTTAGTAGCCAGCTCAACATGGACTTCCACTCCGCAGACCATTTCATAACGTTCAAAGATACTCATTACCGCGCCCCTCCTTTGCTTAAGCTTGGTTTCCTGGTATGGAAGGCGGTGTTTTTCTCGTAGGCGTAGGCTGTCTTATAAAGAATTCCTTCAGCAAAATGTTTCCCCATCAGCTGCATACCCACCGGCAATCCATCCACAAAGCCTGCCGGAATGGATAGGGCCGGGATTCCGGCTAAATTAATGGGGACAGTACATACATCGGATAGATACATGGTGAGAGGATCTCCGGATTTCTCCCCGATGCGGAAAGCTGGAGTAGGCGCTGTAGGTGAAAGGAGCACATCAAACTTATCAAAAGCCTGTTGAAAGTCCTGAACGATTAGGGTCCTTACCTTTTGAGCCTTCAGATAATAGGCGTCATAATACCCGGCACTTAAGGCATAGGTGCCCAGCATGATCCGGCGCTTAACTTCTGATCCGAAACCTTCTGCCCGGGTTTTGCAGAACATCCCTATGACATCTTCCGCCGATTCGGCCCGATGTCCATAGCGAACCCCATCATAACGGGCTAAGTTGGAGCTGGCTTCTGCCGTAGCAATCAAATAATAAGCCGGCATAGCATATTCTGTATGCGGTAAGGAGCATTCTTCAACGATAGCTCCCAGACTTTCATAGGTGCGAAGGGCTTCCCGAATGACCTCTTCGACATGGGGATCCATCCCCTGCCCAAAGTACTCCTTAGGCACACCGATTCTTAAGCCCCGAATATCTTCGGTTAAAAATTGAGTATAATCTGGTTTCTCAAATGGCACTGAAGTGGAATCTTTAGGATCATGCCCTGCAATAGCATTGAGCACTAAAGCATTATCGCGGACAGTTTTCGTCACCGGTCCGATTTGATCCAGGGAAGAAGCATAGGCAATAAGCCCGTAGCGAGACACTACCCCATAGGTAGGCTTTAAGCCCACGACACCGCAGAAAGCTGCCGGTTGACGAATCGATCCCCCTGTGTCCGAGCCTAAGGAGTAGACTGCTTGGTCTGCGGCTACAGAAGCCACAGAGCCTCCCGAAGAACCTCCAGGTACCCGTTCCAAATCCCAGGGATTACGGGTGGCGAAAAATCCGGAGTTCTCAGTAGAAGAGCCCATGGCAAACTCATCCATATTGAGCTTTCCTAAGAGAATGGCTCCAGAATCATTCAGCTTCTCAGCCACGGCAGCATTATAGGGCGGAATAAAGTTCTCCAGGATTTTAGAGGAACAGGTTGTGCGAATTCCATCTGTGCAAAGATTATCTTTCAGAGCCATCGGAATTCCCTCTAAAACTCCAAGCTTCTCTCCCCGGGCTAATTTTTCATCCACAGTCTTCGCTTGGGAAAGTGCCTCTTTTTTAGTAACCGTGATAAATGCTCTAATATCAGGATCTACAGCTTCAATTCTATCCAAAAAACCTTGGGTAAGCTCAGTTGTACTGATTGCCCTGCTTTCTAATAGCTCATGCAGTTCGCCAATGGTTAGCCCTGTCATTTCCATGAAGTTCCTTTCTCCTTTGCTACACTAAATTTCAATATTAAACAATCCGTGGGACTTTAAAGAAACCCTCTTTTGCATCAGGCGCATTGGCGAGTACTTTTTCACGGTCCATGGAGGGCTTAACCAGATCCTCCCGCAGCACATTATGCAAAGGAACTGCGTGAGCCGTAGGTCTGATATCGTCCGTATTCAACTTTTCCAGCATAACTGCATAGTCCAGAATAGAGTTCAATTGCTCTGTATTGGTCATTAATTCTTCCTCCGTCAATTCCAATCGAGCAAGCAAGGCCACATGTTCTACTTCTTCGCGAGAGATTTTCATTTCGTTCACCATCCCATGTACAAATAATGAAATATGAGAGCTTATAGTATAACCCCAAAGTGTATATTACAACATTTTTGTGGATAAACAACCATTTTTTGAATTGGAATTAACGTCCTAGGGCAACAGCTTAACAAACTCCTCTTCAGTTAAAACTGGAATCCCCAATTCTTTTGCCTTGATGAGTTTTGAACCCGCTTTTTCTCCGGCGACCACAAAGGCGGTTTTCTTGCTGACACTGCTGGCAGCCTTGCCTCCGAACTCTTCGATCATAGTTTCTACATATTGACGATCCCAGCGCTCTAAAGACCCTGTCACCACGATGCTTTTTCCGGCGAAAATCTGGGGTTTCGCAGAGCGTTGAGCCCTCATGTTTACACCTGCTTGACGCAGCTTATCCAGGAAGTGGTGCGTACTTTCCTGCTGGAAAAATTGAGCGACGCTTTGAGCCATGGCAGGACCCACATCCGGAATCTCCTGCAATTCCTCTACCCCAGCTCTCTCCAGCTCTTCCATGGTTCCGTATTTTTGAGCTAAGATCTTGCCGGCCTTTTCCCCCACATGGCGAATTCCCAGACCGAAAATGAGGGAAGCCAATCCTCGTTCTTTGCTGTCTTCGATAGCCTTGAGCAGATTCTCGGCAGATTTTTTACCCATCCGCTCCAATTGGACCAGGGGATCATATTCCAAAGCATAGAGATCTGCGGCGTCCTTAATCAGTCCAGCCTCCAAAAGCTGATAAATGACCGCCGGTCCCAACCCATCAATATTCATCGCATCCCGGGATACAAAATGAATGATGGCTTCCCGCTGCCGGGCCGGACAGGTGATACTGGTACAGCGATGAGCTGCCTCCCCTTCTTCCCGAATGACCGGACTTTGGCACTCAGGGCAGGTCTGGGGCATCTCAAAGATTCGCTCACTGCCTGTTCTCTTTTCCGGCAGAGTTTTCACCACTTCAGGGATCACATCCCCGGCCTTTTGAATCAAGACACGGTCCCCTATGCGGACATCCTTGGTTCGGATATTATCCAGGTTGTGAAGCGTGGCCCGGCTCACCGTGGATCCTGCGACAAAGACCGGAGTCAAATTGGCTGTGGGAGTAAGTACACCTGTCCGCCCCACTCGAATCACAATATCCTCTACAACGGTTTCCACTTGCTCCGCAGGAAATTTATAAGCTATGGCCCAACGAGGGCTTTTGGCAGTGAAGCCCAGCTCCCGCTGCTGGGCGATATCATTGACCTTAATCACCAGTCCGTCAATATCATAAGGATAGTTATGACGTTTCCCGACCACTTCCTCACAATAGGTAATGACATCTTCAATAGCTGTAAAGACCCTATACTCCGGATTAACCGAGAACCCCTGTTCCTTCAGATAATCCAGTACGGCAGACTGGGAAGCCAGCTCCGCCCCTTCGGGAGTCAGGACTTGATAAGCAAAATACCCTAATTTGCGCTGAGCCGTAATCTTGGAGTCAAGCTGACGTAAAGAACCGGCTGCCGCATTGCGAGGGTTAGCAAAGAGAGGCTGTCCAGCATCTTCGCGCTCTTGGTTAAGTCGTAAAAACGAGCCTTTAGGCATATATCCCTCTCCCCGCACATCAAGGCGGCCGCCCGATTTACGAAGTCGCAAGGGAATAGCGGGTATGGTCTTCACATTGGCTGTAATTTCTTCACCGACTTCACCATCGCCACGAGTAGCACCACGAACCAAAACCCCATCTTCATAGGTTAAAGCGACGGTCAAACCGTCAATTTTGAGCTCCACTACATACTCCACTTCGGCTACCATCGAACGAACCCTGCGGTCAAATTCCAGAAGATCTCCTGCATTAAAAGCATTATCCAAACTAAGGAGGGCTTCAGCATGACGAACTTTGGGAAATTCCTTGGCAATATATCCTCCGACCCGCTGAGATGGGGAATCGGAAGTCAGGAATTCCGGGTGTTCTTCCTCCAGACGAATCAACTCCAGAATGAGTGTGTCATACTCTGCATCACTTAAGGTCGGCTGATCCAAACCATAATATTGATAATTAGCTTCCTCGATTTGCTCACGTAAGGCCTTGATTCTTTGTGATACATCGGACATAAAAATTTCCCTCCTAAACATATAAAACTAAGGAGATCCGGGTCAGGTAGCTTTACGCACAACGTTCTCTCAGTAGCTCCAAGGCTGGTCAACTCGCTCTCTCAACAGCTCCGCCAAACCCCTGGGTAGTACCCGATGTGAACCGGTGGCTCCGCTACATTAAGAAAGCCTCGTTAACCCGGCCGCCCTTCCGCTAAAATCGTTCACTCTTGTGCGTAAAGCTACGCTTACGGGTCCTTAAGATTGTCTTTCCCGGGTCTATTTTCCGGTAGCTGGCCATGCCGCGGAGCGGCACCGGCCAAGAATGAAAAGTGTCATCTGGGTCGTATAACTTTATCCTACATCTGCCTGCCCAAGCCCGAAAAGCAGCCAAAGGATTTTGCTTTAAGGCAGAGAACGGATTCTAAGCGAGCAGGTCAGCAATCTTCGCGAAAAGACTGCAGCGGAGTCGGGTTGGAAACAGGACGTTTCCAACCGGCTATGAGAACAAGTGCGAAAGCAGTGCTTTCGAGGAGCCGATTTAGCCACGAAACCCGGGTGAGGGTTTCGCCCAAGCCGCCACGCCACAGAGATTACTTAGCGGCGCAGGTGCACCCGACGTAGCGGAGGTCTTGAGCGATTAGATTGCTCCGCACAGCTTATGGAGTGAACGCCGAAAGCAAAATCCTGGAGAACTGGCTTTCAGGCCTTTTCAAAGTTGGCATTCGTGCCGAGCCATTTACAGGAGAGGCGCTGTGGGTTACCCTCACAACGCCATCTATAGTCTAACCCGTTAAGGGAACTCAATTCTTCGGGAGACGCTATTGAAGGAAATATTTAGACAAGGGGGGAACCACCTGTTTCTTCCGTGACAGTACTCCAGGCAGGAAGATACCTCCTTTGTCCAAGGGTTTATCAAAGGCCTTGGCTATTTCCTCAGGTTTGGCACCGCTGATGAACAATTCCGTGTTTTCCTCCAGCAGATCGGTCACCATCAACATAAGGTAATTCATAGCTCGCTGACCGCGAATCTCTTCAAGCCTTTGAGATAATTCGACACGCAATTGATCCAGCCCTTCAAGCCCCATGACGCTGAATTGACCGATTCCGATCCGGAGATCTCCCATAGTAAATTCTTTGAGATCTTCTTCGATCAATTCATCCACTTGCCGTTCCCTGAGATTTGAAGCCGCCTTGAACATTTGCACTCCAAATTCCTTGGGATCTACTCCGGCGATTTTTGCCAGGTAGGTAGCATTCTCCTTATCAATCTCTGTACAGGTGGGAGATTTAAAGATGACTGTGTCGGATAAAATAGCTCCCAGCATGATTCCGGCTATAGCTTTCTCAGGAACAATGTCCCAATCCCGATAGCATTTTGCTACTATCGTACAAGTAGAACCTACAGGCTCATTGCGGAATAAAATCGGCTCTCCGGTTTGGATACCACCCACCCGATGGTGATCTACCACCTCAAGAATCTGGGCTTGATCCGTTCCCACCACAGCTTGCCCAAATTCATTATGATCCACGAGAATTACTTTTTTCCGACTTAAGCTCAGAAGATGATAGCGGCTGATTAATCCGACGACCTTTCCCTGCTCATCTAGGACAGGGTAATTGCGAAAACGGGTTTCCAGCATCTTCTCTTTGACTTCTGAGATAAGATCATCTTCATTAAAAGAGATAATTCCCTCTGTCTGCATGGCATTTTGCACTGGGGCGGTCATAGGCAGAAGCCGGGCTGCCGTAAAGGTATCATAGGGTACGGAGATGACCACACAATTCTGCTGACGGGCTAAGCCCTCCAGCTCCGGTGCTAAGGTGGCGCCCCCTGTAAGGATCAAGGCCGATACGCCCTGACGGAGAACGCTCTCCTGTGCTGTCTGCCGATCTCCCATCAATACAATATTACCGTTACCCACATAGGCCTCTAATGTCTCATGGCGCATGGCCCCCACATAAACATTCCCTTTGAGGTCCTGCTCTTCACTGCCTACCAATAATCGTCCGTCCAGTGTTCGTATTACGTTTTTCACCGGTATATGAAGAGATTCCAACTCATGATCCGCCATGCTCTCAATATAGGAACCGGATAAATCACCCACCGTGATCATCCCGATCATTTGGTCGGTATGATCCACCACAGGAAGTGTCTTTTGGTTATTCTCCTTCATGATCTTCCAAGCTTCCAGAAGAGAAGTTCTTGGTTTAACGGTAGGAATAGGACCATTAAGCATATCTTTAACTCGGAGATGAAGATCCTTCAAAAATTCCGGAGCCTCCACTCCGAAAGCATTTAATACGAATTCTGTCTCACGATTGATTTTTCCAGCCCGATAAGGAATAACATTGCCCATACCAAGACGTTGCTTTAAGCGAGCATAGGCAATAGCTGCGCAAATAGAATCGGTATCCGGGTTTCGATGACCTACTACATGGATTTTTTTTGGCACGTTGTTCTATCCTTTCTTAATTAATTATATCGGATTCTCTTAGAGAATAGCCCGGAGAAGATCTATAAGCATTCCCAATCAAAGCTTAACAAGTCTAGCATATTCCGCTATTAGCTTTTTGATTTCGCCCCCAAAAACCACAGAAAGTTCAGCAGAGTTTCCTTCTCCTTTGATGGCCACAATCACGCCCTTGCCAAATTTGGCATGCTCCACTTTTTCTCCCACTTTATAATCTACCCCAGGGGCATCTTGTATAGGATTACCAATGGTTCTCTCCCCAGTTCTCCAAGGTGATGGCCCCCCTGCCGGGGTCGTTCCTACGCTTGCCATAGAGGAGCGAGGCTTCTGGGCCCGGACTGGCGGGGGATCGATAGGATCCCGATCCACGAGGATATGGGTGGGAATTTCTTGAAAGAACTCCGAAGGGCGATTGTATTGAGTTCTTCCATAAAGCATCCGCTGCTGTGCATAGGCCAGGTAGAGACGTTCCCGGGCACGGGTTATGGCCACATAGCAAAGTCTCCGTTCTTCTGCCAAAAGTACCGGGTCAAGCATGGAGCGGCTGCTGGGGAAGATCCCCTCCTCCATTCCTCCTAAGAAAACCACAGGGAATTCCAGCCCTTTAGCACTGTGGATGGTCATCATAACCACAGCATCGTCTCCCTGATCTAAGGAGTCGATCTGGGCTACTAAGGATACTTGTTCCAAAAATCCTGCCAATCCGGGAACAAGAGCTTCTTCAATCCCCTCCTGTGCAACCACGTTTTCATAATTATCCGCTTTCTCATCATACTCTGCAGTCACGGATAAGAATTCGCGAAGGTTTTCCAGTCGGGCTTCCGCTTCCGGCGATTTATCACTAACCAGATTATCCCAATATCCGGTACGCTTTAATACTTCTTCGACCAATTTAGTTACTGAGCTCTCTGCAACAGCTAAGGCCTTAAGCTCTTGCATAAGGTGGGCAAAGGCCAGCAAAGGCTTCTTAGCCCGGGACTGAAGTTCAGGGATATAGTCTGCTTCCATGATAGCATCCAGAACAGGCATTTCCTGTTCATTAGCATAGTCAAGAATCTTTTCTAAAGTACTCTCCCCTAATCCCCGCTTCGGAACATTTAAAACGCGGGAAAAGCTCACTTGATCCGCCGGATTATGGAGGATCCGCAGATAAGCCAGGATATCCTTGATTTCCATGCGCTCATAGAATTTAAGTCCTGAAAAAATCCGATAAGGGATTCCTTCCTTCATAAAGCGCTCTTCTATGACCCGGGATTGAGCATTGGTACGGTAGAGCACGGCAAAATCATTGAACTTGCGGCCTTCCACATTAAGCAAGCGTTGAATACGCTCGGCAATATAGCGGGCTTCATCATGCTCATTGTCTGCCACATAATAGACTATGGGCTGTCCATCCTCATTTTCCGTCCACAAGGACTTTTCTTTCCGCTCCGTATTATTCTGAACCACCGAGTTGGCAGCCTGCAGAATAGATTTGGTTGAACGGTAATTCTGCTCGAGTTTCAAAGTTTTGGCTTCAGGATAATCCCGTTCAAAATCCAGGATATTCTGAACATCTGCCCCACGAAACATGTAAATGGATTGGTCATCATCTCCTACCACACAAAGGTTGCGGTATTTCTTAGCCAGAAGATTGACCAAAGCGTATTGAGCATGGTTGGTATCCTGATACTCATCCACAAGGATGTAACGAAATTTATCTTGATACTGGGACAGCACCTCAGGATTTTCTCGGAATAACCGAACCGTCAGCATGATGATGTCATCGAAATCCAGCGCATTATTAGCCAGGAGCTTCTTTTGATACAGCTCATAGACCCGTTCGGCCTTTTGCTCGAAGTAATCTGTAGCTCTGCGGGAAAAATCTTCCGGCGTAAGCAGCTTATTCTTCGCATCACTAATCACAGATTCGATGGCCCGAGGCGCGAATTTCTTCTCATCCAGGTTCAGTTCTTTCATGCAAGACTTGATTACGGCCAACTGATCCCCACTATCATAAATGACAAAGCTCCGCGAATATCCGGGCAGATAGCCGATCTCGCTTCTTAATATCCGAACGCAAGCGGAGTGAAAGGTCGCTACCCAAAGCCCTCTTCCTTCACTGCCCACCAAGCTATAGACCCGCTCACGCATTTCCTGAGCTGCTTTATTGGTAAAGGTAATGGCCAGAATATTCCATGGTTCAACGCCTTGGGCGATTAAATGCGCTATACGATACGTTAAAACCCGTGTTTTTCCGGATCCTGCCCCCGCTAATATTAATAAGGGGCCTTCACGATGCTCTACCGCTTGGCGCTGAACCGGGTTCAAATCCTCTAAACGATACATTTCTTACTCCACCTCACTATTCGACTTTTTATTATATCATAGGAAGGGGAGCTTGTTTAAGACTTTCCTTTAGATTTCATAACAAAACAAGCCACCGTAGTAAAACGGCGGCCTGTTTAAGCCATGACATTGCTCATCTAGGGTTGTGATTGTGGGAAAGTGATATTACATCGTCATCGTCTAGAGGGATGATGCGGTTGATATGCCCATGAGCAACGCTGGCAAAATAACAACCTCAAATTATTCAAACTTATAGTTTCCGCTGGCATCAATAGTAATCTTATTGTCCAATGTTACCACATTGGTATAGCCTTCAGCTTTCAGATGAGCCTGAGCCACTTTCGCACGGGCGCCTACTGCGCAATGAACCAGGACTAAAGCATCTTTGTTAGGAATGGCTTCCTTCACTTTGGCGATGGTTGCGGCATGATCCACAGTGAATTGATCTCTGACACCGAAATTCAATGCGCCTTCAATATGTCCGGCATCATATTCACTCTTATCACGGGCATCGAGGACATAATAGTCTTTACCAATAGTTCCTTGCATTTTCGCTACCCAAGCATCAGGCTTAAGTTGCTCAGAGCTGGCGGTTATTTTAGTGGCACCAAAATAGCCTTTGGCATCAAAAGCAGTCCATCCGTCAAGGGCAAAAGTATTGACATAACCTTTGTCCAAGAAAGCTTGAAGATTCTTTTTAGCTCTTCCACCGGATTTACAATGGACAAGGATGACTGTATCTTTGGATACACCTTGCAGTTTTTCGTCGATAACATCGGTATTTCCTGTGCCAAGGGTTGCATTAGCATCAATATTGATTGATCCTTCTAAGGCTTTCTCCAGTTTGATTTCATCGGGAGTTCTTAAGTCTACGATATAGTAATCTTTGTTAATGGTGCCTTTCATTTTGGCTGACCAATCATCCCAGCCTAAGGTGTTGGACTCTACTGTAGGAGCAGCTGCAGCCGGTTGTTCAGGTTGAGCAGGAGTTTCCGGTTTAGCCGGTTCTTGACTTGAAGGCGGTTGAGCAGGTGTGGTGGTAGCGGTCGCGGATCCGCAACCTGTAATGAGACTGAGAACAAGTAGAAGAGAGATAACCAGAGTAAAGGCTTTTGATTGTTTAAACATTCTTTTTCCCCCTTTTATTATTTAAACCGACTCGTAATGAGTCAATTTAATTCAGAAGTTTGAGTAGTCAATAGTCTCTTTCAAAAGTCTATGATTCCGAGCATGACTCATGAAAGCCTGGAGAATGTCCTCTAATTCTCTAAGAGCAGCGATGAAAATACGTCCATTGGCGGGAAGTTCTTCAATGGCCTTTTGCAAATCCGGCAGCCAGTCAAAATGGTCCTGGCATAACTGCTTGGCCTCTTTTTCAAAACCGCTGCCCACCAGAAAGGCTAACAATTCCAACAAGATGACAAGGTGGTCCGGCATCATGGTGTATTCCTGTGGGATTTCCAACCCAAAGGACTTAAGGATATGTTGAACATGCTGTGCAGAATCCCCCATAAGGTACCCTTTTTGATTTTTAAAGGGTACTTGAAAACTTTCATCTGTGGTCCATGGTTTATAGATGGACTCAATGGGTGGTGCAAAAGGCTTTTGAACTCCCAAGAAGCAGCGATTATATGAGGTTACCCACTCTTCGTAGCTTAGAGCATCCTTCTCGAGTTCACTTTCAATGGGCACTCCTGCCCTTTGACTTAGTTCTTTTACCTGTAGGTCCACACTCCCCCCGCGGACCGCTTCACAGAAATCCTCATCGGGAAACGCAAAGAACTCTGCAAAAAGCCGTAGCAGATCCTGCAAGGCCTGCGGGGAGGGACAGGTGTTATTCATAGTCACACCTTCATTCTCGCTTAATGATGAGAATCCAGAGAGAATTTGCTCTCGGCATAATCGAACACTAGGATAATTAAGCCTATAGCCCCAATAATCAGAGACCATTCACTCCAAGTTGGCGAATAAGCATTGAATACATGCATAGCCTTGGTAGCTTCATCTGTAATTTGTAAGGGCACCACTTGACCGGCGTAGACAAAGTCCAGCCTGGAAAAGAGCAGACCAAGCATGGTCAGGATTCCGGCCCAGAAGGATAGCCCCGGGGATGAGAATTTGGATCGATAGAGAATCAGTAAGGGAGCCACAATTCCTGCAAGTACTTCCATCAACCAGAAAGGTACGGCCATAGGACCGGATATCAAGGCTTTAGCTGCCTGAGCCACCGTTATATTCTCACTGCCTAGAGATGTGCCTACCTTTACAGCCTGGAAGAGGGCAAAAACCATCAGGGCACCTGCTAAGATCTGACTTAAGGTTCTAGATAGCTCTTTTCCTTGAGAGTCTTGTGCAAAGGAATTGTACGAATTTTTATTGGATAGATAGAGAATAATCGACAGCACTGCAGCACCGGAAACCACCGCTGAGACGACCATATACGCCGGGTAGTAATACCCATCCCAAAAGCTGCGGGTGGTCGTGAATCCAAAAACTCTGCCTAAATTTATGATAGCGGATAATTTAACAACAAAGGACACATAAGCAATACCTGTAGCGACTTTGTGATTGTCTTTCATGGTGAAAAAGAATTCACCGAAAAGCAAAACCAGATAGAACCCATAAAAGACCCCCATCCAAAGAATTGGACTGGACAAATTAGGCAAAAGCAAGAGGTAAACCATCTTAAAGGGATTGGACAGCTCCACTGCCAGCACGATGAAAGCGGAAAGAAGCAAGAGTATGGAGGCAAGTAGAGCGCGCTTGGATAGAACTTCGAATTTCTTGATGCGGAAGACGTGGCCTAAGGAACCCACAAGCCCTGTCCCGGTAGCGGCAACTGCAAAGAAGACATAGCCGGAAATTAACGCCCCCCAAGGAACGTCCGGGGTAACTCCAAAGGCATGTTCCCCGCTGATCAGGTACTTATTAATGGCTCCTGCTACAGCAAAGGCCAACAAAAGAAGGGACAAATAGGTCCAAATACTTCGCTGATACTTTCTTTTTTCCATGAGCTCACCTCCTAAATCCGTTTACTCTTGGCATAGTAGATTCTCGGCTTGGTATGGAGATCAGCCCGGAGCTGAACAACTTCTTGGTTCTTGAGAAGTTCATGAAGGGGGCTATTGGGATCATCCAGGTCACCAAAAACGCGTACATCATTCATACAGGTAGATACGCAAGCCGGTGTTTCCCCATTGACCACATACTCAGCACAGAATCGGCATTTCTCCGGCACTCCGTGCTCATTAATGACCCGTGCATTGTAGGGGCAGGCCACCATACAATATTTACAGCCAATGCACTTTTGGGCATCGATTAAAACGATTCCATCTTCCCTCTTGTATGTCGCTCCCGTTGGGCAAACGGTTTGGCAAGGAGCATCGTCGCAATGCTGACATTGGACGGGAGTAATAAACCGTTGAACCTTAGGATATTTCCCTGTCTCCTGTTCGATAAGGCTGTTAAAATTCATACTCGGTGCTAAACCCCACTGGGTCTGGCAGGCGATTCGGCACGCATTGCAGCCTGTACATCTGTTGGGGTCAATGAACATCACATAGTCAGCCATCATTTCCCCCCCTTTGCAATAGTCACGATACATTCCTGTCCCATGACATGACCGGTCTTCTTATCTATCCGGGCAGGAATAAAATCGTTATAATTCACGCCTTTACCGAATCCAAGCTCTAACTTTTCGGAAAAGGTCCCATAAGTCGAGGGAATCCAAACACATTCCGGATGGAGACCTTCTGTTACATGAATCTGCACCTGCTTAGTGGCTATATCACTGGTGACTTTAACCCAGTCCCCCTCCTGAATACCTAGCTCAATTGCGCGGGAACTGTTCATCCACATGGTGGTTCCCTTTTTCTCTTCTGTGATAGCCATCAAATACGGATTATTGGTAGTCATAATATGGGAATGCCAGGGTTGTTTGCCATGAATCAAGCGGAACTCGTTGGTTTCCTTAGGCTCCACCAGGGGTGGCACCCATGTGGGTACACCCAGATACCCTTCCTTCCTCCAGGCTCCTATAGAGAACTCTATTTTTCCGGTAAAGGTGCTGAAGGTTAAGCCTTCGTCTTTGGGTAGTACTGAGGGCATAAGCTCTATACATCCCTTTTCCCGAAGTTCATCCACACTGATCCCTATGGGACCTAAAGCTACTTCCAATTCTTCCTCCACGGTATAGCCATAGAGATTTTCAATTCCGTAAGCCTTAGTCAAGCCTTTCATAATATCCAACAGGTCAAGACTCGAGGTGGTGCTCTCCAAAGCTTTAAAGCGGGTTGCCACTTGGGCTGCCGGCCAATAGATATTACCATTGATAACCTTTGGGTGCTCCGTCCGCTCCAGATAGTGGTTCTCAGGTAGAATATAATGGGCGGTATAGAGAGAGGTTTCATTCCAGTCATAAGGAATGCTTACTACTAAATCCGCATTTTTAATTTTCTTTTGGTATTCCGGTTCAGGGGCTGAACGCAAAGGATTGTAGGAGTAAAAGAATACCATTTTAGCTCTTCCCTTTTCGATCATGTCGGGGATCCTCTGGGGAATACCACGGGAAGGTTCCACTAAAGGATATTCTCTGGCTTCACCGGCACCGTCTGCCCGGATCCCTTTTACAGCAGTAGGCCCGTAATAGGTGGCCTCAGGATGACCGAAAGTAGTGCTGGCGGCTGGGAATAGTCCACCCGCTTTCCAGAAGTTGCCGAGGAGAGCGTTGATGATAATATTCAACATCATGGTCTCATTGGAATTTTGGTAGTGGGCGGCCAATCCGTGATAGCCCGGATCCAGGAAGGCTTGGGGAGCACTCTTGGCTAATTCCCTGGCGATTTCACGAATCTTATCCGCAGCAATACCACAAATGGCGGCTGCCTTATCGGCGCTAAAATCCTTATTATGCATCCAGAACTCGTCAAAGCCGTAAACGTATTGCTCCACAAAATCCTTATCATAGAGGTTTTCCGTAATTAAAGTGTGTGCGATTCCTAAAAAGAAGGCTAAGTCTGTTCCGGGCCGAATAGGAATCCATTCATCGGCGATGGTCGCCAATTCACAGAAACGGGGATCCACTACGATGATCCTGGCTCCTTTGGCCTTGGCTTCCGTTATCCGTTTCATAGCAGCGGGAATAATTCCCCCGGCATAGTTTCTTCCCACAAAGAGCATGGTTTTGGCTTGATCTAAATCCGGGTTAAACATACCGCCCACCATGTTTTGCCAGATATTGGTCTTAGCTGAAAAGCAGGTGGCATAGTGGGTTATATAGGTGGCAGAGCCGATAATATCCATAAATTGCTGAGCGTAAGTTTCCTTACCCCCATGGCAAGCCCAGACCATTTTATCGCCGCCATGCTCCTCCACAATGGCTTTCATCTTAGCCCCGACCTCCTGGAAGGCTTCCTCCCAGGTCATAGGTTGGAAATTGTTTTTGTCATCCACACGCTTCATGGGTTGGGTTACCCGTCCAGGGTTATACACATTCTGAGCAATCCCATGCCCCCGCGCACAGAGATGTCCCCTGGATTTCATATGAATTTCATTACCCTCGATCTTCCACAGTCTGCCGTTCTTCACATAAGCCCATACTCCACAGTAACTGGAGCATCCATTGCAAAGTGATGGAACCCGTGTGACTTCTGCAGTCTTGGCATCCTGAGCAAAGGCTTTGAAGTTCATATTCAATGCTTGAGGCAGAGCAACTGCTGTTGTAGTGGCCGCAGCAATTTTTAAAAAGGACCGACGTGATATTGGCCGCATAACCTTTCCTCCTTGTCCGTAATCCGTCAACCGCAACCTGCAGCACCTGTACTCGGTGGGAGATAGTTCAACGGAGTTAATTGGTAATATTCCTTAACAAGGTTGTGCACCGGAGTCACTCCTGTAGCTTCCTCCTCGGCACTCCAATAGCTCATTCCATACTTCAGAGCCACACAATCATAGCCTAAGGTGACCAAGCTTCGGGAACCCTGGCTGGCATCCATACCGTCATAGCCAATCAAGACTATGCGCTTATCCGGCGAGTAGCTCTTAACCTTATCCGGGTCGGCCAATTGATCGAGAGGAATATTGACAGATCCTTCAATGTGACCCTGCTGATAATGCTTCAGGTCTCGAATGTCCACTAAAAAGTAGTGGTCTGTAGAACCCTGTTGAAGCTCGCCATAAAGTTCTTCCGCAGTAATCACTCCTTTATAATTCCGATCCAGATACGTTCTGGTGGTCTGAGCTATATAATCCTGGGTTTTCCCCTCAGGGTATTTAATTTCTGGAGATGTATTCTCCGAAAGGACTATTGGATTGACTTCTGTAACTAGAGTGTTGTTAAGGGGTTGACCGGGAAATGCTTCATAACCGATGGATGATGCTTCCTGTGTCCAGCTTTGTACTCCATAGAGAAGCGGTACCGCCTGATATCCCAGCTGATTCCAAGTGGCAGCTGTTTGCGCTGCCTGATGGCCATTATAGTCAATAACCACCAGGGTTTTGTCTTTGGGCAAAGCCTCTAGCCTTTCAGGGTCAGAAGTTTGAGCGTAGGGAATGCTGACTGAGCCTTGGATATTGCTATTGATGAAATCCTGATTGGCTCTTATATCCACTAAGTAGTAATGATCATTACGCTCCTGAACAATTTGATAAAGCTCCTCGGGCGTCATAGAGACCACTTTATCACTTGAGAGAAAATCCTCCACGACTTGCCTGACAGATTCAAACTGTTCCACCAAAGGCGCTTCACTACTACCCGGTTCAATTACAGCCGCCGGGCTTGTGTGGGAACACCCTGCCAAAGCAAATGCAAGAAGCGACATCCCAAGCAGGGTCTTAAATCGAAACCGATGCTTCATTTGCTACTCCTCCTTCTTCAATGCTAATTAGTAATTGTGATAGTATTCACGTATAAAGGCTAGGCAATACCGGATTCTTGCTCGGCTAATAAAACTTACCTTCGTAAAGTTCTTAATTCTGCCTATAATGTAACTTTTATCACAACTTACTCTTATCCTAACATAACTTTTTAACTTCATCTGTGACTAAAGTACAATTGCGAAAAAAGTCAATATTTGGCCAGTTGCTCTTACCCCCTCCAAATCACTTCAAAAAATATAAAAAAATGTGAAGAACAGTAAGTTTATCTTCACATTTCAGGAGATTTTTATCTAAATTTTATAACCCTATTGGGTGAGTTTTTCTAATTCCTTAGGATCCTTGATATCCAGACGTCCTCGCGATAACGTTAAAATACCCAACCGTTCAAACCCTTTTAGTTCCCGACTAATAACTTCCCGTGCTGTACCCAGCTCTCGAGCAAAGCCTTCATGAGTCATGTAGATAGGAGACCTGCCACCACTACTGCTGGAGAATAAGAGTTGTGCCAATCGCTTTCTTACCGGGACAAAGGCAATACTATCCACGACCTCTGTCGCCTCGAAAAGTCGGTTGGAAATATCATTGATTACAAACCGATAGAAGGGTTCTGATTCTACAAACGACTGCGCCAAAAACCTGCGGGATACCCAAACCACCTTAACGTCAGTCTCTGCTGTAACTGTGACCGTGTTTCCCTTAAAATCCCCTAATACACAGGCTGCCGATAGAGGACAAATCCTTCCTTTAAAAATATGATAGATTGTCACTTCCCGTCCGTCCTCTGAACTCATGGCCACCCTTAATTTACCGGATAAAAGTAGTGCTAAGCCATGACAATAGGATCCCTTTTCTGCAATCACTGTACCGGCAGGAACTTCTTGAATATTTGAATGGTCCACTAATGTCTCAATCTGCTTATAGGATAACTCTCGAGCAAAGCTGAAGGTTTCGATTAATTCCTCGACAATACCTTTAGTTTTACCTTCCATTCATCATCCTCCTCGATCTCTTATTGCTGCATGCTTCGACACTTGTGCAAGAATATCCTGTTAAATTTTAGAATAAATCATAAGAAATACAAGAAAAGAATTCTTCAAAACAAATCATAGCCACTTGACGACTTATATTATTATATCATATTATTTGAATATAGTAATATAGATTGCAGAATAGGCTCTTCATGATAGAAAGGCGGAATCTCTTTGGATCATGGTTACGCAAAATACAACGAGGTTGCTGAATTACTCAAGGTTTTGGCTCATCCGGTAAGACTTTGTATTGTAAGCAAGTTGCTGGAAATGGGGGAGTCCAATGTAACCTCCATGCATACTTGTCTCAATACTCCTCAGTCCACAATATCACAACATTTGCAGAAATTGCGTTCCGCCGGTATCGTGGAATACCGCAGGAGTGGATTAGAAATTTATTACAAAATAAAAAATCAAAGAATTACCCAACTTGTCAGCGATGTTCTTCAAGAAGTGTAAAAGAAAGGATTGACCAATATGAAGAAAAAAGTACTCATTGTCGGTGGAGTGGCCGGCGGAGCCTCCGCAGCAGCTCGACTAAGACGTTTGGATGAAGAAGCAGAAATCATCCTTTTTGAACGTGATGACTACATCTCTTTTGCCAATTGCGGATTACCTTATTATATTGGAGGAGCTATTAATAAACGGGAGCGATTAATGGTTCAGACCCCGGAAGATATGAAAGCCCGCTTCAATATTGATGTTCGAATTCGCAGTGAAGTCATAAAGCTTGATACAGATAACAAGAAAGTTCTCGTCAAAAGCCAGTCCAGAGGAACCTATGAAGAAAGTTACGATTCCATCGTTCTCTCCCCCGGCGCAAAGGCTTTGCGACCCAATATTCCCGGCATAGACAGCAAGAGAATCCTCACTCTCCGCAATATTCCCGATACGGATGCTATCAAAGGCATAGTGGATCAAAAAGGCGTTCACAGCGCCATTGTCATTGGCGGTGGTTTTGTGGGAGTTGAGATGGCTGAAAACCTCAGGGAACGGGGATTAAATGTGACTCTCGTCGAAGCCGCCCCCCATATCCTCGCCCCCTTTGATACGGATATGGTGGTCCTTGCGGAGAAAAAGCTCGTGGACCACGGAATTCGCCTCATATTGAGTGATGGCGTAAAATCCTTTCAAGATCTGGATAACCAAGTTGAAGTGACCCTGGCCAGTAATACGAAGCTCCAGGGAGATTTTATCATCTTAGCGATTGGCGTCACTCCTGATACAGGATTCCTAAAAGAAAGCGGTTTAGAACTGGGACCCAAAGGCCATCTGATCGTTAACGAATCTATGGAAACGAATATTCCCCATGTCTATGCCGTGGGGGATGCTGTCGAGGTCTTGGACTATATAACCAAGACAAAAATGGCCATTCCTCTGGCCGGTCCGGCTAACAAGCAAGGACGAATTGCAGCGGATAATATCGCCGGATTAAATTCAACCTACAAGGGCACTCAGGGGACTGCAATCCTCAAGATTTTTGATCTCACCGCGGCCAGCACCGGTGCTAATGAGAGAACGCTGCAACGGGCCAATCTACCTTTTCATGTAATTCATATTCATCCTGTTTCCCATGCTTCCTATTACCCTAATGCTTACCCTATGACCCTAAAGCTCATCTTCGGTAACGATGGAAAGATTTTCGGCGCCCAGGGCATCGGCGGGGATGGGGTAGATAAACGCATTGACGTTATCGCCACGGTCATCCGCCTTGGGGGGTCCATTGAGGATCTAACCGAACTGGAATTGGCCTATGCACCGCCCTTCTCCTCAGCTAAAGACCCTGTCAATATGGCCGGGTATGTGGCTCAGAATGTTTTATCCGGTAAAGCTCACATGATGGTCTGGGACGACCTGAAAAAGATAGACGAAGACTATATTTTTGTTGATGTTCGGACTAAAGTTGAATTTGCTATGGGTCATGTGGAAGGAGCTATAAATATTCCCGTGGATGACCTTCGCCAGCGTATCCAAGAGCTGGATCCTGAAAAATTAATTATTGTCTATTGCCAAGTCGGGTTAAGAGGCTATTTCGCCGACCGGATTCTTTCCCAAAAGGGCTATCGGGTCTTAAATCTCACCGGTGGCTATACCACTTACTCCATCCAAGGCTTTGATCCGAATAAAGCCTTAGATGACTACAAAAAAGAATTTAACCCCTACCCTTGCTGTGATGATGAAGCAGCCATCGACCCAGATACTCAAATGATCAAGCATTAATGGATTCATAAATGCCAAGGTGCTTAAACAAAAAAGGTGTTTAAAATAAAAGGAGGGCTCTCAAAGGATTGAGATGCCCTCTTTTTGTCATTCAATGCTATTCCAACTCAAAACGAGATCAACCATCTACTTAACCTCTGAGAAAGTGCTGGTCTGCAGATGATAATCCGGGTTTGTAATTTCAAAGTTCGAGTCGTTGATGCCTGACGTTACATACACCTTTTTATCGGCGGTGATGAATATTGCTTCCGTATCGGGCATTTCTTCGATCATTTTCATACCTTCCTCAAGGCCCAGAAGGAAGGTACCGGTGGATAAACCATCGGCATTAATAGACTCCTTAGTAATGATGGAAACACTGATCAGCCCATTTTCTCCGGGATAGCCTGTGTCCGGATCAATCAGGTGATGATAGACTTTGCCATCTTCTTCGAAGTATCGTTCATAGGTCCCGGATGAGACCATGGTCTGGTCATTGAGCAGAGCCACACCCATGGATTTTCCTCTGATTTCATAAGGATCCTGCAAGCCAAGCCGCCAAAGAGATCCGTCGGGTTTGGTATTTATAGCCACAATATTGCCCCCAAGGTTAACAATGGCGTGCTTGATTCCAGCCTCTTTGAGGATTTTTGCCGCCTCATCCGCAGCATACCCTTTGGCGATAGCCCCCAAATCCACCACCATACCCTCTTGGTTCAATTTAGCACTCGAACTTTCTTTATCGAGAATAAGCTCATGATAATCAACCAAAGGTAACTTCTCGTTTATTTCATCTTCACCAGGGACCCGAGCATTATCTGAGCCGATATTCCAAAGCTTTACAATGGGGCCTACAGTAATATCGAATTTTCCTTGAGAAAGTTCAGCGAAATATTTCGCCTTCTCTAAAACGTAAAATGTATCGGCGTTTATTTTCACAAACTCCTTACCTGAAGCTTTATTCAACTGGATAATCTCACTGTTTGGATAGTCATCATTAATAGTCATTCTTTGCTCAATATCTGTGAGACGATCAAAAATCTTCTGAAAGATCTCTTTATCTGTAATCTCATCGTAGATGGTGATCTTTGCTACTGTCCCCATCAAAAAAGTTGTTTCGACTACAGGTTCAAACTCCTTCACCTTGGTCTCTGTAGCCAAACATCCCACTAGAGAAAAGCTCAAGCATAAACAAGTTAAAATCATAATTAACCTAGATTTGAAGGGTGACGGTCTTAAAGCTCGCATAGTATAAGAAAACCTCCATCTTTGAGAGTAAGAATCCTGTCTCAAGCTATATTATAGTATGAATTGATGTTTTTTAATAGGAGAAAGAAATGAAGAAGCAGTAGAAACCGCTTCTTCATGGTATTAGTATTATTTTGCCTAAAAACTATTATTTGGCACCTTCAAGAGCTTTTTGAGCTAGTTTGAAGAACTCACCTACTGTTACGGATACCCCAGCGATATCATCGGAATGACCGGCATCATCTTTGTAGGTGATCTTAGTCGGATCTTGAGTTTTCAGGAGATGAGCTTCTGCTTTTTGTGCTTGCACAGCCCATTCACCTTGGTTTCCAGGGGCGAGTTTGTAATCACCGTTAGTGGATTGAACGTCTTTATTTGGCTTGGTAGCGTCCTCAGGAATACCGTTCCAGTCAACACCAACGATAGTTCCATTCTTAACTACGATGCTGGCCATGTATTTCCAGCCCTTTTCAAATTTTTCGTCAGCGGCGTAGTAGATACCATCTTTATAGGAACCCTGGGCAATCGGTCCCTTGTCTAAAGCAGCTTTAGCCAGCTCGAAGAAGTCCTTAACTTTGATGGATACTCCGGCAATATCATCAGTTTTACCTGCATCATCCTTGTAGTTAACCTTAGTGGGATCTTGAGTTTTCAGGAGGTAAGCTTCTGCTTTTTGTGCTTGTTCGTGCCATTCTGCTTGGGCTTTCCCTTTTTCTTTCATGCCATATTCGCCATCTGCAGATAACGTATCTTTATCTTTGCCGCCTTTAACGTTTAAGCCATTCCAATCAGCAGCTACGATATTTCCATTGACTACAGTAAGGCTAGCGGAATATTTCCAACCATCTTTACCATACATAGGGGCTTCAGCATAGTATGCACCATCTTTATATGGACCTTTGTCTACTGGACCAGCATCCAAAGCTTTTTTAGCTAGTTCGAAGAAATCCTTAACACTGACGGATACGCCGGCAATGTCATCGCTATGTCCTGCGTCATCCTTATAGTTGATCTTGGTGGGGTCTTGAGTTTGAACAAGATAGGCTTCTGCTTTTTCGGCTTGCTCATGCCATTCTGCCTGAGCACCACCTTTTTTCATACCATATTGACCAGAAGCAGAGAATGCAACTTTATCCGGTCCACCTTTTTCATTGGCGCCATTCCAATCAGCGGAAGCGATTTTACCGTCTTTAACTTCGATGGTCACCATATACTTCCAACCTTTGGCAAATGCATCTTGCTGTGCAAAATAATTCCCATCTTTATATTTTCCATCTTGAGCAGGAGCCGGATCCTTAACCGCGGTAGCCGGTGTAGTTTGGCCACCTGTGCACCCACTTAATACGAGAACAGTACCTAAGGCAAAAACTGACATTATAGATTTAATCTTTTTCATTTCCTTCCTCCTCCTTGTGAAACTACCTTTATACACTTTTTGTTGAAAACTAAGTCTTTCAGAACAGCCCCTCTCCTGTCCCCCTTTCCGTAGTCTTCATAAAGTAATTTGAGAAAGCACTTGTAGAGAAAAAGAAGATAAACACAAACTTACATATACTTGCACCTTCAATAAATGTAATTGCAATACATGTTTCGACAATATATGTATTCGCAATATTTGTCACAACAAGCTTTTCTCAAATAGACTTTATCAGAAAGAGGTTTTTCTGTCAATACATAAATTTAGAATTCTTTCAATTTAAATAATTAATAGATAATTAATTTTCGGAAACCTAATTATCAAAACTTCAGTTCCCATTAAACAATCAAAATAGCGGTCAAGAATCCCCCTTATGGACTCTTGACCGCTATACTCCAGCCTTACTACTTCTATAGTATCCCATTTATTATTCCATTCTCTATAATCCAAATGATCCCTAGAAACACGACGAAACTCACAAGAGCTACTCCGTCCTTAAGAGTGAATTTGAACCGATAATGGTACAACTCCTCGGGGCTCACTTTATCAACATATTCTTGAATTTTATCAATTTTTTCGAAGGAATCAACGATAAGATTAACGATAATCTGAGAAATCCCTTTCACATTAATTCTGAGCTTACGCCTCTCTTCCCCAACTACAGCACGCATTTTTTCTCCCAAGCTCTTTTTAACTTCAGAGCCTGTATCTTTCAGCTGGTCTACGATACACATAACAACCTTCAAATAATCTTGAACCGGCAGCCCCAGCCTTTTTAAAGGCATTAAAAATTTATCCAGCATTCCGATAAAGGTTCTCATTGGCGTGGTGTGGAAATACAGGATACTGATATACCAAATAACAAAAATCTTAAAAAGCCTTAGGAAAACCGCGCCAAACCCTTGGAAAGCAAACATGGGATTCCGGGAAAAATAAAAGAAGAGAGCATTCATTAACAAGCCGAAGAAATAAGGAATAAGTACAATAATTCCAAAGGACGCCCCGCTGATCGCTATTGTTCTCAAATCAACCTTAAAAACCCATGCGATCAGGATTAAATAAATGCTTAAAAGTCCAAAGCTCAAAGGGTACCGGAACCAAAAGGGCATAACCATAAGCAGAATCGCTAGGATTAGCTTGACAAGTCCATCCATCCTAAAGTATTCCGCTTTATTTAACCCCTTATTTTCTTCGTCAGAATGTATTGCTGTTAAATCCTTCGCCATAGGCCACTCAAATCTCTTCTACTGTATTTCATCTTAATTCCCTTCTACACCGGAATCCTGTACTTCTTTATTGTCATTCGTTCCGGTATGGATAAGTTCCCGATCATCTCCAGGCTTTAAAGCAACCTGCTCTTCCGCACTTTCATGGGGCTCAGGATCTTTTTTGAAAATTTCTTTTTTATTTATTTCATTAATTGCCAGTTCACCTATACTCCCGGTGACCAAGCCTGTAACCACGGCGGATATAAGAAGTATTGGCAAGTAATAGAAAACCACCGCTTGACCAAGAATGAAGGATGCAATGGTAATCTGGGTCGTATTATGAACGATAGCTCCAGCAATGCTTATTCCCTTAATACTGAAAAATCTGGAGAGTTTTCTGTACAGCAGCCACATGACCAGTGCACTTAATATACCTCCCGTCAAGCTAAAGGCAAGCATCATTACGCCCCGGGTCAGTATAGCCACTACAAAACAACGGACTAACACAATAAATAAGACATCTTTAAATCCCAAAAAAACAATGGCGATCATGGTAATAATATTACCCAAACCCAGCTTAATACCGGGTACAGGAATTGGTACGGGAATGAAGGATTCAAGAAAGGATATAATGATCGCATTGGTGACCAGGATGATAATTATCGCAAAGCGCTTACTTCTATTCATATTCATCACCCTCAATGGTCACTATGGTTCCCGCAGGCAAACAGGCCGCGAAATCACCGGGCTTACTCAAAACTCCGGATCTTACACAGATTTGGTCAGGACATTGGGATTCTAAAAATCGAATCGTTCCGTTCTCAGCAACTATCGTTAATTCAATTCCATCTTCATAATGAAAATGCTGGGGTTCAGTTACACTATCTAGATTAATTCTGGCAACTTCCTTACCGTCCCGGGTAATGACAGCAATATGTTCCCGCCCTGCACTTTTTGCTCCTGGATTAATCTGATTCCAGAGCCAAGGCATTGCCGCACCAACTCCGATTAAGAGAACGACCAGAATAATGATCAAATCACCTTTTTTTCTTTTACCTTCTGCTTTCATGTTTATCTCCAGTCCCCTATACCCGGCAATTAATAGGCCTTATTCTTCGACCAACTCATATTCCTTGCTTTCATCATAGAATTGGAAACTATCCTTAAGTCCATCTGTAATATAGATTTTTTTATCTCTGGTGATAAAAACAGCTTCCACTCCACCATACTTTTCGAGCATCGCCCTACCTTTTTCCAAGCCAAGAATATATACAGCTGTGTCCAAGGCATCGGCCACCAAAGAAGAATCCGTCACCAAGGTGACGCTCATCAAATCCGATTGGGCAGGATAGCCTGTGTGAGGATTAAGAATATGGTGATAACGTACACCGTCTACTTCAAAAAAACGCTGATCGTCCCCGGCAGTCACAACCGCTTTATCCGCTACAGTAATCATACCCACAATCTGATCGTCTTCTTCATTAGCAGGACGGGGGTTACGCACCCCAACAGTCCAAAGGCTGCCATCAGGCTTACTTCCCACAGTAACCACATTACCGCCAAGATTGATGAAGGCGGAAGTAATACCAAGCTTTTTATAGACTTCAACAGCTGCGTCTCCGGCATACCCTTTGGCAATACCACCCAAATCCACCATCTGGCCCGCTTGTTTAAGGTAAGCTGTGTTCCCCTCAATAATCAAATTCTTATAATTGACGAGAGGCAACTGTTCTTTTAATTCCGCTTCAGATGGAATTCGTGCATTATCCGTACCAATTCCCCAACTTTTCACTATAGGACCAACGGTTACATCAAAGGCTCCCCCGCTGAGTTCGGCTATTGTCTTGGACTCTTTCAAAATAAGCAATGTCTCCGGCTGGAGCTCTACACTTTGCTTTCCAGCATATTCATTGAGTTTGTTAACATCTCCCCCTGGAGCATTGAAGGTCAAAAGGTTCTCCAGGCTCCTGATCTTCTCCAGAGCTTCGTCGATTGCTGCCTGTCCATTATCCCCAAAGACCCTTTGACTTATGACCGTACCCATGGCGATATCCGTGCTGTCAAACTTTTTAACTTCTTCCTGTTGTACAGGTTTCCCATTGCACGCAGTTAATAACCCAAGTGTTATCAGGACAATGCCTATAAACGATAGTTTTCTACTTCTTAGTTTTTTTTGGTCAAACAACAACTCCAGCTCCTTTTTTATCTATACCCTCTTTATTGCTTATAGTGACCAATCTAGAATTACCTTAATCTGTTTTAGTGTAATTCTCTACAAATAATACCATACGAATCCTGAGATTAAAATAGCTTATCCTTTAATCACATTTTCTTAACAATTGCATATGGGCGCTATCTACCAATATGATACAAATAAAGGAGGAATTAAGGAAAGAATCCTTATAAAGAAGGTCTCCAAGCCCTCTTTACAAGGATTCAATTTTTGCCTGACTATTTTCTTCGTGAGAGCAGCTCTTGGGCGATATCCTTTAAACTTACTCCCCGTTCTTCCAACATTACCAGCACGTGATAAATGAGGTCTGAGACTTCATAACGAATCTCCTCAGCCGAACTATTTTTAGCAGCAATAATTGTCTCCGCGCTTTCCTCCCCAATCTTTTTGAGGATCTTGTCCAGCCCCTTGTCAAACAGATAGGTTGTATAGGCTCCTTCCGGACGTTCTATATTCCGTGAGTGAATGACCTCTGCCAATAACTCCATAGTCCTTCCTAAGGAAATTAAAGGAACTTCTTTAGGTCGTCCAAGAGTTACATAGTCTCCTCCCTGGATCCCATAATGAAAACAGGAATAAAAATCCTCATGACAGGCTACCCCCTTCTGCTTTACTATCAGCAGAATAGTGTCCCGATCGCAATCAAAACGGTGATCCATAACCTCTTGGGTATTGCCTGAACTTTCCCCTTTCAGCCATAGGGATTGACGGCTTCGACTGAAATACCAAGCCCTTCCCTCCTGAAGAGTAAGTCTGAGTGCTTCTTCATTCATATAAGCCAGCATCAGGACTTCTTTTGTATCCACATCCTGCACGATGGCAGGAATTAAACCCTCGGCATTCCAGCGTATCCCTTGGGGGACCTGAGCCTGTGACTCTTTAGGATTATATGTATTCATTAAATCCCCACCTCTTTGTACATGATTTCTAGTTTTGCCACGGTCATGCCTCTGCCACAGCACCAGCAGGGGGAAAAGCTGCTCGGGTCGCGTAGCTTTACGCACAACGCTCACTCCATAGCTCCGGGGCTGGTCAACTCGCTTTCTTAACAACTGCGCCAAACCCCGCTGTTTTCTGCATGTAAACCAGTGGCTACGCTATGTTAAGAAAGCCTCGTTCACCCCGGCCGCCCCTCCGCTAAATCCGTTTCGCTTTTGTGCGCAAAGCTACGCCTTGCGGGTCTCTTTTATTTTCGCTTGGGGTCTCAGGGCCTTTTGTGAGGACTTTCTGGGGTTAGCTTCAAGGCCTTTTTGGCCCTCGTAGCTTTCTCAGGGTAGCCGACCATGCCGCTTAAGCGGCGTCGGTAAAGACGGAAAAAGCAACTTTGGTCAGGCGACTTGCCCTACATTTCCTACAACACCCTACTCAAACCCGAAAAGCAGCCCAAGGATTTTGCTTTACAAAAGGGAGCTAATTTAAGCGAGCGGAAACAAAACTTCGCGAAAAGCACGCTGCGGAGAAAGGTTGGAAACAGGACGTTTCCAACCGGCTATGAGGCAGGAGCCGATTTAGCCGGGCACCTTTCGGAGCGGAGAGCTTGAGCGTTAGTTTTGTCCGCGCAGCTTATTGAGCGACCGGTGTAAAGCAAAATCCTGGAGAATTAGCTTTCAGGTCCTTTTCAGAATGATCTACCTAAGCCTTCCTCACCGGAATGCCCCGCGCCTCCAGATAAGCTTTAGCCTCTGCAATGCTATACTCCTGATAATGAAAAATCGAAGCTGCCAGAACCGCATCCGCTTCTCCTATCGTTAGTCCTTCAGCCAGATGCTCCAGCGTTCCTGCACCGCCACTGGCAATGACTGGCAGAGAAGTTGCTCTGCTTACGGCACGGGTAAGGTCCAAATCATATCCATTTTTCGTCCCATCCCGATCCATGGACGTCAGCAGTATTTCACCCGCACCTAAGCGCTCCACTTCCTTAACCCACTCCAAAACATCCTTCCCCGTGGGAGTCCGTCCCCCATGGATATAAACCTCCCATGCTCCCGGACGAGTCTGCCGGGCATCGACAGCGACGACGATGCATTGGCTGCCAAAAGCATGGGCTCCCTCTTCGATCAGTCCAGGGGTCTGGACAGCCGATGTATTCAGAGAGACCTTATCTGCCCCAGCCCTTAGCACCTTACGAATGTCCTCAACGGTTCGCAGTCCTCCACCTATGGTAAAAGGAATAAATACTTGTTCCGCCGTTCTGCGGACCAGTTCAACCATGGTTTCCCGGCCTTCAGCTGATGCGGAGATATCGAGAAACACCAATTCATCGGCTCCCTCCTGATCATAAAGAGCCGCCAACTCCACAGGATCTCCGGCATCGCGAAGATTGACAAAATTTGTCCCTTTGACCACGCGACCTTCATGAACATCCAGACAAGGTATAATCCGTTTCCCTAACATCAACCTTCCCCCTTGTGGTCCTTATCTACGGCCTCTCCACTATGACGAACAACCCTAAGGGCATCAGCCAGGGAGAAGGCACCTGTATAGAGTGCCTTGCCCACGATTGCACCCTCAATGGAGGCACCTTTATCTGCCTCCCTTTGGAGTAATATGAGATCTTCCACCCGGGAAATCCCTCCCGAGGCAACCACCTGCAGGCCGCTTAACCGGGCCAATTCAGCCGTGCTTTGAATGTTGGGACCTTGAAGCATCCCGTCACGGGAGATATCCGTAAACACCAGATGCTTCACCCCGATCTCCTTCATTTTCAAAGCCAAATCCAGGGCCCTTATCTCCGTCTTTTCCGCCCAGCCCTGTACCGCTACCAGGCCATCCTTCGCGTCAATTCCCACCACGATGGCTTCCCCAAAGCGTTCCGCTGCTTTTTGTATCAGTTCGGGATGGCGCACAGCCACTGTACCGAGGATGACCCTTTCAACCCCTAACTCCAGGAGCTCCTCTATTCTCTCAAGCGTTCGAATTCCTCCTCCCACCTGTACCCGCAGCCCGGAGGATTGAATAAGCTTAAGTATCACAGCATCATTTATAGGTTTGCCGGCGAAGGCACCGTCCAAATCCACAACGTGGAGAGAATCAGCTCCCTGAGCCTTAAAATTCCGAGCCACTTCTAGCGGCTGATCCCCATATACGGTAGCATCCTCCATCCTCCCCTGGAGCAGGCGGACAGCTTTCCCCTCTTTAAGATCAATGGCCGGAAATAGTCGCATCCTCATTCACCCACTTTCCGAAGTTCTCCAATAATTTAAGCCCCCAAGGACTGGATTTCTCAGGGTGGAATTGTGCCCCCCAAACCGTATCTCTTCCCACGAGAGCGGGAAAAGGTACTCCATAGTCACTCGTCCCCGCGAGAATCTCCTGCTCTTCACTCAAAACATAATAAGAATGAACAAAATAAAAAAAGGGTTCGTCCGGAATCCCCTGAAGAAGGCGGCAAGGCTTTTCCTGATGAAGTGTATTCCATCCCATATGAGGAACCTTTCGCCCCACAGGGAACCTCACTACTCTCCCGGGGAGCAATCCTAATCCCTTATGTTCCCCATGCTCTTCCCCAACCTCAAAAAGCACTTGCATACCGAGACAAATCCCCAAAAAGGGCTTTCCTGAACAGGCATAGCGAATTAAAGGCTCAATCCATCCTTTTTCTTCAAGAGCCGCCATGGCATCGGCAAATGCGCCCACTCCCGGCAGAATGATACCTTTCGTATCCATCAGTTCATCTGGAGATTCCAGAACCTTAGCCGAATATCCTAATTTTAAGAGAGCCTTTTCTACACTGCGCAAATTTCCACGGCCATAATCGATAATTCCTATCATAGAGAAAAAAGACCTCCTTAAAGCACTCCCTTTGTCGACAAAACTCCTTGGAACCGGGGATTCTCACGAAGAGCCAAGCCTAGTGCACGACCGAAGCCTTTGAAGATCGCCTCCAGAATATGATGGCGATTCTTGCCGGAGAACAGTCGAATATGCAAGGTTATCCCTGCCTGGACGGACACCGCCCGAAAAAACTCCTCCGCCATTTCCACAGGGAATTCTCCCACCATCCCATCGGGGCAATCCACATCCCAGACCAGATAGGGACGATTGGAGATATCCAAAGCAATCTGAACCAGTGCTTCATCCATGGGAAGAAGAGTATCTCCAATCCGCTCAATTCCACGACGCTCTCCTAAGGCTTCTCGTATTGCCTGCCCGAAAACGATACCACAGTCTTCTATAGTATGATGAGGATCCACCTGCAAATCCCCTTGGGCAGCTATTTCCAGGTCAAGATAGCCAAACCGGGCCAGGGCCTCAAGCATATGATCAAAGAAGCCGATACCCGTATTGACCTGAGCTTCTCCGGCTCCATCAAGGTTTAACTTAACCAGAATTTTGGTTTCTTTGGTCTGACGTTCAATTCGTGCTTCACGCATTTCAAAAACCTCACTTACAAGGTGTTATCCTAATTATTGCGATGACTGAAAAATCGTTTACTCGAGTCGAGTAGCTTCATGCACAACGCACCTTCGGGCGTGATCTCCTGAAACCTTCCGCTGGAAGGTTTCTTGATCGGAGACTCACGTTCTCCATAGCTCCAGGGCTGATCAACTCGCTTTATTTAACAGCTACGCCAAACCCCGCTGTTTTCTGCATGTGAACCGTGGCTTCGCTACGTTAAGAAAGCCTCGTTGACCCGACCGCCCCTCCGCTAAATCCGTTCCGCTTTTGTGCATAAAGCTACGCTTGTAGGTCTTTTTTAGATATAGAATTAGTTGTTAGTAGGATCATTTATTTTAGAATCTCCCGAAGTGCTTTCATAAGTCTCTCATTATCTTCAGGCAAACCGACGCTAAACCGCAAGGCCTTGCCCACCAACGGCAGATTCCCCATATTGCGGATCAGAAACCCCTTCTCGATCAATTCCTGATAGACCCGGTCCGGATCCTCGGGCTGAAAAAGAACGAAATTAGCCCGGGTTGCAAAAACCTTTACCGAAGCAAAAGCGGTCAGTGCCTCAACGATCTTCTCCAGCTCAGCTCTCAGAGTCCGACCTTGCTCAGCAAAGTCCTCAACATAATTCAGAGCAATGGCTCCCGCCTTTTGACTAAAGCTATTCACATTAAAAGGTTGACGAGCCCGGTTCAATGCTTCGATCATTGAGGGTTGCCCCAGAAGGTAACCCAACCTGAGAGCAGCCATGGCAAACAGCTTGGAAAAGGTCTTCATCACTAAGAGATTGGGGCAGTGAGGAATCTGATCCACGACACTCTCCCCGGAAAATTCTCCGTAGGCTTCATCCACAACGACGATCTTCCCTGATTCTGCCACAATCCTGAATATCTCTTCCCGAGGGAATAGGGTTCCCGTTGGATTATTGGGATTGCAGAGTACAATCATATGTACCTGAGACTGGGCCGCTGCCTTAAGTATCCCTTCCACATCCAGACGGAAATCCCGCCCATCTTCTGTGAGGAGAAGAGGAACTTCAAGAACATTAGTTCCGGTCACCCTGGCCGCTGCTCCATACATACTAAATGTGGGCGGATGAACAACGACGGCCCGATTCTCTCCTCCAAAAGTCGTCATGAGCAGCTGGATCAGCTCGTCAGAGCCATTTCCCGTTAATATTCCCTCACCAGGTACTCCTGTATAACCGGAAAGGGCTTGCTTGAGTTCTTGAGCTCCTCCATCAGGGTAGCGATTAAAGGCAATGGATGAACCCAATAATCGCTCAATCATTCCTTGAGGCCAAGACAAAGGATTTTCATTGGCGTCCAAGCGTACACAGTCGGGGATGGACTTGCTTTCATAGGCTTTTAATGCTCGTATGGATGGTCGGATCCATTCTTCAAGGTTCATTTTATCTACCATAGCTTTCTTGCCTCCACTGCCCGGGCATGGGCCTCAAGTCCTTCTTTACGAGCTAAATGAGTAATGTGCCGACCGTCACGCCGCAAAGCTTTTTCCGAATAACTTATGACACTGACCTTCTTAGTAAAGGTATCCACGTTTAAAGGAGAATAAAAACGGGCAGTACCTCCCGTAGGTAATACATGATTGGGACCGGCAAAATAATCCCCTACGGGTTCCGGCGAGAAGCGTCCCAGGAAAACAGCCCCAGCATTTCTCACCCGACCCAACCAACTATAGGGCTCCTTAACCACCAGCTCAAAGTGTTCGGGAGCAATTTGGTTGGCCAAGTCCATTCCCTCTTCCAGATCCTGAACCAAAATCGCTGCCCCATAGGCCTCCCAAGAGGCTCGGGCGATCTCCTGCCGTTGAAGCAGATTTAATTGCCGTTCCACTTCCACCACTGTCTCCTCCAGCAATTTCCGATCAGGAGAGACTAAAATGGACGAAGCTAACGGGTCATGTTCGGCTTGGGAAAGAAGATCGGCGGCAAGCTCTTCCGGTTTTGCGGACTCATCGGCTAAAATCAATATCTCACTGGGGCCGGCCAGCATATCAATATCCACGGTACCAAAGACCTGCTTTTTCGCCAGGGTGACGTAGATGTTTCCGGGGCCGGTAATTTTATCCACAGGGGAGATTCCCTCAGTGCCAAAGGCTAAAGCTGCGATGGCTTGAGCCCCTCCTACCTTATAGATTTCGGTGACTCCGGCTTCCGCAGCAGCTACCAGGACTTCAGGCAATAAGGTTCCATCCTTTCGCGGAGGACTGACCATAACGATCTCTTCGACCCCTGCTACCACAGCAGGTACTGCATTCATCAGCACTGAAGAGGGATAAGCGGCGGTTCCTCCCGGAACATAGATACCAACCCGTTTAAGTGGAAGTAAAAGCTGCCCTAAGACACTTCCATCCTCTTTGGCATCCAGCCATGAAGTACGCTTTTGTTTTTCGTGATAAGAAGTAATATTTTCTTTGGCAAGTCGCAGGGCTTCCAGGAATTCCTCATCCACCTGGGCGTATGCCCTGGTCAACTCTTCTTTTTGGACGCGAAGCCCTGAACCGCGGAGATCCACCCCATCGAATTTCTCCGTTAAAGCATAGAGAGCAAGATCCCCTTCCTTCTTAATTTCAGAAAGAATCTCGGCTACCTTATCTTCCAGCAATTGATCATTGCCATAAGACTTGCGCGTTAGAGTAGTCAAATCCAATTCCTTAAGGGTCTTAATCTCCATGTCTCTTCCCTCCATCTTAATGAGCTTTCTAAAGAATCTGACGAAGCTTCTCAGTCAGCTCATTAATGCGTTCATATTTCATACGATAAGCGACGCGATTCGCAATTAATCTCGTCGTAGCTTCGAGAATGGGAGCGACTTCAACCAGCTTATTTTGCCGTAGTGTGGTTCCAGTGGAAACAATGTCCACAATCATCTCCGAGAGTCCTACCCGAGGGGCCAGTTCGATATTTCCATGAAGCTTGATGGGAAGAACCTGCATACCCTGCTTGCGAAAAAATTCTTCAGCTACCCGGGGGAACTTGGTCGCCACCCTTTGATGGTTTAACTCACTCAGATCAAATTTTCCGTCCGGTAAGCGGGGAGAAACCTTTTCTTCCGGCATGGCTACAACAAAGCGGCAATAGCCAAAGCCAAGATCCAAAAGCTCCACGACATCTTTATTTTCTTCCAAGAGTGTATCCTTACCTACAAAGCCTACATCCGCCGCCCCATATTCCACAAAAGTCGGAATATCCGTAGGGCGGCAAATAATGATCTGTGCCTGAGCTTTTTCTAAAGGAAAGACCAATTTCCTCGACTCTTCGCTGACCTCTTGACATTCGATTCCTATCTTTGTCAGAACCTCTAGAGAGTCTGTCAATAATTTTCCTTTAGGAAGAGCGATGGTTAAGAAATTCCGAGCCAACCTCCCTCAACTCCTCTTTACTCATTTCATCACTTTAACTAATTAAAGTGTTAGCGCGTTATGTTTATTATAGCAATCTCATTTTTCCCTGGCAATAGTTTTTTAATATTTTATGGCTTCTGGCAAATCTTCTGCCTTTTCCACCCATAGCTTCGGATCTGCCCGAAGTAACAACATGTCCCGGAACACGACAACGTTGTCGCGTTCCGGGACATGTTGATTATTCAGCCTCACGGTTTTCATCTTGAATGACCACGGCTTTGCTCCCAGGATACGGCTCTCCATTTATGAATTCCGCCTCTCCCTCTTGCCTTGAGGAGACAAAAATGATGTCGTGAGAACCTATTGAGGCCTTGGCGGATATTTAATAAACTTTCAATACAACTAATAAATTGTGGTTGCATCATTCAGATATTCTGGCTAATCCATGCTTCCAATGAATCCTTTCTTTTCGCAACAACAGGTACACCTAAACTTGAAATACTACTACTTGTGCTTTCCGTAATTTTAACTGCTACTACTGGCTTTCCTATACTAATTGCAAATTTAATTTCATCAAGGGCCATTCCAGAATTATTGGCCGATCGATTTGAGCAAATAACAACACTAGCGTATTTAATTTGCTTCTGAATCTGTGGATCAACATTGAATCTCCTATCAATACTATCAAATGGCGAACTACTTGGCACAGAATAATCTCTAATACTGAATTTTGTACGATCCAATATCGCACTAATATCAGCAAAATCATTATTGTTCCAGCGATGTGGAATAAACACATTAACTTTCATTTTCTATCTCCTCCTATATTAGCTTAGAATCTAGTATCTCTGGACAATTTCCAATAGTGAAGTCCAAGCGCTGTCAATTTACAGGACTTACTCTTTATTGCAGCAAAATACATATGTTCTTCATCTACCGGCTCTACAAGTCCTACACTTTCAAATAACTGAAGTTCTTTAAATACATTTACATTTTCTTGTTTTGCGTAAGGTTCTACAACTTCATGTTCATATTCCAGACTATTTGTAAATTCAAATGAAGGATCAAGTTTGAATTCATCACTCGGCGAAACAAAATACTGACCTAATTTACGCAGAATACTTTTAGGGACTCTTGGTTCTATGTCACGGACTGAAACAAAATGTGAAATATTAGTTTTGAAAACCGGACGTTGTTGCCAAGCACCTAGAGATTGATCTATGAACGCATATATTCCCGCCGGTGTAATCTTTCCTGTTATATCTGCAGCACTGCCTCTTAACCCCTGTAAAAATAAGCTCGTGAAAAGGCCTTGTCCATTACTTTCCATCGCTACTTCGTCTCTTGAGCTAGCTGTCATAATTGTAACACCTTCACCAAGTGTAGATTCATTACTTTGCATAACTGGTGATTCACCAAATTTCCCAGAAAAACAGCAGTCTAGAATTATTATCTTATTCTTACATTTTGATTTATTTGCATACCCTAGAACCTCACTCATAAGTACGCCCAAGTCTTTACCTTTATAATCCGGTGTTACAATATGGCCGTACTCACTTCCATGTCCCGAAAAGTATAACAAAGAAGCACCTGCATCGCCACTAAATAATCCATCTATCATCTCTAATAATTCGGCTTTTGTTTTAACGTTAAGCTTTAGCGAAACGTCAAAATTTGGTGCACCATCGCCATTTGTTTTTAAGAGCTCTGCAACTGCACTAGCATCGTTTACGCATCCATGTAACCGTGCATCTGGATACTCATCGATACCTATTATCAATGCTTTTTTCATATTACTTCCTCTCTTTAAAAAAATATTTTATAGTTACTATTTAATATTTTTTATCTTTATATTTTTCTAACATTTCCACTTTGTGCATTTTTTCAATTAAACTATTTGAAATTCTTATAATGTAGCTCATTTCAAAATCATTTAACTTATATCTACTAAGGTCATCAGTAAATACCTTTATACATCTTAGGATATCATCTGCTAGGGAACAATTATTATGATTCTTTTCAATCTTGCTGATAAACTTATCATTATACAAATTTTCTATTACTGACTCAGAAATTTCAAATGGTTCTCTTTGTAGATTTATTCCACTTAATCCCAACTTAGATATAATATAATTGAAGTCCTCTTTGGGGTATTGTTTTCTTAAGCAAAAACATAATGCATTTCTTAATATAATAATTTCATCATAATTGACATACGCCTTTGAACACATATAGAAATATTGCATTTGTGAAAACACATCTTCTTCACTCTTACAGAAGTCTCTATAGATGACATCATTGACTATTAAATTTTTCTTTAAACAGACAAAGGGTATAAATTCCTCTTTTAACCAATTATATGCTTTACGAATCCCCCATGATTTTCGTTCTGAAATTTCTATTTGAGAAAATCCTATAATATCGCGAACACTTACGTAGATATCTACTATATCATTATTAATGTCTTCATTCTTCTTGACTCTATATATAGCATGTTCTCCACTATTGTATCTTTTATTATATGAAATTATTGGTGAAAACACATGAATATAATAATTATTACGTTGAAAAATATTCCATTCTGTTTTCCCATTATCCCAATCAAATTGATTAGCAACACTAATTAACATATTCCAATAACTTCTTTGTACACTTAATAATTTATAGGAATACGACTCATCTAAGAGTTCAAATTTATCAACTTCGAACAATGCTTCATAGTTAATTACTCGTTTAAGGTATTCGTTTACACCTTGTTCTATTTTAATTAAGACTTCTGTATATTGGTTTTGTCTTATTGGTAGAGCAAAATACTCAGTGCTTAATACTTTAGTATCTGAAGTGTCTTCAGTTTTGCAAGTATTGTTTTTTGAAACCATTATAAATAGAGATAATACCTGATTTTGTTCTAAATAGAGACTTGCTTCACCATATTGAACAACGGCACTAACTTGAGGCGGATTATCCTGGTAGTTAAATAATATATCTATATTCTCAATCAAATTAGATATTGGGTGCTCTCTTGTGATTAACGGAATATCGGTTTTTACTTTTTCAGAATGGATTATATTCCTAATTTTCTGTAATTCTTCCTTGTATAAATTTTCATTCGACATGTCGTAATAAGTTAATCCTGAAATATTATCTGGTAAATTACTCTCTTTCTTCTTCATAATTATTGGAATAAGTGACTTGCTATTATTATGTTTCCTTTTTATAATATAGTCGTTTTCAATTTCCACCCAACTCCTTTTTCTATTTCCATTTCCATCATTTTTAATATTTGATTTGTTTATGTATGAAGGAGTTATGACAATAATAATAAAATCTGCATCATTCATATTATCTGATATGAAACGATCTATGTTAATCGTCCCTTTATCTAATTCATCTTGATCAAAAATTATCTCTAAACCTTCATTGCTTAAGTCATTTTTTAAGCGGATTATCCATTTTTTATTCTCTTTCTCTTCCCAACTATAACTAAAATATATTTTCTTTTTTGGCATACCGCAACATCCCATCTTGAAGTTATTCTCACAAATTTAGACTAATAGATTTGATAATTTACTGCTGCCTAATCTAATTAAACATTCTCATTCTCATTAGGCGTTTTCTCCCCCTCGATACGTATAACAATATCATATTTATATTTTACTATTATGAGAATATTTTAACAACAATTTTTGAACTACTATTTGGAAATATTGCCATCTATGCACCAATTCTAATTTGAATCGTGCATACTATTTTATTTTCTTCTCGAAACAACAGATTGAACATTCATAAAATCTAAATTTGAATTATCCATTCCGCATTATTTTTTCCTTTTACGACTAGATATTTTTGATAAACAATTGATCCGCTCAATCCTCTCCCTCAACAAAAAAGGACATGAAGCATCTACTCTCATATCCTTAATCCTCGCGTTATTGTCTAGTCATTAATTTCAGCTATTTTTTCGATGCAACAGGACTATGGTCTCCACGTGCCTTGAGGATACAAGAAAGATGTCATGAGGACCTACTGGCTCCTTGGCGGAAGGATTGTCTACGTATAAACTACGGCATATGGCTGCCACACTCATATGTAAACATAGACACGCTACAATTTCATCTCAACCTTAAGAAGCCGTCGATAAGTGTCAAAAACTTGAACCTTGTTAGGGCCTTGACGGCAGGGTATCATACTTATATGATTTTGAAGTATTTTATTTTGCTTAATACCCATGTTCTATTACTCATGTCAAGTTCCCCAGAAACTTCAACTTCTAAATCATCTCGATATGCGTCACAAGCAATTCGATGCTCTTCATCAGGCAATTCCATAAATATAACCCGGTATTTACCGTTATAATTTGTAAGTAGCCGTATTGTCTTTTCAGTCGTTTCTTCTACATCCTTTTTTGAAAGAGATTTGACTACCCCTGTTAGAATGACATCGTCATAAAGCACTTTATCACGATAAATCTTAGCTAATTCATCAATAGTCCAAAAGTGATGATTTCCAATATCAATACTTTTGCTCTCATCTTTTCCTATCGTTAATAATGAAGCATACTTTAAAGTCGCATTAATTTCTGCCTCACCATTTTCTGGCTTCATCTTCAATAGAGCATCACACATATTGGCAGTAATTCCTGTTTTATATGCGGTTTCTGCAACATCACTGATCACTTGTTGGCGCTCAACAATATCGTTTACTTGTTCAATAGCTGTAAAAATACGTTCAACAATTTTATGTTCAAACGGTATAGGTGGCGTACAGCCTTCAAGCACAAGTTGTTCTTCAACATCGTCAACAACTTGTATATCTACATTTATAACAAAGCTCCCAACATCTGTTTGAGCTAGTTTAAAATTCTGTAAGTAATCTTTTGCAAAATTAGTAGCACGAAAACAAATAGGCTGCGCATTTTGCTCAGCACAAGCAGAGTATAATATCAATTCTGTTATTCCCTCAATGCACTCGGATGCATATTTTAAAGGCATTTTGCCATCCTCAGTAAGACTAGAAATAATTCTGAACTCCATTTTATCAAAATAAACATTAGATATTTCTTTAATAATCTCACCAATACTTTTATTTTGTATAAGAGATATTGTTTGTAATGCACTCTCTAGTGTAAAATAAAAATCTTGAAATTTATCACTAGCAGATATGGCAATTCGCTTATTCAGGGGCTTATAAATAAAACTCAACAAATTTGGGTTCTTAAATTGATAGTCTCTATCCCAGCCTTTCAATAGTAAATATCGCTCGATAGAGGTAGTACTTATTCCATGAAACATTCTTTTTGTGTCTTCATTCATAGAATATCCCCTCCTTTTACGAGTTTTATCAATCTTTTTAGTTCTTCAGAAGTAAACAATTGTCTTTCAGGTATCTCAATTCTAACTTTTGTTCTATTACTTTCATGCGGTTTTCCGCGTAATGAGCACCACCATGCACATCTATGTAATACCGCACCATCATCATTGATTTCTAACCACTTATCTCGTTCTTTTGGTAAAGAATAGATAATCAAAATTCTTTGAGTACCAATATCAGTGCGAATTAAGTCGAGATAATTTTTCATTTCTAGATCATAGTATACCGTCCCACTTCTGGCCACAATATTTACTGTTGCTTTGAGTTGAAATTCTATGCCATATCCGGTTTCACTATACCGACAACGATCTTTATTATCACGATAAACATCAACATCCGAAAATTTTCCATCTAGCCCATAGTCCATATTTCCGTAATCCCTGAAAATCATCCCTGCGTTAGCGGCAATTGCATTCGCATATGCTTTGCTTAATTGCTCCTTTATATGTTGCTCTGTCATATACATGCTTTTCCCCCGCCAATCATTAGTATTTTATATATAGGGAAATATAAGCCCCTCCTTAACTAGATCAATCAGCTTTCTTCTACCTTTTGGTAGATCATTAAAAACAAAACTTCATCCCGCTAATAGTTTTTCAAGTGCTTCCATGGCAGACCCTTTTCCGCTTTGTTAGCACCAGCAAATAAAGTAGTCTTCTTTCTGACTCAATACGGCACTGCCACAACTTTCGAAAATTCTGAATATACATAGACGAAATTTTCACATCGACCTCAGCTTAAAAAACTAATTAATATCTATTTCTTTTATTGAAGCCGGCTTTGCAGTATTGCTATTCGTATTATCTATGTTAAGAGAAGTTCATGGCGTAAACACAACAAATGATTTGAAGTAACCTATATTTTACGAGCAGCATTTTTAAATTTTCTATTATCCAAAAACATTGTCGTTTATAACAGAGTTAACTTCAATGAGATTATCTGTTTCCTTATCTTGAAAGATTTTATAGCACAGATATTTAATAAGCTGATTGGCTTGCTCCTGATTAACAATAATTAAATCATTAGATTCAGTGGTGTTAATTCTCAACCTTTCTGCAATTTCAATTCGTCCTTCCGATGTCTGAAGTTTGTTCATTCGCTGTTGTTTTAAGGTTAAAAATGTTTTAGGTGACGTATAACTCTTCATAAAGCCACGCACTTTTTCTGCATCCTGAAATACGTTTGTGCCCATTATGCTTTCAACTGCCTGCATTTTCAACCTATGCAATGTTTTTTCAAGATTGAACATTCCTTCAAAACTATGGTTGAATGAATATAAAGTATCTGCAATCACAAAAAAGTCGGCATTTAAATATAAGCGACATAATTCATCTGTGAGTTGCTCTAATTCGCCATTTACTGTATGTTTGAACACCTTTGAATTCTTTTTATCCAAAGAAATAATTGGATTTCCTGCCTTCACTATAGTGATCTGTGGCAGTTCTTCAGCTGTTGGCTGTCCATCAAGAATATACCCCTGATATTTTCCGGTGATTTGTTCTCTTGGCGCACCGACAACTGAACCAACAAGCTCACTCCATTGTTCTTCAATTAAATCGTTATGAATATCCAATTTATCGCATGAAGTCTTGCTATTTTCACCGTTGTAATCCTGCACAGATTCCAATGGTTCGATTTGATATTGTATTACCAAATCAAGCAAAGCAGATATGTAATCCGATAAATATGTAGCATTTCTAAATGTGTGTTTGTAGACATAGTAAGGATTACCTCTAAACCGATGATTGATTTTAAGAAAATACAAATTCCATGAGTATGAACCACCATTAACATTCCGAAATGTATTTAAAAGAAATTCTTTACTCATTTGCACTATCTCCTATTTCAATGTATATATAGTTTTCAAAATCGAAATAGCTTATCTCGTGTGGAACTGTCTGCGCTAAATTATTTTTACTGATAATCAAGCAATCTGTATACAGATGCTTACTATTCATAACACCACACTCTATATCGCATTCATACATTCGATATCCCTTAAATTCAAGGAGAATATTAGTATAAACGTTGCTGTTTCTAACGCATAAGAAACTTAACACAGAAAAGTAAATTGAAAATAGTACAATGCTTTTTAAATTACTGAAATCAAACGCTATCATTGGGAGGATATACGCCAATAAAAATTCAGCGGTTAATTTATTTGCTCTTTTAGCTCTTTTTATAGTGCCACGCTCTGGGTTTGCAGCCCTTTCCTGTTCACTGATTATCTTGTTTATTTGGTGAATACTGATAATTATATAGATAATCAGTAGTATAACCGTGATTGCTTCTATCTTTATTTTCCATAAGAATTCACTAATTACACACAGCCAGTGCATTCCTGCAAGTTCCAGGGAAACAAGGTATAGTACTGCATGATTTCCGATACTCCAAAAGTCGCTTAAAATAATCGAACACCACAAGGGAAGAAATGACGTGAAGAACATATTCCACTTAAATAGCCTTCCCATAATACCTCCTATTGCGCCTTCTTCAACATCTTTTGATAAAATCGCATGAAGACCTATGTTTATTATAAACAATACTTTATGACCAGAGAATGAGAATTTTCTTATATTATGCCATATTCTGGACAGAAATGACAGATGATTTAGCGAACATTTCAACACGTTCATTATTGCCCTCACCGCCCCTGACAATCCTTTCATATTGTTAAACTTTGATATTAATACACAATTTATCTTCATAGCAAATTGAAATATTCTCTTCAAAAACCAGTATATTTTCAATGGTATTCCTGATAAAAGCTTCCTCATAAATACCATGTTCGCAAACCATTTCACCAAGACACCCTTGAGCCACATTTCATCCAATGTAGGGGAATTAGAACATGTCACTGTTCTTTTCCTCCATCCTCATAGCAGATCTCCAAACCACCTTGCCCCTTTCTGTTCTTCTCCAATAAGATGCTCAGCAATCACACACACGAGCAAATCCCCCAAAAGATATTTTCGTTGTATTTGCTTCCACTGGGTTCTACTGTGCCATCCTCTTTATAAACTAATCTTCTACGCCTTGCCATTTCTTCCTGAACTTTATTAAACACTTCAGCAGAAACAATCGCCGGATGGCTGTCTTTTACGTAATACCGATAGCGTTATCCAATAATTTTGCTTTTCTTTCCGGTCATAAAGTCCTCGGTAAAAATCTTTTGTAACAGCGTATCACCCTTGTACTTTTCGTTCTTCAACATCTTCTAAATCGTTTTCGTATCTCAAACCTCTTTGCCGGTTACAGTTTTAATCCCCTGGGACTCCAAAAGAAAAGACGTGAAAGCATCATCCTTTCACGTCAAAGCATATTTCAACAACAATCCTGCGATCCCGCTTATAGCAAGCGTTTTGACGTTACAGCAGGATTATGGTCTCAACGATCACCGTTATATTGTTGAAGAATGATCAATTTAAACCCCCAATTCTCAATTGACGTATGGCCGGCTTACCAAACCTTCTTGGTACAAGACTATAAGCTGATTCCTCTAATAAAATCAAACCTAAGCTAATTAATCAAAGAAGATGGCTCCATCGGAAAAATCCCTGAATTGGATTTTAATTTTATAGTAGCTGAACGGGAACAATGCAAAAAGAATTTCGATCCGACCTGCTGCTTTCAGTGTCTTACATTCCTTAGTTTCTGATCAACCGTTAACGTAATAGCCAATATTAAGTAGCCTATAGAAACCGGCAGAAAAAACCTGAATAGCCTAATAAACATGTCCCCAAACACGACAACGTTGTCGCATTTGAGGACAAACCCCGTTCCCTCCGCTTTACTAATCAGAGCCCAAACGTCCTTAGTCACACTCACCGCGTTCATCCGGAATGACCATGACTTTCCCCTTCGAAAGACTCTCCCCGTCCATGAATTCCTTTTCGCCCTCCTGCTGCGCTTTTAAAAGGATATCCATGACATCGGCGACTTTAGCCGCCAGTTGAAAATACATCTTTTCATAATCCGTCATTTTAATCTATACCCCCCTATTTCAAGCAGCGGCAAGGCTCCAGGTCTTGACCCGGTCCTGCCGTCTGCTTTTATAGGGGAAATTAAAAAGCACATGCGAGGTTTTTTTCACCCTACACATGCGCTATGCTTCGTTATCTGCTGAATCCTAAACACCTAACCCCGTTCAACCGGAAGCAAACCGGCTGTAAACAGAAAAGCAATCCGCATAACCGGTATGCGAACAGTTCCTTTCCGCTGCCAGGGTCAGGAATAGGCTGAATCTCCTGCTGCGTGAAGCCGCACAGTCTGCTCCCCGCCCCATCCCACTATACCCACCTCACCCGCAGCACAGGCACTTTGCTTGTGCAGAAACGGGCAGCGTTGTATAATAAGAATGTCGTCGTGGACAGCTTGACTGTTACGTGTAGGTGCCAACACACCTGCTCGTGCCTGGAAGTGCTCCAACACTTTCAGGTCACGGCGACTTTTTAATTTCCACCTATTTCTAATTATAGCTTTTTTGAGGGGAATTGCAAGGCATGGGAGAGCGGGAATCATCATAAACCTTTTTATTGAATCACCTTGCGCAAACTACTTCCTTGATTCCTTTGCGGTTAGCCGATTCCACAGCTTGTTCCTGTGTAAAGCTTTCCAGACACATCTCCACACGTTTTCCTGGTTGGCGGAGTTTCCGGGCTTCAGCGATAACTTTTGAAACATCACTGCCATAGACAAGAACTTCCGGGATTTCAGCATTGGAGCAGGTCATTTGCTCGATGATAGCCTTTAGATTGATAGCAAACCCTGTAGCAGGGGCATCCTCCCCAAATTCACCGTATAGGGAGTCATAACGCCCTCCTTCAACAACAGGGAAGCCCACTCCGGGAACATAGCCTTCAAAGACTGCACCCGTATAATAACTAAAGCCACGTAAAATCCCCAGATCCAGGGACACATAGTCCTGAACTCCGAAATCCTTTAAGTATTGATACACCTGCCTCAGGGCATCCACCGCTTCCAGTAATGAGGGCTGCTGACTCCATTCAAGAACTTGATCCAACATATCCTCTTTACCATGAAGGTGAGGAAGCTTTAAAAGAATCTCCTCGACTCTGAATTCAAAACCATAGTCCTTAACCAATCTTTCGATCCCCACGAAATCCTTGCGGGCAAGCTTTTCTTGATAGCTGAATTTAAATTCCTGAGGAACTCCCAACTCAGCCATAATACCTTTAAATATACCCATATGTCCCAAATTGATTTGAAAACCCATTCCGCCGATTTTGCGGAGAGCTTCAATCGCTAAGGCGACTACTTCGGCATCCGCCGCAGGGGAGGCTGATCCGATAAGCTCTACTCCTACTTGCCTGAATTCTTGTTTATGAGATTTAGAATAGCGGAAGACATCCGCTGCGTAACATAATCGCAAAGGAAAGGCAGTCCCCCGCATCCGGGTGCTGACCATCCGGGCGATGGGAGTGGTTAACTCCGGACGCAGCACCAGGACATGGCCCTGACGATCAAAGAGCTTAAAGAAACTATCCCCTTCTTCTTCGACCGGCTGGATGCATGCCCCATACTCCAAGGTCGGAGTGACAACCTTCTGATAAGCCCATGCTTTGAATAAATCCAGCGCAGAGGCCTCTGCCCGCTCTTGTAAGGCTAACTCATCTGGAAGAATATCATGCATCCCTTCCGGGATTCTTAAGCCCAAAGAACTTCGCGGCATATTAGTCCTCCTCCTTTTCCTTCTCCTCCAGACGCTTCAGGACCATCTGATAACCGTCGGCCCCAAAGTACAGGCACCGCTTGACCCGACTAATAGTAGCCGTGCTGGCACCTGTGGATTGAGCAATGGTGGTGTAGGTCACATTCTTTTCAAGGAGTTTGGCCACTTCCAGGCGCTGAGCCAGGGATTTAATCTCCGCCACCGTAGCGATATCCTGAAAGAACCTATAGCATTCTTCCCGATCCTTTAATAATAAAAGAGCGTCAAAAAGCGCATCCGTTAAGGAATCACGCAAGCGCTGATCAATTCCCTTAAAATCATCGTCATTATATTCATTCATTATCGATCATCTCCTTATACTTCTATACTTTAATTTATTAAAGTATGAGGTCCTTGTCAATATTCATAATCCTTCTTAAGAAAATTTGTTTAAAAAAGAAATGTCCTTTGATCATAATAAGAACTGTTGTAAAAATTACTTGCCAAGACCCTATGTTCTATGTTAGTATATTGTCTATCAAGATTTCGACTGAAACTTGGCTAAAAATCAATAAACACTCTTATCCAGAGTAGGTGGAGGGACTGGCCCGATGAAACCCGGCAACCGACATGAAAATGCACGGTGCTAAATCCTGCAGGAAATACTGGGAGATGAGAGGAAACCCGACTATAACTCCGCGGATTTCCTCGTGGAGTTTTTTATTATATTGAGTTAGAACCTAACGAGGAGGAACAGCGTTGATTAGAATTGAGAACTTAACAAAGGTTTACACCTCCCGCAAAGAGCAAGTTGTAGCCATTCAAGATATCTCCCTTCATATTCCCAAAGGCGCTATATACGGCATCATCGGTTTAAGCGGCGCGGGTAAAAGTACCCTGGTCCGTTGCATCAATCGCTTGGAAGAGCCTACCGGCGGTAAAATCGTGATCGATGGTCAGGACTTGACGGCGATGTCTGCTCCTGAGCTCCGGCAAGCCCGCCAAAAGATCGGCATGATCTTTCAGCACTTCCATCTGCTCCAGTCCCGCACCGTTTTTGATAATATTGCCTTTCCCTTAGAGATTGCCGGTTTTAAAAAACTGGAGATAGAAGAACGAGTTAAGGAGCTTCTCCCCTTAGTCGGTTTAGAAGATAAAGCTTATGCCTATCCTTCCCAGCTCAGCGGCGGTCAAAAGCAAAGAGTGGGGATCGCTCGTGCATTGGCCACCAATCCCAAAGTACTCCTTTGTGATGAAGCTACTTCCGCCCTTGACCCCCAAACTACTTTATCCATCTTGGATCTCTTAAAGGATATCAATCAACGCTTCGGCTTAACCATCATCATGATTACTCACGAAATGAAAGTGGTTAAAGAGATCTGCACCGATGTGGCCGTCATCCATGAGTCAAAAATCGCTGAACAAGGGCCTGTGGAATCCGTTTTTATTCACCCCCAGTCCAGTGTTGCCAAAGAATTTATCTCTACCGTATTTCCTAATGAGCTGCCTGGGGATTTGCTCCGTGAACTGGCCACACATCCCAATTCCCAGATCGTACGCATCCAATTCTTAGGCTCACGGGCCTCGGACCCCATCATTGCCGATCTTATGAAAGAATGTGAAGTTCGGGCCAACATCCTCTACGGAAGTATCGACCACCTCCGCTCCACTCTCTTTGGCACCCTGACTTTGGAGCTGCAAGGAGAGCCCGAGCAGTTGGCTTCAGCTCATCAATATCTTGCTCAGCGCGAACTTAAAGTGGAGGTGATCAAGCATGTTTGATTTTACCAATCCCCAATACTGGGAAACCATCTATCGACTTCTGGTCCCTGCCACGGGAGATACTTTATATATGGTTATCGTCTCCACTCTGCTGGCCTATCTTATGGGCGTTCCCCTTGGGGTTATTCTGGTCATCTCTTCCCCCGAGCATATCTCACCCAATCCCTGGATAGAACGCACCCTCGGGACGGTGATCAACATCTTCCGTTCAATACCCTTCATCATTTTGCTCTTGCTCTTGATTCCCGTCACTCAGGCCATTGTCGGCACCTATATCGGTACAACGGCGGCAATAGTACCTTTAGTCATTGCCACTGCACCTTTCGTAGCCCGCATGGTGGAGAATTCACTGAAAGAAGTTCCTTATGGAGTCATTGAAGCAGCTTTATCCATGGGTTCTTCCCCTTGGCAAATTATCTGTAAAGTACTTTTACCCGAGGCTAAAGCCTCTCTCGTCTTAGGCGTCGCTATCACTACCATCAGTGTCGTTGGGTATACCGCCATGGCGGGAGCCGTAGGAGGCGGCGGCTTGGGAGATGTCGCCATCCGCTATGGACAACACCGTTTTCGGACCGATGTTATGTTTATGACCGTCATCATCCTTGTGATCATCGTCCAATTCGTCCAACTCTTTGGCACCAAACTGGCTCGCCGGATTAATCACCACTAAGCATGTTCCAAGCTCTCACTCAAATTCATGCCGGGCGATACCGGTACCCCGTCATGTTCTTTGAGGAGAAGGCTTGAGCATATATCTTCTAAAGGGTATCTCACAGAAATGTCTTCATGTGTATCTTCAGAGGAAAAGAAAGAAGAATTTAAGGAGGAAATAAGAATGAAACGTAAACTCTCGACTTTAATTATCGGCTCCGTAGTAGCCCTATCCTTGGTACTTACCGGGTGCGGAAGCACCCCTCAAAAAGCCGATACTCCGCCCAACTCCGGTAATGCTAATGAGCCTGTGACAATCAAAGTAGGCGCTACTCCCGTTCCCCATGCCGAACTTCTTGAATTCGTCCAACCTAAATTAGCAGAACAAGGTATCAATCTGGAAATCGTCGATTTTACGGATTACGCTCTTCCTAACCCAGCCGTTAACGACGGAGTCATCGACGCCAACTTCTTCCAACACACTCCTTACCTGGATACCTACCTTGCTCAAGGCATGAAGCTGGCAATCATCGGCACCGTGCATATTGAGCCTATGGGCTTCTACTCTAAAAAAGTAACCAAAATCGATGAGCTCAAAGACGGTGATGCTATTGCCATCCCTAACGATCCCTCCAATGGCGGCCGCGCTTTAGCCGTCTTAGAACAAGCCGGATTGATTAAACTCAAAGACGGTGCCGGTGTCACCGCAACAGAATTGGATATCGTTGAAAACCCTAAAAAGCTAAAAATTCAAGCCATTGAGGCTGCTCAACTTCCCCACGCTCTTACTGACCCCAAAATTGCTGGAGCTGTCATCAACACCAACTACGCTTTAGAAGCCGGCCTCAATCCCACTGAGGATGCCATTGTCCTTGAAGGCAAAGATTCTCCTTATGCCAACATCGTGGTAGCCAAAGAAGATCGCAAAAACGATCCCAATCTCAAAAAATTAGTAGATGCTTTGAACTCCCCAGAAGTTAAGCAGTTTATTGAAGATACCTACAAAGGTGCTGTCGTTCCTGCCTTCTAAGCATTACTACTTCAACTCATAAAGAAAGAGCCGTTCCTCAAACCGAGGGCGGCTTTTCTCATTGCTATGCACTCTATGTCTATTTTAATCTTAACGATTTAATCTTCGCTCTTACCATCAGATCCTGAAACTTCTCATTATCCATGAATCCACATCCTTATTCCTAGGAATGGAATAATCATATCTTATCCCCTAGATTAACCCAACTACAAATCCACTTAAACCCATCTCCGATTACCATATTTTTGATGGCATAGAACGGGTCACTCCTCACACACTATAGACAAATTACCCAGGATGAAGAACTTAGTCAACATCTTGGACTATGAGGAGAATATCTCTATGAATTCCTTCGATAAAAAAATCCAGACCCGATTACGCATGCATCCTGAGATGCTGCGCAACATTTTAACCGAGCCCAATGAAGAGACTCTCACGACCTTAACGCGCTATAAAGTGTTTGAATCCAAAGGAGCCTATCTCAGCCAACTTCTTCTTTCCCTGCTTCCCCAGTGGGAATACCTGGCTTGCGAAGGCAATGCATATTTAGGACAAATCCTTCGCGACCTGGAAAAGGCGCCCATCAGTCCGGTTCCTCATGAGTCCGATTTTCTGCGGGCGAATCTATTGCGTATCCGCATCCTTGCCGAAACTCCAGGAGTTTTTCCTTTTTCCCCCTTTATTATTCAAGAACATCTTCTCAACTTTTTAGAGGGTGCGGATCTGATCGCTGATTTACCTCAATTGACGGTCATTCATTTCAGCAGAGATGAACTGAGGCCCTTAGCCTCAGAACTAGCTCAATACCGCCTTAGCCCTTTAAGCCGCCGCTATGTGCAGAACCTGTTCCACCAGGAACGCCAGGAAGCCATTCTCTCCAATCTTGCTTATCTATGCAAAAACTATCCTTTGCTCGGCACCTGCCGACAGGCCTATGCTTTGCTGCTCTCCCTGGATAACATTGAAAATTGGAGCAAACACCCCTTCTGCCTCCGTCTGGTGTCCAATCGCTTCTGGGATTATCGCGCAAAGGAGATTTTATAGCTCATCCATGGGTCGGCCTTTCGTCTCTTCACCTAGAACGAGAACATTAAAGACAACTAATATAAGCACTCCGGCAAACATCAGAAAAACCGTTTCTGTAGGTATTTCTGCTCCTAGCATGCGGCCTACCACCATAGGGGCTAAGATGCCGCCGATACGGCCAAACCCTGCAGCCCAACCGGCACCGGTTCCACGAGCTCTGGTAGGATAAAGCTCAGGGGTATAGGTGTAGAGAATTCCCCATGCTCCAAGATTAAAGAAAGACATAAGGGAGCCAAAGATAAGAATCATTGTTACACTGTTTCCCTGACCAAAAAAATAAGCACTCATCGCCGTACCTAAAACGAAAGCAGTCAAGGTAGGCTTGCGCCCAATGCGATCGACCAAAAAAGCCGCGCTAAAATAACCGGGAATCTGAGCTAAGGTCATAATAATAACATAGCTAAAACTCTTGGTCAGAGAGAAACCCTTTAAAGCAAGAATAGAGGGCAGCCATGTGAAAATCCCATAGTAAGAATACACAATTCCGAACCAAAGAAGCCAGAGAAATACCGTTCTGCGCAGGAACTTCCGGGAAAACAATTCCGCTACTGTGACCCGGTGCAGTACTTTGGTATTAGGATTCTCTTGCTTTGGCAGCTCTCTTTCACGTTTTACTTTTTTATCAATTCTACTATCTTTTACATCAAAGCCTGCCTCCCCGGCGACCATGCGATACACTGCCTCAGCCTCTTGTATTCTTCCCTGTTCCTCAAGAAACCGCGGTGACTCCGGGATGTACTTCCAGAGATAGAAAACATAAAGAGCAGGAATTGCACCAATAAAAAAAGCAATATGCCAACCATAGTTGGGAATGATCAGGTAGGAAATAACGGATGCCAAGAGCCATCCTATGGCCCAGAAGCTTTCCAAAAGGACGAGAAATTTCCCCCGATGCTTAGCAGGAGTGAACTCACTAACCAAAGTCACGGCGACAGGCAGTTGTCCTCCCAAACCAAACCCCACGAGAAAACGAAAAAACAAAAGGGAGCTATAACTCCATGCTAAGCCGCATAATCCAGTAGCTAAAGAATACATAACCAAAGTAAAAGCAAAGACCTTTTTTCTTCCGATCCGGTCCGCCACACTCCCGGACAGAATAGCTCCCAGAGCCATTCCTAACAGGCCGACACTCCCGATATTCCCCACCTGTTCCGGGGTTAATCCCCAAGTCTTCATCAATACCGGCAGAACAAAGGAAATAATGCCCGTATCCATGGAATCAAACATCCATCCTAAACCTGCAGAAATAAGAAGTATATAGTGAAATCTCTTAACCGGTAGGTTTTCTATTCGTTGTGATATACTCATCTTTTATCCTCCTGAAAGAAGCGATGATAATTTCATATAGTTTAGCAAAAATTAGTAAAAAAATAAAGAAGCTTGCAGATTAAGCTTCTTTTTTGCTTTTTAAATTTTATGCCATCTATTCCAGTACCTGTAAACTCATTTTGTACTCATAGATAATCTCCATATATTGCTCTGAAGTACCTCCTTCAGTTAAGACCTTATAACTTTGATATAAGAGCCTTTGATGAATCCCTTCCCGCCGGGCTAAAAAGGTAAGCAGACGTTTAACTCCAGGATCCTGGGTCATGGAAGCATGCTTCTCATACAAAAGGCGTGCTCTCTTTTCCAAGGCAGCATTAGCTCTTAAAAGTTTATCCGGTTCAGAATACTGGTTTACATAGGAAAGAGACCAAGGGGAGTTCTTATGGTCGCTTAAGCGATTGACCTCCCCGCCCAGCTTAATAATCATTGCCGATAAAGTTTCCAAGTGAGCAAGTTCTTCAGCCATGATGAGCCCTAAAAGTTCACGTAAAAAACGGTTGTCTATATTAACCTGATGATTTAAGTATTGAACTGCCTGAGTGAGCTCTCCATCCTTTCCACCATAATGCTCCAACAATTCTTTGGCCAGGACCGGATCAGGCCCTTCCACATGGATAGGATAAAAGAACCTTTTTCGATAGATGTACACACCCTTCCCCCCTTTGAACGTCGTCCTGTCTTCATTATATGAAGACGGGACAAACTGAAGTCACAGAGGGAAAAGCCGAAACTAAAGACCTTTTACCCCAATATCTTTACGATAATGAGCTCCGGGGAAGTCTATTTTTTCTACTAAGGCATACCCCAACTGACGTGCCTGGTTAAGATCATCTCCCAAAACCGTTACCCCCAAAACCCTTCCACCAGAGCTCTGCAGCTCTCCATCTTGGGAAAGGGAGGTTCCGGCGTGAAAAATCACTTGTCCTTGCTCAAAGACTTCCGGCAAGGCGATGGGAATGCCTTTTTTATAGGCCATAGGGTACCCTGGTGCGGCCATAACGATACAGATAGCTTTTTCTTTTTTCCATTCCAACTTTATATCCTTAAGCTGCCCCTCAGTACAAGCCCAAAGAACCTCGAATAAATCCGATTCCATACGGGCCATAACCACTTGGGTTTCCGGATCACCGAAGCGGACATTGAATTCCAGCGTTTTAGGACCATTTTTGGTCAGCATCAAACCGGCAAAAAGAACCCCTTGAAAGGGCATCCCCTTATCCTTCATGACTTTTAAAGTGGGGTGCACGATTGTTCTTAATGCCTCTTCTTCCATCTCCGCATTCCAAAAAGGTGGAGGACTATAAGTACCCATTCCGCCGGTGTTCAAACCCTGGTCCCCGTCCAAAGCTCGTTTATGGTCTTGAACAGGAACCAGAGCGACCGCATGTTCACCGTCACAGAGACAGAGTAAGCTGACTTCCTGCCCTTCCATATATTCTTCAATCAAGAGCAATTTTCCCGACTCACCTAAAGAGCCGCCCATTAACTCATCCACAGCCTTCAACGCCGTGTCCAAGTCCATGGCTACAATCACTCCCTTGCCGGCTGCTAGGCCATCGGCCTTTAAGACAATAGGTGCTCCCATGTGCTTAATATATTCCTTGGCCTTCTCAGGTTCAGAGAACACCCGGCTTTGAGCCGTGGGTACCCCTGCCTCTTCCATAATTTCCTTGGCAAAGGACTTGCTTCCTTCCAGTCGAGCGGCTCCTTGAGTAGGTCCAAAAATCCTTAGCCCCTCTTTTTGGAAAGCATCCACGATCCCTAAAGTCAAAGGAGCCTCAGGACCCACAATGGTTAAATCAATGCCCTCTTTTTGGGCAAATTCAAGCAAGCCGGGGATATCTGTAGCCGAAATCGCCACATTCCATTCCAGAGTTCCGGCATTTCCTGGGGCAACATACAGTTTTCCGACCTCCGGACTTTGGGCTATTTTCCAGGCCAGGGCATGTTCTCTGCCTCCATTGCCTACCACCAAAACCTTCTTACCCATGGGACACCTTCTTTACAATTTGATTTAGACTGCTTTAGGAAAACCCGAAAGCTGATTCTCCAGGATTTTGCTTTACACCGGCCGCTCCATAAGCTGCGCGGAGCAATCTAATCGCTCAAGACCTCCGCTGCGTCGGGTTCCCGGCTAAATCGGCTCCTGCCTCATAGCCGGTTGGAAACGTCCTGTTTCCAACCCGACTCCGCTGCAGTCTTTTCGCGAAGATTGCTTACCTGCTCGCTTAAATCCGCTCCCTTTTGTAAAGCAAAATCCTTGGGCTTATCTTTCGGGTTTGAGCAAGCGGGCGTTGTGGGAAATGTGGAGTAAGTTGCTTGACTCAAGTCGCTTTTTCCGTCTTTGCCGACGCCGCTTAAGCGGCAGGGTCGGGTACCCAAAGAAAAACTAAAAAAGACCCGCAAGGCGTAGCTTTACGTACAAAAGCGAACAGATTTAGCGGAGGGACGGTCGGGTGAACAAGGCTTTCTTAACTTAGCCGAGCCACTGGTTCACATGCAGACAGCAGCGGGGTTTGGCTCGGCTGTTAAGAAAGCGAGTGAACCAGCCCCGGAGCTATGGAGTAAGCGTTGTGCGTAAAGCTACGCGACCCGGACATTCTCTGCTGATACCGCAACAGCAGCAGACAAATCCATTCTTAATGCTTAAAGTGGCGACGATGAGTAAACACCATAATCAGGTTCAAGCGATCAGCCGCTTCAATGACTTCCGCATCTCTGACCGAGCCGCCCGGCTGAACCACAGCTCGCACACCTGCTTTTGCCGCTTCCTCCAAAGAATCCGGGAACGGAAAAAAGGCATCGGAGGCCAGATAAGCTCCCTGAGCTTTTTCTCCCGCCTGTTCCAAGGCAATCTTGACTGAGCCGACCCGATTCATCTGACCCGCTCCCACCCCAAGGGTTTGGCCATTTTTGGCTAGTACAATAGCATTGGATTTGACATGCTTCACCACCCGCCAGGCAAAATCCAATTCGCGAAGATCCTCAGGGGTGGGCTGGCGCTTACTGGCTACCTGCCATTCTGAGACCGGTGTAGTCCCTTCATCCTCTTCCTGAATTAAATATCCACCTTGGATGGAACGAACCTTCCAGGGCGTGATCGTTGGATTCCCGTCCTGAGCTACCTTGACTAGACGAAGATTCTTCTTTTCCTGTAGTATTGCCCTGGCTTCAGAGCTGAATTCAGGAGCAACGATGACTTCATAGAAGTGAGCCTTAAGTGCGCCGGCACATTCAGCATCGATAGCACGGTTAAAGGCGATAATTCCTCCAAATGCCGACACCGGATCCGCTTCCAGAGCCCTTTCATACGCTTCCAGAGCCGTTTTTCCCAAAGCTGTACCGCAGGGATTGGTATGCTTAATAATAGCGCAGGCCGGATCATTGAAATCCTGGACGATACTCCAGGCTGCGTCCATATCCGTCCAATTATTATAGGAGAGTTCTTTCCCCTGAATCTGCTCGCCATGGGCCAATGTGCCCATTGCTTCTACTCCCCGATAAAAAGCAGCTTTCTGGTCCGGGTTCTCCCCATAGCGAAGATCCTGAACCTTTTGGGCAGAGAGTGTTATGGTATCGGGGAAAGGAGAGGTGGAGATGGACTCCCCAGCAAGCTCCGCCGTCAAATACGCGGCAATACACTGATCATATTCGGCGGTATGGGCAAAGGCCTCTGCTGCCAAGCGTTTACGCATAGCATAAGGGATTTCCCCCTGCTCACGTAGGGCTTGAAGCACCTCTGAGTACCGCTGCGGATTGACGACAATACCCACCCGTTCCTGATTCTTTGCTGCCGCACGAACCATGGAAGGACCGCCAATATCAATATTCTCAATGGCCTCCTGAAACTGGACTCCCGGTTTGGCAATGGTCTCTTTAAAGGGATATAGATTCACCACCACAAGATCAATCAGGCCGATATCATTATCCTTGAGCTGCTGTAAATGTTCTTCCGTAGCTCTGGCCAAAATGCCGCCATGAATCTTCGGATGAAGGGTCTTGACCCGCCCATCCAAAATCTCCGGAAATTCCGTAATCTCAGTAACATAGCGAACAGGTAATCCTGCTTCGGTCAAGGTTTTAAAGGTTCCACCGGTAGAAACCAACTCAAAGCCCAACTCAACAAGCCCTTGAGCGAATTCCACAATTCCTGTCTTATTAGAAACACTAAGCACAGCTCGACGATTCATTAAAAAGCCTCCCCAACTCTATAGTTTAACTACGATACGCCCATTTCTTTTGATCCGTCCACTGGACACCCATCCTACTGCTTCCGGATAAATGCGATGTTCTGCCTCCAGAATACGGGCAGACAAGGAATCTTCCGTATCCTCCGGCAAGACGGGTACTGCCTCTTGTGCAATAATGGGACCGCTGTCCAGACCTTCATCCACAAAGTGCACTGTGCATCCGGATATCTTGACCCCGTATTCAAGGGCTTGCTTTTGAGCATGCAATCCTTGAAAAGAGGGCAAAAGGGATGGGTGGATGTTAAGTATAGGGATCTGAATATCATGGAGAAACTCCTTGCTTAAAACCTTCATAAACCCAGCCAAAGCCAGAAGCTCTACCTTTTGCTCCAGCAGCCAATTCAGGATAGCGTTTTCTTGCTCCTTGCGGGAAGGAAAGTGGCTCAAAGGAAAGGTCGCATGGGGTATACCGGCCTCTTCTGCTCTTTTGAGAGCCAGAGCTCCTTCTTTGTCCGACCCGACAGCCACCAGTTCCCCATTTAATTCTCCATGCTTCCACGCCTCAATCAATGCTTGTAGATTGCTCCCACGTCCGGAAGCAAGGACTCCGATCCGCATCAACTGTAACTCACTCCTTTGCTTTGTCCCCTTACCTCTCCCAGGACAAAGCACTTCTCTCCAGCTGCTTGGAGCTGAGTACGAATAAAGTCGACATCTTGAGGATGAACGATAAAAACAAAGCCAATACCCATATTAAAGGTGCGCAACATTTCGGCTTCCTCCACCTCACCCATCTTTTGCAAAAGGGTGAAGAGGGCCGGGACTTGCCAAGCCGAACGATCAATCTTTATCCCCAACCCTTCAGGGAGAATCCGAGGAATATTTTCAGTAAGACCTCCCCCGGTAATATGGGCCATGCCAAGAACTTTGCGGCTTTCTATGAGAGGAAGGACACTTTTGACATAAATCCGGGTGGGCCGAATCAAAGCTTCACCTAAGGTTTCCCCCAGTTCCGGATAGTCTTTCTCCCAGAGATCGGGAGTAAAAATTTTACGGACCAAGGAATACCCATTGCTATGAAAGCCTGAAGAAGGAAGTCCGATCAGAACATCCCCTTCCTGAATTTGTGACCCATCAATCAGGTCAGGACGATTCACAGCCCCTACTGCAAAACCAGCAATATCGTACTCCCCTTCGGAATAAAACCCCGGCATCTCCGCAGTCTCCCCTCCAATCAGGGCACAGCCTGCCAATTCGCAGCCCTTGGCTATTCCGCCCACAACCTCGGCTACCCGCTCAGGAACCAGCTTTCCTACAGCAAGATAATCAAGAAAGAACAAAGGCTCCGCGCCTTGAACCAAAATATCATTGACACACATAGCTACTGCATCCTGGCCAATGGTATCATGGCGGTTCATCTGAAACGCCAGCTTAAGCTTCGTTCCCACGCCATCCGTTCCTGAGACCAGAACCGGCTCGGGGTATTTTTTAAGATCCAAAGCAAAGAGCCCGCCAAATCCACCCAGTCCGCCCATGACTTCTGGGCGAATGGTCCGTTTTACTGCGGGCTTCATCAATTCCACCGCTTGATTTCCTGCATCAATGTCCACTCCGGCCTGCCGATAAGAATATCCCATGATAGAACCACCTTTCTATGCAACCTACTCATCGTTATCTCTTAACACTTACCTTTAAATTCTTCCCATTTCTCCTTGGTACCCGCAGGTATTCCAGCAGGGTAATCCCCATTAAAGCAGGCCAAACAGACCGACAGTCCGCCTAAGGCCCGTTGGACACCTTCTTCAGATAAATAATGAAGAGAATCTGCTCCTACATACTCACGTATCCCTTCCCGATCCAACTGCGTGGCAATCAGTTTTTCCCGCTCCGCCGTATCTATGCCATAGTAGCAGGGATAAAGAACCGGCGGAGAGCAGATGAGAAGATGGACCTCTTTGGCCCCTACCTTTCTCAGCAACTCGACGATCCGGGAACTGGTGGTCCCTCTCACGATGGAATCATCAATCATAATGACTCTTTTTCCCTTAATCACTTGAGCATTGGCATTGAGTTTCAGGCGAACAGCTACTTCCCGCATCTCTTGGGTGGGCTGAATAAAGGTTCTCCCCACGTACCGGTTCTTCAGTAATCCCTGGGCAAAGGGGATACCGGATTCCTCAGCGTAGCCAAGGGCAGCGGTCATTCCCGAGTCAGGTACCGGTATGACAATATCTGCATCGATAGGATATTCCCGTGCCAGCTCGACACCCATTCTCCGACGGCTTTCTGTCACGTTCAATTGATCTATCGTACTGTCGGGACGAGCAAAATAAATATATTCAAAGGAACAGACGGCTGTCTTTTGGGCCGGAAACCCTTGCCGTGAATGAAGTCCCTCCTCATCGATAGTAATAATCTCACCTGGCTGAACATCCCGCACAAATTCAGCTCCGATCGTATCCAAGGCACAGCTTTCTGAAGCTAAAACATACCGACCTTCCAGTTGACCAATACATAAAGGGCGTACTCCATGAGGGTCACGCATCCCCAGAATCTTATTTTCCGCAGCCACTACTAAAGCATAGGCCCCCTGCAAATCCAGCATGGTTTTGACCAGAGCATCTTCTAAACTCCCCCGGCCATAGCGGGCAATCAGTTGAACGATCACTTCCGAGTCCACAGTGGTCTGGAATACTGCCCCTTCCTTAGCCAATTCCTCCCGCAATTCTCCCGCATTGGTCAAATTGCCATTATGGGCCAGAGCCATCATACCCTTTTGGTAATGAACCACTAAAGGTTGGGCATTAGTTAAGAGACTGGAACCTGTGGTTGAATAACGTACATGGCCAATGGCCATTTTTCCGTCCTGTTCAAGTTCCTTAAGAATTCTTTCCGAAAAAACTTCGGCGACCAATCCCATTCCTTTATGGACTTGAATATCCCTCCCGTTGGATACGGCAATCCCTGCACTTTCCTGCCCCCGGTGCTGTAAGGCATAGAGCCCGAAATAGGTTAGGCGAGCAACCTCCTGCTCGGGAGCATAAATACCGAATACTCCACATTCCTCATGGGGTTTATCATCCCAGGGTTCTCTCAAAGCGATACCCTCCTAATTTTAATTGTTAAGAACTTCTTTAACACGTCGATAGACTTCCGCATAGGCTTCTTCAACCTTGCCCAGATCACGACGGAAGCGATCCTTATCCAGCTTTTCCTGAGTCTCTTTATCCCAAAAGCGGCAGGTATCGGGTGAAATCTCATCCCCTAAATAGACTTTACCATCCGCTTTGCCGAATTCCAGCTTAAAGTCTACCAGAATAATTCGCGCCTGGTCTAAAATCTTCTGTAACTCTCCATTAATTTTAAGCCCCAGTTCTTGAATTTCTTTAAGGTCCGATTCTTCAGCCCACCCCATCGCTAAGGAATGGAACTCATTCACGAAGGGATCACCCAGAGCATCGTCCTTATAGTATAGTTCCACCACAGGGCGGGATAATTTAAACCCCTCTTCCACCCCTAAGCGCTTTGCCAAGCTGCCAGCTGCGATATTGCGTACCACCACTTCCAAGGGAATCATGTTCAGCTTGCGTACCAGCATTTCCCGCTCATTAAGCAATTCTAGAAAATGGGTAGGGATCCCAACCTTTTCTAAAACTTCGAAAAAGAGGGCGGAAAGACGATTGTTGACCACTCCTTTATCCTCAATGGTCCCCTTCTTTTCCCCGTTAAAAGCAGTGGCATCATCCTTGTACTCTACCCAATAGATTTCTTCTTGATCAGTTGCATAAACTTTCTTGGCTTTTCCTTCATATAACATTTCGCCTTTTTCCATAGCTCACTCTCCCTCTTCAATCGCCTAATCGATTTCCGCCGGTTTCTAAGGTTCTAAGTTTATTAAAGAAGCCCGACTCTCTTGAAAATTGTATCCACATGCTTCGTATGATAGCTGTAATCAAAGAGTTCAGCGATTTCTTCTTCATCTAAATAATTCCGAATGTCTTGATCCTTAAGCACCAAGGATTGGAAAGACTCCTTGGTCTCCCAAGCCTGCAAAGCATTGCGCTGGGTCCAGGCGTAAGCCGTCTCCCGGCTCAGGCCTTTTTCCACCAGGGTCAGCATGACCCTTTGGGAGAAGATCAGCCCTACTACTTTATCGATATTTTCCTGCATGGTTTCTGGAAAGACCCGAAGTCCCTCGATAAGCTTGATCATCTTATCCAACATATAATCCAGAGCAATGGTACTGTCGGGCAGAATAATCCGCTCAGCAGAAGAATGAGAGATATCCCGTTCATGCCAAAGAGCGACATTCTCCAAAGCAGCCTGAGCGTTGCCACGTATGACCCTTGCCATGCCGCAGATTCTTTCACCGGTTATGGGATTTTTCTTATGGGGCATTGCCGAGGAGCCCTTTTGACCTTTGGCAAAAGGTTCTTCCACTTCATGGACATCGGTACGCTGGAGATTTCGCAGTTCCGTAGCTATTCTATCCAAACTGCTGGCAACCCCGGCCAGTGTGGTCATATAAAAGGCATGCCGGTCACGCTGCACTACCTGAGTAGAGATGGGAGCCGGCTTTAATCCCAAGGACTCACAGACCCATTCTTCTACAAAGGGTTCCACATTAGCAAAGGTTCCCACTGCTCCGGAGATTTTTCCGACCCGAATCTCCTCCCGGGCGAACTGGACACGGCCGATGTGACGCTTAATTTCTTCGTACCATAAAGCAAACTTAAGACCCATAGTGATGGGTTCGGCATGAATGCCATGGGTTCTTCCCATCATCAAGGTATCCTTATGCTCAAGGGCTCTCTTTTTTAGCGCTACTTCCAGCCGCACCAGCTTCTCAAGCAAGATGTCTGCGGCTTCCACCATCTGCAAGGATAAAGCCGTATCCAGAACATCTGAAGAGGTAAGACCGAGATGAATATATTTTGCTTCCTCCCCTACATGTTCCGCTACATTAGTGGTAAAAGCCAGAACGTCATGGTGGGTGATTTCTTCAATTTCTTTGACTCTTTCCCAAGAAAACCCTGCTCTTTCACGGATGATCTTGACCGCATCTTCCGGAATCTTCCCAAGCTTTGCCCAACCTTCACAGGCTGCTATTTCGATCTTGAGCCAAAGCTCCAACCGATGTTCATCGGTCCAGATTCGCCCCATCTCTGGGAGGGTATATCGTTCAATCATGGGTTATTTCCTCTCTCGATTATCTAAAATCTCCTGTAGCGCTCTATCCTTTTCTTCCACCCCTTGTGCCATCTTAATGCGGTAATTTTTCAAAGCTTCTTTCAGATGTTCATCAGCATTAGCCAACATTTGGACTCCTAAGAGTCCGGCATTTTTAGCACCGTTGATACCGACTGTTGCCACAGGAATACCAGGCGGCATCTGGACGATAGCATACAGGGCATCCACACCCTCTAAGGCACCGCTCCGAATAGGCACCCCGATAACCGGTAATGTCGTCGCCCCTGCCACAACGCCGGGCAAGTGAGCAGCCATCCCCGCTCCTGCAATAATCACCTTACCGCCCTGTCCTTCAAACTCCTTAACCCAATTTAAGGTTCTTTCCAACGTTCGATGAGCAGAGGACACCTTAACCTCAAAACTCACCCCGAATTCCTTCAGGACTTTGATAGCATCCTCCATCACGTTAAAATCCGAGTCACTGCCCATGACGATACCAACTAAGTTCATACTGCTTCCTCCTATTACTTTGTCCTTTGTTTAATCAATAGGTGACACTATTATCCCCTAAAATAATTCACGCCGCCTTCGAAAATCGGCTGATATTTATTCCCGCTAATATTAATGGCCACACCTTCACCCACACGTTCGGAGTGCCCCATCTTACCTAAGACGCGGCCATCAGGACTAGTGATCCCTTCGATAGCCTCATAGGAGCCATTGGGATTATAAAGGACATCATTGCTGGGATGACCTTGGTGGTTCACATATTGAGTAGCCACTTGCCCCCGCTCCATCAGCTTTCGGATCACATCCGGGTTGGCCACAAACCGTCCTTCCCCATGGGATACGGGGATAGTATGAATATCTCCTAACTCCATACCGCTGAACCAGGGAGATAAGGTGGAGACCACTTTGGTCTGCACCATACAGGAAATATGGCGTCCGATTTTATTATAGGTTAGAGTTGGAGCATCTTCATCCAGATCCATGATTTCTCCATAAGGCAATAAACCTAATTTAATCAAAGCTTGGAACCCATTACAGACTCCCAGCATTAATCCATCTCTTTGGTTAAGCAATCTCATGACCGCTTCCTTAATTCGGGGATTGCGGAACATCGTGGCGATAAATTTCCCAGAACCGTCAGGCTCATCCCCGGCACTGAAACCACCGGGCAGCATGACCATTTGTGCTCGTTCTATCCCTTTGACAATTCCGGCGATGGATTGCTCCACATGATCAGGGGTCAGATTGCGAATGACTAAGGTCTCAACCAAAGCCCCCGCCTTTGTGAAGACTCGTGCCGAATCATACTCACAATTCGTACCTGGAAAAACAGGGATAAACACCCTGGGCTTGGCAATCTTAGTAGATGGCCTTTGTAAATTCCGTTCCTCAAAGGACATCCTTTGAGGCTGTCCCGCACTTTTAGTTTTTGTGGGGAAAATTCTTTCTAATGGTTTTTCCCAAGCTTTAAAGGCTTCATCTAAGGAGATTTCGACTCCATTGAGTTCGATGGCAGGCTTTTCTTGAGTGCTGCCCAGAACCACATACTTGACTTCACCAAAAGCATCCTGAAGATCAACCGCTGCAGGAATTTCTAAAATGATGGATCCGTAATCCGTCCGGAACAAGTCTGCCACGACCATAGGCGAACAGAACCTCATGCCGACCAGATTGCCAAAGGCCATCCTGGTCAGAGCGGCGGCCAGTCCCCCCATTCTTACAGTGTGGGAAGACAGGACTTTACCTGAACGAATGAGTTCATGAACCTTATCATAATTAGCAGCTAGATGTTCAAAATCAACTACTTCTTCTTTATCCCGCCTTGCAGGAATCAGGACCACTTGGCTGCCTGCTTGTTTAAACTCCTGGGAGATTACATCGCCTGTATTTAATACCCCCACTGCAAAAGCCACCAAGGTGGGGGGCACATGCAGATCCATAAACGTTCCTGACATACTGTCCTTACCACCAATGGCCGGAATTTCCAGCTTCTTTTGGGCATAGTAGGCTCCTAAGAGAGCGGAGAAAGGTTTTCCCCATTTTTGAGGTTCCTTGCCCAGTTTTTCAAAATACTCTTGCAGGGTTAAACGAATGCTTCGATAATCGGCTCCCATTGCTACCATTTTCGTAACTGCTTCCACCACTGCATACAGAGCGCCGTGGAAAGGACTCCACTTAGCACATTGGGGATTATATCCGTAGGTCATAGCTGTAGCTGTATGAGTATCCCCAGACTCTACAGGAATCTTCGCCACCATTCCTTCAGCTGGGGTGGCTTGATATTTTCCGCCGAAGGGCATCAGTACTGTATTCGCTCCAATAGTACTGTCAAAACGTTCTACCAGACCTTTTTGACTGCAGACATTCAGATCTTCTAAATTAGCCAACCAAGCTTCATATAGAGCATTATCGCCTGAAGCATGTTTCCCGAGCTTCTCTTCAACGGCTTTCGGCAACCGACTAAAATGGTTCTCTTTGCTTTCAGGAAGCAGCACCGACACATCCGCTTTTTGTTTTACACCGTTAGTGTTTAGAAACTCCCGGCTGATATCCACAATGGTTTTGCCTCGCCAGGTCATATTTAAGCGAGGATTCTCACTGACCTTGGCAACTAAAGTGGCTTCAAGATTTTCCTCATCTGCATACTCGACGAAGGCCTCTAAGTTTTCTGCTGCGATGACCACCGCCATTCGCTCCTGGGATTCAGAGATGGCCAGCTCCGTACCATCCAAGCCCTCATATTTTTTGGGAACTGCGTCCAGGTTGATCTCCAAACCATCCGTCAATTCTCCAATGGCCACCGATACTCCACCTGCGCCAAAATCATTACATTTTTTAATCATAGTGCTGACTTTAGGGTTACGGAAGAGGCGTTGAATTTTTCTCTCTGTAGGAGGATTCCCTTTTTGTACTTCCGCTCCACAGCTGGCTAATGATTCCATGGTATGCTCTTTGGAAGAGCCCGTAGCTCCTCCGCAGCCGTCCCGGCCTGTACGCCCTCCCACTAAAACCACGACATCTCCGGGCTGCGGTGCTTCCCGGACCACATTTTTCCTAGGGGCTGCAGCGATGACTGCACCGATCTCCATCCGTTTGGCGATAAAACCTTCATCATAAACTTCTGCAACTTGCCCAGTGGCTAAACCAATTTGGTTGCCGTAAGAACTGTAACCAGCTGCTGCAACTGTAGTGATCTTTCTTTGGGGCAGTTTTCCTGGTAGGGTTTCTTCCACTTTTGTCCGGGGATCGCCGCTTCCGGTAACCCGCATGGCCTGATAGACATAAGTCCGCCCGGATAAAGGATCCCGTATGGCCCCGCCGAGACAGGTAGCAGCTCCCCCAAAGGGCTCGATTTCTGTGGGATGATTATGGGTTTCATTTTTAAACATAATTAGCCATTCTTCACTCTTGCCATCCACATCCACATTGACAACAATACTACACGCATTGATTTCATCGGACTCGTCGAGATCTTGAAGAAGCCCCTTCTTTTTGAGCTCCTTCATTCCGATAACGGCCAAATCCATCAGACAGACATCCCGGCTTTGAGCTTTTTCCCCATAAACCAGCTCCCGGGATCCCATATACTCCTCATAGGCTTTCTGAATAGGCGCCGCAAACTCTCCTTCCTCGATGGAGATATTTTGCAATTGTGTAAAAAAGGTCGTATGGCGGCAATGATCCGACCAATAGGTATCAATGACTCGAATTTCCGTGATGGTGGGGTCCCGTTTTTCCTCATCCCGAAAATACCCCTGACAGAAAGCCAGGTCCTCCAGGCTCATGGCCAAGCCTGCTCCCTGATAGAATTCTTCCAACTCTACCTTCTTCATTCCGATAAAACCCTCAATAATTTCGACATCCTCAGGAAGTTCAGATACAAAAGCGAGGGTTTCAGGTTTTTCTAGACCAGCTTCCCGAGATTCCACAGGATTGATACAATATTGCTTAATTCGTTCCAGTTCATCTTCCGTGATCTGCCCCTTAAGAACAACCACTTTGGCGGAAGCGATCTCCGGACGCTCTTTTTGGGTGAGGATCTGAACGCATTGGATCGCCGAATCAGCCCGTTGGTCATATTGACCTGGAAGGTATTCCATGGCAAATACGTGGTCTTGGGAAGAAAGCACGAGTTCTTCATCATAGATCCAATCCACGGTCGGTTCGGAAAAAATGATCGTTCTGGCCTGAGCGTATTCCTCAGATGTAATACCTGCCACATCGTATCGGTTAATGATTCTTAGCTCTTTTAAGCCTTTGATACCCAGATTTTCCTGAAGATCCTGCAATAATCCCTGGGCCTCGATATTAAAACCGGGCTTCTTCTCCACATAAATACGTTTTACAGTTTGCAGTTCCATGATACCCTCCCTATTCTATGTCTTCTATGATATGACTCATAAACAATGAAACCATAATTGGCTAAAAAATAAACGGGTAGATTCCACTTGACTAAAAGAGTGAAACCTACCCGCCTGGGCTTTTTGTCCACGACCATTCACCACTAGGCTCCAGCTCTTTAGCGGGTGCAAGCAGCGAAAAGTTGTAATCCAACAGCAAGCTAAGGTCCACTCCTTTGAGAAGCCACCTTAGTACACACAGCCATCAGACCTGTGCCGCTCGGGTAAGACCCTAGGCACACTTTCGCTCATAGTCAGGCCATTTACGGCAGCCTGGTAGAAACTTGCAGACCCTATCTCCGCGATTATATGAACGCCCTATTTAAATTTTTACGTATCTTTGTAGAAACTACCTTCTGGAATAATTGTACCGTTTCTTAATTCAACGGTCAACACTTTTTCGAACATTTTATTTGTTTTGAGTTAAATCGTTCGGCTTTTGCAACTAGAATCTCTGCGTCCTTCCAAAGGCACTGTCAATAAATTCGTTTTTTACACAAGTTCTCCTTAAAATCACTCCCCCCCAAAATAACGCTGTATATTCTTATATAAAAAACCTCTAAGATTCTATATAAGAAAAAGGATTTTGGAAGTTTATTGTGAATATATTAACTATGGAGAGGTGATTCACTTGAAACAAGAAAAACGAACTTTACTCATTTCAATTCTCATGGTCTTTTTCACTTTTCTGGGAGGAAATAACCTTGAAGCAAGTACATTCGCTCCCCAGGATACTCCGGAATCTCCCCTCCTAACCTATAAGGGAGCCAATGGTGTGGAAATTCGCAGCTATGTGCCGGGTTATGACCTAGACAAGCTCGAAGAAATATATAATGAGTTCGCGAAGAATACCATAGGTGAGGAAATCACCTATTTATCTCATATCAATCTCTACCCAGATTATCCCAGAGGAACTGATACTGTAGGTATGTGGTATGGGGAATGGTTTAGAGACCAACTCGCTCCAGGGCGCTATATTGACCTCTTTGGAGTGGGAGACGATAACCCCTATGTCTTAAACACCCTTTCCCATGAATACGGCCACCATTTTCTCTATTATTATCTGAATAAAAAAGAAGGTATAACCACTAATTACCTTGATTCTCACTATGCAAAAATCCGCAATCTCACTTATTATGCAGAAGTCAATAACGGTGATCACTGCTGGTCGGTCTTGGAAATTGCTGCTGAAGACTACGTACAGCTTTTTGGCAGCCCAGATTTAATTCGGATCCGCTCCTATCAGTATACCCCCCAAGAAAATACCCATATCCCCTTAGCCTGGGAAGTTCCCGGGCTCTATGATTATTTTGTTAATCTTTCAGGGCTAAAAGGCAAAAAGGACCAGGAGGCTCCAAGTAAACCCTTGCTCCAATTAACCGAAGTAACGCCCAGTGGGCTCTTTTTCCAATGGGAAGAATCCATGGATGACTCCTGTGGGCCTCTCACCTATTCTGTGGTAGGCGTAACTCAACCTACTAAAGACTCTACCGTCAAATACCTGATGAATATTACTAAGGAAAACAATCAATATAAATCCTCCCTCAGCAGAAAACAATTAAGGGAGGATCGTGTTGAGGACATCTTAGTTAAACTTATTGTCATGGACCAAAGCGGCAATGCCGTGTCCAGTAACATCCAGATTGATTTGAACCATCCCGAAAATTACTTTTCTTATGTGTTCCCCGGTCAAAGAATCTGTGGAATCGATCGCTATAGAACCTCCGTCGCTATATCCCAAGAAACCTTTCCTCAGGGCTCCGCTTGTGCCATCCTTGTGACCGGTGAAAATTTCCCGGATGCTCTCTCCGCTGCTCCCCTAGCCCAAAAATATAATGCGCCCATTCTCTTGACCTCCTCCAAAACCCTTGACCTCTATACCAAAGCTGAGATCAAGCGTTTAGGAGCTAAAAACATCATCATTATCGGTGGGACCGGGGCGGTTTCCCAAGGGATCGAAGAATCCCTAAAAAGTAAAGGAATCTCTGTCCGCAGAATCGAGGGTACTTCCCGTTATGAAACCTCCTTAGCCATTGCTAAGGAACTGGGCAATTTCAAGGAGTTCTTCGTCTGTACCGGTGAAAACTTTCCTGACGCTTTATCTGCAGCTGCAGTGGCTGCTAGCGAAGGCATGCCAGTTCTGCTCACACCGTCCAATAAATTACCAGAAAGGTTTTTAGAGTTTATCGAAGACCATGACCCAACCCAACCTTATGTGGTGGGGGGAACAGGGGTTATTAGCAATCATGTTTTCAACCAACTCCCTCGTGCCAAACGTTTATCCGGAAATGACCGTTACGAAACCAACCTGGCCATCCTTGAGGAGTTCAGTTTGTCTTTTACCGGTAATACTGCCTACCTGGCCACCGGAACCAATTATCCTGATGCCCTCTCCGGTTCTGTTCTAGCCGCTCAGATGAAATCTCCGATTCTCTTAGCGGGCACTAACCTGACTAATGAAGCCAAGTCTTATTTGTCTTCAAAGGGGTTAAATGACCAAAATGTACAAATCATCGGTGGGAGTGGAGTTGTTAGTGATAGCCTGTTAAAAAAGATCATTGAATAATTACATGCCAAAACTTTACTTAATTCGTCCTAAGCATGTTTTAAGAGATTCATGGTTAAAGTAATTAATGATTACATATAGAGGAGGTCTAACCATGAACTTCGTCGATAAATTTAACGAAGACAAAAAGAAGGCAGAAGAAAACCAAAAGCATCAAGGTAAGGGCAATCCTGACCGGAAGTTACCTAATAAGCAGCATAGCACAAACAAGTAGTAATTTTTCTAAGATAACACCTTAAGTCTGAAAGCTGGTAGACAAGGAAGCGGTTATGAATCACAAATGCCTGTGAAATCATAACCGCTTTTCAATAACCAATTTGATCAATCACGCTACTTCATGTGAATCGTAATTTAGCCAGAACTCATTTATTCCCACTCAATGGTTCCAGGAGGCTTCGAGGTAATATCATACACGACCCTATTGACACCTTTTACTTCATTAACAATGCGGGTGGAGATCTTCTCCATCAGTTCATAGGGAAGTCTTGCCCAATCCGCTGTCATAGCATCCTCACTGGTGACAGCACGAACAACGATGGGATAGGCGTAGGTCCGACCATCTCCCATGACTCCAACACTTTTTATGGTAGGAAGAACGGCGAAAGATTGCCATATCTCTTTATAAAGCCCCGCATTGCGGACTTCTTCCACGATGATGGCATCAGCTTCCCGAAGGATGTCCAGTTTTTCTTCCGTAACTTCGCCGATAATGCGAATCGCCAGTCCCGGTCCGGGGAAAGGCTGCCGCCAGACGATCTCATCAGGGATTCCTAACTCAGTACCTACTTCACGAACTTCGTCCTTAAAAAGCATATCCAAAGGCTCAATCAGCTCAAACTGCATATCTTCAGGGAGTCCGCCTACATTATGATGACTCTTAATGGTCTCTGCTGTATCTGTACCGCTCTCCACGATATCTGGATAAAGGGTACCTTGGACTAAGAAATCGATCTGCCCTAATTTGCGAGCCTCATCTTCAAAAAGACGAATGAACTCATTCCCGATACCGATCCTTTTGGTCTCAGGGTCGGACACCCCACCGATCTTGGCCATGAAACGTTCCCGAGCATTCACAAAAATTAAATTAAGATGGAATTGCTCGGTAAAAATTTTCTTGACCTGTTCCGGTTCATTCTTACGCATAAATCCATGATCCACAAAAACGCAGGTCAGTTGGTCGCCGATAGCTTTGTGAACGAGAACAGCCGCTACAGAAGAGTCTACACCCCCACTGAGAGCGCAGAGAACTTGCCGGTCCCCTACTTTCTCCCGGATGGCTTTGACTTGGGCGTCGATAAAGGACTCCATGGTCCAATTTCCATGGCATCCGCAAATATCAAATAAGAAGTGCTCAAGCATAGCTTGCCCATCTGGGGTATGCTTGACTTCCGGATGGAACTGAACTCCATAAAAATGGCGTTTTTCATCCATCATCGCAGCTACTGGAGTATGGTCTGTATGAGCAGCGATAACGAAACCTTCAGGAAGCTTGGTTACCGAGTCCCCGTGGCTCATCCAGCATTGAAGTTCCCCTCCCAGGCCTTTCCAGAGGTCCTTGGCTTGGTCCACATGGAGCATAGCTTTACCGTATTCCCGAACCTCGGGATGGAGAACCTTTCCTCCCAGTTGAACAGCCATCAACTGCATGCCATAACAAATACCGAAGATGGGAATGCCTAGTTCATAGATTCTTTCGTCCACCTTAGGTGCCCCTTCTTGGTTGACGCTGGCAGGCCCACCGGAAAAAATGATTCCTTTGGGGTTTCTCGCCTTAATCTCCTCCACAGGTGTCTTATATGATATCATCTCTGAGTACACATGAGCTTCTCTGACACGCCGAGCAATCAACTGATTATATTGGCCACCAAAATCCAGAACCAACACGAGTTCTTGAGCCATCCTTGTACCTCCGTCCTTTTTATCAGAATTCATCAAAGTAATGTTAAGAAGTATGCTTAAAAGAGCTCGGCAAATCTACCGAAGCTCTATTTTTGTCCATGCTCCAACTTCGTCCTTTAGCCTTCAGAGCTATAAGCTTCCGGCTTAAGAACACCAACATAGGGCAAGTTGCGATACTGCTCATCAAAATCAAGCCCATACCCTACCACGAATTCATCTGGAATCGTAAAACCATTATAATCCGGCACTACTTCAGCCTTGCGGCGCTCCGGCTTGTCCAGCAAAGTAACCACCTTAATACTGAGAGGATTCCGTGCAGCTAAATTCTCTTTTAAGTACTTCAAAGTCAGCCCTGTATCAATGATGTCTTCAACAATCAATATATGATGATCCTCTACACTGCGTTCCAAATCCTTAAGAATCCTTACCACACCGGAAGAGTGCGTAGAAGCACCGTAGCTGGAAACAGCCATAAAGTCATATTTCAAAGGAATTTTAATCTCCCGGATCAAATCCGCCATGAAGGGGACTGCTCCTTTGAGAATCGCTAGAACTAATAAATTTTCACCTTTATAATCACGGGTGATTTCTTCACCCAGCTCTACAACTCGTCTTTGAATTTCTTCACAGCTGAGCAATACCTTGCCAATTTTTTCCTCCACCCAATCACACCTCCACAAACTAAAAAAACTCATTCTAGAAATAAAATTATAACAGAGGCATTACATCGAGTCAAACGAAAAGCGAACGATTTGTAGAGTTTAAACACCAAGGTACGGATAGGATAAGATAGAACAAACAAAGCTAAGAGGCGTTCCAAAATTCTTCTTGGAAGCCTCTTTTATCAGCACAAGTTTGACCTTTCTAAGTTTAATTTCTAAAGAAAATGTTTCCTGTTAATTACTAATGGGTACAGAAATATTCATTGTTTCACCGTAATCTTTAAAATCCATCGCTAAGGACATCATCTGACCATCGGTCTTGCTCTTAGCTTCGATAATGACTCGGTGAATCAATTTATCTTTTTTACCAATGAACATAATATAGGCGAAATCGGTCCAACCATTTTCCATGATCTGATTTTGAATCGTAGGGTTAAATTTCAATACCCAAGTATTTACCTTATCCAGCTTCTCTTGTCCTTGAAGCATCACCTCACCATACTCTTTAAATTGCAGAGATGATAATGGATTGAGCTCCGCCAGAAAGACTTCATGGGCAGCTGGGACACTGGGATACCGAATCCACCTTTTAGTGAATGGGTCTTGCATATAGAGACCTTCGCCGGTAAGAATCATTTCCGTTTTTGTGCCCACAATCTCCCCTGAGATTCGAGTGTTCCCACCGTCCTTTTCTCCTAAAATCTGATTGAGTATGCGATCCTTTCCTTCTACCGTTTGATGTTGGATCATAGTGTAGCGAAAAGAGGTCGCTTGAGTCAATTCTTCTAGGCCGTGTGTAAGCAACTCTGTGGGGTTGGGTTTCCATAAAAGTTTCCCCGCAATTCCCCCTAGCAACACGGTACTGATTAAGATGAGTAACAGTATGCCTCTTTTCTTCATATGCCGGCCCCCCTGGCGGAGTTCTTATCACACTTTATGTGTTTTCAGGTTGCCCTATTCCATGGTAAATTTTACTCTTTTAGTATCTTCCTATGCTTTTAGATGGAATCGGGTCGTAACAACGAACTGTCTTTGGACATATCATGTATCAGCAAAAATTGTCATAAACCGGAAAAGGAGGCTCAATTACCATGCTATTCGGTAAAAATAATGTCGCTAATCCGCCGCCATTGTTCGATTCCTTTCCCCTGGGCACACGCCTGCAAATCGGTGTGGATGCCGGTTATTGGATCGGCGACCTTGCAGGTATTCGAAATAATTCAGTTATCATAAACAAGGCCCAACTTTTTGATAATTCAGGATCTCCCATTGAAGAATTACGTTCTACAGCACAAATCCCCCTCAAGCTCATCTCCTTTGTCAGCGAGGCTCCGGAAAATATACTAGCAAAATTCCACAGCAAAGAAATAGGTAATATTAGCGTCAAAGAGCAACGCAAACAGTTCTTCACCAAAATGGGCATAATAAAAAGTCTGGATAAATCCGCGGATAAACTCGCTGATTTTATAATAAGAATTAATGAATCCGCTCAATTACTTTTTAATAATGTCTTCGGTTCGAATTCTTCAAATCTTATGCAAAATGCAGAGAATGAAAATGACAGCAATAATAACACTCACGACTAATCAACAGTCGAAGGGCTCATATGCAAAAAACAGGAAGGTTTGAAAATCACCTTCCTGTTTCTCTTAAATCTTTTATCTCTGATGAAGTAACCCTTGTCAATCATGTACATATATTAAAGAGAGGAATAGCATAAATCTCACCCTACTTCTCATCTTATGAAGCCACAGTGATGTGGTAAGAAATGAAAGGGGATCGATATATGTTATTCGGTCAGAATAATATGCTCATTACAGCTTTATTCAAGTGCTTTGCCCTGGAAACAAAGTTGGAAGTGGGAGTCGGAACTCGCTATTGGGTCGGTAACTTCGCAGGATTATGCGATGGGGTTGTTATTCTAAGAGAAGCCCAGTTTCGTTCCAATTCATGCAGTCCAATTATCGGGACTAGACGAACTGTTCGAATTCCCATCGGACAAATTAATTTTGTCAGTCAAGGAGGCTGCCAGAAATGGCCGTGGCTGTGTAAAGAGAAAAAATAATTCACTCTATATCTCTTGACGTTTTAAAAGATTGGAGCACACTATGTGATCCAATCCTTTTTTGTCAGAAGGGAGCTGATGATCACGAAGAATCCGTAATTCATCAACTCCCCTTTATCTGGTTTTTTAATGTGTGATTTTAGCAACGTGAGGCAGCCAGCCGCGATTAATCATCAACTGCAGGAGGCGGTAGTTCCAATCCAGGCTTTCATCCAGGAATCTGCGGAACATAACTCCAATATGCAATTGGTAGGAGCTGTGCAGAGCTGCTAGGATATTAATCTGAGCGGCTTTGGCCATGGTTCCGATGGCAGCCGCAATTTCCATATCCGTCATTCGAGCATCTTCAGGAATATTCAAATTCTCCTTATGCATTTTATGATTGGTGAAGTGGAATTGGGGAACCTGGGCATTGCTTTCTTTCAAAAGTCCTTCGCACTCTTCAATTAAAGGGCGTGTAAGCTTTTCCATAGCTTCTTCGATGCGTTCTTTCAGTTCAGAATCCTGAGCATGGTTATACATAATCTCTAGAGTACATAAATTATGTCGTCCCTGAGAGATTATACCGTAAATACCCCCACCCTCGAGATAGTTTACAGGCTCCCGGTCGACAATACCCTGCACTGTCGCACGAGTAGCAGATTGAACTTTATCCATTATGGTCATAGGACTCCCTCCTTGAAATGACTTTACATAGCTATTAATGTACAGATTTGGAGTATTTATTCTTTGTATAAGATATTTGCTTACTTTTGCCACAAAATCTTACAATCGACTAAAGAAAAGGGATTACTCCCTTTCCCTCGTCTAAGAACCGTACGTGAGAGTTTCCCGCTCATACGGCTCAAGCATTTCTTCGCCATTTCTGGCGGCAAATAGTGACGTTAGTTTCGTTTTTCTCTTCATGAAGTACTCACTGTCTATAAAAGGATTTTGAGAAATCTTCAACTTAGGGTGGCGGATGATATCTATCCTTCTTAAATTGATAAGGCTGTATTCATCCGTCATGAACAACCATCTCTTCCCATTCTTTTCATGCCAATATTTATTGAGTCTCCACCATTTATTTTTGTTGGGGTGCCGGTGTTTTGCCCATTGTTGCAGAAGGAGATAGAGTGTGTTATTGATGTAAGAAAAGGCTCGGCTTGCCACAACGTGTCTATGATAGTTGGTCCATCCTCGGATAACTTGATTAAGTCTTCGGATTAATTCCGATTGACTGCTTGCTTTTCCTTCTTTCAAAATGATTGTAGCACATTTCTTTGTCAGGGCTTTGATGGAATTCTTTGATGGTTTAACAATCAATTTTCCTTTGAACTTTCGAAATGTCCAGCCAAGAAAGTTAAAACCGTCGTCTATATGCGTGATCATGGTCTTCTCTTCCGATAGGGTGAGTCCCCGGACTTTAAGAAATTGGCTTACCATCTCTTTGAGTTCTTCCGCTATTTCTTTGGTGTTTGCAGTGATGATAAAGTCATCTGCATATCGCACTAGATTGACTTTTGTCTTTGCGCGATAGTGATTTTCTATGTTGCCCTTGGAATTTCGATGGTATTTGTCTTGAATCAGTTGTTCAAGACCATCTAATGTCATGTTGGCATATAGACTTGAGATGGCCCCTCCTTGGGGTGAACCTGTGTTGGTAGGAAATAGGTTGCCCTTGTATATGAACCCTGATCCTAGAAATTGCTTCATGACCCTTAGGTCCATCGGAATATTCTGTTGCAACCAGCTATGGTTGATGTTGTCAAAGCACCCTTTGATGTCTCCTTCTAATATCCATGTCGGAGAACATTGCCTGGCTAGTACACAAAATATCTGTTCACAGGCATCTTTAGCACTTCTCCCTTTGCGAAAACCAAAGGATATGGAGTCTCCTGTGGTTTCAGCTATAGGTTCGAGTGCCAGAGCGTAGAGTGTCTGCATAGCTCTGTCATACATAGTAGGGATTCCCAAGGGTCGTTTCTTGTTTTTGCCTTTCTTTTCAATAAACACTCGCCTAAGGGGTTTTGCTTTGTAGTGTTTGTCTGTAAGGGCCAATACAGCCTTCATCTTTGACGCTGCGGTTGACCAGAGTTTTTTGTCTACCCCAGAGGTGTTTTTCCCCTTATTTGATGTGACTTTTTTGACTGCATAGGCTTTGGCATAAAATGAGTGGGTGAGTAGATACTGTAAGCGTTTGACCTTGTTCTTGTCACCCTGCACTGTTGCCTTGGCAATTCTGGTTTGTAGCCTATTAACTTCATTTTGCACCTGTACCCAATCAATGGATTCCCATTGACGAGCAAGTGTGTTTCTGTCTTTTAGTCTCTCGGTTTTATCCGTCGTTGAATTACTAAAATTCATAAGTTACCATCCGTTCCTGCCAAGAAATACCACAGGATAAGTCAGCACCCTTTCAGGTTAGGGCAAAGTTTGAACCCCTATCTTCTTTCGTTACAAAAGGAGCGTTTGCTTTTTATCCTTTTCTTCTGCCCTCTATGCCGTTTCTTTTCCTTGCGGTTGGATACCTCATTGTCGTGAGGAGCATGTAGGGTTTACCAAGTTCCGCATGATACATAATTGTGAAAGCCTTAGGAGCCACCTTTGAACCGGGAGTGCTTTATCCATTCGCATTGGTTTGCCAGTTCGCCGTTGCTCGACTCCTTACCTTTTGGTCGAAGCGTTTCAGCCTATTTCGCTTCCTCCAGCGTAACGATTCCTACAGTGATTCACTTTACGTTCTCCATAGCTTTCTTACTCTAGCAGTTATCCCAGATTTAGGCTTCTTGGACTTCCACATTGTCTTGTGAGCTTTCTAACCCAGACGTTACTATCCACGCTAGTCACAATAGAGTTACCCCGAATGGATGGGGTAGCCTTTCGGCAATATATCAAGCGACTTCTTGTCGCACCTGGTAACCCTAATCATTATGCAAACTCCACCAAAGCCCATATTCAAAGAGAAAAAGACCTCACAAGAAGTTCTTTCTGAACTTTCGTGAGGTCTGGCTTTTATGTTTAATTATATATCAGTTATCCTTATGTTATCCCGAAGCTCACGCACTGTTAACTCATTAAGCGTTTTAAACTCATCAAGTCCTTTTCTCATTTGCTCACACGCATCTACAAAGCCGTCGTAATTAACGCTTTTATTTTCTCCATACAGCTGCTTAGTTCTTTCATTAAACACGAGCAAGCAATTTTCCAGACGTGTATATATTTTATCGTAGTAATAAACCTCTAATTCTTTCATAATGAATTACCTCGCTTATACAGTCGTTTCCTGTTGCCTTCATTGGCATAAATATGTATAATTCAGTTGGGTATTACCCTATAGGGTAATTCTATAGGAAGCCAAGTGCTCTGGGGAGGGTAATTGGCTTCTTATTTATTTTTCTTTGGTGATTTCTAGTTTGTTCTTTCCATATCACACCCCCTCAAGAACATATATTTCCTTTACATTAGAACATATGTTCCTTTATTGTTCAAGGGGTAATTTGTCGAATGCCTTTTATTCTATTGGATAAGCGAGAGAGGGCTTTGTTAGTTATTCAGGATCAGTTTCCTTACGGTCCTTAACTCGTGCCTGGATGGGCTTTTCGTCTAGGTTCAAAAAATAATCTTTTGCTTCCTCATATAATTTATTGGCTAGCTCAACAAACATCTTATTGGTAATAACTATCTTTACATACTTCGGCAGCAGTTGATAACCTCGCTCTACCACGAAGCCGAACTTTTCCTCACCAGTCTGCAGCGCATACTCTTCAGCTTGCTTCTCCAACCTCAGCATCAGTGAAAGCAAAATCTTCCCCGCTTTTGCCCTTCCCTGACTAAGCAAATAAATAATAAAAGCTGCCACAACAAGTAGCAGCCCCCAAACATTCTGGACATAACCTAAGGCAGTTTCCATGGTTGATCCCCCTTTATAACCCTAATTTCGCAGTCTCTACCCGATCACTCCCGGCATAGTAGTAATTCCCATTGCTGTTTGCCCCCTGTACCCCAATCCAGTGCTTATTCTCGGCTTGGATTTTATCTGCAAAGGCCTTATGGACCATCGGGCACTTTAGCTTAAAGCTGAGCAAAAGCGCAGCTCCTACATCCCCATCGGCATAGATTACGAGGTTATCCACTTCATGATCTCCCTTCAAATCAGCAAATAACTTAGCCCAGGGAAACTTAGTCCCTGGGCAGTTTGGTCTGTTTATACTGTCAATTCTGTAATGACCTATAATATGGTCACTGTCTATCTTTATTGCTGGATATTTAGCCAGCAACTCCCGATGGAACCATAATGTGGACTGATACTGAGCTTCTGTCAGCCCGTCCCCAGGCCTTCCTTCGTGCTCAATGCCGATGGTGTAGAAATTAGGGTTCGTTCCGTCATACAGGCTCCAATTCGGTTGGTTCACTATGCCGGCATGCCAGGCTGTGTTCTTATCTTCGACCAACTGCAATATGCGACCGTTTCTTAAGACCAGGTAATGTGCACTTGCTTGGGATTCAGGATTCTGCAACCAGCTTAAGCAGCTTGGATAATAGCCGGCAGTAATATGGTCCACAATGGCTAACGGCTTACGACCATTGCGCCCGGATCTAAAGTTCGGTGTGCCTACCCATTCAATTTGTGGCATTTTACTTACTCTTCTTTCTGCTCGATGCGGTCAATCCTCTTGTGAGCCTGTTTAGATGACTCTTCAACTCGAGTAAGGCGTTCGCCCATGACATCCATGCGCTGCCCTTGTGCCCGCTGCTCTATCCGGATATCGTCTACCCCGCGTTTTAAATATTCCATGTCCATCCGGATTACTGTATCTATTTCTGCATCTTTTCTGACTTCGTTTTTAGCTTCCTTTGCCCTTGCCGACCAACCTAAGATGATTCCGGACAAAGTTGCTACAATCCCAATTAGGGCTGTGATAACTGTAAAGTCCAAAGGCTATCACCTCTTTCAAGCTTGTACATTATATGAATTACACGTCACTATTGTGATTGACCTATTTTGGAGCATAAAAAATACGCCCTATGTGGCGTTCTTGGTGTTGCGCATTTTGGGTCTATTACGCAGCATCCATCAAGCTTTTTAGCTCTGTGTACTCTTCTGGCTTAATCCTATTGGCCAGCAGATATACGTCCAATTTCATCAACATAGATTGATATTCGTAATTTCCAGACTCAATGACCTGTTTGCAAAGTTTATAGATCATAAATCAACACTCCTTATAAATTTGATATCTCTGCTAAACAGACAAGGTATTCAGTGTTTAACAGGGTTTGTGCTTGCATTTCTTCTAATGATGGTAAAGGTTCAGGGAGAGGCTCCTGTTCGGGTGGAGGGGAAAAAGTATCGGTGGCCTCATTATACAACCAGCCCTCTTTGGGTTGGTGGTCAAGGTTTGTTATGTCTTTCAACACTACCCCAGGAGCGTCAGCAAATTCAGGCATGGAGTCAGCTTCGAATATCCACCAGGCTACTTCGTTAATTATTTGACAAAGTTTCATGTCATCCCCTCCCTTACACATACCATGATATGATCATAATACCTGGATTTCCAACAAGCCCTTGAGCTCCAGGTTGTCCGGGGTTTGATCCTCCACCGTAACCTGCTCCGCCTCCACCGCCTCCTCCGCCACCACCAATACTTACAGCAAGATTAGCTCCTGCGGTTACCCGAAGGGGAAACTCAAATACAGCTGCGCCAGTTGCTCCACTACCCCCGCCACCACCGTTGTGGCCGCCCAATCCTCCTTTTCCACCTGCGCCTCCATTACCTATACCGCACCATCCGACTTTTGCTCCTGCACCATTACCACCATTAACCCCGTCATTCCCTACATATCCTGGCCAACTAAAATTATCATACATGCTGACCACCGATGCTATTGGCCCACCAGGCCCCCCAGTACCAAGCTTATTGGCATCGTCATCACCTCTACCGCCATACCGACCACCAGACCCGCCCGGTATGGATAGCAGAGATCCAAGTGAGGTCGCACCCCCAGTACCACCACTAACCCCATCGTATGCGGAGTAGCCACCACTGCCACCACCACCTCCACCACCTCCACCACCGCCCCCACTTACAGCAGTAACATAAATCATACTAACTCCCGCAGGCACGGTGAAAGTTCCGTTAGCCGTAAATATCTGATACTTTCTTCCTCCGCTTGATTCTATGGTTGTTTTTAAGTCTTTTAACTTTGCATGTATACTTCCTGATGCACTTGCACTATCGGCATTACTACCAACATTGGTTTTTACAGTATCTGTATTTGTTTTAACAGAATCAAGTGTAGGTTTGTCAGCTATGTAAATCTCCGCCACTTAGACCACCTCCTCATAGACTAGTACCGCTACACCATTCACGGCTTTCATACCCCATTTAAAGGTTTTTCCAGTGCTTGTGTCAGTGAATCGATGTGGCGTACTTTCCGCCTCATGCGCAGCAAAATTATCTATTTTTTGTAATAATAATGGATGCAATTCTTCTTTCGTAATTTTTCCGGCCATTATTTCACCTTCCTTATAAAGTAAATCATTCCTCTTTATGTCGCATTATGGGTCTATTATGCAGCAAGCTCTGTCTCGATTTCCTGTCTTTTCTCCGCTCCAAACTTGTCCTCGATCATTTGTAAAGTGATTGCCCTATCCTGCCCTTGCTTTTCTTTGAGTAGTACATAATTAGCCCAAAAACTCATTATAAAGCACCTCCTAGTAGTGCATGGCCGAGTTGCAAGGTGAGTTCGTCAATCAAAGACTGCTGATTAGAGATTGTAGTTTCCATCTGCGACACCTGACTTCTTAAACTTGTATTCTCTGACTCCAATTGCTCCACCTTTATAGAAAGTGGTTGTTCAAAAATTGGATAGTTAAAGATTAAACTACCCGTCTCTAAATCCACTTTCCAAGAATTTGCAGTTAAAAAATCACTTTGGTATTGTCCATACTCTAACTGCATAACTCCTATTGCTTCTGGACTATATGCTTGCAAAGCATCGTACATAGCAAAGTCTTGTTCTTTGGTTGTGTTAATACCGTTTAGTTTTTCAAGTGTGGTTAAAACCACATCACCAATGGTTAATTCGTAATATATTTTTCTTCCTATTTGCATTTTGTAATCACCCTCCCTATAATATCTTATGATTTCTTTGAATATCTCGCTTTTTCATAGAATTTCTAACGAACCAAATTAACTCACCACGGATAGAATTCGCATAGAATGCCTCATTCAGAGAATTCGGGTATGGCAAAGCCAACGTCTGCTATTGATATGTTGGCCGTTGTAAACCCATAATTCTCACGGTGGTAAACCTCCCATGTCTAACAGGGTCAAGCTTATAAAACCTGCCCTAAATTCCTTCGTTCCACCTATCCATGATTGGGTGTCAGTTATGCTCCTCAACCGAGTCATTGCTCTAATGGTGATTTATTCGACTGACTACCAGCTCTTGTGTCTTGTTAGGTTACCTGGATGACTCGCTTCTGTGGTGACGCTTTACCCACAGACCGTTACTTTTTATGGTTTCTCTGCTATTCTGTTACGCTGCTAAATACTCAACTGGACGATGAATGTCCTGTATTAGCTTGTTCGGGTCATAGTCTATACCCTTTGTTAATAGGGCATAAAACACCCGAATCAGTTTACAGCTTAAGGCTATTAACGATTGCTTCTTCTTCAGTGGATTCTTGGGCCTTGTCGTATAGTAGGTGTGTATCTCTGCAAACTCTGCGTTTTTGGCGACGAGCGGCATCACTGCCTGAAATAGAATCGCCCTTAGTCGTGCGCGGCCGCGCTTGCTGATCGTGGTCTGTCCTTTGTGCTTACCCGAGCTACTTTCTCGCAAGGCTAGGCCCGCTAGCTTTTGAATTTGCTTTGGAGATTAAAGCGTCTAATATCTCCAACTTCGGAGAGAAAACCTGCCACGGTAACGAGGCCAACACCTTTAATTTCAAGCAACTTGGCTACTTCGGGTATCTGACGGCACAACCCATCGATGGTTTCAGTGACTGCCTCATATTGTGCTGTTTTAGTATGATAGTCTTGCAGTAATAGCTGGATTTCCATTCGGGAACAAGACTCTCCTTCGGTGCAACCAATGCTCTTCTGAGCAGCTTCATACAGGCTCTTAGCCCTTTTCATTCCCACTGCTCTCAACTTGTTGTCTCTCCAAATTCGGTTGATTCCTTCTGCTCCAAGTCTTTCAACATCCCTAGGTAGCGGGGCAACTTGCAATACCAGCATGCTACTCGTGGCATCAAACTTTCCAAACACCGTTTCATGCTCGGGAAAGTAGATTTTCAGCCACCGTTGAACACGATTTTTTATACTGTTCATTTCCTTTTGGATGCGCATCCTGCAGGCCATTGCTATTCGCAGTTCTGCATAGATCCCCTCCGGGATATAGGACTCATTGTATCTGCCCTCGATGACCAGCTTAGCGATGGTTTTGGGGTCCTTTGCATCCGTTTTGCTGGGGTGGTTATCATCAAGCTCCTTACTACGCTTTACATGGAATGGGTTGACGAGGACCAGCTTAATGCTTTGCTCTTTTAGGTAGGATGCCAGGCCAAACCAGTAATGACCGGTTGGCTCTGCGCCTACCACTGTACAGTCCTTTTGTGCTTGCCTTTTTAAATGTTCAATCCATGCGTAGAAATCCTTGAATCCTTCAGCACTGTTTTCAAACTTGAATACCTTGCCTAGCTCGACTCCTCGCCAGTCGAAAGCCTTGGCGTAATGAAGCTCGCTGGCGATGTCCACTCCGATCACAATACTTCTTTCGGATAGTTGCTTTAGTTTCTCGTTTTGTGTAAAATTCATTGGGGATGACCTCCGTTATTTTGATTGGATTCTGTTGGCCAACAGTCCTTTCAAATTGTAACGTGAGGTCTTCTTTTTGACAAAGCTCATTTTTGACTACTACAGGAATGCTCCATATTATCTTGTATTTATGCCACTATAAGAGAGATTGCTCCAAATCCTACGCCATTGTCTCCTTGCATTTTATAAAATGAAAGTCTAAATACAACTTTTCCATAGCTGAACTGGACATCATTAAATTTCAGTACATTGTACCCATAAGCTGTTGATACTTGGGTTGTTAAGTATTCGCCATATGCTAAAATACCAGTAACATCATTGCCAGTACCTATTGCTGTTCCGTAACCAACGATTTGACGCGGAGTAAAACTCAAACCATCTATAGTAAAATATTCGCTATACTGGGTTCCAGAAACTCTAGAGGGGTTGTTGCCGAAACTAAAACTCTTATATACATTAGAACCAGACGCAGGTTGCAATGTCCCAACCTTATCAAAAATATTAACCCCTGCTTTAATATTCTCAGGCTTCAAATTATCACTTCCAGCAATCGTCTGCACACCACTTAGATATTGTCCAGATGCTATGGTCTGGTTGGTAGTGCCGGGTGTAAAGGTCTGCGCTCCCTTGCTGGGGATTGTTCCAGGTACTACTCCTTCGTCAGTGCCAATTGTATAAGGGGATAGTACATGTTGAGGTTGTGCGTTCCCGTACTCACCCCCTTCACCCAACAACTGAAAATTTACTCCATCTCGAATGAATGAATATATTCCTGCCTTTGGTTTAAAATCGCTCCCATCAGGTTTTTTTAATGTTCTTGCTGTCCCGTCTGATGAAATTTTAAGAGTTGCTGTACCAGTTGCAACAGCGTTGAATTTAACACTGAATTTATCATTGCCGTCAATTATCTCCGAACTCGTAACACTGTAAGCGTTACCTACATTTGTCGTTGTGCCTAAATGAGGGACATGCTTCGCATTTTCCGCCAAATGTGTAGCAAATGTATCATACCCCGCCACTCCTCCAGGGATATCCTTTTTCATCTCATCAGCCATCTTCGACTCTGTCACAGTATCATTAGCCAGCACTGCCGCAGATATCGCTCCATCCGGACCGATAGGCACGTTCTTCCATACCTGAATAAATATTTCTGTTCCTATATTTACTCCTTCAGCCAATCGAACTGTCTTCGGGTCAATGATACTGTATCGCTCCGTGCTCAACACCGTGCTATTCTGGGCAACAGTCACCGTGTCTGTTTCCTTGACGAAGGTTTCCAAAGGTATTTCAAAATCAGTTTGATCCTGCTGGCCAGCTGTCAGTACATATGAGTAGGTTACCAGTTTGGGGATGCCGGTAGCTGTAACCAGCTGAATTTGCTGATCGGTGTAGGCTTTGCTGATTTGTTCCGCTTCCCCAATCTGCTCTTCCAGAACAGCTAATCCAGCCGTGGCTTCATTCATTTCTTGCCCCAATTGGTTAAAATCTTCCTCGGTGACAATTTCACCATATTGCCAATTTGTCTTTGCCATTCTCAACCCTCCTTAACTCGAATGGATTGCGTTATGATCGTATCCGCAGTAATCGGTACATATACTTCATTTGAGCTGATGACAGTATCTGAACTATCCCTAAGCTCGATTAAAGAGACTATCGGAACCGCACCATCAGGAACGACATATTGCATATTAACCAAGCCTTGCCCTGTCTCTTTGACTTTGAAGCTGGTGATTTCATAGCTTCCATTTAATACAACTTTAGCTACTTGACCATCTACATATCCTGCTATACTGGATAAAAATTTTGTTGATATCACTTTATGATCACCTCCGGACCTGCTACAGCAAAGAGCGTAATCCCTAATCTCCATGTTATGCCTAGTCGAGCTTGTCTCTCTAACGTACGGAAACCGATATGTTCTTCAAGAGAGATATGATCACCCAAAGCGGTCTGCTGGTTATAGATCAAGTTTGCCGGTTTGATGGTTTTTATTGTTCTCTCGACCTCTTTAAAGAGGGCCGCATCTTCAATTGCTGCTTCTACAAAAAGAAGAAAGTCTTGAACATCTACACTAACAGTTGCTTTCTCTTCACCTACCAGAAAATCCAAACGGTCCTGAAGATAGCGAATGGTGAAGGGTGGCTTGGATGAATACCGATTAATAATCCGTTTTTTCCGGAAGTCCAGCCTTTCAGTCGTGGGATCGGCCTGGATGCCCAATATTCTTTCCCGATGTTTTATCGCCTCGTAGCCCGAAGTGAGAACGAATTGATCAGCGAATTGCTGATCCCTTGCGCCATCGAGAGATAGTATTTCGGTATCCACCGTATCAGCTAGAATCTGAAAGTCTAAGATGTTATCAAGCAATTTGGGCCAATACTCTCTAATCGACTTACTCATTTATAACCACCGTCCCCAGGATTGGAATTTCTTCCTCGTCAAGCACGAGATTGGCCTCCATCCCATTAAGCTTTGTTCCAATCACATCTTCGACGCCTTGGATCGTAAGCATCCGGGCATCAATTTGTGCCGTCCGGACGATGATCTGGGTCTGAGCAGCCCAGGCTTTTCTTTGTTCTAAAAGATAGGCGTCTAAGACCGCTTCCACATCGGACTGAACCTGCCCAGGAGTTACGCCGGGCGCAAGAGTGAGCGTCGTTTCCACATTCACCGTGACCTTATCCACCCCGGTAATCGTCACGGTATGGCCGATAGGTGCCTGCCCCAGCCCCATACCTTGATTCTCTTCCGGATCCATGGTGGACTGGACCTCATTCACTAATTCGGGAGATGGCTTAGTCCAGTCAGCAGCAATAATCGTGCATTTCACGGTCCCGCCGCCGGCCCAGGTTGGAAAGACTTTGCTTCCTCCGACACCATTAATAGCATTGATTTTCTGCCTATAATCTGCCATATTCCCGCCAAAAGCCGGTTCGTTAACCGTCTCATAATATCTTGAGAGCAGGGCTTCATCTGTCTCCTCATCCTCACCTGGAACTAGCACCTCGGTGAGTTCCGCCTTGGCAAGACCATTGACATAGGCGATAGGGAGCAAATCCCCAAACTGCTGATTGCCTGCCGTTCCAGCCGTTTCGCATTCAAGGACATACACGCCGGTACTGATCTGTTCAATAGTTGTATAATTCAGCCCACCGATACTGTAGCGGCTGCCTAGCGGAATGTTAAGAAGAGCACTATTGCTGTCCAGAAATCCGCCGCGCCGCCAGGCTTTTGTAGCCACCTTCCGCTTGATTCCAAACTCAGCGACCCGGCGGGTTAAAAATTCCCCACTGGCCGTATCTGCGAAAGAAAGATTGTTGTTGACCTCTAACTCAGCATATGACTGAGCCAGCTCCGCCGCTGCCGGGGCCAAGGCATCGTAAATCAGGCTGCCCTCCCGCTTGTCGATGGTCACCGGCACCCGGGCGAGCATCCTGGCCAGAATCGCCTCATAGGTCTGATGTTCATACATTAACCACTCACCTCCTGAGTCATATCGAAGCTCCCGTAGGTGCTGACCACCGTAAACTCAATCAGCAGGCTATCCCCAGTAGCTGTGGTCTGCACATTCTCGACTCCTATGATCCGGTCATCCTGAGTCAATGCCTCCTGAAGCATCCTCGTGGCTTCAGACTTCATGAAAGTCGGATTCATGCCCATCAATTGACTTAACTCACAGCCATAATTCGGAGTATAGATCAAATGACGAAACCGCTGCGTCTGCAGAATTTTGGCAGCGGCTTGTTGCACAGATTCCAGTCCGTCCAGTCTCCCGGTGATGCGCTCTTTTTCCGGATCAATTCTCCATGTGAGGGAAGGCCGTTCGGCATATTGGATCGTCCCATGGGTAATTCTTCCACCAGTAGGTATCATAATGTTGTCACCACCTTATCTAAAATGACATAACGCTGCCCTCCCTGGACCTTAAGCATCAGGACCCTATCCCCTGGGGCAAGCCCGGAACGAATCACGATTTTGGAAGTTAAGGCTTCCGAAGTGTTACTCGCAGACCCATTGTCAGTGTATTGATGCGTATGTTGCAAATCCACTTCGTAATTTGTCACCCCCTCCGGCACAATTAAAAAATCCTCCGGCAGTGTAAAACGTTGATCGACTTTGACACTGAGCGGATTCACCGTTAAGATCTCGCCAAAAAGGATATTCACAGGGTTAGATGCATTGACAGCATCAGTTCCTGCTGCTTTGATCAAGTCTAATAAACTAGACATTTCATCACCTCCTCAATTATCAAATGACCCTTAACTCAAGACTCATGGTATGGTCCACTCCATTAAAGCGGTGAGTGCATTCATCGACCAGAAAGGGTTGATTAATCCCATACTCTGCTATTTGAATTCTTACATAACGGCCACCCTGGACTCGAATGTCGCCCAGAGCTTCAATCTTAAGGGATCTCGTCTCGCGATTCTTAATCGCAGATAAATTTGTGAGCATTTCATTGATTTGGGCATAGTTCATGTTTTCGTCTACGGATTGATAAAGTTGTAGTACTCCCCACTTGGCTATATTGACACTGTCATGCGCCTCGTAAATTTCCCGCTTGCCTGTTTCTTGATTGTCCTTATATAGTTTGATGACATTATAGGTGTCAGAGTCAATAGAAACCCTATGACTGAAGTCTGTCATGAGGCTGTAGTCGCCAATGATAAAATCCAAGAGAAAATCTTCGACATTCCGAACTGACAAGGCTCCGAAATCGTCGAAGAAGACATAGTTTTTGCCGGTGTTGATCAGGGTAAGGTCCAGGGCTTTGCAGATGATGTCCATCAGCTTCTGGTTGTCTTCATGTACACTGGGGATTAGATAGCCGGTGTCATCAATCCGCCCTAGTTTTAGATCAAAGTCCGCAGCAATCTTCTGAACAACTTCGGATGCTTTTATGTTGGTCCATACACAAGTCTCGCTGGCCATGAGGTAGCGCAACTGGTCATAACAGGTGATATTAACCGTCTCACTGCTTCCACTATCAATCGAGAAGATATATCCATAAAAGACATTCGTTCCATCCTGCATCTGCACATGGACAATATCCCCGTTGGAGTATTTGAACAATGGCTCCTGATCAGATGCAGTCTTAATGAGTGTAAAGTCCAGGCTACCCGCTTTACCCATCCGACTCGTTTTCCAGCTCACATCGGCGACAATCCGAGAGATATCCCAAACGTTTCCGTCTTTATTATCTAAGACTACTTTCAGCATAACTTTAATTCTCCTTATGGCAGTTTTAGCACCCGACCGATCTGCAGGCGCTTAATTTCAGCATCCGTAATGCTATTCAGCTGCTGTATTTCCGGCCAGCGAGCGCCGTTGCCCAAGTGCTTTTGAGCTACAGCCCATAAGGTATCCCCTGCCACCAAAGTATACGTTTTAATCTGCTGTGTCTCGTTTGGTCTGGAGGGTGTCGGAGTCGGCACGGCTGTGGAGGCGCCTCTATCGATGATCATATCTTCTGTGACCCTTGTGGCTGCATAGGAGACATACCTCTTCAATTTAATGGAGTATTCAATATCCCCTGAGCCACCGGCAACCTCTTTCCAATCAAAGCTTTCGATGCTGGCTAAGGTGTTGATATCGACGCGATCTGAAATAAAAATAAAACGGATGGGTTGTTTAGACTCCATCCACCTGATGATAATCCGGACATATTCTATCGGCTGCAGGATGACTTGCGCTGTCACAAAGGGATAAAACTGGGCTGGAAAGATACTGCTAAATCCGTATTCCATGAGCTGAGGATGTTTAATGATGTTAATCTCACCCAAGGATACGATTTCTTGGGTTTGGTTGTTACCGGATTTGCTTATTTCAATGCTTCCTGGCATTACTGGGAGCTGGAAGGCTTCATCCTCACTAAAACTGAGTCTAATGCTGTAGGACATTTTGGTATCACCTGCCTTTCCATGGCATTATTTTATGACTTATCCATACACAGCTGATGTCGATGATGCGATATCTCTCTCCAACATGGTCTTAATCTTGGATACAATGGTATCCGCATCACTTCCATTGCGGATGTCTCCTGTGGTCACAGATACCGTCGGGGTGAGCGTTACGAAGTTTTGGATGTTCTTCATTTCGGCTAACTCGCGCATAATCTTCAGATCTTCACTGGAGATATCTACGGTGTCATTGATTTTGCCGACTTCGCCGACTCTGTCGATTCGGTCAATGTTGGGGAAGGAATCCTCTAGAGGATTGTTTAGGGGATAGTCTTCTTGCTTATTAAACTTATTATCAAGCCCAAACTTTGCTTTTAGATCATCTATTGAAAAATTCTCTATGGCATTTTGTCCAGCCTTTTTAAATTCTGAAAAATCAGCCTTAACTTGGATCTCTTGTATTTGTTTTGACTCAACATTTAAGAGATTAGCAAAGAATCCAGATACTGCGTTTATTCCTTTTATCGCACCATTAATTATTCCAAAAACTGCATTTATTGCGTCTTCCACAACATCAACAATAAACCCAAAGGCATCAGAGAACACTTGTCTGATTCCGTTCGTTACTAAGCCTAACGATACCAAAACAGTAATAAGCCCTATTACAGAACTAATAAACAACCCGATGGGGTTCTTCTTCACAACGAAATTCAGCACCAACCAAGCTGCCGCAACTCCTAGTATGATTGGCATTAAGCCCAAGAGAATCACACCCAGATTGTATATCAAGGTCCCTATACCCAAAAATATCTGCAGAATAGCGGGCCATGCATTTTGAACCATCGTAACTACCCATTGGATTCCAGCAACTAACCCAGTTAGCCCAACGCTTACAATGTTAAGAAACAGTCTAAATTCGTCAGACTCAAAACCTTTAATAATCATATCCAAGAGAGGGGACAAAGCATTCGCAGCATCTTCCCCCGCGTTAGCCATACTATACTTAAATATTTGAATAATCTTCTGCCACTTTACCAACGGGCGGTCCAGCAACTTTTCAAAAGCTTCCTGAGTCATGTTTTGCTGGTTTAATAATTCGTCCATCCCTTTAATAAATTCATCGATATTTCCTTTAAGTCCAGCCTGCTGCACCTCACTGCCTTCAAGCATTGCCCCGCTCATGTTAAAGCGGTCAGCCATTGATGTATAGTTGCCTGACATCAGTTCTTTCATCGAAGATGCGGCCCCTTCTAATCCTTCAGTTGGATTTAGCATAGAGAGCCGCATTGCTAAGCCATTAAGCTGCTCCAATTTGCTTGGATCTATGGTATTGGACATGAAAGACATTGTTCCTGAAAGTGAAGCATCCACATCTTGTCCTAATGCTAAAGCTTGCTTTGTAATTCGATGATAAATCGCCTTACCAAGAGGCTCACTCCCGGCCTTTGCGCTAAAAGTATCTATAGTCTGCTGTTGTTTCATTGCCGCACCTATTGTTGGCTCGCCAATTACTTTTGCTGCGTGGATTAACTTGTCTGCAACATTGGGTATTTTATTAAACATACCCAATGCTGAACTGCTCGTTGCCACTAATCCTTCTATTGGATTTAGCTTCGAAATCCGCATTACTAAGCCTTTAAGCTGCTCCAATATGTTTATGTCTATGGGCTTGAATATGGGGAACATTGTTCCTGAAAGTGACGCATCTATAATCTGCTGTTGTTTTACTGCAGCACCCATTGTTGGCTCACCAATTACTTTTGCAGCGTGGATTAACTTATCTGCAACATTGGGTATTTTATTAAACATACCCAATGCGGAACTAATCGTTGCCACATTACCACCTCCTTTTGAGTTCTTAGTTAAGACGAAGTTTTTGACCAATTGCTATTCCTTTTGGACTTAGCCGCCTCATCTCTTTTTCCTTGTTTTCGCCATCTCCTGCTTTTCTTTTTTGATGCGAATATCGATCATGGCATAAATGGCCGCCTTTTCATTACGGGGCAATCTCATAAATGCACCAGGCGAAATATGAAGCTCATGGAGGGCGTAGTAAGCGTAATTCCACTCAGCATTGCCCTCCTCAATTAGTTTTTTGCTTCTTCGACCAAATCGTTCATGCTCGTGTCATAACCATTAATTTCACTGACAATAGTCGAAACGGTAGCATATTCACCATCCTTCATTTTTGCTTTCATGGCTTTTAGAAGATTTTCAGCCCCAAGCACCCCCCAGCTTTGCTGAAGCTCCTGTGATTTGAAGTCAGGAAATACAGTTGTTTCAATAATCAGTTTAGCCACGAATGCATCCTGGTCAGTCTCAACAACCCGCTGACCTTTATGGAAGCTTGTTTTACGGCAGCTCTTCCTGATCTCGTCACCTGTGGCGGCTGAAATAGCTTTAAACTTCATAATCTTTTCCTTCCCGCCAAGACTTACTTTGCGTTCAATAATTTCTGCATCTTCAAAACTGTCCATTAAGAAATCTTGTAAATCACTCATATTTCTTTATTCCTCCCAAATTTCATCAAATACTAAGAAAACATTTAACAACGGTAATGGAAAGGAGACCAGCATTTTATCTGATCTCCTCAAAAGCGAAGTTAGAGATGTGTCTCACGGCATGATATAACCTCAAAAAGTGCTTTTATACCGTCACAGGCCGACTAAACTGATCCAGCATATCAATATCCTCGAAAGTAAAGGGCATCTCCTCTTCCAGAGGATCATCCGAAGTGATATCAAAGGAAGTTGCTACTATGCTGTCCAAATTGCAGCCTTTAAGCACAACTGTCTGTTTCCCTACACCAGAGGCTGGGTCCTCGTTGACGATTTGAAGGTCAAAATAGAAGTCCCGCCCGGTTTTCACATATTCAATCATCAACTGCCTGAACAGGCTCGTAAAATAATAGATCGTCAAGGTCCCACTGCCGGCCCAGCCCGCAGCTTTCTTTCCCACATTCGTCCTGCCCAGAATAGGGACATCCGCTTTATTCTTTTCAATGGTAGCCTCAATGGATTTAGCATAAAATAACTCTTCCACCCGACCATTGATCGTAGCAAAAGCTTTGGCCTGCTTGCCGCTAACTGCGTCTTCCGATCTTAAATATGCCATCTTATCTCACCTTCACTTTCTATTTAATCCGTACAAGAACATAAATCTTTTCAATGCTATCTACCGGCCATGCGTAAGCCTCAATATAGACCGCATCCACATCATTACCGGCTTGAACTGTTATATCCGATTGAGCATCAAAATTCTGAATTGCATCAATACCCTGTAAGGTGTTCATGTAGTTAATACACTCTGATTTCAACAGGTTCCGTCCATCCGCATTATTGGATACTTTGCCAATATAGAACTTCGAAAAAATCCGGACAAAATCATTGTTTATTCCATCCAGGACCCTGATCACTCGGTTCTTGGCGAGCTGCTTTCCTTTATCCACCGTGAAGCTGGTCAGGGTGTTAATATCCTGCTCCACCAGCGCCTGGTTGTCATTCGCGGTAAATAAGAATTCCCCTGCCTGCAACGCCGCAACGATCTGGGCATTGGTATACCGGGGAGCTACATCGACTGCATCCTCGTAGGCCTGATAGGTGAGCGATTCATTTACCTGTGCCCCCGCAGTTGCACTGGCCACCCACGCTGTCGCTTGAGCTGCTGTCAGGGTAGTTCCATTAGAGAGTACTACGCCGTTTTTAACACTAATCACACCCTCATAATCAGCAGCAGGGTAATTTTCAAGAACGACCTGGATCTTTTTCCCTTCGTCGTCCCGGAGCCGTTTGGCAAAGGCCGTGAAGGTTGCCTTGAGCGTATCATCTGTGCTAGGCAGCGCAATCGTGTTAAAGTCGAAAATCTCCACAGCAGCCAGATAATCGACATAGGCCTGATTCGTCACGGTTCCATCAGACCCGTTCACTAGTGGAGCACCTGCTGTTTCTATTAGGGTGCCGGTACCAGAAAAAATGACCCAATCATTTGCGGTAAGACCGTCGATATCGGACACGGTTTGCTTGTCGATCTCGGCTCCGTCCACTAAGGTCGATACATCAAACTTTGTCTCATCATCGATATTTTCCTGAATAACGATGGTAATATCGTTACCACGGACTCCGCCCCACTTGGCCGATACCGTCAAGTTTCCTACTGTTGCCGTCGCCTTCGTGCCAACGTTCAGTCGATAGAGAAGTAGTTTCCTGGCACGTTTCAAAGCCTCATTGATCAAGAGTAATTTAGAATCCTTGATGGGATACCCCAGTTTCGTAAATACATCCTCGCCAGCTTCGATGGTTATAATTTTATTGGGCTCGCCCCAGCTTAGAATTAATGGGATGGATGTAATCCCCCGTTCGCCCAAAGTCTTTCCTACCTGGGGCTCAGATTTAAAATTAATATATACGCCAGGTCTCACCTTGTTTTGATTTGTAAATGTGCCTGCTGCCATTTTTATTTAGCCTCCTTTGTTAAAAAATCACCAAGAATTGAGATAGCTTCATTCTTGGTATAGTTGACGCCATCCCTCAGCAAAGCCTTTAATACGTCTCTTTGTGCCGTGAATTGCTTTGATTGCAGGATCTGCGACTTTGAATATACTTTTTCAACAGGTTTATCTTTCTTAGCCACGAATAAATCCCTCCTGTTCCATCGTCTGCATCAGTGGATCGAGTGTCGTCTCTTTTATGATCTGAAAGTTGTAATCCACAAAAAAATGCAGCACTCCGTCGATAATTTCATGTCGCATTTTCGTACCTCGCATTGGTTCATCATCCCCGCCTATCACCGGGATCAGCTCCATTTTTTCGTACAGCTGCTCAGCTATGCCGTGCATCTCCTCATTTTGCCGATTTTCTTCGCCCTCATCCACCGCTGCCGGAAAGTAGTGAATATCGAAAGAGTGGTTCCGTTGATATCGCTGGCTGATGAGCTGATCCTGAGACACCTGGAAAAGCTTCACAAAAAAATAAGGTTTATCAGGACCTTGCAGAATCTCTTCGCCATAAGTAGAGATGCCGGAGAAATGCTGATGTAATAGTGTTATAACACTATCCCGTACCCCATTAACTGTAATAGCGCTCATCGGATCACTCCTTCTTTGACGACTGGCCATTCTTGACTTGTTCCATCTCCTGCATAGAAGTGGTCATCATAAATCTGCCTTCCACCCAGCCATTTTTTTCCGACATGCATCCCGGTAGAGCCGTAGTTCCCCCGATAGGCCGGCATCACCTCCTTATTAATCTTGATTGCCCCTTTGTCTTCGACAAAACGATTCTCCTCCCAATGACCGGGTACCCAGTGTGCCCAACTGTACTCCACGAAGGAAGCTTGAAGCTTCGCAATCTCTGCCTTTAACCCCTCTTCATACTGCTTTTTGTTCATAAGAATCATCCTTTCATCATTACTTTTTGCCCGGTCGTGTCCGGTGGAGTCCTGTTGTTTTGCGCCGACAGTACCGAAGCGGCAAAAATAAATATAAAGAAAGCACCTACCAATAACTTGGTAAATGCTTTAAATATCCTCGGTTCGCAATCTTACCCTATAATCTTCACAACTACATCACTATCTAAAGCATAGCCAAAGCGGCTAGTCTATATTTCACCTAGCCGCCCGAGAGGAGAATTGTCGAAAGGGGCACTCCTATAAATAATGAAAGGTGCCCATTTCTGGACGCCTTTCACTGATACCATAATACTACGGAAATGGTGCTGAATACTTCGCAAATTCTACGTTTATATCAATCGCATCCTTAAAGCAAACCTTCTGATTATCCTTCTTTTGTCTCCATAGTACTTTGTTTGCCCTATGTGCAGCTCACTGATGATCCCAAAGTCTGTATAGCAACTCTTAAAATATTTCATCTCGACTAATCTTGTTTCCTCTTCCGACAACTCTTCCAAGACATCCTCGATACACTTCACAACATCTTTCATTCTGCTAACTCTCTGCTCATTAGCGATAATCCTCGCTACTTCATCATGTGTTGGGTCGCTTATCTGATTCTGTGAGAATCTCCCTGTTGGGTCTTTACCAAGCCCCGATTTAGCACCTGTATACAGCAACTCTTTATCGTATTCCTCAATAAGTTTTTTGTATGTCCGATAATTCCTAAGCTCTGCTTCGACATATTGATTAATATGCCTTTCAATTCTTTCTTCCACCGCCACTCAACTCCTCTTTTCTACGCATGCTTACTCCAAACACTCTGGACACATCACATATCCACTGGTGTGTGTCACTGTCGAGTAGGAGTTTACCAATAAATTCAGATTGTGATATACTGACATCAGAGATTATTTTTATTCCGCCCGTTAAGTCTGCCAGGACTTCGGGCCTTTTTCTTTTGATCTGCTTCATTAGGCTTGCTTTTTTGGGACTAAGCTAATGGATATCGTAAACAGCTCTTGTACCTTTTGATCTCGATCAGTCATGACTTTATTGTCCCTCCCCTTACCAATATCTCGGCCCACCTGTTTTTAGGAAGCTTGTCCAACTTTCGAGTACGATAAGCCGCGATTAGCTTAAGGCACTTCAAAGCAAGGTATTCTTCTACGATGATTTTTCGTTTACCGTTTAACATTTGATTGATAGCTCCGGTTGAAATCTTAGCTTTCTCGGCTAAAAAAACCTGAGTAACACCCTTGTTTTCTAGATACCGCTTAATATTTTCGCCTACCATATCCTCACCCCCTAACTTCATACTTTATGAACTCATAACACTATCTTACTTCATGAATAATGAATAATCAATATCTTTTATTCATACTTTATGAATGTTTATCTTGATTAAGGTCATAATTACAAGTATAATTAACACAAAGGGGTGGTTATTAATGGAATCAGTTAAGGTAAGGGTAGCTGAAAACTTACGCAAATATCGCGAAAGAAGAGGTATAACCCAGAAACAATTAGCCAACCATCTAGGAGTAAGAGATAACACGATATCATCGTGGGAAAAGGGAACCAACTCTATCGACATATCTACTCTTCTGAATATTTGCAACTTCTTAGAGATTAGACTGGATGATATCTATGGAATAAGTGACAAAAAAATATCCCCCGTTGAGTTAACGGAGGATGAACTGGCTCTTTTATCAAGTTTTCGTAAGCTGTCGCATGATAACAGAATGAAAGTCCTCGGAATAGTCGAACTAAAAGCATCCGAAGATGCCTAAAGAATGCCTAGAAGGCAAAAACATCGGAAAACAAAAAAAGAGGCTTCCCGCAAGTTCAGTGAACTCATGAGAAACCTCTAATTCTCATCCATACTCAACAAGGGTATGGATATCTTTACTTAATTATGTTACGCTTTTGGGTTTCTTAAGCCTACATCATACCGCCCATTCCACCCATGCCGCCCATACCAGCCATAGCAGCCGCAGCGCCATTATCCTTAGATGGAATATCGGAAACTATGCATTCGGTAGTAAGGAGCATAGCAGCGATGGAAGCTGCATTCTGCAGAGCAGAACGTGTAACCTTAGCAGGGTCAACGATACCGGCAGCAATCATATCTTCATATGCTTCGGTCAGAGCATTGAATCCTACCCCACGACCACCATTGCGGACCTTCTCCACAACGATGGAGCCTTCAAATCCTGCATTATTGGCAATTTGACGGAGAGGCTCTTCCAAAGCACGGCATACGATAGCTACACCGGTCTTTTCGTCTCCAGTCAGCTGGAGGCTGTCGAGAACCTGGGCAGCATCCACTAAAGCGCAACCACCACCGGCTACGATACCTTCTTCAACGGCTGCGCGGGTTGCAGCTAAAGCATCTTCGATGCGGAGTTTCTTTTCTTTCATTTCAACTTCTGTTGCAGCGCCTACTTGAATTACAGCAACACCGCCGGCTAATTTAGCCAAACGTTCTTGAAGTTTTTCGCGATCGAAATCAGAAGTCGTTTCGTCGATTTGCTTTTTAATGGCTTCCACACGGCTCTTAATATCATCTTGAGAACCGGATCCTTCTACAATGGTGGTTTCTTCTTTAGTTACGCGAATTTGACGAGCACGGCCCAGCATATCAATCGTAGTGTTTTCCAGCTTTAAGCCAAGATCTTCGGTAATGACGGTACCACCGGTGAGAATCGCGATATCTTCCAGCATTGCCTTACGGCGATCACCGAAGCCAGGAGCTTTTACGGCAACGCAGGTAAAGGTTCCGCGAAGTTTGTTCAGAATGAGAGTAGCCAAAGCTTCACCTTCGATATCTTCGGCAATAATCAGAAGTTGACGGCCGGCTTGAACGACTTTTTCAAGAACGGGGAGGATGTCGGCGATAGCGCCAATTTTTTTATCGGTAATTAAGATGTAAGGGTCATTTAAAACAGCTTCCATCTTATCGGTATCAGTAATCATATACGCAGAGAGATAGCCCCGGTCAAATTGCATACCTTCTACAACTTTAAGCTCGGTAGTCATTCCTTTAGCTTCTTCTACGGTGATTACGCCGTCTTTTCCGACCTTTTCCATAGCATCAGAAATCAGAACGCCGATGTTATCATCGCCAGCGGAGATAGAAGCTACTTGAGCGATGGATTCTTTGCTTTCAATGGGCTTAGCATTGGTTTTAATATCATTGACAACCGATTCAACAGCCTGCTCAATGCCCCGTTTGATACCCATAGGATTAGCACCGGCAGCCACGTTCTTTAAACCCTCACGAATAATCGCTTGAGCCAATACGGTTGCAGTGGTGGTTCCATCCCCTGCTACATCATTGGTTTTGGTTGCAACCTCTTTAACAAGCTGAGCACCCATATTCTCAAATGGATCTTCCAGTTCAATTTCCCGAGCAATGGTCACACCGTCATTGGTGATCAAAGGCGCGCCGAATTTTTTGTCCAAAACCACGTTACGACCTTTAGGTCCGAGAGTTACCCGGACAGATTCAGCCAAAGCATTAACACCACGCTCTAGTGCACGGCGAGCTTCTTCATTGAAAACGATTTGTTTTGCCACCTGTAAGTTCCTCCTTAAAAATCCGAAATTTAAGACTCGATAAGTTAGAAAGCATTATGCAATGTCAAGTTTCCTAAGTAGATAAGCAAAGAGTATGTCCTAGCCAATAACCGCTAAAATGTCAGTTTCCTTAAGAATGAGATACTCTTGACCATCATACTTTACTTCAGTACCAGCATATTTGGAATAAATCACGCGGTCACCCACTTTAACATCGAGGGCAATGCGCTCTCCCTTTTCCACTTTTCCAGGTCCTACTGCAACGACTTCACCTTCTTGAGGTTTTTCCTTAGCCGTATCCGGCATGATGATTCCGCTTTTTGTCTTTTCTTCCATAGGGAGTGCTTTAATGACTACCCTGTCACCTAGAGGCTTAATGTTCATTGAAGAAAGTCCCTCCTTAAGAACTAAAATATTATTTTGCTATTGTTAGCACTCATTCCTATTGAGTGCTAACATCATACTATAATAATATGCAAGGTAGATGAAGAAATCAAATCCTGTCATTTGCATTTTTAAGAGATTTACAGTCGAAAACCTTCTATTTTCTCCTTATATCTGCTCCTTATTGCATCACTCTTAAATTGACAGAATATCATTGCTTCTACTTGCATTCACTAAGCACTATATTGACCAGTCCCCGGGGGGTTTATTCATTCTTTGGGCAAAAAACTATAATTTCATTTTAGAAAAAGGGATATCCGCCCCCTCAAAGCCAGATATCCCTTTTTCTATTGCTTCATTATCCCATACCTTTTCACACAGAAAATCATCAAAGGACTCCTAGCTTCTCATAGCGTTTGCGAATCTCTTCTATTGCTGAACCCAGAACAGCTTGAACCATAGAATGGTCAAGATTTAAAAGATAAATCTTTGTTTTACCGATCTTTAAACCAGAATCTGCATATTCTTGTTCAAAGAGGATCCCCTCTTTTAAAGCATGGCGAATAAGGTCTTTCACTTGTGATGTGGTAGCCCCTAGATGCTCCGAAAGAGCGGTCCTTGCTTTGGTAGAGGCAACATACGCCATACTTGACTGAAGCTGAGCCAGGATTAAGATTCCTTGCTCAAGATCCTTTTCTGCTTTATATTCCCGTGGCCGCTCCTGAGTGAGAAGCTCGCTGAAAAAATCCTCAGAATCACTAAAGGGTTGCAGCTCATGGTGTATACTTCCATCCACGCCGATGACCTTAACTTCTTTTCCCCAGGCTCTTATTTTACGAACTAAGGGCAAAAAATCTCCATCCCCGGTTAGAAGGAGAAATACATCAAAAGTCGTGGTACGGGTAAGCAAGATTTCCTGCGCTTCCAGTATGAGCTCCACATCCGCCGCATTTCGCCTTAATCCTGTGCTGGCGAAATTACTTTTTCCGTAGACATGACGCGTATATACATGAGTCTTCTCAAAGGAAGTCTGGGTACGCCAGAATTCCTCCCGATCAAAATTAGCATAGAGATAAATAGCGGATAGGACATAGTGGTTTCGTTTAGCGTACAATTGAATGGATTCCATGAGGATTTCCGGAGTTAATTCATAACCTTGTTCAAATAGTCCTGTCCATATATTTTCATAATCAACAAAAGCAATAGTTTTCAAAACCATATCACCCCATTTCCACTTCTGCTTACTATAGAATACGCAGGAAAAGGACAGGGGTGACAAGCTCAAAAAATATTTTCTGCTGAATATCTCTATTGATGAGTAGGAGCAGCGCACTCGCCGGCTTCGCCTTTGAGGATTTGAATTCCATGGGGCAGAGCAGGAACAAGAGCGGCCCAACACTCCTTACAAGCCTTAGGAGAACCCGGCATATTGATGATTAAGGTCTTCTTGCGCAAGGCGGCTACCGCTCGACTCAACATAGCCTTCGGGGTAATTTTATAGCTCTCATAACGCATTACTTCAGCAATACCAGGGACCATCCGATCCGCAACGGCGATAGTGGCCTCTGGGGTAACATCACGTAAGGAGAAGCCTGTACCTCCCGTGGTCAGAATAAGGTCCAAGCCATCTTCATCCACCCACTTTTTCATAGTTTGAGCCAAAAGCTCCTGATCATCCGGAAGGATGGCATAGAGAACGACTTCGCCGTCAATCTCTTTCACCAATTCCTTGAGAACAGTACCGGAAAGATCTTCTCTTTGACCTTGGGCACCTTTATCACTGGCTGTTATAACCCCAACCCTTAGCATTATTCCATCACCTCAATAGTGTCTCCCACCCCAATAGGACCACCTTCCAGAACACGGATAAAGATCCCTTCCTTCGGCATAACACAATCCCCCGCTTGATAATAAATAGCACAACGGGTATGACACTCTTTACCGATCTGGGTCACTTCCCCCACGCCGGTTTCACCAATCTTCAGTTTTGTGCCGAGGGGCAGGCTAACCAGATCAATTCCTTCGGTGGTTAAGTTCTCAGCGAAATCTCCCGGTCCCACATCAAGCCCCATGTCCTGCATCTTCTTAATGCTTTCCAAAGCCAGCAAACTTACTTGACGATGCCAATCTCCCCCATGGGCATCACCTTCAATACCAAAATTAACCTTCAGGATTCCCTCGCCCACGTTCTTCTTCCGCATCCCCTTTTTCTCACTTGTACAAACTGCAATAATTTTCGCCATTCATCTTTCTCCCCAATCTTTTAGCTTATATGGTCTTCGCGCATAAAATGACCGCTCTTGCCACCGGTTTTTTCCATGAGCCGGATATCGCCGATGACCATGGTCTTGTCGATAGCTTTGCACATATCATAGATGGTTAAAGCTGCTACGCTTACCGCTGTAAGAGCTTCCATCTCAACCCCGGTTTTCCCCGTGACCTTGACGATTCCTTCGATTTCTATGGTTCCTGGAGGAACAATTTCAAAATTCAGTTTAGCCCCTGTAATAGCCAAAGGGTGACACATAGGAATAACATTTGAAGTTTGTTTGGCTGCCATGATTCCTGCGACTTGGGCTACCGCCAATACATCCCCTTTAGCAATCTGCCCTAACCGGATTCTCTCTAAAGTTTCCGGTTGCATCTCTACCTTACCCCGGGCTGTAGCCACTCGAGTGGTCTCCGCTTTATCCGAGACATCCACCATACGTGCCCGGCCTTCTTCATCAAAATGTGTCAATTCCATAATTATCCTCCAATCTGGGACATAATCCGTTGATCCTGCCAAGCCTGATCATTCATATGATGTTCAGCCGGCTTATTCCAAATCGCTTGGGCAAAAACATCCCTGACCTCATCATCACTCTTGTTGGAGCGAAGCACTTCACGAAAATCCACTTCATTGGAACTGTGTAAACATAGGCGCAGCTTACCATCGGGAGTTAAGCGAATACGGTTGCAGGTGCTGCAAAAATGTTTGCTGATAGCGCTGATAAAGCCCACACTACCTTTAAATCCCTCCGAAGTGATATATTCAGCAGGCCCTCCTCCTCGAATGTCACGAGTAGCTTTAAGGCCCTCTAAGCCCAATATTGCTTTCATCTCATCGATGGATACAAAATCACTGCGTTTATCCGAACTGATTCCGATGGGCATCAATTCGATAAAGCGAACATGAACGGGATAGTCATGGGCTAATTCCATAAAACGTGGCAGTTCATGGCTATTGAAATCACGAACAACCACTACGTTGAGTTTAACCGGATGTAACCCTACTTCGAGGGAGCGGTGTATCCCTTGAAAGACTTTCTTAATATCCCCACCACGGGTGAGCTCTCGAAACTTATCTTCATCGAAGGTATCCAGGCTTATATTAACTCGATTAACTCCCGCCTTCTTTAGGTCTTCTGCCATGTCTGGAAGAAGTATCCCATTGGTGGTAAGCATCAGATCCTCCACCCCTGAAATTTGGGAAGCATTCTGTAAAAATTCCAGAATTCCGGATCGAATTAAGGGCTCCCCGCCGGTTATGCGAAACCGTCTAAATCCTAAGGAGGTACTAATCCGCATGACACGTGATATTTCTTCATAGGTCAAGATAGACTCATGGGGAATCCATTGAACTCCTTCAGGAGGCATGCAATACTTGCAACGTAAATTGCAGCGATCTGTAATGGAAATCCTCAGGTATTCGATCTGGCGTCGATATTGATCTTGCATAGATTTCCCCCACCTTCACGTTCATTATTCCACAAAACAAAGAACTCCCACGGTCTGTAAAACCGGGGAGTTCCCCTATACCCTACAGACTCCTTTCCAAATGGGAGGCATTACTGTTTCCAATAATACCCGGTGCAGAATGCACGACTGGTAAACCATAGCTCACTTTAGGTTTCCAGCTTCGGAGCACAAAACGTATTCTATTACTCATTATACTACGGCTGTGAATAATTATTAAAGAATGTAACTAATTGTAGTATACACTATTTTGGAGATTGCAAAAAGAGTTCTAATAATAATATTTCTTAATCTTTATTAACAAATCTTAATAAATTCCTGATAAAATAGCCGCTTTTTATAGTTTCCTTTAAATACGATAAAGAATGTCTACATTATTGTCAAGTATTATGAAGATTATGCTGTTGCAGGGTTAGGTATTCTTGAGGTGTATTCATATTACTGAAACAAAGACGTATGTTTGGAAAATTAATGAAATCCTTCTCCCTCATATGACGTACCCTGTTGTTTTGCCGAATAAATACTGCCAGTTTAAGATGCTTCGCCTTTAAACTGTCTTCAATTATGGGAAGACAGTTTTTGTGATAAAAAGCATGGAGGGGTTGAATTTCGCCATCAAGCTCAGGGATTAAGATATCAACCTCCCCTTCAATTTTCCCGGCCATAAATCGAATCACTTCTACACTCAAAAAAGGCATATCGCAAGCGGCAAAAAAGGCATAATCATAACGAGCTTCCCGCAAGCATGCTTCTAACCCTCCTAAGGGCCCATGGTCCAGATAATTATCTTTGATCACTTTAACTCCATATTTAGCATAGAGCTCCGGATGATTGCTGCTAATCATCACTTCAGCAAAGACCGTACTAAAGATAGCTAAGGTATGCTCAATGAGTGGGACCCCAGCCCATTCAATAAAAGCCTTGTTGCGACCCATGCGAGAGCTTTTCCCACCGGCCAGGATAATTCCGGTTATCGGCAAAAGGGTTTCTCCATTATTAGCATCCATATGGTATGTCTCCCTATATCTATCAATGATCAGACTTTTGTCTTTTGCTTTATTGTAACACAGATAAGCCCTTCCCATAAAAGAACTTTTACTTTCCACCCTAATAGCTAGTTAATACCAAGCTGTTTTTTCTGAAATAAAAAAGGGAGAGTGCCGCAAGCTATGCATATTAGACAAAGCTTGGACACTCCCCTATTCCTATCCTCACAGAGGATAAGTCAACTACGCTTCAGATGGAGTCGAAACTCCACCTGAAGCAAGTTTCCTTTATTGTGCAGATTGCACCAGAGGTTCCACCCGCACACCGCAGACCTTATATTCGTAGGTCTTAGTTACTTTATCATACGCTCCGTTGGTTAAGACATTCGTCGGTGACTCCCTATAATGCAGGGTCATAAAGAGCACTCCAGGCGGGACCCTTTCAGTTACCCAGACCTTGGTCACTACCTCACCGCGGCGGGAAACTACTTTAACATTCTCACCGTCCTGAATTCCCAACCGTCGGGCATCCTTAGGATTAAGTTCAGCCAATTCCTCAGGTGCATGCTCATCCAACGCAGCTGAGAAACGAGTGGAGATATTGTAATGCTGCAGCTTGCGGCCTGTGGTCAGCAGGAATGGATACTCTTCATCAGGCAGCTCATCCGGCAGTTGATGCTCAATCGCCGCGAATAAGCCTTTGCCACGGGTAAATTTCCCTTCGTGCAGGAACTTCGTTCCCGGATGATCGGCATGGGGAACCGGCCATTGCAATCCCTTCCTGCCCAGACGTTCATAGGTGATGCCGGCATATTGCGGCGTCAGCGCGGCAATTTCCTGCATGATCTCCGCGGGAGACTGGTAAGCCATCGGATACCCCATCCGGTTGGCGAGCTCACAAATGATTTCCCAGTCAGCCTTCGCAGCGGCGATCGGCTTAATCGCCCGATTAACCCTCTGCACCCGACGCTCGGTATTCGTGAACGTGCCGTCCTTTTCCGCAAAGCTGGCGCCCGGCAAAATGACATCAGCCAGTTCGGCGGTCTCAGACATAAAGATGTTCTGAACAACCAGGAAATCCAGAGCCTCCAGGCCTTTACGCACGTGATTGGCGTCGGCGTCGGTTAGCACAGGGTCTTCGCCCATGATATACATAGCCCGCAATTCCTTCTTAACCGCTGAATCAAACATATCCGGAATCATGAAGCCCTGGTTGGGATTAAGGGAAGCTCCCCAGGACTCTTCAAACTTAGCCCGCACCGACGGGTTGGTAACACTCTGGTAACCGGTGTAAACATTAGGCAGAGCCCCCATATCGCAGGCTCCCTGCACATTGTTCTGACCCCTCAACGGGTTGACTCCGGAGCTTTCCTTCCCGATATTTCCAGTGAGCATGGCCAGATTGGCCAGGGACATAACATTATCTGTGCCACAGACATGCTCCGTGATTCCCAGGGTGTAGAAAATCTGAGCACGTTCCACACCGGTGTAGAGACGGGCAGCTTCCACCATTAGCTCTACGGGAACTCCAGTGATTTTGCTGACTTCTTCCGGCGGGAATTTCTTGAGATTTTCCCGTAGTTGTTCATAGCCTTCGGTCCGTTCCTCAATAAAGGCACGATCCTCCCAGCCGTTCTCCAAAATGATATTCATAATCCCATTGATCAGGGGAATATCTGTGCCCGGCTTCAATCTCATCCAGACATGAGCATCCCTGGCCAGCTCGATCTCCCGTGGATCAGCTACGATGAGCTTGGCTCCCCGAGCCAGTGCTTGTTTCATCTTGGTACCGATAATCGGATGAGCTTCCGTGGTATTGGAGCCGATTACAAACATGACTTCCGCATTGGGGATTTCATTGATGGAATTGGTCATCGCTCCTGAGCCAAATGAAGTGGCAAGACCTGCCACAGTGGGAGCGTGTCAGGTACGTGCGCAGTGATCCACATTATTCGTTCCGATCACCGCGCGCATGAATTTTTGCATCAGGTAATTTTCTTCATTGGTACAACGAGCCGAACTGAGGGCTGCAAAAGAATCTGGTCCATATTGCTCTTTGATCTCACCGAACTTTGTGGCAATCAAATCAAGAGCTTCATCCCAGCCTGCCGGGACGAATTCGCCATCCTTTTTAATCAACGGAGTCGTCAGGCGCTGAGGACTATGGATCAAGTCCATACCGAAACGGCCCTTGACACAGAGGGCTTTGCCGTTCACCGGTGCCTCCGGATTTGAAGTTACCCCAATCACTTTGCCATTGCTGACATTTAAGTCAAAGTTGCAGCCTGTACCGCAGAAAGGACAGGTGGTCTGTACTTTTTCGATGTTCCAGGCCCGAGCCTGGCCAACCATCTTTTTCTCCACCAATGCCCCCACCGGGCAGACCGAAACACAGGATCCGCAGAAAACACATTCCGATTCACTATAAGGAATATCAAAAGCCGGTCCCACCTGGGCGTCAAAGCCCCGCTTAAAGAAATCCAATACGCTTCGTCCCTGAATCTCTTCGCAAGCCCGCACACATTTACCGCAGAGGATGCATTTATTCGGATCTCTTAGAATAAAGGGGTTGCTGTCATCAAGGGGGTGTTCACGCCGTTCCCCTCGGTAGTCTTCACCGGATACACCGTATTCATAGGCATATTGAGCAAGGGAGCAATCCCCCATCTTTTGACAGGTCATACAATCCAATGGATGGTTCGCCACTAAGAGCTCAAGGATCACCTTGCGGGACTTGCGTACCTTCGGTGTCTGAGTTTTAACAATCATACCCTGGGTCACTTGGGTCACACAAGAAGGCGGCAAATTGCGCATTCCTTCAATCTCCACAATACAGAGACGGCATGCCCCGGCATTAGTGAGCTCCGGATCCTGACAAAGGGTTGGAACCGGAATATCGTGCATCCGGCATGCTTCCAGGACCGTGCTTCCTTTGGGCACCACAACTTCTTTTCCATCAATGGTTAAATTCAGCCATTCCACCAAATCCACCCCTTTCTTCTAGGCCCGGATAACCGCGCCAAATTTACAGGTATCCATACAGCTTCCGCAGCGGATACACCTTTCCCCATCAATAACATAGGGGGTATTTTTATTTCCACTGATACAGTTAGCTGGGCAATTTTTAGCACACAGTCCGCATTTTTTGCATTTTTCCGCATCAATCTCGTAGGTCAGGAGGTCACTGCAAACTCCGGCCCGGCATTTTTTAGCGTGGATATGCTCCTCAAATTCTTCCCGGAAATATTTTAAGGTGGCCAGGATAGGGTTAGGCGCGTTTTGACCTAAACCGCACAGGGAGGTTTCTTTAACTGTATAGGCCAGGGTTTCCAGTTTCTCAATATCCTCCTCCCTGCCTTCACCACGGGTGATGCGGTCGAGAATCTCCCACATCCGTTTATTCCCTTCACGGCAGGGGGTACATTTTCCGCAGGATTCGCTCTGGGAAAAGTTCAGGAAAAAGCGGGCAATATCCACCATACAAGTGGTTTCATCCATGATAACCAAACCACCGGAACCCACCATAGCACCAGCCCGGGTTAGGGTGTCATAATCCACAGGGAGATCCAACATATCTTCCGGCAGGCATCCTCCTGAAGGGCCGCCGATTTGCACCGCTTTGAACTTCTTACCGTCTTTAATACCGCCGCCGATATCGAAAATAATATCTCTTAAAGGCATTCCCATAGGAACTTCAACTAATCCAGTGTTGTTAACCTTACCAGTTAGAGCAAAAATCTTTGTGCCTTTGCTCTTTTCCGTTCCGTACTGAGCATACCATTGGGCTCCATTTTTTAAGATATGAGGTATGTTGGACCAAGTCTCAACATTATTGATGTTGGTAGGCTTACCCCATAGCCCGCTTTGAGCTGGGAAAGGAGGCCGCACTCGAGGCATACCTCTTTTTCCTTCGATAGATGCCATCAAAGCCGTTTCCTCACCGCAAACAAAGGCTCCGGCTCCAGCGTTGATTTTCAAATGGAAACTAAATTGCGTACCTAAGATGTTATCACCTAAGAATCCTGCTTCTTCAGCCTGTTTCATGGCAATTTGCAGATTCTTGATAGCCAAGGGGTACTCTGCACGACAGTAAACATAGCCCTCATCTGCACCAATAGCATAGGCGCCAATCAACATTCCCTCAATGACGGCATGAGGATCTCCCTCGAGAAGACCGCGATCCATAAACGCACCCGGATCTCCTTCATCGGCGTTACAAATCACATATTTTTTATCTGATGGAGTAGCTTTACATAAGCTCCATTTCAGACCAGTTAAGAAACCGGCTCCTCCCCGGCCACGTAAGCCGGCTCCCTTGACTTCCTCGATAATTGCCTCGGGGTCCATAGTGAGGGCTTTCTTTAAACCTTCATAACCTCCATGAGCAAGATAATCCTCAAGCTTAGTAGGATCGATAAATCCACAATTTTTAAGAGCGATACGGGTTTGCTTGGCAAAGAAACTAATGTCCTCATAGCTTAAAGCCGGTTCTCCTGACAGAGGATCCACATAGAAAAGGCGCTCCACCTTCTCCCCTTGACCTAATTCTTTCTCAACAAGCTCCGGAATATCTTCCGGTTGAATTCTTCTGTAAAATCTCTGAGCAGGCTCTACGACCAAAGTTGGCCCTTGCTCACAAAAACCACGGCAACCTGTGGCGATGAGCTCTACATTCTCAGACAACCCTTGACGTTTTATCTCTACGTTCATTAAATCAATGATTTTATTGGCTCCTGAAGAGAGACAGCCTGTGCCCGCACAGATAAAAACCTGTTTTTTAGCTTCTGTGTTCATCCCTATTCCCCCTACTTATACTCTGCCAGGATTCCTGGGATCTGATCTGCATTCAATCGTCCGTGGACATTTCCATTAATGGACATAACAGGAGCTAATCCGCAGGCACCAATACAGTTGACAATCTCTAAAGTAAAGCGTCCATCTTCCGTGGTCTGTCCATCCTTAATTTTTGTATTTTTTTCTATGGCTTCCAGAACTTTAGCTCCTCCCCGAACATGGCAGGCAGTACCTAAGCAGACACTGATGACATTGCGTCCCATTGGAGCAAGGCGGAATTGGGCATAAAATGTGACAACTCCATAAACCTTAGCAGAAGGTATACGTAGTTCCTTGCTTATGTGCTTTATCACATGTTCAGGCAAATATCCATAAAGTCCTTGTGCTTCCTGCAAAACCGGAATAAGCGCCCCTTTCTCCTGTTTATAGTGGGCTAATATCCGATCCAATTGTTCCTCTTTAGGATCAACTAACTCCCTACACTCCTCACACAAAACGATTCTCCTCCCTTTTCCACTAAGTTCAAAGCGTTTCTTTGAAACGCATGATACCCTGTTCAGTGATTAACATGTCTACTTTCTTATCGTAAAACTCAACGGGGATTCTGTCCACGATCTGGCAGTGAAAAGCAAGCGCAATCTTTGGTGTTCCTTCTGCCAATCTCCCGAAAAACCGATCATAATATCCGCCCCCATAACCGAGGCGATTGCCCTGAGTATCAAAAGCTGCTCCAGGAACAAGAATACAATCGATCTCCAGGGGATCAACCTTAGTGAGTTCCTCCTTTTTAGGTTCACGGATTCCCCACATTCCTGACTCAATATCCTTTTCCAAATCCTCGATAAGTGCCGGTATAAGCACCCCCTTTGGAGCACATCGCGGCAATACCAACCGCTTTCCTAAGTCAAGGACTATTTGGGCTAACTCAGTAGTCTCTACCTCATCGCGAAAATTCATAAAAAGCATGATGGTGCTTGCTTCCTGAAACTCACGGGTCTGAGTCACGATAGCCTGAATTCTTTGGCTTTTAAAAGCCCGTTCTTCCGGCGTCAACGCCGATCGCAGGGACAGTACCCGTTCCCGCAATGACCGCTTCTCCTCAGACACCTTTCAATCCTCCTTTAGATCCTCCACTAAAAAAATATACTTTTCTTTTCAAGAAAATTCAGTCAATCATATAATAGATTCGTCAAAGATTAGAATATTCCTTCTACAAAGTTCGATAAATACTTAAATGGCTTTCCTGATCTAACCTAAAACCAGGGGTACCAAAACCGGAACCAGAAGAGATAAAGAAAGCCCGCTAATTATAGCTACGATACCGATACCTTTAGGTCCCACCGCCACCAAGAGAGGAAGGGTCGAATCCATAGCTGTCGCTCCACTGGGAGCAACAAGGGCCAACGGCCCCACCCTTTTAGCTAAAAAAGGGACAAAAATAATCGCTAAAACTTCTCTAAATATATTACTCAAAAAAGCGATAGTACCCAAGGAGACCGAGTGAAGGTCGGAGATCAAAACCCCAGATAGGCTGTACCATCCAAACCCAGCACCAACTGCTCCTCCCTCCCGAAGCTCCCATCCAAAGCACAATCCTACCACCATAGCCGCTACAATACTACCGAGCACCACACCCACAGGTGCTAAAAACACCTGCCAACCAACTTTGAGCATATGTCTCCAAATATCGCGATTCAGACCTAAATCGATGCCTACCATGACCAGAGTAAAATCAAGAGCTAACGTTGTAATCGTTGGTAAGTATGCTGTCCAAGCCTGGGGAAATAAAAGAATCCCGCCGAAAATTCCTGCAATAAACGCCCCAATAATTGCGCAAGTCATCTGATAGGGATGAGCTGCCTCAGTACTGTTCACTTCCATCTTATCTTGCTGCGGAAGCATGGGCGACTTCCCAATGAAAACTCTTTCTAATAGCCAAACAGCCACTACACTTCCTATAATTGCCGCAACTGCAAATAAGAAGGCCTGCAATCCGAAGCTCCCTAATTGTGAAAGAGTGTTCTGGTCCACTCCGATCCGTAAACCCATGGTCAACAAGAGAATCAATACCCCGATCATCATCCCTCGTCCCGCTTGGTTCAAGATAACCCTAGGCAATAAACGAAACCATCCCACGAAAGCTCCTGCTATAAGACAAACAAATAATATCCACATGTTTGTTCTCCGTTCTTATAAATAAATTAATTTTAAGCCGTTAACTAAGGGCTCTCCCCCATGGTATGAGAAACTCTTTAAACACATGCTTCTATTTTATCTCGAACAAAGGATAAAAGAAAAGTACCTTGTACTACTTTTCATATTTTTAAGTTATCCCCATCTCCATCCCTTCATAATATCCCTTGTCCCTGACTTATCCACATTATCCACAGGGTCTGTGGGTAATTATGTCCAATGTTCCTCCTCAAATTCAACACCTCTCAACCCGCTAATACCAGTTAGTCACAGAGTTATCCACATTGTCCACAGAATTAACTATCCACAGAACATATTATCCCTTTTCAAAATTTCTTGCCCGAATGTCCTATTTCGAGAAAAAGAAAGGGGGTATAGTCCTATTCGAACTATACTCCCTTAAGCCAGATTCAGTCCCGGTATAGCATTCAAATTCCAAGGAGCATAATCCTTAGCTAAATAACGGTAGTATCCGGCTGCCGCGATCATGGCTCCATTATCCGTGCAGAGAACCGGAGGTGGATAACTAAAGGCAACACCCCGTTTTTGGGTTGCCTCAGTGAGACGTTTCCTTAGTGAAGTATTGGCTGCCACTCCTCCGGCAAGGACTAGGGTAGGAGCCTTTGTTTTTTCCAAGGCCAGCAAGGTCTTACGCACTAAGACATCTACGATGGCCTCCTGGAAAGAAGCTGCCACATCAGCAACATTCACCGTCTCGCCCTTCATTCGCGCTGAATTCAAGGTATTGAGCACAGCGGACTTCACTCCGCTAAAGCTGAAATCAAGACTGCCGGGTTCAAGCATAGCTCTTGGGAATTCGTAGGCATGAGGATCCCCTTCAAGAGCGGCCTTTTGAATATAAGGTCCTCCAGGATAACCCAACCCTAAGGTCCGAGCTACCTTATCTAAAGCCTCCCCTGCAGCGTCATCCCGAGTATGTCCAAGGACTTGATACTTCCCATGCCCTTCAAAATGCACCAAATGGGAATGCCCTCCCGAGACGAGGAGAGCCAATAAAGGAAACTTCAGCTCCGGATCATGGAGAAAGTTCGCATAAATATGTCCTTCTAAATGGTTAATTCCCAGCAACGGAATCCCTGCCGCATAAGCCATAGCCTTTGCCCCCGCCACTCCTACAAGAAGAGAGCCCACAAGCCCCGGTCCATAGGTCACTGCAATTCCCGCCAAATCTCCAAACTCCATCTTCGCCCCTTGCAAAGCTTCCTCTACAACACTTTGCAAATGTAGGATATGCTCCCGTGAAGCCACTTCCGGCACGACTCCACCGTATTTTTGATGGGTCTTGATCTGCGATGAAATAATATGACTGAGCAGATCACGGCCATTGCGAAGCACGGCCGCTGAGGTCTCATCACAGCTTGTCTCAATTCCAAGTATATTAATATCTTTATTGTTCACCAGCAACCTCCCGATATCTGCCTACTTTCCTTCACCAGAAAAAGACATCTCTTCTTATAGAGATACTCGCCACCGCTCAGTATGGCAAAGACTATCTCTACTCTTTGCCTATATCAAGCCACATAATAAGGGCATCTTCACGATTATCTGAGTAATAGCCTTTACGAACCCCCGCAGTTGCAAAACCTAGGCGTTCGTACAGTCTTTGAGCAGAGACATTGGAGGCTCGTACCTCAAGGGTCATACGCTCCATGCCTTCCTTAACCATCAAATCGATCACAGAGCGCATCAGGAACTCTCCTCCGCCCATCCCCTGATACCCCGGTGCTATAGCCACATTGGTAATATGTCCTTCTTCGAGTATAAACCATAACCCCATATAGCCGATGATATTGCCCTCGTGTTCCAAGCAAAAGTACCGTGCATACTCATTATCTCTCAGCTCACTGACAAAAGACTGGGGAGCCCAAGGTGCCGGAAAGCAAGCATGCTCTATCTCCAGAATTGTGGATAAATCACTCTCTTGCATGGGGCGAATCATCATTTCCCCTTTAGCGCCTCCTCTTTCTTAGCCCAATTGACCTCAGCTTCCGATAACCGAATGTAATAAGGTTCCACAAGCTTCCCCTGGGTTCCCTTCTGCCATTCATTCCAAACACAACGAACAGTATACGCTCCCCGTGGTAAAGCCAAATAATCCGGGAGAAGCACCGCCTTATTCCCTAAGGTGGTCTTAATCTTCTCTTTATAGCGCGAAACGGCGTCACCGATAAAAACAATGGCTTTATCCTGTTCCGCCAATTCCTTAAGCCAAAGAGCTGGCTCTACCGCGAAAGGATCCCGGCTTCGTATGGGGATTTCCTCTCCTTCCGACCATCGGTACCGAGCTGTATACCATTCATTCTTTCTTGCATCAAGAATAGGTACGATTTCTTCCGGTCGGCTATGTCCGGCCCAAGCCAAAGAATCCAAGGAAAGCACACCTACTAAGGGAAGTTTGAGCACTTGAGCCAAGCCCTGAGCTGTGGCAATCCCAATACGGATTCCCGTAAAAGAGCCTGGTCCCCGCACCACACCAATAAAATCGAGATCTTGAAGCTTCCAGGCTGATGCCTCTAAGACTTGATCCAATACAGGAATCAACCGCTCCGAATGGGTTTTGGATGTATGCAAAAAGCCTTCCGCCACCAGCTGCCCGTCCTCTGCCAAGGCTAAAGCTGTGACTTTGGTGGTAGTATCGATGGTGAGATACTTCATAGATCCTCCTAATATTCAAAAGGAATAATATCTTTGAGCCGTTCTACCCAGGCTTCCGAATGAGAAGAAAAGCCGATTCTGCGTGGTTCCTCCCCTGATCCTTCAATCCTGATCTCTAATGAATCATCGGGTAAGATGTCCTCTGCAATTCCCGGCCATTCAATCAAGCAAATAGTATCTTCTTGAAAGGCATCCTCTACTCCGATTATTTCTACCTCTTCTGGATAACGCAAACGATATAAATCCATGTGGATTAACCGCACCGGATTATCCCGAGCTATCCCTGAATACTCAATCTGAAAAGTAAAGGTCGGACTGGTCATGGGTTCTTGTACTGCTAAAGCCTTCCCAACTCCTTTGGCTAATGCAGTTTTTCCCGCACCCAAATCACCGAAGAGGCACACCACATCTCCCCCACGAAGCGCTTTTCCTAAATTGTATCCAAGGGCATGAGTACAATCTGCGCTTAGGCTTTGAACTTCTAGGTCCATTCTGACCGTCCTTTCCTTTAACTATTCGTTCTAAAATCTGGTTCGCTTCAGGTATTACCCTGAGGTTTGGCTAAGCGCCCACGGAAGCGAAATGATGCCGGCCCCGGCCCCCCGGAAAGCCTAATCCCTAATGATTTTGCCGTTAATAATGACAGTCTCAGGATGTGATTTTAAAACAAAAGGATGTTCACTCCAAATAACGATATCCGCATCTTTACCCACTTCCAAGGATCCTAGGCGATGATCCACGCCCATAATTTCTGCCGGATTAATAGTGATGGCCTTTAAAGCTTCTTCTTCATCCATACCGGCTCGTGCTACCAGCGCTGCACAAAGGGGCAATTGTTCGATGGGAGTCACCGGATGATCTGTGATAATTGCTACCTTAACGCCTGCTTGTGTTAGGACATTAGGAGTTTCAAAGGATTTATCTTTCAACTCCACCTTAGCCCGATTAATTAATGAAGGACCCACAACAGCAGGATATCCATATTCTGCGATTTCCTCAGCAATCTTATGTCCCTCAGTGCAATGTTCAATGACCAGATCTACATTAAATTCTTTAGCAATGCGAATAGCGGTCATAATATCATCAGCCCGATGAGCATGGGCCCGTAAAGGAATCTCACGTTTAATCACACGAATCAAGCTTTCCATTCCCAGATCCCGCTCGGGCACTTTTTCTGGATCTTCAATACCTTGCTCCAACTTTTCCAGATAGGTCTCAGCATCCACTAGAGCTTGTCGAAGAAGTGCCGCAGTGGCCATACGTGTCATGGGCATCTTCTTTTGTTCACCGCCATAGACCATTTTGGGATTCTCACCAAAGGCCACCTTTAGCCCTGCAGGTTCCCGTACGATCATCTTATCCACGACTTTGCCGACTGTTTTCAACACTACGCCTGTACCACCAATGACATTGCCGCTGCCCGGTGTGGAAAACACTGCGGTGACTCCCCCTAAACGAGCATCCCGTAAACCTTCATCCTCTGGATTAATACCATCAATTGCACGCAGTTCAGGGGTGATCGGCTCAGTCATTTCATTGAGATCATCCCCTTCACTTTGGTAAATCTCCTCTCCCAGTCCCACGTGACAGTGGGCGTCAATAAAGCCGGGTAAAACAAACTTATCCTGGGCTTCGATGATCTCTGCTCCCTCAGGAGCAACCAGATTCTCCCCAATGGCTTTAATTTGTGTGCCTTCCACTAAGATGCTTCCGATGAATTCTTGGCCTTTCATGGTCTTAATGCGACCGTTACGGATAAAAAGGCTCGTATTTGCGTTCATGATTACCTCCGTTATGAATAGTATAGTCGTTGAAATCCTTATATATAGGGCTATATAGATACCATTGCGTCTGCAGCGATTTCCCTCATAGACAGACTGACTCGCTCACGGGCGGTGTCGATACCTAGGACACGGACTTTAACGATGTCTCCCACGGAAAGCACTTCCATGGGATGCCTGATAAACTTCTCACTGATTTGAGATATATGCACCAAACCGTCGTGTTTGACTCCTATATCAATAAAAGCTCCAAAATCAACGATATTCCTGACGGTTCCTTCGAGGATCATTCCAGTCTGTAAATCCTCTAGATGGGTAACATCCTGACGTAGTTTTGGTCGGGGCAAATCCTCCCGAGGATCCCGGCCAGGGCGTTGCAGAGCGGCAAGAATATCTTTGACCGTGGGAACCCCGGCACTGAATTCCCGAGCACATTCCTCCGGATCCAATTGGGCAATCCCCAATCGCACCTCATTGGGGCGTTCTCGTAGATCTGTTAGAGCGAATCCTGCCTTGTGCAAAATATTTTGAGCAAGGTCATAAGATTCCGGATGAACCGGTGTATTTTCCAGAGGGTTGACCCCTTCGGGAATACGAATAAAGCCGGCGCACTGAACAAATGTCTGCTCACCTAGACGAGGGACCTTTTTAAGCTGATCCCGTTTTTGGAACTTCCCGTGGTTTTCCCGATAAGCCACAATATTTTTGGCAATGGTAGGTTTAAGACCTGCTACATATTGAAGGAGAGATGGTGAGGCGGTATTCAGATCTACACCAACAGCATTAACTGCCGATTCCACTACTCCATGTAGGGATTCTTCAAGGCGTTTGGGTTGAACATCATGCTGATACTGCCCAACTCCTACGGCCTTGGGTTCTATTTTAACAAGCTCAGCCAAGGGGTCCTGTAAGCGCCGAGCTATGGAGACTGCGCTACGTAATGAGAGATCAAAGTCCGGAAACTCTTCTCCCGCCAGCTTCGACGCAGAGTACACTGAAGCTCCAGCTTCACTCACGATGATATACTCCGAAGCTAAGCCACTTTCCCTAATCATTTCTGCAGTAACTTCCTCTGTTTCTCGAGAGGCTGTGCCATTTCCAATGGCGATCACATCTACATGATATTTTCCGATAGCATCTCTAAGCATTCTTTTCGCTTCTTCCCGCTTGTTTTGGGGAGGATGGGGATAAATAACCCCTACATGAAAGAGCTTGCCAGTATCATCAACTACAGCAAATTTACACCCCGTTCGGAATCCCGGGTCTAACCCCAGTACCACTTTCCCACGCACTGGAGGTTGCAGTAAGAGTTGCCTCAAATTCTCGGCAAAGACTCTGATAGCTTGTTCTTCGGCTTTTTCGGTTAGAGCACCCCGAATTTCTCTCTCTATAGAAGGTGCTATTAAGCGTTTATATGCATCATCCGCAGCTGAACGTACAATCTCCGCTGCGGGCCCTTGCTTCACAAAAGCCTGTTCGATTAGGGCTAAAATATGCTCTGAAGGAACTTCCACTTTCACATTAAGGAGCTCTTCCTTTTCTCCTCGGTTCAAAGCAAGGATGCGATGAGGAGGCAGTTTTTTCACAGGCTCCCGATAATCATAATACATCTCATAGGCTGAGCGCTCTTCTGCTTTTTTCGCTGAAGCTATGATATCACCAAGGCGGAAAGTAGCTTCCCGAATCTTTTTGCGCATAGCAGCATCATCGGAGATCATTTCTGCAATAATGTCTGAGGCTCCATTGATTGCCTCTTCTGGCGTTTCTACACCAAGTTCAGGATTTATATATTTTTGAGCTTCTATAAGCGGCTGAGCCTTGTGATATTGTTCAAGAATCCATAATGCTAGAGGCTCAAGTCCCTTTTCTTTAGCCATGGTAGCCCGAGTCCGTCGTTTTTGTTTGTAGGGCCGATAGAGGTCTTCTACTTCTTGAAGAATTGTGGCCTTCTCAATCTGATTCGCCAACTCCTCAGTAAGTTTACCTTGTTCTTCAATTAAACGCAGAACCTCACTTTTGCGTTGCTTTAAATTTCTTAAATACTCCAAACGCTCAACAATACTGCGCAGGGCGTTCTCATCCAACTCACCGGTCGCTTCTTTACGATAGCGAGCTATAAAGGGAATAGTGTTCCCCCCGTCCAAGAGTTGTATGGCTTCTTTAACTTGATGGGCTCGCAAGGTAAGTTCTTGCGCAATAATTTCCACAAATTCCAAAGGATAATCCCTCCTGCTAGTTCTCAATTTTTTATTATACCATTCTTTTAGCAAAAAGCTAAAGAAAGATGGAGAAACTAACAAAGCAAGCCCGCCAGGACCTGCTTGTAAAAAACTAGACCTTATTTATTATGCTTTAAGAAACAATGTCTCGTTGTGATAAAGTATCAATGTCTTTCAGGGGAACACGGATTTCTCCCTTCTCTATACAAAATCCATTAACATCCATGAGATTAATATAAAGAACTAGATCATCTCCCACTTGTTCAAAATCTACAACCTCTTGATTAAGTTTTTGATAGGCGGGGTAAAGAATCTCCGCCTTACCGGTAGCTCTAGTAACCTTAACCAGCTCACCACCCTTAGAAACTATACCATGAGCAAAGCCGACTATAATGATAAACTCGTTATCATTAAGCCAGTGAATCTTCTTTTTTGGAGTGTATCTTCCTTCTGGAGCAAAAGAATGCCACATTTTAACTCGGTAGTTCTGGTCTAGCTGCAGTCGCAACCAACTACTGCTCGCACTATCTTTGATATAAATATCGCCGATGGTTTCCCATTCATCTGGGTAGATATAAGCTGTATATTGCTTATTTGGCGAACTGCCATGAACCACATAATTCCCCTGTAAAATAAAGGCAGGAACATAGGGATTGGTATTAATACGAAAAAGCTGTTCAGTTTGCTCGGTGATAGCTGGTTTCGGAGTCTCGTCTTCCACTGCTCCGCTATCAGGTTCACTTGGACCAGCTGCTGCTGCGGTCTTTACTTTCTTAACATAAGCGGCATAATTGGCTCTTTGCTGTTGGATTCTTTGCTGTGGAGTTTGTTCGGGATTGGTGACCAGCGTTGTCGAATAAGTCAGTTCCTCTGAACCGGGCCCTTTAAAAAAGGCACTTAAAGGAAAGATACCAAAATTCAAGAACAAGGTACAGAATACCACTCCTAGGAAAAACAAGGTGCCGCGAGTGATTCTTCGTTTCTTGATAATGCTCCCTCCCTAAACTTTACTTCCACTTGAATCGAGTAATACCATTATTTACCATGTCTTTATAGTAGGTTCTCTATTACTGTTTCTCATTCCTTCTTTTAGCAAAGATATGTCAAATCACCCTACGAATCGTGTAGATAAAAAGGAAATCATCAAAAAACGAACTAGCATAAACTAGTTCGCTCATATGATCCTGCCTTATTTAACGAGCTGCATTTCCTATGCTGCGCTCTACAACTACTTTCTTTGCAATCTCAACGATATCGGACAAGACCGCTCCCCCTGTGGCCAATCCGCCAGCACCAGGTCCCTTCCAAAAAAGATCACCCACCAACTGCGTTTCCAGGGATAGGCCATTATCCACGCCGGAGACATGACTTAGAATTGCTTCCCTAGATAACCACTGCACACCAACCTTAGCAATAATTCCTTCCCGACTTTTTTCCAGTCCTGACGAAGACTGATCAATGATGGATGCCTCGGCAACTAATTTAGGCACTCGTCCCTGTCTTTTTTGCTCCGCGACCTCTTCCGGGGTTAGCCCTTGGATTCCTTTAATCTCCACCTCTTCAAGAGGAATATCCAGATCAAAGCATTCCCGACAGAGAATAACAAGTTTACACGCCGCATCTAAACCAGTTACATCCATGGTCGGATCACTTTCCGCATAACCAGCCTCTTGCGCTTCTTGCAAAGCCTCCTCATAGCCTTTCTCTGACTCCACCATTTGAGTCAGAATATAATTAGTGGTCCCATTTAAAATTCCACAAATTTTTTTCACCTGGTCTCCGGCTAGCCCATATTGAATGGTTCTAAGAATCGGAATCCCTCCCAAGACGCTCCCTTCATAAAGCAAGCAGATTCCTTTACGCTGGGCTATTTCTTGTAATTCCGCGCCATGAAGAGCCAGTAATAGCTTATTGGCTGTCACTACATGCTTTCCTTTATCTAGCGCCTCTTTGATATAAGAATAGGTGGGATGTTCACCTCCCATAACTTCCACTACTACTTCAATCTCCGGGTCATCGAGAATATCTTGAGGTTTCTGTGTTAGAATAACCCCCTCAATTGCTCGCTCTTTACTTATATCTTGAACAAGGGCCTTGCTTACGACCAGTGTGATCCCCAGTTTGCGAAGAATTTTGTTTGAATGGAGTAGTATTCCTTTTACCACCCCTTGGCCCACGTTCCCACATCCTAATAGACCAATACTCACTGTATTTTCCTTCATCTCTCTATTCCTCCTCTTCGTCGGTCCTTGACGGTGCCTGCAATGTTATAACTAGAGCAAATAAAAAGCCCTTCCATATTCCAGGAAGAGCTTATGTCTTATATTTTTGCTCATCTTCCAGGAATAATCCTGCTGGAATTAGCACCACTGCCACATAGGCCGGTTGCCGGGTTTCATCGGGCCAGTCCCTCCGCCACTCTGGATGAGAAGTATTCAATTTTTCATTATTATATGACAGTAAACAAAGTAATGTCAATAGAGCAGAGTGATATATTACAGAACAATGTGATCCCTTCACTGTAGAACTATGAAGTAATGCTACAGAATTGGTATTCCTTCGTTTAGACTGCCGCTTCGAAAACCCTCTAAATCCAGAGTAACATAGGTAAACCCTAATTCCTTGAGGGGCTTGACGATAGTATCGAGGTCCAGTTCCATAAGTTTCAAAAAATCTTCTTTAGGAATTTCCAATCGGGCCACATCCTGGTGATAACGCACTCTTAAATTTTTAAATCCTAGTTCTTTAAGTAAAGTTTCCGCTTTCTCTACGCGCCGAAGCTTTTCGATCGTGATCTCCTCTCCGTAGGGAAAACGAGAAGATAGACAAGGACTGGAGGGCTTATCCCAAGTTGAAAGTCCCATCTTCTTGGAAAATTGACGAATCTCTTCTTTGCTCAAGCCCGCTTCTTGTAACGGACTCCTTACCCCCAAGGCTCTCGCTGCTTGCATGCCAGGACGGTAATCTTTTAGATCATCAGCATTACTCCCATCAAGAACCCAATTAATCTTCTTCTCTTGGGCAATGCTCAAAAGCTTTGTAAACAGCTCATTTTTGCAATGAAAACAACGGTTCTGAGGGTTCTTTACAAACTCCTCCTTGTCCATTTCTTCAGTTTTAATTACTAAAAACTTTGCCCCAAACTCTTTAACCTGCTGCAAAGCATTGTTATAATCAGCAGAAGGCATCGTTTCCGAAGCACCGATGACAGCAAGACAATGATCCCCTAAAGTTTCATGAACTACTTTTAAGAGAAAGGTGCTGTCCACCCCACCCGAAAAAGCTACCACAACTGATTCCATTTCCTTAATGATTTGCTTTAAGTGATTCAGCTTTGCTTGCATGATTTACCTCCAGATTACTCAAACTTAATTAAATTTCACGCTTTAATCGATCTATTCTTTAGAATTATCGCTAACATAGTAGTTTCTCAGCCTCTCCATTCTTTCAGAATACTCCTCTTGAGTCAAGATTCCTTGCCCGACTAATTCCGAAAGCACTTTCGTATAGCGTTCTAATTCTTTCATCTTTTTACTTGAAACTTTCTTATGATTGTAAAACTGTATAACCTCTTCTAATTCATTATTATCCAGCACCCCGATATCCCGCAACCTGACCAGGCTTAACTCACCTTCCTCATTAACCGCAACATCATTGGAGCTTTGGATCAATGGCTGTATAGCCAGCCTTACAGCAAGAAAGATAATAATGAAAAGTAATATTGGATATACAAGGATTGCCTCCATTGTTATGACTCTCCCCTCTTTTTCATACCTTACTCCTTTACACAGTCATGAATTTTCTCTCGGTTAGGGTACTCTCTAATGCTTGCACACATGGAACTGAATTTTAGCTCCGCTTAACTAAGATATTCTCAAAAAGCTAGGATTTTCCTCTTTTCAGAACGAAGTACACTAGAACACGAAAAATTCACTTGCAAAGCCCATAGGAATAGTATAGTATTATCTAAATATCTTATTAAGCTAAAACGAATTAAATATGGACTTATGTCAAAGCTCTTATCGAGAGTGGCGGAGGGACTGGCCCAATGAAGCCCGGCAACCTGCATATGTGAGGTGCTAAATCCAGAGAACTATTAGGTTCGAAGATAAGAGGACGTGGAAACAATTCACGACCTCTTTCGAGGTCGTTTTTGTTTACGCACAACAACTTTATTGATTGCTCAAGTGTCTAAAGAGGAGGAATGAGAATGAATATTTTAACCGAACTGGCTCAGATCGGCAACCGCCGAGATCCCAATGGAGCGATTAGCTTTCCAATTTACCATTCATCCACCTTTGCTCACCCTGGCTTCGGTGAAAGCACAGGCTTTGATTACTCACGAACCGGCAACCCTACCCGCCAAATTCTGGAAGACGCTATGGCAAGCATAGAAGAAGGTACCAAAGGGTTTGCTTTTTCTTCAGGCATGGGCGCCATCACCACTATTCTCTCCTTATTTTCTCAAGGAGATCATCTCCTTGTTACAGAAGATCTTTATGGGGGAACCTATCGCATCCTTAAGGAAGTCTTCAACCGCTTTGGTCTTCAAGTGACCTTTGTGGATTCCAGCAATCTCAGGGCCATAGAAAAAGAGATCCGCCCCGACACAAAAGCCATCTTCACCGAAACACCGACCAACCCTCTAATGAAGGTTGCCGACCTTAAGGGGATCGCTTCCTTGTGCCAGATGCACGGTCTCTTAAATATAGTGGACAATACTTTTCTTACACCCTATTTGCAAAAACCACTGAACCTGGGTGCAGACATTGTTATTCATAGTGGCACCAAATATCTCGGTGGTCATAATGATGTCGTGGCGGGCCTCGTAGTGGTTCAAGGAGAAGAGCTTGCAGCTCGCTTTGGACGTTTGCAGAACTCTCTCGGCGCTACATTAGGCCCCCAAGATTCCTGGCTAATTATCCGGGGTTTGAAAACCTTGGCCCTGCGCATGAGAGCACAAGAAGAAAATGCCCTCCAGATTGCACAATGGCTGGAGATGCATCCCCTTGTCACCGAGGTCTATTATCCCGGACTTGAGCATCATCCCGGATATGCAACTCAGCTTGAACAAGCCCGAGGCTTTGGTGCTATGCTATCTTTCCGAGTAAAAAGTCCCAGCTTAATCCCCGAAATATTAAAATCTCTCAAGATTATTTCCTATGCAGAGAGCCTTGGTGGTGTAGAATCTCTAATCACTTATCCCGCTACCCAAACCCATGCTGATATTCCTCACGAAGTAAGGGCAAGGCTTGGGGTGGACGATTGTCTTCTCCGGTTATCCCTAGGTATCGAAGCCGCCGAGGATCTCATTGGAGATTTAGAACAAGCTTTAAAGCAGATGCTTTAGGCATCTTCTCCAACGGATTTCTTATAAAACCCCTTCAGATTCTTAACGGTCTCATCAATGGTCTCATGTTTGACCGAAGTCGCATCAAATTTCACCCAAGCAAAGACCGTTTGTACGCAGATCCCTATTCCAAATGCAGAAATAACTGTACCAATTCCTACGGGTCCGCCCAAAATCCAGCCGATCAAACATACCGTTACTTCAATAATCCCACGGCAAAGCCCTATCGATAATTTAGTCTTTCTCTCTAAAGCCACCATTAGACTATCCCTTGGGCCTGCTCCAAAACCAGAGGCAATATAGAGATAGGAGCTAAAGGCGCAAAGGAATAATCCAAGGATGAGCATAATCATCCCTGGAATAAAACTCTGCATCTCAGGGATTAGTTTTAAGGGTAACAGTAAGTCAATATAAATTCCGATAGCAAATATATTAAAGATAGTGCCAATACCCAACTTCTCTCCAAGCAAAACGACTATGATAGAGATCACCAAACTGGCCACTATAGAAACATTTCCAATTGTGATGCCGACAGTATCGGCAGTCCCCCGATGGAACACATCCCAGGGGGCATAACCTAAATTGGCTTTCATGGTCATAACAATTCCGAAGGATAGTAAAAAAGTGCCTAAAAATAAATACACAAGCCTTTTCCACAAATTCATATCCGCACTTCTCCTCAATATCTCCTGATTGATTATCTAATAAGTGTAACATTTTATTGAGCACATTTCCAAACCTTTATTTTATTTCTAACGTATATCTTACTCATAAAACGGTATTAGGACCGGGAGAAGACAAAGACTAAAGTGGAAGCCATAGCGGAGCTGTAGCGTCATTGACCCAGTTTGAGCCGGAGATTATGAAAGTGTTTGTAGGAAAGGCTTTATGAGCACCTCACAACCAAAAGAAGGCTAATGCTTGTAATGATAAAAAACGCGATACCTGTTAGATAAAACGTAAACTGTACCGCTGAACTTCCAACTATAGAAATTGTTTGACCGATAGTTATCGTAAAAAAGCTTCTCTTCCATGGCTGTTTTGTATTGGTTGAATTGATACTCATACTCACATCTCCTATTTCTAAAATATACCGACGTTTGGTATGTATCTTTTTAAAATAATAGCTATTCTCTACATCCACCTGTAAAGAATAGCTATTTCTGTTTTTGGGAAAGCGAATGGAGTTCGTTAATGGATTGAAGAACCTCTTCCGTAAATATAGGGACCCCTATTTCTTCAAATACATTTCTTGCAAAGAAAATTATGTCCTTTAACTCATTGGGAGTCCAAGAATACATCCACGGGTTAAACCAAACGTTAAAAAATAAGAGAATCATCTGGGCAAGCCGACGGGGTTGAGCTGTATGAATGGATCCATCTCTAATACCTTCCTCAATAACACCTGTAAGCAGGTCGGCTGCAGAGCCCATAGTATCTCGCATATGAAGAGCCAATAATTGAGGATTTCTAAGAAACGGCGGTACGGTCTGATCGAGAGCCTCGTGTTGGGCCGATTGTATAGAAAACATAAGCATCTTACAAAGTTTATCCAACCCGGATATGCCGGTATCGTGAGCAACTGTTTTTATATCCGCTATCCCCTGCTCAGCTAATCTTTTATTCACCGCATCCATAATTTCTTCTTTTGACTTGAAGTGATGATAAATAGCGCCTTTACTCAAATCTCCCAATTCATCGATGATATCCTGTATCGTCGTATGCTCATATCCTTTGGACATAAATAATTTCATGGATGTATCGAGAATGCGGTTTATCGTTACTTCAGGATATTTATTCCGTGCCATAGTAGTACTCCATCTTTATATACATACTTTAAGTATGTATACGTATATGTCAAGGTAGGTAAGAGTTTATCAACCTATCTATAACTGCTCCCACCGCTACTCCGATGGTATAGGCTACTAAATCCCTCCACAAAAAGCCATACCCTAGCACCAAACCACCCAGCCGGGTTTGCCTTATAGCATCAATCCAGGGAGCATGATAAAGCTGACTGATTTCAATTCCAAAGGTGAAAAGCAAAGCTACTGCAGCAAGCCAGCCGGTTCCTTTCAACCTGAAAATAAAGCAAAACATAAAGAAAACCATAAGTGCCCATAAGGCATCTCCCAAGTAAAGATTGATTGTATAGGGCAAATACCCCGAAAACTGCCGGCTGCTTAAGCCAAGTATTATTGTTACTCCAACAAAGATAAGGTAAGTCCATCGATTTCTTTTTGCTGCCATAATCATTTCCTCTTTAAAACAATAACAACTATGCTTCAGTAACTCCTCCGGTGCTGATTATACTTAATTCTTCTCCACCTGTTTTAAGCATACAGAGTTATCCCATTAAAAGCAATTTTAATAAACTGAGTACGGAAAGTGTAACGAGGCCGATTCCCCCGCTCCTTTCCGTTAACTTTATCTTCTCATCGGGCAAGGGGAGCCTTTCCCTCACCCAGTCAATATATCTTTTACTATAGGTAAGTGTAACAATACTATTCCTGCAAATAGCACAAAAATCCATAAAACCATACTAAACCACTCAGGCATCGCTCACCCCCACAGGTTAAGTTAAGACTGAAGATTATAATTTGCTCTGTTTATTCTGGCCATTAGATATTCATCTTCATATTTTCCATTTCTTATTGCCGCCAAGCGCTTTATTCCTTCTTTTTCAAATCCAAACCTTTCATACAAATGTATGGCTCTAGCATTGTCTACAAATACAGTTAATTCGATTCTAACTAACATTAGCCAGTTGTCCGCAACATCTATAAGTCTTCCTAACAAGGCACTGCCAACACCCTGATTTTGGTAGTCTTTATGAATCATTATACCGATAGCACCACTATGCCGCATGCGATGATTAGGATATACCGTTAAGCCTGCACTTCCTATTATCACTTCCTGTCCATCTTGAAGCCTGGCTACCGCCACAAATTGATGCTGGTTGACATCTAAGTTGGCGATAAACTCCTCATTCCTCTTTGCCCGCTCGGACGGAATGCCTAGAACATTTTCAAAAACGCCAGGCATACGCCTCAACTCATTTATACCTTTGCCATCACCAATTTCTATGGGTCGAATATGATACTCCATTCCTATGTCCTCCCGGTAAAAATTTCCGCAATGTTTCAACGATATGCAGCTGCTTTAAGATACTATCATTCTTCTAATTCCGAATCGCTTTCTCTCTTTAATCCAGCTGTTCTAATAAGATTCAATAGATTAACCAACCCCTGTGAACCAAGAAAAATGCCTATTCCAATAAGCAATTCGGTTGTTGGTCCTCCCAAAAAAAGCACCCTTAACCCGGTGGGTTCCGGTAATCCATAGCTAGCAGTATGCAAGCTGGCTAATTTAGTCACCAATTCCGGCAATGAGTGCCCAATAAAATAAAGTCCCAATACTGAAAAGCCTATTCTCTGTAGATCACTAGCCCCTAATCCGATGACCTCATTTTGATTCCTTTTTTTAACCAAAACTTTAGCTAATTTATCAGAAAAGTACCACAGTAAAACACCAAATAGAATTGTAATTAAAGAATAAAAAATGTTTACCATACTATAATCAGCTATCATATTTGCCGCTACAGGTACATTAAGCGAAAGCAGTCTGGACCCTTGAACGATAAAGAATATCCCGATAAGCTTACACCCTATACTTGCAATCTCACGCTGGTTCATTCTTTCCCCTCCCTTAAAACAACCCATTTCCTGCCGATTTCCCTTCTATGTATACTCCTTCATTTTTATCGTTTAACTTCGCTAAACCGGAATATATCTCCTTCTAATCCTTTAATCAGTATAAGATAATCTTGTCAACATAAATAAAAAAACAAGCACTGCATAACGAATTTTTACCTCATGCAGTGCTTGTTGGTGCGGATTCCTCACCTTATATGAACTTAAGAACATCCTGTAAATTCAGCTTAAGTATTCGCCATGCAGGATAAATCATTGCCAGCACTCCTACCAGAAGAGATCCGGCAATCAGGGCGCTTCCTAAACCGACGTGAGGCGCAAAGGCGAAGTTACTATAACCTAAAAGCGGTCCCAGTACAAGGGGGACAAATACTCCTATGATATATCCTAGAAGGCTTCCAGTAAGGCTGGTGATCAGCACTTCACGACCAAGCAAGGATAGTATATGCCTTTGGCGAAAGCCAATAGCCCGAAGCACGCCAAGTTCACGAGCCCGGTCATGGACATTTCCGGCCAAAGTTACGATAATCACTAAGGCCCCGATTAACCCCATGGCTAAAGAGATGGTTGAGGAAAAGCTGGCAAAACGCTCCAGACTCTCTTTGGAGCCTTGGACAAGCTGAGTCACTTCTGTGACGTTAGCCGACCGTAGAACAGAAGTTAGTTGGGTTACGGTTTGTGCCGTGTCTTGCGTATTGAGTTCGATTAAAGACCATTCGGAGGTTATATCTGTAAAAGATCTAGCGGTATTGATCGTTGTAAATACTCCTTGGTCCTCTGCTCCTCCCGTTTCTTCCATAATTCCCACCACAGGGTACTTCCCTTTTCCTAAATCCAGGATATCCCCAATCTTCAGGTTAGAATTCATGGCCAACTGAGAACCGATTACCAACTGATTATCCTCGGCGACCCTACCTTCAATCTTCCACCAGGGCTTTATCTTAAGCTCTTGGTCAAAGTCAACACCGATAATCATGAAGGTCTTGCCCATGGCTTCTGCCGAGCCAATAACTTTGGGAGCAATGGTCACTTCCGGGCCCATCTCTTGGGAGATCATCTCTACAGCATCGGCGTCCAGCTTCTTGACCTCATACTCCACCCCGGAGACAGATAATCCTCCATAGCTTAAGTTCAGGTGCTCGGAACGAGGGCTAATCACTACATTGGCACCATATTCGGTTAAACTCTTCTGCAAATCTTCCTTCATTACCAGCGCTAGGATGGTTAAGGCAGAGATAGTGGAGACGATAAAGGCAAATGTCAGGATCAGAAATAGAGTTTTGCCCGGCCTTCTACGTAGATTTTGCAGGGCGATGTGGTTAAGTGTCATAAATACCCTCCGAGATAGAAGTAAAGCAGATTTTTTAGAAGTAACGCAGGGCTTCAGCAGGATCGAGCTTAGTTGCCTTCCAGGCTGGATAGATAGTGGCAAGGAAGCTGATCATCAGGGCAGCCACCAAGGAGTAAAGGGCAAGCATAGGCTGAAAGGGTATCTGAAGGGTAAGTTGAGCCAAAGAAGAGCCAAATTGCATAGCCAGCCCCATGCCCAAAACAAAGCCCATTAAACCTCCCAAACCGCCGACCAGACTGACTTCATAAAAGAACATGCGTAGTATATGCTTTTTCCGAAAGCCAATAGCTCGCAGAACCCCAATATCTCGCGTCCGCTCTTTAACAGCCGAGATCATGGACATAGCCACCACAAACCCACTGGTGATAAGCAGAATCACTGATATCACTGTAGCAAAAAGGCTAAATTGGGCGACGGTATCGTCCCTTGCTTCTAATGTGGACTGGAGAGCGGTCACTTTAGCATCGGGGAGTTTTTCACTTAATTGTAGGGTGACATCTTCAATAGGACAGGTGTAGCAAAGAACTGCTGCTTCAATAAGACTAATAGCAGTGGGCTTATGTTCAACTTTTTGCAAGGTGGGTAAATCCATAAAAATCGCCTGGTCATTTTCCATGGAGCCTGTGGGTTTGATAATTCCCCCTACCCGGAACATTTCTCCTTTAATCTCAACCTCATGTTGAGGGCTGAGATTAAGGATCCGTGCCACTTCACTACCGATCAGAATCTCGTCATCTTTTGGAAGTTGCCCATCTGCTAATCCATCAATAGTCCACCATTTTTTTAAGCGCAGCTCTTCAGCAAATTGTACTCCCACCAAAAGAACTTTTTTACTATCTATCTCCGCTTCAGCAAGCAATTTAGGAGATATGGTGGCTAAAGTCTCATTATTCTTGATGGTTTTCATCTCTGGAACCATGGCCATATCCAGCTCTTTTCCTGAGCTGGTTCCCACAGTTACTCCACCAAAGGATAAGGTTTCCCCTGTCTTAGGGAGAATAAGAAGATTGGACCCAAATTGGTCGATTTTATCGGCCACATCCTGTTCCATAGAGCGAGTGGTGGTAAAGAGAAAGACGCTGGAAGCCACACCGATGATAATGCTAAGCAAAAGCAAAAGGGCACGCTGCTTGCGCCGTTTTAAATTTCCCAGGGTAATGGTGAAGATCTTCATATTGTACCACCAACCACAGGCTGCGGATCCTTCTCAATGATTCCATCGCGAATCTGTACCCCATGGGAGACATAGGCAAGATTCTCTAGATTATGGGTCACCATGATAATGGTCTGCCCTTCTTTATTTAAGGACTGGAAGAGTTCCAGGATTTCCTTAGCTGTCTTGGTATCTAGACTTCCTGTCGGTTCATCGGCGAAAAGAATCACCGGATCATTGACAATGGCTCGGGCGATGGCCACTCGATTTTGCTCTCCACCGGAAAGCTGGTTAGGCAGCCGCATGGACTTTTTGCCTAACCCTACCTTTTCCAGAACTTTTTGAGCCATCTCCCTTTGGGCTTGATCCGAGTACTTGGTAATCGCTAAGGGAAGCATGACATTTTCTAAGGCAGTAAGATAAGGGATCAACTGATATTGCTGAAAGACAAACCCAATATACTCATGGCGGAAATCGGCTCTTCGCTCTTCATTCAACTCATAGATGTCAATATCATCGATTAAGACCTTACCCTCTGTGGGTGGGTTCAACGCACCAAGGATACTGAGTAGGGTACTCTTTCCCGACCCGGAAGGCCCCAACAAAGCTAGAAACTGACCTTGAGAAATCTGGAGATTAATATTTTTTAGGGCATGGACTGATCCTTCCCCGCCTTGATAGATTTTTGATACGTGATTGACCTTGATAAGACTCATATTCAACCCCCCTGCTGCTCAAGGCTATTAACTATTTGATCTACCACTGAATTCAATTAAAATTCTACCAACTAAACTCTAGGCTTCCAAGCATCCAGTATCCCTTGATCCACTTCCAGGTTATCCCCATTTTGAGTATAGACTAAGCGATCAGGTGGATAAGCCTGGCATCCTCCGCTTAAGCCCTTAAAAGAGTTTAAGGTCCAGGTAGTGTTGCAAGCATTGCAGACAAGATTATCGCCTTCAATTCGGAAGGAATCACTGTTGCAGGGCTCGCAGATGCTTACAGCCACAACGACTTTTCCATCGGGCAGAGCTACAGCTGTAAGAGGAATGGTCTTATCATTGGCTTGGTACTGGGTATAGATAAATTTCTTTTCCTTAAGCTCGGACAAGGTGGTGACCACCACTTTGCCGTTTTCGGCATTGACGGGTGCCGTTTCGGCCTGCTGAAGAGGAGATCCGCTGTAATCGACCGTTTGACCAAGGGTTGCAACAGCATACTGATCCCCATCGGAGCTTCTGTTTCCTAAGAAAAAACTTCCCGCAATAATAGCGATTCCTAAGACAATCGCTCCACCAATCAAAGGCACTTTGCTCTTTTTTTCAGGTTGGGTAAATTTCTCTTTTTTACTGTTCTGGTTATTGCTCATCAAATCTAACCCCCATAATTTTATTTTTATAATTCCGTACACTAAAAGAAATCTTTACAAATTAGCATGTCATAAATATAATCAATACACAAGTTTTTTTCAAGCAAACCTATCGTCTTTCTAATATTCTCTTTTTTTACTTCCAGCTTTGTCTAAGGCGCTACCTTTGGTCGTGTTAGTCCTGATGTCTGTGGACAAAATAATAGCTAAACACTCTCTTTCTTTGCCTAAAGCACTATGCTATACTGATTAACTGAAATCATAAAATTGACCTAATGGAATAGATAGACTTCTGAAAAACGAGGAGGATACTCATGCAGCATAAATTCTCTAGAACTGAGATTCTTATTGGTAAATCCGCATTGGAGAAGCTTAGCCAAAGCACAGTTATAATTTTCGGCGTAGGCGGTGTGGGATCCTATACCGCAGAAGCCCTGGCTCGGGCCGGTGTGGGGCACTTGATCCTCGTGGACTACGATGAGATTTGTTTGACCAATATCAATCGTCAGCTTCATGCTCTTCATTCGACCATCGGTAAAGCGAAAGTTGAAGTCATGAAGAACCGCATCCTGGATATTAACCCAAAGGCGAAGGTGGAAGCTATTAAAGAATTCTTCTCCGCCGAAAATGCAGAAAGCTTCTTGGGCAAAAAGCCGGATTATGTGGTGGACGCTATTGATACCGTCTCCGGTAAAGTTGCTCTGGCCAAAGAATGTATCCAGCGTAATATTCCCCTGATTTCCAGTATGGGAGCAGGCAATCGTCTTTCCGCTGAAAACTACCGTATTACAGACTTATCCAAAACCAGCGGAGATCCTTTGGCCAAAGCGGTACGGAAATTACTTCGCAAAGAAGGAATTACAAGGGGAATCAAAGTCGTATATTCTCCTGATCTCCCTCTCACACCCTTAGCTACGGAAGCCGATTGTCGAAATAATTGCATTTGTCCGGGGGGCGATGCCCATTGTGCCCTTAAACGGCAAATCCCCGGCAGCATTTCCTTTGTCCCCCCAGTATCAGGGCTTCTCATGGCAGGGCAGGTTGTGAATGACTTAATCGCAGGCTGTCCCCGCGAGGCCTAAGAAACAAAGAAGACCAAAAGCATACGGCTTGGGTCTTCTTTATTTTTACCGATGACTGTGATTTCCCCATGAAAAACTCATGAATTTCTTATGAATTCCTGGAACAATCTATGGATATTACTTTCCAACCGCTGCTTGGTCCACTAAAATTAGACTATGTTAAAAAAGAGGTGAATCTCCATGCGAATTCTCTTAGTGGATGATGAAAAAAATATCAGCAATGTCCTTAAAGCCTATCTCCAGCAGGAAGGGTTTCATGTGACCACAGCGGTCAATGGCCTCGTAGCCTTGACCTTATTTAAAGAAAATTCCTACGATCTCGTCCTTCTAGACCTTATGCTGCCCGGCTTATCCGGTGAAGAAATCTGTAGGGAGATTCGTAAAATCTCGGCCACTCCTGTTATTATGCTCACAGCCAAGGTCGAACTGGAAGATCGGCTTCAAGGCCTTAACCTGGGCGCCGATGACTATATTAGTAAACCATTTAGCCCGCGGGAAGTTGTGGCTCGGGTCAAAGCAGTGCTTAGGCGAACCCATATAGAAACCTCTCCCCTTGCCGATAGTATCACCTACGATAATGGCTTGACCATTGATAACTCACGGCACGAAGTCCGTTTACTGGAAGAGGTCGTCTCCCTTACCCCCACTGAGTTCAAAGTTCTAGGTGCCTTAGCCAAATATCCGGGAAGAGTGTATTCCCGAGGGCAGCTGGTACAAATCGTCCAAGGGCATGATTTTGGCGGGGATGAACGGGTGATTGATGCTCATATCAAAAAACTCCGCCAAAAAGTCGAGAAAGTACCCAGTGATCCCAAAATCATCCTGACGGTCTATGGAGTCGGCTATAAATTCAACCCACATAAGGAGGAGTAAAACCATGCATAAACGCCTTTTTCTCTCCTCCCTAGCCATTATTCTCTTGACCTTATTGCTCAGCATTCTATCCGTTAACTTTGTGTTCCAAAAACATTTCAGTAATTATCTCGCCAGCTCCACTGAAAAGACTCTGGAGCAATTGCCCGAGCGTTTGAGCAGTAGTTTCTTCAGTCATGGTTGCTGGAATCCGGATTCCCTATATGATATCGCCCACTCCCTTCCCTTTGGAACCCATATCGTGATCAAAGAACCCTCTGGGGAAACTATCACGACCCTGATCAACCCCATGGAATCCATGCTACAAAATGATTCCGGCATGTGGATGAATATGGGTTTAAATTACGCCATTGAGGAATGGAAAAGCAAGACCCTCATGATCCCTGGGCCCACTGGAGTCTTTGCCATTGCGGAAGTTCGGTATCCGGCCAGGGCCAAGGTTCTGAACCCCGCTGATCAGTCCTTTGTCTCTGCTATCTACCAATCCTTGTTTCTAGCCGGGGCTTTTGCCTTGATCATTGGTACTATCCTGAGTTATTGGATCAGCCGGCGCCTGATTTCCCCTTTACAAGGGTTGACCGAGGCCGTACAGCGGGTGGGTGAAGGGCATCTGGATGAGCAAGTCCCCGTTACCGCTAAGGATGAAGTCGGTCAATTGGCTACCGCCTTCAATGGGATGGCCGAAAACCTGAAACGGCAGGAACAACTCCGCAAGCAGTTCAGTGCAGATATTGCTCACGAATTGCGCACTCCCTTAACCTCCATCCGCAGTTATATTGAAGCCTTCCAAGATAGAGTTCTTCCAGCAAGCAGCGAAAATCTTGCTGTCATTAACGAGGAAATTGAGCGGCTGGTCGAGTTATCCAGTGATCTTAAAGATCTCAATGTTGCAGAGATGGGTGCCTTGCATCCTCATTTAACTCAGGTCAATCTTTCCGAGCTTATAGATAAAACAGTGAATAAGATCTCCCCTCTTATCCAGGAAAAAGGCATTTCTTTAGAATGGCGTAAACCTGAATCAATTCTTATAGAAGGGGATGAGTACCTATTAACCCGCCTTTTCTACAACCTCCTTCACAATGCTTATAAATTTACGGAAAGCTTGGGTAAGATTGAGGTCCAAATGGAGCTTCGCCAAAAGGATGTACTGATGACCGTTTCCGACTCCGGAATCGGTATTCCAGAAGAAGACCTTCCCTTTATCTTTGAACGGTTCTATCGCTCAGAAAAATCCCGCTCACGTGCAACAGGTGGCACGGGCATCGGCCTCGCCTTAGTCCGACAGATCGCTCACCTTCATCAAGGAACACTAAAAGTCGAAAGCATCCTAGGCAAAGGAACCCAATTTATAATCATACTTCCGTTAGTAATCAAAGATGAGTCGACTCGTATCTAGAACAGAAAATTCATCTCATAATGCCATAGATGTTCATTTAGATAAGATGTAGCTTAGTCCTCTGCACATTAAAGAAGCCATCAAATTCTGAGCCCGTTAAAAGCTCAACTTTGATGGCCAATTTCCTTTCTTGTAAGCCTTTCACATCCAGAGCTCGAAAGGCATTAAGTATAGCAGTAATAGTTACACCTACATCTGCAAATACCACTTCTAGATGCCCACCTATGCCCACAAGGATGTAACTGGCGACAAAGAGTACTAAAAACCCAAATGAATAGTTATTGTCTAAGACCGTTCTTTGTCTTTTCAGTACTATATTTGAAACAAATCCAGGGTCCAATAGTTTATAAGACTTATACCTCTTTAATATGTTCTAAGCCCTTTTCAAAAATATCCCTGACATGGTTATCGGACAGATCGTAAAGGAATGTGTTCATCATACGTATATGGATTTGTTACATTACAACGAAAATGCTATAGTTATATCATCAACAATTGATCAATCGTTCAGCTATTACTTGACAGATAATTGAACGAATACTTAATTATTAACCTAATCTTCTCACTTAACTTCATTTACTAAATGTTTGGATTGGAGTAAAATTAACTAAACCATTTGCCGAAGTCTGAAAAGAGGGAAAATTTAGCCTTTGGAGGAGAGATTATATCATGGATACCATCAAAGCGATTGGATTAAGAAAAAGTGTACGGAGCTATCTACCAAAATCTGTAGAAGCAGAAATAATTAATCAGCTTGTGAGAGCCGGCAATAGTGCACCTAAAGTAGGTTTTTTCCATACTTCAGTCATTGAAAATCCTGAAGTATTGAAGGAAATTAACGAAGAAGCCTTAGTCCAGTACAAAAACTCCGGCGACAAACTTCTCATGGGGCGGGCAGCACTCGAAGGCTACCAGCCCCTATATGGTGCTCCTGTATTCTTCCTCTTCTCTGCTCCTTTTGCTAACCCTCTGAAGGAGGCCACCACTTCCTGTGCCGTAACTTGCATTACCATAGCGGCAACGTCTCTTGGACTGGGTTCTTGTTATATTCATTCTGCCTTACAAGGTATCAAGGGAAACTCACAACTCATGGGAAAAATAGGCATACCCTTTGGTTTAACCCCTATCTGCGGAGTTGTGGTGGGCTATTCTGCCGAGGACTCCTTACCACCCTACCGCTCCACTGAAGAGAATGTGAATTATTGTCGATGAAAAAGCGCCTGTCCCGAAAATTATTTCGGGCAGACGCTCCCATTTCATATTGTCATAGACAACACAAGATATCTCTTTATTATATTTTAGAATTGTGTTGAGATAAATCCGGATTATTAGCCCGCTTGATTTATTCCCTTATTTATTGTGGTTCTATGACCGGCATCAACCGGAAAAAGATGTCTTAAGAACCCTTTGTTCAAGATGGGGAATTTGTCCACCAGTTTATTCATAAAGAAGCGATCTACTCCAATTGCCCCCGATGCTGCCGCAAAATATAAAATAACCAAGAACCCAATAACCATTTGGGGGTTAGAAGATACTGTACCCGAAAGTAAGAATGAAAAATTCATGGTTAGAGCAAAGAATGCTGCTAATGTGGTAAAACAGCCAAGAATAAGTCCCAGCCCGATCATTACTTCACCGGTTTTAACCATGAAAGCCATAATATCTGCATTAGGTAAAAACACATGGCTGATGAGCCAGCCCCAAGTGTCGGTTACATTGGCTTTCCCGGTTTTACCCGCAGCGGCTATAGCTCCTGCAGTCTGAGCCAGCCCTCCTTTTAAGAACCCACCGACTGACTCTCCGTTAAAACCGGTTTGGAATTTACCAATTCCGGCATTAAGAAAGTAGTAACCAAAGTAGAGACGGATCAATAGGGCTATAACGGATTTGATTGGATTTTTCATTTTAAACCCTCCTACAAATTATAATAATAGCAGTGCTTTTTGACCTAAGGAAGGCCTCCTCTTCCCTCCTCAGTAACACTTTTATCAACAAGAAGATTACTTTGCAAAAACTATGCCAACACTAGAAAGGCTTACTTTCCATGTTATATTAAGCAACAGTGGTTAACTAATTAACACCGTCAAGTTAACAGTGTTAACTTGAACCGAATTCACTTAATAAAATAGCTGTTAACACCAATGATAAAAAGTTAAAACAACACATTAGACTGCCATGAGTATAGCCTTAAATCGATTAGGGAGAACGATTATGCGAGATGAACTATTTGAATCCTTTCCTTTTGGGATAATCCGTATAGACTCCGATAACAAAATACAGCGGATGAATTATTATGCCAAACAACTGACTCATGCCCTGGATCATGAATCTTTAGAAATGCTTCTCAGTCTAAAACCGAAGAATGATATTACCTCATGGTCTGTAGCCAATCATCAAGTTGCTTTAAGTGTCGAACTCTTTATGGTAAGCGGCGATTCCCACCGCCTGCTTCTTCTCGGCTTGGAACCCAATTTTACATCCACACTCCCTCCTCAATTTGAAAGAGCACTTGAAGACCTGACCACCGATCCGGAAGAAATCGTATTGCGCATTGTGAATATGATCAGTGCGGCAACCTCTTTTGAACGTTTTGATTTGGTACGGGTAAATCCTCACCTTCGCAAATACAGCTATGCTTACTCCATCGGCTTGGGAATAGAAGGCACTTTATACGCTCCTTATTCTCAGATTCGCAAGACCGGTTTAGGCTGGATTCTGGAAACGGAAGCTCCCCAGCTGAGCTCCTCTCTTCAGCCGGAAAGTTTCTCTTTCAGTGAAGATCCTTTACTTTATCAGACAGGATTTCGTTCCGCTATGAGAGTTCCCATACTCTTTGGCCAGGAGGTAATCGGTGCCATCTTATTGGGCGGTACCAGATCTTTGCAATTTGAGATAGAAGATGCATATTTAATTAATCAGATTTCCCGGCACTTTAGCCAGGCCTTTTATCATTCCGGAATAATCGAGGAGCGTTCCTATCACGCAATAGCTACATCTGCCTTTTTGCACAGTATTGCGGGAAACCTTAAAGATGAGCACATCCTTGACTTTCTCAATGATTATTGCACTCAATTGCAGCTCGCTACTCTGCTTGAAAGCATACACCTCTGTCTTCTTGATCAGGAGCATCAAAATCAGAAACTCCTCGTTAGCTCTGGCAAAAAATTCCTTCAGGAAAACGAATGGAAACCTTTGAACAAGGAGATCGCCGAGATGCTCCAAGTAAAGAGTATTGTCTGTTATAGTTTAGCTCATACCCAAACTCAAAACACTGACGAGCTTTTGAACCAAGGTTTTACCTCCATTCTTTACGCCCCCATCGAACATCGGGAAAATATTGTAGCCGCGTTGGTGGCCGCTGCTATGGACGAAAAAGCTTCTTCCCCTCATATGTCCGGATTATTCAAAGTGGCTACAGAACAACTTAGCTCTATAGTAGCCCACCTCCAAGGCGTGCCCAATGCAGTCCCTGAACCAAAGCCTTTCCTGCAATCCTTTAAAAAAACAAGAAAAGATCCTCTACAGGATCAAGGAACTTCCGGGTTTTCACGGATTATCGGCAGCTCGAAAATCATGCAGGACACGATCCAAAATGCTGCTCGAGCCGCCCAATACGACTTCCCCATATTAATTACCGGCGAAACGGGAACCGGTAAAGAACTGCTGGCTAAAGCGATTCATCAATCAAGCCAAGTTGCTCAAGGTCCCTTTATTGTCGTTAATTCGGCGGCTATACCAGCTAATCTTTTAGAATCTGAGCTTTTTGGTTACCAGGAGGGAGCCTTTAGCGGTGGAGCAAAAGGAGGCAAGCCCGGAAAAATCCTTCTAGCCAATAGGGGGACCTTGTTTCTGGATGAGATTGGTGAACTTTCTCCGGAACTTCAAGCAAAACTATTAAGAGTTATTCAGGAGCAAGAAGTAGAACCTTTGGGGGCTATCAAGCCCATTCCTGTTAAGGTGCGCATCCTTTCCGCAACTCATAGAGACCTTAGTCAGATGGTTGAGCAAGGGGAATTCCGGGAAGATTTATTCTATCGTCTTAATTCTATTGAAGTCAAAATCCCTCCCTTGCGCGATCGAGGTCAGGATATTCTGGAACTAGCCGAGCATATGCTTCAATTCCTCGCCCAGAGTCATGGTACTCCGGAGAAAACCCTTTCTCCCAGCGCCCAAGGTCTCCTTCTCAAATACACTTGGCCGGGAAATATTCGTCAACTCCAAAATATTATTAATCGACTTTACGTTTTTGTAGAGGATTCCGTCATTCATTCGAAGGACCTGCCTCCCGACCTTCGGGTAGTTGAGACCGACAAAGGTAATTCTGAAAAAGAAGAAATCGAAAGTTTACTTGCTGAGTTTGGAGGAAACAAAACCGCTCTGGCTCAGTATTTGGGGATTACTCGGACAGGTCTTTGGAAAAAGCTTAAGCGCTTAGGTCTTCAATGAGGAACTGTATGAAAGTTTAAGTCTTAAAGTTAGAAGTAGGTAAGTACAATAAGAAACGACCTTATCTTAACAAACCTTTTATCAATAGAATCTCTTCAATTTCTCTTCAGGGATTTACTTCAACTCCAGACTCATCTTATGCTCTTTCAATCTCATATTAAAGCGCTTTTAATACTAAAGGCCCCATAACATCAGTAATTCACTAATGTCACAGGGCCTTTAGTTGATTAATCAGACATCCAATCTGTTGGCATTGTATCAATCATATATTATTAAACCCATCTTATTACTATGTATTCTTATGAAAGGATTTCAATTCTTTAAAACGAAAATGTCAATTAAAAATCTGCAAATAACTTGATCGACTTAGTAAGATACTTACAAAAGCCTTTTTCTGTAATATCCTGCCCCTGCCTCCACGAACTCCTGGAATATTCTTTGACTGCTTTTATCCTTCATCATCACTTCAGGATGCCATTGCACTCCTATGCAAAAGCGTACGCCAACCTTCTCAATCCCTTCGATGATGCCATCGGGAGCGACAGCACTGATGAGAAATCCTTGAGGAACCTCAGAAACTGCCTGATGATGAACGCTGTTGACTGCGATCCGCTCTTCACCAAGGTAGGTTCTTAATTGAGATTCCATAAGGGTTACTTCATGCCAAGGGAAGTCACGAGGGCTTTTCATCTTATGTTCCATGGAGTCTGGACATTGGCTAACAATATCCTGAAAAATCTTTCCACCTGCAGCCACAGTCAGGACTTGAATCCCTTTGCATATCCCTAAGAGGGGAAGGTTCACTTCCAATGCCTTTTGGGTCAAAAGAATCTCACTGAAGTCCCGATCCGGCATGCAGTCCCCGATTCCCCGCAGAGGATCTTCCCCTAGCAGAATAGGTGAGATATCCCCCCCTCCTGTGAGAATAAGGCCATCGATAAGGGCAATGATTTCCTCGGCATCTTCAGCTGTAGCGAGAGGGGGCAATAGTATGGGCTGCCCCCCTGCTTGCATAACAGCTTCCACATAACGGGCTCGCGGATAGGATTTTAACTCCTCATTACAATGAGCAGCGGTTATGCCGATGACAGGTTTACGCTTCATTATGTATCTCCTCTCCATACATTTCTCTACACTGGACCTGAGCACCTAATTATTCGATTGCTCAGAGCCTCTTCCTTAAACATACTATTCGACTCTCTGTATTAAGTGATTCTAAGCTAAAGCTTGAGAAGTAAGTCAGCTTCCTCTATCACAGGGACGAAGCAGCGGTTATCTCCCACTTATAGCGGGTGGGAGTCTTATCCTTAATGAAAAAATAGAACTATACCCATGCCATAAAAAAACGGATTTCGATACAAAACGCACCGCAAACCCGCATAAATACTATGTTTTTTTACTTCCCGCCATTTTCTCTCCCTCTGAAAAACTGCGAATGGTGCCCAAATCTTGTATGGCTGGCTCCGTTGCCCGTTGCGTCAAATGCTCATAACTCTATAAATCAGGTTTCAATTATTTCCCCGCATGACAGATAAAACAAATTGGATATCTGTCGTGATAGACACTGAAATGCTTCTGTTCCCGTGCAATGACATGTATAGAATTGGATTTGGGGGTACTTTTGCAACTCTTGTGCAATATCATTCAATAAGGTTGTGGATACAGTTTTCTTAGTCAATGGATTGAACAAATGATAGCCACCAATGCATAGTTGTGGATGATATGATTCCGCTTTTTCCATAATATTGACAATGCCTGCGTGACCACACCCCATTATAAGTGCCGTTTGCTTTTCTTTAACGATTAAGTTATGTTCGTGTAAAAAATTATCTTTTTGACCTTTTGCATACAAAGTATCATTGGCTTTGGAGTAACATTTATCTGTGTGGCTTACTGTAAACAGGCTCAATTCATCATCAATTTGGTAGTCACCTTCGACCAAGACAACCTGCGGATGGTTTTTAAGTTTATCGTCTATGCCAATACTCACTTTCAGAAAAATAGACTTGTTGAAATGTGGCTCAAATGCTTTCCTCTGCACATAAATTTTAGCAATTGAGTTGATTTGTAAAAAGCGGCTTAAAGCACCACCGTGATCCATATGTCCATGTGAGATAATAACTGTGTCAATCTCAGAAGATCAATACCTCTTGTTTTAGCATTATCAAAAAGAGTATTGTCAGGACCTAGGTCAAATAGAATTTTATGCTTTTGCGTTTCTATGTATAATGATAAGCCATGTTTAGCTTTTAATTCACATTTCGTTTGGTTCTCAACTAATGCTGTAATTTTCATGCCGTTTCCTCCGCTCAAGATTATTAAATTTCTGTAGCTTTGTTTTAATTCGCCTACAAGAGAGAAGCCTCATAATCTCACCGAAATAGAGAATTCGTATTATATCAAATATTCTTCGGCATCTATTACTTTATATCCTTTATCCATTAATGCTTTAGCAAAAAGACCATGTCCCCATTTGCACAAGAAATGAAGAGATATCAATAAACACAAAAACAGCGTTAGTCATTCCAACCAACGCCGCTGTTGTGTTTATCTTATTGTTTAAGTCGACTCTTATGCTTATTAAATATCAGTCAGCCCCAAGCTGATTTCGATCGCTTGATCCACTCTCAACATTACTTCTTCATCAAGAACGGCGACCTTCTCCTTGAGGCGGCTTTTGTCAATCGTTCGAATCTGTTCAGTCAAAATGACCGAATCCCGTTCTAAACCACTACGTTTTGCCCGCACCTCCACATGAGTCGGCAACTTTGCTTTTGCAATCTGAGATGTAATCGCAGCAATAATAGTCGTCGGACTAAACTGATTTCCGATATCATTTTGGATCACCAACACAGGACGGGTACCGCCTTGCTCGGATCCGACGACGGGGTTGAGTTCAGCATAGTAGATTTCCCCGCGTTTTATGATCATCTCTGACACTCCACATTAGAATCTTCATAAACCAATTGGACCTCTTCCTCTGTGAGGAACAGCTCTCTGGCAATGGCTAAGTTCAATTGAGCCATTTCCTCATAACCTTTACGCATTTGCTCGCGGATTCCCCGTTTCCGGCGTTCATGAAGAACACTGTTTATTGCTTCACGTATAAATTCGCTACGATTTCTATTTTCTAGCGTAACGACATCATCCACTTCCGCGAGCAAATTCTCCGGCAAACTAATCATTATCCGCTTACTTTCTGCCACACCAGCACCCCCAAGTCATTTAGCCACAGCTATACTTCATTATAGACAATAACCCTAAAAAGTGTCAACGAAGTATAACCTTGAGATAAGCTAAAAAACCTTCAAATCAGCCCTATTCGCCATGTAAATTTTGGCATCACATAGTTTTCTCCATTAATTAGCTTATTATTTTGGATTATATCTATTATATGAGTATAGCCTCAATGATATACTACCAATCTGTATTCTGCTAAACTTTCTTCTGCTTTGAAAGAATTCGATCCACTACGGTTTCATGAGCAAGTATTTCTAATCGATCATCTAAAGGAACTAAGTTTTTAGCCCCTCCTCCTCTTTCCATGGCTAATCTTAGCAACATATCCGCAAAATGAGGGTTCTTAGGTAAAAGCGGGCCATGGAGATAGGTTCCAAAGACATTTTTATAACGCATGCCCTCACCTTGATCCTCACCATTATTCCCGTGACCATGGATGACTTTACCTAAAGATTTCAGCTCAGAGCCAAGATAGGTTCTCCCCGAATGATTTTCGAATCCTACCAAAGTGGACAGGGTGTTGGAACTCGCCTCTGTCAGCTCTTCAATCTCTAAGTTCACTACCACATTGCCTGTTAAGCGGTTGGCACCTGCAACGGTCCAGAGATCCAAAATCCCCAAACCGGGAATCCTACGCCCTTCAGTGGTCTGATAGTATTGCCCCAGAAGCTGATAACCACCGCAGATAGATAATACTACAAGCCCATCTTCAATTGCTGCTTTTAATTCCTCGACCCGCCCCATAAGGTCAGCCACGAGTATGCTTTGTTCCCGATCGGATCCGCCCCCAAGAAACAGAATGTCCAAGGAATGAAAATCAATCCTTTCTCCTAGAGACACATTCTGAACCTCAAAGTCTAGCCCACGCCAACGAGCTCGTGCTTCTAAAGTAAGAATATTTCCTCGATCTCCATAAAGATCCAACAAATCCGGATAAAGATGGCAGAGTTTAATTTTCAAGGGTCACCCCTCCCCCCTTTGGATTTGCTGCGTAAAGCTCGGCTTGCTTCCCTTAATTTGCTTGTTCACCAGAATTTCCCGCATAGGAAAAAGTAAGGTATAGGTAGGGAGAATAAAGATGCTTTCCTGCCCTTCTGAGCCTTCGTGTACTTTCTCCAGAGCATTGCCCATTTCGCGCTCAAGGTACAGCTTGCTCACTGGTACTCCTGCATATTTGAGACGAACCGCCATATCCTCCGCCCGAAGCCCAGAACAAACTATCCTTTGAATCCGCTCCTCCTCCTGACCTAAGCACTCAAAATCTACATCCCACAACCAAGAGATATCTCGACCATCAGCCGCTAGATCATTAATACCAATGAGCAGACGAATGGGGCGTTCTTTACGACTTAATACAGTCTGAATCACTTGATTAAAGCCGGTGGGATTCTTAACCAGAGTCAAGGTAACCGGCCCTTGGGGTAAGATGAATTGCTCCATGCGGCCAGCCTGGGGTACGAATTCCCTTAAGCCTCTCTGAATTTCCCGATCTTTTATTCCTATACGCTTGGCTGCCGTCATGGCAGCTAAAGCATTATAAAGATTATAATATCCTTGCAGAGCTATGGAATAGGAAGTCGGTTCCACCTTAAATTGTATTCCATCTTCACTTGCTTTCACACTTCGAGCCAGTACAGGGGGGTCCGGACGCTTATAACCGCAAGGACAAGCATAGATTCCTAATTGACCATAATGGTAAAGTGTATAGGCCAGTTCTTCTCCACAATGAGGGCAGAATCTCGCCTCCCGGGTCTCTGTGCTGTAGGTTTTGCTGTCCGGAGTTTGCTCTACCCCATAATACAGGGTATGGACTCGATCCCGACCAAACTGAGCCACCAGGGGATCATCAGCGTTGAGAATCAAATGAGTCTGAGGGGGAATGGCATCCCGAACTAGTTTGATGGTGGTATCCAGTTCTCCATAGCGATCCAACTGATCCCTAAAAAAATTCGTTACGATGGCTATTTGAGGGATAACCTGCTGACAGAATTTCGGTACCGTAGCCTCATCCACTTCTAAGAGAGCCATCTTCACTTTGGCTTGTCCTCCCCAACCGGTATTTGCGAGCAGCGCACCGGTAATCCCTGTGACCAGGTTAGCCCCTGCTTGATTAAACGCAAAGGTCCTCCCGTCTGCCTTTAGGATCTGAGCTAGGAGGTTGGCTGTAGTCGTCTTTCCATTGGTTCCCGTCACCATAATAATTCCGTCCGTATAGGCACTGCTCAGCATGCCCATGAGACGGGGTTCAAGATTCAAGGCTATTTTACCAGGCAGGGTTGTCCCTTTTTTGCCCAGAAGCTTTAATATACTGCTTATTCCTTTACCTGCCCATAGGGCAAACCAAAAGCGGCTTGTTCGTCTCACACCTGTATCTCCTTTTCATCCGATGTCCCAATTTTAGCATTCCTTAAGGGGCTATATCAAGGATTACACACAGGTTCCTGTTAGAACTCTTTCGAAATAAAGAAGGGAACGGACTTTACCGTTCCCTGCGACGTTCTTATTTTGCTGTCATAATCCTATTCTTCAGATGATTTGCATTGACACAAGTCAAAGGAGCTTTTCCCTTCAGCACGGCTATGATATTTTCGGCAGCAATAGCGGCCATGGCATCCCTTGTCTCAACCGTAGCATTTCCGATATGAGGAGTAAGGACGACCTGATCCAACTTCTGCAGCCCTTCTGTGATCTGAGGTTCAAACTCATACACATCAAGGGCTGCTCCAGCAATGGTTTTGTTTTCCAGAGCCTTCAACAAGGCTTTCTCATCTACCAAAGCTCCTCGGGCGGTATTGATCAGATAAGCCGAAGGCTTCATGGCTTCCAGCTCCTTAGCACCGATCATATGATGAGTGGCAGAACTATAACTTAAGCTTAAGCTTACAAAATCCGCAGTTTTTAGCACGTCTTCCAAGGACATATAAGTGAACCCAAGCTCCCTCTCTTGTCGAACCGAAAGGCGTGTTCGGCTAGTATAGACGATTTTCATATCAAAGCCTTTAGCCCGTCGGGCAATAGCTTGTCCGATATTTCCCATACCAATAACACCGAGGGTTTTTCCTGTGACATCAACACCCAGATGGTACAGAGGAGCCCAACCCTTAAAGCGTCCGGCACGGGTCTCTTTATCCCCTTCGACAATGCGGCGAGCGATAGCAAGAATAAGACCTAAGGTCAAATCCGCTGTAGCATCTGTGGACACATCAGGAGTGTTGGTTACAGGAATGTTGGCTTCTCCTGCCGCAGCAATATTGATATTGTTATAGCCCGCTCCATAATTAGCAATCACCTTAAGCTGAGGGTTGGCTGCGATAATATCTTTATCAATAGTATCGGACAAAAGGCAGAGCAGAGCATCTTTTCCTTCCAAACCTGAGATAATTTCCTCCTTGCTCAACAGGCGCAGATCGTCATGCATATTCACCTCAAAATCCTTAGAAAGAAGCTCATAGGCAAGTGAGGGAATCCTTCCAGTGATAAATACCTTTTTCTTCTTGGAATGGTCGCAACGTTTCATATATTAAAACCACCTTTCGCAGTGTAAAACACCATTTACTGGCTATAAAATATCATAGCCATCTTATTAATACAATAGCTGGAAAAAAAGCTTTTATCTTTAAAATACTGTTATATTTAAAAACGTTCTAATAAGAGAGACAGTTCAGATAAATTAGCGGATTCTGAGTGTCTGGTCAATATACTGGACAGTACAAAAAAATCATTTTATAATTTAAGAGTCAATTTCCTTTTGGTAAAATCTATCAATATTGATTAAAAGTTAGGAGGAGAAGCCCATTGCTATATTCTTATATGGATAAAAAACCTTCACTAGGTAAGGATGTCTTCATTGCAGATGGAGCAAAAATAATCGGAGATGTACATATCGGAGATGGAGCTAGTATTTGGTACAATTCCGTACTTCGCGGTGATATAGCTTCTATTTATATTGGTAAACGATCAAATATTCAAGATCTCACCGTAATCCATGTTAACACCAATGTGTCGGTAGTCGTTGAAGACGATGTTTCAGTAGGCCACTCCGTTACCTTACATGGGTGTACCATTAAGAAAGGCTCAATGATCGGAATGGGCTCCACGATTCTTAATGGGGCTATTATTGAGGAAGGATCTCTGGTGGCTGCTGGCTCCCTCATTACAGAGAACAAACACTTTCCTCCTCATGTTCTGATTATGGGATCGCCTGCTAAAGTGGTGAGGGAACTCACCCCTGAGGAAGTAAACACCCTTAAAACAACAGCCGACCGATACTGCCAAAGAGCACAAGAACATCGGGAGAATAATCCCCTTCCTATAACAGATTTTTAGACTCTTTCCAAGTCCAAAGAAATTTAAACTAAGGCTGCGCTTACACTACTTCTCTGTAGAAAGCGGAGCCTTTAACTTTGCCTAAATCCTTCAATACTAAAGAAAAAAAGCACCTTCCACAATAGGGAAAGTGCCCGACCTAACGCTAATTACGCCATAATGTAAAGATCCCTCTTTACTTAATATATATCCGTGGAACTCGCTTCGATATTCCACACACAATTTCATAATTTATGGTATTTAACCAACCGGCCATTTCGGTGGCATCGATCCGTTCATACCCATCCGTACCAAGTAAAGTAACCTCATCGCCCATTTGTACATCCGGTACTTTCGTGACATCCAGCATAGTCTGATCCATACAGATTCTCCCGATCATGGTCGTTCTTCTGCCTTTAATTAAAACTTCACCCTTATTGGACAGACTTCGGCGCAGACCATCAGCATAGCCAATGGGAATCGTCGCCACTCGGGTGGGATAGGCCGTTCTGAAGGTCCTGCCATAGCTTATGGTTTCCCCTTGGGGAACCATCTTTATATGACTAATTCTGGCTTTCCATGAAAGTACAGGCTCCAGGCCAATATCATTACCCACATGCCGGGAGGGAGGAAGTCCATAAAGGATAATCCCCGGCCGCACCATCTCCAAGTGGGCCTCCGGCATCTGCAGCAGAGCTCCACTGTTGGCCGCATGTCGGATGGGTATATGGACTCCTTGTGCTTTGATTCTGTCACAAATCGCCAAAAACTCCTTCAATTGCTCTCGGGCAAACCTTAAATCTCCATGATCAGCCGTGGCAAAGTGGGTATAGATTCCCTCTATGTAAAGACTAGGCAGCTTGGTACAGTCGAAAAGTTCCTCCCAATCCTCTTCTCTAAAGCCAATACGCCCCATTCCTGTATCCACCTTAAGATGAATTACCGCCTTCTTGCCTTGTCTCTTAGCTTCTTCCGACAAGAGTACCGCTTGCTCTAACCGATACACCCCGCAGATAATATCTTCTTTAATGATTGTTGCTAAGGATTCCATGGGCAAAGAACCGATGAGCATCACCTTTATATCCGGATACGCCTTCTTAAGCTCTAAGGCTTCATCCAATAAAGCAACCCCAAAACGACGAGCACCTTTTTTATAAAATACTTCTACTACCTGTGAGGCTCCATGTCCGTATGCATCGGCTTTGACTATCGGCATGATTTCACTTTGGGTCAATGCCTGAATCCGGTCATAATTCCTCTGCAGAGCTTGTAAATTGATTTCTGTCCAAACCGGCCGTATATTTTCCATGGTGCCCTCCTTAATGATTATTTTCCAAACTTCTCCGTGCCTTGGGCAGCTGATCAGCCACCTCACCGGCCGTATATCCGCTTAAGCCGAATTCGCCGGTCAATTGATCTGCTGCCTTACCATGAAGATACACTCCCAAACAGGCTGCAGCTAAGGGTTCTACCCCTTGAGCCAACCAGGCTAAAATACTTCCTGTAAGTACATCCCCCGTCCCTCCGGTTCCTAATCCTGGATTACCGGTAGGATTAAGGAATGCTCGTCCGTCCGGGGCGGCAATAATGGTAATAGCCCCTTTGAGGATAATAATGCTCTCCCATTCTACAGCCTTACTTATGGCTAGTTCAAGCCGATTAGCTTGAACTTCTTCCGTTGTACACCCACACAGACGAGCCATTTCTCCGGGATGGGGAGTAAGGATCAAGGGTCCCCGCCCCTGACGCCAACCCAAAATTCCTGGTTCCTTGGCTAAAATATTCAATGCATCGGCATCGAGAATTACGGGAAGGGAAAGATTGCGTAGAACTTCCTCTAAAACCAGCAGCAACTCGGGATCTTGTCCTAATCCCGGACCTATGGCTAATGCCTGGGCCTTTTCAGCTCGTTCATAAATCACAGACCAAGCATTGCCATTGAGGGCTTTTTCACCTTCTGCACCCCAAACCGTAGCCTCTATCAAAGCAAGATCCATTCCTTCCGCAAGCCCATAGGGAACAACCATCTGCAATAAACCTATTCCAGATCGTAGGGCGGCTTTACCGGCTAACAAGGCGGCACCGGTCATTCCTTCTGAACCTGCCACCAAAACCCCCCGGCCGTGGGTCCCCTTATGCCCTTGAAGACTGCGGATGGGTAAATATTGACGCACATCCCCCGTTAATATGAATGTAGTCAAAGTCTCATCATCCAAATAACGTGCCGGAATCGAGATAGGGTCCACAATGACCCGACCTGCATATTCAGGTCCTACCCCTAAAAAATGGCCGAGCTTTGGCAGACCAAAAGTAACCGTGGTATCGGCTATAATGGCCTTGCGATAGATTTTTCCCGTATCCGCTTCCACGCCACTGGGGATATCTACAGCGACAACAGGTACCTGGGCGCGATTGATTTCCTCCACATACTCTTCAATTAAGCTGGGCAGAGCACCACGAAACCCTGTCCCATAGATAGCGTCTATAATCACATCAGCCTGAGCTAGAGAGATTCTCGCCAATCTGCGCTGTTTTTCTCCATCGATGGTGAAAAGTTTGCCTCCGGTGTTTTGGTATAACCTATAGTTGAGAGCTGCATCACCTTTGAATTCTTCAACCCTGGCGAAAGAATAGACGGTTATATCCATCCCTAAGATCAGGAGATGCCGAGCAACAGCTAATCCATCCCCTCCATTATTGCCTTTACCTACAAAGACTGTAGCCCTCCCCTCCGACAATTCAATATGCCGGTGTTCGAGCATTTGACGTATTTCTTGGACCACGGCTAAAGCTGCATTTTCCATGAGCAACAAACTTGGTATACCAAAATCTTGAATCGCCCTTTCTTCGAGTTCTCGCATTTGTTGGGCACTGACCACTCTCATAGCTACACCCCCATATAAAGGAAACTTACTTCAGGTGGAGTTTAGTTGACTTATCCACGCAATGGATAACCTTCCTAAAAAAGTATGGCCATTCCTACAGCGTACTCTTTCTCGTGGGATAGGCTTATTCGGATCTGGGATCCTCCTCGTGTATGCAATACTATCTCAGCTTTTTCCGTAAGGAATACGATAGGTTCCCCCAAGTCATTGCTAAGGATTTCAATATCATGCCAGGATAGTCCTCTTAGTCCTGTTCCTAAAGCTTTAAGGACTGCTTCTTTACCCGCAAAACGCGCTGCCCAACTGGGTGCCGCTTTATGTTGTAAACTCTCAATCTCACGAGATGTAAACAATCGCTCCCGAAGTTTGGGTGTTCGCTCACAGGCTTTAGCAAAGCGCTGAATTTCTACGATATCGACTCCCGGGATCATAGCAGACCTCCATCTTCTATAGTCGTTAAGGGCAAATGCATGGTCACCGTCGTCCCTATATTAGGTTGACTCCGAATTTGTAAGCCATATTCTTCACCGTAATGTCCAATTAAACGTTCATGGACATTAGCCATACCCACTCCATTACCTGAGCCGACACCGGGCTTTAGCACTTCTTGCAAACGTTCCGGCTGTATTCCCACTCCATCATCTGCCACAATAATATAAAGTTCCTGACCTATTTGCTCCACTTTCACGGAAACGACTCCATTGCCGATTTTCTCCGTAATCCCATGTTTGACAGCGTTTTCCACAAGGGGTTGAATGCTTAAGCGTGGGACCAATGCATTCATGAGCTCTTCGGGAATCTCTCCTTTAAAATGGAGCTTACGCCCAAAGCGAGCTTTCTCGAGAATTAAATAGGTTTTTACAAAACTCATTTCCTCCCGCAGAGTGATCAAGCTGCCGTGGGATTTGAGGGCCTTACGGAAAAATTCCGCAAGATGAATCAACAACCGTCGCGAACGATTAGGGCTGGTACGGCTGGTGGCAATTATGGTATTGAGTACGTTGAAAAAGAAATGGGGATTGATTTGGGCCTGCAATGCATTCAACTGTGCTTCCGCAGCCAGTTTTGCTTGGTGGTCAAGCTCTGCTAGTTCGATTTGAATCCCCAGAAGCTCTGCCATCCCAATAGCTAAGCGAATAAGATCCGATGAAAGCTGTCCATCCTTTGTCTCATACAGTTTCATGGTTCCCACCACTTCACCCTGACACTTCAGAGGTACGATGACAGCCGCCGCTAGTGGACAATCACAGATGTTCTGTCTAGGGCAGTTCAGTTCTTTTTGAGTTCGTACTATCTTATAAACTCCGGATTGGATCACATCTCGTGTCGCCCGGGTAAGAATTTTATCTCCCGGATGATGCTGATCACATCCCACACCTAAATAGGCTAGTTGCTTTTCACGGTCCGTGATCGAAACAGCTGCGACCTGCCCGATCTCTTGAATGATTTTGGCGATGTATTCTGCATTTTGCTCATTAAGCCCTCGGCGTAAATAAGGAAGAGTCTGGTTAGCTATTTTGAAGCTTAGTTCCGCATTCCGCTCTGTAGCTTGCCGCGCAGCTTTTTTATATTCAAGATTTAGATGATACAAAAGAAAAAGTGTGTTGCCTATTAAAAATGGAATTAACAGCTTCATCTGGCTTGTTACTAAGACCAGCATTAATTCCACGCCAAGTATAACTAAGCTTTGAAAGATCATCTATCATCCCTCATGTCCTCTAGAATTCATAGAGTGTTTCGACAGATGGACGGTCACTTCCTGTATTCTAGCGAAGGATTTCCTGAAGTTTTTCTTTACCTTGTTCAGATCCTACCACCAGCAGGATATCTCCATCGTCCAGAACAAACTCAGCCCCTGGAGAAAATTGTTCAATACCCTCTCTAACTACAGCCACGACCGTCAAACCGGTTTTTTCCCTCAATTTTAAATCGCTTAAGGTTTTCCCTTTGGCACCGGAACCTTTGGCGATTTCAATTTCGGCTACATCCATCCAGCGGCTTGCCAAGCGATCCGTATAGTTTACAATTTTTGTGAGATGTGCGTCAATTTTTTGATCAATCTCACGCCTCTGCTCCATTAATTTCTTCAACTCATCAAAATAGACCTGAATCTCTGCTTTCTGATCAAAACCTCTCATAAACTTTTCCGCCATGCTTTTGGAGATCACCGTAATCCCTACCCCTTGACTTACCATGACTACACCCATGGTTTGGAGGATAGCAATAGAGCGCCGGATGGTCTCCGGAGATACATTATAACGACCCGCTAAAGTCGAGCGTCCATGTATTTTTTCCCCTTCGCGGTACTCTCCCATAACGATAGAATGAGCAATATCTATCGCAATTTCTTGATAACGTGCATTATATTCCATCGGGTTCCTCTCCTTGATCTATTTATAATAATTTTTTTAACTACATGAAATAATAAACTATAATTCCTTACAAATTAACTCTAGATAACATAAACATATGGTGCAAAAATTGTGTACAAAAAATACAATTGACTACTACCAACCCACATGATACTATTAAGTTGTTAGTTATGCAACTTTATATGGGCTTAATTTCCCAAGAGGAAAACGGGGGAACCAATTTAGGGGTGAATCGTTTCAAACGTAGAGCATGTTTCAGCTCGAACCCGTCAGCTAACCTCGTAAGCATTGAGACACATATGGGCGTAAACACCTGCTTATGTAGTAAGCTTTTCTTGGGAACCGTGACGGTTCTTTTTTGTTCTAAGGACTTATTCTTTTATATTCGCAAATAGAGGAGGGCAATCATTATGGCAGTAGAATTTCTCCCCCCTAACCCAAGACAGGCTTCACAAGCAAGGGCTTTGGAATTAAAACAAAAGGCTCAATCTTACAACAAGTGCAAGGAAACGATTCCCTGCGGTCTCGCTTTAAGCGAAGAATATAATGAAAACCGAGACTTTATACTGGATCAGTTAGATGCCGGCCTGGAGCATTGGCAGGATTGGAAGTGGCAGCTTAAGAACCGTATTCAGGATGCTGAGAACTTGAGTACCCTGCTTCCCCTGACCCCGAAGCAAAGACATGAAATCGACGAGGTGGGTAAAATCTATCGCTGGGCAGTTTCACCCTATTATTTAAGCCTTATCGATAAAGATGATCCTCGGGATCCCATCCGTCTACAAAGTCTCCCCTCTATGGAAGAGATCCTCGATGATTCCGGGGAAGTCGATCCTATGGGAGAAGAGTATACATCCCCTGCTCCGAGTATCACTCGTCGTTACCCAGATCGTCTCATAATTAATGTAACCAATCTGTGTGCTATGTATTGCAGGCACTGCCAACGCCGGCGGAATATCGGGGAAATTGACCTCCATGAAACCCGTGCTAATCTGGAGGCGGCTTTAGATTATGTACGCTCCAATCCAGAGATCCGGGACGTGCTGGTCACCGGTGGCGATGCACTCCTCCTCAGTGATCAAATGCTGGATTGGCTATTAGGAGAATTGCACGAAATTAAACATGTGGAAATCAAACGCATTGGCACCCGGGTCCCTGTCACTCTGCCCATGCGCATTACTGATGAGCTCTGTGCTGTTCTTGAAAAATACCCACCCCTTTATATCAATACTCAATTCAATCATCCCAAAGAGGTGACCGAGGAGACCAAGAAAGCTGCCGATCGCTTGATTAAAGCGGGAGTTATCTTGGGTAACCAAGCAGTTCTTCTCAAAGGAATCAATGACCGACCGGAGATTATGAAGCGCCTTAACCAAGAGCTACTGAAAATTCGCGTTCGTCCCTACTACATCTTCCATGCCAAAAATGTTAAGGGCACGAGCCACTTTATTCCCCGTATTCAAGACGGGTTAAAGATAATGGAAAACTTACGCGGCTACACCTCCGGTTTGGCCATTCCAACTTATATTATTAATGCCCCGGGAGGCGGTGGCAAAACCCCCATCCTACCACAGTACCTTATTTCCCTTAACGATGATGAAGCGGTAATAAGAACCTGGGAAGGTAAGGTTGTGCATTATCCTAATCATTAACTATCTTATGAGGTCGTTTCACTCTGAGTGAATGATAAACCCCAATAAATTATATAGGGAGGAATCGGTATGAAATCACAAAAACTAACCTCTGACCCAGTCTATCAGGCCATCCTCCAGACTCACACCAACAGCCTTAAACGCTATCTTTCCTTAGCTCCTACCCTTAAAACTCCTCCTCAACAGAATAAAAATGCGTCCAATCTGAACCGGTACTATCAATGCGTAGCGAGTCATTCCAGATCATTCGAGAAAGGTTAATACACTCATCCAAAGTCAAAAGTTTCTCCCTAAACTATATTTACGGCTAGCTCCTCTTTATTATTGAAATGGTGTTAGCCGTTTTTATTATCTCTCTTTTTCCCTTGCCATGTTCCCCTACTCTCCAGTTCCTGGTCGATAGCATTAAGAATTTCCCATTTTTTAAGACTCCAAAGGGGTGCTATCAAATCCTTTCGGGGAGCATCCCCGGTCAAGCGGTGAATGACCATCTGAGCGGGCAATCTTTCCAGAGTATCGCAAATTAGATGGACATACTCATCCTGTGAAAGCAAAGGAAAAGGGTTCTCCTCATAAATTTTAGCCAGGGGTGTCCCCCTTAACACATGCAAAAGATGCAGTTTAAGTCCCTGCACATCGAGTTTGGCTAAGGTTTGAGCTGAGCTAAGCATATCCTCAAGGGTTTCCCCCGGCAGCCCATAAATCAAATGAGCACAGACTCTTATCTTTCTTTGGCGGAGCTTATCTAAGCCTTGAAGAAAATCCTCAAAAGTGTGTCCTCTCCCCACCCATTCCATGGTCCGGTCATGAATGCTTTGCAGGCCTAACTCCACCCAGAGATACGTTCGTTGATTGAGCTCTTCTAGATAGTCCAGCACCTCGGCCGGTAGACAATCCGGACGAGTGGCAATGGACAGGCCTACCACTCCCTCCTCCGCCAAGGCTTGCTCATAGACTTCCTGCAAACGCTTCAGGGGAGCATAGGTATTGGTATAAGCTTGGAAATAGGCTAGATATTTGGCTCCGGACCATTTTCGGCTCATGACTTGCTTAATTTCACAGAATTGCTCATGAATAGATTTCTCTGCCTGACCGGCAAAGTCTCCTGAACCTCTCGCACTGCAATAAATACAGCCTCCTCGCCCTACTCGTCCATCCCGATTGGGACATGTAAACCCCGCATCAAGGGATACTTTAAACACCTTATCTCCGAAAACATCGCGCAAATGTTGATTTAAAGTGTAATAACGTTTATCTCCATTTTGCCAATTAAAATTTAGTTTTTCTTCCCTACCGCGATTCAACTTGGTATTGCCTCCTATTTCCTTAGTCGACCTTTTGATTATTCCTGAAATAGCTCCAGTTTCTCTCCAGAGGGGCCTCTAAAGAAAAAATTATAGCGTCCTCCCTCCATCTCACGAGGTTCTGCGTTAATACATTCCACATGGTGTTCCTTCAACCAAGCCACTGCCTGAAATATATCCTCTACTCGTAGAGCCAGGTGATTAACCACTCCATCTTCAAATTTCTTTTGGTCATTAATTTCAATCAGTTCAACAACAGTTTCCCCGCATTTCATGAAAATAAGCTCTACATCCCCTGGTTTAATCCGCTCAAGGAGTTCAAAGCCAAGCACCTCAGAATAAAAGGCTGCGGCCTGATCCATATTCATCGACTTGATCCCAATATGGGCTAAACCTTGAAACATTTTCTTCTCGCTCAATTCATTACCTCCAATATTCTTTTTGGGGCTGCCCCCCTATAGTACTCTATTTGTGGCGATGGGCTGCTTCCCAGTTTAGAAGTCGCACCTTATAATCAAGGCCACTGGCATAACCCACCAAATCTCCCTTTTTGCCCACCACCCGATGACAAGGCGTAATGATGGCCATGGGATTCTTATTATTTGCCAAGCCTACGGCCCGTGGTCCTTTAGGGTTGCCAACATTCTGAGCAATCTCACCATAACTGCAGGTTTCTCCATAGGGTATTCTGCGCAGCTCTTCCCATACTTTAAGTTGAAAATCAGTTCCTCTAGGGTCTAAGGGAAGAGCAAATTCTTGCCGGTCACCCGAAAAATACTCTTCCAATTGCTCCATAATTTTTTGATTAGGCAAGGCTCGGGGAATAATCAATGCTTTAGGTGCACGTTTCTGTGCCCAGGACCTTATTTCCGCTTCTTCTTTTTCCGGAGTTCCTAAACCTACCCAACAAAGGCCTTTCTGAGAGCTAGCCACACTGATATTCCAGGTAAAGTCTTCTTGTTCATATTCTCTGGCATGGAAGGTAAGAATCTCTTTTCCTAATAACTCAGAGATTGAAAAATGGTAATAGTTTCCCTCCAGGTAGATTTCAGCCACCTCTTTATCCTGAACAAGCACCTTGTGTAATTCTTCCCCAATCTCCCATCGTTCCTCGGCTAAGGGATAGGCTTTCATCAAAGTAAAAATCCAGACCGCTAACCCCCTTTGGCTGACATCCTGGGCTTTGAGAAATGGATACACCCTCTCTACCAAAGGATCCACCACTTCAGGAGCATTGATGGATAGATTAAGCAATCCCCAAAGAACTCCTTCCTGTAAGCTTTCATCTTCCAAAAGATTAGCATACATCCAGTTGAAGTGGCCACACTCCTTGGGGTTATGAGCCATGATACTGCCGATGGCCTCGGATGCATTCCAAGCGTTGCCACCGGATTCCTCATTTAAAGACCAAAAATAGCGACGTACCAACTCCACAGAAGAATCTTTCTTCTGTTTCTCCTCTAAAGCAGCGGCCACCCCCAGTGCTTCTACTGCACGCCAAAACCCCAGTCCATCCTTTATGTAAATCCTGTTCACTAAACTGCGGGTTGCTTTTTTATTACCTACAAGAACTAACTCTTCTAATTCCCGCCAATTTCGTTCAAGCAAAATTTCTTCCATCTTCTCCATAATCTCACCCACTTTTTCAATACTCGATCATTTTATTAATCATCCTCTAAAAGCAAGATTTTTTCAATAGCAAAATAAAGCTAGCGGGATTTCCGCTAGCTTTATAGCCCGTGCGAGGTTAAAAAACTCTTCTTAGTCTTTGATCTCTTTAACCTTATTCCAAAAATTTGATTCTACCAATACTTCTCCCCCGATACCAAAATTACTGTACTCATGCTCATCAAGAACAACAGTGAAGGAGGCCATTGGCAATCCTGTTGCTTGAGAAGCCGCTTGCGATATTCCATGAATTAGGCTTCGCTTTTGATCCATAGTAAGTACAGGACCATCAAAATGAATCATTGGCATAAAAATTACACCTCCAAAAGACTTCTTAAATACATCTATTAAACTTCCCGAATTGTAATCGAAACATGTAAAAATAAAGAAGGAAATTTTCAATGAATGGAGAATAACCATGGTAAAGGAATGGATTAATAAAGGCCATGGAGGTCTTGCCGTTACAATGGTATCTCCATGGCTTTTTGGCAACCTTTTGGCATCAAGATACACAGCTTTAAAGGATAGGGTTTCAAGACATTTTAAGGTATGTTTATTGAAAGGAGGGCTTGGCAATGTGTGAGGCAAATGCTTATTTAAAGGATGGCACCGAGGAAGTTCTGTTTATGGAATCAGTGGATATAATCGAGCCCCATGATGAAGGATTGAAGCTCGTTGATATTTATGGCAAGCAAAAATTTATAAGAGCGTGTATCAAAGATATGAATTTACTCAATCATCGCATTGTGCTTGAGAAAGGTTGATGTGTATGAGCATTGAATTGAAATCCATAGGGACCATCCACACCCCCTATATACCTTCCCTGCCGATTCCTCATCAGCCCATGAAGGACGCTCCCGGGGAGTTCTGGATTTCCCTGAACCCTGAATATGTAGAGGGATTGAGTGAGCTTTTATCCTATCGTTACATCACACTTCTTTTTTATCTTGACAAGGTATCTGATGAAAGCTTAAAGGTTAACCCGCCTATGGCCCCTGAACTAGAAGTCGGAGTCTTTGCCAGCCGCTCTCCCCGCCGTCCAAACCCCCTCGGCTTAAGTGTGGTAGAGCTTAAAGGTATCGAAGGAAATGAGATTATCATCTCCAGCATTGATGCCTATAATGGTACGCCCTTATTGGATATTAAACCCTATATTAAGTCCATCGATATAAAGGCCGATGCGAATGATGGCTGGTTAGATACCCTTCCCGACAAGGAGCATCTCCTGGCTCATTTTCTGGGGCTACCTCACGACCATACTCATGAACATCCCCACGACCATACTCATGAACATCCCCACGACCATACTCATGAGCATTCCCACGACCATACTCATGAGCATCCCCACGACCACACTCATGAACATCCCCACGACCATAAACATTAATCTGTGAGCATAACAATGCTCCCTGAGAATCAGGTTCACCTTTCTCAGGGAGCATCTTCGTATTGCGACACATACCAATTTTTCAAAAGGCACTAACCTTTCTAGTGCATCGGTTTTTCCTGTCCCGCTACATTAGGGGTAGGTTCCTTGGGCTGAGTATACTGTGGGTTATTCCGCCTGCTATCATCATACCCAGGTCCAATTTCCTCTTTGTTGTCTGCACCACGATCTTGACCATATGACGCTGGTCCACCGTACTTTTCATTAGGATTCTCTTCATATTGAATGCCATTACCTTGGTTCCATGGACCACGGGCATCTCCCATACCAGTAGATAGATTCATATACTTCTTCGTGAACTCGGTATCTCTGAAATTTGCATCTACCCCGGTTCCTTTAAGGGTTTCGATAGCTTGCAAAAAGGAGAAGTTATGAGCTTCTTCCCGACTAAGGAGGAATCGCACCATATCTTTTACCCCGGCGTCATCGGTTTGTTGAAGCAAACGCTCGTAGATAAGTTTCGCCCGTAGTTCCGCCGAGGCATTGGAAGCCAGATCCGTATAAAGATCACCAGTGGTCTCAATATAACTTGCGTTCCAGGGAATTCCCATAGCGTTAGTTAAGATAGGACCACCTGTTAAGATTGCCATGTGTATCGCAGGAAAATCACGAGACACTTCATCAGTTGGGCCAAGAAGCATGGCGATACATTCTCCAACCATTTCAAAGTGGCTCAGTTCTTCCGCAGCAATATCTTGTAACATATCCCGAATTTTCGGATCGTTACAGCCAACTGCTTGAGAGAAATATTGCATCGCCGCTTTCAATTCTCCATGGGGCCCACCGAACTGCTCAAGCAAAAGATTGGCAAATCGAGGATCGGGGCGATCAACACGGACAGTGTATTCCATATCTTTGATATGTTTAAACATAGTGATACCCTCCTTAATTTGGCTATAAGTAGTCAAATTTATTATCCTCAAAAAGGAAAAAACTATACAAACAAAAAATGCCCAACAGACATTTATCTGTTGGGCTATATCTTTTTTAGAATATCAACTTAATCTTTCCGTATTAATCAAATTTTGAACCGAGCAACCTCTAGACTCAATTTTCCGGCTAGCTGCTCAAGCTCTTCTGCAGTTTTTGCTACACTACTAAAGGCGCTGGCCGTTTGCTCCATGGATGCACTGACTTCTTCAGATGCGGCAGATGTTTCCTCGGTTACTGCAGAGATGCTCTGAATCACATCCACCACTTGATTTGAATCCATGGTCATTTCCTGAATCAAAGCCGTCGTATGGGTGATTTTTTCTCTAATAGTATCCATCGCTTGCGATATTTCAGCAAAAGATTGATTAACATCCTCCACGGATTGCACCGTGGCTTCGGAGTGATTCCTCACTTCTTTCATCACGCCCACCGCATGAGAACTCTCCCGTTGAATGTCTTCCACAATTCCTTGAATACCTTGTACTGATTGGGCAGATTGCTCAGCAAGCTTACGTATCTCATCCGCCACCACGGAGAATCCTCGACCAGCCTCTCCAGCCCGAGCAGCCTCGATGGAAGCATTTAAAGCTAAAAGATTGGTTTGCTCCGCAATACTTGTAATGGCAGAAAGAATACTACCAATAGCTTGGGATTTACCGTCAAGGTTACGGATCACTTCATTGATCTGATCGACAGCTAATCTGCTTTCTTCCGTTTTCACACGTAAATGCTCAACCGAATGCAAACCCCGCTCATTGGCCTCTTTAGCACCAACTGAGGAGTTTACCATTTCCGCCGAGTTTACCTCTAGAGCTTGAATTTTTGTAGCAAGTGCCGTAACCATTTGGGTACCCTTTTCTGCTTGAACCGCTTGATCGGAAGCACCGCCGGCAATCTGGGCCGCTGTAGCATTGACCTCTTCACTGGATGCCATCGTCTCCTCTGCACTGGCCGCTAATTCCTCGGCGGAAGTGTTCATCTCTTCAGCAATATATTTAATATTTCCCATTAGTCCGGCCAACTGAATGACCATTTGATTTAGGGTATTGGTCAAGGCACCGGTTTCATCTCGCGATAGGGTCTTGGCCCGAACTGTAAAATCTCCGGAACCAATTTTCTCACTATATACAAGCAGATCTTTAATAGCTTTAGTAAATCCATGGGTAGTGAACATCCCAAAAGCTATGGCTAATGCAGCAAAAATCGCACAATAGATGATGGTGTTTTTTAAAATTTGGGAGACTGCTTCATCAATCTCGTTATATCCTAATACGCCGATGAATTTCCACTGGGTTTTGGGATAGGTAGCAAAGATACCGAATTTCTCTTCTCCATCATATGTATAATCCACGATTCCATGTTCTTGGGCTACAGCTGCCCTTAGCTTTTCCACGGGAACCTCTTCCCCGATCAAGGTAGTGTCAGGGTGGGTCATAACTTTGCCGCTTTGATCCAGGAGGAAAATATAACCCTGGCGACCTATTTTCATGTCTCCAACTAAAGCACTCAAAGTATCGAGCGCAATATCAACACCCACCACCCCTACGACTTCCTTTGTCAATGGATCTTGGACAGGTTTTGTTGCAGAAATCACTAATTTCTTCGTCCTTGTATCTACATAAGGCTCCGTCCAAATAACCTCTCCACTGCTTACTGCTCGTTGATACCACTCCGTAGCCGTCGGATCAAAGCCTGGAGGCACTTCTGCCGCAGGGTACATAATCATGCTTTTACTCTTTGTTCCCAAATAAACATTCAATATATCAACATTAGTCTCTTTATAAATTTGGAAATTTTTCAAAGCCTCCACGGTATCTCCCTGCAATGCAGCAATCAGGGTATCTTCTTCCTTACCCAGTCGCTTAAGATTTTGTTCATACCCTTCGAGATACAATGTCGTGGAATCTTGTATGCGCTGCATCGATTGTTCCGCTGCATTCTTAAGTTCATTTTCCAATGCATCATTCGCACTTTTGTAGCTAAAAAAGCCCAATAAAGCTGTAGGGATCAGGGATGCAAATAGTATGACTGCAGTTACCTTTTGCCTAATCGAGAAAACCATTCTTTTACTCCTTTCAGATACACCGCTAAATTCTTCTTTTTTTCAACAAATTATACATATTATTAAACAAATTGACAATATATGTCGGAATTAAAAGAAAACATTTTTATTTGCTCGTTCAATTGCTCAAAAAAACCTTTCACAAATGCTTTTTATCGCCTATTTTTATCTTGTGTTTTACAACAGGATATGCTATTTTTATCAGTAAGGCATTTTCGAGAGCTAAGACGCTCAGTAGAGATTTTCTTGCGCAAGAAAATCCAATGGGGGTCTTTTTCCTTTTAGTCATAATAAGGAGAGGATAAGAGATGGATTTCTTCGGTAAAAATGTATTTAATGACGCGGTGATGCGTGAAAGATTACCCAAAAACACATATAAGGCACTCCACAAAACTATTGATGAAGGCCTTCCTCTGCAACTAGAAGTGGCCGAAGTAGTAGCTAACGCTATGAAGGATTGGGCTATCGAAAATGGGGCAACCCATTATACTCACTGGTTCCAGCCTATGACCGGTTTTACCGCGGAAAAGCACGACTCTTTTATCTCCCCAACTCATGACGGTAAAGTAATTATGGAGTTTTCCGGTAAAGAGTTGATTAAAGGCGAGCCCGATGCTTCTTCCTTTCCCAATGGCGGGATTCGATCTACTTTTGAAGCCAGAGGATATACTGCCTGGGATTGTACTTCGCCGGCCTTTTTACGAGAGGATGCAGGCAAGGTTATCCTCTGTATTCCTACGGCCTTCTGCTCCTACACCGGAGAAGCCTTAGATAAAAAAACCCCTCTCCTCCGCTCCATGGAAACCATATCTAAACAAGCTCTTCGTATCCTTCGCTTATTCGGCAACACCACAGCCAAACGGGTTACTCCCACAGTTGGCGCGGAACAAGAGTACTTTCTCATCGAAAAAAAATACCATCAAAAGCGTTTAGACCTTATGCTTACAGGTCGCACTTTATTCGGTGTCCTTCCTCCCAAAGGTCAAGAAATGGAAGACCATTATTTTGGAATCATCAATGAGCGCGTTACTGCTTTTATGCAAGAAGTCAATATTGAACTCTGGAAGCTGGGTGTCTTGGCAAAAACCCAACATAAAGAAGCGGCTCCCGGTCAATATGAGATTGCACCTATATTTACCAGCACGAATATTGCTACAGACCATAACCAAATTGTCATGGATACTTTGCACAAAGTAGCAAACCGCCATGGCCTGGCATGCCTTCTTCACGAAAAGCCTTTTGCCGGCGTCAATGGATCAGGCAAACACAACAATTGGTCTTTATGCACGGATGAAGGGGTCAATCTGCTGGAGCCCGGTAAGACACCCCATGAAAACGCACAATTCTTAACCTTTATTTGTGCAGTCATAAAAGCCGTGGACGAATATGCTGCCCTTTTGAGAGCATCTGCAGCTAACCCTGGTAATGACCATCGTCTAGGAGCCAATGAAGCACCTCCCGCCATTATTTCCATTTTCCTTGGTGATGAATTATCCGACATTATAGAACAGCTTAAAAATGGCAAACCCAACTCGTCCAAACAAGGTGGCGAATTGACCATTGGAGTATCAACCCTTCCTTCCCTGCCCAAGGATTCTACAGACCGCAACCGGACCTCTCCCTTTGCCTTCACTGGCAATAAATTTGAATTCCGTATGGTTCCTTCTTCCCTTTCCATTGCTGATCCTAATGTAGTGATCAATACCATTGTGGCTGAAGTCCTCACCCAAATGGCAAATCGCCTGGAAAAAGCCAAAGATTTCCACGGAGAGCTTCAAGCTATCCTTCAGGAAATCGCCATCCAGCACTCCCGTGTAATCTTCGATGGCAATGGTTACTCTGAAGACTGGGTTAAAGAGGCAGCAAGGCGGGGCCTGCCGAATCTGTCTTCCACAGCGGAGGCCATCTCAGCACTAATCAGCGAAAAAACTACTGAGCTCTTTAAGAATCATGGCGTCTTCAGTGCAACGGAACTCCACTCCCGCTATGAAATATATCTAGAGCAATACTCCAAAACCATTAATATTGAAGCCCTGACTATGGTGGATGTAGCGAAGCGCCAAATCCTCCCAGCTGTCATGCGCTATTCCACAGAGCTGGCCAATTCTATTAATACCATCCGCACAGCGGACCCGGAAGCGGATGTGCTGGCCCAAAGATCTTTGCTCAACGAACTCTCTCCTTTGCTTAAAGAACTGAGCCTTAAAACCAAAGCTCTCCAAGATGCCACCTCTACAGCAAAACATCTTCACGGAGACGCTTATAAGCAGGGTATCTATTATCGTGATGTGGTCTTTAAAGCCATGCAAGAACTGCGCCAGGTGGCCGATAAACTGGAAGTACTTGTAGACTACGACATGTGGCCCTTGCCTTCCTATACTAAAATGCTCTTTAGGCTATAATAAACCATTATTATAGCATCCTCATCCGGCTAGCACGATTGCTAGCTTTTTTCTTCTTGGGCAGTCTCTAGGAGGATTCAAATGTTAATGCTATAATTATAGTAACAAGTTAAAAGCATTCACTTTAATCACAAATAGACGTTCGAGAGGGTGACAGCATGGAATCCCAAGAATTAATTGTACGGATTGATTTTGTCGATCGCCCCGGTCTTGGTTACGACATATTTCAACGCTTTGAAACTCATAACACTGATAAAATCGGAATGGAAGTCACACATGGTCACCAAATGATGATTAAGTTTCGTTGTTCTAATCAGGAGGAATCGGAGACTCTTATTCAGGATCTTCTTACTGTTCAAGGTGTCGTATCAGTGAAGCTTGCTAATTATATGCCTTACGAAAAGCGGGAGCAGGAACTAAAAACAATTCTCGACTTAGTAAGCGAAGGAATCATTGCCATCAATACGAACCATAAAGTGACTCATATTAATGAGGTTGCGGCACGTATCTTTTATACAACTCCGGAAAAGGCTTTAAACCAGGATGCAGAGTTTTTGTTTGAAGCGAATGCCCCGATTTTCGAAACCTTAAAAACTGGAATCCCTTACAGCTTAAAAGAGCGCAAAATCCGGAGAAATCAGAGACTTATACATTTTTTGACCAGCGGTGTTCCCATTCTTAATAAAAGGGGACAGATCATTGGCGGGGTTATGACCATCAAGGATTTTCGCCAGGTGGAAGAACTCCTCTCCAAAGTTGAACGTAAACCTCAATCTATAACCTTTGATAATATCATCTATGAGAGCCGACGTATGAGAGATCTCATTGAGACCGCTAAAACAGTGGCCCGCGGGACCTCCACCATACTTCTTAGAGGAGAAAGCGGCACAGGGAAAGAACTGTTCGCCAAAGCAATTCATGCCGAGAGTCCACGCTCCCAACAAGCCTTTATCCCTATAAATTGTGCTGCTTTGCCGGATACCTTATTGGAGAGCGAACTCTTTGGTTACGAGGAGGGTGCTTTTACCGGAGCGACTAAAGGAGGGAAGAAAGGGCTTTTCGAGCAGGCCCACGGGGGCACACTTTTCCTTGATGAGATCGGTGATATCACTCCTCAGGTCCAGGTACGCTTGCTCAGAGTATTACAGGAAGGAACGGTTCGCCGGATCGGAAGTTCGAAAGAAATCCCTGTGGATGTACGAATCATCGCAGCTACTCACCGCAATCTCGAAGCGTTGATTGATGAGGACCAATTTAGAGAAGATCTTTATTATCGCCTCAATGTGATTCCCTTGCATATTCCATCACTACGGGAGAGACCTGAAGATATCCCTTTGATTGCCCAAACCCTCACCCGAAAGATTGCTAAAAAGCTCGATAAATCTGAAGTGTATCTTACAAAGGAAAGTACAGACTTGCTCATGGCCCAAAAATGGCCCGGAAATGTTCGGCAACTAGAGAATCTTCTGGAAAGAATTATCAATTTGAATTCCAGCTCTGAGATCAAGCCTAGTTCCTTCTATGAATGGGCTGATCTCGCTCCAGCAGTTCCTATCACTAAACCCGAAAGCACAGCCCATCAACTTATAGTCCCTATTACAGAACCTTGGCCTCCTCTTAAGGAAATAGTCGCTCAAGTGGAACGTGAAGTCCTGCTTAAAGTACTGGCAAAACATCCTTCCTCACGCAAGGCAGGTAAAATACTTGGAGTTTCCAATACAACAATTTTAAATAAAATGAATTCCTATGGACTTGGCAAAATCGATGAACCCGAGGGATGATTTAATGGGATAAGCGGAGTTATGCAAAAGTTTTTTACCATGTGATAAGAAAAATTGTCAATTTTTCTTATCACATTTTATTTTATACTTGTTTTTTAGTTTTACCTCTTCTAAGTTAAATGGATAGCTACCCCTAAAATATAAGAAAATCACCTAAAATATTTAATAATTTTACAATTATTTTGGCATGGGATTTGCATTATCATAAAGTACGCACTATTCAATTACATTATCGGAAGGAGAAATTTTATGAGCAACCAAGAAAACGGTATGCACCGCGGTCTAAAAAACCGGCATATCCAAATGATCGCTCTAGGAGGAGCGATTGGCACAGGTCTTTTTTACGGATCTGCTGCAACGATTGAGCTGGCCGGTCCCGCAATCACATTTTCCTATCTTATTGGTGGATTAGTTATCTTTTTCATCATGAGAATGTTAGGGGAAATGGCCGTTGATGAACCTGTTTCCGGATCGTTTAGTCACTTTGCCTATAAGTATTGGGGGGAATTTCCCGGATTTCTTTCAGGGTGGAATTATTGGTTTAATTATATCGTCGTAAGTATGGCCGAATTGACTGCTGTCGGGATCTATGTGAATTTCTGGTTCCCTGATATTCCTCACTGGGTAACTGCGTTGATATGTCTGGTCTTCATTACTCTGCTTAATCTTATTAGTGTCGGTACCTTTGGTGAATTTGAATTCTGGTTTGCGATTGTCAAAGTCGTGGCAATTATCGGCATGATTGTCTTCGGGTTATTTCTTATCTTCTCCGGAATCAACGGTGAAGCTACAGGATTTGATAATCTTTGGATTCACGGCGGGTTTATTCCCAATGGCATGATTGGTATTTTGTTCTCTTTGGTACCTGTCATGTTCAGCTTTGGCGGAATTGAGCTCATCGGCATTACGGCCGGTGAAGCTGATAACCCCAAAAAATCCATTCCTAAAGCCATCAACCAAGTTATGTGGAGAATTCTTATCTTCTATGTGGGAGCCTTATCTGTCCTGATGGTCATCTATCCCTGGAATCAAGTAGGTGCAGATGGAAGTCCCTTTGTTATGATCTTCTCTAAAATCGGAATTCCCGCAGCTGCAACCATTCTCAATGTCGTTGTTCTAACCGCTGCTCTTTCCGTGTACAACAGCGGCGTCTACAGCAATGGACGCATGCTGTACAGTCTGGCTATGCAAGGAAATGCTCCGAAGATTTTTGGCAAATTAAACAAACGAGGTGTCCCTGTGGCAGGAGTACTGGTCTCTTCCGGAATTACCTTAGTCGCTGTTATACTCAACTTCCTGTTGCCTGGGAAAATTTTTATGTATCTCATGGCCGTGGCGATCATTGCGGCAGTTATTACCTGGACTACGATTATTATCGTAAACCTTAAGTTCCGCAAAGCAAAAATCGCTCAAGGTGAAGGAGCAGCTATTGAATTTAAGACCCCCTTCCATCCTTACACAAACTATTTCTGCGCCGTCTTCCTTGTGATGATTGTCATCCTTATGGCCTTTACCGAAAGCATGAAAATGGCCGTGTTTGTTCTTCCCGTCTGGTTGCTCATCCTCTGGATTAGCTTCAAAATCAAAAAATCAAGAGAAATCAAACAAAAAGCTTAACGTTGGCATAAATCTTGCATAAAACTAAACTTGAACTTTGTCCCAACTACTCTACCAAATACCGTCCGCTCATCATTTTGATAACCGGGGTATAAATAAACAAAATGGAGGTATTTGTTATGGCTATCAAGTATGTACCCGAACCCTTTCGCATCAAGGTGGTAGAACCCTTGCGGATGCTTACCCACGAAGAAAGAGAGGTAAAAATCGCCGAGGCTAAGTACAATCTTTTCAACCTAAAAGGCGAGGATTGCTACATCGATTTGCTGACTGACTCCGGAACCAATGCCATGAGCCAGGAGCAGTGGGCTGGTGTGATGAGAGGTGACGAGGCCTATGCAGGGGCTTCCAGCTACTTTAAACTCATGGAAGCGGGCAAGGATATTTTTGGCTTTGGCTTTATCCAACCTGTTCACCAAGGTCGTGCGGCAGAGAAAGTTGTATTCCCCTTATTGCTCAGCGAAGGCAAATTTGCAATTTCCAACATGTTTTTTGATACCACTCGCGCTCATGTCATCTTGTCTGGTGCCAGACCCATTGACTGCGTAGTGGCGGAAGCAAAAGATCCATCAAAACGCGCTCCATTTAAAGGGAATATGGACATTGCTAAGATGGAAGAAGTCATCAAAGAAAAGGGTCCGGAAAACATTGGTTTGGTTGTCATGACCATCACCAACAACTCTGCTGGTGGACAACCAGTTTCCATGAAAAATCTTCGTGAAGTTTCTGTTTTAGCTAAAAAATATGGTATTCCTATGTGCATCGACGCAGCTCGCTATGCGGAAAATGCTCACTTCATTAAACGAGATGAGCCAGAATACAAGGATGTATCCATTAAAGATATTGTTCGCGAAATGTTCAGCTATGGCGATCTATTCACTATGTCGGCTAAGAAAGACACTATCGTCAATATGGGCGGTCTTCTTGGTGTTAAAGATGCCGATTCGCCGCTAGTTTTAAAAATCAAAGCTAATTGCATTAGTTATGAAGGCTTCTTCACTTATGGCGGTCTTGCCGGTCGTGATATGGAAGCATTGGCAATCGGTCTCTACGAAGGAATCGATGAAAACTATCTCCGTTACCGGATTGGTCAAATGGAATACCTGGCAGCTCGCTTAGATGATGCAGGTATTGCCTATCAGTCCCCTGTCGGCGGCCACGGCGTATTTGTTGATGCTGCTGCGATGTTCCCCCATATTCCTTACAATGAGTATCCTGGTCAGGTTCTTTGCGTGGAGCTTTATAAAGAAGCCGGCATTCGGACTTGTGATATTGGTTCCTATATGCTGGGCAACGACCCGGATACCGGAGAACAATTAAAGGCCGACTTTGAATTCAGTCGCCTTGCCATTCCACGCCGCGTTTACACCCAAGCCCATCTTGACATTATGGCTGATGCCTTGATAGCAATTAAAGAACGGGCTCACACTATTAAGCGCGGATATAAAATCACTTGGGAACCCCCCATTCTCCGCCATTTCCAAGCATCACTGGCACCCATCGAGTAATATTACTGGGCGGAAGCTTCAACAAAGTTCAATCATAAATTAAACTTCGTAGTATTGGAAGCCCGGAACCCCATTGCAAATAGGGCTCCGGGCTTCCCTCGTTTTCATTGACAAGCCAGTGATGCATGATAATTCATGTCATCTTGATGAAGATATTTAATCGAATAGTACTAAAAATATAATTCTATTTTTATAGAGGTATTCACATATTGATAAGCAAAACAGAAGACGTTTACACCCGATCAGTGTTATAATAAAACCATAATCCGATTAGTTTACTTAGAATTCGCTTCGATGAACATTTGAACAGGAGGTTGCTTTATGTCCATTAATGTTTTACATACCGACAAGGCTCCTGCAGCCATCGGTCCTTATTCTCAAGGAATCAAAGCAGGAAATTTGGTATTTACTTCGGGGCAATTACCTATCAATCCCGCCACCGGTGAATTAGAAAATGATATCCGTAAAGCGACCCAACAATCCTTGGAAAATGTAAAGAACATTTTAGAAAGTGCCGGAACTTCCATGGATAAAGTCGTCAAAGTCGGAGTCTTTCTGAGAGATATGAACGATTTTGCCGCCATGAATGAGGTGTACGGAACCTTCTTTACAACAAATCCACCTGCTCGTTCAGCAATACAAGTCGCCAGGCTTCCCAAGGATGCCATCGTTGAGATTGAAGCCATCGCTTTAGCCGAGTAAAACAGGAAACACAGGCCACGATTTTCAGTCGTGGCCTGTGTTATAAGAGTTTCTTTCTATACAATGGGTTAGAGAGAAGAGGAGGGGTAATTCCCTCCTTTTAATTTTTCAATTTAAGTCTTACTCGTTGCCTTCTGCGGGTGCTTTAGTGACGACCACTTCACCCATGGTGGAAGCAAGGACTTTACTTTCTTGACCCTCTGCAGCAACGGTCATGACTTCTAAGGTGTACTTATAGGTTCCCACTTCACTAAAAGCTACTTTGAATTGGCTTGCAGCATTCATGAAGGGAAATCCTGATTCAGGACCATAAAAGGCGCTGTTCTCTGCATCCAAAGGAAGTGCTTTATAGGTTCCGTCGTTTTCAAGGTATTGAAGGACCATTTTCTCTTTATCCCCTTGGGTTAAAGTGATTTTTACACGAACTTTGGTGGTGGCTGCTGCAGGCTCAGCAACAAAGCTGTTCGGAGCCGTGGTCACTTCAAAATCAACCGTTTCGCCCACCGTTAATTCTTCAGCTAATCCGGAAACGATGGCAGGTGCGGCAAGAAGTTTTGTATCCCCGGTTAACTCAGTGTTTTGAACGGCAAATTTACGTCCGTCTTGGTATTGGATGGCGATAATAGCTTTAGTAGGAACATCATCAACTGTTCCGTTAAAATCACCATAGGTCCAGTAGCCATCGTTTTCAAAGGTTCCATTGATATTGAAAGGAGACGAAAGCTGCTTGTCGGTTGATTCGAAGAGCTTGGCATTATTAGCACGGGTTGCCTTATTGGTTGCCAGGATCGTCTCTTCTATTTGCTCTTCTTCGGAAGCTTCATCTTTAATGGTTTCTACTTTAACCAAGCTCACTTCAATGCTCTGTAAATCTACAGGAAGCTTGTCTACTAAAGAAAATCCAACATTATAACCGTTAACTCCAGATACTTGCATTACACTAAAGTCTTCAGCTTTGATGTGATTAAGCGCTTCTTTGTTAAGCTCTTCCGGATTACCGGCAAGGTTTGTATTGACGACTTCATAGACACGGCCATCCAAATAGGTCACTTTGATGACTGCTTTGGTAGGAACATCAAGAACACTTCCGTTCCATTTACCATAAGACCAAAAACCGTCTGCAGAGAAGTTTCCGTCAATGTTGAAAGGAGAGGAAAGTTGAGTTGCTGTGGGGTAAGAATTAAAGAGTTTATCCATGCTGGTGTTTTTGGAAAGAACGGTTTCTCCTTTGTAAAGGGTGACTTCAACGCTTGCCAAATCTCTTGCGTTTCCATCAACGATTTGGAGTCCTACATTGTAACCGTTAACACCAGATAACTGCATAACAGCGAAATCTTGCGGACGAACATGGTTAAAGGTGAGAACTTTGTCCGTTACGACGGTGGGTCCACCCACAGCCACGATGCTCTTTTCTCCCAATTTTGGAAGCAAGAAATCTTCTGTTTTTTTGCTCAGCTCTTTATCTGTTAAAACAATAGGAGAATTGGTTTTTGCGGCAAGAGCCGATACAACTAAAGCGTCCACGAGATGGTCATCATAACCATTGCCTGCGTAAACCTTGTTATACTCTAAATCAGTGAAGGTTTTTAATACTTCTAAGTTGGTATCGAAACGGTCATCACCGAAAATACGAAATTTACTTTCACCATCGGTTCCAGGCAGTTCTTCATATACTTTTTTATTGACAGTTATTTCCCCACCAAGTACATAGGTTTCTTTCACTTGGTCCTTGATTTCATCAAGGTATTCTGCTTCGACTTCAGGCAACCCATTTTGATCTGCTAAGAGGATGGGCATATTCTTAGCAGCAGCAATAGACGCTACAGAAAGGGCATCAGCATATTTATAAGCTGTAGTTACCATGATCCCTTCTACACCTTCGAGTTGACTGGCGATATTTTTAGCAGTCTCGAAGCGATCTTTACCACCTAATTCTTCTTTAATCTCAATTTCTAATTTGTTCTCTTTAAAAGCCTTTTCCAAGGCTTCTCTTTTAATAGCACCGCTTACAGTGTAAACTTCTTCAACTTTTAAGGTTTTAAGTGCTTCGATGGTTGCTTCCGGAATGTCAGTACCATGAGTCAAAAGAATCGGTGCATCTACAGAATTGGCAAAAGGTGCTGCAGTTAAAGCATCCACTAAGTTTTCGCTTTTACCTGAAGCAAGAATTGCCACTTTAGAGGTTTCCCAGCCTTCCGTTGCAACTTTGGCAGCAGTTTCAAAACGATCTTCACCGTACAGACGATTCAATGATGTTTTACTGTCAGAAGATACTTGAGTACCTGCTAATACGGCAGCCGGAAAAGCTGTGCCAAGAACCATAGTTGCAACAATAACACTGGATAGTACACGAGCTCTTGTTTTCTTCATTCGAATAATTGCCCCCTATAATGTAATGTTGATTTCTCGTGCCGGCATGATATTACTCAGCAACTGCATGTATATATTATTAGTTTCAAAACTATATATAACTATATATACATTGCAATGCCCATTGTAATCACTTACCGCAATACCAATGTTATATCAACAGATGATATAAGTCATTAGGATGTTACTGGAAGCTCTTTTGATATATTTAAACCAATTTTATCTCAAACATCGTATAGAGGCATCTCTGTACAAGGTATGACTCTATGCCTTGGTGCAAATGCTAAAATAGTACAAGTCGATTGGTAACTTATGTAAGATTACTGGAATATCCTGGAATAGAACATTGGGTACTAGGTAATTATATATCTGTGTTTATCCATAAGGAGGGAATGAAATGCACCTTTTCTCGCCAACAAAACCTCAAGTTAATCCTTCAGGCACCCCTCAAGCCAATTCTCGATCCTTTCAAAATAATATAAATAATCTCCCCAAAGGATCCTCTACACCCTCTACACCCTCTACACCTTCTACGCCCTCTTTGCTCTCTTCTACTCCTCCATCTTTATCTCCTGTATCTTCTCAGTCATCAACTCCAGTTACTAATGCTCCCATGCCACAACCCCCGTTAAAAACGATAGAAAAGAGTCCTCATCCACAAACCCCACTTCAACCATCTGCTCAAACTCCCACAAACCCTGCTTCCCAAAGTAATCCAAAACCCGTTCAAACCAACTTGAAACCAGCTGCAAAATCTACCAGCAACCCAAATTCAACACCAAAATTTGTTGCGCCGGCTTCCGGGAATGTTAACTCTGAACTTAAATCTCTTCTGCAAAAGCAGGGTGTTAATCTTATACAAAACTTTGGCCCTGCTTTAGCCCGGGAGTTTGGGGCACCATTAGCACGAAACATCGCTCCTCAGCTCGCTGAACGTTTGGGCCCTCCCCTTGCCGAAAAAGTTGCTCTACCCTTAATAAAAAGAGTAGGCTTCCCTTTGGCAAAAAGGGTAGGCCTACCGTTAGCTAAAAAATTAGGCGGACTGATTTTAACACGAATCGGCTTTTAAGATCTTCTCCAAATCAATGCGGCTCCGATAATAATTAAAACCAGGGGCCACATTTTACTTATAGTATCCCATAGAGGTAACCATTGATTGGCTAGAAAAAAGACACCGAGAATAATCAAGATTAACCCGGCAGTTCTGCCGCGCTGAGAGTGTCTTGTATCTGAACTATAGGTCGAACTCGAATAGGATGTGGAACCGGCAAAGGAATCCACTCCGAATTCTCGGGCAGTATCCTTGACATTTTGGACGACTTCATCCACGATATCTTGCACATGTTCTCCTTGTCCTCCAAAAGAGATAGAGGGATCCCGTTGGTCACTGGGGATAATAAGCAAGGCTGCAATATAAAGAAGTATGCCGGACCCTCCCATGAATAACGTGACAAGAGCAACTAAGCGGACCAAGGTGACATCTACATCGAAATACTTGGCCATTCCACCACATACTCCGCCAATCATTTTTTCCTTTGAAGAACGATACAAACGATTTGTCATGCTTAAATTTCCTCCCTGCACTATCTCCAAAATACGATTAATTCTTTGTATAATAAAGATAGGGTCTTTAAAAGTTTACCCATAGTATTCACTGGCTCTTTCACTTTTTAATACGTACAAGATTCTCAAAAGGTTTCATCAAGGACCCCGTGTACATACTCATTAATTCAAGGAATTAAAATACGCTGAGGAGGATTTACACATGGAAAAAAATAAAGGGATTTTAGGAATACTCCTTATTGGATTAGGTACAATTTTGTTATGTTCTAATCTCTTTGGGTTTCGATTCGGAAATATCGCCATTCATTGGCCATTGTTGATTATTGCCTTAGGTGCAGTCTTTGAATGGTTATACTTATCGGATAAGAAAAATCCCGGACTTCTGGTTCCTGGTGGAATCCTCCTCGTCCTTGGTTTTCTCTTCGAGTTTGAGATGCTAACTGACTGGCGCTTTTCTGAGTATACTTGGCCTATCTACCTCCTGGCGGTAGCCTTTGGTCTTTTTCAGCTTTATTTAGCCTCAGACCGCCGAAGAGGGCTTCTCGTTCCTGTAGGAGTTCTTAGCGGTATTGCATTATTATCTTATCTAGCCTATATTTTTAAAGCCATATCCGCCGCGATTAATTTTGGCATACTTGTCCCACTGATTCTCATCGTTCTTGGACTTCTGCTTATTTTCCGAAAATAGCCCCAAAAATCTTAACCCCCAATAATTCTTATTTCATATATAGTTTATATAAAGCATGTGTACCGCTGTTTTCCTCTCCATCATCAGCTAATTGTTCATAAAGTGATTTCGCCAGCTCAAGACCAGGAGTCATCAACCCCATTTCCTTGGCTGATTCTAAGGCAATGTTCATATCTTTGATAAAATGTTTTACATAAAAACCCGGTTCAAAATGTCCGGCAATCATCCTTGGCCCAAGGTTGCTCAAGGACCAGCTGCCCGCTGCTCCTCCCCCGATACTGTCGAGGACCCGGTTGGGATCTAAACCGGCCTTTTGAGCATAAGCTATAGCTTCACAAACTCCAACCATCCCCGCAGCAATGGTGATTTGGTTAGACATTTTTGTATATTGTCCTGCCCCGGCCGGTCCATGCAGGATTATATTTTTACCCATGGCTTCAAAGATGGGCTTAACCTTATTAAATACCTCTTCTTCACCGCCAACCATTATGACAAGGGTACCGTTTTTCGCCCCCACATCCCCGCCGGATACCGGAGCATCCAAAATATCAATACCCTTGCTTTTTCCTTCGAGAGCGATCCTTTTAGCTAGAAAAGGGCTGGAAGTCGTCATATCAATAAGAACGCTCCCAGACTTAGCATTAGAGATTAGCCCCTCTTCACTCAAGTAAACTTCTTCCACATCCTTAGGATAGCCGACAATGGTGATGACCACATCGGATAACCCAGCAAGTTCGGCTACTGAATCCACCCACCGTGCACCTAGGGGAAAAAGTTCCTCAGCACTGGCTTTAGTCCGGTTAGTGACCGATACAAAATACCCAGCCTTCAAGAGGTTTTTGACCATACTGCGTCCCATGACTCCAGTTCCCACAAAGCCAATTTTAAGATTATCTTTACTCATTGCAATTTCTCCTTTTGTAAATCTATATTTGCTTTCATAATCTCATTATTTCTTAATGCTTCTCTATAGTATACCAGCTTATCCTGCTCAGAGAAAACCAAAAGGAGCATCGCACCCCCTTTGGGCTTTCCGCAATGCTCCCAGAGTTTTTTGTACTTAACTATATCTTTTTATCCCTTTCCACCCTTGAATTCCGGTAATGGTAAGCCGAGGATGCGCAGATAATGAATAGCCTCTCTTAAGATGTGATCGGCCAGCAAAGGAAGAATCAAAGATCTCAAGCGACAGCATAGGATAGCGTCCGTTCCTGCTGCCTTGTATTCCTTAAACTCTTCGGTTACCCGGATGGTTTCATTGGTAATCCGTCTAAGGTTCTGCGCAGGCACCGACCCATTTCCCAACTGACTTAAGAGCTGTTCATAAGCTTGAGCAAAATGGTCGGCTCGGCTAATCATAGCCTTTTCTGTAGGATCCAGCAAATGGCTGATAACTTCGGCATGCTCCTTCATAATATGGTCCCAGAACATTTGCATTTCCACCATGTGATACGTGGGGTCCATATACTGATGGCTTTGCAGTTTCTTAATCTGCCTCATATACATTTCTGTTTCTTTCATTTGATGTTCATAGAGGGCTGGGAAGTTATGACTGGTGATGCAACACCGAAGAATTTCATGCAAAGCCCGCTCAGTAAACTCGTAGACAAGGCAAGCACAAGCCAGGGCTTTTTCGTTCAGTGCATGGACTTGCTCCGCTATTTCCGGCTCACAGGGAACCATGCCCATCCCCACGCCCATATAAGGGTGTAAGCCCATGGTTTCCACGGTCAACTGAGAGTTTATTGGAATACAGGTAAGTTCTTGGGTCTTTTGCTCCGCCTTTAAGGTTTTATTGGTAAACAACTCTCCTGACTTCATGACTTCAATGCCCACTTTTCCATCGGCTAGACAATTGGCTTCATGCAAGATTTCTTCAAACTGGCACTTAAGAGCATCTGCTTCCTGAATCCAATCTACATCTTTACACATAAAGCCGCTTTCCAAAAAGATAAGATGCTCTTTTATAATCCTAGCCCAAAAGAGGTGCAGTTCCAAGGATTCCCGAATGAAATCACCAGTCATTGGCAGGGTACTCATAGAGGCAACTCCTTTCCATAAATGCCCCAGAGGCATAGTTTTTTCTGACACAGCATATTCAGAAAGAGCACTAATAGCAACCCATTTGAGCACTCCTTTTTATTCCATCATTTAAGACTAGATCTCCCCCTAATCTAAAAAAGACTGTAAAAGGCAATCCATACCTTTTACAGTCTTTCCTTATATCCTAAACCCTGGTTTATCTATCCTGTTCTTTGTACCACTATGCTTTATATTGCAGTTTGAATGAGTCTCTTTAATTAACGATTCGACTGTAATGCTTTTACTAAAGCATAAGCGGCTTCAGCACGAGTCATTTTCTTGGTAGACTCAAATTTATTACCCTCGATGTTCATGATCCCTAACCCCTTGGCCAAAGAAATATAACCAAGACTTCCATCACTAAAAGTATCGGCATCCTCATAAGGAACTTGGAAAAGCTCCTCAATCTGAGCAATTTTCTCCAATTGCAACATCCGAATGGCTAATTTGGCTTGGAACTCGCGGCTGACTTGATCATTAAGAGACAGGTTCTCTTTTACCCAACCCAGTTCCTTGACTTGCTTTAAGAGCTCTTCATCGCTTAATCCTTGATAGGACCAAACGCCGTTTTTGGCAATCAGCATTGATTTTAGCAACGATTTTACGGTAACCTGCTCATTTGGTCTGAATTCATCACCATACTCACCAAATGCACCGGCTTGACCGAGGAGTCTTATTTCTTCTTCAGCAAAGCTGCCCGAGATATCACCGAAATTATAGGGTCGTGGCTGCTCGGTAATGGGTTTACCTTGCCAATCAAGAAATTCGCCGGTTTTGGCATCCATAATGTTAGAAACTGCAAAACTGTTGTCCATTTTAGGCTGATACACTAAGCGGATATCTGATAACTGGCCGTTCTTGTAGATTTGAACATATTTGAGTTCCAGGGGTCTCTTATTTAAGAAGGTATCCTCACCCTGTTTTTGGTTCATAGCCTGGGAGACACTAGGGAAATTCACATCAGAGAAATCCATGCTATAGCTGACAATTTTCTGGGTATTGCGCTCTACGGAGATAGAGAAACCATTGTCGGGCACAGGTACTCCATTGACGATTCGCTCATAGCGGAAATCGTGGTTGGGCTGATCTTCAGGATACTTTTGACCATTGTCCAGAACCTCTAAATACTCAACCTGTTGAACGCGATTAGGCTGAATTTTCTTGATGAAAGCATCGGCAATTGCTTTTGCTGCAGCCCGATCGATGGCATCCGGGCTTTTGGACTGTGGGGTGGAAGAATAGGTATTAAACCCAATGACTTCACCTGTAGCCGCATCCACACGGGCATAGGCATAGTTATATCCATCCACGCTTTCCTCTGTACTCCAATCAAAGGACCATACACGTTTCTGGCTTAAGCCCCCTTCAAAGCCAAGATTGGCGCTGCGCAGGGTAAGTTTATCCGGTATTTCCACCCATTTCTTGACGTTTTCAATTGCTTTTTCCTGAGTAAGCAGTTTAGATGTATCGTCCACTTCTTTTTGCTCGGCAGGTGCTAAAGCATTTTCTGAGGACTTCGCCATTCCACCCATACCACCGATTGCGTCTAAAGCAGTATCGCTATAAAGCCATTCTCCGGAATTAAGCTTTAGGGGTTCTCCCGTTTTAGCATCAATCATACCGCTGAAAGATTGATTGCCTAGTTTGTAAACTAAGAGAGCGTCTTTCTTGGCATCTTTTGCCTGACTATCCAGAGGTCTAACACCTGAGTTAAGGAAATATTGCAGCTGGAGAAGATTATTTTTGGCAAATACTTCACGAGCCTTAGCTGCACTGATAACACCATTGAGATCAGGAATACTTTCTTTGCTCCATGTGAGAGAATACCCTGTAATCGTGCCATCATAAGCATTCACTTGAATGGATACTCCATTGCTTGGGAAAGCAACTCCATTGGCTACCCTCTTCCATTGCACGGAATAGGTCGTATACCCATTGTCTATCACGGGTGTGATTTGCGTGTTTTCCGACACTAACTGTAATTGATTGAGTCGATCTCCTAGGATCTTGTTCACTAGGCCTTGAGCGATATCTTTAGCCTCTTCATAGGAGTATTTGGGAACACTGGTCTGGGAGGATGGACTTATGGGATTCCAGCAATTCATATAGATAACTTCGCCGGTACTTACATCTACTTGAGCATTAAAACTACCGCCGGCATCCTTCTTTGAATTCCAATTTAAGGACCAGGTCTGTCTTTCATTATAACTATTATAGCCCGAAGTAAATTCAGTATATCCCTCAGGAACGGTAAAGTTCTTTTTAACGAGTTTAATTGCATCCTCTAAACTCACTTTAACCTGTGCCGGAACGGCGATCTTTTCAACCGCACTTATGGGGCTTACACTCACCTCAGATGCCGCCATAACGGAGGCAGGTAATGCACCTTGCATTAATAAGGCCACAGCCATAGGAATTGCTAATTTACGTACTTTCTTATTCATTTTTCCATTCCTTTCTTACCTTGTCTTTTTCAACCTCTGTTACCATAATAGACGAAAAATCTTGTTCCAATATGACGTTAAAAAATAATTATAAAATAAAATCATAATTATTAATCATTTTTCTTTTACCACTATTTTCAATATGATACATTTTTCTAAACATTTACAATAATCAGAAGGTGTTTTGGATTTTTCGCAGAATATCTAGATAAGGACTAAAATAACAGGAGTGAGAAGAAAATGAAACGCAGTGTTTGGGTCTTTTCAGTTCTCTTAGCCACCCTATTTCTTCTTGGCCATTGGATTCCTGGCTTTTCGGCAGACTCTACTTTGAATACCCCCAACCAACCTGCTCTAGCCTCACCATTCATCGACCCCCTTACTCCGGCTGAGCGTAAAGAGATGGAGACTTTGGCACTTGATTTTACAAAAAGCTATTATACTTATTCTTTGGATAATTATTTGGAAGAGGGTCTAAAACTCCTCCCCCTTTTGACACAGGATTATCAGGAAGCCTATAGCAGTTCTCTCGAGAAAAGCTACATTGCAGCCAAAGCCATTAATGCCAAGTCTTCAGTAGAAAGCGCACTTGTCCTGGCTCTGGAGAAAACTGCTCCAGATACAAGCATAATTAAAATGCAATTTAAAGCAAAGGTTTTGACCCATGATGTTGAAACCTTAAATCGCTATAGTGCAGTTTTAGAGTTAAAAAAAGAGGATGGGGTATGGCTAATTCATGGCATAACGGAAGAAGAGCCTGTTGCTTTCTCCAATCTTCAGGGTTTATTGTAATTCTGAAAAAAATTACGTTTTTTCAGAATTACAATACTTAATATAATACATTAAAACTCCCGTGGAGATGGTCTCGTGATGTTCACATAGACTATTTCCATCGGGAGTTTCTATTTCATGTCATTAGTATATTAAATACCATGAGGCACCGCCCCTCAAAATCTTAGAGAAAGAAAAGCCAGGTTACTATCCCAAAGAGGGGAAGGAGAATGCAGAAGCTATACGCCATATAGCCGAAAAAGCTAGGCATTTTTACTCCGGATTCTTCAGCAATGGAGCGAACCATAAAGTTAGGGGCATTGCCGATATAGGTAACCGCTCCAAAGAACACCGATCCAGCAGAAATTGCCAGAAGGTATAAGGGCTGGTCGACTAAGAACTGAGCCACTGCAGGGGCTTCAGCCATACCTGGATAGAATTGACCTAAAGCAGTACTAAAGAAGGTTAGGTACGTTGGGGCATTGTCAAGGAAGCTGGACAATGCTCCGGTAATCCAGAAGTATTGAACCGGCTCTTTGACTGCTGCAGTAATAAAAGACAAAGCTCCGGACTCACCAGCCTTCAATATCGCTAAAGCAGGAGCCATGGTGACAAAGATTCCGAAGAAGAGATAAATGATCTCCAAAATTGGCCCCCAGGAGTATTCGTTTTCCTCACGAACTGCCTTGGGTGTGATTTTCATGGAGATAACCACAATAGCTACAAGTACCAGATTACGGATAACATCCTGCCAGCCAAGATGAACCCCCAGAATAGATACTTCGCTCATCTTAACATAACCGCTAAATAGAATAACACCAATAATTGCGGCTAACAGAATAAAGTTTTGAACGCCTAAAACTTCCAATCTTTTTCCCAACGTTGAATCTCCACTGGAGTTATCTTTGGCTGCAACCCCATTGCAAGAAGATGAAGCAAAGGCTAAATTGCCTTCTTTTTGTTCCTTAGCCAGAAAGTACTTATCAAAAGCGATATAAATGAGTAAAAGCCCGGCCAGCACTACAGCCATAGGGGTAATAAGGCGTAAGGTCCAAAAGAAAGGCACTCCGTGTAAAAAGCCCAGGAAAAGCGGCGGATCCCCTAAAGGGGTCAATGCTCCTCCCACATTGGCAACCATAAAAATAAAGAATACTACCATAAAGGCCTTATACTTACGATCCTTATTCACACGCAGGAATGGGCGGATTAATAACATAGCCGCTCCTGTAGTCCCCATCCATGAAGCGATAATAGCCCCGATCGTCAGGAAACCTGCATTGACCCAAGTTGTCCCCTTTAAGGATGTACGAACTAAGATTCCACCACCGACTGTAAATAAGGACCCGATAAGAACGATAAAGGGAATGTAATCCGCGATGAGTAAATGGAGCAGCTCATCAACACCTTGTTTTCCATAAGCTACGATCAGTGGAACAGCAAGCAGTGCTGCCCAGGCAGCTGATACCTTACCAAAATGATGATGCCAAAATTTTGGAAACAGAACAGGCCCCAGTGCAATGGACAACAACATACCTACAAAAGGAATGACTGAATACAATGGCAATAAAGTACCTAAAGAGTGTTCCATTTTTTCCTCCTTCAATTTTCTAGCAGACAAAGCAGTCTTCCGGTTTACAATTCATATATTAGTACAAAAATTAATTTATAACAATAAACAAAGTGTTTCAAAATCCTAGATTTCGCTGCCATTTTCCCATAGACGCCGGTACAAACCTTTCCGCTTCATAAGATCCTCATGCTTCCCATATTCAATGATTCTTCCCTTTTCCAACACTAGTATTTCGTCCAGATCTTTCACAAATCCAAGATGATGGGTAATAACAATCAGTGTCCTATCTTCTGTCAAAGCCAATAATTCTTCTTTAAGCTCTCCTTCTGTTACTGGGTCCAGTCCATTGGTTGCTTCATCTAGAATAAGGATAGGTGCATCTTTTAATAGGACACGTGCGATAGCAAGGCGCTGCTGTTGTCCACCGGAGAGCTTCATCCCCCCTTCTCCGATTAGAGAATCATACCCTTGAGGGAGGGAAAGAATAAATTCATGAATTTTTGCCCTCCGAGCTGCTTCGTATAGCTCCTCATTAGTAGCCTCCGGCTTAGCCAATAATAGATTTTCTTTTACCGTAGCATGGAAAAGATGCGATTTTTGAGCCACTATGCCAATCTTTTCCCTAATATCCAGGGGCCTTAGCTCTTTTATATTTACCCCGCCTAGGCGAATCTCCCCAGTATTTGGTTCCCAGAATCGAACCAAGAGATTGACAAGGCTGCTTTTTCCTGCTCCGCTTCGACCCACGATGCCAATCCGCCTGCCTCGTGGTATCTTAGCAGAAATATTATCTAATACCCAGGGACCATCTGGGTCGTATCGAAAACTCACGTTAACAAATTCAAGTTCACAATTTTGAAAGATTGACCTTTCTTCCGATCCATCGCCGATGCCAGTGCTGATTTCCTTACGCTCATCCTTCTCCAGAAGCTTCTGTCCTTCATCTATCAAATTCTTAAGGCGTCTTCCCGCCGCCTCATTTTCCTCTAAATGATGCTGGCTGACAGGCAGCGGAATCACTGCCTCAAAACTGCTCAGTACTCCCAAAGCCAACATACCCAACAGAATCCCGTCAATCTGCCCCTGCTTTACGAGAAAAATCCCCAGAACCAGAACAGCCAGCATTCCTAAATGGGAAATCATCCCCATAAGGGCATTAGATATCCCTGTCACTCTAGCCATCCTTCGATCCGACCGGCTGAGTTCACTCTGGGCTTCTTGAATCCGCTGAAAAACAGCCCCGGTCTGCCCAAAAGCCAGCATTTCCGGCATCCCCTGCAAACTATCCAAAATAAAGGTATGCATTTTGGCTTTGGCCTGGATTTTCATCTGACCGATACCATTCCCTAAGGCCCGGATAAGAAAAGGAAGAGCTACACCTGCTGCCAAAAAGAAAGCCGCCAAGATAGTGGTGAAACCTTGATTAAAATGAGCGAGAAAACCTCCATAGCCAAGCAAAACCAGCACGGCGACGAGAGGAGGAGCCAGTACCCGCAAAAATAAGTTTTGCTGCACCTCCACATCTCCCACAATGCGGCTGAGTAAATCCCCGCTGTGCATATCCTTAAGTTGGGCGGGGGCTAGTGGTTCAATGCCCTTATAAACGATCATCCGAATACGGCTTAACACCCGAAAGGTAACATCATGGGAAACTAGACGTTCACAATAGCGAAAAACCGCTCGGGAAATTCCAAAGAAACGAACCCCTACGATAGTTATCATCAGATCCATAATCGGGGGCTGTAAGGCTGCCCGAGCCAGCAAATAGGAAGAGGTCGCCATTAAGCCAATATGGCTGGTAACAGTTAAGGCACTTAATAACAAAGTCAGGCATACCCTTGGCCAGAAGGGAAGTATTTCTTTGATTATCCACCTTAGATTTTTCATCCCTCTTCCCTCCCATAGGTGCTTACGAAACGGGCATATAATCCTTGATTATTTAGAAGCTCTTGGGGAGAACCCTGCTCAATGATTCTCCCTTTATCAAGTACCAGGATCCGATCCGCCTGGATTGTAGTCTTCATTCGATGAGTCGTAAAAATTACGGTCCTCCCCTGACAAAGGCCCTCTAAAGCTGTCAGTAGATCCTTTTCATTTTCATTATCCAACCCGCTGGTTACTTCATCCAATAATAACAGGGGGGAATCCTTAAGGAAGGCCCGGCCAATAGCTATGCGCTGGGCCTGTCCTCCGCTTAAACGAGCTCCTCCCTCGCCAACAAGGGTATCATAGCCTTGAGGAAGCTCGGTGATGAATTCATGGGCCATAGCTAACTGAGCAGCTTTTACCACATCCTCCAAAGATGCTTCAGGGTTACCAAATCGAATATTATCCATAACCGACCCTGCAAAGAGATAAGGCTTCTGGGGAACATACGAGATCACTTTCCGCCAGGTTGCCGGCGGGATCGTGCTTAATACAGTATTATTAATCAGCACCTCGCCTTGGGAAGGCTCTGCGAAGCGAAGCAGAATCTGAAGAATGGAGCTTTTTCCAGCGCCACTGGGTCCGATTAAAGCCACGCGCTCACCAAAGCGAAGTATAAAATTTATATCCTTTAAAACCCTTTCGCCCTCTTTTTCATAGCACAGGTCTACTTGCTTAAAAGTAAGCCATGGTGCTTCTTTATTTCCTTCGAACAAATAAACGGGCTCCTTAGCTCCTTTGATCAGCTCGAACTCTGATTGACTTTCAAGCTCAAGAACTTCAAAAATACGATTAGCAGCATTGCCCCCTGAGAGTCGTGCGTGAAAATGCAAGCCCAAGGTTCTTAAGGGCAAATAGAACTCCGGAGCTAATATCAGGATAAAGAGTGCCTCAGAATAAGGAACCGTGCCATTAATCAAACGAATACCCAAGGTTACGGCGATAATAGCAGTGCTAATCATGCCCATAAACTCCAAGACAAAAGCCGATAAAAAAGCTATTTTCATGACGCCCATGGTATTCTTTCGAAATGTTTCACTGACTCGACCAATCACAACCGCTTGGTCCTTGCTCCGGCCGAATAGTTTCAGTGTGGTTAAACCTTGGAGCATATCAAGAAAATGGGCGCTCATACGGCTTAGACTTTGCCATTGCTGCAGGGACTTTTTCTCAGCAAGTTTTCCAATCAATATCATGAAGAAGGGGATTAGGGGTCCGGTTAGGATTAAGATCGTTGCGGATTGAAAATCCTTGGGGAAGATAAATACTAAAGTAAGTATTGGTACTAATACGGCCAAAATAAGTTGGGGGATATAGCGAGCAAAATAGTCATCCAAGGCCTCAATCCCCTCTACGGCTGTGTTGAGCAGTTCCCCCCCTCGTTCACCCCGGGCATACACCGGCCCCAAGGAGAGGATCTTTTGCAGAAAACGGACTCTTACTCTTTCCTTCACACGGATAGCGGTCTCACGGGCAGTTACCTCACTAAAATACTGAAGAAGCGCCCTAACTCCAATGACAGCCAAAATACCTAAAAGATAACCTTTTGTTTGTAGAAAAGGAGCATCTTCCAGAAAGACTTGAGCAATCACCTGTGAGAGTAGATAAGCTTGAGCAATAGCAAGTAAAGCGATTCCTACACCCAGTGCTACGGTTCCCAAAAGATATTTTTTAACATATTTACCTTCCCGCATCAATCGCTTATCAAACATAATTTAAAAAAGGGGCAAGATAACTTGCCCCATCCCCCTATCAATTAAATTACGTATCCACGCCATGTTTATACCAAGTACCCATGTACTTATAGTTTACATGATAATGGACAATTTTTCATTAATTATTATCGATTTCTTAATAGTGAATATCTTTTGCTGTTATACGCTTGCGGAATACCCAGTAGGTCCAGATCTGATATGCTAAAACAATCGGAACCAAAGTCAAGGCTACTATAGTCATGATCTTTAGGGTGTATGGGCTGGAAGAAGCATTATAAATATGCAGACTCCATTCTGGATTCAAGCTTGATACCATAACCCGTGGGAAAAGCCCTGAGAACACGGAGAGCACTAAAAATGTAATGGTTAAGCTACTGGCTATAAATGCCTTTCCAGCGGCTTTTTTATAAGTGAACAGAACAGTCAAAATCATGGCCACGGCACAAACCAGAATTCCCAGAGCGGCCAAAGTGCTTGCGAAAAGGTCCGTTTGGAAATAAGTCATAGCGGCAAGAAGTACAAGAACTACAAGTGCTCCGACGCTTACTGTTTTAGCGATGCTCCAAGCCCGTTGAACCATTTCACCTTCAGTCTTCAGGGTCAGATAGAGAGCACCGTGCACAGTAAATAAGAGGAGAGTTGTGACTCCGCCAATGAGTGTGTAGGGTGATAAGAGGTCAAAGAAGGTTCCCACATACTGCATTTCCCCATTGATAGGCACACCCCGTAAAATATTGGTAACTGCTACACCCCAGAGGATGGCGCTAAGAAGGCTACCTACGAAGATTCCCCAGTCCCAAGCAGAGCGCCAGCGTGGAGAGCGATCACTGCTACGAAATTCAAAGGCTACGCCGCGAATGATCAAAGCCACAAGAATGAAGAAAAGGGCTAGGTAGAAGCCACTGAAAAGGGTGGCATACCAGTTAGGGAACGCTGCAAAGATGGCACCGCCTGCGGTAATCAACCATACTTCATTGCCGTCCCAAACCGGCCCGATGGTATTGATCACGATGCGGCGCTCTGTGTCATTTTTGCCCATGAAGGGGAGAAGAATCCCCACTCCATAGTCAAAGCCTTCTAAGAAAAAGAAACCAATGAAGAGTACTGAAATCAGGATAAACCACAGAATATTTAAGTCCATAATGATGCCCCCTTCGCTACATCAGTCGAGGAATCTTCATCCTCAGCCTCAACAGGCCCACGCTTGACGAACTTCAGGATGAGGTACACATCAACAATGGCTAAAATACCGTAAAGCAGGGTAAAGCCAATCAGGCTGGTCCAAATATATGCGGCGGGTACAGAAGTTGAAAGTCCATCCGCCGTCTTCTGTAAACCATAAACAATCCATGGCTGGCGGCCTTGTTCTGCCAGAAACCATCCTGTTAAGTTAGCAATGTAGGGTAGCGGAATCATCCAGGGCAGAAGCTTTAAGAACCACGTCGTATTTTCAAAACGCTTCGTCTTATATAAGAAAGCCCCCAGTAATACGACAAGGATTAATAAACTACCGACACCCACCATAATCCGGAAGGACCAGAACAAAGATGTAACCGGCGGAATATAATTTCCCTCTCCATGCTGTTGAACGGCTTCTTTTTGTAAATCATTGATCCCCTTGACTTCGGCATCAAACGTGCCGTAAGACATAAAGCTCAATACACCAGGAACTTTAATCTCAAAACTATTTGTATTATTTTCTTTGTCAACAATGGCAAAAACATTAAACCCGGCTGGACTTTCTGTTTCCCAATGAGCCTCAGCAGCAGCCATCTTCATCGGTTGGGCTTCAACCAAATGCATGCCTTGGGCGTGACCCACACCAAGGACGCCGAAAAGACTAATGACTCCGAAAATCAGGGCAAATTTTGCTGACTGCATGAAAACATCGACATGCTTTTTCTTTAAGATATGATACGCGCTGATACCTAAGACGAAAAACGCTCCCGTGGTAAATCCACTAAGTACCGTGTGAGGAAATTGATAAAAGACATGTTTATTGGTTACTACAGCCAGGAAATCAACCATCTCCGCACGGCCATTGCGTAACACATAGCCCACAGGTTCTTGCATAAAGGAGTTAGCGATTAAAATCCATAAAGCCGATAGATTGCTGGCAATGGCTACAAGCCAAATGCTCATACAGTGGACTTTCTTGGATAATTTATCCCAACCAAAAATCCAAACCCCTAAGAACGTTGATTCAATAAAAAACGCTAAAAGTGCTTCAATTGCCAATGGTGCCCCAAAGATATCTCCCATGAACCGGGAGTACTCAGACCAATTCATCCCAAATTGGAATTCTTGGACTAACCCCGTTACGACGCCCATTGCAAAGTTAATGAGAAAGAGCTTGCCCCAGAACTTGGCCATTTTCTTATAGGTTTCATCCCCCGTCTTGACGTACCAAGTTTCCATGAGGGCAACGAGGACTGATAGCCCTAGAGTTAGCGGGACAAATAAAAAGTGATAGGATGTTGTCACCGCAAACTGCAGCCTGGATAAGATCAGTTCGGTCAACTTTTTTTCCCCCTTACCTTTCTTAAATTAGTAATATTATTATGTATAAAATTTCTCTTGCATTTATTATAAATCTAAATAACGAATAAGTCTAGAGTTTAACGACCTTTTTTTCCAGCTGATAATTAAAAAGAGGCTGATGTTTTTGAAGATCTCCTACATCAGCCTGCCTTGATTACCCTATTTCCTCAGTAGCCCCTTAGGATCAGAGCTTAAATGAACAACACAATAGCCAGAATAAACACCACTACTGCCAAGATAAAGCTGTTGATAATTACAGCCCCGATACTGCAAGCTGACATATAACTTTCACTCCCTTTTAGACAGTTTCGTTGCTTGTCTAATCTATTCTATGACTTTAATCCCTAGGTGGTGACAAGCAGTGTTTTTTGAAAAAAAGGGAATTGGTTTGGCAACTTTTTCAATTTATCCTTATCATAGCATAATTGTTTTTAGCTTTCCAGCGTCTTAAGACCTATTAATAACGAATTCATACTTTCTCTATCCTTAATGGCCACCCTGATGTACTTCCCTTCCAATCCCTGAAAGTTTTCGCAATCCCTGACCAAGATTCCCTGTCGTCCTAGTTTCTGAAGGATTATCTTCTTCCGTCTTTCGGCTTCAACCAGATCAAGGATTGAGTCTTCCACTCCTAAAACCTGAATCAAGGCAAAATTAACTTTACTGGAATATAGGCGTAGACCTAAGAACTTTTGTTCCTTGCTCCCTTCAGCAAAATTCTGGTAAAACGACTCTTTGCTTTCTTCTAAAAGGAACCTTACTCGCTTCCCATACTCTGCATCAGCTAAAGCAGCTATCCCAGCTTCTTCTGCCAGGCAATTAACGGCCCAGGGGTCTCGTTGTTCTTGTAGACGGTTAAGCAGTTTGGGTGCAGCAAAAACTGCCCCCAAGCGCAATCCCGGGATGGCATAAAATTTGGTTAGAGAGTATAACACCAACAGATTGGGATACCTTCGTAAATACTCCCTGCCTGACCAGCGGATCCTATCCTCCATAAAGTCAACAAAAGATTCGTCCAGAACGACCCAGGTTTTATGTTTTAAGGCAAGGTTGAGTATCACTTCGAATTGCTTCTTTGTGAGTGCACTGCCGGTAGGATTATGTGGAGAATTAATAAACACCAACTCGTTTTCTGCAAGGGCTTGCTCCCATTTTCTGTAGGTTTCTTCGTTCTGAAAAGAAAGAGCCCCCCATCCCTCTACTCCAAGAATCATTTTACTTACTTCTGCACCACAGGCCAAGGCTGCCCGCCCATATTCACTAAAGGCCGGCTGGGGAATCAGCACTTTGCGAGGCCGGAGACCGTGGAGGATCAGAAAAATCAATTCCCCAGCTCCATTGCCAAGAAGTATCTCCTCATCGGTGAGCGCGTAATATTCTGCCATCCTCCCCCGGAGACGCCGATATTTCGGATCAGGGTAATGGGTTATACTTTTTATCCCTTTCTGAAGGGCTTCCCATACTCCCTGAGGAGGGCCAAAGGGATTAATATTGGCGGACAGGTCAATAAAGTTCTGTCTTCCATACTGTACTGAGGCTTCCAATAGGTTTCCGCCATGCATTCATAACCCCCCCTTCGATACCTCCATCATAAGTCTCTACCCATTCCACCCTACCTGGTCGGAATTGGATATGACTTTCCCTCTGAAGATTTCTTTTTTCAGTTGTGGAAAGGTGTGCCGGAAAAATCCCAGCTAATAGAGTTCCACTATGAGCTGCGATAACTCCAAGCCCTCCCCTTCCCAAGATCCAGGAGAGAAAATCCTCAAAAAAGGGTTTAGGATTAATGTCCTGATTACATTGGGCACTTACGGTGCTGGCTCGGGCGATTTTCTCCAAATCCCTCTGGTCCATTCCTTCATAAAAAAGAGCCAGGGCATTCTTAATCATAAATTCATATTTGCGATAATGACCAGGTAAATCTCTGCGGGCGTTGAAAGCTAGAGTGTCTAAAAATCCTCCCCCATCCAACATCAGCAACTGTGCCGGAATTTTCGATCCTAGAGATTTGATATACCTGCCATCGCCATGGGCTAATTCTGTAACTCCTGGAAACATAATGGGATCAGAGGGCTCTATGGCTAAGGCTAAACGCGCCTGTTCCTCAGGCTCCCAAGGGATGGCCAAAGCATGAGCTACAGCGCTGACTGCTGCCGTCATATCCGCAGTGGAGCTGGCCATGCCTTTTCCAACAAGCAATTGGGATTTCATCCGCAGCTTACCCGTCAATGAGGGGAGATTCTGACTCCTGGCAAATCGCTCCAAGGCCTGGCGGGTCTTTTCTTTACCCTCAGGAAGTTCCCAGATCCAATTCTGAAGCTCCTGCTGATGGGCATAATGTCTCTTGTTCGTGGGCTCCGAAAAAAGAATTTCCGCCTTTGCTTCAACGAACCGATTAATGGGACAACCAACTAAAAAGGGTATACCATCTTTCGCTCCTTGAACCCATTCCCCGCAGGTTCCGGGGCATTTTGCCCAACCTAATCCCCTCATCAGTATTCAATCCCCCTTCGGCTGCGTATCCCCGCTTGCAAGGGATGCTTGATTGGATTAAGTTCCCACCATTGCTCTGCAAAGGGAATTAATTCCTCAGGCATATCCCGCCCAGTCAAAATCCAATCCAAGCTTTTTGGTTTTAGCCCGATCAACTCATGCAATATCTCAATTTCTAAGAACCCTTTATTCAGGGCATGACTCACTTCATCAAGGATAATCAGCCCCCAATCCCCCTCTTGAATCTGGGTCTTGAGGAACTCGACTCCTTGTGCCACAAGAGGCAGAGCAATCCCGGGTTCCCGGTTCTGGCGAAAACACTCTCCACACCCATTACAGTGCCTTAAGCCTGTTCGAATCATAGCCGACCAACGGCAGCCTACTCCAAATTGGATTAAGGGTATACCTAAGCGCCCCATTGTATAAAGCTCACCCATATAGGTACTTCCTTTGAGGAATTGAACCATAAGAACTTTAGTACCCTGGGACTGTGCCACCAGAGCTTCCCCCAGTGCAGAAGTGGTTTTCCCCTTTCCTTTGCCTGTATACACTCGAATCATGCCTATGCTCCTTGCCGTATATGCTCCGCCCAGTGCTGCAAAAGCTCCGGTTGTCCTGCGAAGTTGATATGAAGATAAGATGCGACGATATTATCCCGAGCATAACCGTCCATTCTTATGGTCTTTTCCCCTTTAAGCAGTTCAAAAGCAGGACAAACCGAATCACCACAACTTAGATAATCCACTTTTGAATAATGAAATTCATGACCGTAAACCACATTTCCTGCATCACTCAGAAAATTATCCTGTTGAAAGACGCCTTGACGATAGCCCATACCCTGAAGTCTTGGCGTCATCTCGGCTGCAATAGGAATCAGTCCAGTCATGGGGTATGTTCTACCTTCAAAATCCGTAACCTGTGCGCCTAGATACATATATCCCCCGCACTCCCCGTAGATGGGTTTCCCTAATCGCGAGAACTCTCGTAACGATTCCAAAAAACTCTGGTTCTGGCTAAGCTTTTCTAAATGCAGCTCTGGGAATCCACCACCAAAAAAGAGCCCATCCAATCCATCCGGTAGAGACGGGTCATGAAGAGGGCTAAAGGGAACCAGCGTAAATCCTAGGCTTTCTGCACTATCCAAAGCATCTTGATAGTAAAAGGAAAAGGCCTCATCCCGTGCCACTCCCAATCGCAAGGAATGTTGATTAAGATTCCCTGCTGCCCCTTCACCCAAGCCTTTATATATAATCGGTTCTTCGATGAATGGCTCATGTATAACCTGTTTTTTCGGCAAGGTTTCCTGCATAATCCCTTGGATCTGTTCCAGGTCAATGGTGCGGGTCACCACGCTGATAAGCTCGTCAAAAAAACTCTCCCGGAAAGCTTGTTCTTGAGAAGGAACCAGTCCCAGGTGCCGTTCGGGCAGACGAATTCCCTCTTCCTTAGGCAGCACTCCCAATATGGGTACTTGAATTTCGCCAAGGGCTTCACGCAATAAGCTTTCTTGGGCTGGAGATTTCACCCGATTGAGAATGACTCCGGCAATCTTAATCCCAGGATCAAAGGTACAAAAACCATGGACTATGGCCGCTGCACTACGTGATAAATTGCCCGCATCCACGATCAGGATCACAGGAGCATCCAGCAGCTTGGCAATATCAGCACTGCTACCATATCCTTTGGTTCCTGATACCCCATCAAAAAGCCCCATAACCCCTTCAATGACCGCCCAGCAATCTTGAGAAGTTCTTTTAAAAATCGGGATTAACTCTTCCCTAAGCATCCATCGATCTAAGTTCCGAGAAGGACGGCCCGTAGCCAAAGTATGATAAGTGGGATCGATATAGTCGGGACCAACTTTATAGGCTTGGATAGGAAGTCCTTTCTTAGCCAGGGCTGCCATGATCCCTGTAGCGATGGTTGTCTTACCTACACCACTGTGGGTCCCAGCGATAAGAATACGGGGAGGCATGGAATGGGGCATTGTCTTCACCTCTTCGCAAAATTTTCTGGGTAGGGTAGCTATTCATGCCGCTGTCGCAGCACCAGTAAAGGATGAAAAATGTCGTCCGGGTCGCATAGCTTTACGCACAACGGTCACTCCAAAGCTCCGGAGCTGGTTTACTCGCTTTCTTAACTGTTACGCCAAACCCCGCTGCTTTCTGCATGCAAACCGGTGGCTCCACAGTGTTAAGAAAGCCTCTTTCACCGGACCGCTCCTCCGCTAAAGCCGTTCCCTTTTGTGCGCAAAGCTACGCTTTTGGGTCTTTTTCAAGTCATCTCTGAGGTCATCTCCAGAGTCTTTCCCAGGGTAGCCGACCATGCCGCAAGCGGCGTCGGCAAGGCTGAAAAAGCTGCTTGGATCGGGTCGTTTATTCCACATCGCTCCGCTCAAACCTAAAAAACTACCCAAGGATTTTGCTTTACAAAAGGGAGTGAATTTAAGCGAGCGGAAACAAAACTTCGCGAAAAGCACGCAGCGGAGAAAGGTTGGAAACAGGACGTTTCCAACCGGCCATTGAGCATGGAGCGAATTGGCCGGGCACCTTTCGGAGCGAGTGCTTGAGCGTTAGTTTTGTCCGCGCAGCTTATGGAGCTTTTCCAAGTCAGATCACTTACATGATACTATTGACAAAGACGATACCTGAAAGGATTAGCGCAAAACTAATCCAAGTCCCCAGCCGAATTAATTTTTGACACCGCTCAATATCAAGCCAGGTCAGCTCATGGAGAGGATCGCCCATCTCAGCCCGGTGGTGAACCTTGCCGTGATAGATATTATTCCCTCCCAGCTGGATTTCCAGCAATCCCGCAACCATACTCTCGGGATTACCACCATTGGGACTGGGATGAGTTTTGGCATCCCTGCGCCAGATCGTTAGGGCATAGCCTACCGGCAGCTTATAAAACCATCCTGCCAGTGAAAGAATGCCCACCGAGAGACGGGCCGGAAGATAGTTAGCCCAATCATCGGCTCGGGCGGCAAAGCGGCCAAAGTCTTCATAACGCTCATTGCGATAGGCGATCATAGAATCCAAAGTGCTTACAGCCTTAAAAGCCATAGCCAAAGGTGCCCCGCCAATGAGCATATAAAATAGTGGAGAAAGGATGCCGTCTACAAAATTCTCCGCTAAGGTCTCCACCGTACCCCGAGCTATTTCCCCTTCCGATAATTGGGCGGTATCGCGACTGACAAACCAACCCAACTTGTTTCGTGCTTCATCAAGTTTCCCTTCTTTTAACGGGGTAAGCACTTGACTCCCAGCCTCCAGAAGGGATTTACCGGCAAGGGTAGAGCCAAGGAGAAGTACTTCAATGATAAGGCCAAAGACCGCGGAGATCTCTTTGGCTCCCCCAATTATACCAGCTGTTAAGATATAGCTTCCTATCACTAGAATCAGGGTAAGTAGAGCACCTTTCAGGCGGCGAAGCCGGGGCCTCCCCTGGTTAAAGCGCTTATCATACCAAGCGATAATCTTCCCCATGTAGATAACAGGATGAGGCCATTTTGGCGGATCACCCACGGCTTGATCCCATAGAAATCCTAAACAAAAAGCTATGGGATTAAGCAATACTATCATGAACATCATCCTTTGTGCAGACCCATAATAGAACGAATTTTTTCCATATCCATACTATTTCTTACCCAGTCCGCCAGTTCATTAAAGGCCTGCTCGCGAATTGCTGCCTGGGACATGGTCTTGTCTACTGAACGTGTCCCTCCCCTTCTCTCCCAAAGCCATTCCAAGAACGCGGTTCGCAAGGGATCATTATCAAATATCCCATGGAGATAAGTTCCAAAAGCACTACCATTTAACATACCATCTCCATAAACTGTTCCTTGGGCTTCGATCTCAAAAAGGGAATTACCTTCTCCCTGGGAACGCCCCATATGAATTTCATAACCGGTTATCTCTGTCCCCTGACAACGTGACAAGAACAGCTCCTCTCCTACGACCTTGCCCCGACTTTGCACCGTATGTTTATCCGACACAAACTCAGTCTCCATAGGAAGAATACCCAGTCCTGTGATTTCCTTCAAATCAGATTCAGTACCCAACGGGTCCCGAACCACTCGTCCCAGCATTTGATAGCCGCCACAAATTCCAATAATGGGGACATCCTCTTTCCAGTACTTGATAATTTTCTCACCTAGACCACTATCCCATAAAAATCGCAGATCCGATAAAGTGTTTTTGCTTCCGGGGATTATAACACAATCCGGCTGCCCCAGCTCAGCAGGTTCCCGGACATAGCGAAGAATGACATCAGACTCATCTTCAAAAGGATCAAAATCTGTGAAATTAGATAAATAGGGTAAGCGAATGACCGCTACATCTAACGCTTCATCCCGGCTCTTCCCTTTATCCTGTTTGCTTTTATTCTGTTCTTCAAGAACCACGGAATCTTCTTCCGGAATCTTAAATTGATCATAGAAGGGAACGACTCCCACCACAGGAATTCCGGTTCGTTCTTCAAGAAAATCCAAGGCCGGTTGTAAAAGTTTAATATCCCCTCGGAATTTATTCATCACAATTCCCCGAACCAATTCGCGTTCTTCCGGCTCAAGGAGCTCAAGGGTACCAACCACGGATGCCAAGGCTCCCCCCCGATCAATATCTGCCACCAGAAGCACGGGAGCCCGGGCTTCCTTGGCTACGCGCATATTGACAATATCATTTTGCTTGAGATTCACTTCCGCGGGACTTCCGGCTCCCTCGATAATTACAATCTCATGTTCCTCAAGAAGTTCATGGAGAGCTTTTTCCACAATGGGCCAGGTTTTTCTCTGGTAATCCCCGTGATATTTAAGGGCAGAAAGAGTCCCCTGGGCTTTGCCCAGAACAATCACCTGGGATCCTGTGTGTCCCGTGGGTTTCAGCAAGACAGGATTCATCCGCACATCAGGCTCTAATCCTGCAGCCTGGGCCTGTACCACCTGAGCTCTGCCCATCTCTCCTCCAGAGCGGGTAATAAAGGAATTTAAAGCCATGTTCTGGGCCTTAAAAGGTGCTACGTGATACCCTTCTTGATAAAATATCCGGCAAAAGGCCGCCGCCAAGACACTTTTTCCTACATTGGAAGAAGTCCCTTGGATCATTAACCGAGCAGCTTCTTGTTTCTCACCTGGAACTGAATTTCTATTAACCTCCGGGTTGGTTTCTTCTTTGCTCATTCTCTCACCTCATTTTTAGATCTCTCGATTTACGGCGAGATAGATCAAGGCGTTGACACAGGTTGCTGCTAAAGGGCTTCCCCCTCGATTCCCTAAGATTGTAATAGAAGGAAGCTCTGGATGCTCTTCCCAAAGCAGGTCCTTGGATTCCTTAGCTCCCACAAAGCCAACCGGTATCCCGACGACTAATGCAGGTCGGGTCTCGGGATCTTTGGCTAACTCCAGTACCTCCAGCAAAGCAGTGGGAGCATTGCCGATAGCCACGATAGCCCCCTTCAAACGTTCTTTATTCAAACGTAGAGCTGCCATGGAGCGGGTAATTCCCAATTCCACCGCTTGATCCGCAACCCGGGGATCACTGAGAAAACATTCTGCAGTGCCGCCTAACTGAGACAATTGCTTCTTAGCAATTCCTGCTCTGACCATTTCTACATCTGTAATCACTGGAGCCCCTTGCTGCAGTGACTTAAGTCCGGCCTCAATCCCTTGAGGGTGAATGCGGATGACCGATTCCAGGGTAGGATCCCCACTGGTATGAATACAGCGCTCCACGATTTTTAACTCCTTCTCAGTCCAATCCTGTTGCAAGTATCCACGAATGATCCGCATGCTTTCCCGTTCAATTTGCAGCGGGTCGGTGATAAATCCCTTCATGCCCCTAAGGCCTCCTTAATTCTTTGGCTTGCCAATTGAGCAATAACATCATCGGCTCCCAGTTCCTTGCTGAATAGAATCTCAACATCGGCGTATTTTTCCTTAAGCTCGCGAATTTCTTCATGGATATCCACGGTGACATGCATTCCCCGGAATAAAAAGAGAGGCATAATGATAATCTTCTTGGCACCCTGTTGAATCTTTTCCAAGACCCCTTCAGGTAAGCTGGGTTCTTGATGGTCCATAAAGACCGGGGTTACCTCTTCTCCCAAAATCTTACTTACTTTATGAGCTACCTCAACCAATCCCTGATTAGCCTCTTTGCGTCGACTCCCATGACCTAAAAGAATAAATTTAGTGTCCAAAGCTCTCTTCCACCTTTCTTATAAAATCTTCAATCGTCAATGTATTCTCTTCAGCCGCCAACTGCGGTTGGGCTTCCCGAGGTCGTTCCAAGACAATAACAGGAATGTTCAGCTGCAGGCAGGCCTGGACTTTCTCATCCGTACCACCGATGGCACCGCTATCCTTGGTAATCACCACATCAATCTTTAACTGCTCCCAGAGTCCCTCATTAAATTTCTGAGTAAACGGTCCCTGCATAGCTATAATCTGATAGGGTTTCAATCCTGCCTCTTCACATTGCTTTAGAACATGGGAGGTGGGAAGCACCCGTACATAAAGCTCGCAGTCGTTTAATTCAGACATCCCCACCCAATCCCGGAGGTTTTTGCTTCCGGTACTGAGAAAAACCCGCTTACCCAGTTGGGCTGCCAATCGGGCAGCATCCTCAAGATTGGAGGCAAAATGAAGGAGAGGGTGAACAGGATAATCCCCTGAAGGACGCTCCCAGCGAAAATAGGGAAGATTACATTTACCGGCAACGCACCGGGCTAAGTTCCGGATATTTTGGGCATAAGGGTGAGTGGCATCAATCAGGGCGTGAATGGCCTGTTCCTGCAGAATCCTCTCCATGGAATGTTCATCCAGAGCACCCGAACAGGTACGTAGACCTTGACGCTCAGCGATTTCGGCACCGTATTCCGTTAAAGTAGAAACCAGAACCTCATGACCATGTTTTTGTAATTCAAATGCTAATTCCCTGCCATCCTCAGTCCCCGCCAGGATGAATAACCTCATAAAACATATCCCCTCGGAGTCACCATATAGGGGCCTACGACACGGGTATGGGAATTGCCGATGATGACTGTGGTCAACATATCAATGGGGGATTGGGTAAATTCTGCAAGAGTCGTGATGATCACTTGAGAGTCACCACGCAACGCTTCCTTTACAATTCCCACCGGGGTTTGGGGATCTCGATATTCGAGTACTGCTTGACGAACCCATTCAATCTGGTCCTGACGGCCTTTACTCTTTGGATTATAAATGGCCATGACGAAATCTCCCTCTGCTGCCAGCTTAACGCGCTTTTGAATAACTTCCCAGGGCGTGAGCAGATCGCTCAGACTAATGACCGCAAAATCATGCATCAAAGGCGCTCCTAACAGGGATGATGCAGCATTGGCAGCACTTACCCCAGGGATAATCTCCAAAGGAATATCCAAGGCATCTTTTTCTTCCAGGCATTCTATCAGAATCCCCGCCATACCATAGACTCCCGCATCTCCACTGCTGACCAAGGCAATGGCCTGACCCTCCAGAGCGATCTCTACAACTTCGCGGCAGCGATCAATTTCTTGCCGCATACCCGTGGCCACCACTTTTTTCTCGGCAAGCCAAGGACGAATCAAATCGATATAGGTTTTGTATCCGGCGACCACATCCACTTCTTTCCATACCGACTGAGCCCGTTGAGTCATATGCTCCGCATCTCCAGGACCAATGCCTACCACATAGATTTTGCCTTGCTGATGGCCACCGTGACCCCATTCCACTTCTGCTTGGGAAGAACTAACTCTCCCTGACTCGTTCCCAGTAAGCTCGCTGCTTCGCATACACCATCCACTCCAATCTTCTCTTTGACATATTCCGATGGCCTTAGCCCTTGTTGTTCATTTATACTCTGTATTTCTTGTGATGAAAAGGTATGAAAGGGTATGCCCAGGATTCGGGCTGCCTCGATAATTCCTGCTTCATCCGCTTTTAATTCAATACTGTATAGCCCCTGAATACTCTTTGGTGATATCCCTATTTGCTTGAGACTTCCCTCAATGGCTTCGATCACCTGCTCCCTACTTACCCCTCTGCGGCACCCTACTCCGATACCAAAGATCCTTGGCACCAAATGAAGGGGCCTGCTTTTTCCCTGGATCCGCTCATGCTGAGCCGCAAGTTGTTCTGTTGTAACCCATAGCTGGGCATGTTCTTTATCTTTATCCTTAAGGAAATGGTAATAAGGGTCCTGACGCAGGGGGTGTTCCTCGGGCAGGCAATCGGTCCAGACCTTGAGATAACCCTGCTCCAGCAACAAAGAATTGACTTCCTTCAGTCCTGATAAAGGTTCGACAGACCAACCAAACCGTCGGGCGTACTCATCAGGTGCGGTCAGCCCTTGCACATCTGTGGCAGTGGTTATCACCGGCTGGGCATGGATCCACTGGGCCACGGATTTCGCCCAGGCATTGGCTCCTCCTAAATGCCCGGATAAGAGGGAGATTACAAATTCCCCTTTTTCATCCAGCACCAATACGGCCGGATCCCGATCCTTACCCTGAAGATAAGGAGCAATATGACGAACCACAATCCCCGTAGCCATGATAAAAATCAAAAGAGAGGAACCTTCCCATAGTTCAGGAAGGACTTCTTTCAGCTCACTAAAATAATAAGGATCGCAGCAAGGGGCAGGCTCTTCTGTTTCATGAATGCGCTTCTGACCCTCAAGACGCCGGTGCAGATAGAGTAAGGTTGGTTCCTCTTCAGGCCATTTCTCGATGATCCGGCAGGCCGTCCTTAAGCCCTGATCCCTTAACACCACAATGGCTGTTTTCATGAGCGTCCTTGCCGATACTCATGAGTAAATTCCGGGTCATACAGTTTAGAGCGGGTCCCTTGATCCCGGAGAAAATCTCCCACAAGAATCTGTGCATGCTTACGGATTCCCGCCTCTTTCACCTGATTTTCAATGGTTTCTAAGGTACCCTCCAGAATGTGTTGATCCGGCCAGCTGGCTCGATACACAACAGCTACAGGTGTATTGGGGGGGTATCCTTTCCTCAGGGTCGCCACCACTTCCCCTATATCCTGTACACTGAGAAAAATCGCCATACTGGCTTGATGTTGAGCCAATAATGCCAGATCTTCCTTTTCCGGCACCGGGGTTCTTCCCGCCAGTCGTGTAAGAATTAAGGTCTGGCTGACCTCAGGCAGGGTAAACTCTTTTTTCACCGCAGCGGCGGCGGCAAACACAGAGCTTACTCCCGGGATCACTCCGTAGGTAATGCCCTTTTCTTCCAGGCATTGCATCTGTTCCTGGATGGCTCCATAAACACTGGGATCTCCAGTGTGTAAACGAACGACTTTTTCTCCTTTTTGTACCCCTTCCGCCATGATGGCTACAGTCTCTTCCAAGGTTAACCCGGCACTGTCAAATAAAGCTATGCCCTCTCGGCAATGCCGCAGGATATCCGGGTTGACCAAGGATCCCGCATAAATAACCCGCTGGGCTTCTTCAAGAGCCTTTTTGCCTTTTAAAGTGATCAAATCCGGATCCCCGGGACCGGCTCCTACAAAGAGAACCGGATTAATATTCTCAGCCAAGGTTTTCACTCCTGTCTTTATAATGATATCCAAAGATCTTTTTAGTGCAGCCGTCTGGGTCGCGTAGCTTTACGCACAACGCACCTTCGGGCGTGATCTCCTGAAACCTTCCACCGGAAGGTTTCTTGATCGGAGACTCACGTACTCCATAGCTCCAGGGCTGGTCAACTCGCTTTCTTAACAGCATCTGCGGCGGATGCGTATGCTTTGGGGAGTGCCGCCTTGAGCGAAACTGTCCACCGGACACTTTCGACGCCAAACCCCGCTGTTTTCTACATGTGAACCGTGGCTACGCTATGTTAGGAAAGCCTCGTTGACCCGACCGCCCCTCCGCTTAAAGAAAGCTTGGCTTATGGTGAGTGAAGCGAAGCAGAAGCCTTAGCTGCCTTATACACAGTGAAATCCGTTCGCTTTTGTGCGTAAAGCTACTCTTGTGGGTCTTTCTTGCACTTCTTTCGGGTCTTTTTCTGTGTCCTGAAAAGATACTTAAACGAATACTTGAAAAATCGCCCAAGGATTTTGATTTACAAAAGAGAGCGAATTTAAGCGAGCGGGAACAAAACTTCGCGAAAAGACTGCAGCGGAGTCGGGTTGGAAACAGGACGTTTCCAACCAGCCATTGAGCAGGAGCGATTTGGCTGGGCACCCGACGGAGCGAAGGGCTTGAGCGTTAGTTTTGTCCGCGCAGCTTATTGAGCGAACGGTGTAAAGCAAAATCCTGGAGATTTAGCTTTCAAAGGGTCTTTCTCAAGATTGAGGCTTCTTACAAAGCACAAGACTTAAATAGTCCACTTTTTCCAACACTTCCTCCGGGCCAAGCAGGCGAACGTCTTCTCCTGCCTGACCTACCCGGGTAGCTAAAACTGCCTGTGACCCGGTTCTTTGGATATGATTCAGTACATCCGGCAAATTTCGCGATACTTTCATTAAGACAAGATTAGGATATTGCTCATACTCCTCTAAGCCCTCGATCCCCGGCAAAACCACTAAAGGCTCATCTCCCGTAGCCAAAGGCCAATTCACTTGAGCTGCGGCAGCCGCCATAGCCGTGATACCTGGAATGGTCTCTATCTGATCCGGTTCAAGCTGATCTCTTAAGATAGCAAGTAGATAACTGTAAGTGCTGTATAAGGAAGGATCACCTAAGGTAAGGAAAGCAACGGAATGCCCCTGACAGAGCTCCTCCTTAATCTTCTCTGCCGCAGTATGCCAAGCAGCTTGAAGTATGCTCTCATCAGCGGTCATCGGCATTTCTAACTCTAAAATGCTAACTCCGGAGGGGCAGTGTGATTTGGCAATTTCCCACGCGACACTTTCCCGCTCCATCTTGGACTTGGGTATGGCGACCACCTGAATAGCTTGTAGAATTTCCACTGCCCGCAAGGTAATAAGCTTCGGGTCCCCCGGCCCTACCCCTATTCCGTAAAGCTTAGCCTTTTCACTGATCTGATTGTTTACTATGTTTGTGTCTTCGTTCCTATCCTTCTTCACTTCGTTCCTCCTTAGCTCTTCGGCCCGCAACCATCCCGCGGTTCTGGAGCTCATTTTCTTTTGAACGGGTTCTTAACTCCTTTGTTTGAAGCAGAGGCCTTAAATAATCCCCTTTCTTCCTGAAAGTATAAATACGGGGTTTTGGGCCTGGGCAAGATGAATATCCTTAATACCCTTCCAGCGTACAGCTTGGATCGAAACCACATCAACATCCTCATATTGCAAGCTTTTTAAGGCTTCCATACCATGAGCTAATGTCTCTAAAGTTACGGCAGTCAATACAACCCTTCCCCCAGGCGCCAAGGGAGCTTGAAGTAAAATCTCCCGAATCTGCCCATGACTACCGCCAATAATACAGACATCCATAGGGGGGATTTCCTGTAACGCTTGAGGCGCAGATCCACGAACCAGTCGCAAATTTCTTACCCGAAACTTCTCTTGATTCTTCAGAATAAGCTCCTGTGCCTCCGGATTTTCTTCTATGGCATAAACGCAGCCACGATGAGCTAAAAGCGCCGCTTCAATGCTTATGCTACCCGTCCCTGCTCCCACATCCAAGACCCGGGTCGAAGGGGTAATCTCTGCCTTAGCCAGAACTTGAATCCGAATCTCATTCTTAGTCATGGGAACATTGCCACGAACAAACTCCTCATCCTTGATACCAAAGCTCTTAGGCAATGAAAGCAAGGATTGAGCCGACTTATCCTCTGGATTTTCAGGGTAGAGGATCATCACCGCATTAGAGAAATCTTCTTCCAAATCCATGAGCTGATGAGCATCTGTATTTAACCAACGCTCTTCCGGATAAGTCAAGGCATTGCCAAGAGAGATCTGCGGATTGAAGTCATAGGTATGATAATACTCAGCAATCTTCTGAGGTGAGTTTTCACCCCCAGTGAGAACTCCCAAGGGGCGGCTGAGATGTAAAGGTAAGCAATTCAGCGGACGGCCGTGGACACTGAGCAACTCTGCATCCTGCCAGGGGATCCCTGCTCGTGCAAAAGCAAGCTGAATGGAGCTAAGGCCAGGCAACACCTGGATTTCTTCTTGCGGGAACTCCCTTTTCAACCAAGGAAGCAGACTATAAAAACCTGGATCGCCAGAAACCAGGACACTTGCCTTTTTTCCCTGCTGTAATACTCTCTGCAAGGTTTCCAAGGTTTCAGCTAAATTTCCACTGACCCGGTATGACTCTCCCTTGAAATCCGGAAAGAGCTTTAAGGCTCGTTGCCCTCCTACCAAAACATCGCTCTGATGGACCATTTCTTCAACAGCCTGGGAAACCCATGCTCTTGTACCAGGGCCTATCCCCAATATTTGGATCATCCCATCACCTTCCCCTTTGTTTAACCACTATTTCGTTAATTAACCAAGCCTTCGGCTTTGCCCAATTCTGCCGCGATTTATAGTGAAATAAAAAAGAGCCCTGAGCGGCTCTTTGGTTTTTCCCTTCGGTTATTCCGAAATAATCACCACACCCATCGCTCGTGGGCGTAATGCAATGTTCAAGGCAGGTCTCCTGACTTCCAGTCTTCATGCCTCCCCCCTTCCCAGGATTATCCCAGTGGGCTATAAGGAGGCACTCGTGGTTCACAGTGGCGGGACCGCGCCGGATTTTCACCGACTTCCCTTTTCATCCTCAAAAGAGGAACCTTGAGTATTATCCGATTGTTGTGACAATTTAATTCGAATTACTAAGTTATTCTCTACTTTTACCTAAATTCCTTCTCTATCTGCGGCCAATGCCAAAATTCTTTGCAGATCTCTTTGGCCTGATCATCCCAGGCAATGATCTCACCGTTAAGCAAAGTAAAGGCGGTTCCCACCTGCACTTCCCCATGCACATGCTCTTGAGCCCGACAACTCGCCCTTTCTGCTAATTTAAACAGAAGATTTCCCCAACCCTTGGTACGAATTTCTTCAGCAGCACCTTCAACCGTTGGATACTCCGCTATGGTCTGCAAAAAGTTCCGGTCAATACCATTCAGTGCGGCATGAGCCACTAAAATTTCCATCCGGGCATCGGCAACATGGGTATGGGTATGGAAAATCCCCCCGGCTACTTTAATCAATTTACCAATATGACCAAAGAGAAGCACTTTCTCGATCTTGCGATAGGCAGCCTCCTCCAGCAGAAAGCCCACAAAATTGGCCATCTGAATAATGGCTTCCTCAGGAACTTTCAGTTCCGCCGTAGCTGCTCTGAAACCATAATTGCCAGGAGTTAGAACAATGGCTTTATGTCCATAAGCAACGGCTTGATCCAGCTCAGGCAGAATAGAATTCTTGAACGCTTCCTCTGACATAGGCCGAACTATACCTGTTGTGCCTAAAATCGATAGCCCTCCCCTAATTCCCAAACGAGGATTCAGGGTCTTCGAAGCAAGCTCTTCTCCATCAGGCACCTCAATCACCACCAGGACTTCTTCCTGGGGAAATACTTCTCGTACCGCTGCCTGAATCATTGACCGGGGAACAGGGTTAATAGCGCTTTCCCCTGGAGGAATCTGAAGTCCTTTTTTGGTAACGACGCCAATACCTTGACCCCCGCGAATGAGGATTTCTCCTTTTTCAGAAAGAACCCGCACTTGAGCTACCACTTCCAAACCATGGGTGACATCAGGATCATCCCCTGCATCTTTGATAATACCTACACGAGCTATATCCTTTTCCATTTCCCATCGATGTATGGATAATTGAAGCCGTTCCCCTTGGGGCAGTGGGATATCTACTTGTGTTCCTTGATTTAATCCTTTCAGTAAGAAGCATGCGGCTTTTGCCGCCCCGGCTGCACAGCTGCCCGTAGTAAAGCCCATTTTCCATGAATGCCTGTCCTTCATCTCTTTCCTCATATCAGCCGCCCCATCTATTATCGTATTCAACTATAATGCTATCATTTCACCTCGTCGTCTCAAAATCCTTCATTTTGTCATGAACCTTTTGTGCATAGTCTTTATAGAAAACATCCAATTCCCCCATATAATTTTCCTTCCAGGGTTTGTTGCGGCCACAATAATGGATAATCACGGTATTATTGCGGACCCAATCCAGGTCAATCTTCGCATCCCAATACTTGGGATTCAGGTTATAGAGAACATAATACCGTTCACTAAGATTATAGATTTTCGCATCCACAGTCAGCGTTCTATCACTATAAACTCCATTAAGGACATCTTGGTCAGGTAGAAATAAGCGATGCTTATATCCCTCAATATATTCATAGACTTCATGAATATCCTGTTCCTGGCGCAGCAGAGACAAGTTCATCATCATAACCCCCGAATTGACATAGGTGCTGTCTTCAGCCATATTAAGCCTGACATGATTAATCCTTTTCAATATTTCCTTGACATGGGAGGCCGCCGCGAAGAAATTCCCTTGGAAATCTATGGTATAGAACTCCTTTAAGGGATTTATCACCACTAGATCCGGATCCAGGTACAAAATCCGCTCGAGGTGATCCGGGAGATATTTGACAGCGAAAATCCGATAATACATTTCTTTGGGGTAGCGGCTGGTAATGGGGGCATCGCTTAAACCCTTATCGGAAATTTTAATGTCTTCAATTTTACATCGAGAGGTGTCAATGGCATGATTGATGCGGGTAAAGTCTTCTTTTGACATGCCGGAATGAGCCACATAAACTGTAAACTGCTCCCCTGGATTGGACTCAATCAGAGAGGTGAGCATGACGATCAAGTGTATAATATAATTCGAGTTTAGGGTGACTAAAATATTCATGGATTTACCCCTTTGCTGGTTTTATCTTTGGATATGAGGATTATGCTTTGTCACCTATTCAATATAAAACAGGGACCGGGATGTTAAAAACATCACCAGTCCTTCATTTTACCTTGAGAGCACCGCCATAAATTCTTCTCCGGTGATGGTTTCTTTCTCTAACAAAAAACGCGCCAACTCATGGAGTTTGTCAATATTCTCTTTTAAGATTCCGAAGGCCTTTTGATGGGCACTTTTAATGATGGATAGGATTTCCTCATCAATTTTGGCTGCGGTTTCAGGGGAACACATCAAAGAGGTATCGCTACCAAGATAAGGATTATTCACTGTTTCTAAGGCCATCATATCAAAATTCTTGCTCATCCCCAGACGGGTAACCATGGCGCGGGCGATTTTGGTCGCTTGTTCAATATCATTGGAGGCTCCTGAAGTATAGGTTCCGAAGATCAATTCTTCGGCTGCCCGGCCTCCTGTAAAGGTCGTGATTTTATTGAACGCCTCCTCCTTGCTCATCAGAACACGCTCATCCTCTTCCACTTGCATAGTGTAACCCAAGGCACCGGAAGTCCTCGGAATGATGGTAATCTTATGAACGGGTGCAGAATCAGTTTGTTTGGCCGCCACTAAAGCGTGACCAATCTCATGGAAAGCAACAATCTCTTTTTCTCGATGAGAAATCACTGCCCCTTTCCTCTGATAGCCTGCAATAACGACTTCCACAGACTCCTCCAAATCGCTTTGGTTCACCCGGCTTCTCCCACAACGAACAGCCCGCAAAGCCCCTTCATTGATAATATTAGCCAGCTCAGCCCCGGATGCTCCGGCAGTGGCTCGGGCGATAGTTTTAAAGTCGATAGAGGGTTCCATTTTCACCTTTTGTCCATGAACCCTTAAAATGGCTTCTCGGCCTGCCAAATCCGGAAGCTCTACAGGGATTCGGCGATCAAAGCGTCCAGGGCGCAATAAAGCCTTATCCAGTGATTCCGGCCGGTTGGTAGCCGCGAGAATCACAACACCCTTCTTCCCATCAAAGCCATCCATTTCGGACAAAAGTTGATTCAAGGTTTGTTCCCGCTCATCATTACCTCCTCCGAAAGATCCTCCATCACGTTTTTTCCCGATAGTATCAATCTCGTCGATAAAAACGATGCAGGGGGCTTTTTCATTGGCTTGTTTAAATAAATCTCTGACTTTTGCAGCACCCATTCCCACAAACATCTCTACAAATTCGCTCCCGGATATGGAGAAAAAGGGGACTTTAGCCTCTCCGGCAACAGCCCTTGCCAGCAAGGTCTTCCCCGTTCCCGGAGGCCCTACCAAAAGAACCCCTTTAGGCAAATTCGCTCCAATGGCTGCATAACGGCTGGGGTCGTGAAGAAAATCCACTATTTCCGTGAGGGCTTCTTTCGCCTCATCCTGACCCGCTACATCGGCAAAGGTCTTGCCCGTCTGGGCTTGAACATAGATTTTAGCATTACTCTTGCCAAAGGTCATGGCATTCATGCCGCCGCCCATCTTTTTCTGCATCAGATTGCCCAGCAAATGCCAAAGTCCAAATAATAAGATCATGGGAAGAATCCAAGTCAAGAGAAAGTTCATTAAGGGCGAGTTTTCCCGGGGGATAACCTGAGAATATTTATCCACTCCGGCAGCCTTAAGGCGATTAACCAATTCGGGATCATCCATGGCACCTGTAACAAAGACAGTTTCTTTACCTGTGGAGTCTTTGGTCACAAAAGCAATCTGATTATCCTGAACTTCGACTTCAGAAATCGCTCCACTCTCAAGATAAGACAGGAAAGAGCCATAATCCACTTGAGTAATTTGTCTTTTAAGCAATTCTGGAAAAACAAAAGCATTAAGGAACAGAAGAATTAACAAGGCAATCAGGGAATAATAGATAAGCGGTTTCTTCGGGGTTTGTTTTCCGTTCATTTTTTTCACTCCATTATTTTTATATCTAACCGCTCACAGGGATTCTGATTCTACTTCGGATCAAATCGATACATCTCTTGCATAAAGGCTTTCACATTGTCCATGCACTCAATAAATCGTTGGTATTCCTTTTCGCCCTTATGTTCCAAAAAAGCACCGTAACGCCGTTCAAGAGCCTCCTCTATCCTATAAACCGTGTCTTCCCCGTGCTGTGTAAGGGTAAGTTTTACAAATCGTTCGTCCTCAGGAGTACGAATCCGTCTTAGAAATCCTGCAGTCTCCAATTTCTTGCACATTGAGGAGGCATTCCCGCTGGTAAGGCCAATGATTCCTCCCAGACTCCCTATAGTGTGAGGTCCTCCGTCCTTAACTTCCACTAAGATTCGCGTCTGCATTAAGGTCAAGCCGTGTTCCTCAACAATGGGGCGGAATGCATTGGCCATACCTTCGGTTATCGTCCTTAAGAAATCCCAGATTTCATTCTCAAATACCATGCTTTTCATGCTTTGGCCCCCACCACGCTCTCCGATATTATATTTACACTATATATATTATAGTGTATACTTTATCTAGTCAATACATCATAGTTCCTTGTTTTTTATCAAGTGGACAAAAAGTCCGGAATTTACATATACTAAGATAACGAATGGGAGGGAGAATCATGAAAAATTTGCCTATGCTTTACCGTGTGATATCTATCGCCTTGCTTCTCCTCCTTCAAATCTTTGCTCTGGTTATGATCATTTGGAGATTCAGCAGTTATTTTATTTATTTCTATACTATTTGTACATCTCTCAGCATTGTCGCCCTGCTTTATATATTGAACAGCAAATCTGACCCCGCTTATAAGATTGCTTGGGTTATCCCCATACTTATCTTCCCTATCTTCGGGGGTCTATTCTATCTTTTGTTTGGCCGCAATAAGTTAAGCAAGCGTAAAAAGCGTGAAATGAAGGCTGTCAACGAAAAAATGAACCAGTCTTTAATACAGAATCAAGTCATCGTTCAGGAGCTTGAAGTACAAAATCATCGCGCAGCTAACCTTTCTCGATATATCGAGAAATATTCCTATTGCCCCGTTTATAAGAATACCATTACAGAATATCTGCCTCTTGGCGAGATAATGCATGAGCGTCTGCTAAAGGAATTGAGAAAGGCTGAGAAGTTTATTTTCTTAGAGTATTTCATTATTGATGAAGGGGTCATGTGGGATTCTATTCTCGATATTTTAGTAGAAAAAGTCCAACAAGGTGTGGATGTTCGAGTCCTTTATGATGATGTGGGCAGTCTCTTTAAGTTGCCCTATGGTTATGAAAAGAAACTGGAGGAGAAAGGAATTAAGTGCAGTGTCTTTAACCGCCTGATTCCTGTTCTCTCTATACACATGAACAATCGAGATCATCGCAAGATTGCCGTGATCGATGGAAAAATAGCCTTTACAGGTGGGGTCAATCTGGCTGATGAATATATTAATGCCTATGACCGGTTAGGCCATTGGAAAGATACCGCCATACTCATCCAAGGTGAGGCCGTCTGGAATTTTACAGTGATGTTCTTATCCTTATGGGGTTATGAGACTGAGACGAATGAAGATTATACCCGATACAAATTACCTGCGGACGAGGCAGAGGCCCACCCAACCGACGGATTTGTCCAGCCCTTTGGAGACAGTCCCTTAGATGAAGAACCTATGAGTGAAAACGTTTACCACACTCTCATCGCTCAAGCAGAACGCACTATCTATATTAACACCCCTTACCTAATCCTGAATAACGTAATGCTTTCGGCCCTCTGCTCTGCTGCCAAACGAAGTGTTGATGTTCGTATCGTGACTCCTTATCGTGGGGATCGCTGGTTTGTTCATTCCATGACCCGTTCGAACTATAGGCTCCTTGTCGAAAGCGGCGTAAAGATCTACGAATATTCACCCGGCTTTATCCATGCCAAATCCATCCTTGTGGACGATGTCCACGCTGTGGTTGGAACCATCAATATGGACTACAGAAGCCTTTACCTGCACTTCGAATGCGGTGTTTATCTCTATAAGACTCAAAGTATCTTGGAAGTAAAGGAAGATTATTTAGAAACTTTGGCAAAATGCCAGCAAATTACCGTAGAGGATTGTCGTGCTGTCAAATGGTACCGTAGATTAGGACGTACGATTCTTCGTATTTTCGCTCCGTTGATGTAGAATTTCAATAGTATGCTTAAGACTAATTGCAAAAAACAGGAGCTTTTCAGCATTTTCGTAAATCTGCTGAAAAGCTCCTGTTAGGTTTATAAGCACTTAGCCTATTTATTTTTAGGAGGAGATGGCGATAAGAACCTACATCATCCGTTTAATCTGAATAGCCGGGTATTCCATCACACAAACATACTCACAGATTCCACATCCTGTACAGATCTCCGGATCAACCACCGGATATTGAAATCCTTCCATCTTAATCGCTTCGTCAATCAACGGGCAACTGTTGTAACAGGAGCGGCATACATCATCCTGATAAGCATAACATCGGTTTTTATCAATTTCGGCAATACCGATTTTTACTTCTCGCATGCCCAAAGGTACAAGGGCACCACTGGGACACACATCAGGACATTCCATGCACAGTGAGCAGGGTACTCGACGGGGAATAAAATAAGGGGTTCCAAGATTTAATCCTTGATCGAGATGCGCACTTAATAAGGTCTTATCCGGGCAAACTTCAATACATTTGCCACAGCGCAAACACTTAGCCAAAAACTCTTCATCCCTAACTGCACCCGGCGGGCGAAAAACCCTGGGAGCAGCGGCAGCAAGAGCCTGAGAAGGTTTATAGGCCAATCCTGCCAGAGCAATCATTCCTGCCCCTTGGAGAACACTCCTCCGGGATATTTTTTCCCCTCCCTCTTCCGAAAGTAGATCTGCAACAGGTTGCAGAGAAAATTGCAGAGCTCCGCTTGAACAACTATCAATGCAACGTCCGCATCGGGTACATAGACTCGAAACACAAAATTCGCTTGTGCTTGTGATAGTACTTTTCAAACTTTCAGCAGTATAATTACATGCCTTTACACATTTAAAGCATTGTACACACTTATCCGTATCGCAACGAACCTTGATGGGGCTCCAGCGAGAGCCTAGCGCATAAAACACCCCGATTGGACAAAGCGTCCTGCACCAACCACGCCTGTATCCTGCCAGCTCCAATAGGATGATCATCAGGATAAGAAAAGCTTCCAGCCCTAACCCGAACAAAAAGGTCCTATAAAGGATACCTAAAGGGGATAGAGTCTGAAATATAGGAATCCCTACAACCAAACTAAGCACCAGAAAGAAAGGTAAGGCCCAATAATATTGCTTTTGTTCATGAGTGACAGCTTTTTTAAGCTGTATTCGTGTCAACCATTTCCATTTCTTCTTTAGAGCATCAACGCCTTCAATCAGGAACCCTATAGGACAAATCCAACTGCAGAAAACTTTCCCTAAGAACAGATAGATCCCGACAATTAACAGTGCACTCATCAGGAAAGTAATTGTGACGGCTTTTGATGCCAATAGGATTTCTAAAAAAGCAAATGGATCTGTTAGCGTCAAACCGAGAATCCTGCTGGAACTCAATGTCCCAATGACCTGGTAAATTCCCATAAGGGGTAATAGAAAGATTAAGATCATGCTTACTTGAACAATGCGCCGACACCGATTCCAAGAAGTTTTAAGCATTACCCTGATTATTCTTAGACTTTTTCTATTTTAACAGCACAAATCTTGAATTCAGGCTCTTTTGAAGCGGCATCTACAGCATCAATAGTTACAGCATTCACCAAGGGGTCCGGTTCAAACCAAAGAGCAAAGAGCAGACCAGGTCGTGGTTCGCCAGGCTTGCCAACTTTGGTCGGTAATTCAACTTTTCCTCTACGGGATACCAGTCGGACCATATCTCCCTCTTTAATTCCTAATTCAGTTGCGTCTTGAGGATTCAATTCCACATATTGTTTGGGCACCGCCCGCATTAAGGTGGGACATTTACCTGTCATGGTCAAGGTATGCCAGTGTTCAAGAATCCGGCCGGTCGTTAAATAATACGGGTATTCCTTATCCACTACTTCCGCAGGACCCAGATACGGTCTTGCAAAAATAACTGCCCTATGATCCTTTGCGGAGTAAAAATCAATTCCTTCTTTGACATAAGGGTCTTCGGGAGCCACATAACGACGCACGGCCCCTTTACTCCCCTGATGTCCCTTTAACGGCCACTGAATACCATGGGCATCTCGAAGGGCCGGATAAGTGGCAAGCTCCATATGAGTTCCTGTTGTACATTTAAGATATTCGTTCCAGACATCTTCGGGAGTTTTGAAAGGGAAAAGATCACCGTAACCCAGACGGCGAGCAAGGTCGAGAAGAATATCCAAATCAGGCTTGGCCTCACCGGGAGGATTGATGGCTTTAGCCAAGTGTTGGGTACGGCGGTCCGTGTTACCGTACACACCTTCTTTCTCACACCAGAAAGCTGCAGGAAGAACCACATCTGCATACTTCGTAGTAGCTGTCGGGTGGAAAACCTCTGCAACAACCATAAAGACCTTTTCAAACCCTTCCCGATAGGCATTGACATTCGGTAAGGAGTGTGCCGGGTTAGTACACATAACATAGAGACACTTCACTCTGCCATCCCCGCAGGCCTTAAACAATTCCATGGTATGTAGACCGACCTGGGGACTAATCCGATCAGCCGGTACGCCCCATAGCTCGGCTATTTCTTTTCTATGTTTCTCGTTAGCAATGACACGATGCCCGGGGAGTAAATGAGATAATGCTCCAGTTTCTCGAACACTTCCGCAAGCACTGGGCTGACCGGTCAAAGAGAAAGGAGTTGAACCAGGTTTGCAGATTTTCCCGGTGATCAGATGCAAATTATGAATAAGATTATTTGCCCAGACACCGGCTACACGCTGATTGATACCCATCGTCCACATTGACATCGTGTTCTTGCCTTTTTCGCCGAATAGGCGTGCAACCTCCCGGATTTGGTCAGCGGTCAGACCTGTCACTTTTTCAGCTTTCTCCGGTGTAAATTCCTTAAGAAACTCCTTATAGTTCTCAAAATTTATAGCTTCTTTACCATCTGAGAAACTTGTATGCTTCGCAATGAACTCCTCGTCCGCCATCCCTTCTGCGACGATAACATAAGCCATAGCGTGCAGAAGAGCCATATCGGTTCCCGGTATAAACTGCAGAGAAATATCGGCAATTTCATGGGAGCGATGACGCCGCGGATCGGCGATAATAATCTTGGTCTCAGGATCTTTTTTCTTTTTGTCCGTCAGTCTGGCAAACAGAACAGGATGTGCTTCCGCAATATTGGAACCAATGATAAAGAACACATCAGCATGTTCAAAATCCTCCAGACATCCCATGGGCTCATCGGCTCCAAAAGTGGTTGTAAAGCCACCTACCGCGCTGGCCATACAAAGCCGCGGATTCCCATCAATGTTATTGGTACCGATTGCTCCCTTGAAGAGTTTATTCGCCACATAACCTTCTTCCGCCAATTGCTGCCCGGAACCATAGAAGGCCACAGAATCCGGGCCATTTTTTTCAATGGATTCTTTGAACTTTGAAGTAATCAGTTTCATGGCTTCGTCCCAAGTACCGGGTTCCAATTTGCCATTTTTACGTATCAATGGCTTAGTAACACGTTCGCTATGGGTAATGACCTGTGGCAAATAATAACCTTTGGCACAAAGCAAGCCTTTATTCCCTTCATTATCGGGATCCCCTTTAACGGCGATTACTTTGCCATCTTTTACACCGATCAGCACTCCGCAACCGGTTCCGCAATATCTGCATACGGATTTAACCCACTTTTCCGCATCGGTTTGCTTGGGAGCACCGGGTTTTGGTTCCACTTGGTCAACTTGAATCGTCTTTGTTTGATTCGTACATCCTACTGTCATCATTGCCGCAGAAACTGCACAGGTTTTGAGAAAATTTCTTCTGCTAAACTCCATGTTTTAACCTCCTTCAAAATCAACTTGCACCGATTAAACATGACATTGCCGACAGACCGTAAGCTCCGGATGAGGCGTCTTCGACGCACCGCCCACACCCTCGTTATGACATGAGCCACAATTTTCTCTTCCTTCAATGGCGTGGGGAGTTGGTGGAGGAAAACCTTCTACAGTGGTATTTACAACTGCTGCTTCAGGTTCTTTCTCCCCAACAGGAGCGGGCGAATTGACAGACTGGTTCACAGGCTGACTTTGGCAGCCGGTGAACATAACTACACTAAGAGCTAGAACAAGAAGCGTTAAGAACAGAGCCTTTGATGATCTTTTAGATCGAACCATACTTCTCTCTCCTTTTCATTTATTCTTTTTTTGATCAGCATGGTATCACAGTGATTGCAGAACCTTCCGCGATACATGCCTTGATACATCGGCCGCAGCCAATGCAGTATTCCGTCCGGATTAATGGATAGCGAAAGTCTCTTAATTCGATGGCCTTTATTCCCGTTGGACAAGTGTAAAGGCAAGAGCTGCAAAGCTGTTCATGATAAGCCAGGCAAAGATCCTGGTTAATCTTTGCCACCCCTATGGCATAGGATTGAATTGACTCCCGGTTCTCAAGGACCCCACTTGGACACACTTCAATACATCTCAGACAGAATGTGCAAGGCTGTTCGTCAGGGACAAGGTAGGGAGTCCCTACTAAAACCCCTTCATCCGGCCCGGCTATGTGAATAGACTTATCTTCACAAACCAAGCTGCATTTCCCACAGCGCTGACACCCAGCCAGAAAAGCGATTTCCTCTATAGCTCCAGGAGGTCTTATGAGTTTCTTCTTTGGGGCCGTGGTCCTGACTGCTGTCATTGTCAGCTTGCAGATATCGTTGAACACGGTCCCAAAGAAATCTCTACGATTGATGAGTTCATTTCCCTTAAGCAAAATTCACACCCCCTTCGCAGGGAAATCCGTATCCATAGCTATATAAACCGGATAGACTCCAGTGACTCCTGGCAATGAACCAATCCCGCTTTCGATCACCCGAACGGCATCGTTGACCAACTCACTTTCTAGGACAAGGATGATATCCCCATTAATGACTCCTTCCACAGAGACTCCTTCCACTTCTTTTAACTGAATTGGAAGAATATCTTCAAAACCATGTAAGCATTTTACTATTAAGCTTGATATCACCATAAAGTTTAGCCCCTAACACAATTTATTTTTGCCTTTATGCATAGGAATGCAAGCTGATTACAAAGTAATTTACCCCAAAGAAAGTGAACAGTACGGCCAAAAAGCCAATGACAGCCACCCAAGCCGTACGTTTCCCTTTCCAACCGTGCATAAGCCGGACATGGAGGTAGACCGCATAGATCATCCAAGTGATCAAGGACCATGTCTCCTTCGGATCCCAGGACCAATAAGAACCCCAAGCGATATTTGCCCAGATAGCTCCTGTAATAATGCATAAGGTCAACATGGGAAACCCGAGCATGATCATTTTGTAGCCGATTAAATCCAGACGACCTAAATCAGGGGTGCGAGTAGATAAGTTTGTATGGGTTCCCTTATCCAGCCACCGCTGCTTGATCAGGTACAGTACCCCTACCCCAAAGGAAATCGCCAAAGCTCCATAGCCGATCATGGCAGTCAGCACATGAAAGGTCAGCCAATTGCTCCGGAGCGCGGGTTGGATATTGGTTAACACCCGCTCATTATTACTCATAAAAAGTACGACAAAGGCCAGAAGGAAAAAAGCCAAAGGGAGAATAAATGCACCAATAACAGGTGCTTTATAACGGGACTCTACCCAGAGATACACGGCGATGATACCCCAGGCAAAGACTAAAACAAATTCGTAGCCATTGGCTAAGGGCGGGCGACCGGCAATTCCCATTCGCAGGAGAATCGCTATAGTGTTGCCTACTAACCCTAGTATCGCTGTATATCTGGCTAACTGACCCAATCTATTGTTCTTAAGCGGAAGGAGAAGAACATAGAAAATCATGGCCAAAAAGTATCCGGCAAAGGCCATATAAAAGGCAATAGGCTCAAGATTTTGCAGACTCATCCTTCAAATCCCTCCACTTCTTCGAGTAAACCATGTATTTTCCTGGGTTTGGGTTCTTTCTCCACCTCAGCCTTAAATTCTTCCAACAACTCCTGAGCATGCTCTGAGCCTCCTCCACTCCAGAGGGTTATCACCAAGCTTCCTCGATACCCCTTCCGTACCCCTTGAGTAGTCAGGGCAAACCATAAAGTCTGAGGTTTCAAATAGAAAGAGAGCACGAGACCGAGGAACAGCATTCCACAGCCTAACCAGATAAGCGGAACCCCTGGATCCTTTTTAACCACGAGACCCGTAAAATTAGTGGGGCCTGTAAAGACGATATCATAAACCCCTTGGATACTGATCTGCTCTCCCTGACGTATCGTCCCCTTTTGAACAGGTCCCTCCCTTTCCGGACTCAAAACCTGGTAGTCCACAGTTAAATGTCCATCGTTCATTTTCAAGCGTTCGATAATCAGGTACAAAGTAGTACCCGTGGCCTGAAAATAGCTCTGTCCAACTTCTGCCAAGGAAAAGAGGGTCTTCTCCCCCCGCAGAGTTGCCTCAAAGGATGCTCCATATTCGAAAAAAGTCTGGTAAAAGGTGATCCCTTCATAGGTCAAAGGCGAATTCACACTCACCGTCTTATGAACCAGTTCTTTACCACCCTGGGATATACTCATGTCGGTATACCAATTCTCGCGAACGCCTTGTGCATCAAACTTTTCTTCGGCACTATGAACCTCGATTTCCCAGTCGCTTTGCAAGGTTCCTTTTTCCAGAGTGATATCCTGCATCTTCAGGTGTGTGCCCTCAGCCGACATAAAATACCCCATAAAACCCCAATGTCCCAAGACCACTCCAATAACCAGAATAATAAAGCTGCTGTGAACCAGTACAGACCCCCATACCCCAAGACGATTTTTATCGGCCCATCCTAGGATTTCTTTAGAAGTCTCTTGGAAATCATGACGATAATGCTTACTATCCAACTTTGTCACTAACTTACGTTGGAAATCGTCCGGACTTTGCGTCAATTCAATCTTTGTCCTAATGGCTGCTCCCTGGATTTGAGCCGCTGTTTTATGTTCGGGAATATGACGATAAATCTGTACGATCTTGGGAATTCGTTTTATGGTGCATGACAAAAGATTAATGACAACTAAGGCTACAATGATACGATACAAAACACTACTATAAAGATGTGTCACGCCAAGAGTTTGCCACAAAGGCGAGATCTGAGCCGCTTGTTCAGGTGCAAAGGATTCTTGGGGTACAAACGTTCCAATCATGGAGACTCCAGTAAATAAAACCAGTAAAACGACACCAAGTTTCATGGAAGTCAAAATTGCCCATAAACGCTTCATCTGTTGCAAACAGTACCCCCTTTTCTCTTCCCGCACATTCATTGAGAATGTGGCAATTTTCGCATAAAAAAATACTTGCTTCTAATATAGCAAGTATTTCTTACGAGAACGTTAGTCAAAACTTTATATATAGTTAATGAAATCTTTACATTTTCTTACACGAATCTTAACAAAAGATTAACCGAATTCTACTCGGAAAACTTATACCCAATTCCCCATACGGTTTGGATATATTGGGGCTTAGCAGGATCCAGCTCAATCTTTTCTCTGAGCTTGCGAATGAATACGGTAATGGTGCTTGTGTCGTTCACATACTCGTCTCTCCACATATGAGCAAAGAGTTGCTCCCGGGTAAAGACTTGAGCAGGATGTTCCGCCATAAAAGTAAGCAATTCAAACTCTTTGGGAGTTAAATACACAGGCTTGCCGCGAACAAAGACTTCGTGGCTCTCACAATTGATTTCCAGATCACCTTTACTTATTTTCGTGGTTTTTCTTACTTTGGGAGCCGACTGCTCTTTGTCAAAAGAACGTCTCAAAAGAGCCTTAACGCGCAACCCTAATTCAACAGGACTGAAAGGCTTGACAAGATAGTCATCGGCACCGAGATTAAATCCCACACTTTTGTCGATTATCTCCCCTTTAGCTGAAAGCATAAGGATAGGAACCTTACTGTTTTCTCTTATGGTTTTACAGACCTCATAGCCATCGATCAAGGGCAGCATCACATCAAGTATCACTAGATCCGGATTTTCTTTTTGAAAGCATTCCAAGGCCCCTTCTCCATTGTCTGCATAAAGTAGTTCATAAGCTTCCCTCTTTAGGACTTGCTCGACAACTTTATAGATACTTTCTTCGTCGTCGACCAACAAAACCTTATAGGTGCGCTTCATCCCTTTTCCTCCTTGTGCATCACTATGTATTTTTATCCACTGCGTGAATAAGAGCGACTAACTTTCAGATTGGGCTGAATCCCCGCCTGAAGCTAGTCTACTTTATCGGGATCCTTCGGTAAATAGACCACAAAAGTACTGCCTTTATTTATTTCGCTCTCGACCCATAGTTCTCCTTTGTGAAGAGTTACTAATTCCTTAGCCAGGGCTAAGCCCAGACCGGTTCCTCCATATTTTCTTGAGTTGGAACTATCTACCTGGGTGAATCGTTCAAAGATCTCTTCCTGCTCTTCAGGAGGGATGCCAATTCCTGTATCAATGACGCGAATGATGATCCAATTCTCCCTCGGAGTGTTAGTCACCTGAATTTCTACACGCCCTCCAGAAGGTGTGAATTTAATCGCATTCCCCGCTAAGTTCTCAATAACCCGGCGAAGTTTCTCCGGATCCGCACGAAGTAAGGAAACTTCAGGGGCAAGGTTTATTTCCCAGACAATCCCCTTCTTCTTTGCTAAAGGCGCTACTACACTGTCAATGGCTCCCAGAACATCGGCCATGTCTACATATTCTAATTTTAATTCCAGGCGACCGGCTTCGATCTTGGCAAGATCAAGTATATTATTAATCAATTTTAAGAGGTTCTGGCTGTTGGCTTTTATGTATTTAAGGTTCTGTCGTTCTTGTATAAATTCCTTGGGAAGCTCTTGAAGGAGAAGGTCCGTAAAAGCCATGACGGATGTCAAGGGAGTCCTTAATTCATGACTCATAATCGCCAGAAACTCCGATTTATAGGTATTGATCTCATTCAGTTTAATATTGGCGGCTTCCAGTTCATCCTGCTTAATCCTTAAGTCTTCATTGACCAATTCCAATTGATGGGTTCTTTTTTCTACCTTGGCCTCTAAATTTTGATATAAATCCTTCAGTTGATTGGCCATCTCTTGAATATGCTGAGCCAGTTCCTTTATTTCTCCTTGTGCTTTAATACAATTGAGGTCAATATCGAAATTTCCTTGCCCCACTTGAGCAGTAGCAATCTTTAGCTCCCCTAAAGAGCGGGTGACAAGACGGGTGACAAGCAAGTACATTGAGATTACAATCACACCGATAAGTAAAAGGGAGAAGGATAAATGGCGATAGACATCGACCTTCATCCCTTGGAGGAAAATATCCATGGGCATAATCAGACTGATGGCCCCGCCTAAATCCTCGGCTTTGTACCCTTCTTTGAAATGTCCAGTGATATCTATATCTCCAATCGGTTGGCCATGACAGGAGAGGCATTCTTCCTTCATATGCAAGGGGACCATATAGCGAAAAACCCGCTCTCCTCCTACTACATCTTCCCCCCAGATTTCGGCAAGATGTGGCTCCTGGCCGAACCTTAGCAATCCTTGTGCTTCAAAAGCATCCGGCGCATTGCAGCTGGCTCGATAATCAATCCGCGTCTGTTTGATGGAGTAATTGGTCAGCTGCCCAAAAATGTCACCGATTTGCATGCCAATCGCCGCCGGATTAAGATGCTTAAACTCAAAATTTCCTTGAGAATCATAATTAATACGGTCCTGATTCTTCGCTATGACTTCACGAGTAGCAATGAGCTGTTTTGTGATAACTTGAGCCTTTTCATGCATCTCTAAAGTGGCTTGAGCCCTTTGCGTGCGATAATCCCAAGTAAAATGGATGAGCATAATAGATACCACCACAAAGGTGGTAAATAGCATAAACCGATGTGTTAAACTATCCTTCATCGTATCAGCTCACTTGTCATGTAATCATATACCCAATTCAAGACTCTTTATTGAAAATTGATATGGATGATAATAAGTACCGCAAAGAGAATGGTCATAAAAACATGGTTGAAATAGGCGGATTTTATCTCCTTGCTTTTCGCCATGATGTTTTTATCCAAGCCCGAAGTCACGACTAAACTCATGGGAATCAAGGCTAAGACTCCGGTGATGTAATAATTGGGAGAAATCTCATTTTCCGGCCAAAAAGCTAAGGATAAGAAATACAAGCTATGATAAATAACCAAAACAAAAACAATCCAACCAAAGCAGGTATGCAGAAATTCTATGATCCTCTTACCTTTCATACGCCGACCCGGTTCTTCGACAAATTCCAGAAAAAAAACTTTAAATACCGCAAGAATCAATATACCCGCTATAAAGAAGCAGGCTATTCCTCCGGCTTGCTTAACAGTACTTCGGGTCACTGCCGTAATGAGTAAGAATACTATAGACAGACCTAAGGCAAAAAGCACTTTTTGATAGGTTTTGTTAAAGCGGTTAAGGAATAGCACTCAATCACCTCATTATTTAAATCTTAAACTATTTTGAAGAAGGTTTAAAGATGGTTAGACAAAAAAGTCAACCCTAGCGCTTTTACCCCATAATGGGTATTGCATTGGCATAAAATAAGTAACGTCCTAAAATTTGTGCACTAAAGAGCAGAACTAAGCTCAGATAAAAGACCGGGCGCAAGCCTTTGCCTGGGTTTTTAAATCCTTGAAAGCTATACCCTACAAAGTTCATTCCCCCCAGCAATAGGAGCGCACAGTAGAGCAATGGGAGCAAAGAATACGTCTTTGAGTTAAAGAAAAAGAAAGCTAACTGAACGAGCAATACTCCCATGGTAAGGAGTGAGAGCTTCCAAAGCAAATCTCTTACCCCTTGATGACCCCGAAAATCTCTGACCGTCTCCATGAATAAGGTACAGGCGATGGAACCCAGGGTGATCATGGTAGCGAAAAAACTAATGTAAGTATTGGGAGAAGCCCAAGCAGGAATAGGTGTGGTGTAATATATACTGGACATACTGAATACCGCAATCAACCCCAAAAGGGAAGTGAGCCATCCTAAAGCCATACTTGCCCCCTCGCGCCGGTAGAACAGGATAGAGATAACCCAGAAAAATAAAAACAACCCACTGAAGACAATCTCACGGCTCAGCCATGAGGTGAGCAAATTACCTACCGATGCATAGGCCTGCGTCGGTGAACCAAGGTGAAATATGGAGATCACTAAGGCGACACACATGAGAGGCCCTACCACTAACAGAGGACGCCAGGTCAGTTGAGTTGCAAAGCCAGGGTCTATCCTTCTGGTCATAAACGTTCTAAGTCCAATGGCAATGACCCAGATTCCTACAGCACATTGGGTTAAAACACTGAAAATAATTAAAGCCCATTCACCGCTATACATTTCTAATCCACCTCATTTCCAGTTTAAAAGCGTCGTTGCGTAGTATGTATGTAGTTTAGCATGATTTCCAATAGAGAAATATACGAAAAATCTATGAAATATTTGTGTCCTCAGCTAAAAAGAATCCTACTTTCTATAGCAGAAGAAAGTAGGATTTAATGAGGGTATTGTACTAATTGGGTAATTAGGGAGTTGTTTATTAGGTCAGCCCAATCGTAGAAGCGACCATCCCTGCGTAAAACACATAGCGGCCGATAAATTGTCCACAGATCAGGGCAGCTAACGATGCGTAAAGCAAGCTGGAAGATTGGGTCTCAGGTTTGGCGGATTTTTGCAGAGTAGGCCAGAGAAGAATAACGGCTCCTCCCAGGACAAGAATCCATTTCACCGCAATGATGAAACTCATTCCGCTGAGGATTTCCGCACTGGCTTGTGCAGCCGGTCCCCCCAGGCCTAAGTTGATAGCATAGGGTATGGCCACTGCGGCTTGAATAATCACCGCAGCCAAAACCAGATAACCGAAGATCTTTTTATCGACACTTTGCAGTTCTTTCATGCTTACGACGAGGAACAAAAGGGCACCCACAGCAATGGCTGTGGCATAGAAGTCCACGAAAGTATTGATCCCCTGCCAGACCGGTACGGAAGCGGTGGTGTAGAGCTTGCTCATGGAAAACACCGCAATCAGACCGATACCGCTGCCCAGCCACCGGAGTCCGGCACTTAAAGCGGAGGCATCCGCTTTAAACCATTGGACCAGGGCATAGAGGACAGCAACACCCATGAACATTCCGCTAAAGAGCACTTCCCGGCTTAACCATGAGCTGCCCAGATTGAACAGGGAATTCAAGGCGTGAAACGGTTGACCAAGATGGGCCAAAGAAGCCAGAACACCAATGACACTTAATCCGGCGGCTGTTGCCGCTGCACCTTTGAAGACTTTTCCTTTATACAGCTGATGACTTAGAGTCATGAAAAACATGATTCCGATCGCGGCCTGCATGCAAAAGGAAAAAATCAATAACGCTGTTTCTCCTCCCATGATCAGTCCTCCTTCACTATAAATTCTTTATTGAGAGCAACAGTTTTGGGTTTGATCAGAACGGAGGGGGTTGTTTTGGAAGAGTTCGGCAGCACCGGCAAGTCACTTACAGCATCCGCCCCATATTTTGCCCGCAGTTCGTCAAGTTCTCCCCATTTGATAGCTCTCATGGTGCAGGCATCGACACAGGCAGGGTTCTCCCCTTTTTCCACTAAGTTTTGGCACATATCGCATTTGCTGACCTGGCCGGTTTCTTCGATAAATTGAGGAACCCCGTAAGGGCAGCTCCAAGTGCAATAACGGCAGCCGATGCATTTGCTTTTATCGTGGGCGACAATCCCATTCTCCAGCTTATGCATAGCCTGAGTGGGGCAGCCTTCCACACATTTAGGTTCTTTGCAGTGGTTACAGGTGATGGAAAGGTAGTAAATCCAAGGCGCGGGGAATTTCCCGCCTTCAAAGCCTTTAACTCTTCTGAACAAAGTTCCGGGCTTCAGGTCATTGCGATCGTTACAAGCAATTTGACAGGTTTTGCATCCGCCACAAGCGGTCATATCAAAGTAGAATCCATATTGCGCCATTATTTATTCCCCCCTTGTGCAGCAACAATCCGTTTGGGCCATAAATAGTCGGTTTGCAGTTTGCTGTCGTACTTCTCGACTTGAACATTACATGTGTTGTATGCCTGCACCCCTTGTCCGGTAGGAAGTCCGCCATTCAGTACATTGGTGGCGCCTGCCTTACAGATACCGGTTTCATCGTCCACTTCTGCCCAAGCGCCCTGACCTAAAGTAAGAGTTCCCGGCATGATTCTCTCCGTGATATACACAGGCCGGATCACTTGGCCATGGCGGCTGCTGATTTTCACGATATCATTTTTAGCGATTCCTCTGGCGGCAGCATCGGCAGGATGAATATAGAGTCTGTTTTGGAACGCCTCTCTGAGCCAGGAGATATTATCCAAAGTTGAATGGCTGCGGCGTGCATAGTGGATTGTGGTGAGCTGGAGCGGATAGCCGCCCTTCTCTTTCTTCTCAAAGTTGGAGAAGGTTTCTTCATAGCCTTCAGTAACATATTGATACTTAGGGATGGGAGCTAAGGTGTTCCAACCATAAGCATTGATCGTATCGGCTAAACCTTGGCTGTGGATTTGGAATTTGCCGCTTTCGGTGCCCAGTGGGTTCTTTTCAGGGTCCTCAATGAAGTCTTTATAGTCAATATAGGTGTATTGGTCTCCAGGGGAACGGGGCACCTGATAGATTCCTTGTTCTTTAAATTCTTTATAGCTGATGCGGCCTTCCTGGGGAGTTCCTTTCACTCCCAGGGCGGCGATATCCTCAGCGGTAATGGTCACCAGCTTCTCATAGCCTGATCCGTCTTCCTTCATCACAGTGCAGCCAGCCACCATATTGAACAGCTTCTGCTCAGGGGAAAGGGGATCAAAATCAGCAGGATCCAAGCCCAGCCGCTTGCCGATCTCGGCATACATCCAATCATCATCTTTCGCCTCAAACATGGGTTGGGTGATTTGGCTGTAGAAAATGATCATTTCCGGGTTACCCGTTAAGAAACCGCCCAGTCTTTCCCACTCGGTGGTAGCCGGAAGCACGATATCTGCATATTGGGCCGTGGCGGTAAGGAAATGAGCTGATGTTACCACAAATTCAACTTTGCGGAAAGCTTCGATTCCTTTCATGATATCGGTATTCTGATTGAGTACATTGCCCGAACCGATATTCCAGATCATGCGGATATCGCAGGGCTGTTTGCCTCTCACTCCTGCAGTGTACTCCCCATTGAGCACTGCATCCCAGGCTTCGTCGATGACCATGCCATGCCAGTCTGTTTTAAAAGGATCTGGTCCTGGGAAGGTTGGCTCTTTATAGAGAGGATTAGCCGGAGATTTGCCGCCGGCAGTTCCTGCTTTGACTAGAGCCGGCCCGCCATAGCTTTGAGTATTATGACGATTATTAGTGCACACGCTGGCCCCTGGTTTCCCCACATTTCCTGTCATCCAACCCACGGTCAGGAAGGCTTGGCAGAATTGTTCACCAACGGAGGTTCTGGCCGCTGCCGATGAACTGGAGAAGGTCATGGGTTTCGTGACAGCTACCTCATGAGCGAAAGAGCGGATAAGATCCGGATCGGTTCCACAATGCTCGGAAGCCCATTCCGGAGTTTTAGGTGTACCATCATAGGTTCCCAGAACATAATCCTTAAAGTTCTCTTTCGGATCAGCACCTTCCGGCATATGCTCGGCATCAAAGCCCACACAGTATTTATCGAGGAACTCCTGATCATGGAGGTTATTGGTGATCATATAGTGGGCCATTCCCAATAATAAAGCCGTATCTGTTCCAGGTCTTACGGGAATCCATTGATCAGCAAGAAGCTGGGCTGTATCGTTATAGAATGGGTCAACGATAATGAACTTTGCACCTGCTTCTTTGGCCTGTTTAAAATTGTAGGCAGGATTACCGCCGCTGCTCCATACGGGATTAGCGCCCCACAAAACAATGAGTTTGGAGTTTCTCAGATCCAGGCGGTCGTTAGACCCTTTGGAACGGCCGCCGTTCATAAATTGCTGGGGTTTTGGCCAAGCTCCATCTGAAGTACATCCCCAGTAGGTCATAGCCCCGCCATAGGCATTAAGAGCCGGACCTGTGGCTTTCGCCAGAATAGCTTTATTGCCATAGGTTTCTTTAACACGTTTTAGTTCGGCGGCAATATGATCCAGGGCTTCTTCCCAGGAAATTCTTACCCACTCATCTTTACCCCGGAGCTCTCTCTTGCCGCCGTCTCCTGGGTTCCAATTCTTGCGTTTCATGGGGTATCTTAAGCGATCGGCACCAAAAATCTGCTGGCGCTGAGATCTCCCTCTGGCGCAGCCCCTTTGTTGTGGATAATCCGGGCTGTCTGGATGGGTATCATCGGTCTTTTGACGGACAACAACACCGTCCACTACCTGGGCCTTGTTCAGGCAGCGTCCGCCGCAGTTATGCCAGCAAGCTGCCGTAATCCATGTTCCTTCTTCATTGGCTGCCTGACCCGCATTCGTCGTGGTCAGAGTATTGCCACAGCCCACCAAAGATAAGCTGGCAGCAGCAGCGGTGCTGGCTTTGATGAAGTTTCTGCGGCTGATTGTCATTTCATTGATCTTATCAAAGAACTTTGTCATGAGTATGAGTAGCCTCCTTTTAAATTAGTCCAATATTCGTAACGACCATGGCAGCGTAAAAAATATACCGGCCAATAAACTGACCACAGACCAAAGCTATACCGGCCAGATAAATCATCCCTGTGGCTGACTTCGCCTCCTGCTGAAGAGTGGGCCAAAGCAAAAATCCTGCTCCACCAAGAACAAGCAGCCATTTTAAGCCAACCGCTACACTCAGGCCATTGAGGATTTCGGCGCTGGCATGGGCGGCCGACCCGCCAAGACTAAGGTTAATCCCATAAGGTACCGCTACTGCAGCTTGAATGACGACGGCAGCCAGGACGATCAAACCAATGATCTTTTTATCCTTACCCTGTAATTCTTTAAAGCTTAAGGCCAGGAAAAGCAAGGCGCCGACGGCAAGGGTTGTTCCATAAAAATCAGCAAAGGTATTGGCCCCCTGCCAAACGGGAACCGAAGCTGTAGAATAAAGTTTCGCCATGGAGAATACGGCGATTAGGCCAATCCCGCTGCCAGCCCATCTAAGCGCTGCCTTAATCCCTTGATTCTCCACCTTAAGATATTGAACCAGAGCATAAAGCACGGCGATGCCCATAAATACGCCGCTAAACAGGATTTCTCTGCTCAGCCAGGAACTTCCCACATTGAGAAGAGAATTCAAGGCAGCCAGTGGTTTCCCTAAGTGAGCCAGGGAAGCAATCACGCCGATGATGCTTAAACCGGCGGCCAGATAGGCCGCTTTCTTGAACTCTTGATCAGCGTGGAGGATCTTGCCAAGGGTCATAAAAAGCATAATGCCGATGGAGGCCTGCATGAAAAAGGAAAATACCAGTAAAGCGCTTTCACCCATACTTAAACCTCCTTATACCTGAAGTCTTTTTGTGCCGCAATTCTTTTCGCCTTGATCACCAGGGACGGCTTCGTCCGGGACGCTTCAGGCAGAATTGCCAATTCACTGGTGGTGTCACCATGTTTGGCCTTCAGTTCATCCGTATCTCCCCACTCCAGAGCCCGCATCGGGCAGGCATCCACACAGACGGGGTTTTTGCCTTCATCACGCAAGTCCTTGCAGCCGTCGCATTTTCCTACTTTCCCCAAATCTTTGATGAATTGGGGTACACCATAGGGGCAGGCCCAGGTACAGTACCTGCAGCCAATGCATTTGGCTCTGTCATGCTGAACTGTGCCGTCTTCTGCTACATGCATGGCCCCGGTAGGACATCCTTCCACACATTTAGGTTGGGCACAATGGTTGCAGCTTCCTGAATAGTGATAGGCCCCGGGTGCCGGATAGACCCCTACTTCGTAGGTTCTGGCCTGCCTAAAGATGGTGCCTACTTTCAAATCATTTTTATCTTTACAGGCAATCTGACATGTTCTGCAGCCAATACAGGCCGTCATATCAAAATAGAATCCCAAATAACCCATTTACTGCACACTCCCTTCTAAAAAATGATCCGTTGGGGTTTTTCTACATCTGGGATTAATGAAGCTCCAGCATATTTCTCAAGCTGAACGATACAGGTATTCCAGCCGGAAGCACCTTGTCCCGTAGATACCGGACCGCAGAGAATGTTGTCTGCTCCGCCCTTATCAATACCGGTTTTCTCGTCCATGTCCACCCAAGAACCATGAGGCAGGCCGATGACACCCGGCATAAAGCGCTCGGTAACCAAAGCAGTGCGCAGGACCTTGCCATGTTGGCTGGTTAACAAGACGGTATCTCCATCCATAATTCCTTTAGCTTTGGCATCCTGAGCATTGATGAAGACAGGATTAGGCCAGGTTTCTCTGAGCCACTGGACATTATCAAAGACGGAGTGGGAGCGGCGCAGATAGTGAGGATTAATCACTTGGAAAGGATAGTCTCCTTTGGCCTTGCTCTTCCAATCACTGAAAGTGGCCTGATAGCCTTCAACCGGTGGAATATAGGTGGGAATCGGCTCGATCTTGCTATATCCCATATTGTTGATTCTCTGGGCAAGAGCACGGGAATAAATCTCCATCTTGCCGCTTTCGGTGCCCAGCGGATTGGCTGCCGGATCGTCTCTGAATTTCTTATAAGCAATGAAGCCGTAGTTATCTCCCGGTTTTCTTTCGACTTGATAGAGGCCTTGCTCTTTAAATTCTTTAAGAGTAATTTGACCTTCCTGGGGCTCACCTTCCACTCCCCATTCGGCAATATCGGCGGCCGTGATGGTGACCAGGGGGGCTTTTGTCTTGCCATCGGGTAAGGTCACTTTGCTTCCCGCAATCATATTAAAGAATTGCTGTTTTTCGTCAAAGGGGAAGGCTTTGCTGACATCTACCCCTAAACGTTTTCCCAACTCCTTGGCAATCCATTGGTCGCTTTCACATTCGTACATTTTTTCGGTAATTTGGGAATACATAATCAAAATTTCCCGGTTGCCGGTGACAAACCCGCCAAGTTTTTCCCATTCTGTAGTCAGAGGCAGCACGAAGTCTGAATATTTAGCGTTGGTGGTTAAGAATTGAGCATGGCTTACCACCAGCTCCACCTTACGGTGGGCTTCGATCCCTTTGGTCATACCGTCGGCAGTTTGCAGACGGGCACTGGTATCGTGGTAAATAGCGCGGATGTCAATGTCGCGCATTTCTCCCTTTTTCCACTTCATTTGACCTGTAAAATTATATTTGCCGTCGACGATGGCCCGCCACATTTCCGTATGATTGAGGCTGTCGTCCACAGGGTTCTCCACGGAAGGCAGTCCATCTTTACCTGCGGTCACCAAGCCCGGTCCGCCATTGCTGGAGCCTGTGTGGCAGCTTACTCCGCACATATGCCCGGATTTTCCCATATGCCCGGTCATGGCTCCGATGGTCATCACCAGTTGGGGAAGGCTATCGGCATTCTGAGTTCTTGCTGACGCCCAGCCAAAGATAATGGCTACTTTCTTGTTTTTACTCATGGCTCTGGCCAGGTAACGAATGCGTTGGGGTTCCACTCCACAGATTTCAGAGGCCCATTCGGCATTTTTAGGTGTGCCATCATAGGTTCCCAGGACATAATCTTTGAAATTATCCTTAGGATCGGCACCTTCCGGCATGCTGTCGGCATCAAAGCCGATGGTATTATTCTTCAGGTACTCCCAGTCAATCAGGGGATTGGTAGCAGGATCATCTTCCACAATCAGAGTATGGGCAACTCCCAGAAGCAGGGCGGTATCTTCCGAAGGGCGTGAGGGAATCCAATCCGCTTCCAGTAAAGCATAGGTATCATTGTAGTATGGGTCTACGGCAATGAACTCCGCACCGGCCTTTTTAACCTGCATGAAATTGTAGGCTGGGTTGCCCGCCGAGCTCCAAGCCGGATTCATGCTGAACATGATCACGGTTTCGCAGTTTCTCATATCAATCCGGTCATTGATCCCTTCAACAGCGGAAGGTCCAATACCCACAGGGCCATTGGTTCCATGCCAGGTTCCGCGGGATGTGGTGCCCCAATTGCTTACATAGCCGCCATACAAGGCCAGCACTTTGGAAGCATCTCCGCCATCGGCAAAGATAGCACGATTGCCATGCTCTTCTTTAATCCTTTTCAGCTCACCGGCAATCGACTCAAAGGCTTCCTCCCAAGAAATTCTTACCCATTCATCTTGACCACGGAGTTCTTTTTGCCCGCCTCCTGGTGCCCAATTCTTCCTGCGCATTGGGTATTTCAAACGATCGGCGCCAAATACCTGTTGTCTTTGGGAACGCCCACGGAGGCAAGCTCTTTGCTGGGGAAAATCAGGACTGTCCGGATGAGTGTCGTCTGTTTTTTGGCGGACAACCACACCGTCAACGACCAAAGCCTTATTTAAACATCGGCTGCCACAGTTATGCCAACAGGCCGCTGTTCTCCACTCACCTTCCCCATTGGCCATCTGATCAGGGCTGGCCGTGGTCAAGGTGTTCGCGCAGCCTCCCAAAGAAAGGGCGGCAGCGGCGGCGGTGCTGGCTTTAAGAAAGCTTCTGCGGCTTAGATTCAATTCATTAATCTTATCTAATAAATTTACCATTCCTTTTCTTAACCTCCTTGACTTCGTACATCGATAGTATTAGTGCTTAGATTCCTGGGGAACCCATCACCCCCTTAAGCATAGCTTGACCATTAGATTACACCCATTATTTCCTGTATAACAACCTTATCCACTTGCAATATCTTCTCGGTCAGGGCAGCTAACTGGGGATAAAAGTAATGTGTCTTAGAATTTTGGATCTCCCGGGAAAAGTCCTTAATCCAGACCAATAAATGTTCCTCCAGGAACTTCTTTTGACTGGATAATATCTTTTGAGTATCTTCATGTCTTTCTTCCTCGAATCGCTCCAGGGCCAGCTTACTCAAATGAACCATAAAGTCCAGCTCCATCGCTAAATGATCATCCGCCTCATGAGGATAATTTGACGGTAGAAACCCATATTCCAGATAAGCTCGACGTACTCTTAGTGTACTTTCTTGAAAAATCATTCTTTCCTCACTGCGGTAAACAGATTCCCAGGGAGGAGCAGGCAGCCTATTAGGACCAATAAATAAAAAGGTGTATTCACTTTTTAAATGCTCCAGTGTCTTTTCCCTATCATTATTCAAGGCCATTTTCACTTCGTTCAACAAGGAAAGATAGGCACTTGGATCACTATCCTCATTAAGCCATAATTGCAGGGCATCCTGGGTGTGTTCACCGGTAACGGCTTCAAACAATTGGCTACTAGGCTCATTTCCAAAAGTGTGTTGTAGTAGTCCATAAAGGTAATGACGATTGGCAAGTAGTATCGCAATAGTATCATTTTGGGTAGTTTCCATCATGAGACACCTCATCCATTGCTTTTGTGTAGTTTATCACAAAAATATTAATTCTCAATGTGTAAATATTAACAAAAGATTAACGTAATATTATTTTTCACAAACTTTTCTAAACCAATATTTACAAAGGCGATTAAGCACTTAACAAAACACCAACTTGTATGATAAACTTTTGTAGACCGTACTTTTTTATGGTCGTAATTATTTTTTCTTATAATCAAGATAGTTCTCACAAGAATATGAACTATAAAAGGGGGTTGAGTTATGAGCGGCATCAAGAAAAAAATCAGGACTCCCGATAACTTAACCTTCAGCTTTATGCTGGCTACTGTGATTGTAATTATTATGGTTATGGGTGCCAAATATTTTTGGGATTATCATCAAGAGATGAAGCAGGCTGAACGAGAGATGCTTGAAAAGGCCCAGATTATCACCCAACAGCAAAAAGCCCTTTGGGAATTCATGGCCATTAACCAACGTAAAATCAATTATGATCTCGAAGGTAATTTAGAATATAAATTTCTCAGTTGCTCGACAGTGGCTATGGGGGTAGGTGCCATGCTGGCTGCCGAAACAGATTATAAATTGAAACCTACAAATATTAGCTATCGAAATATACTGAATGCGCCGGATGAATTTGAGATTCTGGGAGTCATCCATCTTAAAAAACTTCCTACGACCACTGAATATTGGGCTATAGAAGATATGGATGGCAAGCCTGTTTTCCGTTATATGACTCCCCTGGTCATTGATAAGTTCTGTTTGGATTGTCATGGAGAGCCGAAAGGTGAAATCGATATCTCCGGCTATGCTAAAGAAGGTTTGAAAATCGGAGATTTTGCGGGAGCACTGAGTTTGACCATGCCCATGGATATTTATCTGGAGAATATGCATGGTAGTCAAAGGAGCAATGCTTTCTTTTCCTTGGTGCTTATTTTGGTGTGCATTACCTGTATTTATTTATTAGTGACTAAAATGGTTACAAGCTCCCTTGGGGAATTAGAGCAGGCTGTTTCCAAAGTGGGGGCAGGCCAATGGGATGTTAATCTAAAAGACCTAAAGGCCAGAGGTGAAATCCGCAGGCTGACCAATCATTTTCAGAATATGACGGAACAGCTGAAGGATCTCTACAGCAACCTGGAATTGAAAGTCGAGCAACGGACGGATGAATTAGAAAAGGCTAACTCCATCTTAAAGAAACACCAATACGAACTGGAGCAAATGAACCTACGCCTTAACGAAACCAATATCTATAAATCTGAGTTTTTGGCCGTGATGAGTCACGAACTGCGAACTCCTCTCACCTCTATTATTGCCTTTACCGAACTTATGTTAGTGGATTTGCCGCCCCAGGATGAGAATAATCTTCATATCCTTGAGGAGATACAGACCAATAGTCAAATCCTGCTCCGACTGATCAATAATATCTTGGATCTGGCAAAAATCGAAGCCGGCAAGGCACAATTGAATCTTGAAATCGTCGATATGCAGGATATTATCGCTTTAGTAGAAAGTGTCATTACTCCCTTAGCTAAAAGCAAAGGCATTGATTTAAGTGTTCATGTGGATCCCCATGTTCCTTTAACCAAAGCGGATCCTGAAAAAATTCGCAGAATTATCGAGAATCTCGCCGGTAATGCGGTTAAATTCACTGACTCGGGAGGAAGAATTGAGATTCTTGTTGAATATAATTCTCTCACAAATGAAATCATTCTCAGGGTCAATGATAATGGCATTGGGATAAAAGAGGAGGATCAGAAATACATCTTTGAAAAGTTTACCCAAGCAGATAGCTCCGCTTCTCGAAAATATGGAGGCACCGGATTAGGACTCTCTCTTGCCAAAGAATTGGTTGAACTGCATCAGGGTTGGATTAAGGTAGATAGCCAATTCGGCGGTGGAAGCAGCTTTATCGTGGGTATTCCTATTCAAAATTTAGAATAAGAGAAGAGGGGAAACTATGGAAAAGCAGCTCAAAGTAATGTTAGTGGACGATGAGGATAGCATTCGCAAAGTCGTTGCCCATCTCGCTCAAAAGGAAGGCTATGACTTTTGCTACGCTTCCGACGGGGAAAAGGCTTTACAAATGTTTGCCCAAGAGAATCCTGATCTGATCATTCTGGATGTTATGCTACCGGAACTGGATGGGTTTGAAGTGTGCCGTAGAATTCGTCAAGAAAGTGCCGTCCCCATTATCCTCCTTTCCGCCAAAGGGGATATTGTTGATAAAAGTGTAGGATTCAATATGGGGGCCGACGATTATATGACTAAGCCCTTTAGCCCCATTGAGCTGGCCTTGCGTATGAAAGCCATGTTCCGCAGAGCCTTTAGACTTTCCACTGAGAGTTTGGCAGAGGATAAAGATCGTTTGATCTTTAAAGATTTGGAAATTAATAATAAAACCTTTGAAGTTATCGTCCGTGGCAAAAAGGTGGACCTCACTTCAAAGGAGTTCGAACTTCTATCCTTTATGGCCAATCACCCTGGTCAGGTTTTTACCCGTCAGCAGCTTTTCGATAATCTGTGGGGAGAAAAATATTTAGGGGATTCTGGTACCATCACTGTGTTTATCCGCAAAGTCAGGGAGAAAATCGAGCTGGACCCCGGCCGTCCGGAATATATCCTAACCGTCTGGGGTGTGGGGTATAAATTTGCGGGTTAAAAAGACCCGCCTTCCAAAGAAAGCAGGCCTAGAGGAGGTTGCGTATTCAGAGCTCTTCAAAATGAATCATACGTGTACAGACTTTTTCAGCGAGGGCGCGATTATGGGTGACGGTTAACAGACCCATGTTGCGCTCTTTTGTGATCTTTAACAACACATGCCAAATCTGGGCCTGAGTAATAACATCCAGCATAGTGCTTATCTCATCGGCAAGCAGAAAGCGCGTAGGTTGACCCAGCACCCGGGCAATACAGAAGCGCTGCAACTCCCCTCCCGAGAGTTCATTGGGATAGCGCTTTAACCATTCGCTCTCAATTCCCAATTCCTCGAGTGTCTTTTCATCAGGCTCCCAGCCTTCCGCTAAGGATGCTTCCAGCTTCCAGCGGGGATTGAGAGCTTTTTCAGGATGTTGATAAATTAATTGAACCGGACAATAGCCCCTTGACTGTAAAGGCTTACCATCAAGCAATACCTCCCCTCGGGTTGGCTTAAGGTAACCGGAGAGAATTTTGGAAAGGGTACTTTTGCCACATCCTGAAGGCCCAATCAGCCCTACCCTCTCCCCTTCTTCTATTTGAAGATTGACGTCCTGAATAATCCAAGGCTCTTTGCCATAGCGGAAGTAAATATTTCTCGCCTCAAGAAGCATGAACACACCTCACTTCGCAGTCTCCTACTCTACGCATAGGCACTTCCCCTGCACATTCCCCGCTGATCCACTCACAGCGTGGGGCGAACCGACATCCTGTGTGAATGCTTCCTGCATAGGGTTGGGAACCGGAAATAGGATTAAAACCATTTTGAGGGAGAGCATGCCACAAAGCCCGGCTATAGGGATGACGCAGTGCATCTCCACCCTGCAGAAAATTCTCTACCGGTGTGACTTCTACTGTGGTTCCCGCATAGAAGACAGCAATCCGATCAGCGTATTTTAAAGCCAAATCAATATCATGGGTGATGAGCATCACACCACAGCCTTGGTCTGCCAGTTCACGAAAAATCCGCATGGTCTCCTCGGCAATTTCCGGATTGAGTCCAGGAGTAGGCTCATCGGCTATGATGAGCTTGGCATCACTGAGCACTGCGGTGGCAACCAAGACTCGACGAGCCATACCACCGGAAAGCTGGAAGGGAAATTTTTGACCGGCCTCCTCTTTGAGGGCAAAGCGTTCAAAAACTTTGCGCTGCTGTTCCTGGGTTCCTTTCTCACCACGAACCTGTTTATCAACCCGCATGAGAGGATCAAGATAAGATACGGATTGAGGAACCAACGCGATCTCATGACCGCGCAATTTCTTCTGACGTTTTGGTGTCAAAGGCTCTTCATCATAGTTTAAGGTACCTGCCATCGTCGCATTGGCAGGGAGAATTCCTAATATAGCATGAGCCAGCAGGCTCTTGCCAGAACCGCTGGAGCCGACGACTGCCAAAATCTCTCCTTTATGGATGGTGACATCCAAATGGGAAATGACCTCCAGCTCCCGTTGCTTAAGGCCTTTTTCATACATTCGAAATCTAACGGATAGATTATTCACTACCAGAAGAGGGGATCCTTTTTTTTCTACAGTATCCGGCTTCCCCTGCGCTTTATTTACTGGGTTTGATTCTTTAACGGATAGTTTCTCCAGGATAAGGCTCATACCCATCCCCTCCTATTCTTGAGCACTATAGGGATCGATCAGTCGTCTTAGGCTTTCTCCGATAGCTTCAAACATCATGACAATGATCAAAAGCATCACGCCTGGGAAGAATGCCAACCACCACATCCCTGTGGCTAAGTGTTTCATAGCTTCCGAAAGAATGATCCCGACAGCGGGCATATCCAGAGGTAGGCCGTAACCTAAAAAGGTGATCGCCGCTTCATGAAGAATAGCATGGGGAAAAAGCAAAATCAGCCCGATCACAAATTGAGGAAAAACATGGGGAACAATGTGAGTTTTGGCAATAGTCCAGTTGCTTTTACCTAATTTTTTTGCCGCTTGCACATAGTGTGCATTGCGGATCTGGAGGACTTCAGCCCGCATCACCCGTGTTAAAGAAGGCCAGTGAGTTACAGCTACGGCGATGATGACTCCCTGGAGCCCCCTCCCCAGCATAAAGGATATCAACATCAGTAATACGATATGGGGAATTCCCATGCACAAATCCACGAGCCAGCTGACGAATTGATCCACCTTGCCACCCGCCGTTGCTGCCACAATACCCAGAATCAGGGCAATTACCGCACTGACCGTAGCCGCTAAAAGACCAACCAGAATACTGGTGGACAAACCTTTAATCGTCCGGGCAAACATATCCCGTCCCAGATAATCGGTACCAAACCAATGATCTACTGAGGGAGCCAGCTTCTTAGCCCCGTAGTCCGGCGCATAGGCTTCCGGACTCATAGTCAATCCCATGACCGTAATGGCAATCAAAATTGCTGCGCAAATCCCTAACATAAAAAAGGTCTTCGTCCTTCGATTCAATCCCCCATCCCGTATAAGTTCAGCCGTCATTGTGTAGTTATCCATGGGGATTCGCCTCCTTTATGTGGGGATCGACGATGCCATAAATCAGGTTGGCAATGAAATTCCCTGCGAAGACGAAGACTGCACTGAACAAAGCAATCCCCAAAAATAGAGGCACATCTCCACGAAGCCCTGCTTGAGTCACCGCATTGCCCAAGCCCGGATAGGTAAAGACTTGTTCAGCTAAGACAGAACCCCCAAACAATTCACTGAAAGAGGCAAATTGCAGGGTAATAGCCGGAAGCATAATATTGCGAATTCCATGTCGTTTAACAATACTATAGGTAGATTCTCCCCTTGCTTTGGCAAAGAGCACATACTCTGACTCGAGAACGTCGATCATTTTCTGACGGGTATGAAGAGCGATATTCGCCACTCCTATAATACTTAGTGTAAAAGCAGGTAAAATCAGATGATGTATGCGTTCCCAAAGGGTTACCTCTGAGGCAAGCCTGCCGATGGGAGCCGCCAGGCCAATAGGAAACCACTGCAGATTCACGGCGAAAACCATCAGTATCAACAGCCCAATCCAAAATGTCGGAGCTGAGGATAAGGCCAGACAAAAGGTTTTTATGAAGCGGTCCATCAGCTTCCCCCGGTTCACTCCGGCCAGGATACCAAGGACAAAGCCCAATATCCCGGAGAGAACCCAAGCTACTCCCATTAAGGCTAAGGATGCTTTCACCCGTTCCCCTATCACTTGGGTGACAGGTAATCGATAGGTGGTGGAAATTCCCATATCCCCCTGGAGTACATTGCCTGCCCAAGTTAAAAAGCGCTCCACCGGGGGCTTATCCAGCCCCCAGTAACGAGCCACATTGTCCCTTTGTTCCTGTGAGACATTGGACTCTGAGCCCACAAATGCATCAATGGGATCAACAGGTGAAGCCATAACCAAGGCAAAAGCAATGACACTCATAGCAATGAGCAAAGTGATCATGCGCAGGAAGGATGGCCATATTAGTTTCTGTAAGACCTTGTTTCTCTCTCTCATCTATGCTTCCTCAAGTCTCTTCATTTTTCACTCATGGAGTTCCATCTTAAGCTGCATCATCGATAAATGAAGCTCGTTGCTCGGGTCGTGTAGCTTTACGTACATCCGCTCACTCATTAGCTCCAGGGCTGGTCAACTTGCTTTCTTAACAGTCGAGCCAAACCCCAGGGTACTACCTGATGTGAACCGGTGGCTCGCCTATGTTAAGAAAGCTTCGTTAACACAGCCGCCCTTCCGCTAAAATCGTTCTCTCCTGTACGCAAAGCTACGCTTATAGGGCATTAGAGCCATCATTTTTAATGTTACTCCTTAGGCGGGCTTTTTATCAATTGTGCTCAAAGGTCCACTCATTCATATTGGCGATAACCGGCACTCCATGTCCATGGGGATGAATCCGTTGTTCCCCAAGGCTTAACCCATCCCGTACAAAATAAGTATGGTCGATATTGACAATCCATAAGAAGGGATAATCGACGCTGGTTCCTGTCTCGCCATCCCATTGCGAGAGTTTCCAATACTCTATGGCTTCTTCCATGCTGGTAGCTGCCAAAGCTTTTTCAATATATTCATCCACTTTAGGATTGGAATAGGAAGCAGGATTGCTGGTCCCGACGCCAATCATTTTGGAATAATGAGCATTGTAAAGGTCGATAGGATTATAGTCACCGCTTCCCCAGCAGGTGGGTATATTGCGGGTCAAAGCTTTACAGTCGGCCCAGGCCACGGCTTCAGCCATAAGATTAATTCCCAGTTTCTTAGCATCTTCGCTTAAAGCCACGGCCAAATTATAGCGTTGCAAATCATCTGTTCTTCCCGTGATTTTAAACTCAGCCTTGATTCCATCCTTCTCCCGTATTCCATCTCCATCGGTGTCGATCCAGCCTGCTTCTTCCAACAGGGCCTTTGCTTCTTCCACCCGGCCATCCTCAAATTCTGGAGTGTTGTTCCAGGGTAAAGCATCCACTCGGCCATAGGCGGGAAACCCTATACCATTAAGAGCATTCTGGATGATGGTCTTCCGATTAATACCAATGTTTAGAGCTTTGCGTACGGCATAATCACTGGTTACGTTATTTCCGATCACATTGCCATTGGCATCCGACCTTTCCGGTATGGTGGGTAAATTAAATCCCCGATTATCCACAGTCTTAATGCTTTCCATAGTCATACCGGAAACCTCTTCGTAAGCATACTCAGGATTAACCATGACTACGTCTAAGTTTCCTGATTTTGCTGCCGCTAAGGCGGCTTCCTCATCCAAGTTCAGAATAGTGATCTTCTTAAAGCTAGGCTTGGTTCCGTAATAATAATCATTGGGGACGACGATAAGCTGTTGTTCTTTATCCAATTGGGCTACTTTGAAGGGGCCCGTCCCAATCGGATTGTCCCCATACCCCTGTCCATAAGCATGCTTGGGGACAATTCCCAGCAGGGCGGTGGTAGAGACAAATGCTGACCATTTTTTATTCAAGGTAAAGACGACGGTCGTATTATCTTTGGCTTCCGCCTTTTCCAGCATGGTCAAATCCACACTGGATCCACTTGCTTTGGCGGTCATATAGGTAAAGGCTACATCGTCAGCGGTTAAAGACTGGCCATCAGAGAATTTCACATCGTCGCGAAGAGTGTATGTATAAGTCAAGCCATCGTCACTAATTGTATAATTGACAGCCAGATCCGGTTCCACTTCAATTTTGGCATTGAATTTCAATAAGGCACTATGGAAGATTCCGTCTCCATAGATTCCATAACCGGTGCAGGGATCATAACCGCCACTGGTCATCCCATACCCAATATAAATAACCAGTTCATCTTTGGCAGTCTTTCCCCCAGTAGTTACCGGATTGCTTCCTCCACAACCCGCCAGAAGGAGCGCTATACACATGATAAGTACACCTGAAATCATCCACTTCCCATTTTTGCTTTTCATCTTAATCATCCTCCACTTCTTTGCCATAGCCCTCGAAGAAAGACATTTAGATTTTTAACACTTACTTACCATTTCCTTAATTAAAAAGTTCTTATACTCTATACCTCAAAAATAAAAACACCATGAAGGCACGTTTTTAACGACCTCCATGGTATTAAGGCAGGTTCATCCTGCTTATATTGTGTATTTGATTATTGAGATTAAATAATTGTTTAAGAACGTAAACATTGGTCAACAACAATCAATTCAGTACTTAATGAAAGGATATACTATAGACCCACTTATTGTCAAGATAATTCAATCGAGATTTCTAACAAGTCCGAATAATCAATATAGTTATTTTACTATTTTAAAATTTAAATATATTAGTACGCTCAATTAGTATACTATTATTCCATTCAGATTAAAAAAGGATCAAATCAGTAATTTACACCTCCTTTTAAAGTCCCAATTTTAATTATATCCATATTCTCCTTGTTCGGTACTTTCTGCCAAGGCCCTCGCATATTTCTCACTCATATGAAGAGTAGAATAGAAGTATCGGATGTTGTTTCCTGTAAGAAGTTCTTTTATGTCTTTGTATCTTTCATCCTCTCTCAACTTATTTAAAGCTATCTCTATTTCCTCATCGTTATAAGAATACGGCGTTTTACCAAAATAGTAGATAGGTGTGGGACAAGGATAAGTCTTACAATTCCACCTTACCATTTCAACTATCGTTTTTGATAAATCCTTCTCCTCAACTAACATAGCAATCATGGCATAGTTATCGCTCATATATTGATTTGAATAATAATATACATCCTCATTACCTTTTATAGACACTATGTCTTGAGTATCTTCCTCACCTCCCATTTTTTCTATGGTTTCTTCCACTGTTTCATCCTCTTCAACTAAGGATTTTTGGCTTGTGAGCATGGAGCCAATACTTCTTTCTCTAATAAAGTCTGCCAAAAGTATATACTTTGATCCACCTACTTGCTCACCTTGTTCCTCCATATCCTGGGATTCCGCGTCAACTAAATCTTCTTCATCAAGCAGATCCACTAAATCTATCTTCATTCTTAATTCTTCTTCTGCTCTGTCCGCATTAATTTCATTGGATTCATTTCCAAATTCTTTTTTGTTAATCTCTACGGCAAATCCTGGTTTTCTTCTTCTAAACATCTTTATGTCTCCTTAATTCTAGGCTGGCAGCAGCCCTCTCTTTTCCAGATCATCTGCCATATAACCAAGGCTTAGTCTCTCCAGGGTTTTCCTAGTAGGTATTCCTGTTTCCTTATCCCAGCCCATCTCCTCATAGAACATATCTCGTGCAATTTCCATATCATCTCGATCTAATTTGTCTGTTCCTTCTTCAAAGGCTTTAAAGTCAGGATCCTTATCAAATACCCATTTAGTAATTTCATCATGATCTTTTCTTAAGTTCTTACTTCCTAAATGAATATTATAGGATAGAGCTGTTATTACCCTTAGCATGTTGCTAACTCTCTCACTGGCTAAATCCACATCTGCTCTTGTCCATTTTTCACCTGTAACAGCTGTCATATATTTGGCATCCAGTTCTAAATCCCCTTTATATCCTCTTGCTTTAACCGGAGACAAAGTCATGGGATACATCCAGTTGCAAAGGGTTGCCATATCATGCCATTGCTTACCAATAAAAGCCCATTTGGCAAATTTCGCTTTGCTTCTATTCATAGGCGTATAGTGTTTAGGCGGATCTATTACACCCTCACCAAACTCTTCTTCAAGTATTCCCTTATATAGTTCATAGGGTGATCCGGAGGATGTGATGCAGGTAACATGATGCACCATACAGTCCCTATTGTACATCAGATTATAAAGCATCGCTGCTTGCCCTGCTTCACTAGGTCCATGGTGGTTAGGATAGCCATTGTAACAAAGATTGCCTTGGCCTTGATCATCAAAATATTCTTTTCCTAATCCCCATTTTTCTACCATGAGATAGGTTCCCATACCTATTGTTGCTATTTCACCCTTATTCGATGCTACTCTCTTTACTATTTCCCATATCCATCTCGGATCACCAGATTCCAATAGTTCCCATGGTATGGAATCATATTCCTCTTTCGGGAGCTTTTCCTTTAGTATTCCTTTTTTATAGCAATATGCAAAGTCCTTTTGGATATTTCCATAGTTATCCCAAAGACCATATTCATCTACAGCTCTCGCACCCGTAACATTGTTTACAAAACTGCCATCATTTTCATCCACATGTTTCATTTTTCCGATATTTCCCGCATACCAATTCCCTACTGAAATAATAGGCATACAAGTATTAGAAACCTTTGTCGGTAAATCAAAATCAGCCAATGGATCGACATCATATTCGGCATAGCATCTGATTGGGCAAGATGAACATCCTCCGACTTTAACCATATATTTATCGGCAAGATCTCCGTGGTCAAAATGTCCTTTATGTGCTCTAAAGCCTATCTTATTTAGATCTCCCGGCGGCTGCTCACCCATGTCAACAAATCCGCCTGGTGCTTTATGCCATCCTAGTCCTGAAGCCCCTGACCATCTGTTTTTTCCGGAAGGCGCTGAGTATTCCGCCCAAGATTGTGGAGTTGCCGGTACATTATGGTTATTGTTCCCTCCAATCAACTCTTTTAACATATAATTACTTTGTTCTCTTAAGTCCTTCACATTGGCAATTTTTATATTTCCAGTACCTCTTACCGCAATACCCTTTACCTTCTTAGAGCCAAAAATAGCTCCACATCCTGCTCCACCTGAATTCCCAAACGAAGTAATCAGGTTTGACATATTTACTAAGTTTTCTCCTGCCGCACCTATAACTGCGGCGCAAAAATTCTCTCCATTTTCTTTTACTAACATTCTATTGGCTTCGAAGGTACCTTTTCCCCATAAATGGCTGGCATCTTCGATGGAGACCTTATCATCATCTATCTTTAAATACACGGGTTTAGCTGATTTTCCCTCAAATATTATCGCATCATAACCAGCATACTTTAAAGCATGTGCAAAATGTCCACCCATATGTCCATCTACTATTGAAAATCCTTTTGACCATGAGGATAAGCAAGTAATATTCATTCTTCCTGAACAAGGAACTCCTGTAGCAGTTAACGGGCCTGTGGCCATGACGATTTTGGAAGCTTCATCATGGGCATGGGTTTCCAGTGGAACTTCGTCATAAATAACTTTATAACCTATTCCCATTCCGCCGACATAGTCTTTATATTTACTAGTATCTTCAGTATTTATATTGCCTGTGGTAAAATTGACTCTTAAGATCTTTCCCGCCCATCCATATACGCTCATTATTTTATCCCCCTATTATTTTCTAGTTTTCTGCAAAGCTGCAGTTACACTATCCCAGTCTACAACGCTTAATGCACCTGTAGGGCATCCTGTTGCACAAGAACCACATAGAATGCACTTGGACGACTTTCTAGTTTCTGGATTAACCGTTGGCATTTCCCATGGACATTGCGCAGTACATGTACCACAGCCTACACATTTAGACTGATCGACTTTTTTTACTCCCCTATCATCTGAGGATATTGCTTGTACTGGACATGCATTTCCACACGAAGGGTCTTCGCATTGACGACATGTATCCGGGAAATACACCCAGTTATCTGTTAATAACCCATTACCCAAATGGCTTAACATTAAGTTTCTGCTAACCTTAGCCCTGGAAACATAAGAAGATACATACCCATCATTCACTTGAGTACAGTTGATTTCACAGCGTTGACAACCGGTACATTTTGCTTCATTCACGACAAGCAGTCCTTGGGGCGTACTCCACACCCTTACTTTCCCACTGGTTACTTGTTCCTGTGTACATCCTATTAGAGACAGAAATGATGCTGAGATGGCTACACCCACGATACTTTTTCCTGAGACCTTCATGAATTTTCTTCTTGTCATTTCGCTGTTCAATGTTCGGTCTAAAAAATTCTCGCTTTTTGATACTGTCATCCTTGTTTTTCCTCCTTTTTATTTTTGTTATTTATAAACTAAAAATAGTTTATAAAACAGAGATATTGTGCATCATTTGGATATCAGTAACAATCAGTAACAATTGTCAAAAATTTGTGTCAAAAATTGACGACACGCAATTCAGATTATAAAGTATTTGTTGAATATTCGGAAAATTAATTATATAAATTAATTGTTGAAAATTGCGAAAATTCCTGTTATACTGTTAGTAGTAATTATAAATTAAATAGATCATGGTTATGTTTGTTTATTTATGCTCATATTTTCACTTGAGTGTATTTTGTGAATATTCTATCATCCCTTTTGAAATCGGTCAATAGCGCTTTTAATTTTTATAAGATTAACGGAAAGAGAAATACCTCCATTGAATCAGTCAGAATTCAATGGAGGTGTTTTTATGCAAGAGCCGTCAAAAAGGATAACTGCTCAACTGTCAGCTCAAGTAGAGAATGCAAAAACCCTCATGATCAAAAAAGGATATAACCCCAAATCTGTTAAGCCACGTCAGCTGGAAGCCCTCTTATTCAGCCGATTGGCTAAGGAAATACCAAGACCAATGATGCTTTCACTATGTAACATGGGCTCTATTGAAGGATCAAAGAGGATTGTGGCATTGGCCTTCACCTCTTCGTCCCCTTCCCAAATGACCACACACACAGGGATTTCTGGAAAGGCTTGAAACATCACCGATGAATCACCCATATTAGCGGGTTGCCCACCTAAAGAGGCTGCCAAGGTTCCCAAAAGCTTGGCCTGATGACCAAATGCCTTGATTAATGGTGAGATGGCTGTTTTAAGAAAAGCCGAATAAAAAATCATCCCTCCCGGTATTTCCTTAATACTCACCCACCTGGGCTCTGATTCCACTAGCGGCTGCGCATAGGCTAAATAGTTAAGAATAATGATTGCATCCATGATATCCAGACTATGCCCATCTGCTTTACGGTATACCGTTTCCTGATTGCTATCCACAATGTACTCTTGATTAAAAAACATAACTATAAATTGCTTGGTATCCACGTTATAAGATACCGCTCGTGTAGATGTAATCTCCACCGGCTCTCTCTTTTTTATGTCTTGCCAGAACTTATTATAGGCAACACGGTAATTCGTATCCATTCTTATCCCCTCCACTCTCATAATTCATCCCCACACCACTATGTACTAATTGCTCTTAATCCCCCCATGGTAACAAATATACTTGTCTGCTTCAAAGCTTTGTAACTCTGCCAGGGATTGTGTAGCGCTTTCCATATCCAAGGTAAACTGAGGGTTGGCAATAACCAATTCATTGTTCTCCAGCACTGCAGCATCACCGGTTATTATGGTTCTATGTTTCTTCAAATAGAGAGTTATATGCCCGGGTGTATGACCCGGTGTGCTTATAATTTCACACCCCCCGCACCAGTCCATGATTTGTCCATCATGAACGGTGATATCCACTGCAACCGGTTTAACACTTCTCAGGATATTGCAAAAGGCTTCACCAAAAGCCTTCTGCTCCTCAGTTAAGGCAGCATTTTGCAAGGCTTCAGCTTGCTCCAAGCGCATAGACTTCGTTTCTCCGGCTATAAAAGGAGCTTCTATGGAACTTGCTACAACTTGGATCTGAGGGTACTTCTGCTTGAAATCTGCTAAAGCCCCCATATGATCGTGGTCGTGATGGGTAATAAGGATTTTGGTGAGTTGACTGCAATCTAAGCCCTGAGCTTGGATAGCACCCTCAACCTTAGGCATAAAGCCTATATACCCACAGTCCACCAGAATCATTTCCTTGGCATCCATTAAAATCACTGGGTGGATCACTTCCTCTATGTCGCCAAACTTAACGGGAATATTCAAAACGATAATCTCTTCCATCATATCCTCCTTGACACACTGGGAATTTAATGAGACAGAGCTATTTCCAACACCTTTCTTGTGGTGTTGGCATTTCTAATGGTAACGGATTTATACGCCTTGGTCCCAACGATTTTGGTCCACCGAGTGCGGGAAAAGGTCTTTAACTGTGCTGACCAAAATATCACGGGACCATAAGCAAATACTTGTTCATACTCAGGCTTCGTGGACCCTACCTCAGCAACTATGTCTATGGCTGTGGCGGGATGTATAACAAATAGTGCATTATGCTTTGCATTGGGGTCCTCTCCCCACCAATCCGGCGCATGCTCTATAGCTTCTCTCATGCTTTCCCCATCGATAAGTGCTAAGTCTATAGGAAATTTAAATTCCTCCTCTAAAATTTCTTTGCATTTTTCAATAAGCACCGGAGGATCCTGTGCCTGATAATCAAAGATTACATTCCCACTATTAATGTAGGTCACCACATTTTGAAACCCGGCTTTCTCCAAGCATTGTTTCAATTGGTTCATGGGGACTCTATTTTTCCCTCCCACATTAATCCCCCGAAGTAGGGCGATATACTTCATACAAATTTCCCCCATCATATTAAGTAATACTTGCTTCGTATGGATAGTTTTACTCTTATGGCGATGTATAATAGCTCTGGACGGAAGGAAGCAAAGTAATCGCCTGAATAAGTAAAGCCCAAAAAATATAGCCTAAATGAATGACAGCAAAGCCCTGAATAAAGTAAGCTTCAACTGCAATCCAAATAATTAAAACAAAACCGATATAGAGTGAATAGGTCCAAGCCCAGTGTTTATCTGAAAACAAGTTGAGCCGATTAACTACTGCCAAAGGCTGATTTTTTACTAAACCATAAGCTACAGCCAATGGCAAAATTCCCAACAAGGTGAGAAGAATTATACCGGGTAGCAAAAAATCACTAAAGGGGGAATGTTCCAGCATCGTCGCCGGCATCTGAATCAATTCACCACTGGGATCGATAATAAGAACCGTCCCGCCAAAAATTGCTCCTAACCCTAAAAAAGCCTGCAAGAATATTAATAATTTGATCGAAAAAGACTTTCTTTTAATTTGGTCCCCCATGCTTATCCCTCTCTTCACGACTGGATCCTTATATCATTAATTTGTCATAGGCTAAATTATTCCTTAAGGTTAATTCGCCGGCGGTCAATTGTTTAGGTTTTTAGCCGGCACATCATGCTTAATGTTGGCATGTTAAACAATAATAAGCATTCCTACCCCCAACTATCTTTTGCCTTATTGTATCACCACATTGAAGACAAGGTTGTCCCGAACGATCATAAACCTTGAAATACGGGATCATTCCCCCACTTAAATTATCCCAGAAGGCAAAAGGTTCTTCGATATAGCCCCCTTTTTCAATAGCTTGCCGAAGCAAATCAGGGATAACTGAATACAACCGTTCCTTCTCCCCATCGGTTAATGTCGGAACTTTTCGTTCCGGCAGTATTCCCGCAGCAAATAAAATCTCATTGGAATATGCGTTTCCTATCCCTGATATATTTTTTTGATCCATGAGCAGGGGCTTAATCATTCCTCTTTTTGCGCTAAGGATTTTCAGAAAAGCGGTAAAGGAAAATCCCGAATCCAAAGGATCAGGGCCCAACCCATCCTTAATAGCTTGTACTTGGGATGGGTCGAGGAGCTTAAGATAACCTAATCTTAAATCACAAAAATGGAGAATAGAGTCATCTTCAAACCTCAGCTGAATATGTGAGCTACCCGGCAGCTCTACAGGCTCTCCAGCCACCTCATAATAGATTCTGCCATCAAGCATCATATGAGCGCAGAGGGCTTTCCCTGAGCTCAGGGAAAGGATGAGGTATTTTCCACATCTTAACACCTGCTCAATACTTGTATCCTGCACCCATCTTACAAACTCATCAGGAGGAACATTGGTGCTACGCTCCCGGACGATTTCAGTTCCTACAATTTTCTTACCGAGAACGGACAACTGCAAATAATCCTTGTACGTTTCCATTTCGGGAATTTCCGGCATGATGCTCACCTCAAGCATAGTGTTGCCAAACAAGCTCGGTCCGACTCAAATATAAGCCTATATATTATCAGAAACCGCTTTGTCGAACTGCCAATTTCTCCTTGACACTCGGGAATAAATCCATATTCGTGTGAGGTAAAAACCGACTTCCGCAGTATTTGTCCATAAACATATTGTTTGCATTCATTTCGAAATAAGTAATCTTATTGGCAATTTGCTCTATTTCTCTGCGCTTTTCATTAGAAAGCAGAACCTGACGCGCTCCTTCGCCTGAGCTATTCCCCAGGCGCATCATATGTTCTCGTGGAAGATCGGGATAGAGCCCAATGGTAATTGCGGATTCAAGAGGCAGATACTGGCCAAATGCACCTGCCGCATAAAACTTAACAATCTCTTCCCACCGGCAGCCCACACTTTCAATTAATACTTCAAGTGCAGCGTTTACGGCCCCCTTTGTACGCATGAGACTGCTAATGTCCTTTTGACTTATAAATATCTCCCTGCCCTCTGCACTTTCGTGGGCAGGAACGATAATGAAACGCTCTCTCCCATCTGTAAATCGGGCAGCCCGATCAATGATCCCATTTAAGAAAAGTTCCGCTAATATATCAATTAATCCTGAACCACAAATTCCTCTTGCGGGGGCATTATCGATGGTTGTATATCTTACACTATGTTCAGAGTCTATCTCAACATGATCAACAGCCCCTTGTTCAGCTCTGATTCCACACTCCGTTACTCCCCCTTCCAAAGCCGGACCAGCCGCCCCTGCACATGCTACCAACCATTCATGATTTCCCAGAATGAATTCTCCGTTTGTCCCGATATCCACCAAGAGTGACGTTTCTTCCTGCTTATGCATACCACTTACCAGAATCCCCGCTAAGACATCACCGCCAATATAACTGCCGATGCTCGGCAAACAATAGGTCGGTGCGAGGGGATTGACATCTAAGCCAATGTCCTTAGCACAAAATACTTCCGCATTATTAACCACTGGTTTATAGGGTTCCCGGCAAATTGAACCAGGGTCCAAACCTAATAGCAAATGAACCATAGTCGTGTTTGCCCCAATACATACTCCATTTATATCATGCGGCTTCAGTGAGAATTGAGTACATAAATTTTGAATAAGCTCATTGAGTGTATTTACAATCAAGGCTTGCAGCTCTTTTAAGCCTTTTTCTTCTCTGGCAACCATAATGCGGCTAAGTATATCGTCCCCAAACTTAATTTGGCCATTATAATCCGAGGCTTTACCAATAATGTCTCCATTAATCATGTTTACAAGATAAACAACCACAGTGGTTGTTCCTATATCAATGGCTAACCCCACATTAAAATCGGTATGATCTCCAGGTTCTAGATTAATTAATTGATAACTTCCAGCTTTTCCTTCTTCATTGATATCATGACTTGCAGTCAGTGTAACCGTTATGGCCTCATTCCCATCACGGCCAAACTTTAGGACATCATTCATGAGGGGCACCGGAATGGATACAGGAACCCCTAGCCTTTGATGCAAAGTTTGACGGAGGCTGTCAACCATACCCTTATTACTTTGTTCACCGCGTCGGGATATATCTATGCTTATTTTTCTTGTAAGTGGATCGAGTTCAAAATCATTGAGGACTGTCTGTTCTGCCAAGATGACGGGTCTATAATTATTCATTTTCAATCCCCCTTTGTCTATTATAAATGGAAAGCCAAAAAATTGTTAGAATAATTAAAAAACAAAAAAGAGAGTTGCGGACTGCAGTTCTCCCTGATTATTTGTATTCTCAATTCTTCAGCAATCTCTATGAATGTGGATTCACCGGCAAAAGCCTCAGCTTATATATGTTATTCTCGGTGTGAATCTCTACATACTCCGTAGCTTTAATAACATTTGTGATTCGACTTAAATGAGTGCTTGAACATTGACCATCCTGGATGTACAAAAATCTTCCTTGAGAGCCAATCTCAATATCCTGCAGCCATACTACTCGTCCCCATCTATGAAGGGATGTGGGAACTTTAGGTAGAGCAATGTCATAAACGCCCTCAATAATTCCTACATCATGATTTATGCTCATACATATCTTCCCTCCTTGAGAATGGACACTCAACTAAAAAGTTGTTTAAAAAATCTGTCCGGATTATCGAGAAAGGCCTTGGTCAAGCGATAATGATCCGTCTCTTCATAATCAATGGGGATAATCCCATCCTCATTGCATTCGTAGATCTGTGCTCCCGGGTAGGCCATTAAAATCGGGGAATGGGTCGCAATAATAAATTGGGCGCGATCTGCCATCTCCAGATCATTTATGATGCCTAAAAAAGCCAATTGACGCTGGGGCGAAAGTGCTGCTTCAGGTTCATCCAGTATGTACAGGCTCCTACCGCCAAAACGATTGGCAAAGAGGGAGAGAAACGCCTCCCCATGAGATTGCTGGTTTAAAGATTTTCCTCCGTAAGCGTCATAAACCTTTCTGCCGCCGGCATATGGATCTTTTGAACGTTCATCCAGATGCTTGGCAAAATCAAAGAAGGTCTCAGCTCGTAAAAAAAATCCCTGATTGATTTTAGGCATCCAGGATAATGTTAGAATCGAGGCCAGGCGGACACTTTCATCAGACAATCCGATATCAACATTTCTATCCCCACCGCCAATTCCAAAGCCGCACTGATAGGCTATGGCTTCGAGCAACGTTGATTTTCCTGTCCCGTTCTCGCCCACAAAAAACACGACATTGTGATTAATATCCAGCGATGCACAATTTACCAGTGCAGGGATATTAAATGGGTAGATATTTCTGTTGTCTGCACGTTCCCAATTCAGTGTCACCTTTTTAAGATAGGCCAATGCTACTCTTTCCCCTTTACCATCTCATCAAATTACTTCCCTGGCGACCACCTTAAAACAGGCCAGGGCAAATCCAAGGGCTTAATTGACCTCTTATCACCAACATTTTTTATTTTAGCGTTACAATATCCTTTATCCTCTAACATCAAAAGCTGTTTGACATCAATATCCATGATGGTCCCCGTATAATCCGTTACCCGTATGGCGGTGATCCGATCCCCTTCTTTAAAAGTTCCTACGATGATGTACTTATCATTTTTTATACATTGTTTTGTATGTGAGTCAATAACAGGCAACATATCTATTGTCCCTTCATCTGCGACCAATGCTACCCCTGAGGCATGAGCATTGCGGCAGCTATGTTCTTTAATGTATTCCAAGGTGCTCGCTAAACCCATATCCTGTACTGTCGCCGTGACTTCATCAAGTATGCGGCAACCCATGGTTCTGTGTCGTTCTTTAATGATTGCTATTACTCTTACCAATATAAAACACCTCTTTTTATTACTTACCCTATCAACACAACCATATTATCCCATCATAATTACTAAAACTCAATGTCCATTACATACAAAAGCCCTGATTTTTCACTAAATACTCTATTTGATCACCTCTGACAAAGCATAATCCACTGCCCCTATGGCATGAATGAGTGTCGTATCAAATAAAGGCACGAATGAATCCTCTTGTTTAATTAATAAGCCGATTTCTGTACATCCAAGCACTATTCCTTCAGCACCCTGCTCGACTAAGGATTGGATCATTCTTTTGAATTGATTTCTCGATTCATTACTAATTTCTCCTAAGCATAGTTCATGATATATTACTTCATTGACGATTCCTCTATCTCCTTCTTCCGGTGTCAAAACTTTTAGCCCCTGAGTCTCTAAACGTGATGTGTAAAAATCCTGTTCCATGGTGTATCGGGTTCCTAAGAGTCCTATGGTTTTTATGTTATGTGTTAAAGCCTGTTTAGCCGTAATATCAGCGATGTGCAGCAAGGGTATCCGCATCCCCGCTTGGATCTCATCAGCAACTTTGTGCATGGTATTTGTGCAAAGAACAATACATTCTGCCCCTGCGGCCTCCAGGCTTCGAGCCGCATTGGCAAGAATTTCCGCCGCCTTATGCCATTCACCGCGGCTTTGACACATTTCTATTTCCTCAAAATCAACACTGTATAGAATACACCTGGCTGAGTGTAAACCTCCCCGCCGTTTCTTCACTTCTTCATTAATAATTCGATAATATTCGGCTGATGATTCCCAGCTCATTCCTCCAATTAAACCTATTGTCTTCATGGTTTTCTCTCCTATAACACAGATTCAATTTGCTTTAACGCTTTCTTGTCAAGCAGTCCACCCGTAAGGGCATTAAAAATATAGGTCTCAATCTCTTCAGAGTTCTGAGATTTTCGAATAAGCACAAGAATATTGAGCATGTCCATGAGTATCAGTTTTCTCATTGTCGGTTTTACTCCTAAGATATCAATGGCCATGAGCTCTCTGGACACTTTATCTTGCAGGTTTGGTTTATGGGTAACGATTTCACTTAACGCCTGGATACACTGCCTAACTGTAACCGGTTTTTTATCCCCAAGAATCTTTAAGTAATCATCTATTGTGGAATCCATTCTGTCATCCTTATCCCATTTCGCATTAGCCGCAATAAGCATTACCCCAATGCTTCTTTGGTATGAGTTGGGACTTTTTAGTTTTTCACAGAGAAGATCCCAATAAGGGTACACATCTCCGTATTCCTCCGAACGATGTCCTAGTAAAAGCAATGAATGGTATCTCAATTTGTCATCTTTTTCATTCAACCACTTAATGAGCTGAGAGATATCCTCTTCGTTTAAAGTTTTAGAGACTTCTAGCAGATCCTCTTTTCCAAATGCCAATAGCTGATCAGCGATAATCATTTTTACCCTTCCTTCTTAGTCAGCTGCACTATTGAGGCACATCCAACCGCTTTGGCCTTACCCTGATTGCTATTAAGCTCTTTACATCATTGAGTACAGGTTGCTCCCTTACCTCAATCATAAGCCAACGTCCGCCACAGGAGAAAGATGTTTTCCGGTATAAGCTTTGAACATACGAAGTAAATGTTCCTAGAGCCATTTCTACTGTTTCTTCCTCCTTTGCCCCTACCACAACGAGTGCAATAAAAAATCCCTCCATTGGATATAGAGTACATAATGATTTACCACTCTTTTGATACTTTACATTCCACCCGGGCTGTGCCGAACATTGACTAAAGGCCAATTTAGGCTTAACTTGATAAGCAGCATCGATATAAGAAAACAGTTCAGACCATAATAGCTTTCCCTGACCGATAAACGCTTTAATGTCATCATCAGACGGCTGTCGATTGGCGTTAAATGCCTCACTCCAATTCATATACTTACGCTCCTTTTAAAATCCTGTTACAACCATTCGTCAAAAACTGTGAAGAATCCGCTTTAAGTTATCACCACGGCCCTCTGAAGCATAGAAAAATTAAGAGTGCTGCCAAGCTTCTCTTAGTCTTTTCAATTTATATCACCGCCAAAGCGTTCTCCAAAGCTTCCTCCAAGTCTGCGTACATATATTCAAAGCCAGCGCTCTGTATTTTCTTGGGCACAGCCCGTTGTCCATGTAATAGCATTTCTGACATCTGACCCAAAGCTATTTTCAGGAGTATTTCTGGAACGGGTAGCCATGATGGTTTGCTTAAAACCTTGCCCAGTGTTTTACTGAAATCTCTCATTCTTGCCGGATTTGGAGCGACAGCATTAATAGGACCGGATAACCCCGGATGTTCAATAACACATCTTATTATGCTGATTAAATCTTGGATATGTATCCAGGAAAGCCATTGCTCTCCCGTACCCAAGGGACCGCCTATGTAGAATTTAAATGGCATGGTCATTCTATTGAGAGCACCTTCATTTCCTAAGACGACTCCAATCCGCAGGGTGACTACTCTTGTCAAAGGAGCTTGGGCCTTGTAGGCTTCCTGTTCCCATTCCCGGCATACTTGTGCCAGAAAATCCTTTCCGGCTTCCTCAGACTCGGCGAGCTCTTCATCCCCACGGGGGCCATAATAGCCAACAGCCGATGCATTGATGAACACTTTAGGCTGAATCACACCATGATCAATGGCTGTAACAATTGCGCCAGTTGTTCTAAGCCTGCTTGCTATAATCTCTTCTTTTACCGAAGGGGTCCATCTGCGATTGCCGATGGATTCACCGGCTAGATTGATCACAACATCAATCTGCTCCAAATTTTTAAGCGAAGACAATGAGGACATATTATCCCATTCGATTGCCTCTACTCCACTTCCTAGGGTGCTGACCATTTTATGAGAGTTTCTGGTTACAACAAACACCTGATATCCATTCTCAAGCAATTCCTTGGTCAGATATTTTCCCACAAAACCTGTTCCGCCGAAGATTAAAACCTTCATAGCTTCGCCCCCTCTATATGGCCTCATTACATACATTCAGACATCCTTATGCGCGCAAACCAAATTAGCAGTCAAATATGTAAAATAAAAGGCTAACAGTACCTGTCAGCCTCGTATTGCTAAATCGTATTCTCTTCAGGCTTCTTCGGTAATCCGGCATTTACTCTCCATCCCTAAGATGATTATACCCCGGATGACCTGCTTTGGAAATACTTCCATTTCTCAAGTCCGGCATTTTCTCTATCAGCTTTTCGTTGGCTTGGAGCATTTTCATATAGTAAGCATCATAGGAAGGACTTAATTTGCGCATAGCTGGGATAAACACTTCATAGTATCCGCTTGTCTCACCAAATTGACGAAATAAATGCATAAGTTGTGCCATCCCTGAGTTTTGATAGCTCTCTGATTTTTTAAATTCTACATATTGAGCTATACTTTCTTTGTAGTTTTCCCAGTAGGTTTCAAAATCGTCAAAAGCGATCTGCACATTCAAAGATAGGGTTTCAAGCCTATCATCCGTGTACTGATCCACCTGATCCAGAAAGGGCTGGAGTTCATCAGGAATTTCCAGTGATTCCATGTTATCTAAAAACTCAACTATGACTGCATACATTCGTTTCTGTTCGTCCGTTTTTATTGGCTCGTTCAGAAATTGGCCAAAATGAAAACTAATATAATGTCCATAGTACCCGGGAAAGGACATTAGCAATTTTTCTTTAATGGAAGCCTGTTGCTCTAATATACTGATCTTATCCTGAATCATCTCCATATTTTCATTATGAACCAGTTCCTCAAGCAATTCTATCTGGGTAAGTCTGGCCTTTGCTTGAATTTGCTTTACTTGCTTAACCATCTTCAGCGCGGATTTCTTGTCATTACTCTCTAACACTTGCTTAATCTCATCTGTGGTTAGATCCAGCTTTCTAAATAATGCTATTACCCTCAGCTTCTCTACATCATCATGGCTGAACTCCCTATATCCATTCTCTTGTATTAGGGGAGATACTAATCCTTTGCCCTGATAATATTCGATGGCTTTCTTGGTTAACCCGGTTAGCTGACAGATTTCACTAATCTGCATAGTGGTCACCTCCAAATTAAGCTTAAGGCATCCCCTAAGGTGACGGTCAAGCATCCTCTCTAAAAACTAATTCTTTTTATAATCCAAAAGGTTATATCCCTTTATCTCTCCATCATTAAGTTAACTCCTCCCTTTGATTTTGATACTTCAAACCACTTTTCATTTCTTGCTTGAATAATAGTCTTCCGCAACAAGTCCATACATTGAGCAATCGCAGATTCCTTGATTGCACCAGTCCCCTTGCTTCACAGTCCCTTCGTACACCAACCCGCATTTTTTCATTACTCTTCCTGAGTTAGGATTGCGCGGATCATGCCTGGATTCAATCCTATTCACTTCAACCTCTTCAAAGAAAAAACGTATTAACTCTGCAAGTGCCTCAGAGGCAACACCCTTACCCCACCATCTTTTACCTAGGCAATAACCCACATGAACCATGCCAATACGCTCATCCATTTTTACAATGCTGATACTGCCAATAGGCTCAGGCCCATTTTCTTTGCACACAATTGCCCATTGATAGAACTTATGGTCTTTATATTGACTAATCCAGTCCTTCAATACTTCCAAGGAGACCGCGACATTGTCATGGGGAGGCCATATCAGATATTTCGTTACTTCCGCATCACTGGCCCAATTCCTAAACATCGCTTCTGCGTCATTTAGTTCAAACTTGCGTAAGATCAACCGCTCGGTTTCCAGTTTTTTCGTTCCAATATGTCTCATAGCATTACCTCCTATCTCAGCTGCCCAATGGCAGTGTCAATCATTACTTCTTAACAGCTTCTTATCAAGCTTACCCAAGGAAGTATAAGGCATTTCTTGAACAAAGGTTATTTCCTTGGGAACCTGAAATCGTGCAACTCTTGGGCGCAGCCATTCCAAAAGCTCCTCCTCGGTTAAACCGGCTCCCTCTTCAGGAAGTACAAACGCCTTCAGCCTTTGCCCAAATCCTTCATCTCGGATTCCGATTACCGCCACCTCTTCTATGTGAGGATGATCTCTTAGTACCTGCTCCAGGTCAGCAGGATAAACATTTTCCCCTGCCGAAACCACCATGTCATCGGCCCTGCCACATAAAAAGTAATATCCTTGATGATCACAATAGCCTAAATCACCTGTTTCAATCCATGGATTGCTTTTGTTTCCCATGGACCACCTGTTTTTAATGCAGAATTGGCCCACACTGCCAACAGGAACTTTATTTTTGTTTCCATCCATTATTTTTAGCCGAACACCTTTGATTTTTTTCCCAAGGGTATTTGCCGAGCACCTTAAATCCTGGGGTGTGGCTATGATATTTAAACCCGCCTCTGAGGTTCCATACAAATTATACAAGACATCTCCTAATTTCTCCGCCGTCTCCCTGACCACTCTGGGATTGAGTTCCGCCCCACCTGAAACAATGCAAGCAAGGGATTTCAAATCCTCAGGGTTTTGTTTTAACATTTTATAGATCATTAAGGGTACAACGGTCACCACTTCAACCTGGTGCTTGCGAATAAGGTGGCATGCTTTGACCACATTGAAACCTTTTTGGATGATCACCTTTTTCCCCAAAATGATGAACACCAGTAAAACTGCTATTCCATAGCCATGATAAATTGGGGTGGCTATATAAACAGTACGATAATTTACGAGCTTCAGTCTGTTTATTAAAGTTACGAATGGATTCAAATAGTTGCGAAGTGAAGGTTGATGGACTGCTGCCTTGGCATTCCCCGTTGTACCTCCCGTTAATATCACCAGCTTTCCGGTTAAGGAACGCTTTATTTTCGGATTTTCAGGGAGGCTTAGATTAAGCAAGTTATTGATCGCTGGTAAATCCTCGTGATAACTCAAAAGCTTATCCTTTTTATACGCTGAACCTTCAAGCAAAGGACTTGATTCAAAATCATAGATAAGCAAGTGGAAATCCGTTTGATCTAATAAATTATTAAACTGACTGCAGCTCATTTCAGCATTAAGCAAATAGATATCCGCTCCTGATTGAGAAACAGCGAATATAGCTTTCACTAAGGAAGCATGGTTTTTACATATAAACCCTACCTTATGGCCCCTTCTCAGTTGATATTTTTCTCTCAAAATAAAAGAAAGCTCTTTAGACTGTAAATACAATTCTTTGTAAGTCAATGTTTCGTTGTCATCGACCAGCCCTATCTTTTTCCCATATGCCTTTTCAGCAAAACTCAATAAAGCCATGATGTTTATTCCATATTTATGGAGAGCACTAGCAAAGCTATAGAGCCTTAAGGGTGAAAACAGTCCTATTTTAAATAAAACATCGATCAATCTAACCATGATGTCTACCTTGTTTTCGCTTTCTTAAAATAGCCGGTGCAGCAAATTCCCAGATTCCTCTAAACATAATTGATACGAATTGTCCGGGCAGCAACCACCAGGGCCTGTATTTTGGTTTTTGTGTATATATTAACTTAGAAACAATTTTCCCTACATGCTCCGGACTCATGGCAGGAAGCTTTTGATAGGCCTCTGTAGGCAAAATCATAGGAGTTCTAACCAGGGGCAGATACACTGATGACGTGGCAATCCCCATAGCATTCAGCTCCGAAGCTGCCGCTCGAAACCAGGTATCAAAGGCTGATTTTGATGCCTGATAGGCGGCCCAATGGGGCACAGGTAAGAGCAAAACATTGATCGTAGAGAGATTAATAATATGTCCCTTATTTTTCTCAAGGAGAGGAATAAGGGACAATAATAATTGAACCGGTGCAAAATAATTGATGGCCATGGTTCGGGTAAAGTCATGATAGCGGTCTAAAGAATCGTTAATCGATCGCTTTATTGATAAACCGGCATTGCTGACGAATAAGTCCAAACCATCGGGCAATTGATGAATGAACTTTAATAATTCCATCACCTTTTCAGGATCTCTAAGGTCAGCTCGAAAAATGCTTACTTTGGCTTCTTTTTGTTCAATTTCTTGTTTCACTCTGATGAGCTTTTCCTCAGTTCTTGCCACTAAAATCAAATGACAATCTATCTCTGCCAATTGGTAAGCTAATTCTTCCCCTATGCCGGAACTGGCACCTGTAATAAGAATTGTCTTGCCCTTAAGTTTTGCTTCAAGCCTTCTTCTGTCTATATGTATAGGAGGGAATAAGAAAGCTTCCCATAAACTCTTGTTATACATAATTGCCCCTTTTTTCCAAAGTAATTGTCAGCATTCTTTTAAGTCATCTTTATAGAAATCAACCTTTATTTTTGAAGCTAGGGTCTATTGGGGACTGGAAACCAGTTTAACAAGAACGATTTCTGGCCGACTGCAAAATCGTAATGGCAAGGTACTCTCTCCTAAGCCGCCATTAATGATCATATTTGTAGAACCCGTCGTGAAATGTCCATAATCGTATTTTGGAAAAAGTCCTTGACCTGGAGCCACTATCGCCCCTATTATAGGAAGCCTTACTTGACCACCATGTGTATGTCCCACTAATACCAACTCAATATCGGACTCAGCTGCAGACATAAAAATATTTGGTGCATGGGCCAATAATACTTTAGGCTGAGAATCTGCGATGCCATGAAGTGCCTGATCCAACTCATCTCTATGCAAATAGGGATCATCGACACCTGCTATCCAAAGATAGGAGTTCCCCTTTGCACATTTATAGTTCCTGTTGTCTAAAATCTTTACCCCATGACCCTCTAAAATAGGCTTAATTCTAAAATCATGCCTCCACTCGTGATTCCCCGGTACAAAGAAAATAGGCTTGGATTCTAATCCACGAATCAGATCCAAAGTAGGTTCAACATCAGGATTATCTTTATCTATAAAATCGCCGGTCATCGCTACCATATCGAATTTCTGGCGATTAATCATATTGATAAGCTTATCCTGCTTATCACCATACTTTTTGGCATGTAAATCCGTCAAATGAAGAATTGTAAAGCCCTCAAACTCTTTGGGCAGATCATTAATGACAATAGTATAGTGTTTTACGGCAACGGAATGGACATTAAAGTACAGGTAGGATAGCAATCCTATCCCACCGATGATAAATGTTCTGCGTGATATACGTTTATTTGCCAAAAACGCTCCTCCTGCATTTCATTTGGTTTGATAGCTACTCTCTTCCCTCTTCAAGCAACGGCTCAACCATCATAATAGCTTTAGTATCACCTCATTAAGCTTTCCACATGCCAGCTTCAAGTTCGTTACTTTATTTTCCTGCAGCCACATATCAACATTGCGTAATCGTCTGTATAAGGGTGCTTTGTGGGCCGCCACAACATTAGAAAAATCACTCTCTCTTGAGGTTAAAGCATATCGGGTGGCTCGGTTTAATAGCCACTGTAAATACCGCCGCCAGGTGAAATATAGCTTACCTGAAAATGTGCGTAATCTTAAACGGGGCACCGGCCTAGCGGATTGATATTGGCAGTTCAACGCAAATGCCCTCCTTCCTCACATCCCATAGAAACTGGCAATAATTTTTGCTGCCGGCAGAAATATCGCTTGTCCCAGCATTGTGCCAATTAACTTAGAGGCGATCAGCAAAATGACCAGGGCTTTCACATCACCATACGGCCTGTCTCCCCTTAACGCTTGATCCGTAATTACAGCGGATTTCGGGTCAATAAACAATGTCAGCAAAATTGTCGCAAAGCCATTAATCATCCCCGAGGAACCTACTGCCGCGATTCTGTACTGTTCTGCCACTAATAATGCCGAATAGTTAGCCGCAAGAACCCCGACTGTATAAATTCCTGTTACCAATGAATTTATGATAAGCAGTCTCTTCGGAATTTCCCGATATCTGAGCCTTTCTAACATCGTTTTGTTGGGCCGGGTAGCTCTTTTTAAGATGCGCTTCACATTATTAATATGCAAGGCTTCGATCACTAACAGTGGAACCGAACCGGTTGTCTCCAGCCGTTTTACAGCGACCTCAAATAGTCTCAAAAATGTTGGGATCAATAGAATTCCAAACAATGTTCCTATTGTCGAAGCGAAAATTACCTTCCGTATGTCGTTCATAGGGTCAATTCCTGTTGAAAGGCTTTCCCCAATGATCCATCCGATTAAAGGGGCTTGAAACATATTAGCCGTACGGGAAACAAGCACAAACAGGTTGAATAAGGAAAACGACAAGGCGAACTGTCCACTTTTGACCGAGTTAAGTCTGACCGAGTAGGAAAGGGTGTCAATAAGGTGGATAATAAACGTTAAAATCATCAATTCCCATAAAATAGTTTCCATTGTATTTTACGACACTCCCCTACACCCCTGAAACTTCACCCTTACCTTCGTCCCCTGGGGGCTGGATTGAAAGCCAATCGTGGCATTATGCCGGGCAGCTATGCTGTAGCATATGGCCATACCGAGACCGGTACCATTGAGTTTTGTGGTAAAAAAAGGGGTTCCGATCTTATCTTTTATGTCATTGGGTATTCCTGTCCCTTGATCTTCTACTTCAAGTATAACATTCCCTTGTTGAGAATAGGTAGCTATAGTAAGGGTGCCTTTGGCCGACATGGCTTCCAGACCATTGCGGGCCAGGTTCAGGATGAGCTGACGAAGCTCCTTCTCATCCAGATATAAATCGGGTATGGAACCTAAATTCAGTTTGATATTCATATCTTCTATCTTCGTATGAACGGATAACAAGGGATATAAATGATGGATAATGGTGTTTAGATTCAGGCGCTTGAAATCGACCACTCTGTCCTGGCTTAGAAATAAATATTCCGTGATGATTTCATTAGCCCGGTCAAGTTCTTCAATCATCAACTGGAAGGTCTCTACTTGGTCGGAGTATTTGTCCTTTTTAGAAAGATATTGCAAATAACCTCTTACAGTCGTCATGGGATTGCGGATCTCATGGCCGATGCCCGCTGCCATTTGACCGATTAGGTTAAGACGCTCTAGGCGTACCATTTCCTTTTCTAAACGCTTCTTTTCCGTAATATCCTGGCTGACCAGCAATAGACACATTTGATTCCCGATCATTATCTTTTCAGCTGAAAAAAGGCCCTTTCTTTTCGCCCCGGATTTGGTAATCATCTCAATCTCACGATTAAGTACACTACCATACTGACTTAAACATTCATAGATACGTTCATAGTCACTTGGTCGAACCAAGCTTGAAAGTTCATCAATGTTTATATTAAGCAATTCATTTCGGTCGTAGCCTAGAGCTTCAATAAAGGTTTTATTGACATCGATTACTCCTCTTCCTTCTATAGATAGTATCATCATCAGAGCAGGACTCCCTGCAAAAGCAGCTGATATCAACTGCTCAGAGTTCTGACGCGCGATCTCTGTTTGTTTCCTCTGGATAGCGTTGAATATTACTTCCCCCACTATTTTTATGAGGCGACTATCTTCATCAGAAAAGGGCTCCGCTAATTCCTGAGTTGAGGATGGAGTTATCCCCGACGGATGATCAATGAATATGCGGCCTGCCTTTAAGAACTGACCAATCTTTTCTAAAGCGCTGATTATTTCTTCATCGATTTTGTCTACCGGGCAATTGATAAACCTCGTCGACATCGTCGTAACAAATCTTTCAAACTCTACCCGATAGCTTAGATCGTCCTCCATGCGCTTTCTGGACGTTATATCCTGAATCTGTACTATTGCATAGAGAGGATCTCCTTTCCCATCACGAACAAGAGAGAAGCTGAATAATCCCCATTTTATCTCGCCCGATTTATGAAGAAATCGACTTTCCAAATGGAATGTAGGTATTTGCCCTGACAGAAGCTTTTTAATTTCTTCGATGACCATCGAGCTATCTTCGTGATGGACCAGCTCCGTAAATGTCATTTCAGCAAATTCATTGCCATTATAGCCAAAAAACTCATGAAAATTAGTATTAACCTTTAAAAATTCTTCATCCAAGGACAATAATGCCATACCAATTGCTGCAAAATCGAAGACAACCTCATAGTCTTCAGGCAATTTTGTGCGCATTAGTCGTCTCTCTCCCTCCCTCAGCTATGCTGAGCTTTTAGACTAGTTTCCGACATTTCATGGTGTGTAAGAACATTACTTCTAAAATACAACATTTACCATACTTTTGCACTATTTTCCTTGTCCTAATTGGTACTTTTTTACCAGTCAATTGGTCCCCTTAATACAATTCTGGTCTGAGAGCTGCCTAAGAGATAACACAGCAAAAAACCCATAAAGAGTATGTTTCTTCTTCTTCATGGGTTCATGGGTACTTTTAAGGATATTTTATTAGAGCTGTTTCATATTTAGGCAATCTTCTCATCTGCGCTGAGCAGGCCCTACCCTATTCTGCCAGTGATATAATCTTCCGTCCGCTTATCTTTCGGGTTAGAGAATATCTCCGTCGTTTTATCAAACTCAATAAGGTCTCCCATAAGGAAAAAAGCCGTATCATCGGATATCCGGGCAGCCTGTTGCATGGAGTGGGTTACGATGGCGATGGTATAGTGCTTTTTCAAGCTCTCCATCAGTTCCTCGATCTTATAGGTGGCTATGGGATCTAAGGCCGAAGTAGGCTCATCCATCAAAATGACATCAGGCTGCACTGCCAAACATCTTGCGATACATAAGCGCTGCTGCTGACCTCCTGAAAGACCGTAAGCATTATCGTGGAGCCTATCTTTTACTTCATCCCATAATGCCGCATTTCTCAAGCTGGTCTCTGCAATATCCATCAAAAGCTTTTTATCCCTGATCCCATGGATACGAGGTCCATAGACCACATTGGCAAAAATAGATTTCGGGAATGGATTGGGTTTTTGAAAAACCATGCCGACTTTTGTGCGCAACTCCTCCACCCGAACTGAATTATCAAAAATATTTTGTCCTTGATAAATAATTTCTCCGGTGGTTCTGACGATAGGTATATTTTCGATCATTCTGTTAAGGGTTTTGATAAAGGTTGACTTCCCGCACCCGGAAGGACCGATAATCGCTGTGACCTTATTCTTTTTAATCTGCATCGTGATGTTTTTCAGGGCTTGATCGTTTCCATACCATAGATTCAGCCCTTTAACATCAAAAACAACATTCTCATTCTTACTTATAACTTTCGTCATTAATTTCCTCCTGTTAGAAGCGTTGTTGGAACTTGTTCCGTATGATAATTGCCACAGAGTTCATTAAAAATAATATGATAAGCAAGACAATAATCGTTGCCGCAGCCAGATTAGCATACTCGGGTTTTAACACAGAATCCAAGGTCCAATAATAGATTTGGATCGGTAATACGGTGAAATCATCCAGCACTGAGGATGGAATCTTCATGATAAGTGTAGGAATTCCTAACACAACCAAAGGTGCCGTTTCCCCAATTGCTCTGGATATAGCTAAAATTGTACCGGTCAAAATACCTGGAATCGCCACTGGGAGAACAACCTTTCTCACTGTGGTCCATTTGTTGGCACCCATGGCATAAGATGCCTCTCTCAAAAAATCCGGTACGGCCCGGATGGCTTCCTGTGCGGCTACTACCACAATAGGGAGCACCAGCAGAGACATTGTAAGGCCCCCGGCTAAAATGCTTGATCCCAGATTCATCAGTCTTCCGAACACCGTCAAACCCAATAGTCCGAAGATAACAGAAGGTACACTGGCTAAATTCGATATATTGACATTAATCAAATAGTGAAGCCTGCCCTTTTTCGCGTATTCTTCCAGATAAATAGCCGTGGAGACACCGAGAATCGTGGTGACAGGTATGACAATCAGCATCATCAGTACGGTTCCAATGATAGCTCCGTAAATTCCAGCCTTGTGAGGAAATATGGAAAGATTGCTCGTCAGGAATTGAAGATCAAGCCAGCCAACACTATCCAACCCGACTTGATAAAGGAGAACGCCTAATACTAAAATGGAGAACACTGTAGAAAAGGAGAATACATGCTTCAAAATATTGTTCAGTCTTATTCTGTTTCCAATACGTTTACTGTCGATCATGAACTTAGGGCGATTGCTAAGTTCGTCGTTTTCCAACTCTGTGCTTTCTGCTTGTGACAACGGGCTTTCATGACTTATGCTCATGGTCAATACACCTCCCTGTACTTACGGGAAATATACTGGGCAAGAAGGTTGATCCCCAAAGTAAAGATAAAGAGCAGCAAACCTACCGCGTAGAGACTGTAATAGCCTAAGGTTCCGCTTCCGGCATCCCCACTGGTAAATTCCACGATATAAGCAGTCATGGTCTGCATGGACTGAGTTATATCAAGAGTGAAATTCTTAGAGCTGCCGCTGGCGATGGTTACAATCATGGTCTCGCCTATGGCTCTGGATATTGCTAAGACAATGGAAGCCATGATTCCGGAAATCGCCCCGGGAATAATGACCTTGAAGGTGGTTTCCAGCCTCGTAGCACCTAAGCCTAAAGAGCCCTCCCTAATGATTTCCGGCACTGAGTTCATAGCATCCTCCGATAAGGAAGCCACCATGGGTATAATCATAATTCCCATAACAATTCCAGGACTCAATGCGTTTTTAGCCTGTAGTGAAGGAATGATGTTCATGAGCAACGGAGTAACAAAAGAATAAGCAAAAAATCCGTACACGATGGTGGGGATACCCGCCAGGATTTCCATCAAAGGCTTAAGCAGTCTTCTCAATTTGTCTGAAGCAAATTGACTTAAAAAAATCGCCGCCGCCAGACCTATCGGCACTGCTACCAACATGGCAATGAGCGTGGTCATCAGGGTACCGCTGATCAACGGCAGCATCCCGAAAGAAGGGGTTTCTCTTAAAGGTGCTAATTGAGTACTGAATACTTCCTTTAAGGGAACCGCACTAAAAAATTTGCTGGCATCCGTTACTAAGATAATGACGATACCCAGGGTTGTAAGCACGGATATGGATGCCATGAGTAAGAAGAAGCCCGGCATAACCTTATCGGAGGTATGTTTCTTATTAGCAATATTGCCTCGAATCGTATCTCTTACTTGTGTATCCTCCATAATTCACCTCTAGCTCTGTTCATTATGAAACACAAAAATTCTAGGATGAGAAATTCGAGAAACTTCCCACCCTAAAATTATGTGACGGCTCGATTACTTAAGTGCTTTTAAGGCTGAAGCATACTCTGCATAAACTGAGTCAGGCAGGGGAGCAAAACCGTTATCTGCTGCTAATTTACCCGCACCTTCGGGAGATACCACATATTTGGCAAAATCCAATACCTGTGGCTTTTCTTTAGCATAGTTAAGGTTCAGATAGGTGTAGACAAGTCGGGTAAATCCGGCATAGTCAAGATCTTCACCAATCGTATTCAGGGCTGGCTCAACAGGTCCTTTGCCAAAATCTACTTTAACAGCGGCTAATTTATTGGTGTTCGATGCATAGTATCCATATCCGAAGAAGGCAATGGCATTTTTATCTTGGGAAACCAAGTCCACCAAAGTAGAATATTCTTGTTGCAGGTTTACGGTGGACACTAAGTCTTTTTTCTCCAGGATAGTTTCATAGAAGAACTCGTAGGTTCCATGGTTTTCATTGGGTCCATAGAATTTGATTTCTTCCTTAGGCCATTCGGAGCGAATATCAGACCAAAGGACTTTGTCGTCCGCTTTAACCGCTTTAGAAGTAAACATTTTGATGATTTCGTCATCGGTCATCTCTTTTGCCCAGTCGTTGTTTTTATTGATGACAATGGTCAATCCGTCGTAAGCGAGTTTAATCTCCATGACGTTCTTGTCCATTTCCATTCCTTTACCCTTCAGTTCTTCAACTTCAGCATTCTTGATTTTTCTTGAAGCATCGGCAAAATCCGTTTCTCCCGGAATGAACTTTTTAAAACCAGCACTGGATCCGGCACGTCCGACTTGTACACTGACATTGGATTGAACATTGGTCATGTATTCTTCAGCGATATGAGCCATTAAAGGATAAACCGTACCTGAACCATCAATGATGACGCCACCGCTTAATTTTTCAACTTGGGCTTGATTGTTATTGGCTCCCGAGGGTTGGTTGGTTTGTTCATTGGTTTGACCGCAGCCGGCTAAAGAGAAAACCATACCCATTCCTACTATTGCTGCCAGAACTTTCTTTTTAAACATCAATTAAAACCTCCTGTTTTCAAATCGTTCTTTTCCTTTGCGAAGGTGCCTTCGAAATTTTGCACTCTCATCTTCAGCAAATGGTATTTTCCTCATTTGCTAATCCAAGTATAGCAAGTCAATGTTTTCTTGAAGTTAACGCTTTGTTAAGTTTAAGTTAAGATTTAAATCGCTTATTTCAAAGGTTAGAGCCCATTTTTGTATCTTTTATGTATATTACCCATAAAAACCAAGAGAATTCAGAAGCTATTTTTGACAAAGTTTTTTCCATATAAAAGCAGAAACCTGGCTTCGGCAGGCCAGGTTTCTATTTATGATGAGGCAATGGCTATGGTTTCGGCACCCACTATAATTATATGCCATGTCCGGGAGAGTGTTACAAGCACTGGCATAATTACCATATTGTGGCAAACCCTATAGACAAAGCATATTATACACTATCTAACGGCAAAGGAGGTTATTTTGATGGCATTTGGTTTTGACGGAGCAGGTCACCATGGTGAGAAATTTGCAGGAATTGCAATCGTAGTTGTAATCATTCTTTTGCTCATTGCTATGGGTATCGTATTCTAAGCTTAAATTAAAGATTGAAAGGAGGTCACTTTATGTACGGAATGGGTTCTTTCGGAATGGGCGGAGCATGTTGTCCTGGCGGCGGATTTGGCAGTTTTGTCGGCGTTGGGATCATTGCTATTGCGATTCTTATCCTGATTGCTCTTGGTGTAATCTTCTAAATCAATAAAAGAAAGGAGAAGGTCCTTATGGTCGGATTTAGACGTTCCAGATTTTCCCCGTTTTTCTTCCCATTTTTCTTCCCGTTTTTTCCATTTTTTCCATTCTTCCCATTTTTCGTGTGATAAACGTGCACGGCCAGGGCAATTTGCCTGGCCTTTTCTTTGTCAAAAGCGACTAGTCTATAGTTCACCTAGCCGCTTGAGAAGAGGAAAGGAAATGTACTCTACAGTTTAAATTGGCTCACCAAAACCTGAAGATGTTGCGCACACTCATCCAATATTTCCGAAGCACTTGTAATCATCTGTATCGATGCCGCTTGTTCTTCCATTGATTCCGATACTTTACCTATGCCTGCGGAATTCTCTTCTGTCATATGAACGGATTGCTTAAGTTTCTCTTCAACTTCAAAACGCATACTATCCATATCCAGACTGGATTCATTCAAGATCCGCACTCTCTCCTCAACTTTTTTGATAGCTTTGGCGATTTCTAAGTACTTCTCTTTAGTGACTCTCACACTCTCCACTTGTTCATGATTAATGTTCACTAATTTCGCCATCGTTTGCACAGCTTGAGCATTATCCCTTTTCAATTCCCTCACGATTCTATCAATAATGTTTGTGGATTCCTTCGATTGCTCAGCCAGCTTTCTGATCTCATCAGCAACCACCCCAAATCCTCTGCCATGTTGACCGGCCCTTACTGCCTCAATGGCCGCATTTAAAGCCAGTAAATGGGTCTGCTCAGCAATACTCGTGATCAGCTGACTAGCTTTTTCGATCTTTTTAGAACTTTCATTGGATTGGGTAATACTTGAATAGACTTCATTGTTTGCTTCACTGGATTCATTTGTAATAGTTGATAAAACTTCAATTATTAAAAGTCCGGAGTTTATTTGTTGATTTACATCATTCGTGGCTTTAGTCATTTCCTCCAAATTCCCAATATCCTCCATGATGACATTGCTTAATTCCCTGGATTTCTCGGAGCTTTCGCGAACAACTTGAGCCTGTTCCAGAGTTCTTTCGCTTATTGTTGTAGTATTCTTAACGACCTGCTCTATTGCCTGAGAAGATTGCTGGGCATTCAGCTTAAGCTCCTGAGATGAAGAGGCGACTTCGCCGGCTGATTTCTCAACCTCTTCAATAATACTTTTTAAGTTATCTCTGATTTTTGTAATTGCTCTCTCCAAGTCCCCTATCTCATCTTTGCGGGCTATCTCCACCTCATCTATATTGGCGCTTTTCAATTGATAGTTGGCAATTTCATTGGTGACTCCAATAACCCGACCGATGGGCTTACTTATGGATCGTGCCAAATAAATGGCTAAACTAATGGCCACTAATATAATGAATGCAACCATTATCCCCAGGCTTCTTCTCAGGTCGGCTATACTGCTATAGGCCTCCCCCTCTTCGACCTCAATAACTAAACCTGCGGGATAATCGCCAATCCTAGCTACGGATAGAGTGCCGATAACCGATTTTCCCGAATAACTTTTATAAGTAGTGGTTTTGTTGAAATCCGCCGTTTCATTGAGGAGTGGTTCAGTGAGACTATTTACTGCTTCAGTTGCAATTGAATCTTTTAGAGGAATATGTACGGAAGCTTGCTCTTTCATCGTATTGGTGAGAAGTAATCCTTTAGCATCAATTAAATAGGATTCTCCTGATATCCCCAGCTTATCGATGCCATTTTGAACTATTTCGTTGATTTTGGCTTGATTTAAAACAATATTAAGAACACCGCTGGGGGTTGTCTCATTCGGATTTAAATAGATAGGAGTAGCCAAAACAATGAGATTATCATCAATGAAGGTGTTCCTGAATATTGGCGACCAATTTTGCTCTCCCTTCATTGCTTTCTGATTAAAATCCCCGGAGAAGATGACGGGGGCTATGTCATTTTTTTCATAGTTATTGCTAAAAACTATCTCTCCGTACTTATTTGTAATAACGATATCCGTATAATCATGACTTTCTAAAGCGACATTGAGGAACTCCTTAAAATTCTGGTTTAACTCTTCCAATTCAAGTTTGGTATAATTGAAACCATTAAGTTTGGCAATTCCTTCACCGATAACCTTTGAGCCGGCTAAAATCCGGGCATCGGCTTCCCGGTTGTAAAAATAATCATTCATTCTTTCCTTGGTTAAGGTGGCATACAACTCATTGGCATTGATGATCTGTTCCTTGATTTTATTACTGGCATTATTCATAAATATCAGGCTTAAGACCATTAGGGGGATAAGTACAGTAAGCAGTACCATAAGTATTAATTTGTTATGAATTTTTAAATTATCTAAATGAATACCCTCAGCTTTTGAACCTATTTTTTTCATTTTGAACCCCCAACCCTAAACTATCCTCAGGGTCAGTGTAGCATTGGATTGTATGGGCTTCGTTTCTTTCATGTAAAGTTTGTGTAAACTATATGGCGATAATCTGGGCATTGACTTTGCAGGATTTTATATTTACATAATTTTTATATTTTTAACATTTAGATTTAACAATTGGCTGATATAGTAATGACAACAACATCCTTCTTACTTTTCATATAGATGAGGAATCTTCCTCGCACCGCTACCGCTTTATTTATAGCGGTATTTTTTTATCCATATTTTTTCCGAGAAATAAAAAGAGAGCTTATACTCCTTTTCAGGAATCGCAGCTCTCTTTTTCCGCTTATTTACGATTACGTAATCTGCTAGACTCTTTATTTAGAGATTGAGATCGGATCTTTTTCCAGTTTCCACATAGACGACTTCTTCAGCAATGTTCGTGCAATAATCCCCCATACGCTCCAGAAATCTTCCCACAAAAATAAGGTAGGTGGCTTGATTAATCGTTTTGGGCTCTTCCATCATGAACACGAGCAGTTCACGAAAGACTTGTGCATAGAGATGATCCACTTCATCATCCATTAGGGCCATCGCTTGGGCCGCTTCAGCATCTTCCGCCTTATACGCTTCGATTCCCTTGAGAACCATTTGCTGAACTATGTCGGACATTCTCGGTAAATCCACCAGGGGTTTCAGCAATTTCTGTCCACCTGTGCGAAGGGTATGTTTCGCCACATCAACTGATAAATCTCCTATTCTTTCAAGGTTGATAGAAATTTTGAAGGCCGCCACGATTTTGCGCAAATCCTTAGCGAAAGGCTGCTGTTGGGCAATTAAAAGCATGCATGTCTCTTCAATGTCTGCTTGAAGCTCATTGATCTCCAAATCCCCTGTCACTACTTTATTGGCCAGCTCGAAATCTTGATTAGCCAGAGATTTTACGGCAGCATCTACCCGGGAATTTACTTTTCTCCCCAATTCAAAAACTTTCTCATTAAGTTCTTCTAATGATTTGTCAAACATTTGCCGGTTAGCCAAATTATAAAGCCTCCTTTTTCAACTCATTGTCTCAAACCTATGCTCAATCTACCTATAGTAGATGCTGAACGCATCTCAAATACCATAATTATTTCTTAGTTAAGAAATATATTTATTATACCATATATCTTAACTTCATAAACACAACACTAGTGTTGCTCTTTAATTCCTATAGACTCTTAAAAATCTTTGGACTTGCTATAGTTTATAGCCAAACGGTAACCGACACCCCGCACTGATTCAATAATTGGGGAAATAGATTTAAGTTTACTCCTCAGGTTACTTATATGGACATCGACAGTTCTTGTATCCCCGCTTATGGTATATCCCCAAACTTTTTGTAAGAGGTACTCTCTGCTGAAGACCTGGTTGGGACGTTTCATAAAAATATGCAATAGATCAAATTCCTTGCCTGTAAGGGTGACATACTCTCCTTTTACCGTGACCATATAGCTCTCCGGCCAGATCTCTAAATCCCCCCAAGTAATAGAAGTGGGCTGGGGAGTTGAATTACGTTTTTCTTCTCTCAATCGAGCCTTAATCCGCGCTAATAACTCCCGAGGGCTGAAAGGTTTTGTGACATAATCATCAGCACCGAGTTCCAAACCAATGACCCGATCAGCCACCTCATCCCGGGCACTGAGCATAATGATAGGCAGGCTTGCTGTCTCCTGGTTCCCTCGGATTTTTTTGCACACTTCCAGACCATCTAATTCTGGAAGCATAACATCCAAAAGTACAAGATCCGGTTTCTCCTTGCTTAATAACTGTAATGCACAATTCCCTTCTTCGGCAATAATTACAGTATAGCCCTCACGTTGCAGATTGTAGGTTACAAGCTCTTGAATGATTACATCATCTTCAACGAGCAAAATCTTAACCATAATATCCTCCAAGACAATCCATTACCTATCAAAACAAACTTAGTTTATTCTTCTTATTTATCATAATGATTTCTTGTTAAGCCAAAATTAAGAATGCGTTAGCTTTATGTAAAGGTTTTGTGTTTTTTTACTACTATCATGGAAAATTGTCACCTTGTCCTTGTGACAGGCATAGATTATATCAGGTCCGGTTTGTCTGCCTTCATCCTAAACGTATTACTGTTCCCTCTTTTCCATTTAAAGCGGCTAGGCAAACTATAGACTGGCCGCTTATGACAACAAAAAGGCCAGGCAATTCGCCTGGCCTTCCTTTTATTGTTTTAGAAAATTACACCAAGAGCAATCAAGATAAGAATCGCAATAGCAATGATCCCAACTCCTACAAAACTACCAAATCCGCCGCCAGGACAACATGCTCCGCCCATTCCGCCGTAACCCATTCCGTACATAACGTGACCTCCTTCCAACTTTTTAATTTAAGCTTAGAATACGATACCCATAGCAATGAGCAGAAGAATGATTACAACTACGATTGCAATTCCTGCGCCTAAGCGTCCTGTTCCTGTTCCGCAAGCAGCTCCGTCAAAACCACCGAGTGTCATTTGAATTCCTCCTTTACCCGAAGATACTATAGCTTATGATGTCTCTATCGGAATTGCCACAATATGGTAAATATTAAGGCGTGATACAGTTGTGAAGATGTAGGTTATATGAACCCCACGATTACCAACACACTTTCGCTACTATAAATTTATCGTTCCTTTACACACTATTAACTCTAATTTGAGGTTCTACCGATAGAATCTATGTTAATATGAACTATTTAACAAATCGATCAGAAAGGATTCTTACCTATGATCAGAACCTCAAGTGCTCATAAGGAAGAACTATCTCATCTTCTTCAGGGTGGTTATTCTCTGTGGATACTCTATTTAGATATCGCCAAGTTTCACGAAGTCGAATTTCGGCAAGGCTATCGAGTCTGCGCTCAGATTTTGGATGAAGTGGTCAAAGAGATGAACCATACCCTTCATAATCATCTCCATCTATTTCATACCATCCTCCTGGATTATCAAGGGGGAGATGACTTTATCTTTTATTTTTCTCCCACTGAAGACACTCCCTGGTCCATATCCGAGCTGGTTTCGGAATTTGTCCCCCCTTTAGAATCACGAATCAATAAAAGAATCCAACGATTTGTTCAGGAAGCCTTGACTCTTCATGCAGGGTTAGTGGAATGCAACTCTCAACCAGGACGCAGTGTGGATTACTTACTCTATGGAGCTTTAAAAGAAGCCTTTCTCTTGAATAAATCTGAGCCCGATCCTTTATACTTTCCTCAGCGCAAGGAAGTCGATCGGATTCTGGAAGATCCCGATCACTATGTGCACTCTGCCTTTCAGCCTATCTTAGATGTCATCAGCGGTGAATTCTTCGGCTTTGAAGCTTTAGCCCGTCTGAAACAGCCCAGCTCTTTCACAAGCATCGCTGACCTTTTTCCTTTTGCCGATAAGATTGGCAAACTCTATCCTGTGGAAACGATTTGCCGTCGAACGGCTATTGCTAATTCCTCGCAAATTCTTCGCTCCAATGAGTTTCTTTTTCTTAATGTAGAACCACAAGTGATTACCGACCCTGAGTTTTCTTCAGGGCAAACACGAAAACTTCTTGATGCCCAGGGTTTAACCCCCTCAGATGTTGTCCTGGAAATTACGGAACGCAGTGCCATAGAAAATTACGAGACCTTTCGTGAAGCTTTAGAGCATTACCGAAAACAAGGGTATCTTATTGCCTTGGATGATGTAGGGGCAGGATACTCTTCTCTCCAATCCATTGCAGAACTGCATCCCGATTTTCTTAAAATAGACCGCTCCTTAATTCAGGGAATTCATCTGGATCCTACGAAATGGGCACTCTTAGAAACTTTCGTAACCTTTTCCCGGCGGATTGGCTGCCGGATTCTCGCTGAAGGAGTGGAGACCCCGGAGGAAATGCAGACCGTGGTCCAGCTGGGGGTAGACTACGTACAAGGTTATTTTATCGCTAAACCCTCCTTTACCCGTCCTGAACTTAAGGATCAAGTCTCCCGAATTGTGAATTCACACCAAAGGCTTAGCTTTAATTCTGAGAAGACCGTTTTGAATATTCTAGAACCCCTGCCCCTGGTTGCCCCTCAGACCACTGTCAATGTTGTCAAAAATTATTTTGAAGTACATTCCAAGGTTTGGTTAGTCGGTGTTGCGGATCAGGGAGTGCTGCTGGGAGTGGTCCAGCGTGACAAATTATATACAGCCCTAGCCACACCTTATGGGGTCAGTCTTTATAGTCAACGGCCCATTACAAGTCTTATGAACAACAAGCACCTGCTCATTGAAGAAACCACCCCCATCGAGGTTGCCTCCAGTTTAGCCATGGCCCGCTCCGACGCCCATCTCTATGATGGTATCGTCGTCGTTCAGCAGCAAAAACCCATCGGCATGATTCGGGTAGCTTCCCTGATCAAAGCCATGTCCGATACTCAGATTCAAATCGCCCGGGGAGCAAGTCCACTAACCGGGCTTCCCGGAAATATCGCTATTGAACAGCAATTGAAATTACGTCTGGCCGGCAATAAAACCTTTGGTATTATTTACGCTGATCTGAATCAATTTAAGCTGTTCAATGATACCTACGGCTTTCAGCATGGAGATTCTATTATTAAAATTCTTGGAGAACTTCTGGTCCAAGAATCTCAGAAAATCGACCCTCATGCTTTCACCGGTCATGTGGGCGGGGACGATTTTGTGATACTTTCCAATGACTCGAATATCAGATTTTTAGGAGAGCATCTCTTAAGCCATTTTCAGCAACGGATTGAATCGATTTATGGAGCTAAGGATTTAAGCCTGGCCTTAGCCGGACTGGTCGTGGATGCAAATTCCAGTGCTCCTTTGACGGCAACTATGATCTCAGAAGAATTAGCGGTATTAAAAAAGGAAGCTAAGTACCATAAAGGGAACTATCTTATTCTTAAAGACTATAAGAAAGCATAAAGGACTTAACCCCTTCATTGCTCTGAGAGGGTTAAGTCCTTCTTAAATTCAGACACTCATGTCTAGTCTTTGGTGTCAAGCTTTACACTTTTCAAATCGCTCTGCTACATCAGACCAATTGACGAGGTTCCACCAAGTCTCTACCCAGGCTGCCCGCTTATTTTGGTATTTCAGGTAATAGGCATGCTCCCAGACATCTACCGTAAGCAGTGGTACAGCACCCCATTGAGTGAGATTCTGATGTTTTTCGGCTTGAAGTATTTCCAGTTTTCCAAACTCAGGATTCCAGACCAATACTGCCCAGCCGGACCCTTCAACAGCCACGGCGGCAGCAGAGAATTGTTTCTTAAACCCTTCAAAAGAGCCAAAGTCCTGGCTGATTCTTTCTCCTAAAGAGCCGGATGGAGTCCCGCCTCCATTGGGGGTCATGTTCATCCAGAATAAGGTGTGCAATAAATGTCCGGAGCCATGGAAAGCTAATTCCCTTTCCCAGTGCTTGACCAGACCAAAATCTCCCTTTTCGCGGGCTTCAGCAAGCTTAGCCTCTGCATTGTTCAGTCCATCCACATAGCCTTTGTGGTGGATATCGTGGTGAAGTCGCACTGTAGCTTCGTCATAATGGGGCTCCAAAGCGTCGTAAGCATAGGGTAGTTCCGGCAATTGATATGGCATATCCTTTCCTCCTTATATATTATTTTCCAGTTAACTCTGATGCTATTATCTTCAATTTCACTGGAAATATTAAATAATAATGCTATACTAGGGGAAAAACTTGTATTATAGTATCCTTATATACAAAGAGTCCCTTACCAACATACTTTAGTATTCTTTACCAGGAGCTTTTCTCCTCCTTCATTCTTCATTAAAGGATGGATTATCCACAATTTTTTATATCGACAGCAAGAGATTGACCTAAATTATACTGCTGGGAGGAAAACAGAATTGGAAGTAAAACCGCTAAAAAAACTAAAACTCTATGGGTTTAACAATCTTACCAAAACCCTGAGTTTCAATATGTATGATATATGCTATGCCAAAACTCCGGAACACCGGGATGCGTATATACAATACATTGACGAAGAGTACAACGCTCAAAGACTGACCAGTATCGTGACAGAGGTGGCTCGTATCGTTGGAGCCAACATTTTAAATATTGCCAAACAAGATTATGATCCCCAAGGGGCCAGTGTAACCATGCTCATTGCCGAAGAACATTTGGACCCGGAGAGCCCGAACGATAATCCCTTTGATCCCATGTATACCGATAAAGAGGGGCCTCTGCCCGATGCAGTGGTCGCTCATTTGGATAAGAGCCATATTACCGTGCACACCTATCCGGAAAGTCATCCCCACGGTGGGATCTCCACCTTCCGGGCGGATATTGATGTCTCCACCTGTGGGCAGATTTCTCCATTGAAAGCCCTTAACTTCCTTATCGAAAGCTTCGCTCCGGATATTGTGGTGGCCGATTATCGCGTACGTGGCTTCACGCGGGATGTGGATGGCAAAAAAGTCTTCATTGACCATAAGATCAATTCTATTCAAAACTATGTCGATCGAAAATACCGAGATCTATACCAGATGATCGATGTGACGGTCTTCCAGGAAAATATTTTCCACACGAAAATGATACTCAAAGACTTCGACCTGGACAATTATCTCTTTGGTACGGCTAAAAAAGAGCTTTCCATCAGTGATAAACGAAAAATCAAGCAGCGGCTTAAGAAAGAAATGGCTGAAATATTCTACGGAAAAAATATGCCAAGAATCTAGAATGCTTCATCGTCAGAGGTCCGATCGAAAACAATACCCTGCTCCAATTCTGGAGCAGGGTATTGTTTTCGATAACTTTTATCATAGTTTAGCTTGTAAAGATTCTGCCTTTTCATCAGAGTTCAGGGGAGTGGCAATGCGCTCCAGGTTAATCTTCCCTGCAGCCATGGAGATATCCATTTCTATCTTGGTCCTGGCCTCTTCATAGTTCGGACTTACCCAATCTTCTGAACTCAAGATCAGGCCCTTTCCGGCAAAATTTGTTTCACTGGCAAACCCACTGATCTTGATCTTTAATCCTACACTCTCCGGCACGACAAGATTAAGCTTGGCAGCGCCTGTACTTAGATCCAGCTTAGTCCGTCCCCCGGTATCACCGAATCTCAACTCTATATCGCTGGCACCGGTGCTGACTTCCAAGTTTTCGATCTGCAACCGGCTAAAGTCCATAGCTCCTTTGACAGCGCCTGCATTGAGCTCCACTTTAGTATAGTATACTTGATCGGAAAGATTGAGCAGAAGCTTATCCTCACCTGAACCGGCTCTTTTTTCCGAATTGAATTGTAGTTTCGTGGTATCCCCATTGGTTTTATAGTTAAACTCAGGCGCACCGAAATTTGCGCGTCCACTCCATTCATAAGTTCCTTCAACCAATCGATTCGTATCGTATCTTCCGTCCACTCCCCGGACACTCATATTCACTCCCCCCAAATTCAGGGCGACAGTGGCCTTTTCAACATGAGGATCTAAGGGAGCGTATAGTCCCAGAACATTCCCTGTTCCGTGAGGACCCGGGATCGGTTTATCCAGTGAGGGATTTCCCCAAATAACCGAGTACCCTACAAGCCCGATAAGAAAGGCCACGAGAACAGCACTGAAAGGAATACGCTTATTAAAGAACAAGGCAAGTCCCGCGAAAATCAAGAGTAAAGGCCAAAGGTCAAAAACATTAATCCAGAAGTTCCAAGGCAAAAAGCCATACATATTGGCAAAAAAGACAATCCCCAGCAGAATCAAAAAGATCCCTCTAAACACAGAATCCACTGTTTGGCGCATCTTAGTCCCTCCTCAAAATAATCCCAATACCGATGACGATCAAAATGAGGGGCCACATTTTTCCCCAATTGAAGACATAGGGGAACCACTGATCCAATAAAAATATGACTCCCAGAATCATCAGCCCAATTCCTATATACCGTTTTCTCTGGGATGGGTTGGCTGCCCTTAAATCCTGGGCAAAACTTTGCGCAGAATTGCCGATATCCTGAACACTTTCTTTCATCTCATCCACCACATTTCCACTAGGGTGATAGGATACTCCTGATCTGTACCCCGGATTCACAGGAATCACAACCCAGGCAATGATATAAAGGAAAAAGCCCACTCCCCCCATGAAGAAGGTAAGCAGCACCACCAGTCGGATTAAGGTGGAATCGATATCAAAGTAATCTGCAAGCCCCCCACAGACCCCACCCAATTTTTTGTCTGTTTCTGAGCGGTATAATTTATCTGTCATGATCATCCCTCCGAAGCTTATTTATCATTTACATCCTTATTACGTAAGATGATTCGCAATTGTTTCAGTCCGTTCTTAAAAACTTTTTATTTAAGAAGAATGTCCACTGTTCTGCTACAGCTATTGCGTTCCTATAAAAATATGATTAAAATTTAAATATAAACCATTTTAATCCGTGCCGCTCTTAGAGAAGGAGGCCCCCTATGAAAATTAAAGAACCGATGAATACCTTGACTCATTTTATCCCCTTTATTGCCGCTTGGTTTGGACTTGTTTCCTTAATACTCCTATCCTACGGAAGCCTCTCCAAAACTATTACCATGACCATCTACGGAGCAAGTATTATCGCTTTGTATGGGACCAGTTCGCTGTATCATGCCCTGAGAACCACCCCCAAAAAAGAGCTTACTTTACGTAAAATCGACCATATGATGATCTATGTACTTATTGGCGGCTCCTATACACCCGTGTTTTACTATGGTTTGAACGGAGCCTGGCGTTGGGTCATGCTCATCGCCGTCTGGATCCTTGCTTTGATCGGTATCGTTCTGAAGATATGGCTTATTAACGCCCCGCGCTATGTGTCCACAGCCTTTTATGTAACCTTGGGCTGGATCGCCCTGGTCCCCATTGTGCAATTGGTCCATAACCTCCCTTTGGGTGCCCTCATCATGATGGTGGCTGGTGGGGTAATGTATACTTTAGGGGCTATTATCTACGCTGCCAAAATCCTTCGGATACCCCGTCTGCACCTTGGCTTTCACGAAATCTTTCATATCTTTATTGCCACCGGGACTCTGATTCACTTTCTCATGATCCTGATTTATTTTGTCCCCATGGCAAGCTGATATTAACTCTATAGGCCTAAAAATCCCCCTGGGCATACTTAAACCCAGGGGGATTACTCTTTCCGAAAAACTTATTGAGACTTGCCTATTCGAGATTTTCAGCCAGACGCTTACCTAACTCCACGCATTCAAGAAGATTCTCTTCGCTGGGGGTCCAAAGAATACGGACACCATCGTCGATAACCTCAAACCCAGCTTTCTTGAGCTCTTCATTCAGTTGCTTGATCACTTCGCCGCTCCAACCATAGCTGCCGAAGGGAACCGCTTTCTTATTCCTAAATTTCATCCCTTTCATCTCTTCCAAAATCGCCGCTATCGAAGAGAGGTAACCATTGTTGACCGTCGGAGAACCTACTGCAATAGCCTTGGAGCGGAATATCTGAGCGATGACATCAGTGTGATCGGAACGAGCTACATTATAAAGCTTGACTGTAGTATTGGGGTTAGCCGCACGAATTCCCTGAGCAATGGACTCCGCCATTTTGCGTGTGGAATTCCACATGGTATCGTAAAGAATCGTAATTTGATCCTCTTGATATTCATCAGCCCACTCTAAGTATTTATGCACAATCTGGAGAGGATTGTCCCGCCAAATGACCCCATGACTGGGGCATATCATGTTTATTGGCAGTTCCATCTTTACGATCTCTTGAATTTTGGCGGTGACCATTTTGCTGAAGGGGTTCAGGATGTTGGCATAATATTTGAGGGCTTCAGCGTAAAGCTCGCCGGTGTCCACTAAGTCGTTATACATATGTTCGGAAGCAAAGTGCTGGCCAAAACCATCATTACTAAAGAGAATATTATCCCCGGTTAAATAGCAAAACATAGTATCAGGCCAGTGAAGCATTCTGGCTTCAATGAAGACGAGCTCCCGGCTTCCGATATTCAGGCGGTCCCCGGTCTTGACCTCAACGAAATTCCAATCCTTGTGATAGCTCCCTTGAAGAATCTTTTTTCCGTTGGCAGTACAATAAATCGGAGTATTGGGAATCTCCTCCATAAGAAAGGGAAGGGCTCCGCTGTGATCCACTTCATTATGGTTCATGATAATATAATCAATTTCTTTTAAATCAATTTCCTGCTTTAATTTGTCTACAAACTCACGCCCGAAGGGTTCCCAAACAGTATCAATCAATACGGTTTTTTCATCACGAATGAGATAAGAGTTATAAGATGAGCCCCGTTGAGTAGAATACTCTTCTCCATGGAAATGGCGCAGCTCCCAGTCGATTTTACCTACATATGTAATGGTCTCATTGATTTTAAAGGACATATACATTCTCCTTTGTCTTTTTGAAACTAATGTAATATAGATTGTCCAAAAATGCAAGGATTTCAGGCATATTCGAAATGAGTTATTGATCCTTTTTAATAAGTAAGCTCCAGCTAGAGTAAAACTCCACCTGAAGCATTTCTCATTGATAAGGTTTATATCTATCACTAACAAGTCGTATGATTTAGGGACTTGTAAAGAAAACCAGCCCCATAGAAAATGAAAAGACCAGAAACAGAACCTGGATAGCGACTAATATCCTTGCTGTGATGGATTCCGGGAAAACAGAGCTGCCTGTAGTAGCAAATGTCGTAATACTAAAATAGAGAAACGTAATAAACTCCTCAATAGGGTCATCTTCCACTTTCACATCAAAGCTGCTCTCATCCAAACGGTAAAGCCAAGTATACACTGCTGCAAAATATAACATTTGGACAGCAATCGTACCGGTAATAGACCAGTATACATCCATAAGATGTCCATCGGCTAAGACAAGAACTGAATAAATATAAGAAGCGAGTCCAAGTGTCACAATACTGGTAAATACAACGCTGCCAATCTTACCCGATGCAGATTTACCCTCTTTCTCTTCTCTTCTTACCCCCCTGAATATCGAAGTAAACAAATAATATGCCACCGTCCCTGCCATGGCCGGAACCAGTAGCCAGACATTTGATCTTGCAGCTAAGCTTGCAGCTATTTTCTCATTAGGTTGCTCTGCTTCCGGGGAAAGAATCGGAGTAACCCGCTTAGTATGACCGAGGAAACTAGGTCTTGGATAACTTGAGAAATAAGAATCTGAGCGAGATGAATAATCTCCTAAAGGTCCACCATACACTAATCATCCGCCCTTCCCGTCCGTACTTTATATGGTATTATATTCCTCAGAAAGGGCTAAGTTACTGCTTTTGGCAGAAATTACACATTTTATAGTGGACAATTCGGTCATTATCCAGCGACTCTCAATCCGTTTTTTTTACTTTTGTACTTGTTTCACGCTTTCAAAATTCCTAAGTTCGGAAACGGGGACAAAGCGATATCCCTGCTCCCTCAGCCGATCAATGATCGGCCCTAAAGCCCGGATGGTTTGCTCCCGTTTCTCGCCTCCATCATGAAGCAGGATGATTCCCCCAGGAAAGCTGGCATTTACCACGTTCTGAACAATCCGTGCCGGTCCCGGATTCGTCCAATCTTTACTGTCTATACTCCAAAGAGTTAAAACATGCCCTTGTGACTTTACTCCTGCCACCACCGCGCTTGAGACAACTCCCCCCGGAGGCCGGTAAAAGGTCGTGCGTTCCTGAAGCAGCTCATACAAAACCTCGTCAGTGCGTACGAGCTCCTGAACAAATTTACTCGTCGTATAACTGTGGGAATAGCCATGATTGGCAATCTCGTGTCCCTCTTCACGAATCCGTTTTAATAAATCCGGATTATTTTTTGCATTCTCCCCTAAGACAAAGAAAGTGGCTTTCACATCCTTCTCCTTGAGTACATCGAGAATATATCCCGTATAGAGAGGATCCGGTCCATCATCAAAGGTTATGGCCATCACTTTTTCTTCCGTATGAACTAAATAATAGGTTTCCGGATTTTTCGTAATGGTCGGAAAAGTCAAATCCATAGTGCGGACACCAATCCCCAGCAGCACGAGCCCCAGAACCATAGCGCTCAACCGTATACCCTTGCGGGTAAAGATTATGACACGCAAATCCACTCCCCCTCTTAGCCCATGTTTAAACATATGCACTAAACCCTTTTCCAAATACAATTCTCTAAAATAAAAAATCTACAAGGGGGAACCTCCTTGTAGATATCTTAAATCAACATTATACTATTACTATGGTTTTAAAAGGCTAATATCCGTTATTGAAATACCCTAAATTGCAAGGAGTATCGAAATGACCTCAATCCTTATTGCCATAGGCGGTGCTCTCGGAGCACTCTCCCGCTATGAACTAGGTCTTTGGATTACCAACCGCTGGAATCATCCTTTTCCCCTGCCGACATTTATCATCAATATAAGCGGAGCTTTCCTGCTAGGTTTTCTTAACATCCTTTTTATCGATAAATTAAACCTATCCCCCCATTGGCGTTTGGGTATCGGTGTAGGCTATCTCGGTGCGTTTACCACCTTTTCCACCTTTGGCTTTGAGGTTTTTACTCTATTAGAAAAAGGGCAGTATACTACTGCCCTCTCCTATGTTCTGTTAAGTATTCTGGTTGGATTATGCGGGGTTTCTTTAGGGGTCGTCCTGGCACGCTGGTTATTCTAAAGCTATTGACGGGGTGCCCACAGCATCACAGACACTCCGACCAGACAAATCGCTGCCCCGACCCAATCATAGGTATCCGGCATCTTCTTGTCCACAGCCCATCCCCATAACACGGCGAGAATAACGAAAACACCCCCGTAGGCGGCATAGACTCTGCCAAAGCTGGGGAATTTCTGCAGGGTAGGGATAATCCCGTAAAATACCAAAATGATGGCTCCAATCACACCGTACCAATAAGGTCTTGCTTCTCTCAGCCAAAGCCAGACCAGGTAACCTCCGCCTATTTCGGCCAATCCGGCAAGAATAAATAAGCTGGCAGCCTGAATCATAGGCATTAACCCTTATAGGTATGCCAATGGATTTTTTCCCTTAGGAGTTCATCCTCGGTGTGCTCTCCCCGGGTTTCAGCGGGATAGCCCAAGGATACGATAGATTCCACCTGAAGATTGTCCGGAATATCCAGAAGCTTTTTTACATACTCCCCGGCAGGAGTGCCGTCCTGATAGTTCCGTTCTCTAATCTGGATCCAGCAGGATCCCAGCCCTAAATCCTGAGCTTGCAACTGGAGAATGATGGTGGCAATCGAAGCGTCTTCAACCCATACATCGCTTTTTTGAGGGTCTGCACAGACGACAATCCCCATCGTGGCACCTTTAATGGGTTGAGCTCCAACTTTAGCCATTGACAGCTTTTCCAAGACTTCCCGATCCTCCACCAAGATAAATTCCCAGGCTCTTGTATTGCGCGATGTGGGGGAGAGTAAAGCTGCACGAATCAATTGCTCCACTTTTTCCTTCTCAATGGGGGCATCCGTGTATTTGCGAATACTCCGGCGCTTTTGTAAAAGCTCTTTCATATCCATAGCTATCATTCCTCTCTTGCTTTTATCTTGTCTAGCACTACAGGTGGAGATTCACTCCACCTGTAGTTTTATTATATCATAATTAGCATAGGCTTACTAAAATTCACAGAATTTTGTACTGAGGTAGTTTTATCATACTTACCCCAGATTTGAAGCATCCATAAGATGAAGCATCTTCAGGCCCATCTCCAGTTCAAGACGATTTTTACTGTCTTCTAAATCCAATTGGCCAACTTCCTTTATCCTCTCCAAGCGATAAAGGATGGTTTTATAATGGATGAACAGTTCTTTGGCAGCCTTACTGGCATTTCCGTTGCACTCCAGAAACACTTCCAAGGTTTTTAGGAGCTCAGCTTCATTTTCCTTATCATATCTGAGAATTTTCAGAAGTGCTTTGGGAATAAATTCCTCCAAGGAGTTTCTCTCGGCAAATTTACAGAGAATACGGAAGACCCCTAACTCCGAAAAAGCCACAATGGAGCTTTCATTATTGATCATACCTCCATAGCTCAAAGCATCTAAGGCTTCTTTATAACTGCGGGGTATTTCCTCTGCTCCGTGAGCCAAATCTCCGATTCCTACTTCAACAACCAGCTTCTTCATCCGTTTCTTGACCTGCTCTTGTGCTTGCTTAGCAATTTTCTTGATCTTTTCCAAAGAATTTTCCTGAGGATTTGTCCCAACTGGCCAAAGCAAAACAATAATATCCACTTTATTGCCGATAATGAAGTCCCGAGTACGAGTTTTTATGACTCCCGAAATAGTTGACGTGATTTCAGATTTAATGCTCTGCAAAGCCATCTTTTGTTGGGCGCGATGCTCCACATGATAAGCATCAAGATTCTTTAAATCAAAAAGAACCACATAGTAAGGACGATTGAGGTCCCATTCCATGAGATTGATGCGTTCTTGCGCATTGGTTGAACTCAATTCTCCTGAAAGAATATGCTCAATTAAATCATTCTTAAACTTATACTCCACTTCTTTAACAGCAAAGCGCTTCACCATATCCAAGGTCGTTACGGTGGCGGCCTGTTCAATACTAATGAAATCCATCTCCACAATAGGTTTATTAAGCTCCACAATGGTCAAATATCCTTTGAGCTGATTGAAAGCCTGAATAGGAACGACTACCTGGGGAATACACGGTCCGTCAAGATCAGGGTAGCATACTGCTTGACGGTAATAGGAAAATTTGTCATTCAGATTCTCCCTTAAGGCAAATTCTTCAGGTTCCTCAAACCGCTCTATTTGGGAATTGGTGCTGTGAAGACATTTAAAATTTTTATCGTAGACGACGACCGGATTGCCAACCAATTCTTCAAGGGTTTGGCAGATCGCTGCCAATCCCTCACACTGCAAGGCTAAGGTTGTAAAACGTTCCTGAACATCTTTATAATACTTAAGCTTTACTACCTGGGAGTTAAAGAGCTGCTCCATAACCGGATACATGATATCCACAAAACGAACACTGCCATCCAGCTCAATGACAGGCAATCCATACTCGTTGGCCGCCTCAATAATCTCAGCCGGAATATCATTGACAAACCGTCGTACTTTTATAGCTAAGGCCGAAACCTCTTTCGTGGCCATTTTATGAATAAATTCCCGGTAGTCCAGCCCTTCACCGGGGCCGGAGTATAAGCTGGTGAGCAGAAGTTCTCCTCCCGATAGCCAGTTGACAATATCCGGCGCTTCGATGATAGTAACACCCTTGACTATATTATCAAGTTTTTGATAGCCCGCAACCACTTGGGAGGTCTTCAGGGGGCCCACCTTCAGCAGATCCTTGACTGTAATCTCCAATGTTACCACCTCTTGCACTGTATTATTTCTTGTCAGACTCTAAGGCTCTTCTATGAGGCATCCAGTATTCGCGTCATGCTGGGGGACGCACAGTAGAAGAAAAAGCTCTTCGGGTCGGGTAGCTTTACGCACAACGAACCTTCGGGCGTGAGCTCCTGAAACCCACCTGCGCCGCTTAGTTCATCTTTGTGGCCAGGGCGGCTTGGGCGAAACCATTCACTGGATGGTTTCGTCACCGGAGGCTTTCTTCATCGGAGCTCACGTACTCCATAGCTCCGGGGCTGGTCAACTCGCTTTCTTAACAGCATCTGCAGCGGATAAGTACCCTTTGGGGTGTGCCGCTTTGAGCGAAACTGTCCACCGGACACTTTCGTCGCCAAACCCCGCTGCTTTCTGCATGTGAACCGGTGGCTTCGCTACGTCAAGAAAGCTTTGTTGACCCGACCGCTCCTCCGCTTAAAGAAAGCTTGGCTTATGGTGAGTGAAGCGAAGCAGAAGCCTTAGCTGCCTTATACACAGTGAAATCCGTTCGCTTTTGTGCGTAAAGCTACGCTAGTAGGTCTTTTTCAGCTCTCTTTTGAGGCCTTCTCCGGCTTTTTTTCCATCATCGGCTATGCCGCGGAGCGGCACCAGCCGATGATGGAAAAGCTGTCCGGGTCGGGTAGCTCCGCGTAACTCAGACCCAAAAGAGTTGCCCAAGGATTTTGCTTTCAGGCAGAGAACGAATTTAAGCGAGCAGGGTAGCAATCTTCGCGAAAAGACTGCAGCGGAGTCGGGTTGGAAACAGGACGTTTCCAACCGGCTATGAGGCAGGAGCCGATTTAGCCGGGTACCCGACGCAGCGGAGGTCTTGAGCGATTAGATTGCTCCGCGCAGCTTATGGAGTGAACGCCGAAAGCAAAATCCTGGAGAATCAGCTTTCGATTCTTCTTCAGAACCCGACTCAACTACCCCGCTTAAAGCTTAATATCCCGATTGCAATCCTTAGTATAGATATACGTAAAAGGAGTACGCCCAACACCATAGCAAGCTTGAGGAACATAAGGACCAAACCAAATGAAGTCTTCCTTCTTCACCGGAATCCACTGGTCATCGATAAGATAGACCCCTTCCCCTTCCAACAGGTAAAGTCCATGCTCCTGGACATGAGTCTCAATAAAGGGATGACATCCCCCCGGCAAAAAGCTTAAGACGTGGAAGTTGACATCAAAACCTAAATCGGTAGGGAGTAAATCCTTAATCCGTACATTCTCCATCCCGTCATAAGGTGCATAAGGCATATCGTTGAGACGTCCCACGACAATCCTCGCTGAATATCCTTCTACAGGACGATAACGCTGTTTATAAAGAAGCAGTTTCCAGGATGCATCCGAATCATTGCGAAGTTCCATCCCCAGGGATGCCGGAGCGAAGACATAACCGCTTTCATCAATGCTATACTCTTTTCCTTCCACCAAGACCTTGCCTTGGCCGCTCAAGCAGTAGACAAAGGTCTCGATTCCCTCTTCCATAAAGGGCTTCACTGTGCCGCCGCCAGGCAACACCTCCACAGTATACATAGCGAACTGTGGGCCATAATGAGGAGAGGCAATAATACTTACATGACATTGCTCAAGATTGGGAAGCACATTTTTCACCCGCCCCTCAGGAGGGATCAAGGCATACCTTCCATGTTCGACTACAGCTCGTGTGGATAAGAGATCATTAGGATAACCCATTTTAAATTCTCCCTTCTATTTTAGCATAAGAAGTTTTCAAATTGATATTATATTCTTAATGTTCGCCATAAAGTTAAGTTCCCCTTTATCCTAAGATGATAAAGCGATTCCCTATATTACGAAGTTATCTTGCCCTCATTTCCTAAAAAAGATGAAAAACTTAAGAAATTCAGCTTCTTTCTTTATCTTAAAATGATAAAGGAAGATGAGAGCCCATCACGAATATTCAAAAAACAATGAGTCATTTGCTGAATAATGAACTCAATTACCCTGCAAAGGAGATGACCTGCCCATGAGCCGACTGCTTAAAGTTGAAACCTTGACCAAAGAAGCCTTTAGTCCCTTTGGTTATCTACTCTGTCCTAACCCCGGCATCCCCCCTTTCAAAAATACCCCTCCGGTCTTTACCGATCGGATGCCTTTTGAGGTGGATGAAGGCCAGTCTGAATTTGTCTATGCTTTGCTGGATCGCAAAGAATTTACGTTTTCCAATCTGGAGCGCCATCTTAAAATGACCCAAGGCTTCTTTATGATGACCGGGGGACCGGCCATTATTACTGTAGCGCCTGCTACGGATCCCCATGACCCCGAGTCTTTGCCCTCTTTGGACTCGGTACGTGCCTTCCTTTGGGAGCGGGATATGTGCTTTGTTCTCCATCGGGGGGTATGGCATGGTCGAATCCTTCCACTTGAGCCGAAATTTGCCTATATCCTGGCTACCCGCAAGGAGACTTCAGACGAATCCATCGCCCCTCTCTATGATGGTGATGTCCAAATCCGCGAATTAGGAGAAACTTTTGAATTGCAGCTTTAATTTCGCCTCTAAAGACAACTGTTCACTTTCGAACAGTTGTTTTTTTTTATAAAATGAGCATGAGACAATCCGCATCCGGATCATCTCACGCTCTACTTTATTTTATCCTTTTCCTAATCCCTAGACTTCAACCACGCACATGATTTCGACTGCAGCTCCCCCTGGGAGTTGGTTCGTGCCCAAAGCCATGCGGGTATGCCGTCCCTTTTCCCCAAAACAGGTGAGAAGCAGTTCGGAAGCCCCATTCATCACTAAAGGCTGCTGGGTAAAGTGTTCCGCACTGCGGACATACCCAATAACCTGGACAAATTGCTTAATAAGTCTCAAATCCCCCAGATACTCCTTCAATGCCGCCAGACAGTTGGTCATGGCAATCCGGGCTGCTTCCTGCCCCTGCTCAACTGAAAAATCCTCGCCGACTTTACCTAAGAAAACATACTCTCCTTGGCGTTTCGGGGTATGACCGCAGACATAAAGCAAATTCCCCGTGCGAATGACCCTGCTATAATAGCCATCCGGTTCGGAAGGAACAGGTAACTCCAAACCATACCTTAGCATTAAGATCTCTTCAATCTCAAGCATGAAGCTTTCACCCTTTCATGGTTTATACCTTTACTGCCGTATCCAACAGAATATGATACAGTACATTAACCCCATCGGCGCAGTCTTCCATGCTGCTCCATTCGGCAGGATTATGACTGATCCCATCCTTAGAACGAATGAAAATCATGCCGATAGGACAGATATTGACCATTTGCATGGCATCATGGCCGGCACCGCTGGGAAGGCAAAAATACTCCAAACCGATTTTTTTACAAGCTTCTTTAGCTGCCATTTGGAATTCCTTTGAACAAGGAGCCGGCGGAATCCGTTGCAGGATTTCTGTCTCCAACTGAACTCCTCTTTCCTGACAAATCCTGGCCAATTCCTTAAATAGTGCAGCCTCCACTTCATCACTGACCTCTTGTGAGGTATCCCGAAGATCCAGAGTAAATTCGACACGGCCAGGAATAATATTAATTCCTCCAGGAAAAACATTAAGCCGACCGACCGTAGCTACCGTACTTCCTGTTTTTTTGGCTTCTCTCTCAATAACCTGAATCATTTCCGCTGCAGCCACTAAAGCATCCTGGCGGAGATTCATGGGAGTAGCCCCCGCGTGACCCGCTTCCCCTTTAACGATAAGTTTCATCCATAACTCATTAACAATCCCCGTAACGATCCCCACGGAAAGATTATTGCATTCCAAAACCTTACCCTGCTCAATATGGAGCTCAATAAAAGCCTTAAGTTCTTCCGGATTGCGAATGGCGTCTTTTATTTTATTGGGGTCATAGCCCTGATTGCTCATAGCCTGCGCCACTGTCATTCCGTTTTTATCTTTCATTTCCAAATCTTTTTGGGTAAGGTCTCCAATCACGCCGCGGCTTCCGAACATACTGAAGCTAAACCGGGATCCCTCTTCATCATTGAAGGCGTAGACTTCAATGGGATGCTCAGTCCTAATTCCCTGCTCACTGAAAGACTGCAGTACTTCGATGGCTCCAATGATGCCAAGACCCCCATCAAAGATTCCTCCATCACAGACCGTATCAATATGAGAGCCTGTAAGAACCACCGGTGCACTGGGATTCCGGCCTTCCCAACGGCCAATCAGATTACCCACAGCATCTTCCCTTACAATCAATCCGGCTTCTTTCATATAGGTTGTGACTAAATCTTTAGCAGCTCGATCTTCGGGGGTAAAGGCATGCCGAGTCACTCCACCCGATTCTCTGCGACCTATTTTTCCTAATTCCTGTAAGCGCTGATTAACCCGTTCACTACTAATCATAAAATGCCACCTCTTCACAGCTGATAAACATTGAATTGTCTTAATATTCTTATCCCTATTTTTTATTAATTCGGGCTTATTGTCTTTGGCAACTTTGGATAATTATCTCCTTGCAATTCTATCCTTTTACTATTCACCCTTGTTCAATTCAAGGCAGACACTTCCCAGGATCCTTATCACACCTAGTTAAAATTTCTCTCTCACAGCTTGGACGCCTTATCCAAACTCACTAAAAAATTTGAAGGCATTATCTTTTAGAAACTTATGCCATACTGAGTCTTGATGCTCTAAAGCCGTCAACCGCAAGGAATTTACGAAATCTAAGTACGTAAAAATACTTGTTTTAGTCTGATTGGATAAACTTCACCTTGATAGATTGTCTCGAAATGATAAAGCCAAATGAAAATATTCAGTATATTCTTAATGTAAATTGGCCAATTAAACAAACCCTATGGTACCTTGCACATAGTCAGATTAGTTAGGGGGCATGAATGTGTTTAATCTCGTCATTAAAAACGGAAAGATTGTGACCGCGGACAAAATTATTGAAGCCAGTTTAGGTATCAATAATGGAAAAATCGCCGCAATCATCACAGCAGGAACAGAGATCCCAGCCGAAAAAGTCATCGATGCCAAAGGTAACTATGTCTTTCCAGGAGCTATCGATACTCATGCACATTTAAATGATCCTGGTTATCTCTGGAGAGAAGATTACGCTCACGGTACAGCAGCTGCAGGAATCGGAGGATTTACCACCATTATTGACATGCCGTTGCAAAATGAACCGGCCATGACCGATGGAAAAATTCTCGATAAAAAGCTGGACATCGTTTCTCCTAATGCCTATGTAGATTTTTGTTTCTGGGGTGGTTTAGTCGATTATAACCTTAACCAGCTGAAAGAATTGGACGAAAAAGGCTGTGTCGCTTTTAAATCCTTCATCGGGCCTGTTTCTCCGGATTATGTGTCCCTCTCCATCGGTCAAGCCAAAGAGGCTATGGAGATTTGTAAAGAGTTCGATGGCCGGGCAGGTTTCCATTGCGAAGATTATTCCATTATCAAATGGGAAGAAGAACGGGCAAAACGCAAAGATCATAACGATTGGCAGGATTTCCTGGACTCCCGTCCCCTGATCGCGGAACTTATCGCCACTCAAAATATTATCGATGTCGCCAAAGAAGTGGGAGCTAAAGTGCATATCTGCCATGTCAGCCATCCCCGTGTGGCAGAAATGATCCGCCAAGCCCAAATCGAAGGCGTGGATGTTACCGCTGAGACCTGTGGGCACTACCTCACCTTTACGGATCAGGATGTGGTTAAAAACGGCAGTCTCTTCAAATGTGCTCCCCCTTTACGTGATGCCGCAGCCGTGGAAGGTATGTGGGAATACGTCAATAACGGAACTCTGTCCGCCATTGCTTCCGACCACTCCCCCTGTGAGCTCAGTGAAAAAAGTGAAGAAAAGCACGGTGTCTTTGGGGCCTGGGGCGGAATCAGCGGAATCCAAAACGTCATGCAGGTAGTCTTTAGTGAAGGGGTCGTTAAGAGAGGCTATTCCCCCACCCTGCTGGCCCGCTCCTTAAGCGAAGGTCCCGCTAAAGCTTTCGGAATCTTCGGCAAAAAAGGTGCCATTCAAGTAGGCTTTGACGCGGATCTCGTGATCCTCGATCCGGAAAAAGAATGGGAGATCACACCCGAATCCTTACACTATGTCAATCAAATATCAGCTTTTGTGGGCTTAAAAGGCAAGGGACTTCCTGTCTGCACTCTCGTTCGCGGTGAAGTCGTTGCCCAGGACGGACAATTAGTAGGACAAAAAGGCCATGGTATGTACGTGAGAAAAATCAAGTAAGGAAAGCACAAAAAGGAGGTCTAACCATGAGTCATTATGATCTAATCCTTCGCAACGGAAATGTGGTGTTTCCAGATGGTGTAAAAAAGGCCGATATAGCCGTCAGTGATGGCAAAATTGTGCTCATTGCTGAAGAAATTCCCGGAGGTGCTAAAGAAACCATCGATGCCGCCGGAAAGCATGTTTTTCCCGGTATCACCGATGGCCATGTACACTTTAATGATCCCGGCAGAACTCATTGGGAAACCATGTCCACAGGTTCCAGCGCCATAGCTGCCGGAGGCGGAGTTGCCTTCTTTGATATGCCCCTTAACTGTGACCCGTGCACCCTGGATGCGGTGAACTTTAACAATAAGCTGGCTGTTGCCCAAAAAGATTCTTTAGTGGATTACGGTTTCTGGGGTGGTTTAACCCCCAATAATTTAGACAAACTAGAGGAACTGGCCGAATGCGGCGTCATTGGCTTTAAGGCCTTCTCCTGCCATAGCGGTATCGATGAATTTCCACGCATGGATGACTATACTGCTTTAGTAGGTATGGAGAAGTTGGCCAAACTGAACCTTCCTCTCATGGTCCATTGTGAAAACGCTGAGATTACCAAGGAGCTTACCGAATTATCCCTGGCTCAACATCGTGCCGGAGTACGGGATTATTTCGCAGCCCGTCCGCCTATTACGGAGATCGAAAATGTTTCCCGGATGATTACCTTTGCAGAAGAAACAGGCTGTCAATTGATTATCGCTCACATCAGCACTGCCAAAGCCGTGGAACTTGTCGCTGAAGCCCGAAGCAGAGGGGTCGATGTCTGCTGTGAAACCATCGGTCATTATCTGTACCTCACCGGGGACGATGTGGAACGCTTGGGCACTGTAGCCAAATGCTCCCCTCCCATCCGGGATGGAGAAAACCAAATTCAAATGTGGGGACATCTCTTTAATGATAAGATCGCTTTCGTTTCTTCCGACCACTCCCCCTGTGATCCCAAGCTGAAAAACGGTGAATTTATGCGTGTCTGGGGCGGAATCTCAGCTTGCCAAACCACCTTGCAAGGTTTGCTCACCCATGCTTATCATGACCGGAAATTCCCCTTGGTCAAGATTGCTCAGTTAACCGCCCAAAACGTCAATGAAATCTTTAATATCAAGGGCAAGGGTAAAATCGAAGTGGGTTATGATGCTGATTTTGCCTTGGTCGATCTGAATCATGAATTTACCTTACAGGCAGAGGATCTCTTCTACAAACATCAGGTCAGTCCTTATGTGGGGAATCGTTTCCGCGGCACCGTCGCCCAGACCATTCTCAGAGGGACTACAATTTATAAGGACGGAAAAATTGTCTCCAAACCCGTGGGTAAGCATTTAAAGCCCAATCAATGATTAAAAGCAGAACCTGCCAAGGAAAAACCAAAAGAAGGAAGTGAAGGCTATGTCCTTAAACACTGACACTCATACCGATGTGCATATTGAACATGCCCCCGGTGTAGAAGAAACACTCTATCCTAAAAAAGCCAAAGACCGCACTATGGGACCTATCCCCTACATGTTTATGTGGATTGGGGATGGAGTTAACCTGGGTAATATGACCCTCGGAGGCAGCATGATTATTGCCGGAGTGGCTACCTTGAATATCTTCCAAACCTTTGCTGCAGCCATCATAGCCATTGGAATCATTTCCCTTGTTTTTACTTTAAATGACAGACTGGGTTATCGAACCGGTGTTCCTTATGTTATGCAGCTACGGATGTCTTTCGGGGAGAAAGGTTCTATTATATCCTCTCTCTTACGCGGTATACCGGCGATTGTCTGGTATGGATTCCAAAGCTGGGTTGGTGCTACTGCTTTAAATGAAATTCTCAAAGTCTTTACCAGCGGGTCCTTTGATAGCATTCCGATCTGCTTCGTCGTCCTTCAGTTGGTGCAGATTGTCCTTTCCATGTATGGCTTCCATGCCATCAAATGGGTAGAAACTCTTATCTCGGTAGTCCTCATGGCCGCCTTTGTATATGTATTTGGTCTTCTTATCGCGAATTATAGTGATGTTATTGCTCAAAAGTGGATCTATACTCAAGGCACTTGGGGCCTCGAATTCTGGGCTTTCATTATGGTCTTGATGGGTAATTACGCCGCCATATTCCTCAGCGCAGCCGATTACTCTCGTGAGCTTAAACCGGGATATGGCGATGTAAAACGTGGCTTTCTCTACTTCTCCCCCATCGTCATCGCCTATGGTGCAGTCATTGTCATTGGTGCTATGCTTGCTTCCGCTACCGGCAACTCCAACCCTGTCAAAGCCTTAGCTATTGTTTTCAATAATGACTTTATCACCGTCTTTGTCTCCGCCTTTATCGTCATGGGTGCCATCGCGGTTAACATGGTTGCCAACATTATTGCACCAACCTATGTCATTCAATTGCTCACTAAAATCAAATACAAGCCGGCCGTCGTTATCACAGGTCTCCTTGGCCTTTGCTCCTTCCCTTGGGTACTGGTTCAAGATTCCTCTTCCGCAGGTCTGGCCACGTTTATTCTTATCTACTCGGCTTTCTTAGGACCCATCGTTGCTATACTTTTAGTTGAATACTATATTCTAAGAAAACAAAAAGTGAATGTGGTAGACCTCTACAGAGCAGATGGTCCTTTCGCAGGATATAATCCGGCTGCCATTACAGCTATGCTCCTCGGTGCCGCGGCAGCCTTTATGCTGGTAGACCTGGCTTGGATTATTGGTCTCGTCGTTGGGGGCGTATCCTACTACCTCCTCACCAAATACGCTTTTAAAGACTCCAAGTTCAAAGAGGGCACTATCTTTGAAAAATAAATAAGTTCCGCCTCTTAACTTGAATGAAACTGCTTTCGGCAAGATTGCCGGAAGCAGTTTTTTTAATACTGTCAGAAAGTATAACTTCGTTGTATACTTTCCTCCAGCATAAGTGCAACCAACGACTTCGCCTTTCTGGATGCATGTTTAAAAAGCACGGCGAAGCCGGGTTTTCTTTATGTATTGTTTTACCCTGTAATAGTACAGCCTGTAAAAACTGCTGACGTTTTAAGTTCAACCAGTGACCCCTTTATTTCGACTATTGAAAGAAAAATCATAGACCCTAAAGGGCAGATAGGGCATAATTATATCAAACAATGAAACCGAGTTTCATATAATGGAACAAATTCATATCGCTCTTATGAATCCGCGGTTAGGCAAACCGCCTTTTCAATACCCATTCTGTGAAACGACGTTTTATAATACGAAACAAGGAGGATGCAACTATGGCACTATGGGGAAACGAAACCAATGACACAGCATCAACTGCACCTTTGGAGTCCGGTCGAGTAAGAATGACCGGGGCTCAATTCCTGGCTGCCTTTTTAGAAAAGAAGGGGATTGCACACATCTATGGGATTCCTGGTGCGGCTATTCTGCCTTTCTACGACGCCATTCGTGAGCGTAACATTCAATCCTATAACGTCCGCCATGAACAGACAGCTATCTTTATGGCCGACGGTTATGCCCGGGCCACAGGTCAGGTTGGAGTCTGTGCCGCTACCTCCGGCCCAGGAGCTACTAATTTTCTAACGGGCTTATACAGTGCTTACAGTGATTCTGTCCCTCTTCTGGCTTTGACCGGCCAGGTCCCCACTTCCCTGATTGGCAAAGACGCCTTCCAGGAGGCCCCTATCGTTGAAATGGCAGGACCGGTGACGAAGGCCGCTTATCTTGTAAAACATGCAGGGGATCTTCCCCAGATCCTCAAAGAAGGGTGGGAGTTAGCTACTACAGGAAAAAAAGGACCCATTTTACTAGATCTCCCCTTGGATGTTCAAAAGGGCCTTTTAGAAGTGGATTGGAATGAATTCAATTTTGTCCAACAGCCCTCAAACAAGCAGGAAATTTCGAAAGATGAATTGAATACTATATTTTCAATGTTCTGTGAAGCCAAGGCCCCTACTTTGCTGGTCGGCGGCGGAGTCGTTCACAGCAACGCAACCGAACTGTTGCGGGAGGCAGCTGAACTCCTTCACATTCCCGTAGTATCCACCTTGATGGGTAAGGACGCCTTTCCTAATGATCATCCCCTCTATGGGGGATTAATGGGCACTATGTGTCAAACCCCTCTTGGCAATAGAACCATCCTGGAGTCCGATCTTATTATCAATTTGGGCGGCCGGTTCGATGGCCGAGGGACAGGTGATATCCAACAGTTCAAATCGGGACGAAAAATCATCCATGTGAATCTGGATGAAAAAGAGCTTTCACGCCATGTTCCTACCGAGCTTGCTCTGGCGGCGGATATCAGAGAATTCCTGGAACACTTTATTTTGTTTCTACGGGATAAAGATTTCACCCCCTCCCCTCATGCTCAAACCCGGATTCACGCCTTGCAGGAGAATCGAATCCGCTTGGCTCGCCGCAAAAAGTTCGATACCAATCCCCTTAAACCTCAGCAAGCCATTGCTGAAGTGCGGGAGGCCCTTAAGCGGGATGCGATTCTAACCTTGGATTGCGGGATAAGCCAGATCTGGACTACCCAGCTTTTTGAAGCCTATGTTCCCCGTTCCTTCTTAATTACCGGGCGGGCGGGAACTATGGGGTGGGGATTGGGAGCGGCGCTTGGGGCCAAGCTTGCCTATCCCAATCGTCAAGTGGTTAATCTCTTAGGAGATGCCAGCCTGGGGATGTCTTTGCAGGAATTGGCTACTGCCGCCAAACACACTATTCCCGTAGTGGTGGTGGTCCTCAACAACTCCTTATTCGGACTGATCCGCCAGCAGCAAAATCTCCTCTTTGATCATCGTTGGATTTCCACAGACCTTGAATATGAAAACCACATACAAGGTCACTCCCGTGGCTTGGACTTTGTTGCCACGGCACGAGGAATGGGGGTGGAAGCAGAATTAATTGATGGACCGGATCAAATTCAGGGAGCCCTGGAGCGTGCTTTTAGCCAAAATCGCCCTTATTTAATTGAAGTTCTCGTCGATCCCCAAGCTCAATGCTCTGTTTCTCTTGATGGAACACTAACCGGTGTCCTGGAACTTGAATAATACGTTGGGAGGAATTTTAGATGGTTATAAAAAAGGACCGGCTTGTTGCCAATTTATCCTTTCTCTTTAGTGACCTGCCTATGATGGAGCGTTTTAACGCAGCCAGGAAAGCTGGACTTAATCGGGTCGAGTTTATGTTCCCTTACGATTTGGACCTTACCGAGTTGAAACAAGAGTTGGAAACCCATAGATTAGAGTTGGTTCTCTTTAACCTCCCTGCCGGAGATTGGGGAGCCGGTGAGCGAGGTATCGCCCTTGACCCAAGCCGACAGGAGGAATTTAAAGCAGGGGTGGCGAAAGCCGTTAAGATCGCCCAAGCCCTTCATGTTAAGCAAATCAATTGCCTTGTAGGAAAAATTCGTGAGGATCAGTCCCAAGAAGAACAGCGGGCTACTCTGATCTCCAATATCCGCTATGCTGCCGATCAACTGCAGCAGGTTGGGGTTAAGCTGCTCCTCGAGCCTCTGAATCATTTTGATGCTCCAGGATTCTATCTTAATACCACCGAAGATGTCCTGAAGGTCATTGCCGAAGCAGGCAGTGAGAATATTTTCCTCCAATACGATACCTATCATGCCGCCCGGGAAGGAGAAGATCTCTTACAAATCCTGCGGGAAAAGCTCCCCCATATCGCCCACATACAAGTAGCCGATAACCCCGGACGTCATCAGCCAGGTACAGGTGAGATTGATTACCACGCTTTCTTTAAGACCTTAACAGAAGTCGGCTATCCCTATGCCGTTTCTATGGAATATGTCCCTCAGCCTGATACTGTTGCTTCATTAGAATGGATTAAGGCTTTTGAGTAGGACGATAGTATCGTCGTCCGCGGCGTACAGTTATCTTGAGAAGACATGAAAGATACTTCTCCAGGATTTTGCTTTCGGCGTTCACTCCATAAGCTGCGCGGTGCAATCTAATCGCTCAAGACCTCCGCTGCGTCGGGACGCCGCCCAAATCGCTCCTGCTCAATGGGCGGTTGGAAACGTCCTGTTTCCAACCCGACTCCGCTGCAGTCTTTTCGCGAAGATTGCTACCCTGCTCGCTTAAATTCGTTCTCTGCCTTAAAGCAAAATCCTTGGGCTGTCTTTCAGGTGTGAGCAGTGACGATGTGGGATAAGCTATCCCACCCGAGCAGCTTTTATCATCGGCTGGTGCCGCCTGCGGCATGCCCGACTACCCCGAAAAAAACCGGAGAAGGCCTGATAAATAGCCAAAGAGACCGGTAAGCGTAGCTTTACGCACAAAAGCGAACGGATTTAGTGGAGGGGCGGTCGGGTCAACAAAGCTTTCTTAACGTAGCGGAGCCGCCGGTTCACATGCAGAAAGCAGCGGGGTTTGGCGGAGCTGTTAAGAAAGCGAGTTGACCAGCCCCGGAGCTATGGAGAGAGCGTTGTGCGTAAAGCTACACGACCCAGACAAGCTTTTTCATCCCAAAAACTCTATACAGGAGGTATTCACATGAAAATTGGATTCATCGGACTCGGTATTATGGGCAAACCCATGAGCTTGAATTTGCTTAAGGCAGGTCATGAAGTGGTGGTTTATAATCGCAGTCAAAAATCCGTCCAGGAATGCGTTCAAGCCGGCGCTGAAGCCGGAGCATCTCCTAAAGATGTAGCCGAGCGCTGCTCACTGATCATCACCATGCTGCCCAACTCTCCTCAGGTGAAGGAAGTCGTCCTGGGACCTAACGGAGTTCTGGAAGGCGCTCAGCCTGGCGCTATGGTCATCGATATGAGTTCTATTGCTCCCGGTGCCAGTCAGGAAGTGGCCCAAAAGCTTGCCGAAAAAAAGGTCCGCTTCATGGATGCACCGGTGAGCGGTGGGGAGCCTAAAGCCATCGATGGAACCCTTTCCATTATGGTCGGGGGAAAATCCGAGGACTTTGAGGAATTTCTTCCTATATTAAAAGCCATGGGTTCTTCAGCCGTCCTCTGCGGGGGCGTGGGTGCCGGCAATGTTACGAAGCTGGCCAATCAGATTATCGTTGCCGTAAATATCGCTGCTGTGTCTGAGGCATTAACCATGGCTACCAAAGCCGGAGCTAATCCGGAGACGGTCTACAAAGCCATTCGGGGTGGATTGGCGGGAAGCACGGTGCTGGATGCCAAAGGACCCATGATGTTTGAGCGCCGCTTTGATCCAGGTTTCCGCATTAATCTCCACATCAAGGACCTTAACAATGTCATGGAGACCGGCCATGATATTGGCTCGCCCCTACCGCTGACGGCGACCGTCATGGAAATGATGCAGACTTTAAAAAGCTACGAACTGGATCACCAGGATCATAGCGCCTTAGTTCAATATTATGAAAAACTTGCTGGAATTGAAGTGAGAAACGCGGATTAAATTAGTATAAAGTATGCTTATCCGGAGGTATCGCAAAGCTACTTTATTTAAAGCAGCAGTGCTGCTCCCTCCATGCCCCCCAACAACTTATGCTTTCTGATTAGTGAAAAGGCCCCTTTATCCGAACAGTATACCATTCGGATAAAGGGGCTTTCATTCTGTTCTATCCTATTATTAATTACATTTTTATTTTTAAGCCCTCAGCCAAAAAATTAACGATCTTATCTTTATAGACTTTATATGTCCGGCTCTTGCTTGATTCAGCTCTTCCACTTTGGTTATCAGGTTGTCCCGTTCTTCCGCAGCCCGGTTCCGCTCTTGAACCGCCTTTTGCAATTCCCGGGTCGATAGACTTTCCGGATCCAGCTCTTCGATAAACTAAGCCCGTTCCTCCTCCGGGACGCCCAGTAGAATAATCCCTTGGGTGTAGCTCAGTTTGGCAAGCGCTTGCCAATCTGGTAAGGTGGGCTGTGGGGGCCCATACTCCTCAAACAGGCGGATCAGCCTCCAGCACAATGACCTCGGCATCCTCCCGCTTTTTCCGGCTTACAGGATCGGAGGCTTCCGGGGTTTCCCCCTGGCAGATGGGGTCCGGCAGATCTGGGAAAATAACGATATACCGGCCCGACAGGGTATTGCGCTCCATGATGGCCGGAAAAACATAGTTCATGATCATGATGACCCGTCCTTTTCGGTTGATTTACTCATAGGATATGGGGTCAAGGTCTAAAACGTTACCCATCCAACAAGGCATTTCCAAAAAATTCCCTTTTTAAATTATTTCGAATGTCTGCCCGAAGATTTTCACATACTATTATGGAAGGTAATTTCTATCCCTTTATCCTTTATCATCAATCAGGAGGTATACCATGAAACGATCGGGCGAGATTCAAAAACATACCGAAGGACGAAACAGTGCCAAATATGAATCCCTTAGCGCTAGTGACAAGCAAAAAGAGAAAAAGAAAAAAGATTCCACCGTCTTGGAGCAATCCTAAGTCCCTATAGAAAAACGCCAGCTTTGAATCTCTGGCGTTTTTCCTGCTTAGCTATCATTTTCTACTTTGCCATAGCCTTCATTGCTTTTTGAACAATGGTTTTTTCCCGGCGCTCCAATAATTTCATCAATAAGGTGAACATCAACGTTGACACCCCCAAGGCCAGCCACCCTGTTTCCATACTGATATAGGTCAAAGCTATCCCCATCCCCAGAGGGCCTAAGGTATATCCGGAATCCGCAATAATAGCCATGGTCGAAGTCATCCGCCCCCTGTGGGACGCAGGAGTGTTATCCGCAATAAAGGGAGCAACCGTAATGGCCAGAATGACCTCGCCGAGGGTAAATATAAAGGCCCACAGGAATAAAAATTCCAGAGAGTTCAGCGCTCCAATCATACCAAAGCCAACAGCATAGAGAATTCCACCTATTACTCCCCGGCGCAGATAGGATAGATGCCCGGCGAACCGAGTGACAATCGGAGTAAAGATGATGACTATCAAACCATTAAAGGCAGCTAGAAACCCAAAGTACTGTGAGCCTATGCCGGGGTAATTCTTCATGATCTGCATGGGCAGCATAAACGACCATTGGGAATAGGTGAAATTATAACCGAACATAATCAAGGCAAAGAAAATGAGCAAAGGCCGCAGCCTAATAACCTTGAAAATGGATCCTTCCACCCTGCGCTCCAGATAACGCTCTTCATCCTGAATCTCTTCATGAGCCTTATTCAGAGTCTCTTTAATAAAGGTAGCGATAAGGATCAGAGACATAAAAATCGCCATACTCTCTCCCCTAAAGACCCAGTGCAGGTGGTGCCGGTAAAGAAATCCTCCTAACACAGGCCCAATGGCGAAACCTATATTCCAGCCCATATAAGACAGGGCATAGGCTCCGCTCCGATTGGCGGGAGTCGTAAGGTCGGCAATCAATGAATCGTAAGCAGGTTTTGTGGTCGAGTTTAATGCACCTGCTAATATAATAAGATGAATCATATCCAAAGAAGGCTCCATGAACCCGATCCGAAAAAAAACCAAAACAGCCGAACCTGAAAATAGAAGAATGATTCTTTTTCTTCCGAAGCGATCCACAAGCTTCCCTCCGCAAAGAGCGGCCATTAGACTGACTCCCCCGGAGAGGCTGAGATAAAAACCAGCTTTACCCTCGGGTAACCCAATGCTTTGCGTCATGATAATAGTCATGAGCGGGCCTACAAAAGCCCCGATAGCATTGATAATCCGGGCAATAAAAATGACATAGATTTCTTTGGGCATTCCTCGATAAGGATTAAGCATCGTTCGTAATACTGACATCTTCCTTCTCTCTCTTCCATCAAATACGCAAAGCCACGGACTCCTCCTGATAGAAGATACCGTGGCTTGCTGAATACAGTAAAAGTAAAGTCACGGATCTAGCCCGTGACTCCATTAATCCGTTTTCAATTTTCATGAGAAACAATGATCAAATGGGTAGTCTCAGGCCGCAGGATGAAGTTACAGGATTTTTAACATAAGCATTCGCTGGGATGATTGATACAGTCATAGTCACGGCCTCCTTTCTGACAGTGCAAATAGTCAAGTTTTCCTATGTAGGCGAAACTGTATTCAGTATACAATTCGCAAAATCCGCTGTCAACCACAATTTCAACACTTATTTTCGACTTCAGATTCATTGGATTACATCATTTCTTCTAAATCTCTTAGCCTGTTTATAATAATGCGTTTATTTCCTACGAGTTCCAGGATTCCTTCATCCTGCATACCGGATAGCTTACGACTCATGGTCTCTCGGGTCACTCCGATAAAATTAGCCATCTCCTCACGTGTCAAGACCATATTGAGTATTACTTTGCCGTCTTTGTGTTCGCCAAAATTCTTAGAGAAATTAAATAACAGGCCGGCGATTCTTGCCTCCACATCCTTGGTGCTTAAGGTCTGGACTAAGTTCTCAAGATCCACAAGGCGATCATGGACACTTTCTAAGATTCTTAAACAAATCTCTGGATTTTCTTTTAAGATTTTATCCAGATCATCTTTGGATAGAGTACAGACACCGACATCCTCCAGTGCCTCCGCATTATATTGAAATGCGCTCTTCTTCAGGAGGCTCAAGTCACCAATAAAATCGCCTTCAGTAAGAATATAGAGGATTTGTTCCTTACCCTCCCTGGTATGCTTAAAGGTCTTAATTTTCCCGTGATTAATGATGTAGAACTTATCTGATACATCCCCTTCGAAAAAAAGGACCTGACCCTTTTTATAACGTCGCCGTGTGATCAAGCCGGTAATCACCGCAAGCTGTTCATCAGCAAGCATGGAAAATATAGGAACCTTTGAAGCGCAGAATCGCCCTTCTGAATGACATCCACAACTATGGCAAGCAGTACAAGAATTCATGGACATACTCCTTAACTTCCTATTTAGATTCAAAGCTATACTTCCTCAGGTGATTTTAATTATTCGAGAAAGTCATTCGACTTTCCTTTGCTGTTGATTAAGCAACCTAAAAAAACTTAAAAAAGAAGCGCCGGTCCTTTTGGCCGGCGTCTCCTAACCCTTCTTCCTAATGCAAACCTAACCCTTTTCGTTTCGCCATAATATGAGCTTCAATACCCTGGGCTACTTCCACGGGATCGTCCCCTACAGCCACTTTTCCGCCGGTCAATCCTTCTACATCCTCGGTCAAGAGCTTAATTAATTGAGGAGCACCCGTTATAAATGGTGTGGGAGAAAGATGAGTATAGGCTCCATAAGCTACGGCAAAGACACCATCGATGGTAGCCTTTTGCTCCATCCACTCCGGAGCCGTGACAGCGATAGGAAGCTGGGGGATATCCACATCCAGGTGATCCGCCAGAGCGGTAACCAACATGCTGATTCGTCCTGTATCGGTACAGGTTCCAAAGCTTAGAACCGGAGGAATCTTTAAAGCAGTGCAAATCTCTTGCAGCCCAGGACCGGCTTCCTTAATGGAGTCCAAATTACAAAGTCCGGCTACTTCCAAAGCGTGGTTTCCACATCCACCGGCTACTACAAGGATGTCCTTCTTGATCAGCTGTTTCGTCAGGTTAACCGTATTCCAGTCTTGGGGACCATTCCTTAAGGTAGAGCAGTTGGCCAAAGCCACAACTCCTTTGATCTTACCGGCAGCGATAACTTCTACCAAGGGATCCAGCTTGTTCCCCAAGGCACCGAGGACAGCTTCTGTGGAGAATCCGGCAATGGCTTTCGTCTTATGCTGAGGAACCTTAGGAGTGACTTTACCTTTTCTTTTCTTGAAGTTATCGATAGCTAAATCGATCAAAGTTTCCACAATTTTATCCGTTTCGGACGGATCATAAGGAAGTTTATGCTGCAAGCCGGGAATATCGATGATGGTGCTGATGGAGACCAGGGTGGCCTGGTATTTCTCTGCATACATATCGATAGCCGGAGGGGAGCAGTTTTCTTCCATAGCTAAGACATCCACTGTTCCTGTGGCCAGCAGAGGCTCAATAGTCAACCAGTTGCCCATCAGGCCCACGAAAACATCATCCATCTCAAAGCGTTGCAGGAGCTCTTGTCCGGTTTCGATGGAGCCCACCACACGCAGGCCTTTAGCTCCCGCTGCCCTGGCCTTTTCCTGCACATCAGAGGAGCGGGCTCTTTCAATCATTGCTGCGCCAATCCAGGGTTGATGTCCGTTAAAGACGATATTAATATGTTCCGGACACATGATTCCTAGGTCCACATCCACTTCATGAGGTTGAGGAGTGCCAAAGAGAATGTCTTGAACCATCTCCAGCCCAATTTGTGAGTTATAAATAGTAGCCAGACCTAAGCGCAGTGCTTTTAAAGCAAGGGAGGCATAGTTTCCGTCCACATTGGTGAGACAGCTTGCCACACAGTTTTGCTCTTCATGAACGGTTCCCGCGGGGTAAATATTTAAATCCCGCCATACTTGTTTCCTTTTTTTCGGCGCAAAAGCTTCCACCATAAGGTTTTTTTCTTCTACTCCGATCTGTTGTTGATGTTCCAATAAATCAGCCAATTGAATGGCCATCTTATTAATATCTTGATTGGTATCAATCCCTAATTTTTCACACATCCATTTAAGCTTCTCCGGCTCTTTAATCTTAAAGGGTGTTTTTCCTTCCCCGGTAGCTTTCAAAGTACGAAAAGCTTCATAGGCATGATGACTGTATGTACCTGCTCCCATAATATTTTGCAAGAGCAGCTTCCGCATCGCCATGGCATCAGGACCAATCCCGCAAACCCCGCGATCTTGTTCCCCCTTTTCATTGATCCGGCAAGGACCTTGAGAGCATTGCTGGCAACTTAGACCCTGCAAACAAAATTTACAGCGGATTTTTTCCTGGGCTTCATAGCGGTCAAAGACATTGGACATTCCGTCTTCGCGAATTCTGACCAGCATCTCCTCTACCGAATCGTGATAACTCACTCGGCCTTCGATTTTCTCGAGAACCGCTTCACTCATTGGCTTCACTCCTTATCGATGGGATGATCCATTCTCCATCGGCATAATCCTTCAACAAAGAGTTTGCTCTATTTCCCCTTTTTCTATGTACTTGGTATGATTTGTGTTTGTAATGTTACTCAAATTTTGCTAAAATGTGATTATGTCACATTAAGGAGGGTCCAATGTGGAATACGTTGATCCCATTAAAGATGTGGAGAGCATTAACGCGATTAAGAAATTATTGAGCAATCACTCTCAACGGGATCTTTTACTTTTTGTCTTCGGTATTAATACCGGGTTGAGAATCAGTGACTTACTGACTCTTAAGCTCAATGACGTGTGGGAGGATGGCAGGATCAAAGAATTCCTACTCATTCATGATGAAAAAAGCAAAGAAGAAAGGGCCTACTACATTAATAACAGGATTCAAGAAGAGTTAATTAAATACTTAACCCTTGCCCGTTTGCGTGATAGCGATTATCTCTTTAAATCCAAAAAAGACAACCTTCCTATTACCCGCCAACAAGCCTACCGAATCATTAATGATGCTGCACGAAAGGTGGGCATTCCCGGGAAGATAGGCACCCATACTTTGAGAAAAACTTTCGGCTACCATGCTTTCAGAGCCGGTATAGCAATTTCTATTTTGATGAAAACCTTTCACCATCATTCTCCTTCGGAAACCTTAAAATATATCGGTATTGATAAAGAAGAAACTCGATTCATAAAAGTTAATGTCAATTTATAAAACAAAAGCTCCACTGTCTTCAGTGGAGCGTGTAGAAAGTCTCAGTCTTCATCATTCTCATTGGGTTCCATGTCCACATTGGTCAACTCCGTAACCCTATCTTCAATGACCTGGACCTGTAATGTTTCGCCATCCTTAATGAACTTAAAAATCCCGTTATTAAAGTCGGTACCATATTCTTTGAAAAAAATACCTTCATAAACGATTTCTTTCGAATGTTTAAAGACCAGCCGGAAGTTTTCCCCGTCCGTCATTAGATAAGCCCGGACACCTTTTTCATAATTGCTGTCCGGATCTCTAAGGTAACGGGCCACTGATATGATGTGAAGGTCCACGAAAGGGATTTCCCTTAAAAGTAAATTAACAATGGATTCCTTGGTAATTTGTTCCCAGCGGCTTTGGACCGTTTGACCTATGATAATCTGGGTAGCTCTTTTTTCCCGGGCTGTTTCAGCAATCACTTTGTAGACAGGACGCTGCTCATTATCCTTCAAAATAAACCCGTCTGCATCAAGCTCGTTAGCTAATTTTTTCCATTTGGTAATATAGATGGATTTTTCCGCATCCAACTCATCAAAAGGTTTGGAATCCACGGTCAATATATAGAGTGGGCAGCCAAACATTTTCGCAATCTTGCTGCCACGCCGTATGAGTCGCTCACCGTTAGGGCCATAATAAATACAAACAAGAAGCCCTTCGTCCATATGCTTTTTCTTTTTAAACATTTTGTCCCACCTCAGAATCTTGTACAGGTGTATTTTGCTTAAACACCGACTAACTTAAATATGACTATAGCTCATGAATCTTTATCAGTCAACTATTAAAGAATAGAACAGAAAAGGAGGAGGATAGATGGTTTGGCTCTATCTTGTTTTAGGGATACCTTTCCTATTTTCTCCCATAGTTCCCCTTTTACATAAGAAATTTACTCCTAAGATTCATACAGGCTGGTTCGTCCTCTGGATCCCTTTGTTGATCTTTTTCGCTTTTTTATCCACGATTCCCACCCTATCTTCAGGAGAAATCATTGCCCTAAGCCTTCCTTGGATTCCTTCCTATGATATTAATATCACCCTTCTTATAGATGGTTTATCCTTGATCTTCGGCCTGCTCATCAGCGGAGTAGGATTTCTGGTCATTCTCTATTCTATCTATTATCTTTCCAAGCACAAAGAAGCTTTACACAATTTTTATATCTATTTGCTCTTATTTATGGGAGCCATGCTGGGGGTTGTGCTTTCCGATAATATTTTTACCTTATATGTTTTTTGGGAAATGACCAGCATTTCTTCTTTTTTATTGATAGCCTACTGGTTTGAACGGGAGAAGTCCCGCTCCGGTGCCCGTAAATCCTTGCTGATTACGGTTTTTGGCGGGTTAGCTATGCTGGCAGGATTCATCCTCCTTACCATGATGACCGATACCCATAGCATTCGTGAGATGATCCATAGTCTGGGGGAGATTCACTCTCATTCCTTATTCCTGCCGGCGATGGTATTGATCTTGATCGGCGCCTTCACCAAATCTGCTCAATTTCCCTTTAGTATATGGCTGCCTGATGCCATGGAGGCCCCAACCCCTGTGAGCGCCTATCTGCATTCGGCCACGATGGTGAAAGCAGGCATTTATTTAGTTGCCCGCCTTACTCCTGTCTTTGGCGGGGGAGAGGTCTGGTTCTGGCTGGTTTCAGGTATTGGCCTTGTTACCCTGCTTTACGGTTCTTTCAACGCTATAAGGCAGACGGATTTAAAAGCTTTATTAGCTTACTCTACCATTAGCCAGTTGGGGCTTATCATGAGCTTATTAGGGCTGGGCTCTGCTGCGTTGGCACTTGACGCTGGAAATGCCAAAACTGCCTATGCTCTCGCTATCTTTACAGCACTCTTTCATTTAGTCAATCATTCCACCTTTAAGGGCTGCCTCTTTATGGTGGTGGGGATCATCGACCATGAAACAGGCACCCGGGATATCAGGAAACTGGGCGGATTAATGCATATCATGCCTATTTCTTTTACCCTGGCTCTCATCGGAAGTTTATCTATGGCGGGGCTGCCTCCTTTTAACGGGTTTTTAAGCAAAGAGCTCTTCTTTACCGCCGTATTAAACGCTTCGGAAATATCACTTCTCATTCCTGTCCTTGCCTGGATCGCCAGCATCTTAACCTTTGTCTACTGCATGATCATGGTCTTCAGGACCTTTACAGGTCAACCGAAACACAAGCTGGGGAAACAAGCCCACGAAGCGCCTCTGGGAATGTTGATCCCCCCTATAGTGTTGGCGGCTTTAGTGGTGATCCTATTTTTCTTCCCCAATGTCCTGGTCCAGTATGTATTGGCCCCTGCCTGGGCCGCGGTCCTGCCCCCTCTTGCTCAGGAAGGACTTTTAACAGTTCATGTCAGTCCATGGCATGGGGTTACTCCCGAACTTCTGATGACCCTTGGAGTGATCGTCTTTGGGCTTATTCTGTACAAGACCTTGAAAAAGTGGCAGAAGCTCTACCGCACTTACCCTCAGGCTTTAACCTTGAACCATATCTATGAGACCTCTCTGGAAAGGATGGAGTCCCTTTCCCTGTCTCTAACCAAACGGTATATGACAGGCTCCCTTCGGGATTATCTTATCTATATCTTAACCTTTATTATTGTGGCCGTAGGAGGGGCAATGGTCTTTTCAAAAGGGATCGTTTTTGACCCTTCTCTGGATGCTTCCTTCAGCATCTATGAGCTTGCTTTGCTGGCAGCCATGGTCATTTCCGCCGTCACCGTTCTCCTGGCCCAAACACGCCTGACCTCCGTTGTTGCGGTAGGATCCTTAGGCTTTCTTGTGGTCTTCTTCTTTGTTCTCTTCCGCGCTCCGGATTTAGCCCTCACCCAACTCGTGGTAGAGACCATCACCACAGTATTATTTTTACTTTGCTTTTACCATTTACCCAAGTTAAAAAAAGAGAACACTCCCCTTCCCACTAAAGTGGTCAATGGCTTGGTCTCCCTGGCCATTGGTATCGTTATGACTATGGTTGCTCTGTCTGCAAACGGGAATCCCCTCCCTGAGTCTATTTCCGGTTATTACGAAAATGCCTATGAGCTTGCCGGCGCGAAAAATATCGTCAACGCCATTCTGGTGGATTTTCGGGGATTTGATACTATGTTGGAAATTCTGGTCCTGTCTATGGCGGGGTTAGGAGTATATACATTAATAAAGCTGCGTATGGCAGGAGGGAAAGAGAATGAAAGATCCTAATGATGTCATTCTGCGGACAGTAACTAAAGTGGCCGTTGTCATTATCCTGACCTTCGCCGTCAATCTTTTTGTTTCCGGTCATCACAACCCAGGGGGCGGATTTATCGGCGGACTGGCATTTGTCGCGGCCATCGTCCTTCTCTTTTTAGTCTATGGGATTGAAAAAGTCCGCAAAAATTTCCCTGTGGATTTTAAAGCCCTTGCCGGGGCCGGGGTGCTGATTTCTGTCTTTACAGGGGCACGGGGAATGCTTATAGGAGAGCCTTTTTTAACCCAAGCCTTCGGTTATGTTCATCTTCCGCTGTTCGGAAGGACGGAGATGGCCACCGCCGTATTGTTCGATGTAGGGGTTGCCTTAGCTGTTATTGGAACGTCTTTAACCATTATTATGAGTATAGGTGATGATCGATAAATGGAAACATTGATGGCAATAGTGATCGGAATTTTATTTACCATAGGCACATACTTGATCCTCTCTAAAACTTTGCTCCGGGTTATTTTAGGAACCTCCATTATCGGGCACGGGGTCAATCTGCTGATCCTAACCATGGGAGGATTAAAAAAGGGCGGACCACCTCTTCTGGGCCTAAAGGAGAGCTTTTTCACGGATCCCCTTCCCCAGGCTCTTTTACTTACGGCTATTGTTATTAACTTCGCCACCACGGCCCTCTTCTTAGTATTGAGCTATCGAACCTATAACGTCCTGGGGACTGACGATTTGGAAGAATTAAGGGGGTATCATGATGAATAATTTAGTGATACTCCCGATCATCCTCCCGATTATTGCCGGAATGATCATGGTTATTTTGCGCAATCATATCCGTCTCCATCGGCTCCTAAGCCTCCTCACCACCACCCTGGTGGGAATCGCGGCTCTTTTTATCATGAGGGAAATCCAAGAAACAGGAATTCAAACCCTTCAACTGGGAGGGTGGGAAGCTCCCTTCGGCATAAGTTTAGTAGCTGATATGCTTTCGATTTTGCTGGTCTTAGTCACTGCAGTCGTCACTTTTTGTTGCGTGTATTATGCTTTCTCCTCCATCGGTATAGAGCGAGAGCGGCATTATTTTTATCCCTTAACCTTATTCTTAATCGCAGGTGTAAACGGTTCCTTCCTTACCGGGGATATTTTTAACCTATTCGTGTGCTTTGAGGTCATGTTGGTTGCCTCCTATGTGCTGATCACTTTAGGGGGAACCAAGATACAGCTAAAGGAATCCATTCACTATATTCTGATTAATATGGTGTCATCTTTCCTCTTCCTGATTGCCCTGGCCTTTCTTTATCGAATGACCGGAACGTTGAACTTAGCCCATTTATCTGTTCGGGTGGCGGAGATCGGACAGGATGGACTGATGACTGCGGTAGCCTTTTTGTTCTTAATCGTATTTAGTCTGAAAGCCGGCCTGTTTCTCTTCTTCTGGCTTCCAGGTTCTTATAGTACCCCCCCTACAGCTATAGCCGCTCTGTTTGCGGCCTTGTTAACCAAGGTTGGGATCTACTCCATTATTCGTTTGTTTTCTCTTGTTTTTTACCATGAACCGGAAGTCACCCATCTTCTCATCGGTGTTCTCGCTGCCGTGACCATGCTTTTAGGAGCCATGGGAGCAGTTGCTTTCGGGGATATCAAGAGTATCCTGACCTATAATGTGGTAGTTGGGGTCGGCTTTATTTTGGCAGGCTTTGCCTCCTTCACTGAAACAGGCCTGCGGGGATCCATCTATTATCTGGTCCATGACATGATTGTCAAAGCTCTCCTTTTCCTTTTAGGAGGAACAATCCTTCATTTGACAGGTACAGGCAAACTTAAGGAAATGAGCGGACTGATTCGCTTACATCCTCAATTAGGCTGGATGTTCTTTATTGCGGCCTTATCCCTATCCGGCATCCCTCCCTTGAGTGGTTTCGTCGGCAAAATCTTTGTCACTGAAGGGACCTTTCGCGCCGATTACTTTTGGCTCGGCGGCATCGGTCTGTTCACCAGCCTGATGGTCTTGTATTCTATGTTAAAGCTGTTCATGAATGTGTTCTGGGGATACACAAACTTTACGGAAGAAACGGAAAAAGGAACCACAAAAGGACTGCTGCTCCCCATCGCCCTACTTACAGCCTGTACTGTCGCCTTGGGCATAGGGGCAGAAGGACTCCATGGAGTCATAGATTTAGCGGTGGCGGGATTGCTGGAGCCCCAGATCTATATTGATGCCGTTCTCCAGGAGAGATTCCAGTAAGTGCACATGAGGGAAAGAGGTGATTCGATGCCAATGCAGGTGTTAATCAATTTATTTATCGGAGTTTTATGGATGTTTTTTCAGGATGATTGGAGCATCTTAACCTTTTCAAGCGGATATCTGTTTGGCATCCTGGTTCTCTTCATTTTACGGCGTTTTCTGAACAGCAAATTCTACCTTTTCACTTTACAAGCTGTTGCGGAGCTCTTTTTTCTCTTTATTTATGAACTTTTTACATCCAGCATCATGGTGATTCGGGAAATCATCAAGCCGAAGATTGATATTAAGCCGGGGATTTTTTCCTTGGAAACCAGTTTGGAATCCGATGTGGAAGTGACTCTTCTGGCACTTCTCATCACTTTGACCCCAGGATCCGTAGTGATGGAGATCTCTCCGGACAAGAGGATGTTCTATATCCACGCTATGGATATTCCCGAACTGAGCGATTCAGTCATCCGCTCTAAAGAAAAGTTTGAAGATGCTATTAAGAAGGTGACAAGGCTATGATAGAGGGAATCTTATTTTGGGTCATATTTTTATCCTTATGCTTTTCAACTCTTTCCATCTTGGCAACGATTTACCGTTGTGTCAAAGGGCCCACGGCCTCTGAACGTGTTCAAGCCCTGGATGCCCTCGGCATTAATATTATTGCCGCGGTAGCCATCTTTTCCGTATTTCTCAGAACTACAGCTTTTTTTGAAGTGATTCTATTGATTGGGATTCTCTCCTTTATCGGAACCATCGCTTTTGCACGATTTATCGAGAGGGGGATTGTCATTGAACGCGAACACGCTGATTGAGTTAGGTATAGGGATCATTATCTTAATCGGAACTATATTGGGTTTCCTCAGTGCCATTGGCTTTATTCGGCTCCCGGATGTCTATAATCGCGCCCATGCTCTTTCCAAAAGCTCTACATTAGGAGTATTATTTGTCCTGCTGGGGACCTTCCTCTTTTTCCTGTTTGTGGAGGATTATTTCAGTATCAAGTTATTCCTTGGCATTTTCTTTGTGTTTCTTACCTCTCCTGTTTCATCCCATGTTATCTGTCGTTCTGCCTATCGCGCACAAGTCCCCTTGGCTAAGGAAAGCGTACGTGACGATTTAAAAGAAGTATTGGAGAAGGCTTAAGCTTTTTCACAGCTGAAAAACAACCTCGGACCAGATAATTTTAATGGTCTGAGGTTGCTTTTTCTTTTTCAAGCAGTTTAATGAAAGCAATTAATGAAATGAAAGAATATTAAAAAATAATGTATACTTATTCATTTCCCACTTATAAATCTATAGGTCTTATGATATTATTATGTGTACTATAATAGATGCTTTTATATATAAAAATTTCAAAAAAGAAGGAGAGTGATGTTTGAGTGGTTGCTTTTTCGGTTATCTTCTACATGGTCATGATGCTGGCCATCGGGTATTATTCTTACAAGAGAACCACGAATCTATCCGATTACATGATTGGGGGACGAACTCTGGGCCCAGCGGTCACAGCTTTGAGCGCCGGTGCCTCGGATATGAGCGGCTGGCTCATGATGGGACTGCCAGGAGCCATGTTCGCTTCAGGAATCAGCTCTGGGTGGATTGTGGTCGGACTTACCATTGGTGCCTATTTTAACTGGCTCTATGTAGCTCCCCGCCTGCGTTCTTACACGGAAATTGCCAGTAATTCCATTACCATTCCCTCTTTCCTTGGACATCGTTTTCATGATACTTCCCATGTCATTCGTTTAGTTTCCGCACTCGTCATTATTATTTTCTTTACTTTCTATGTCTCTTCCGGTTTGGTTTCCGGCGCTGTTCTCTTCAATACAACCTTTGGTATCGGCTACCATACAGGGCTTTGGTTAATTCTTCTGGTTATTGTAGGGTATACCCTGATTGGAGGATTCTTAGCCGTTAGCTTTACGGACTTTGTCCAGGGATTAATCATGGTTACCGCATTAATCATGGTACCGATTGTTACACTTTGGTATAGCGGGGGCCTTGGATCTTCCTTCGCCACCATTCAAGCCATTGATCCAGCACTCTTAAATATCTTCACCGGAACCAGTGTTATTGGTATCATCTCCCTCTTGGCCTGGGGCTTAGGCTATTTCGGCCAACCCCATATCATTGTGCGTTTTATGGCCATCTCTTCAGTGAACGAGATCAAAAAGTCCCGCCGCATTGGTATGAGCTGGATGGTCTTCTCTGAAGTGGGAGCTATGTTTACCGGCCTCATAGGTATCGCTTACTTTGCCACTCATGGCCCTGCTCTGGCTGACCCTGAGACGGTATTTATCGAGCTGGGTAAAATTCTCTTCCATCCCATTGTCACCGGCTTCCTGATTTCCGCTATTCTTGCGGCTATTATGAGCACTATTTCCTCTCAGCTTCTGGTAACCTCCAGCTCCCTGACTGAGGATATTTATCGGATTCTCTTCCGTCGTGAGGCTAAAGATAAGGAGCTGGTTTTCGTCAGCCGTCTCTGTGTTCTGCTCGTTGCTCTTTTGGCCACCTATCTGGCCTGGACTCAAAATGATACCATTCTCAACCTGGTAGGCTATGCCTGGGCCGGTTTTGGTTCCGCCTTTGGTCCTGTTATTCTTTTAAGCCTCTACTGGAAACGGATGAACAAATGGGGAGCCCTGGCCGGCATGATTATGGGCTCAGCCACCGTTATCCTCTGGGAACAGTTCCCTGCCTTCGACGCAGTCTACGAAATGATACCCGGCTTTATCGTGGGCTTGCTTTCCATCCTTATCGTCAGCCTGCTGACCACTGAACCCTCAAAAGAGATTAAGGATGAGTTCGAAAAAACCGAAGCAGCGACTAAAAATGTCTGATTTACTAAAATAATATATGTTCGGAGAAAGGGCAGCCTTAAGAATACAGGCTGCCCCGAAAAAAAGATTCGCTCGCTCCCAAGTGCCAATCCACTCGGGGCGACCGAATCTTTTTTATATATCGATTACTTTTTTTCCTCAATGATATTTCGCGCGATCTTCACTCCGCATGCCTCCGCCTGAGCCAGGCCCCGCGTCACTCCCGCTCCGTCTCCTCCAGCATAGAGTCCTTCAATCTCAGTCTCAAAGTTATTTTTGAGCTTAGGACGAGAAGAATAGAACTTGGCTTCCACTCCATAAAGCAGGGTGTGCTCGGAGGCTATACCGGGCGTTACTTTATCCAAGGCCTCAATCATCTCGATGATGCTCTTCATGGTGGAGTAAGGAAGCACCAGCCCCAGGTTGCCGGGAACAGCCTCTTTTAAAGTAGGTTCCACAAAGCTTTCCTTGACACGCTTCTCTGTGGAGCGGCGGCCTTTCATAATATCCCCGAAGGTCTGCAGCAACACACTGCCGTTGGATAAATCATTGGCCAGCCGGGAAATGTTCTTGGCATACTCTGTAGGCTTGTTGAAGGGATAGGAGAAATTATGGGATACCAGCAAAGCAAAGTTGGTATTATTGCTGCCCAGATTCTTATCCCGATAAGCATGTCCATTGGCCAGCATGACCCCGGTATGATTCTCAATGACCACATGACCGGAAGGATTGCTGCAAAAGCTTCTCACGGTGGTACCTACGGAAGTCCGGTAGAGGAATTTTCCTTCGTACAAATTCTCGTTGATATCTTCCATAATGGTATCCAGGGTTTCGACACGAACTCCTACATCCACTTGGTTGCTGCTCATTTCCAGATTGTACTTCTTTAAGACATCTTTAAACCACTCTGAACCATCCCGTCCAGGAACCACTACCACCTTAGGAGCATAGTACTCTTCTCCCTTATTGGTACGGATTCCTTTAACCCGCAGGTGTCCTTCTCCTTCATCGGTCATAATATCAGCGACTTCCGTTTCGAACACCATATCGATTTTTCCTTTAAGGTACTCATAAATATCCTTGAGAATTTCCAGGTTTAATTCTGTTCCCAGATGCCGGACTTGAGCCCGAAGGAGCTTCAGGCCGGCTCCTAAGGCCTTCCTCTCAATCTCCTTTACCGCAGGAGTACTGGGATCCGTCAGTAAACTGGTGGCTCCATGGTTTAAGTTAATCTGATCCACATAGTTAATGAGACTCAAAACCTCAGAAGGAGGCAGATATTCGGTAAGCCATCCCCCAAACTCTGTGGTAATATTGAATTTTCCATCAGAATAGGCTCCAGCGCCCCCAAAACCGTTAGTAATAGAGCATGCAGGAGTACAGCTGGCAAATTCCCTTTGCTTATTGGGCGGCGGACATTTAGAAAGGGTTTTTTTCAAAATAGGGCAACTGCGTTTATAGATATCCCGTCCCTTTTCAATCAAAAGAACAGCAGCTTCAGGTGCTTTTGTGGCCAATTCATAACTAGCAAAAATTCCGGCGGGACCTGCCCCAACGATGATCACATCATACTTTTTCAAGGCTCATTCCTCCTCGGTTAAACTTAACTATAGCCAAACCTAGTAAACTATACCTTATGTTCTTTAATAATTCAAGCCTAAATCCGAACATTTTATTAAAATATCCACTTTTCGTTTGGATTCTTTAATTCTTTATTCAAACCGCCTTAAACTTGGAAAACAAAACACATTTTAACAATTATAGAATATTTGTTTCTATTGATACAGAACATATATTCGCATATAATATATGAAGCAGATCATACAATCCTAAGGTTTCTCTACATAGGTGGTGATTAGATTTTGGGTAAACCTATCATTTTTCATATTGATGTTAACTCAGCCTATCTCTCTTGGGAGGCGACCTACCGCCTTCAGCAAGGAGATCCCCTGGATTTAAGAACCGTCCCTTCTGTAGTCGGCGGGGATCCCTTGACCCGGCACGGGATCGTCCTGGCCAAATCGATCTTAGCTAAAGAATACGGTATCAAAACCGGGGAAACCCTATATTCCGCCCTCTCCAAATGTCCGGACTTGATCATTGCCAAGCCCAATTATCTCCTCTTTCGTCAGTGCAGCAAAGCTCTAGGCGATATCTTAAGGGAGTATTCTCCTTTAATCCAACAATTTTCCGTGGATGAATATTTTCTGGACTTCACTTCCATGGATCTTCTTTTTGGGGACCCCCTGGCTATCGCTTATCAAATTAAAGATCGGGTTAAAAAGGAGCTGGGCTTTACTGTAAATATCGGCATCTCTACCAATAAGCTGTTAGCAAAGATGGCTTCGGAACTCCAAAAGCCCGACAAAGTCCACACCTTATTTCCTGAAGAGATTCCTGAAAAAATGTGGCCCTTGCCCATCGGAGAACTTTTCATGGTGGGAAGAGCAACTACCCGGAAACTTCTCTCCCGCAATATCAAAACCATTGGAGAGTTGGCACACACTGACCCCCGCCTCTTAAAAGCAATCTTGAAAAGCTATGGCCTTCTAATTTGGAATTATGCTCACGGAATCGAAAACTCTCCCGTCCGTCCCGGCGGAAGGGTAGAGGTCAAAGGCATGGGCAATTCCACTACCCTATCCTTCGATGTTGATAATCGCAAGGAGGCTCACCTGGTTCTGCTCTCCCTTGTTGAAACCGTCAGCGCCAGGTTAAGGCATAGTCAGTACTTCACCCGGCTGGTGTCCATCTCTTTTCGGACCAACGAATTTCTCTCCTATTCTCATCAACGAAAACTCTCCCAGGCCACAGACTGTACCAATGAAATCTGGGAGATTGCCTGTCGGCTCTTTGACGAATTATGGAAGGGCCAGCCCCTGAGACACCTGGGGGTTCGAGTCTCCGAGCTTTGTCAGAATGATTTCCTGCAGCTTTCCCTCTTCGCCAAGGATTATGAAAAGGAGCGAAAGGTGGATCAAGCTATTGATGGGATTCGCGAGCGCTTTGGCTCTCAGGCTATTATGCGCTCCTCTTATCTTCACTCCGGCCTTAAATCCATGACTGGGGGAGTCATCGCCGAAGAGGAGTATCCGACGATGACCAGCCTGCTTTAAAAAAGATCCTTTAGCCGTTCCTTCAGGATGACAGCTCTAAAAAAAGGAGTGTTTTTAGTGAAGGTTATCATGCAACCCATTGAAATGATGGCCCATTTCAATGAATACGGCTTTCCCCGGCCGGTTAAATTCAAGGCTCGCTTCGAAGATATTCCTTTTGTCATTGTCATTGACAAAATCATCTTAAAATCCGAGGAAAAAATAGCCGGCAATCCCATAATTATTTTTCGCTGTCAAAGTATTATCAACGGATTTCTTAAGATGTATGAACTCAAGTATGAACTCCATACCTGCGAATGGTTTTTATATAAGATATGACAAGTACGCTGCTGCAAAAGGAGGACCGTGAGCCGCCTTAGCTGCTCCCGGTCCCCCTTGCCTTATATTCAGGATTCACTTGCCAGATTTTTGCTTCCTTTTGCTATCCATGGGATCAAACTATTTGAGGATGTTCCATACTCCGTCCGACGCTTTGTGCTATAGGTCGGAGCTCTGCAGAGAGCCGGGCAAACTGCTCCGGAGTGAGAGATTGGATACCGTCGCTTTGGGCTTCCCCAGGATTAGGATGGACTTCAATAAGCAGCCCATCGGCTCCTACCGCTATAGCAGCCTTGGCTAAGGAAGGAATGATATCCACTCTCCCAGCCGCATGGCTGGGGTCCACAATGACAGGCAGATGAGAAAGCACTTTCACTAAGCTCACCGCACCGAGATCCAAGGTATTACGAGTGCTGGGCTCAAAAGTACGAATCCCCCGCTCACAGAGAATCACTTGAGAATTCCCACCGGTTAGGATATATTCTGCAGCCGAGAGCCATTCCTCCACCGTGGCCGCCAGGCCCCTTTTAAGAATTACAGGAGTATTTATCTCTCCCAAGAGCTTAAGAAGATGGAAATTTTGCATATTGCGAGAACCTACCTGCAGAATATCCACCTTATTCACCAGCACTTCCAGGCTACGTTCATCCATAACCTCCGTCACGGTAAGGAGCCCATATTCTGCAGCAGCCTCCGCCAGATAGTCTATTCCTTCTTCCCCTAAACCCTGGAAGCTATAGGGGGAAGTACGGGGCTTATAGACTCCCCCTCTTAAAATCTTTCCGCCAGCTTCTTTGACCCCTTGGGCAGCGGCCCGCATCTGTTCTCTGGACTCTACAGCACAGGGACCGGCCATCAGTACGATCTCCTGGGCTCCAATGGTCGTATCCCCTACCCTGATCATACTTCGCTCACCCTTTAATCCCACTAAAGGCAAATTCATAACCCCAACCCCCTGATATAATAGTCCACGGCGCCCTCTTCCTGGGATGAAAGCCGTGGACTTTCTGTCTTACCGCTCACTTCGCAGAAAAATTTCTTTATATTATATCCCATAAGCTATTCCCAATACAAGATCTCCTCAAGATATCTCCTTTTAATAAGGAAGTCGTATCATTCCGAAAGGATCCACCTCCAGGTCAAAGGTTTCTCCTTGACCGTTCCATTTTATACTGAAACTATATCTGCCTTCGGCCTTATTCACCAAACCGCTCCCTCTGCCCAAATTGGCAAAGCCATCGGGACGCAGGGTATGCTGTGTTCCACCGAAGCTGCCACTCGTACCTTCAAGGATATAGTTAAACGATTCTACTTGAGAAGGGTTCCCCTTATATTTGGCTCTAGCACTCTCTTCACTCCAGCCGTCATAACCCAGCACACCACGGTCATCTTTATAAAATTGGTTAAAGTAGTTAAGTGCTACCTCAACCTGCCAATAGTGACCCTCCCCTCGGAAAATCAGGGTCTTCCCACCATTTAAGTCCCTCAATACCAATTCGGCAATTGCTTTTGACCGTTGTACATAGGAAGTATAGGCCGGCCCCATAGCCTTAAAGCTTTCTTCATCCAGCAAAGGGCAGTAAACAATGAACATATTCTTAGCCATCAGAATCTGAAAAAGCTGGCTGTAAGGTAAAAACATCTCCATCATTTCGGAGTCAAGCCTCCAGTAATGCCCGGCCAGCTTTTTCCGTTCCCCATGGGAGGAAAAGGGGTATATCAATACTAAATCCTCAGAGTTGTGGATGCGGAATACTTCAGGTTCAATGCCGAACAGTGCCGTATTCTCAAATCCTTCTCTTCCCACAGATTCAAGCTTAAACCCTTTTTGACTAAAAAGCTTCGTGACCTCACTCAAGGTCAACGGGCGATACTCCAGCTCTTCCTTGGTCATTCCTGAAGATAATCCTATAGAACCGGCTATAACCACAAAAATTAACAGGATGACCACTAAGGATTGCGCTAGTTTCGCCTTATGCATCATATTCCTCCCCTTTCTTCTTGCTTACAAAAAATAAAGGAATTAACACTATTAACCAGTGTTAATTCCTTTTTCTATACCAGAACGAGAAAACCCTTTTTAATTTGATTCATTATTCGTACTTACTTTCCGCTGGTTTCTCTCCTCCAGCCAACTCTTAACATAGGCATAAACCGCCGGCATAGCCGATATGCCAATAATGGCAAAAATCACCAGGGTGAAATTGTCCCGTACGAAAGGTAGACCGCCAAAGAAATAACCGGCGCAAAGAGCTATCGTAACCCACAGTAAGGCCCCTACGAAATTATAGGCAAGGAACCTCAGGTATTTCATTGTGCCGACACCTGCTACGAAGGGGGCAAAGGTTCGAATAATAGGAATGAAGCGGGCAATGATAATGGTCTTGCCCCCATGCTTCTCATAAAACCTTTGTGTCTTCATAAGGTTCTCATGATTAAGAAAACGCATCTCTTTGGAAAATACTTTTGGCCCTAAGAAGCGGCCGACCTCATAATTGACCGTATCCCCTAAAACCGCAGCCCCCAGCAGCAAGAAAAATAAAATCCGCACATCTAAAGCACCGGCGGCTGCGAAAGTACCTACTACAAAAATCAAAGAATCTCCTGGCAGAAAAGGGGTTACAACCAACCCTGTTTCAGCAAAGATAATCAAAAAGAGAATGAGATAAGTCCAAACCCCATAAGCAGCTATGATTTCACCAATATGACTGTCCAAGTGAATAAAAAAGTCCACCACGGTCTGTATAACTTCCAAAGTTTAACCCCCTAGATTGTATCATCAAAAACACTTCGTCCGCTAATTCTCTTCCGAATCATCATAGCTTTTTATCGAAAAAAAATCAAATAAAGTGAAGAGATTTAAGAAAAGATTAATAAAGGAGTCGCTTATTTCAAGGGCTAGAGCCCAATTTTGTATCTTTCATGTATATTACCGTTAAGAATCAAGAGAGTATAGGAGCTACCTTATAAGAATTTTGACTGTCAAAGCAGAAGCCCAGTGCATCATATTTGCACCGGGTTTCTGCTTTGACTATATGTCCCTATCCCCATAAACGTGACAAGCACCGATTATTCTTCGGTGCTTTTTTCGTGACTTTGAGCTATGTTATACAAAACTTTAGTTGCCGTGGTTTGCTCTACCGTCAGCAACTCTTCTATTGTAATTTCTAAGGCCCAGGCAATCCGTGCCAACGGTGCAATATTTGGCCGCTTCTCCCCTGCTTCTATTTGCTTGATGCGCTTTAACGTGATCCCTGTCTTCTGTGCTAAATATTCTATGCTCATATTAAGCTGTTCGCGGCGCGCAGTTATGTTTTTACCAATTGTGACAGCGTCAATTTTGATCATGTCTACCTCCGCACCGGGATTATTCTTCGGTGCTTTTTTCGTGTACCAGCAACTCCCCTACTTCAACGCCCAGGTAGGTACAGAGTTTATCCAGCGTTTCAAATTGTACTCCTTTTGCCCTGCCGTGGTAAAGGTCTGCTACGGTATTCCGGGCCAAGCCGGTTCCTTCCAGTACCTCAGATATTTTAAGCCTTTTTCTGCCCATTATTTCGCTCAGTCTGTTTTCGATCATGATTGCCACACTCCTTAAAAACATAATAACAAATATAATAAAAAACATCAATAGTGTGATAAAAACTATTGACACCATGATTATTATAGAGTATATTATAATCATAAAGGTGATAAAAAACGTCAAAACAATGATTATAAAGGAGGCCACCCATATGGAAAAAATAAAAACTCAAATCACTGCAGCCCTAAAAGCTCTCGGCGTAAAGGGGACCGTCAGCATAAGCCCGGCCGGTTATCAGCGGTACCAGGTGGAGCTGAACGAGGAATATTTTGGGATATTCGATGTAAGCAGAAACACATTTGTTGACTAATCAAAGCCGAAAGCCGGGCGGCTAAACTCCCGGCTCAGAGAAAGGATGGATGAAGATGAAACTCTACAGAATAAGCCGGCAAGTCCTTGAACAAGCAGAACGCATGGCTGCAAAGTGGGAGGCACGGTCTGAAGCTTGGTGGAATAAGCAATCAGGAGGAAGTGACGAGGGGTGGGGATACTCAACCGCCGACTACTGCAAAACGCTTGAGGAAGCTGAGGCATGCGAGTCAAGAGCCGAAGAGATACACCAAGCTTTAGCCCAAGTAACCGGCTCAGCATACACCCCAGTGGCTCCCTGGTCGGTCATAGAGACGTTAAAAGCTGCAGCGGTAGACAGGGACGTATTAGATATGAGCATGTAACACTAACTCCCCACCCCTGCAGAGTGACGCCGCTTCCCCACCGGCGGTAATGCACACCGGCCAGAGCCGGTCCCGGTCACAAGTCCGAGGAGCATAAGAGAGGATGGATAAGATGAAAACGTTGAGAAATGAAATAATCCGTAAGGCCGCTGAGCTGGCCCACAAAAACGACCCCTACTTAACCAAGCATGAATGTGCCAGCGAATATTACGACCAATTTGAGGACGGTAGCTATGAGCTATGGCTAAGAGGATGGCTAGGTCTCATGATAGAGGACGGTAGCAAAGAGGCCATCGAAATCATGAAGGACTTGATACGCTATCGGCTGCAATCCAAGCCTAACACCCCCGCCTGACGATGACCGCCTGGGACGCGGTCGAAACTCCCTCCGGGGAGTCGCGGGATCCCGCTTCGAGCTGGTCATGCATGGCCGGCCTTTACATAGATTTATTTGGTCTTTCTCAATTACATATGATATCATTTTCGCTAAGGGAGGTTGTTTTATGGTTTTTAGTGGCTACAGAGAAGACCATCGCGGCAACTGGTTTGGCGGTAATCAGTTTATATGGGTAAATGATCAAGAAGGCAAGGAAAAATACAAAGCCAAGTTTTATATCGTAAGCGAACAGAACAAGCACCTTATCCGGGTTCGTGACGAAAAGCAACAGGATCTGCTTTACTGCATGTCTGGACCACACGTGACAAATGCGGAAATAGACTGGTTATTGGATAAAACTAAAGGTGGATTTGCGTATTACGATAGCCCGGAGGATTATCTTAAGGATTTCGATGATAAGTATAAGGTATAAAAAAAAGCCCTCCCCCGCACCAAGCGAGAGAGGGCTTTGCCATGTATGTGTCAGGTTAATATTTGTCACCAGTCTGGACTGCCAATTAAAACATTAACCAATGCTTCATCTATTATAATAACCCAATTACCTTCTTGTTTCTGTAAGTTTATCTCAGCTTCAAGAGTAATCATTGCAAGATTACTTTTCTCTAGTTCTTGATGTATTAAAGCATCCATCCTTTTATCAAAGTCTTCCTGATTGAATTCACCAGCGTTTTCTAATGAAATCTGCAGCAAATACCCCTCAGTCATTATAGTTTTATACAGTCTGTCTTCGTCTACTTTAGTTATTCTAACCGGCACAATTGCTTCGTCACCTTTAATCATAGGATCACTAAGCCTAAAAGTCATCTTCGAAAGAAAATGAGGTGCGTATCCCAGATCATCCATATCCACTGGCCCAATGTCCCTGCCGGTTAACTCTCCTACAGTAGTGAAGTCACAAGCTCGAAACGCCTCCAAAAATTCCTGAGCCACTTTCTCCGGATCATCTATATTTTTAGCGCCCCCAGCGGCATTAGCGGTACCAGTGCAACCAGAAATAGCCATTAAGGATAAGATTGACATAACAACAAGCACTCTTTTGATTCGCATAGATACCCTCCTTCTTAACTACGATTATACTTCACAGGCTCAATGCATTATGTTGTAAATCGTCGAATGTTTTAAAGTTCTTGTTTGAGTCTTAGATGCAAAAAGCCCTTCTTGCTTCATTGCAGGAAGGGCTTTTACTATGTCCTATACTTATCCAGGATCCGATTCCTTGCGCTCCTTAAACGGCGCGGGAATAGGCTTCTCATCGAGGTTCAACAAATAATTCTTGGCTTCATCATAGAGCCGGTCAGCCAGTTCAGCGAACATTTTATAGCTGATAATCAGCCTCACATATTTCGGTAAAAGCTGATACCCCTTTTCCACCACAAAACCAAACTTCTCTTCCCCGGTCTGCAGCGCATACTCTTCAGCTTGCTTCTCCAACCTCAGCATCAGCGAGAGCACAATCTTTCCCGCTTTCGCTCTCCCCTGACTGATCAGATAAATAATAAAGACTGCCACAACGAGCAGCAGCCCCCAGAAGTTCTGGACGTATCCTAATGCAGTTTCCATGACTCATTCCTCCTATAATCCTAACTTCGCCGTCTCAATACGGTCACTGCCGGCATAGTAATAATTCCCGTCGCCGTTTGTCCCCTGTACCCCAATCCAGTGCTTATTCTTAGCCTGGATTTTCTCTGCAAAGGCCTTATGGACCATCGGGCATTTTAGCTTAAAGCTGAGCAAAAGCGCGGCTCCTACGTCCCCGTCGGCGTAGATTACGAGGTTATCCACTTCATGATCTCCCTTCAAATCTGCAAATAACTTAGCCCAGGGAAACTTAGCCCCTGGGCAATTTGGTCTGTTGACACTGTCAATTCTGTAATGGCCTATAACGTGGTCACTGTCCATCTTTATTGCCGGGTACTTTGCCAGGAGCTGACCATGGAGCCATAGCGTGGATTGGTACTGAGCTTCTGTCAGCCCGTCCCCAGGCATTCCTTCGTGTTCAATGCCGATGGTGTAATTGTTTGGGTTAGATCCGTCGTATAGGTTCCAATTCGGCCTATTGACAACCCCAGCATGCCAAGCCGTATCTCCCTCCTTAACCATCTGTAATATACGGCCATCTCTAAGAACCAGGTAATGTGCGCTTGCTTGGGATTCAGGATTCTGCATCCAGCTTAAGCAGCCTGGATAATAGCCGGCGGTGATATGGCTTACAATGGCCAGCGGCTTACGACCATTGCGACTGGCACGATAGTTCGGTGTGCCTACCCATTCGATTTGTGGCATATGCTTACTCTCCTTTCTGCTCAATGCGGTCAATCCGCTTGTGAGCCTGTTTGGATGACTCTTCGACGCGGGTAAGGCGTTCGCCCATGGCATCCATGCGTTGGCCCTGGGAGCGTTGTTCTATCCGGATATCGTCTACCCCGCGCTTCAGATACTCCATGTCCGTCCGGATTACTGTGTCGATCTCAGCGTCTTTCCTGACTTCTCTTTTAGCTTCCTTTGCTCTTGCCGACCATCCTAAGATGATTCCTGATAAAGTTGCTACAATCCCGATTAGGGCTGTGATAAGTGTAAAGTCCAAAGGCTATCACCTCTTTCAAGCTTGTACATTATATGAATTATGCGCCACTATTGTGATTGACCTATTTTAAATCATAAAAAATACGCCTTATGTGGCGTTGGTGGTATTGCGTACCTTGGTTAATTATGCAGCTATTGGATTCCCATCAGCATCATACATACCTGCTTCAACAAGCTTTTCCATTACTGCATTGTAGTATCTTTCAGGCACCTCGTTTAATTCGCTAAGTCCCAGCTTAATCTTTGTAAACCAAAATAGCACCATAAGTCATTCTCCTTTCAAAACCTTTATTTCTTGCTTCAGCCCCTCGATTTCAAGTAGAGCCATTGCCAAAGTTTCCGCAAGCGCAGACGTATCGTCCAGTGCATATGCAAAGGTTTCAGCTATTGCAGCAGTGTCCTCCAATGTAAAAGCAGTAGCTTCCGCTACCGCCTCAACGTCTTCACCCAGCGAGGTCACTCTTTCATCTAGTGTAGGCGGTGGTGCTGGCCTTGCGTCGGTCTCGGCCTGTTTTTCCTCGGCTGTACGCCCTACCACTTCGCCGTCAATGAGTCTGTAGTTATAACAGCCGGATTCGTCAAATAGGCCGTTCGGTAGGTAGTTGCCCTGGGCGTGGTAGTGCTTCACATTGTCATACCCCTCATCAATTTGCACCCAGCCTGTTGGATCATCGAGGAAAACGGAGGAATTTATTGAGATGATGCGGCCGTCAGTATCAGTCTGCACATATACCTTTATCGGTTCTTGCTCGTATTCATCAAATGGTTCTTCTAAAATTAAATCGTCATCCACTGGAGCACCTCCTTATAAATTAGAATCTAGCAATGTAAAAGTATCAGTCGTAAGAGTTGCAGACGATAATCCGTGTGAAGTTTTTATTGCTGTAATTATAATCCCGCTGCTTGTTACTTTTGTGACTGAAATAGTAAAACCAGTTTGAAAGACATTAGCCCCGTTCTTTACTTTAAATTCACCTAGACCTATCGAGGGTAATATTCTCATTTGTACTGGAGTTGGAAGGAAAAATTTTATTGTATCTGTAATTATAACATTAGCAGGAGCTAGGTCGACTTGCGAAGCGGCTTGACCAATAAAAGGAAGTTGGTATCTTTGACACAACGCCAACTGCTCACCATAATCAGCAGGCGGATCACTGGCGAGAGTTGAGACGGGGCCGAGTTCGAGCTTAACCCTATTAAGGGCAAACGAATTACCATTAGCGTTACTACTAATCTGGATCAGAACCGTCTTGCCCGCGGGAACCGTGCCAGTAATCTTGTGTATCCCTGTTGTCGTGATGTTATTGTTTATAGCATAATCTGCGGAAAACTCCGTGTTCCGCAGATAAATAGTAATACCTCCGCTTATAGAGGCTACATCCACGCTAAAAGTAAATTCCGTGTCGTATTTGAGAGGAAATTCGAAGGATTGTCTTAGAGTAGCCCTTGCTGTGGGGTTAGAAATGGTTATTCTGTCGGCACCGACAGCGAGGGTTGATGCCGAATCCGAATTATTCGTTGTCAAATCCCATCTATCAGTAGTTATAGATTTAGACATACTCGTTGTGGAATAACTGGCTTTCCCTCGCTGGTTCACAGTAAAATCCGGGTTGTGTAATAGATTGGGGTTTGAAATAGCTCTCTTAACAATTGCTAATTTGTGGTGCTGATACAGCTTATATCCAGACAAATCCGCTTCAACATCCGATACCTTTTTTACTGTATCATGTACTGCTGTACCAAGATTTTCAGCATAGGTTAGTTCGGCAGACAGAGCTGATGCACTAATCTGATACGGCTCCGCAAAATAGGTGATGTAATATACTGACTCTGTGTCAAATCTTCCTGGTGGTGAATATATCCTTACATTATTGAACCAATAGCCATCATCTCTTTTATCCACAATCCAATTCTCATTATCTACAGTATCATTTTTATAAATTGTCATATTTAATGTTGGCTTATATTTGAGAGCGCCCATATAATCATTGCGATTTACACAATAATTTCCTAACCCGTCAGTTCTAGGTTTCGCAACTTCCCTCACCACAACCCCCTCACCAAGGGTAATTTGATTATCCCCGGATGAGATCATAAGTGAACCTTCAGTTTCTACAGGAACCATAACGGGTGTGACGAGTTTATAATAGAGTTCATAAGGAGTATATCCTTGATCGTTCATGAGGGTTGGACAAGTTCCAACAGAGCCACCCAATGTCGTTGGTGCTAAATTTCCGTCGTCTGAATGTTTTTCACCAATCCCAACCCACAATTTGGCCCAAGATTTAACACCCGTTCCATTATATAATTGCTTCCTGTCTCCTGTGACATACATCCTCCATCCCATTAAATATGCCGCAATTTCCTCGGGTGTAGGGTTATAATCAGGCCCCCATCCGGAGTCAGTGTTGGAAATGTAAAGAACTAAGTCTTTATTCGCGTCGATATAAGCCACGTCTAATCCGGGAGTTGCCGAACCAGTTAATATTTTTCCATCATATTTCGTAACGAGTGGAGAACTATTTGCAATCCCGTCATTTAAATTTATCTGCACAGCTTTGTAATTAGTGTAATTTGCTCGATATACAAACGGTAAACTCCCATCCAATACCTTTCGTTCCCAAATTTTATTCTTTTGCCCATCTTCAAAGACCTCACCGGCACCAAGGCTATCCATGATATAGAGGTGTGAGCCGTTTGTCTCGTTTTTTACATAGGCCCCTGTTAGTTGCTGGACGGAATCGACGTAGGGGTATTTTGCTAGGAGTTGTTCTACGGTAAGGTTGTTATATTCATCCACAGTTATTTCGTTAATCTGAATACCGTCAACATAGGCGTATTCGGTGGCATTGCCTACCACATTAACAACCAAAAAGTCATTAGCAGCTAAATCATTGGGTGAAAATTTTACGCCAACACGCGTAGATTTAGATGTATCTGAAACACCATCAGATAAAACAACATTACCGCCTCCAGTACTATCCTTTCCTATTCTAACAAAAGTAGAATTACCATTTTTAACATATCCTGTGAAGAAATAATGTTTGGTCATGTCAGTAATGTATTTAGATATAAGGTTATTCATACTGCCATCAGTGCCATTAATGGTTATTTTTATTCCGTAATTGCCAAAAACTTTATTTACTGAATCCAATGCTAAGTCACAATTATAAGTACGCCACTTACTCACATCTTCGCAATTTCCATCACGGCCCATCAGATTCACTATCGTCCTCCCTGGTATCTTCACCTTCGCTGGGCTTGTGCGCGAGGCTGTGATGGTCTGTGTACCATGGGCGAGGGGCACGGTGGCGGTTTGGTCTTCAGCGAGCATGGCTTGACTAGCAAAACCGGTGTGGCCGCTTTCAGCGTAACCGAGTCCAGTTAAGTTGCTATGAGCAGAAGGGACAATCCCCCCGCCTCCAGGGGAACGCTTGGCGGCTCTCAAGTCTAACACATCCCTGAGGGCAACTTTTCTCTCGTTTGTATAACTGCTAGAGGTTTGATATATAAGCCGATACAAAACCTTGAACTCCTGAAATGGCTGACTACCCCACTGGATGTAACGGTCATCGTTATTCGCTTGAGCATCAGCTAAGGAACCGTCCGTGCGTTGGCCTTGGATTACTTTGATAGGTTGAATCACGTCACCCGTGAACACGACGTAGTACGCCACGAACCCCTCATCCGGGACCTCGCTTTGCACCCAATCATTGCCATCCCACTCATTGTAGGTCACACGACCGCCTACAACATTCCGGAGCGGATACTCGGTCGCTTCATCCTGCATCCATGTCCCTGAAGCACCATCACGGTACATCACCGGCAACATTGCCGGCCCCTGTAGCACCTGCTCAAAGAACGCCGTCGGGTTATCACTGTGCACAATATTATGGAACAGATCCTCATCGGCCACTAAGCCATTATTCAGGCTTACTTGGGCAGATTCATCCGTTGCACCATCATCTAAGGTATAGCCATATAGTTGCAAGCCACTCACCCACTGAGTCCAGTCTACAGCGTGTAAGCGCTCATGCGTCGCCTTGTCCATCACCGTGCCATGGCGCTCATCTCCAGGTGCAAACTGCAATTCCGCATTCTCCTGATCCGCATTCCAATAGACGTAAGCAATGTAGACCATATTTTTCAATCCTGGAAACGCTTGACTACTTTGCAATGCTCCATTTGCATCAAAGTAGATGTAATGCATGCCGGATACGTTTGCAATGGTTACACTCTCCGTAGCCGTCTTCGTAAACCGCTTTCCGCGATAGTATACTTCGTACGAGGAGCCTGTAGGCTGTATTGTAAAGCCCCTCGTTGTTTTATCGAAGAAAAATATAGAATCATCCCTATTCGGAAAGCCTGTAGGCGCTTTCATGACCTCAATGGCCTCCGTGCTTTCGTTCATCTGCTGACCCATCTCATTCATATCATGTTCTGTTACGATCTCATCAAAATCCCAGTTAGTTCTTGCCATTCTCACCCCTCCTTAACCCGAATGGTCTGCGTTATGATTGTGTCGGTGGTAATCGGTACATACACATTATTGGAGCTGATCACATTATTGGAGCTGTCCCTTAACTCAATCAGAGTAATCAAAGGGACAGCTCCATTATGGACCTTATATTCCATGTTGATTATGCCTTCGCGGACTTGCTTCACATCGAAGTCCGTAATTTCGTAGTAGCCATTTAAGACCACCTTTGTTATCCTTCCGTCTACATAATCAGCGACATCCTCAAGGAAAGTTATAGGTATCATTTTATGATCACCTCCGGTCCTAATGTGGCGAATGGAGTTGTTCCTAGCCGCCATGTTGTACCAATTCGGCTTTGCCGGTTTATATCTTTCTTGGATATATGCTCTTCTAATGCTATTTCATCTCTTAAGGCTGTTTTCTGATTGTAGATAAGATTCGCCGGCTTAGTAGCTTTAACCGTATATTCCAATTCCCTAAATAATGCGGCATCCTCTATCGCAGTCTCCACCAAAAGGATAAAGTTCTGCACATCCACACTGGTGATAGCTTTACCCTCACCAACCAGGAAATCTAAACGGTCCTGAAGATAGCGAATAGTGAACGGTGGCTTGGTTGAATAACGGTTAATAATCCGCTTTTTCCGGAAGTCCAGTGTTTCGGTTGTAGGATCAGCCTGGATACCTAGCATTCTTTCCCGGCGTTTTATCGCCTCATAACCAGAAGTGAGGACAAATTGATCATTCAGTAATTGATTGATAGCCGTTTCTAAGTCCTGTATCTCAACATCCTCTGTCTCAGCTAATTTAAAGAAGTCTAATATGTTGTCGTAGTATTCTGGCCAATACTCCCTAATCGACTTACTCATTTATAACCACCGTCCCCAGGCTTGGAATTTCCTCCTCATCAAGCACAAGATTGGCATCCACGCCGTTCAGCATTGTTCCAGACACATCTTCCACACCTTGGACTGTAAGCATTCTGGCATCAATTTGCGCCGTCCTGACGATGATCTGAGTTTGAGCAGCCCACGTCTTTCTCTGTTCCAGAAGATAGGCTTCTATGACCGCTTCTACATCGGATTGAACCTGCCCAGGTGTTACTCCTGGTGCTAGAGTAAGCGTTGTTTCCACATTCACAGTGACCACATCTACACCGGAAATGGTCACAGCATGACCAATAGGGGCCTGCCCCAGGCCCTCCCCCTGATTCTCTTCCGGATCGATAATCGTCTGCACCTCTTCAACAAGTGCCGGGGACGGCTCTTCCCAGTCAGCAGCAATAATCGTGCATTTCACGGTCCCACCGCCTGCCCATGTTGGAAAAACTTTCGTTCCCCCGACACCGTTGATAGCATTGATTTTCTGCTTATAATCAGCAATATTCCCGCCAAAAGCCGGTTCGTTAACTGTCTCATAATACCGGGAGCGTAGAGCCTCATCCGTCTCCTCATCCTCCCCTGGAACTAGCACATCGGTGAGTTCTGCTCTTGCCAAGTCATTGACATAGGTGATAGGTAGTAGTGTCCCAAACTGCCGATTACCCGCTGTTCCCGATGTTTCGCATTCCAGCGCAAATACCCCGGTACTGATCTGCTCAATGGCTGTATAATTCAGCCCGCCGATACTGTAGCGGCTACCTATCGGAATGTTAAGAGGAGCATTAGTATTGTCGAAGAATTCTCCCCTGCGTCGGGCTTTCGTGGCCTCTTTCCGGTTAATCCCGAATTCAGCAGCCCGTCTTGTTAAATATTCCTCACTGGCCGTATCTGCAAAAATAAGATTATTGTTAATATCCAACTCTGCGTAGGCTTGAGCAAGCTCAGCCGCTGCAGGTGCCAGGGCATCAAAAATCAGACTGCCCTCCCGCTTATCTACGGTGTTCGGCACTCGCGTAAGCATTCTGGCCAGGATCGTATCATAGGTCTGATTCTCATACATTAGCCACTCACCTCCTGGCTCATCTCAAGGTTGCCATAGGTACTGATGACCGTGAATTCAACAAGCAAGTTGTCTCCGGTGGTTGTAGTCCGCACATCCTCAACTCCTGTGATCCGGTCATCCTGGGTCAGGGCCTCTTGGAGCATCCTGGTAGCTTCGGACTTCACAAAAACCGGATTCATGCCGATCAGCTTATCTAACTCAGCCCCATAATTCGGGGTATAAATCAAATGCCGGAAGCGTTGTGTCTGTAGAATCTTCGAGACTGATTGCTTCACTGACTCCAAACCATCTAAGCGCCCGGAGATTCGTTCTTTTGTCGGGTCGAGTTTCCACGTGAGGGACGGCTGCTCGATGTATTCTATTGTTTCGTTAGCAATACTCCCGCCTGTAGGTATCATGAGCCTGTCACCACCTTATCTAAAACGACATAACGCTGACCGCCTTGGACCCTAAGCATCAAAACTTTATTCCCTGCGGCAAGCCCGGAACGAATCACGATTTTGGAAGTTAAGGCTTCCGAAGTGTTATTTGGTGACCCATCATCGGTGTATTGGTGCATATGTTTTAAGTCCACCTCATACCTGATCAAGCTTTCCGGAACAATTAAAAAATCCGCCGGCAGTGTAAAGCGTTGGTCGACTTTCACACTCAACGGATTTACAGTTAAGACTTCACCAAAAAGGATATTCACGGGATTCGATGCATTCAGAGCATCACCACTAGCTGTTTTAATCAAATCCAATAAACTTGGCATTCAATCACCTTTCTTTAGGAGGAAGGTCTTAGAAACACTCTCAGATCTAACGTCATGGTATAGTTCACACCATCAAAGTTATGAGTGCATTCGTCAACTAAAAAAGGCTGATTTATCCCATACTCTTCAATGATGATCTGTACGTACCGACCGGCTCTCACTCGAATGTCACCAATAGCCTCAATTTTCAGGATCCTAGTCTCCTTATTTTTTATTGCGATGAGCGTGTCAATCATCTCGCTGATTTGGGCATCATTCATCTTTTCATCCACCGATTGACTAAGCTGCAGCACTCCCCATTTAGCCATGTTGCCACTATGCTGAGTAATATAGGTGTCTCTCATACCTGTATCCTCGTTATCACGATAGAGCTTAATCCTATTATAGGTATCCTCATCAATGGATACCTTATGGCTGTAATCCGTCATTAAGCTGTTGTCTCCAATGATGAAATCCAGCTTCAGGTCCTCAATATTCCGAACTGTTAAGGTCCCGAAATCGTCAAAGAAGACATAGTTCTTGCCGGAATTGATCAGGGTAATATCCAGGGCTTTGCAGATGATGTCCATTAGCTTTTGATTATCTTCGGACATGGTCGGGATTCGATATTCCGTATCATCAATTCTCCCAAGCTTAAGCTTGAAGTCAGTAGCTATCTGCTTCACCACCTCAGAGGCCGTGACATTGGCAAGAACATAGGTGTCACTGGCCATGAGATAGCGCAGCTGGTCATAGCAGGTGATTTTGACCGCTTCGTCCTTGCCGCCGTCTATGCTAAAGATATAGCCATAGAACACTTTGGTGCCATCCTTCATCTGCACATAGACAATGTCTCCATTGGCATAGCTGAAGGATTGGTCCTGGTCCGGAGAATTTTTGATGAGAGTGAAGCTCAGGCTCCCGGCCTTCCCGATCCGGCTGGTCTTCCACGTCACATCGGCAACGAGCTGGGAGATATTCCACACGTTTCCATCCTTTTTGTCAATAAACACTGTTAACATGGGCAACCCTCCTTATGGCAGCTTGAGCACCCGGCCAATCTGCAGCCGCTTAATCTCCGCATCCGTAATCCCATTTAGCTTTTGTATCTCTGGCCAACGCGCACCATTGCCTAGATGCTTTTGCGCTACTGCCCACAGAGTGTCCCCAGCTACCAATGTATAGGTCTTAGGTGGCTTTGTTTCGTTTGGCCTGGCAGGCGCAGGAGGCGGCATTAGTGCCGTGGATGCTGCGGTATAGATGGGCGTTACATTAGGCACCTTTTTGGCCGCATAGGAGACATATTTTTTTAACTTAATGGAGTATTCAATATCACCTGAGCCACCGGCGACCTCTTTCCAATCAAAGCCTTCGATGCTGGCTAAGGTATTGATATCAAAACGATCTGAGACAAAAACAAAGCGGATGGGCCGCTTAGACTCCATCCACTTGATGATAAGTTGAACATATTCGATTGGTTGCAAGAGTCTTTGTGCTATCACAAACGGATAGCGCTGAGCCGGAAAGATGCTGCTGAATCCGTACCCGCTGAGCTTAGGGGCCTTTATGACATTGATTTCACCCAAGGCAATAATGTCATAGGTTTTATTTGAGCTGGATTCACTGGCTTCGATGCTTCCCGGCATGATGGGGATCTCGAAGAATTCTTCCCGGTTGTTAAAGCTGAGTTCGATACTGTAGGACATGGGTGATCACCTGCCTTTACTAAGGAATAAATCCAAATGTTCATGTCGGCGATTCTGGTAAATTCAATATCTTGGCAACGGTAATGACTGCAATTCTCACCGCAATTTCCGCGATCTGTTCAGTAAGTTCGGGAAGTTTATCTTCCGCAATATTTCTATCATGAAAATCTTTCAAGACTGACTTTTCCAGAGCATCAAGATCAATATTACTCATTTACTACACTCCTTATCTTTATGAATACACTGCCGAAGCTGATGAGGCAATTTCCTGTTCAAGAAATGTCTTGAGCTTAACTATAATGGTATCCGTATCTTCTCCATTGCGGATATCGCCTGTATTGACAGTTAAATTCGGTGTCAATGTAACATAATTCTGGATGTTCTTCATTTCTGCTAACTCCCGCATGATCTTGATGTCCTCGCTGGAGATATCCACTTTGTCTTTGATTTTGCCGACTGTCCCTACTTCGTCCACACTGGGGATGCCATCTTCACCCCAACCCGTAGTGCCCCCTAAATCGCCTGGGGCTTTAAATAGATTGCTCAAAGAGTTAAAGGCTCCTTGCACACCGTCCACGGCTGCTGAGCCTATTTTTTTTCCGACATTTCGACCCATGTCAAAAGCTTCTCCATAATCTTTTTGCTCGAATCGCATTAGGTTGACGACATCCGCTTCGCTCTTCAGGTCGTCGCGTGCGCTCTTTAGCTTGTCTAGTAGACCTTCCATGCCCGACGTGATGTCTATATGCAGTCCAGGGATTTTATTGATAACACCCTCAATGCCTTTAGCGATGTTAGTCATATACTCAAGTGCATTGATTGACAGATCATAAAAGAGTTTTTTTACAGCATAAACCGGGTCTTGCCATACATTAACAAAAAATTCAGCAACAGATAAGACTATGTTAGCAAAGCTGGCGAACTTATTGTACAGAAATCCAAATAGAATGCCGAATAGCCCGCCAACGAAACCTATGACCTCAACAGTGGCATCGCCCCATTTGATCATGGCGTAAAGCACAAAACCTATAGCGGCACCGATAAGGAGGATGGGCCAGTTGACAAGCAACCACTCTTTTGCTGCTGCCGCTATCGGTGGGACCATCTTCCATAGACTGGTTACTAATGCGGGAATTTGCGCAACTGCCCATGTCGTCAAGGCCGCCCCAATAGCCACAAGGATAGGTTCTATTACTCCCCAATTGTTTTGAATTACGTTACCAAGCCATGCAGCTGCATTTATAATTCCTCCCAGCGCGGTCATGATAAATATTGCAGCATTTGCAAAGATCATCATCAAGCCTTGCGCCTGCGGAAGGTTAGAATTTAAGGTATTAAAAAATCTTAAAACGGCTGGGTATAAGTAAGTTCCAACGGTTTCTTTTATGCCGTCCCATGTGTTTTTCATTTGTAAAATCTGACCCTCTGGGGTATTCGCTAGGGCTTCTGCAAGCCCACTCCACGACTGGTTGATTATATCTGCTATTACTGCAACTCTTTCCATTTCAGTACCTTTTTCAATTATAGCTTTTTGAGCGTCCGTAACGACAAACCCTTTTTTGGCAAGACCATCAAATTGTCCATCTAAAGCCTTTCCAAGTTGAGTTGCATATTCCACCATAGCCCTTTTATCGATTTCCATGCCTCCCATTCCAGCAGCGTAATTTGCTAACGTACCCATCATTGCTTCGATAGCTTCGCCAGTGCCAAGATATGTTGCAAGTTCACCTGCGCCTCCAAGCAGTGCTCCACTATCATAAGTCGTCTCGAGCTGTACTTGGGATGCGCGTTGCTTTATGGCTTCAAATTCAGCTTCTGTCGCACCCATATTTTTCATTACAGTGGCAAGTTGGCGATCAGAAGAAATCTGTATGTCGGCAAGCCCTGTCCATTCTTTTATAATACTGGCACCTTTTTGAAAAGCTGAAGCACCGAGATATGCCCCCACAAATCCCTTGATCTTGCCAGTTAGTGAATTAGCTATGCCCTGACCTTTATCCATTGACCGATTAAATCTGTTCTGAGCTTCTTCGGATTCTCTAATTGCCTTGGCTATTTCTGTTTCTGCAGCGGCAATTCTCTCTTTGGCTACTGTCAAAGTCCTATCAATATTCGTATTTCTTTCTGCTGCGTTTTGCATTTGATTCATTGTCGAAATCATCATATTCATGCCCTGAGTAATGTTTTGTAAAGGGGTGCTCATTGCATCAAACATTTTTAGGGTAGAACTAACAGTCGCCACGTCACCGCCTCCTTTTAGGCATAAGAAAAAGCACCCTTAAATGAGTGCTTTTGATCTTTTTTTATAGCAAGAATTCCTTTTGATCCGTTTTTGTGAGGATCTTCTTAACCTCTTCACTTCTCTCAATTGAATCCAGTTTCTTTTTGAGGGTTTTATCAAATTTATCTGTAACGCTTTTCATCACAAATGACATTTTGAATGTAATATTTTTTATTTCCCCACCAGATGACACAAAGGACACTATATAAACCCAAATGGTTTCTTTCTTCTTTTTAGTTCCAATCCCAGACATTCCACCTAAAATTAACCCGGCAGGACCGAATATCGCCCCACCTAGTACACCTCTTCCTATAGCACTTTTATCCTTATCGACAACCTCTTTTTCTGTCGTAACGATAGTATCCAAGATATTGCATAGCGGGATTTTAAACGTATTCTCTATAACTGTTTTGAATACTTTAAAGCTTCTCTCTTCGATTATCAAATATTCATCATCAAATTTAATTTCCAATTGAGCTTCAGGGTCTTTAAGGGGCAATCCTTCGATTAAATTAACTAGAGCACTGGCCACACACATCTCCTCCGTTCACACATTTGCATTAATCATACTAGCAAAATATTCCTGTGTAAACGAAAATCTACTACTTATCTCTTTTTCTTCGCTTTAGCCATGTCCTGCTTCTCTTTTTTAATGCGAATATCAATCATGGCATAGACAAGCGCCTTTTCATTACGGGGTAATCTCATAAACGCACCCGGTAAAATGTGAAATTCATGGAGGGCGTAGTAGGCATAATTAGCCTCAGCATCGCCCCCCTCAATTAGTTTTTTGCTTCTTCAACTAGGTCGTCCATGGTTTTGTTGTAACCATTGATTTCACTGACAATATTCGAAAGGGTGGCATATTCGCCATCCTTCATTTTTGCTTTCATGGCATTTAACAGATTTTCGGCGCCAAGCACACCCCAACTTTGCTGAAGCTCCTGAGATTTGAAGTCAGGAAATACAGTCGTTTCAGTAATCAATTTGGCTACGAATGCATCCTGATCGGTTTCAACAATCCGCTGACCTTTATGGAAGGTTGTTTTGCGACAGCTCTTTCTAATCTCATCACCCGTGGTGGCCGAAATAGATTTGAACTTCATAACCTTATCTTTGCCACCAAGGCTTACTTTGCGTTCAATAACTTCTGCATCCTCAAAACTGTCCATCAAGAAATCTTGTAAATCACTCATATTGTATTCCTCCTATTTTTTAATGAAATTAGTAAAAGCGATAATCAAAGCTCATGAAGCCTCAACCTAAATTATCTGTAGCAATAGCCTTATGGTTTGAGTATAATTTTGGTAAAAGTAATACAGATCGGAGGGATTGATATTGCCTATATTCGGGAGCAGGGATTGGTATGGGAACCTTTGTTGTAATTTCAAGTATGTTCAAGGAATTAGCGACTTTGATGACAATGGCATCTTCGGTGTTAGAATTACACAAGAAGATGCAGAACAAAGGCTTTCTATCGCTTTGCGAATTGGGAAAGGTAAAACTCCCAAATACCTCTTTTACGATCAAATAGTTTCCATCGAAATCAGGAAAAAGCATAAAACAAGAAATCGCGATTTCTTCATCAACTATCATCCGGCTGATAACCCTGAGGACATAAAGGTCCTTTCATTCGAAATTGTCGATGCTTCTCTCCATTGGAGAAAATTCGTAGAGGCACTCAAGAATAAAATTCCTCAACCACCCGAACCCGAACAACTTGATCCCCAGCCTGAGCCAAAAGCTTCTCAATATCTCTAGGAAATCAACTTTAATGAAGGTAAAAATGCCAGGTCTTTTATGATCTGGCATTTTGCTTTACATACCTGGTATATTTCCTTATAGTGAGTCCCCTTGTCTACCTCTTGAGAAATGATATTCTCAATCGCTCGTTCGAGGAACTTGATCGCCTCAATGTATGATAGCGGGAGGTTTTCGCGCCGCCCTGCTTCTATGCCAAGAGTTATATTTACCAACTTGGAATAATTCATATAGAGCTTACCTGCGTTTTTGCTTCCCTGGGATTCGGCAAGCGGAATGAGCTTTGTTAAGATGACATCGGTTTCCTCCCGGCGAACTTGCTTGCCGGTTATACGGGCTTGCTTCCATTCGGCAGACTGTTTCTCTCGAATGAACTCACGCATACGAAAGAATTCTTGAGTGAGTCGCAGTTTGAATCGCACGATCATTTCCTTATTACTTAGAAGCGTCATAAGAAAAGTCGCTTGTTGTTCATTGAGCAAGTACATCCGCCCCGATGAACCTAAGCTATTGGATTTCAAGTAGTCTGAATATTCTAGTTTTCCCAGCAATTTAAACTGGTCTTCATACCTTCTAACCATCCTGACAATTGATTCGTGGGCATTCCCTGTTCCTTCTGCTACGATGATGCTATTCGTCTTTACTTCATTTCCTTTTATGATAACTAATTCGTTCACGGTTCATCATCCTCTCTTTTGGGTATTAAAAAGAGACCTGAGTAAAATCAGGTCTCTAAGAGAGGCTAGAGGTGTGTCTCACGACATGACGTAACCTCAAATAATGCTTTATCCCATCACAGGCCGGCTAAACTGATCAAGCATATCAATATCCTCGAAGGTAAAGGGCATTTCCTCTTCAAGAGGATCATCCGAAGTGATATCGAAAGATGCCGCCGTAATGCTGTCTAAGTTACAGCTCTTAAGCACAACTGTCTGCTTCCCTATGCCCGATGCCGGATCTTCGTTGACGATCTGAAGGTCGAAATAGAAGTCTCGCCCGGTTTTCACATATTCAATCATTAACTGCCTGAACAGGCTCGTAAAGTAATAAATCGTCAGGCTTCCGCTACCTGTCCACCCTGCAGCCTTCTTCCCTACGTTTGTCTTCCCCAAGATTGGGACATCCGCTTTATTCTTTTCGATAGTTGCTTCAATGGATTTGGCATAAAATAATTCTTCCACTCGACCATTGATCGTAGCAAAAGCCTTGGCTTGCCTGCCGCTAACTGCGTCTTCCGGTTTTAAAAAGGCCATGTTATCTCACCTGCACTTTCTATCTAATTCTCACACGAATGTACAGCTTTTCGACCGAGTCCACAGGCTGGATATTAGTCTCAATATAAACTGCGTCGACTTCATTCCCTGCTTGTACTGTGACATCAGACTGAGAATCAAAGTTCTGGATAGCATCAATGCCCTGAAGCGTGTTCATGTAGTTAATGCACTCCGATTTCAACAGGTTCCGTCCATCCGCGTTGTTAGAAACTTTGCCGATATAGAACTCAGAGAAAATCCGGACGAAATCATTATTGACACCATCCAGGACGCGGATTACACGGTTCTTAGCAAACTGCTTCCCCTTATCCACCGTGAAGGAAGTCAGGGTGTTAATGTCTTGTTCCACCAAGGCGCGGTTATCATTGGCTGTAAACAAGAACTCCCCAGCCTGCAGGGCCGCGATGATCTGTGCATTGGTGTAACGTGGAGAAACATCCACAGCACCTTCATAGCCTTGGTAGGTGAGCGATTCATTGACCTGGGCCCCCGCTGTTGCGCCGGCCACCCATGCGGTTGCTTGAGCCGCCGTTAAGGTTGTGCCGTCGGAGAGTACTACACCATTTTTAACGCTAATCACGCCCTCATAATCAGCCGCTGGATAGTTCTCCATGACAACTTGAACCTTCTTTCCTTCGTCGTCCCGGAGCCGTTTGGCAAAGGCCGTGAAGGTTGCTTTAAGCGCATCATCTGTACTGGGTAGGGCTATTGTATTGAAGTCGAAGATTTCTACTGCCGCCAGATAATCAATGTAGGCTTGATTTGATACTGTACCATCTGCTCCTCCAATTAGTGGAGCACCCGCTGTTTCCGTTATGGTTCCGGTACCAGAAAATACTACCCAATCATTTGCGGTTAGGCCGGCGATAGTAGACACAGTCTGTTTGTCTATCTCGACCCCGTCTACAAGGGTGGATACATCAAACTTTGTCTCATCATCGATATTCTCTTGGATGACCACTGAAATATCATTTCCACGAACCCCACCCCACTTCGCTGTAGCCGTCAGATTGCCCACGGTCACTGCCGCCTTGGTGCCGACGTTCAGCCGGTAGAGAAGCACCGTCCTAGCCCGTTTCAAGGCTTCTCTTAGCAGGAGTAATGTAGGGTCCATAATGGAGTAACCAAGCTTCGTAAACACGTCCTCGCCGGCTTCGATGGTGAGGACTTTATTAGATTCACCCCAGCTCATAGCCAGGGGGATGGACGCTATTCCACGTTCCCCTAGGGTTCCAATGGCCTGGGGCTCGGATTTAAAATTGATATATACGCCTGGACGCACTTTGTTTTGGGCTGTAAATGTGCCTGCCGCCATTATTTAGCCTCCTTCTTTAGAAAATCACTATGAATCTTTTTAACCTCATCTTTGGTATAACTGACACCATCCTGCAGCAGTGCATCTAACACATCCCGTTGTCGTGCATTGTACCGCCTCGATTGCAGGATTTGAGCCTTCGTATATCTTTTTTCAGCCGGTTCAGCTTTCTTAGCCACGAATAAATCCCTCCGGTTCCATGGTTTGCATGGGTGGATCGGGGACAGCTTCCCTGAGCACATGGAAATTATAGTCCACAAAAAAATGCAGCACCCCATCCACGATTTCATGCCGCATCTTCACCCCGCGTATCAGTCCGCCCGTCACAGGGACCATCTCCATCTTGTCATATAAAGCTTCTGCCATATCATGCATATCTTCATTCTGTCGCTGCTCCTCACCCTCTCCGGCCTCCGTAGGAAAGTAGTGAATATCAAAGGAGTGGTTCCGTTTGTATCGCCTGCCAAGGAGTTGCTCCTGGGACACCGGGAAGAGCTTCACAAAAAAACAAGGCTCCTCAAAGCCCTGCCTTATCTCTTCTCCGTATATGTCAATGCCGGGGAAGTAAAGATGCAAGGCGGCGATAACACTATCCCGGACAAGGTTAAATGTAATAGCGCCCATCGAATCACCCCTTCTTTGGTGGCCGGCCATTCATAATCTGTTCCAACAATTCCATTTGCCTTTTAGCCAGGTATTTGGGCATCTCTCGTTCCATTTCCTGCATGGAGATGGTCACCATAAAACGGCCTTGGACCCAGCCATTTTTCTTTCCTACCATCATGCCAGTGGATCCGTACTTTTCACGGTAGGCGGCCCGTGCCTCTTTGGAAAGCTTAATAGCCCCTTTGTCATACACAAAACGATTGCCTTCCCAATGCCCAGGGACCCAATGCGCCCTAAAACCGTACTCAACGTAGGAGGCAAACTCAACAGGGTTAAATATCTCCACAACATAGGCATCACCCATGCGGATGACCTTGCCGACCTCCCATTTTCGACGGAGGTCTCCAGAGTTCACAGGTGTCCGCTTCTTGATCTTCCGCAGCGCTCGCATCGCCATCTCTGCAAGAAATTCCTGCATAAAGCGATCGATAACACGCTCATCCAAGGCTTTTTGAAAGGTTTTAGCCAGCTTTTCTATTTCGTCGAACTTAAAGCTGCCCCACTTTGCCATGTCATGCCTTCCCTTTACGCTGCATGCTGACTTCTTGATGTGATCCGTACACAAAGGGCTCCCCTGCAATGAATTTCAGCATCCTGCCGTAGCGGGTAACCTCTATGGTATCACCCTGCCGAATCTCCATCTCTGGAGCGATAAATAGCTTTGTTTCGTAAGCTATGTTGTTTGCTGTTTCTGTCTGTCCGTTGCTGGCCAGCGCCTTTTGAGATAACTTACAAGACTGGTCAGTATAAACCGCCTGCAACTCTTTTCTCTTTTCTCCTGAGGGCTTAACAACGTCAACCATCCGGCTTATCGTGCACTTATCCTCATACAGCCTTTCAACAGCTCTGCGGTGTCGCTTGTAGTTGATCATGCTACCACCTCAGCTTCCGGTGATGGTTCAGATCAATACGGTAATCCAAAACCACCTTATCTATTACAGATTTGGATGTGTTGGAAATATCTCCACCACCACCTCTTGCCGGTGAGACTTGCGTATCTCCTACTTTTACTGACTCAGCCCCTCCCACCGTATCGGAGATTTCCGCAATGTGCGGCAAATCAATCCGGATTGCGTCAATAGTCATTGATGCCCAGGTGAACTTTAAGCCGTCAGGAACCGTTCTGATGTGACAATAGTGGAGGATTCGCTTTCCTATCTCCTCAATATATAAGGAAATAAGAGGTTTCATGGAATCATCTTTCAGGTCTAAGCGAACCTTTATGATAGACCAAATATCTTCAACGGTAATCATATCAATCCACCGGCTGTGCTACTTTGGCCGCAACAATAGATTCGGCTTCTTTTGCAGAAACCTGAACTTCTTGGCCTTTTCGATAGCGTTGTCCACGATACTTTACATTCATCAGCCACTGAATGGTTTGGAGACGCTCTTCTTGTTCAGCCTGTTTAGCCTTCTCCTTCTGTTTTTCAGCCATATTGTTCACCCTTTCTAAAAGAGATAGGAGGATAAAAACTCTCCTCCTAGAATTAATTCACCTTTGCGATAAAGATGGTGTCGATAGTCTCAAAGCTAGGCAGCACGATTTCACTAACAATCGTTTCCACGTTTACCGGGTGAGGTTCTTTAATCGTCGTGATCGCTACACCGGTATTCACAATAGACACCTCGGCGTTGGAAATCCCAGCCATTAGGTCAGATTCCTCGGGAGTAGTGCCATAATAGGTGCTTCCCAGATTTCCGTCAGGTATCAGGGTAAAGTAATCGTCCGGGTAGAATAAATGAGTGGATCTATCCTGCAAGGCGTACTTCTTATTGTACACCGCAACATTGAGACCTAATTTTGCTTGCAGATATTGCTTCATCATAGCGTCGGTCATGATGATGTTCTGTCCACCCAAGGGATTCATGTCGAGGCGAATCGGTTTGTTCTGCAGAATATAGTTCCATGTTTTGCGGGTACACATTCCGTTGGTTGGCCTAACTCCAGTGTCATCCTCAACCTTATCTTGCCATGTCTTGATATCGCCCATGATGTCAGCGTCAGGGTTGCTCCATTTGTCATCTGAAGCAGTTAGTGTTTCCTTGTGTTCGGATGACATCTTGTAGTCATAATCAAGATCCTGTCGATTGGCCGTAATGCGGATTTTCCCGGAAGAAAGCAGTTGCATAATCATGCGCTCTGGTACGACCTGGGCGCCATTGACCAAAGTTACTACGTCATCGTAGATTTCATTGATAAGAGGCATAATCAGCGCCTCATTCTGAGATGCGGCCACCTTATTCAGCTCTTGCCGTTCTTTTTCACCAATCCGCATGGACTCGCGGAAAAACGGCATTTCAGTGTCAATCTTTTGGAACCCAATGCGATCCCGCAGGGTTGCCTTAGTGTCAAATGCCGAAGGCTGCAGGGACACAGGAAGACCACGTGACCCTTTAATCCAGCTTAAATCCAATCCTAGTTGTTTCTTCGCAGGGAAAAGTGTTGCCCCTAGATAAGGGATGTTATTAGAAGGATTAGCCAGGTAGTAAGTGGAGATATTTTTAGCATTAACTAAATCAAAAATAGTTGGCATGTTATTCATCATCCTTTCTTAGTTGCCCTTAGGCGATAAAGGTTACTTGCTTAAGTGCCGCAACCTCTTCAGTGGTCGGGGCTGTTGGCAAAGCAGACAACTTGATGAAACCATGGATCACCATTGCTCCCTGAGCCGGCCCGTAGGTTACATCCACATCATCGAGCAGGACTCCCTCAGCATTGGAAGCACTCTCCACAGTGACAGCCTTTTTAGCCAACTTGGTTTCATCAGAAAGAATTCCATTTCCCACAATGGTTCCAGCAGGGACAATCTTCCTTCCATCGACAGCAGTTACCCCCGTATCGTCCACGGTTACGGCTAACGCTACATAATGATCCGGGAATTTCAATATCTCTTTTTTTGCCCCATAACTGGTTACTACAAACTTACTCATAATTATTTATCCTCCGTTTCTTACTCAAAATAGGATTGTCGGGCTTTCTCCATCCCTTCATTACTCTTAGCGAAATCAGCTAGGCGCTTACCAAAGGCCCCTTCCTTGTCCCCTTCACCGCCTTTGCCCTTGTCATCGCTGCCTTCTGCCGGCTTGAAGCCTTTGAACTGGAACCCGCCGTCATCCTTCTTTTCCTCTGCAAATAAAAAAGCCTTTGATTCTTTCAAAGACTTTAGTTGCTCATCTAGGCCAGATTTAACGGTGCCGTCCTCGTTTAATTCGATTCTTGCTTTATCCAGGAGATTCGCGACGATATCAGGGTCATGGGCCTTGCCGGTCAAGGCTAATTTGATCGCGTTTGCCAAGGAAAGAGCTTTCATATCGGCATCGTATTTTTCCTTGGCCGCTTTGTTTTCGCCTTGGAGCTTTTCAATCTCTGCTTTTAGTCCTTCCGCATCTACCTTCTTCAGGTCATCAATCTGCTTGTCACGAGTGGCAATGTCTTTTTCAAGCTGTTTTTTCGCCTCGGCTAAGGTGTTGTAAGTGTCCTTGGGCACTGCATACTTGGGAAACTCCGTGTTCATCGCGGTCATAAGTGCCTCAGTATCCAGTTTCCCGTCTTTTGTATGAGCCTCAATAAGTTTTTTTAACCATTCCATTATCTAAAACCTCCAATAGCTTTTTATACTGGTCGCTCCCAGTTAGGAGTTACGTTCAGTTATGCCCCAAACCCTTAAAGAGGGCAAGCGAACAGTTTAACGCCATATTTAGGGCATAAGAAAAAGCACCCTTACGAGTGCTTTACATACATGATTCTGTTTTTCTCTTTGCAATAAGGACATTCCGTGTCAATCATCAAAGTATTTTCTTCTGTGTAAACATAATCTACGACATTATCCAGGACTTTTTGTTCGGACTGGCCAGAATGATATATCCTCATTCTTCCTTGGCCTTCCGCATAAGGAGCAACTGCCTCTTTTCGGAAGATGCGCCAATCATACGGTTTCCCACAAGCAAAACATTTGTGTTCGGCTGCTAAGTCAATGGCGATTCACCACACTTTCTTGGATAGACAAAAGCACTCTAGCCTTTTTGCTTGAGTGCTTACTTAGAGCAATCTTATAGCCTGATCATAAACCTCTTTAACCTTTTCTCGCACTTCCTCTTCGCTCAAATAATATCCAGGCATGGCTTTTCGCTCCGCCTCATTTGGTTCGAAGTTGGCGCATGTCTCCGGCATTTCCTCATTCAGAAGATCAGATAGCGGCTTATTCTCCTTTTCTAGTTCAGGAGTTACATATGCAAGCCGCGCAGGGAATTCAAATGAGAATTCTTCCGGGGCAACTTTTCTATCCAGGAAATCTTTCATCATGCCAGCCAGTTCATCGGATAACAATTCTATACCTCCTTCCAATTTGCTTTTGCTTTACTTCTCGTAACAATGGATAGAATCTCATTAGTGTCGTTTGCCTGAATAATGGCAATGCCATTTTCAAACCGAACAAGATGCCCGTCTTCTTGAATAAAGTTAGGCGGTTTTTTCATCATACCCATAATATCTTCTCTGGTAAATTGAACCTTTCCCTTGCTCTGTTTTTGTCCTACCGTCCGATTCAAGGCGTGGATTCTAAGTTCATGCCCATCTTGTCTGAAATATCGATAGGTGCCTTTAAGTTTAACCTTATACTCATCAGAATATGGTCCGTTCTTAATCTTTTCAAAGGTATCAAACTGCCTATTCATAGCAGCCCATTTCTCAGTTTCAGTATACTTCAATTCCTGGAAGTCATCAAAGGTTTTCGGCGCATCTTTGCCCAAAAGTTCCTTATAGCGTGTGTACTGTTTCTGGTCTGATCGCAGATTGACCTCCTGCTTTTTCATAAGCTCTGCCTGTTCTTTGCCGTACTTCTCCACAACATGCTTATCGTACCATTCTGGATAAGCCATATCCCCCGGCACGTTGTAGGTCTTTTTAGTCTTCGGGTCCCTGGCTATTCTCTCCCCAACGTCTTCCTCGTCATCAAAATAAGGAACTGTCGTGGTCCGGCAATGAACATGAAATGGAGGGGCATTGATGCCGACTTCTTGCTCAGACACCTTAAACACTTTGCCGTCCATCGCCTGGCATATATCACTCGTTCGGCTATCGAGTGTGGCCAAAATCTCAAATTTGCTTACAACACCGCTTTCTTCATAACTCTTGAAAGTTGCCTGTTCCACGAAGAAGGCTGTTTCTGTCTGGATAAGCCGGTATGCATTAGAGTAGGACACATCCATGCGCTTAACCAAGTCTTGGGTGGTTTTATCAAGGCTATCACCACGGATGAAAGACTGCGACAACTTCGTATATATTTCTTGCTTCAGCCTCGTTCGGTCATCCCAAACCCGCTGTGACCAATTGCGCCCGTCCAACTTTGTGCCAAGGATGGTTTCTAATCCTCGCTCATCCACCTTGGCGAAGCTTACTCCGATGCCTGTGCCTTTTTGAAGCTCGAACAGTGTCCGGTAGTAGGTATCTGTGTAAGCATCATCCAGAAGAGTTCTAACACCCTGCTGCTTGCTTCCAGCCAACATTTCGACCTGATGATTGATTTGCATTTGCAGAGCCTCCAGACGGCTCACACGCGTGCGAAAATAGGCATTATCAAGCTGTTGTGTCCATTTGCCATCGGCGTTATTTTTTGCCCTCTCGGTGAACTCCTCTAATGTCCAGTGAAATTCTTTTAACTCTTTAGAATTAAGCAACCTACGGGCCTCTGCCATGTCCACGATGCCGTTGTTATCGGCAAATCGTTGATAAAAGACTTCCATATCTTTTTGGATGGAGAGGATTGCTCGGTTATACTCTTTGCGGAGGGCTGCCGAATACTCATCGGCCTTATCGAATTGCCGCTTGGCGATCTGTGTGGACCGCTTGCCCCAATACTCTGCCGTCTTCATCCAGTATCACTCATTTCACCTAAGCAAATAACAAGGCTTTCTGTGGACTCATTATTAAAATGGTACTGCTTTTCCGCATCCCTTCTAACCTTAGTCGCTTCATCTAAGCCTTCAAAGAATCCTAGGCCAAATCGAACCCCTTTAATTGATATAAACGCCTCATATTTTCCAAGGTTCTTATCCCATCGCACACCCCTCACACCCGTTTTGTTATCTTTCCTGATCCTTTGGTTGATGTTTTGCGTTAATCGAGTGGCCCACCTACAATTGGACGGCTCATAACCTTTATCATTATCTATTCTGTCGATACTTAATTCATCTGAATATCCATTAGCTATTGCCCATTTATAAAAGCTCATGAAGTCATTACGCCACTCATTACAGAGCTCTATTCCCCTTGCTCCATAGTCCTTATAAGATTTGTTCCTTGGGTTATAGCATCGCTTCTTCATGTCTCGCCAAATAGAGTTTAATCTGTCATCAGTGTGCCCATGGATGTAGTTTTTTGCAGCCACATACTCTTTTCTGAGACAGCCACAGCTATTTGTTCTTCCACTGCCCAGATCTCCTGCTGCAATAATTTTTCTATTACCGCAATCGCATTCACAGAGCCACATTGTTTTTGTTCCCCTGTTTTCAGCTCTTTCGATTGCTGTCAACCTTCCAAATTTTTGCCCAGATAAATTAATAAATCTCCCCATCGCCGCCCTCCGTGCCTCTACCACCCAAACCTAAATAATCTTGCCCAGTGTCTTCTTTATCCTTTTTAATGCGCTCCAGTTCCTCCCGGATATCGATCACATATGGATGGTTGGAAACCAGTGTCTCATCGGAAATAATCCCGACGCTATTCTTGATGTCTGTAATGACATCCGATTCAGAAATGATGATGTCCCTATTAAAGATGAAATCCACCGATTCTTCCGAATAATCAGCTCCGGTGGTATTAGTGATATGCACGTCGATAAACCAGCGTAATTGTTCTAGACTGGCTTGAAATTCCGTTTCAATAATATTCGCGTCCATATCTAAATCAGCGTACATAAATTTAAGCGCAACCCCGGAAGGACTATTGCCAATCTTATCAGGCTCAAACAGTACTCCGCGACCAAACTCAAAAATATCTTTACGGTTATTCTCCATATGGGTTTTATAAGCTTCGGTATCGATCACCAGGTTGATTGTGTCAACGTCTCCATCATCACCGACGAATACCACCCGATACGTGGCTATGTTCTTTCTAAATTCGTCGCCTTTAGTCCCTTCGAAGTTTTTAACTTTATAAATGCTGTTTGGCAGATCCTCCAGGTTGTTGGCATTCTCACTCTTCCTGGCGTCATAGTCATCGATCAGTGATTTGATAAACTCCAGCAGCCCTTGCTCTTCTTCGTTGTACTTAAAGGCGATGAAAGGGACGTGTTCCCAGTTGACGCCGGTTTCTGTTGCAGCTTCACCCTCTCCGGGATTGATAACTTTAAAGTGGGATTCTTCGTCACCCGCTTCAACATCTGGCACCAGCCCATATTGCCCACCGGCTTGTAAGACATACCGCTTTACCCCGTTGGTATCCCACCACTCAACTTTGGTCACGGTTACTCGGCGAGTGCCCTCGTAGGTTTCCACCTCATATGTCCTGATTACCGCCTGGAGGTCTGTGTGAGCTGCATCTCTCCATAAAGGAATAATTTGCTCAGATGGTATCCGCATAAAGCATAATTGCCCAGCGTCATTGTAATAGACATGCAACCAAGCGATACCCTTTTTAACGGCTTCTTTCCCTATACTTTGAAACATACGGAGATTGCCTTTTCCAAAGTAGGATGACAAGAGCTTCTGGTACTCTGCCTTATTCGTCTGTATGCTCATGGGCTTGGACAGCAGATAGCCGACCTTCTGGTCTACTAGCTTCCTGAAAAAGCCGTTAACCAATCGATTGTCGGCCAGATTGCCGATAGGCTCCTTGGCTCCGCTTTCCCCAATGACCGTTCGCACTTTGGACAGAATGTCGGTCTTATTCCGGTAGTAGTCCTCTGCCTTAAGCATAGCCTGCCGGCATTTAGACGTTTTCCACTCGCTAATTTCCAGGGAGATAATCTGCTCAAGGCTCATCGCGGTCTTGGATCCTGCTTTGATAATGGTTGCTATGCGTTCGTTCTCTGTGATAGGCATTGTTTCACCTCTTTTCTCTAGTCAAAATAAACCCCTGACCTGCTGAACAATATCGTATTAACAAAATACCTGTCCGCATCCATACAGTGGTCATTCTGCTTAACCGGCTTATCTTCTCCACGGTCAGCCGCCTTTTCGTCCCAGATGTAGGAGAAGAACTCCCGGAATGTGTTGATGCAGCAGTCGTTATATAAAATCAGCCCATCACTAAGGGCTGTGGCCATATTCCTGATACCTTCCAGCACATCATTCTTGGCCTTTTTAACGCGAAACTTACCATGCTTCTTAATCGTGGCAATAAAAGAAGCAGCGCTCGGGTCGATGATCACTGCTTTGATTTTGATATCTCCTATAAACTTCTCAAGCTCCTGATAGAACTCTTCGTCAGTCTTCTGCCTCTCCTGGTCACGGCCTGAGTAATAATACTCTTTGATCTTGTACCATTTACCAGAGCTTTTTCCCCATAGTCCGAAGGTTGTTGGGTTCTGGGTGCCATAGTCACCTGAGACATAAAACTCAGTGTACTTACGATCCGCGACAGGAACCTTATGTCGCACCTCATCAAACATGTCATAGATTACGCCTTCGGCCATGACCCAAAGGCCAAGGATATAACGCTTAAAGAATACTCCGGAATACATCCTCCGGTATCTTTCTTTCACCGTTTCCGACAGACTCAAATTGTCGTCCATAGTGAAATGCAGATAGATTAAATTCTTTTCACGCTTCTTGTCAATCCATTCAGTCTTAAACCAGTGATAAGGCCCTTGCGGGTTGCAGTTGAACCAAAACTTTGAGCCTTCAACTGAGCAACGTCCGGTGCCTTGCTTAACAAAGGATTCTGGCATCAAGGCTACCTCGTCAAACAAGATGCCGGCCAGCGTAATCCCTTGGATCAGGTCCTGGCTTCGCTCGTCCTTGCCCCCGAAAATGTAGAAATGATTGACTTTGTCTCTCCAGTAAACAATAAGCAGGTTATCCGATCGCTTATCCTCGACCTGATAACCCCTGCACCGCAACATTATTTTGAGCCAGAAGACAACGTTTCTCCTAAATGAACCAATGGTTTTACCGCACATCCCGAAGTTCTGATCATCGAACCGATGCATAGCCCACATGATGAAAGACATAGCCATACTGATGGTTTTCCCGGAACGAATAGCCCCGTCTGCTATGATTCCGTCTTTATCTTTAACCGGGGAATCATCACACCACCAGGTCAGTATCTTTTTCTGCTTTAAGCTAAAGGGGTGGAACTTAAATACTGCCTGCTTGACTTTCTTCTTAATCTTCCCCAGCATCGCTCCACACCTCCCCGGCAACGGCGTTCAATGCATCAATAAATCCGTCATCGGCAGGTTCATCCTGTTCAAGGTCCCCGGCTTTACGTTGTTCGAGTCTGAATTTCTCTTCTTCCAGCTTGAGCTTCTCTTCCTCCATCCGACGCTTATGATTATCTGGGAGAAGGTCGAGGTATTTTTCCAGCTTCTCCAGGGCTTTCATTTTGTCATGGAGCTTAATTGATGTGCCGTTTCTACCCATCTTTACTTCCGAGATAAGGGAGCTATCGAGTTCTGCGCTTTCATTGAGGTCAATATAGTTGACGATTTCAGTTATGGGTTTTTTGTTCTTGCCTTTTCCCTCATACAACGGTCCGAATGGTCCCATAACCGGAACTTCACGCTGACCGAAGGTGACGTATTCTCCGATGTCAGCAAAGGCGATCTTCAGGTATTCGAGAAGGACTCTCTGCGAGGTAATGCCTAGATTATCGGTTACGATTGCCGTCTGACGCTGTATCTCAGCCTGAATTTCAGGTTTCCTAAGGTTTTCCCACCCTATGGCATGAGCGCTCTTCTTGCTATACCCAACTGCCATTGCCGCCCGGGTCGCGTTGAAGTCGGTCAAATATTCAGCAACAAAAAGAACCTGCTTTTCAGTCAGGTTCGAAAGTTCAGTATTACTTTTTGCTTCTATGCTGTTGGCATTCTTATTCCCAGATTCGTCTTGCTTACGCTTTGTAGTACTACGTTCAGTCTTTGAAGTACTACAACCAATTCTTTCTTTCCACTTATCGCGAAGCTTCCATACGCTGATGGTCTTTTCCGGAATATCTAAAAGCTTGGCGATTTCCCGATTCGCTATATCTCCTTGATGCTGCTGATAAATCTCAAAGGCTTTGTCTCTGTCTGGGCTGCGCTCTCTCGCCACATCACCTCACCTGCCGTCGTTTGTTTTGTTGTATAAGAAAAAGAGCCCGGAGGCTCTGCGCTTATATTATAATCAAATCACTTCCCATTGTGATTCTATTAAATCTATTCCAAGAGCAGTAACTTTGCAACTAAATTGTGCCCCGGCAGATTGTTTAATTGTAATAAGACCTTTCTCAGCAAGGTATTCGTAAGCAAGCTGTTTTTCTATTTCCTTTGCTAAATCTCGTTTATCTAACTGTTTTTGTGTCCCATTGCTCTTAAAATGATGGTTATAAAGCTCTTTGAGCAATTTTAATCTAAATGTTTTTCTTTCTTCAATATTCATTTATACTCCTCCTTCTTTTTTGTTTTCTTCTACAAAAAGGAAGGATATTCCTTGGATTTTTTTTCGTCAAATACCGACGATATCAGACATCAAACCACACTCCCCTATTCTCCCGCATCATCTTCTCAGCCCACCCATGCTCCCTCTGCTCCTCATATAACAGCTCCGCCTCATCCCTACACTTTTTGCCAGCCCATCGGTGGCAGTTGATACAATTCACCTTTGCCGCCTCATCTATTGGCTTATATAACCTACATCTGCACAACTGTTTCACCGCCTTGCATATTACCATATTGTGGCAATTCCTACTGACTAATCATAAACTGTAGTATCTTTGGATAAAGGAGGAATTCAAATGTTTTTTGGTGGAGCTGAAAGCGGAACTGGACGCTTAGGGGCAGGAATTGCAATCGTAGTTGTAATCATTCTTCTGCTCATTGCTATGGGTATCGTATTCTAAGCCAAATAAAAAAATATGGAGGTAATATCATGTACGGAATGGGTTACGGCGGATTTGGCGGATTTGGCGGAGCATGTTGCCCTCAACCTGTCGCTCCAGTTTGCGGCGGCGGATTCGGCAGGGGATTCGTTGGCGCAGGAATTATCGCTATTGCAATCTTGATTCTTATTGCTTTAGGCGTAATTTTCTAAATCTATAACAACAAAAGGCCAGGCGAATTGCCCTGGCCTTTTGTTGTTATAGGCGGCTAGTATATATTTAACCTAGCCGCTTTAAATAAAAGAGGGAACTGTAATACGTTTAGGTTTCTGGTTGCTAAGCGGACCTGATATAATCTATGCATTTCACGAGGACAAAGTGACATTTCCCATGAAGAAAGGCAATAGAAAAGGGCCCCGCGTCTAGCAGAACGCTGAGCCCCAAAGAGGAGGAGAAATATAAACGGACCCGGCATCGAGTTCCCATCTCTATGGGCACCTGCCGTGCAGTCCGCTTCTCAAATATTTCACACTATCATGTTATCACGGATATAGGGTCTAATACTGCCAAAATACTGCCACTTTATTTATAGTACCCTCATCCTCAAAGCAAACCGCCTGATTAGATCTCTTTTATGCCGATAATATGTTCTTTCGGTGAAACGAAGTTCACGTATAATCCCAAAATCAGTATAGTAACCCTTGAAGTACTTCATTTCAATTAACTGCTTATCCTGCTCTGACAATTCCTCTAAAACATCTTCGATACACATGATGACATCTTTAGCCCTGGCCACCCTACTCTCATTAGCCATGATTTTCACCACTTCGCTATGCACTGAATCACTGGTCAGGTTTTCCGGAAACCTCCCCGTAGGGTCCTTAGCTAATCCTGACTTAGCTCCCGTGTACAATAGCTCTTTATCGTAATCTGCAACAATCTTTTTGTAAGTCGGATAATTCCTAAGTTCTGCTTCGACATATTGGTATATATGCTTTTCAATTCTTTCTTCCATTGATGTCACTCCTTCTCAGTCCCTGCCCACTCCCAGCATTCCTTTCACCAGGCCGCGGGAAAACATACTTTTTTACGCTTTCCAACTTTCCGCAACAGGAACATAAACCTGCTGGAGCCATTTCTTGTCCTTCCTTAAACTCATAAACCTCAAGGTAGTGGGGAAAATGTCGCTCATGGCATTTTTCACACAGGGTTCTTATTTTTCGTTTATTGCTTATCCACATCTGCCTGAATCACCTCACCCCCAATGACCATGCCGCTTCATGATAGCCACTACTTCCGGGGCATAGGGTTCATCTGTATTGATCACGAGGTAATTGTTGTCTACCTTGCGCTTATCATGAATTCTACCCAATGCAAGTCTTGCAGTTATGCAGTCTAACACCATTTGATCATTTTTGGTTAGATATTCTTTGACATCATCGCATTTCAACACAATGAACTTATTGGCCATGCCGACCAGGAAACCCTCGGCAGGAAAATCTGTTTTCTCCATTTTCCCTGCCGCCAAATACCCCTTGTCCCTTAGCTTATTCTCATGAGCTTGCTCCCAAAGTAACGGATTATAGCCAATTTTTTCACACAGAGTAAAAATCATCGTCACTGCACTTTGGGCCACATCAAAGGCCTCGTCTATCATCCTGGACTCCAGGGTCTCCCATGCCTCAAGCTCCGGCTGCAGATTCATCTTTTCCCCGCTGCTTCCCTGGCCTTTGCCGATGAGCTGCAGCAGTTCACCCAGCTCCTCAATCAATTTCATGGTGCAAGATTCCACTGTAGGGGTAAGGCCGTTTAATTTATGGAATTGGAGAGTGTTTTTCTCTATAGATGTTGTCATAGGGCAATCTCCTCTCTCTTGTTTATCACTTTCACTCGATGCCCGGTTCCCACAGGATAGACATAAAGATAATCAGTTTTACAAATCGCCTTGACCAGTGTATTTCTATTTACCCAGTCGATAACAGCTTGCCGACTTAAAGCCATTTCACGATAAAAGGATGAAAAAGGAACATCTTCTTGCTCTCCAAATCGTTCGATAATTTCGGCCTTGTTTACCATCAACATCAAGGCACAATTAAGGACCATGCCTGATTCACGTTCTCTTTCTAATGCTTGAGAAATATGATTTTGCTGTTGATTATTTTTCTTAACCTCTTCCGTTAATAACTCCATCTTTTCCGCAATCTGCTGCAGAAAATAAACCTTAGCTCTGGTTTCTGTCCAATCTTCATTCTCCTTTGGTACGACATTAAGCTTGATCAAGGTGTTACACCTCCCTTTAATCCATCTCTGTAATTTTCACTTCGAGAAGACCTCCTAAGAACCTAAACCCTTCTTCAGAAAGGTAATAAAGCTGTGGGTTTTCTCCACTACCATTCTTAAAAGACTGTTTTCTTGCTAATCCCTTTGAAACTAAATCGTCCCAGCCTCTATTATCGTCGGAAGCTATATAGCGATTTCGATAGGCTTTATATTTTCCTCGTTTAACTCTTTGGATAGCGAATCCGATACAGTGTTTCATATCATCTATTTGCGTTGCAGTTACATTTAAAACGTCATTCATCACCACTCATACCCCCCTCAACTTCTCGATCACACCCTCCCGGAGCTTCGTCCGGTTCAGCCCATCCCAATGGTCATCCAAAGCCCGGCCAACCTGGACCAACCAAAAGGCATCACATTCATCATTGCAGACAAATTCGAGTCCGAATTCTTTGTACGCTTGGAGAATCATGGCGGGTTTATCGCAGTTCCCTTTTCCTGTAGCAAATTTTTTTAAAGTGGAAGGATTAACGAGAAAAAACTTACCCCATAAATTCATCCTGTAAATTGTGCTTTTAATTACCCCAACCAGCTCTGCTCGTTCAATCGTATAACTACCTTTAGAACCGGCTGGAAGCTCTTCCATAATGATCTTTATTGGGAAACCAGAAAGATAATTGACTACCTCATCATGAATATCAACTATTCGCTCAAACCCTGTTTTTTTACTTTTATAATTACTGGAACTGATATATGGCGAAATTCCCCCCGCCACACAGAAACCCGGCGATGTCAATGAAGCATCTATCCCAAGATAATAACTCACCCTAAATCACTTCTTTCTTTCTCTTTTCTCCATACAGCGCCATCCATTTCCGCTGATGTTGCTTTTTCCTAGCGACCTTGCATAGGTCACATATATCCTGCTTATTTCGCTTATAAAACTCAGCCCCACAACGCCGGCAATATTGGGGTTTTATTCTGATAAAGCTTTCGCAAAAATCACATGTAGACTTTCCAGCCAAACAGCGATCATCCCAGTTTTCGCAAAGTCCCCTCTGCCAGTACTCACTGCCCTCGTAATGTTTGCAGATCTGCTCCCTAAGAATGACTGCAATTTTAGTCAATCCGGACTTAACCTGCGCTCTTTCCTCTGAAGTCAGGCAATTATGAAGGGTGATCTTCCTGTCCGGCCTGTTATCCCCCCATTTTCCTTTGCCGATGATTGAAGCCACCTTATCCAGATTTTCGGAAAGATACATGGTGTAAACCTTGCCCCTGATGGCCTTTGCTGATTTTCCAAGTCGATCAGACATATCCTCATAGCTCAATCTTTGCTTGATCATTTCACCCAGCTGGATGTACTCATCTTCAGTCCATTTGATCTGATTGTCAGCCTTTATAGGCCGTTCTTTTAGAGCAAGATCATTGATTCGGCGTTGGATAGCTCCTTCAGAACGCTGAAGCTTTGTGGATAATTCTTTGTAGTTATACTTAAATTGCTTCAGGAGGTCATGGAGATGCTTATCCTCACCCTTGGTCCAGGGCGTAGTTTTTATTTTGACACAGGACTGAAAATCTGTTCTCCGCTGTGTCAGTACCCACGGAGGCTCTTCACCTAAAATGCCGATTTCAACTTTTGACCAATTGATCATAGATCGGTTCTTTTCGGCCCATTTCCAAAAGTCTTTAAGATAGACTACTTTAAACTTGTTTTTAAGGACTTTTTTATATTTGATAGGAAAGCCCCTGTTTTTAACCCAGGATGTCATAAGGTATCCAGATCCACCAGTAATCCCAAGTGCCTTTAGCAGCTGATTAAATGTCACGTATTCGCCGCTATCCAGAAACGCGCCCAAGCCCAATCTATCTTTCTTGATTTTTATGGCCTCAATGCTCCTGTTTAAGCGGGCAGCGATTGTTTCAACAGATACAGCTCCCCAGTTATCCTGAAGGTAATCCAGTTCTTCCTTGGTCCAATTTCTCTGCTTTCCCATAGCTCACCTAAACAGCCTCCCTTGTTCTTCTTTTATTGGCGCCGGCATCGCGCCCGTCCTATTATCTTGCTCCGTCCCCTGCCTTACCTGTTCAAACAACCCATCGGGCAGCTGTTCTTCCGTGACCTTGCCGGCACGGGTCAACTTCAAAATCGATACAAGCTTATCCCTCATCGGGTCAAGATACTTTTGCTTAATCTCATCCCATTCTTGCTCTGCCCATTCCCCCGGTAGTAGCCGGAAGCTATTTTTGGTTAACGTCAATCCACCGCCGCCGCACCTTATTCCATGCAAGATATAATAAAGCGGCTTCGTGAAATGCCAGGCATTCCATAGGATATCTTCCCAGTACTGGTGATCGACGGACATATCTTTTCTAGGGTCTATGGAACCATAGATCCTTTTTGCCTCTTCAAAGTCATCTTCCGGGGAAGTGAATGAAATCGAAGCTATCTTGGATGACTGTCCTTCGGATTCAATCATTTCCATATATTTACTCACACAGCACTTCCCCTTTCTAGGTGGACAGGGTGGACAGCAGGTGGACAGGTGGTAATTTTTAGGTGTCCACCTCACAAACCCTTGCGGCGTAACGCTTCGGCGATGGTAGTGGACAGGTGGACAGCAGTTTGGCGATTTTTAGTAATATCAATTTTTCCACACCCATAAACTTTGTCACGGTACTCAAGGCCAAATTTGCTGAGAGTTGGGTTTTAGCTGTCCACCTGTCCACCTCTGCCCTGAAATCCTTGGTATCACAGGGTTTGAGTAGTGGACACCTAATTTTTTCCTGCTGTCCACCCCCTGTCCACCCTGTCCACATTGCAACACCTTTCACAACTCTATACTCTTTTTTGGACTGACCCAAGCTTAATATTCTTCATCCCCTGAGTCATGGTTGTGCCCCAGTTCATCTAACGAGTCCGCGATTTCCTGAATAATTTCATTGGCCTGAGACAAGTCAATAACAGCAGCTCGTCTTCGGACTTTGCCGATAAAGCATCGGTAAGAGCTATCCAAGCAGTAGGGTTCTTCTCGGAGGTACTTCATGATCGACTGCAAGTCAAAAGGCTCTCGGCCTGTCCGCTTGCGATAGTAGACACTCCATTCGCTGTAAACCCCCTGCAGCCATACATAAAGCTTGTTGTCCTCCACTTTCATATGCTTTAGCCCTACCTCATGGGAACTAATCATGGTATTGGTATCCAACCAAAACTGATTGAGCATATGGTCTTCTTCACCGGTACGTTTTATTTCCTGACAGCTCTGCTCAACCCACTTAATAAACCCCGCATCCTCCATGACCACTGAATCAAAAGCAGCTGCGCAAATGGCCCAGTTCTCGGCAGTCCTGTCGGTAATTCCCCTGGAAACCAGGGTGCTCTTTAAATCAGCAATGTTGGCCATGATTCTATCCTTGTATAAGTCATAATCTCTGATGAGGCTAAATGTAAGGTAACTGAAATATTCACTTGATCGGTTAATCGATTCATAGAACTCCCGTTGTCGCTTATAGGAACTAATCTGCAGGGGAATGCATCGTGTAAACAGGCCATTGTCTTTGGGTAGCTCTTCCCCGGATATGGAGATTACGGAGTGGACAGAAAATCCCTTGCTTTGAAACGCTGTGGCTGTCCCTTTTCCGGACACTTGCCGGTTGTATGCTGAACGGAACAACCCATCCTTTTCTATAACGCCTGACTCATTACGGTACTCATCAAACCAAACTCCTAAGCTGCTCCAATAGGACAGAGCACGTGCAATGAAGTTGGCAGTCGTTGTTTTCCCGACGCTGATTCCTTCGGTCTCGATACCAAAGAAGCCCATTATCCAGCGCATAAATGTCGTCTTCCCTGACTCCCTCTTACCGTGAGGGAAGAGTATCGGCATACACTTATACTTAGCAAAAATGTCCCGGCTAAATATCGTGGCTATCACCCAGCCTATTGCAATGTACGCCTCGTACCCGCCGACAGAGTGTTTCATGCGCTCAGCCACATCACAAATATTGATTTCCTTTTCGCAAAGATGAGGGATTGCATTTTCAGACACGCGGGAATCAGACGCAACGCTAAAGCTCTGGGGCTTAAAACCTTTACCCTCTACCCAAATGATTCCGTCATTGTCCGGTCGATAAATCTTCCCATCCTTGATGGCCATGTTGCCAAAGAGCCATACCTTATGGGCATCAATCCAACCAATTTGCTCCGGCATATAGATCAGCTCACCATCATTATTGAGAAACTCATACTCCCAGATGTTAGTGAGGTCCGTACCGTTGCCCTTGAAGATATAATTTCCCTTACTTAACACGAATTTCTTAAAAGCGTCTGCTGCAGCCATGGCACTGGATTCAATCGGAAAGACATCCGACACTTCACCATAGGTATTCACTAACTGAACATTCCGGATCACACTATCCTGGGTAAAGAAGTTCGACTTGATATTGATAACAAAGTTGCTAATTTCCTTGTCATACTCTTGCCCATTGACCCCTGGAACGGTGACCATATATTTGTTGAACTCCCTTTTTACATTTTTCTTGGAAAAGTGTTTAGCAATCTTCCTTTTGATAACACGCTGGCCGTCTTCGTCCATGGTGGCAAGGAACTCCTTATATCCCTTCGCCTCCTTAATGACTTTCCTGATTTCCGCAGCCGTCCGGCCCTGGGCTAAAGCTCCGTCGAAATCAATCTTTCCGTCTATGCGCCACTCAGCTGGCAACCAGCCCACAGTGGTTTTAAACCCGGCTTGATGAAGCTTATAGGCCATGATGTAGGACCAGTATTGCGTGTCATAGCGCTTATTTAGCTGCTCTTTGAAATTAGGAAGTGATGGGTCCCCTTTCTCTTCGGAGTCATAGATAACGCAAACTTCCTTAACATCAAACTCCTGCAGGAGAAAAACCAAGCGGTCTAAATTCTTGTCACCGAAGGAGCTCGTTCCCGGACCACCAATGCCCGCGATCTCCCAGGCCGTAAGTGCAGCCGCCTTAAATTCGCCCTCGGTAAGGACAATCTTTTTGGGATGGTGTCTCAATAGGTACCTGCTGTAGGGCTGAGCTGGGATATTAGAAAACCCTAGCTTATGTGGCCTGAGGTGATACACATGACCCTCTTCATCAAGATAAGGAATCAGAATCCTGTCCTCAAGAAGTTGCTTCTCCGGAAGCAATGTTCCGTTCACGTTGCGAAGTATACCCACTTCAAGGAGCCTGTCCCCTGAATACTCCCCCTGGAGCTTCCCGACAATCTCCCTGAGATAACCACCGCCACTTCGGAACTTAAACTCCTCAATCATTTCATCCGTGAATCCACGCTTCTTCTTAAGACTCTCTCTGTCCGCAGGGGTGAGAGAGGCCAGCTCAATGAGCCGTTCATAAGGGTGTTTCTGCTCAACCTCATCGGGAGCCGCTTCCTTATGTGGATATTGCTCATTTATCTCTGATGGTCCGTCTATGTCTGGACGTCCATCCTCTGTGCTGCCAGCTGGGCTAATTCCCTGCCCGGCAGCCTCTTCACTCTGACCGGATTGAGCGCCGGACACGCCACTTCTACGCTTTTTCCTGGGTGGAAGGTCATCCTCCACGCCCAGATAGCGTTTAATGGCCTTAACGGCTTCTCTATTGCTTACATTGTTTTTTTGCGCATAAAAGGTGATTTGGTTTCCGCTTTTATGACATCCGAAACATTGCCACAGTCCTTTTTCTAAGTTCAAGTTAAACTTAGCCTCGCCACAAAAAGGACAGATTCCTTCGGCTCTACGACCGGTATTCTTTTTGGCTACAAAGCCGTGTTCCTTAAAAAATGCTGCATTATCCAGCCGACTAATGATGTTTTCTAAGCTCAAGCTATCACCGCCTTGTTTGTGGGGGCAGGGCCGGAGAGGAGGTAAACCGGCCCTGCTATATCGAAATTAAGCTGATTGGCTGGCGCCTGCATAGGCTATGATCCTATCCCGTAAGAGCGTGTGCCGTTCTTTTTTCTCGGCATTGTCCAGGCACCGCTTCACGGCACTCTCCTGGCACACCAGCACCAAGCGCTGCTTAGCCCGGGTAAAGCCAGTGTAAAATAGATTTTTCTGCAGCATGATGTAGTGACTCCGCATAATAATCATGATCACGAGAGGGAACTCTGACCCCTGGCTTTTGTGGATTGTGCTTGCATAGGCCAGGGTTAGGTCGTTGATGTTGTCCTCGCTAAACGTAACCATTTCCCCTTCAAAGTCGACAGCAATACTACTGGAATCAATTCCCTGAATCACCCCGATATCTCCGTTAAACACTCCCAGCTTGTAGTTATTGCGGATCACCATGATCTTGTCACCAAGACGGAAGAATTTATCTTTACCAGTCTTCTTTTCCGGCTTCAATACGTCGGGTGGATTCACAATTTCCCGAATCACTTCATTCAGGTTATCTACCCCAACAAGCCCCTTTTTCATGGGGGCCAGCACTTGAAAATCCATGATCCCCAACCCCTGGGCCAGAGCCGCCCTTACTTCGGCCTTGATTCTTGTGACAGCCTTTTCCGGCTCATCTTCAAGGATAGTCTTCCAATCCTTTTCATCCTGGTAAAGGCGGCATTCTCCGAACTCAACCACCCGGGATGCCTCAAGGGCAATGCGGCTACCGGAGGCTTGCCGGTAGTTGAACTTTAGCCGGGTTGTGATGACCTGACGGGATTCAATAATGTCCTCCAGTACTTTTCCCGGCCCGACGCTGGGGAGCTGATCCACGTCACCAACGATGACCATCAACATGTCACTTGGTACTGCCTCAAAGAGGCACTTAGCTAGGTGTAAGTCACTCATGGAGTATTCATCCACAATCAACAGACCGGCAGGAAGTTGGTTATCCGCATCGTGCTCAAACCCATTGATCATAGGGTTGAATTTGAGCAGTCGGTGGATGGTAGAGGCATCGCATCCGGTGGCCTCCGTCATCCTCTTCGCCGCCCGGCCCGTCGGTGCCGCTAGCATAATCAGGTTGCTTCTGGCTATTTTCCGATAAGCCTCAATGATGCCTTTAATGACAGTCGTCTTCCCGGTTCCCGGGCCACCTGTCACTACTGACAATGATTTATAAAAGCTCTTCTTGATGGCCTCTTTCTGCTCCGGGGCATAGATAACGCCGAATTCTGCCTGCATGGCTTCAGTGACTTCCTCCAGCTTTTGCTCGGTATCCGTGGACAAATATTTCCCGTCCATCTGAGCCAGCCGGACAATATCTCGGGCCAGCTGCTTTTCCTCGGCCAACATGGAGGCTACATAAATAGCGTCTCCTTCCCGGCAAACCAGCCCCCGCTGCTCAAGCTCAGCGTAAGCATCTTTGATGTTGCTCACTCCCACCATGGACTGTTTACCCAGCAACCCATCCAGGGCAACGATGGTATCCTTTGGGGTCAGATAGACATGGCCATCATTGCCGGCTTCCCGGAGAGCGTACATATAGGCCGATTCTACCCGATATGGCGAATCCGGAGCGATGCTCAACCCCATCCCGATCCTGTCGGCTACCTTGAAGCCGATGCCGTACACCTCATCAGCCAACACATAGGGATTTTCTTTAACGATAGACACACTGGCCTGGCCGTAGGTGTTGAAAATTCTTGTTGCCGTGCCAATGCCGACACCTTCTTTGCATATGAGGGCTGCCAGCTCCGCAAGCCTGGTGTTTTTAAGCAATCCTTCCTGAATCTCTTCCCGCTGCTGGGGAGAAAGAAAGTGGAACTGATCCAGTAAAGCCGGGGCCTCAATGATTCGGTTAAGGGCATCGTCCCCTAGCCTATCGACAATCCGTTTCGCCTTTGCAAACCCTACCCCATAAGCCAGGGTGGCCAGATAGGTGGCTGCCCCGGTCTTTTCCTTGGGCAGAACCACATCGGCCTTACAGAATGCGAACTGCCGCCCGTACTGCGGATGCTCTTTCCACTCGCCGGCGAATTCGTATTCATCCCCTACCCTGACCGCCGCCAGATTGCCGACGGCACTGCAGGAGACCATACCCGTTTCCACCATGTCTTTAGGCTCTATAGAGATTACGGAGTAACCGTTTTGAGGATTATGAAACCGCACAGATATGATTTTTCCGGCCAGAGTAGCGACAGGCTTAACCGTCTCTTTTCCTTTTTTCATTCGCGCTGCTGTTGCCGTGGCCATACTGCAATCACATCCTTTCTGCCAAATTGTATTGCTTCATCAAACGTCCACATTGGAATATCCAGTTTATAATTTTTGATGGCTCCTCCGGTATCTGTGGCTATACGCCAACCCATTCCCTTTATGAAAATCTTGCTTCCCAGCGGGACGATTCTTGAGTCAACGGAAATTCCGGTATCGATATATTCCAGCGTCGACGCGCCTGAACTCATTACAGTCCCGTCACCCCAGGAGTTCATCCCGTTTCTATCGTCCAGCGGAGAATAGGCTGTTGCTTCAAAGACTCCCATCTGCCAGGTATCCAGAAAGCTATTGACTGAATTTGTGATGTCTCTCTGTTTTTCTGTCAAATTGCTCTGATCGCTCTTGAGCATCTGGATTTCAGTCTGCAGCATTGATATTCGCTGCTTCAGCATGATGAAGCTTAAAGAGTTCAAGAGTATGGCGCAAGTTATGAACACTGAGGCTACTGTTTTCCAAAAACTTACCCTTTTCCAAAAGGGCCTCTTTCTCGTCACCCTGCACCCCTCCCAAGCTTCTCCCTGGCCTCGCCGATTCGTAGCAGAGCTTCCAGCTTCACTCCAGAAGGGACATTCTCTAATGTTGCGATTTTCTCAATGATCTCTCGGACCTCTAAAAACTTCTCTTCCCCCTCCTGCTGGAGACTATCGAAGAAGCTCTCCAACCAGTTTTCATGCTCCTTCTTCTCAACGATAGCTTCTCTGTCCAAAACCTCTTCTGCCGGCCGGGCAGACTGCAGGGGGATCAGCTCGGCATGGAAGTCTGTTTTGCTGTTGACCGTGAGCAGGGCAACCTGGACAGTACGGCTCATTTCGGCTTGGCTTGCCGATAATCGGCAGAGTGCTCCGGGGTTAATGAAGAGCTTGCCATCCTTGCGCCGGATGATGCCAAAGCCGTCATGATAGTGGCCGGAGATGATGATGTCTGCATTAGTCTCTACATCGTCAATCAAGGTGTGCCTCATTGGGAATGACGGCGCAGCCGCTAGGAGCATGGAGTGGACAACATGGATACGTGGATGATCTTCGGAAGATAAGGCATGGATGCGTGGATAACTTTCAGGAAAAGATGACTGAGTTACCATATATTGATCGGCTCCATCTGGCGTGTCGGTCTGATAATCGAATCCGCATCCAGTAACCGATGACTCAAACATATCGGTAGGTAGCAGCATCAGTCTGCTCGCATCTAATCTCTCAAGATCATGGATGTACTCAAGTTCTGTCAGCAAACCAAAGGGTGTCCGGGAAATAGCTCCCTTGTTTCCTGCCGGCAGATCGTGATTCCCCGAAATGACCAATACATCTATAGCAAACTTTGCTTTGCAATCATCCAAGAAGCTGGCAAGCTTGATAATGGTTGGCAAGCTAACATTAGATGAGTCAAAAATATCTCCGGGAATAATGATTGCTTTCGCTCTACGCTCTTGGGCTATCAGAAAAACCTCATACAGCTTAACCAGCAGCGCATCACGATAATTGTCTTTCCTACTCCGGGGATTCTCTGACCGGAAATGCAAATCGCCTGTTACGATAAATTTGTCCACCACTACACCTCACCCCCGATCCTCTCTGCCCGGCTGACACCCTTTTCCTGCGTCACATACCAAGCCACATCCGCCGCATCGGCCAACACCCCGTGATGAGTTACCATAATGATTTGCCGTCCGGTTTTCTCAGCATACCGCTTCAAAAACGCCGCCACATTGGGCAAAAACTCTCGAGAGATCATCTTTCCTGGTTCGTCCAAGATAACCGGTCCCTCATGCTTTGGCCTGGCCAATTCCAACAACGACAGCCTCAGGGCCAGGGACACAACGTCCGTCACCCCACCACCCCGGGCCGCCTCAGGATTGGCGGCGACAGTGTAATCCTGATAGGAAGAGATGACTTGCCACTCGGCAGTGGCGCTTCCCCCACTTTGGCCTAATTCAATGGCAAAGCTAATGCCGGGATCCTCGAAAATACTCCTGAGGGCGGCGGTCACCGTCTCCTCAATCTTTTGCTTCAGCTGCTCCCGGGCATATTGGCTGGAGTGGGAGAGCAGGAGTTGCACCTGCTCCCACGTGGCGATATTCTGGGTAACCTTGGACAGCTCGGCTTCTTTTTGGGTTTTCTGCTGGAGGAGTAGGTCACGCTTGCCTTTGGCTTGGTCCAGGGTGGCCTTGTGGCGGTTTGCCCTGGCTTCGGCCTCAAGAATACTTATGGTCATAATCACACCACCTGCTCAAGAACCTGCTCCGTCGTGAGTCCTTCCATTTCAGCCAGGATTTTTTCCGCCTGAGCCAGATTGACCTCAATATTCTTCTCCAATTCTTCGATTACAGCCGGAAGCTGCTCCGGCTCATACCCCAAGGCCTTAATTTTGTCCGTCACGGCCTGGAGCTGCTTTTCAGCGGTCTCCAGATTGGCTTCGGCTCGGGTACGCTCATTCTTCTTCTGCTCCAATTTGGTTTTCAGGCTGGAAATTCTATGTTCAACATTGTCTATGGACATGATTAAATGACCTCCTTCAATTTCTCGATATGAATATCTCCCCCGCAGGTTGGGCACTTGCCTAAATCACTCATGAGCTGGATGTATTCAGTCTCCAGGGACTCTGTGTCTTTTTGGGCAAGATTGGCCTGTTCGGCATAGTTCAGACTCACCCTCGAAAGCGAACCGATATTCGTAAGTTCCGACCGCAACGACTTGACTTTCTCCACCTTCTCGGGAAGAGCCGCGGCTAATTCCCAAGCCTCCTCCACCCGCGCCGTGCTTTGGACCTTGCGACGCAGGGACAAGGCTCCCTGGTAGGCGTGTTCATAGTTTATTAAAAAGCAGTCCAGCTTATCTACATTGAATGCCTCTGTCTCGGCAGCCAGAAGGTGTGGCATGACCGATTCATAGTTTTGGTCAAGAACCTTTAAACGAGATTGGGTTCCTGTTTTGAGTCCGACTGCATACAGATATTCTGCTTTAGCGGCGTTGAGCTTAGTGCCAAGCGTCAATCCTTCCTGGGTTGCGTCCACAACCGCTATGGCCGAATCAAGGTTAACCAGCTGGTGAAGTATTATATTGGCATCAGAAATCTTGGACCAAGCTTCGATATACGATTGGTTCATGAGACTTAGGCTCCCGTGTTCCGCAGAGTCACGTTCTATACGGCGCACATAAGCCAATCCCTCAGCGACGGGTCGTAGCCGACTAATCTCAGCCTTTACGCTCCGAACCTCCCCTGCTAACCTCATGAACTGCTCATGCAGTTCTTTCAGCTTCGCTATTCCCTCCTGGTCTCGCTTTACGTCTTCGATAATGCTATCCAGTTCGATCAAATGCGCTTCCCTTACCGGAATCCAAGCGTATCCGTCCAAGGCCTTCTCGGTTGATTCGATATAGCTCTCCAGGCCTTCCCGTTCCCTCTTAGCCCGGAATAGGTCTGTACCTACTTCTTTCCCGGCGTGATCCATCTCTTCCGTGCCGGCCAGTTTGCCCAGCACCTTTGCACGGGCCGGGGCCGGGGTGCTGTCGTTCCCCAAAAAGGGCCCGGCTAGCTGGTCGGAGAGGTTTAAAAGATATGTTTGGTCACCGATACGCAGTTCACGGATACCTGTTGCCTGCTGTACTTCCAGGGGAACGCCGGTCCCAAAGCCTTCATAAGTTTGATCACCGATTTGGTATCGGTTGATTCCGCCCCGGGACCGGGTCCTGGTTATTGCCGTTCCATTGTCATAAGTCCCTTGAACTGAGCATTCATTTTTCCCCACCGTGATGAAACCATCACCCCGGGGAGAGTTATACAGGAGCCATTTAAGTGCCCGGATAATGGCGGACTTGCCGCTGTCCGACGGTCCTGTGATGACCGTCAGGCAGCCTTGTCCGGCAAACTCAATATGGGTATTTCCGTGGGATTGGAAGTTCGTGAGCTTTAGGGCCTTTAACGACCGGTCCGGCTTAATATGGCTCTGGATCATCGCCCGTACCCTCCACTGCATCCTGCATGTAGTCCTCGTCATCAATGGCAATGTTTTTCCAGCTGTCTACAAACTTCTGCCGAAGCTTATTAACATCTAAGATCTGTTTTGGCGGCACATCATCCCCATTTTTGAGAACAGCAAGTGCAAACTTGTAACCATTATTAGTGGTTGGAACTAGCGAGAATTTTACTTGCCTAGCAATGTCCGAAATCCGATTAGTAAGCCTGGCACTAAAGAAGTTATCAATAGCACCGATGCTTGTTGGCGGGAAGGAGATCTGAATTGGCAGCGCATTATCGGGGGTCAGAAGAAACATCCGGCGCATCTCCTTACATGCCTTGCCTCTGCCCTCTTTCCCTGATCCCCAGGCGTTTTGGGGGCATTCAGCGCAGCGGCGAGAATTACCGTTCTCATCAGTGCCCATGATTCCATCGAAACTTGAGCAAAGCGGAGTTGTATTGCCTTCTTCCCAGAGTCCCCGGGTTTTCTGCTTAAAAAGCACAATGGCTTTCAATTCATCTATGGAGTTTCCAAACGGGTCGACGAACACTTGGGCATCCTTATTGATTTTGTATCGCTGAGGACGGAAGTTAATTCCGTCGCGGCTTTCTTCGAAGTTTTGCCCCATAACAATGGCCAATTCTTGGACCTCGGCCTCCGTCAGGCCGGTAGTATCAATGCCGGCGAGAATAAGTTGTTGGGCTTGGGTGGTTGTAACTGCTGTAGGCATAGCTTTTTCCTCCTCTTATTGATTATTTTTCAATGACCTCTTTCTCTCCGTCGACCCAGCCCTCTTCCCAATCGATAACAGGGTCGGGGAGAATGGCTTTTTCCGCATAGTCTTTAACTTCGTCCCAGTTCATGTTGTTTCCAGACCAATCCTTAAGTTCAAAATCGTTGCCCATAGTGAACTCAAATTCTTCTTCATAAGTGGTATCTGGATCAGCAGCGGCATAATATTTAGCCCGGTCCTCTGCGATCACCTTTGCGGGGACATCCCACTTGCAGCCGTCCGGCATGGTTACGCGCAAATACTTTTCCGGCATGGTCTTCGCCTCCTCAAAATATCGAGCGATATCGATAGTATTTTTGAACATGACAACAGACATCCCATTTCTTTTCAGGCTGAGCATATTTAGCCATAGCCCATAAAAGCTGATTGTTATTTGGATAGGCTGAGAATTCTTCCTCGCCGACTTTTTTCTCGCCGTTTTCGCCTTTGGCAAAAACCTCCACTAGAAAGTATTCTTCAACCCCTTCGACTTCGGACGGGAGTTCAACCATGTCTTCAGTAATGATTTGAGATTGCCCTGACATGCTGATCATCTTTTTTTCCACCTCTGCCTACACCTCCAACTTCATCAAGCTCAGTCTGGCTGCCAACATATTCCCCACGACCTGGTAGGCCTTAAACTCATTCTGATACTGTTCCAGCTTAAAACGGGCGTTGTCGAGTTCATCCAATGCTGCCTTATATGGCTCCCAGGCTTGCTGATATTCAAAATCCATCTTTTTACGAATTTCCAATTCTGCTTGACGGGCTTTATCGTTGGAGTATAAAGACTTACCGGCTCCATTGACCTCTGCTGTAATAATGGACATCAGCATGGACTCGGCATTGACAAGATTGCTTTTGACCACTTCAAAGGCATCGGAGGCTTCTTTCACTTTCTCTTGCTGGACGCGAATCTTCTCTGGCAGGGCCATGATATTGGTCTTAAAGCCGGTCACATCCAGCTGTTCATCAACTTTCTTCTGGGAGTAATCCAGGGCATCGCATAGTACCTCAAGAGTTCGATTCTGCTGCTCTACCATGGTATTTCTCATATTTTTATTGAGATCATAAGCAAAACTTCTCAAATCCATAATTTACAAACCTCGGCTTTCTCTATATAATGGAGGTGATTTGAAGTTCAATGTTTCTAGGTCGCTCCGGCCAGGGTTCCAGCCCTGACCGGAGCCTTTTTTATTTGTGGGATGCCGGAGCGCCGGCCCATTATTCCGTAATAATCAGCTTCTCAGCTTCGATCAGGTCTTCCAGCTCAAGCAGGAAGTATTGCTTGATATTTTTCCTAGCCTGAATGGACCATGCACCACCGTCAGCTTCGAAGAGTGCCGCAACTGGTCCCTGCCGTAACCTGAGCAAGAATTCACCTTCCGGCTGGGGAATCTCATTGAACGTTCTGAAAGGAGCCAGTTTCACGATGGGCGGAACGGTTACATTAGCCACGGTTGCAATGCCCGCTTTTGCCGTTACTGTTTGAGAGATTCCATCGTCTGTGCTGGTACGGACATTATCTTCCTTGATACCGCCCAAAAGAGCGATAAGAGCATCCCGGGACTCGGTGGGCACAAATGTACTTTTTAACATGATGTTCATTTGCTCCAGGTCAATGAAAGAGCCTAAGGTGATCCTGGGCAGCTCTGCCTCAGCAGTGTAAAGGTGGAACCGGTCCAGGTCATCGCGAAGTTCGGAATATACGTTGACCTTAGTAGGACTGACCACATGGATAATCAGTGGATTGAGCCGTGGGTGCTTGGATTCCCGGGATACCAGCTCTACAATGCTGGCCAGAGATTTAGTTGCAAAGGGCTTGGGGGCTACCTCCGGGATTCTCGATAGATCTCTGGAAGAATACTTGATTCCGTTATGTTCGATAATTTCAGTGGGGTTATTCAGGTCCTCAACGAGATATTGCAGTGCGCTTCTTTCCATGGATTTTATCCTCCTCATTTTTAGGCATTATGCCGCATTTTTACCACGTTGGTGGGTTCACTCTCACCGAATATTTGCATTTGGTTAGGGTCTTGCTTGGTCGGCTCAACAGCCACCGGCTTGCCGTCCCGGTCAATTCCAACCATCAAAGTGGTCGAAATCGGCTTAATCGGAGCCAGTGCGGCTTTGGCCTGGGCGGAGATGCTGATTGTTTCGCGGTTTTCATCAGGCTTCAGGGTGAGCGTGATGGTCAGCTTTCGCGCAGTTTTGGCATCGGTATTGGGGTCAACAATGTTCGCCATAGCTTTGGCAACCTCGATGTCAATTTGCTCGGCAATGGCTCCTTTAGCCAGCTCTAGGATGTTGACATTTTTCGTTGTGCTCATCGTTTTTTTCACCTCCTCTCAATGGGCTTGAGTTTGGGCTTATTGGGTTATTCATTGAGAACCAGGTTTAGATGGGATATAATGAATTTAAGATATTTAACTTGCGTCCTCGGCTTCTATGGCCGGGGCTTTTTCTTTTTCTGCCCGGGTCTCAAATTTGGCTTTGAGCTTTTCGTATCGCTCAAATTCTTCTTTTTCTCTATCTGCTTTTAAGGCCAAGTCGATTTCATCGACAGTGGTTGGCAATTTCACATAGATCCCCTTCCCCATATCGTGGAAATCAAGAACGGGACTACTTTCCCAGGCAAATATTTTAATATTGGGACGACGCTGATTAGAGTCTGAGTTAACAGGGATGGCGTTTAATTTGGACAAACAATCCCAGTTTAATTCGATCTTTACGGACCGTCTCTCCGATTTGCTCACCCATTCATAGACCGGACTTAGGTCGATATCGGGTAACGTTATTAGCACTGTACTTCCCTCCAATTTCTTTTATTTTCTGATCACCCGGACATTCCCGGACATTCCCGGACACTCGGTGTACAATCTCCATTTCGGTCGGCGTATTTTTGGTAACCAACCAACTGTCTGCATTGAGCCTGTGGGCCTCGATCAATTCTTTCTGCCGCCGCGTAGGGCTTTTGCCGTGCTTCAGATATACCACCTCTTTTTACGCAGTATGGACATACGTAGTGCTTATCAGGTTTGGCAAGAACGCTTACAGACCACTCTCTTTTGCAGAATCTGCACCGCCTAATCATTTGATTACGCTTCCAAGACTTTCTTGCAACTGCAGTGCCGCTAATCGTTCAGTGTGCCTTTCTTGCTCCAATCGTTCAAAGGCATTAAGCTTGGGCTGCTTTTCCTTTTTCTCACCATTCAGTTCATCAAGCTCCCTTTGCAGTTCAATCACTGTGCCTTTCCAGTTATCTCTAATTTCCTTCAGGTTCTTCCTATGCTTCTCAATGAGTGACATCTGCGATTCCCGGGCTTCCAACGCCGCTAAAAAGTCTCTGCCTTCGTCGTACTCATCTATGGTGATTTCTCCGTATCCGTAGGCGTTATGTAATTCCGCCTCGGTGGAGTAGCCCTTGTACTTTTCGGCCCTGATTTTATAAAGGCGGTCCTGTTGTGCTTGTAATGCTGCTTTTGCATATTTTTTATAGACTTTATCAATGTCTGCGGCCATCATTTTTGCAAGTTCAATTTCCTGTTCAAGTTCTTGCCTTAGGTTGTTGGTCATGGCGATCTCCTTTCTTGTAGGATTTCCCTCTTTTGCGTCGAATTGGTAAGTGTTCAGGCCATTTCGAAGAAAGGAGGGATTGCTTTGGCCATATACAATATTTCATATGACCTAACTGCACCGGGCAGAAATTACGATGATTTAATCGCGGAGATTAAAAATCTAGGAGACTGGGCCTATCCGCTGAAATCAACATGGCTAGTCGAATCAAACCTAACTTCTGTTCAAGTAAGAGACAAATTACTTGAAACAATGGACTCAAACGACAAATTATTAGTTATGATGTGTGCAGATGATGCGGCATGGTGCAATCTACCTGATGAAGTAAGTGATTGGATTAAAGAGAAACTTTAGTTTATTCAGTTTCGTCTAACATACCCTTTAGACTTGGTTCAACCAGGTCTTTTTCTTTTATGACAACTATTAGCACCGGTCCCTTTATTGTGAGCCCAATATTCCCGGTATCAATTTTGCATTTTCTTCCGGCTTCGATTTTTAAGGTTTCCATTCTCTCTTACCACTCCTCCCCTCTATAATCCAAATGCACTAACCACCGACCGCACCACACCATACCCTGCCACAACGACCACACAAACCGCCACAACCACTAAAGCAAGATGACAATACACCTCTACCGTTTTTGCCCTAGCATAGCCGGCTGCCGCCCGCTGTAACTCCCGGTCAAACATAGCTCTCCTGCCCCCTTCCGTTTTTGGTGTTATTGAGGAACACCCAGCCGCATTTTAAGCAGGTTACACTAATCAGGTCATCCTCTTGGTCAAAACGCTCTTTCTCCGTCCGGAAGTAGTCCAGGTCATCCCCGCTGGCTCCACAGCCCGGGCATTTATCGGAGAGCTTTGCGCCCTCGATGCTGATTATCGGGATTCGCTGTAGCCCAAAATACTGGACAATTCGAACTGAGTAGTTTTTAACCGGCATCCGCTGAATGTTAGGATACTTTTCGATGATGCCGGCAATGGCGTACATCATGGTGTTTCGGGTCATTTTGCCTTGGGCATAGGATCCAATGAGGTTGTGGACCTGATCGCGGTCCGCGTCGGTGGGGTAGTTGAGGACTTTTGTCATGCTGTAGCCTCCTCACTCAAATTAATAATTTCCAATGCCTTTTCTGGCTCGATACCCACATATTCACAAAATGGTAAAAATGGGATATGATAGGTCCATTTCGAACTAAGCTTAACCGCGCTGCCAAAGGGAAAAAGTTCCCGCTGCATACCAACGCGGATAAACTGTGCACCCATTTTGGAAATCGCCGCAGCCTGCTTGACAGTTAGTCTGGTTGGTATTGGGTTTTGCAAGGTGTCGCCTCCTTTCTAATAGGATTTTCCTCCTTAGCGTCGAAGTGGTAAGGGCTAACCAAGCAGCGGAAGGAAGTTGATTTTTATGGGACTAAATCATTTCTTTAAAAAATTATTTATTTCGCCCAAAGACGGTCTCAGCCATTCTGGCGAAAAACCTATTACCGATGAAGAAATACCTAACCTAGTACAATCGAGCTTAGAAAAAACATTAAGGCTTGAAGATGAACATAAAGCGGGCTTAAGGGACATATTTAAGGATCATGATTTGTCTGAAATAGAGAAAGAATTCTTTTCTGCTTTACTCCTGGCGCTTGAAGAAAATAAACTAAATCCCTCCCTTTTGCGTTTAGAACGTATTGGAGGCGGCACTATCAACGTGAGTTATGTCCCTTTATGTTTTGTTGGTAAAATAAATCTCACAATTACCCCAGATAAATACGCTGTAATGAAAGAAGATCATAAGCGAGCTCTCCGTGTATTTGGTACAATTGAGGAAGCAAATACCTATATGTCAGAAAAAGGCGGTGATCGAGTTGAAGTTAGACCAGGTGAAAACAGACATTACATGCAATATTCAAGGGGGCTTCAATCAATCAAGCACTTGAACAATCCAACTCTACAAGAATGCATTGACACAATCCCCCGGTGGATTGCTTTTATTAAGTATTGCAAACGCACACCTTAATTCACTCACCTTTAACCGATGTGGACTTAGCCTCTCTTAATTCAAAAATATTTCTATGCACGCTTCAGTTCGTTGCCATTATCCTCAAAAAAAAGAGTCCATTTGAAACCCAGAACTTCCGCTATTTTTTGGGCCACCTTAACACTTGGATTCCTTTCCCCATTCTCTATCATGCTATAATACTGTCTTTTTATCCCAACCACCTCAGCCACTTCTTCATGTGTTTTCTCTGCTTCAAGGCGTATTTTAGCCAACCAATATCGAGTCACTATCACCACCTCCATATGTTTTTTGCGTAACTCTCTGTTGCTATGACTTTATTATATAGCAACATTTTGTTTCTGTAAATAAAATATGCAACAATTTGTTGCGTACTCTTTACGCAACATTTAGTTGCTATTATAATGGAATAAAGTAGAAACAAGGGAGGCTCTTAAATATGTTTCCTGAAAGACTTATTGAACTAAGGACTTCAAAGGATTTAACTCATCAGCAAATGGCTGATATGCTTGGAATTACTCGGCAAGCATATGGGAATTATGAGGCAGGAAAAAGAGAGCCAGACCATGATACAATGAAAAGATTAGCTGAGTTCTTTAATGTCTCAACAGATTTTCTTCTGGGCCTAAATTTCTCGGACAAGCTACTCACACCAAAAGAAGAAAAAGACATTGCCAAGGACCTCGAAAAAATGCTTTCTAATTTAGAAAGTGATGAAGGCTTGGCCTTTATGGGTGAACCTATGGATGACGAAACCAAAGAACTTATGCGCATATCCCTTGAAAACTCCATGCGCCTGGCCAAGCAGTTAGCAAAACAGAAGTTCACCCCTAAAAAGCATAAATAAAGCTCTGACGGAGGCTTGAATATGGACATAAAGGAAAAAGTAGACAAGCTTATACACATGTACCGCACCAATGAACCCTTTGAAATTGCCGACCGCAAAAATATCCCGATCATTATCGAGCCATTAGGAGATATCTGGGGTTACTGCCACAGCTACAAACGTATTCAGGTTATTCATCTTAATAGTGACTTAGATTATATTGATCAACGATTTAGCCTCGCTCATGAATTAGCGCACGTTATCCTTCATCCCAAGATCAATACCGGCTTCCTCAGAATGCATACTTTCTTTTCAGCTGAGCGAATTGAACGGGAGGCGAATTCCTTCGCAGTAGAGCTACTTATGCCGGACTCTGTTCTGTATACATGTGAACTTAGATCAATTTTTGAAATAGCGACCGTCTGCGGAGTTCCGGAGGAACTGGCTGAGTTAAAGAAGTCAAGTGCTAAATTTTTTTATCCCAATTCAGAACATGCGTTTCTTTATTAGAACATTTATTCGAAAGGAGGTGAGAATCGAAATGAAAAATCCGAACGGTTATGGCGGGATAATCAAGCTCGAAGGTAAGCGCAGAAAACCATTTTATGCAAGAGTGACTGAGGGCTGGGAGATTGTGCATAAAGAAACGGGGGAAGCTATAATGTTTATCGCAAACGGCGCAGAACTCCCAAAGATCTTACCCGAAAACACAAAGCTAAAGCAGATCTATACGGGAATTGGGTCATTTAAAACCCAGGCTGAGGCAAACATAGCTTTAGCCGATTACAATAAAAAACACAGCCCACTCGATGCTGCAACTCTTACATTTGCCGAACTCTATAAAAAATGGTATGCATGGAAATTCAACCCTAGGCGAAGGAAGCAACTATCTCAGCAGAGCAAGGGTTCTTACGCTGCAGCCTATAAAAACTCTCATGAACTGCACAATATGCGTTGGCTTGATATCAGGTATGATCACATGCAAAATATTATCTGGGAAAGTGACAAAGGCCGTGAAACTCTCAACAACATGAAGAATTTGTATTCTCAGATGTATGACTATGCCATGATGAATGACATCGGAGAGCGCAATTATGCGCAGTATCTCGAAATTGATGTGGCTATCGAGGGAAAAGAAGACATCCACGCACCTTTTGATGACTCTGAGCGCAAACTGCTATGGGAAAGACTTGATGAGTTTGGAGTGGATACTGTATTGATCATGATCTATTCCGGGCTGCGTCCTACTGAGCTATGCTTGATTGAGACAGCCAAGATCGACATAGCACAGCGAGTCATGCGCGGAGGGGTAAAAACAAGTGCCGGAAAAGACCGGATCATCCCCATCCACAAACGGATACTTCCCCTGATCCAGAAACGCATGGAGGAAGGTAACAAATATTTGATCTGCATTGATGGGGAGAAAATCTCCTATTATTACTATCGCTCAAAGATTTGGGACCCGCTCATGAAACAATTGAACCTTGATCATCTCCCACACGACGGTCGGCACACTTTTGGAACCATGGCCGACGATGTCGGAATGAACCCAAAAGCGTTAAAAATGATCATCGGACACTCCACGAAAAAGGATGTAACGATGCGTTACACCCATAAAGATATCGAACAATTAAAAAAAGCTATCGACTTAATTCCTTAATTGTTTGTATATTACCTGTATCTTACCATTGAAAAACCAGGGCTTTTTACAGGCAACAAGAAAGCCTGCGACCCTTGAAATAAGCGTATTTGCTACGTTCTTTGATCTTAAGCTTTTAAAAAAAGATTAATAAAAAAAGAAAAAACCGCCTTAAAGAGACGGTTGAACTTTTGACAAGAGTTTCCTCTTGTCTATTTAAAAGGTAGGAGAAGAATGTCGTTACTTGTATAGTATCACAACACCTTAAACTACAGGTGAAGAAACTGTAAATAAAATGTTAATATTGTGTGAAAGAATTGACTAACTTCAATGATCCTCTTAGCCTTCTTGGAATAAGACGGTAGAGAGATATCTCTCTCCGGTATCCGGAAGCAGGACGACGATATTCTTCCCTTTATTCTCCGGTCTCTTGGCGATTTGGGTAGCCGCATAAGCTGCCGCACCTGAGGAGATTCCTACAAGCAGGCCTTCCGTCTTAGAGAGTTTACGGGAGGTTTCAAAAGCGTCGTCATTCTTGACCTGAAAGATCTCATCGATGACTTCTGAGTTATAGACACCAGGAACAAATCCGGCGCCAATTCCCTGAATCTTATGGGCTCCGGGGTTTCCTCCTGATAGCACCGGAGAATCTGCAGGCTCTACAGCGATGATCTTTACCCCTGGCTTCTTCTTCTTCAGGACTTCACCCACACCGGTTACCGTTCCGCCGGTCCCTACTCCGGCAACGAAGATGTCCACTTCCCCATCCGTATCTCTCCAGATTTCTTCAGCGGTGGTTTTTTTATGCATCTCTGGGTTAGCCGGATTGTTGAACTGTTGCGGAATAAAGGAATTCTTATATTCGGCAGCTAATTCCTCCGCTTTTTGAATAGCTCCTTTCATGCCGGCAGGTCCCGGAGTGAGTACCAACTCTGCACCCAGAGCTTTGAGCAGGTTCCTTCTTTCCACACTCATGGTTTCAGGCATGGTTAAAATCAAGCGGTATCCACGGGCAGCAGCTACAAAAGCCAGGGCAACTCCTGTATTACCGCTGGTGGGTTCAATAATGACCGTATCCTTGTTAATCAGGCCCTTCTCTTCAGCGTCTTTAATCATAGCATAACCAATTCTGTCTTTGACACTGGAAAGAGGGTTAAAATACTCAAGCTTCGCTATGACCTTGGCCTCTAATTCATTGGCTTTATTATAATTGGACAGTTCTAATAATGGGGTATTTCCAATGAGGTCAGTTAAACTCTTGGCAATTTTCGACATGTTGGCAGCCTCCTTAATGATAACGTTAAGCCTTCTTCAGCTTAAGGTTCAATAAAATATGCAGCGATTTATTCCTAGTATTCATATCTGTTTTGTTTAGTTTATTGTAATACCTTACTTGTTCTGCTGTCAATACCAAATTAATCAAATTCCAAAAAAACTCCTCTATTCTAAACACTATGCTCATGAGTATCCTGGCTGTAATGACTTAATTCCATCAGAAATACCTCTGAAGCCTTAGTAAAATAGGTTTCCTGGCCTCTCGCAATGATAAATTCCCGGGACAGTCGGGGCAAGTTTTGCTCAAGGGGTATGATCGCTAATTCCCCTGCCTTGATCTCTTTTTGGATAATAAGCTTTGACACTAAAGCAATTCCCAGGCCGTTTAGAACCGCTGCCTTAACCCCTGTGTTGCTGCTGAACACATAAGAATGTTTCACGGGAATCTTCAAGGTTTCTATAAAGCAATCACTCGATTCACGGGTTCCAGAACCTCCCTCCCGTAAAATCCATACTTGATCTTCAAGATCCTGAGCGCCCACACTCTTCATTTTAGCCAGGGGATGACTTGGCAAAGCAATCAAAACCATTTCATCCACCATGAAAGGCTCCAGAATAAACTCCTTGCCGGTAATTCTTCCTTCGACTAAGGCCACATCCAAACGGTTATGCCTTAACCCTTGAGCAATCTCTTCCGTGTTCCCGATGGTGACATTAATATTAAGATTAGGGTACCTTGTAGCCGTTTGACTGACCAATTCCGGAAGAATATATTCCCCTATGGTAAAGCTCGCTCCAATGCGAAGATTACCGGAAACAACACTTTGAATTTGATTGATCTTTTCTTTGGCCTCCTGATACTGATTGATGATTTTACAGGACTGTTCATAAAGAATTTCTCCGGCCGGGGTTAAATTCACATGTTTTGATGAACGATAAATGAGCTTTGTTCCAAACTCGTTCTCCAAGTTGCGAATATGTGAGCTCACTGCCGGTTGAGAAAGAAAGAGATCCTCGGCAGCTTTAGAAAAGCTTTTTTCTTCCGCTACTTTCTTGAAAATTTCCAAGGTGTCTGTAATCAATGGACTACCTCCTACTTTATAAGCATTCGCTATGTATAGTATAACAAATCCGGATTGCGTTTAGTTCCTTACCAAGGGTAAAGTAGAGATACGTTTTAATTCATTTTAATCTTTACCTTAGGAGGATACCATGGCAATCATAAATAATCTAACCCAAAAAAGAGAAAAACAGTTTCCTTTAGTTAAATTCCAGGTTGCACCCCTCATTCCAGGCGTACTCTTCACCACGGGAATTGCTGCAGTCGCTACAGGGATAGCTAACCTACCCGGTATCAACAAAATTGGCGCAATGCTTTGTGCGATTCTTATCGCTGTTCTTTATCGCAATACCTTGGGTTATCCGGAAAAATGCCGCACCGGAGTCCAGTTTACCGCCCAGAAAATCCTGCGCTTTGCTATTATTCTTTATGGCTTTCGCCTGAATATCCATTTGGTCTTTCAAGAAGGCCCCTCCCTTTTGTTTCAGGGACTATTCACCATTATCATCGCCGTCTTTACGACCCTTCTGGTGTCTAAATGGATTAAGGGGGACATGCAATTGTCCCTTCTGCTGGGAGTTGGTACCGGTATCTGCGGGGCTGCCGCCATTGCTGCAGTTGCTCCTATTCTAAAAGCCAAGGACGAGGATACTGCTGTCAGTGTGGGGATCATTGCTTTGATCGGTACATTTTTCACCCTTGCCTATACCCTGCTTTATCCCTATTTAGGCCTAACCGCCCTCCAATACGGAACCTGGAGCGGAATCACCTTACACGAAATCGCTCATGCAGCGGCGGCGGCTAATTCTGTGGGGGCCGATGCCCTGGCTGCATCCTTACTGGCTAAATTAGCAAGAGTCTTTCTCCTCATTCCCGTAAGCTTCATCCTTCTCTGGTGGGTACGCCGTCGGGACAAGGACACAGAGAAATCAACCCAAGGGGCCTCCTTTCCCTGGTTTCTATTAGGTTTCATCTTGACTAGCCTCATCGGAACCTATCTCCCTATTTCAAAAGAAGTCTTGAATGCTATTGCCTTTCTCTCATCCTTTTTAATGGCTGCGGCAATGGTGGGACTGGGACTCAATGTTCACTTAGCCAGCCTACGCTCGAGAGCCCTGCGCCCTCTCCTCGCTATGCTCGTCGCTTCTGTCTTCGTTTCCGCCTTCTCTTATTTCACCCTCATCCTTTAATCGTATAAGGCCATTCATAAGGAACGCCCCTGTGTCTTTCCGAAAGGGTAATGTCTCCCTTTACGGACTTGCACAGGGGCAATTCTCTATTATTATTCAAAACATCATTTCCGCAAGAGCACCTTTGGAAAATACATTTCCCATTCTCAGCCGACGGCTTTCTTAAGGGCTTGATCAAGATCGTCGATGAGATCATCTGCATCTTCTATACCAATAGAAAGTCTGACCATATCCGGGGTAACTCCTGCCGCAATGAGGCCCTCTTCCGACAATTGAGCGTGAGTGGTACTGGCCGGGTGAATGACCAGGGACTTAGCATCGGCTACGTTAGCCAGCAAGGAGAAGATCTCCAGGCTATCGATGAATTTCTTGCCGGCTTCTACTCCGCCTTTAATGCCAAAGGTAAAGATGGATCCCGCACCCTTCGGAAGATATCTTTGAGCAAGTTCATAATATTGATTGTCTTTAAGGCTGGGGTAATTGACCCAAGCTACATGGGGATGACTGCTTAAGAAATCGACGATTTTTTTCGTATTGGCCACATGCTTTTCCACACGAAGAGAAAGGGTCTCCAGTCCCTGAAGGAACAAGAAGGCATTAAATGGGCTCAGTGCAGCTCCCGTATCCCGTAAAAGCTGTACTCTGGCTTTGGTGATATAGGCAACAGGGCCCAGGGCCTCCGCATAGTTCAGTCCATGATAGCTTTCATCCGGCTCAGTTAAACCCGGAAATCTTCCACTGCCGGCCCAGTCAAATTTTCCTGAATCCACAATGACACCGCCAATGGATGTTCCATGTCCTCCGATGAATTTGGTGGCTGAATGGACGACAATATCCGCCCCAAATTCAATAGGGCGAATCAGATAAGGTGTGCCGAAGGTATTGTCAACGATTAAGGGCACCCCGTTTTCATGAGCGATCTGAGCTACAGCCTCAATATCTATCAGATTGATGCCCGGATTCCCTATGGTTTCAATATAAAGGGCCTTCGTCTTTTCTGTAATCACTTTTCTAAAATTCTCCGGATCATCGGGATTGACGAATACGGCTTTGAGCCCGAACTTGGGGAAGGTCGCCGAGAAAAGATTATAGGTTCCTCCATAAAGGGTACTGGCTGTGACAATCTCATCCCCTACCCCGGCAATATTCAAAATAGCATAGGTAATAGCAGCCGAACCAGAAGCGACGGCCAATGCCCCGACCCCACCCTCCAACGCGGCGATCCGCTGCTCGAAAACATCGGTGGTGGGATTCATGATCCGCGTATAAATATTGCCGCTTTCTTTTAAGCCAAATAAATTCGCCGCATGCTCCGCATTATCAAAGACATAGGATGTGGTCTGATAAATGGGTACAGCCCTTGAACCTGTGGTTGGATCAGCCGTTTGCCCTGCATGGACCTGTAGAGTATCAAATTTCAACTTTCTTCCGCTCATCATATCGCTCCTTTACCCTCAATCTAATTTAACTTGGATAACAACTGGCAGTTCATAGTAATTTAATATGTTTACTATATTTTGAATAAAGTTTAAGTTCATTCCACCTTTTTGTCAATAGAAACAGCTCATGTATTATATATTTCTTCAACTCAATTTCCATCTATAGTCTAACAGATTTAAAAAAGCTAAACAATCTCCAGTATAAAGCAGCCCTCTGAAAAAAATCAGAAGGCTGTTTCACTTTAGATATAGTACATTATACCGCCATGCCCGCTCATGACATTATATTCCTGAACAAGATCCTCCAAGGTTATGGAATCCACGAACTCGTTAATCCGATCAGTCATCTGATCCCATACCTTAATTTGAATGCACTCCTGGATGCTCACACCGCCTTCACGGTCCAATTCCTCATTAGCAACGGATAAATCCCCTTCCAGGACTCTGAGAATTGTTCCGACTTTAATCTCAGCCGCTTTGTCCGCCAAGACATAACCACCTTGAGCACCTTTTACACTGTTGATAATCCCCGCCTTGCGTAATGCGGAAAAAACCTGCTCCAGATAGTTCTCAGAGATATTTTGGCGATCAGCAATATTGGAAAGAGGAACATGTTCTCCACGGGAATGAACGGCCAAATCCAGTAATGCCCGCAGTCCGTATCTTCCTTTTGTTGATATTTTCATTCCTTTAACACTCCAAGCTTAAGAAGTCATATTGGTTTAGTTTTAATGGTAATATGGATTCCATACTTTGTCAAACCCATGACCATTACGGTTCCAGAGGGATGTATCCAGTTTTCTCTATAAGGCTCTGCCCCTCTTCCGAGAGGACCCACTGAATAAACCGCCCCACATTTTCTTGAGTATTGGACTTTAGGGTCACTGCGTAAACCGGAACGGTAAAGGGATAGGTTGCGTTGCGAACGGTTTCCGGGGTCGGTAGAACTCCATCCACTGCAAGATACTTGATCTGATTGTTTTTCACCATTTCCGAAGAATAATATAGGAAAGAATAACCTAAGGAATTCTTGGCATTTTTATAGTCCGCCACCCGACTGATGATCTCTCCCATTCCTCCCGCATAGGATTCCCGTGTGGGTTCAACCATAGTTTGACCTTGCATCACCCGATTTTGCATCACAGTCTGACTGCCAGAGTTCTCCGGCCGTTGAAAGGCCAGAATCTTCCGATTGGCTCCCCCCACTTCCTTCCAGTTCTTGATTTCCCCTGCATAAATCCCTTGAATCTGCTGGAGGGTAAGGCTTTCTACAGGATTTTCGGCATTGGTAAAGAAGACGAAGGCTTCACTGGCTATAGGGGTTAGCACAAACTCATCCCCCTGTGCCTTGATCTGCTCCCGGTGGGCTTGTGATGGCTCCGCCACAAAGATAATGTCCGTTTCTCCAGCCATAAGCCGTTCATAGGCCCGGTTCGTCTTGGAGCATTGTACAATATTAAGAGGGAATTCCTCACTTTGAACAAAAGCCAGCTCGAAGTCCTTCTCCCATTTTAGGTCGTTCTCACGGGCACTTTCACGATAATATTCACCAAGACCTTTATATACTGCCTCAACAAAAGCTCCATAGACAGGATAGACAGCAGTGGCGCCATCCAGACGTGGCATGGTCTCCAATTCTGTAAACTGGAGGCTGGTTGCTTGATCCAGGTGTGCCAGGCCGTTATTCTCTTTAAACGGGGCGATGCTTATGAGGTCAAATTCCGTAAGCTCGCTTCCCAGGGTGGATTCCCCATAGCGAATCTCTATCCAGCCATTGGCCAGAACATCCTTTGCCAAACCTCCGGAAAACAAAACCCCGCTTAAGCACAGCACAGCCAGTCCGATGTTGATTCCTTTTCGTTGCGGGACCGCTTCTGCCTTTCGGGACTTTTTAGAGAAGATCTCCTCTAAAAGAAACCCTGCCGCAAAGCCTATATATCCCATCAAATCGCCGACGATGAAGGCAGCCTGATTCCCCCACATAAATAGAACAAAGCCTAAAGGGAAATACAAAGGATTCTTCACAACCGTCCAAGACCACCATGAGGAGTGGATATTCCCTTGGGTAATCATTAAGAGCATCATTATAAATATAAGGGTATATAGGATAGGAAAGACTGCAGAGAAGTACCTAGCTTTCGGCGATTCGGGCTTGTTTTGAGCGAATCGGGAGTGAAGGAAACCGACGATTCCCCCGATGAGAAACGAACCGATAAAAGCAAGCAGTACATAGATGAGGTATACCGTATCATCCCCCCGACCCTCTGAAATAAAATTCAAACCGGAAAAGAATAATAACAGATAAAATGTTGTAAACAGAATAGGCACCGTCATCATCTGATTGAGTAATGTTTTAAAGATATAACGTTTACTCGATGCCATATTAACCTCTTTCCGGCTCTCTCAAGCGCTCAAACCCCAAATACCGGGTCCCTTGGAATGTAAGCTTTCCCAAATCCCCTTCAGCCAACATTCCATACTCCTTACCATTTACTGAAAATTCCATTCGATCCCCGCTTTCCACTTCAAAGGTTATATAATAGCTGGTGCTGCGATGGTTATGGTGTATCCCGTTGCCATGATTATGATGGTGCGTGGTGACATGGTCTCTTTTGGCCACAATAAGGGAAGGCACGGTTAAAACAGGTTGGGAATTATTATAGTTCCATGTCCGTATCCCTTGGATGATATTGACTAAAATCAATCCAAAAACCACCACAAAACCTATGCTTATAATGACCGGCACAATCGTAAACATAATATCCGATGAAAAAAACAAACTGCGCCCCCTCCTTTTCAAGTCCTCAGCTTTCAAAATATATCCTCACAAAGTTTCTTATAGAGGTTCTCTTTTTTTAAGGAAAGTCCTGCTATTTCAACTAAAAGAGCTTTCACCCAAAGCTTGATGCTTTAGATGAAAGCCCTTGTCGATACCGTATATGGCAGTTACTGCCTTAATCCATAAGTCTGAGTCACATCGAGAACAAAAATGATCCCGTTCCCCGGTTCATTAATATGAAGTTCATTGCGTATAGCAGTGACAATAGCTTCTGTGGTTTGACTCTCTGCTAAGATCATCACAATTTCCTTTTCCGGTTCGATAGCCATGGAGAACAAGGTGTGGGTCTCGTGAATTCCTGAGCCACGGGCATTGATGATGGTTCCTCCTCTTGAGCCGGCCTTCGTCGCTGCTTCCATGACCTCTTCAGCCTTACCCCTGTCCACTACAGTATAAATGGCATGATACATAGCAGTTTCTACACCTCGACTTTCTTGTTCACTGCGAAAGGAAAAATGACGGCCTACAAAACCTCTCACAGGACTTGTAAAGGCAATTCCGTGATTAGCCTTATGCAGCGCCAATTTTTCATCGATTACTTCTAAAGCGTGCTCAGCTACCTTTTTTTCTCCGAGCATCAGCACAATTTCCTTGCGGATATCCGTCAAATCCAAAAACTTTAGAATAGGATTATTAACCGTACCTCGTCCTAAGAAAATCGTTCCCCCGGATATTCCACACTGTTTGGCAAGTTTGATTACTTTGCTTCCTACGCCAAAATTAACGACGAAACAAATTAATTCAAATTCCTTTCCATCAGAGCTAAGCTTCATTTTCCTTTAATCCTTCCTTCACCGATTTTATCTTAAAAATAAAACCTAAAGTCTGTAAAGCAATAATTGGAGTCATGGCCACCATGGCAATTATTCCGAAACCATCCACCATGACATTGGCCCCTTCGACAGCTTCAGCGGCACCCTGAGCAAAAGCCAGGATAAATGTTGCCGTCATGGGTCCGGAGGCGACCCCCCCTGCATCAAAGGCCATTCCCACAAATAATTTCGGAACAAAGTACATCATGAGAATGGAGACTACATAACCCGGTAAAAGGAAATGCCACAACTGAAGTCCTGGGATCAAGATTCGAATCATCGATAATGAAACTGCAAATGCAACTCCAATGGAAAGAGCTATCAAAACAACAGGTCTCTTTACATATCCACTTGTAACATCTTCTATTTGATGTGTCAAGACATAAACTGCAGGCTCCGCCAAAATGACCACCAGGCCGAGAATGAAGCCGATGGAGATAATAATAAATTTATTATCCATAACTGCTACATTATAGCCAATCTTGCTGCCGACCTCCATAAAGCCTGCATTAACTCCTGTCAGAAACAGAACTAAGCCAATAAAGGTATACACCAACCCTTTTAACACTTTACGAAAAGCCTTTGGCGATATTTTGAAAGATACTTTTTGAAAAACAAAAAACATCAGGATAACGGGCAGCAAGGCTATGAAGATTTCAAAAGCTATGGTGGGAAGCTTGTCGATAAAAGGCGCCAAAAAGGAGGCCGAGACCTGAGTGGACTCTTGAAGACTCCCCGTTATCTTATCCTGTTCAGATAAGATACTCATCATCATGACCGCAATGATTGCACCAGTTGAAGTAACGGCTACGAGACCGAAACTGTCCTTTTCTGAAGCCTTGCCATCCTTCTTTAAGGATGAAACCCCCAAGGCCAAAGCCAGCATGAAGGGTACAGTCAACGCGCCGGTAGTTGCCCCGGAAGCATCGAAGGAAATGGCAAGAAACTCCGAGGACGTAAAAAAGCTCAGACCAAGGATGATTAAATAGAGAACCGTGAGCAATTTATAGAGAGGAATATTATATATTATTCGGACTAAGCCGCTTGTGAGCATGACAGCAATACCTATGGAAACCACGACAACAATACTTAACTTTGATATGACACCTGAAGTAACCATACCCACTTGTCCTGCAAGAATATGAAGGTCAGGTTCAGCAATGGATATGAAAAACCCTAATAACAAACCAGCCACTACAATGATCCATAATCTGTTACTCTTTGCTAAGGCTCCACCCATCAGGGTGCCTATTTTGCTAATCCCTATATCCACCCCAAAAAGGAAGATGGATAACCCCAAAACAATAAATAACGCTCCTAAAAGAAACCGGAAGACCAATAAAGGTTCCATGGGAACAATTGTGAAATTTAGAGCCAATACAAGGATGACGATAGGTCCAACGGAGATTAATACTTCTTTTAATTTCTCTAAAAGTACACTCAAATAAACTTCACTACCCTTCTATACTATGTCTTGTTGCGCCTTGGTACGCTTATAACGCAGGTATTCAATAAACCTCTCCACCTCCTCAATTTCATCTTTCGAAAGATCCCCACAATCGATATGCTGTGAAAACTCAGCATTGGGTGAGCTATCCTCTAAGTACCCTGCTACTTTCATTAGTTCGTTGTAGCTTAAATCCAGGGCGAGAGCAATAGCTTTTAGTACGCAAGGCGAGGGATGCTTTCGTTCTCCATTTTCTAAGCGATAAATTTCTGTATGGCTCAGCCGTGCAAGCTCTGCAAGTTTGCGCATAGAGATTTTGCGCGCAATACGTTGAGCCGAAATATAATGGCCAATATCGACCAATTCAAGCACCTTCTTTTGGGTAAATAAGGTAAATATTTTTTTATAATAACTAAACAATTATATCACTTTAGTATCCTATTGTCACCAAAACACACAAAAATGGTGACAATAGGATACTAAACAAATCTCATTGTTCATATATTGAAACTATTCCATACAATTGTTGACTACCTGGCAAAGATTAGGTATAATGGAGAAAACTCGTTAGTTCTTGTGGATGAAAACCTTCTCGATTGCCTGTGGCTTTGGGGAGCAGGACTCTTCCCATACAACGGGTGGAATTTAAATCTGGAGGTTTTTTTTAGATGTTTGCAGACAAAGTTTTATCCTGTAAAGACTGTGGTGCAGAATTTGTATTCTCTGCTTCAGAGCAAGAATTCTACGCAGAAAAAGGTTTTACAAACGAGCCTGGTCGTTGCCCTTCCTGTCGCGCTGCCAGAAAAGCTCAAAACCGCAACGGCGGATACTCTTCCCGCCCACAGCGGGAAATGTTCCCCGCTGTTTGTTCATCCTGCGGAAAAGAAACTACAGTTCCTTTCCAACCCACAGGTGACAAACCTGTATATTGCCGTGATTGCTACACCCCTCGTAAAAGCAACTGGTAATCTATAGCGCTCTATCGCCAGTGAAGAACTTTGAGTCATGACTCAGAGTTCTTTTTATATGTCATCTCTTTACCTCTCCTTCAGTAGTCATTTTTTATCCTATCTTGTTCTTTAATTCGCAAAGGATATTTATTCTAATTATAATAATTAATATATTATTTTTAGGTATATTAAATATTATTATTTACTATATTTAAAAAATAAATGTTAACTTTCTATGAATTTATTCACTAATTACTTGCTTATGCAACAAAAAATAGGTATGATAGAGCCAAAAGGAACAATATTGTGAGGTCTTATTATGCCAACATTTCAAGAATATACCGCAAAATCGTTCGGATTTCATCTGAATAAGGCGGCACGTCTTATTTCAGGTCGACTGAGTCATAACTTCAAGTCAAATAATTTCGACGTAACAATAGAACAATGGAGATTACTCCTCTATTTATGGCGCGAAGACGGTCAGACCCAAAACAGTTTGGCTCTGAGTAGCAATAAAGATGAACCCAGCGTTTCCAGAATCATCAACACCATGGAAAAGCATAATCTTGTGGTCAGAACACGACACCCTCATGATCGTCGAACAAATCTCATCTATCTTACTGAAACCGGAAGAAACCTTAAAGATGGTCTCATGGCTATGGGCGACAAAACAAACAAAGAAACTACCCAAGGGGTTGATCCCGAGGATTTGGTCATTTGTATTAAGGTCTTACAGAAGGTCATCGATAATCTTTCTGCTCCCAATTAAGTGAAATTAATCATTTTTCCAAAAGAAGGTTAACGAAAGGGTTGACGAAAAGATTGTCAATCCTTTTGTCAACCCTCTTTTTTTGTGTCTCTAATGTTCAAGACATCCCTTCACAGCACTTTATCTTATCAATATAACGATAGACCTCTAAGACGGCCTGGGGAGAAAGGCCCGCATCAAGGATTCCGGCACTGCTGCCAAAAATATAGCGTCCAGGCATAGCCGCCTTGAATAATTCATCCACCTTAGAAGTTCCTCCGGTCTCAAACCAGCCCAGCTCATACCCGCCCATAAGGCACATATCTCCGCCTACAGCTTCTCTTACCTGAGCAAGATCCATGACAGACTCCAAGGAGTGAATTCCGTTAAAGCCTATTTCCTTTAAATCCTGGAGAATGAGCCAGATATCCCCATCCGAATGAAAGAATATCGGTATCTCTCTCCCTGTGACTTCCCGGGCTGTACGACTTAAGCCCTGAAGGAGTTCCTTAAGATACGGAAAAAACATCTCCCTCATAATCCGGGGAGAAATATACAGTCCATGGTTATAGGCGATATCGTCGGCTATGAAAAGGCCATGGGCACCGGAAGTGATCGCAGCTCTCCCCAGGTTCAGGCTCCTTTGGATCGATTCCTTGACAAGCTCCTCGATTTTTTCTTTATCCCTCATGGTATCCATTAAGAAATCTGTAAAGTCAGGATAAGTATATCCCACTCCCTGAAAGGGACCGTCAAGCAAAGAAAAGAGGAAAAAGTCACTTTCCTCTTGCCATTGCTGCAGTTCTGCCCATGGTCTACCCGGCTTTTTTTGATCGGCCATAAAAACAAGGGCATCAAGACCTAATAATTCACAGGCCTTCATCCTGGCCTCAAGGTCAACCGATTGTGGGCTTGGGGATGGAGACAACTGAAGAAGCCTGGAGACCAGGGCATCCTCAATAAAAAACTCCCCTTTGGGAAGCTTATCCACCGCCTCCCCACTTATCATTGCTAAGACCCTTTCAATCTTCGTCATATTCCCTCCGAACAACTAACAATCCGTATTATCTTACGTAATTTGCGGGATTTACGGTATCTCCATTGACGATGATTTCAAAATGAAGGTGAGATCCTGTGGAACGACCTGTGGAACCGACCAAGCCAATGGTTTCACCTTGAGAAACAGATTGTCCGACATTAACCAGTAATTTGGAAGCATGAGCATAACGGGTTTGAATCCCATTGCCATGGTCAACCAAAATGCTGTTTCCATAGTTCCCTTGCCTTCCTGCGAAAATGACCGTCCCGGCAGCTGCCGCCACAAAGGGGTCACCGGTGGATCCCGCATAATCTATTCCTGTATGAAATTCGCTGCCACGATATCCATAATAGGAACTGACATATCCTCCGTAGGGTCTTACTAAGCCCGGCACTAAACCGCTACCCCGGGAAGCGCTGGCCACCTGCACTCGCTGGGGTCCCTTAGTCACCACTTGATTCACCGCTTCTTTAGTCACCTTCTCGTCCACAACGGCCTTGGTGACCACTTTATCGTTTTTCTGCACATACGAATATGTAACAACCTTTTCCCCGTCGGAGCCGGCTTTCGTAACTTTTGATGTACCACTGGCTAATTTACTGTCAATCTTAGTCTCTACATCGAAAGGTATGGTTTCTGTGACAATACTGGTTCCCTCAAAAACAACAGTAAGATAAGGGCTAACCTTCTCAATATTGATCTTTTCTCCGGGTTTAATAATGGTATCGAGGGTCGCTCCCGGGTTAGCAGCAAGAACCTCCACTGTTTTCAGGTCATTCTTACGGGCAATCAGCCACCAGGAATCGTTCTCTTCCACCACATATTCTTCTTTTTGCACATTACCCTGTTTCAGCACTTCCAAGGCCTTTTCCACAGTGGTGATCTCCTCGGGCAAGGCTTCCACATCTTGAGTTTTGATCTCTTCCTCAAAAGCCACCGAACTCAGTTTATTGTTCTCATCTTCTTTGACGTACATTTCCTGGTAGGCTTTTAAAAGCTCATCTGCTTCCTTTTGGTTTGCTAAGGTAAACATGGAATGGCCTGCGATTTGCAATTCCACCGCTTCAATAAAGAAGGACAGCTTACCTTTAAGCTCTTCTTTGGTTAAAGGAGTGTACCCATTATCAATTCGTGCCGTGTTAAATTCGATGTGATCATGAATCTGGGCGGCTTCTCCGAAAGCCTCTCCTTCTTCTTCAAGGATCTGTTCCAGCAGCTCTTCCCCGCTGCCGACGCTTTCCACAATACCTACCGTTTCACCATTTACGACCACATAGGCCGCAGGAGCTGTGGTATTAAGATAATACCCACCGCCTCCCAGCACCAGCAGTGCCGCTAAGGCTCCCCCAATCATTTTGGGAGACTTCCATGGTAATTTATTTAAGGTTTTAACCCAAGATTTTGGATCTACGTTGATTTTCACAGGCTGCATTATTTACCCCCCACCACTAACAACTCACAACCATTATACAGGATGGTTGTGAAGATTTTGTGAAAATCTTTAAATTTTTTTCTATTTAACTTTCAAAACCGTTCTATTCCCACAATTCTCGACTTAATTCTTCAATTCTTTTTCTCCGCTTCACCGTTTCAGAACGGTCAATCTGATACTCCCCATTGACCAGAACAAGAGCGTCTCCTTCTTTCGCTTCTCTAGGGAGAGCATGACGCGGAATAGTGATTGTCACCCGATCTTCTTGTTCAATCACTGCAAACTCACCTTCAAAACGATCAATAATTCCTTTCATTTTCAAGCAGCTCCTTTCTTAGATTTAAGAGGATTCTTCAGTTAATCTTCTCTTAGCTTAATCGACCTCATGGACTTGTTAAGGCAAATGTAAGTGTCGAGCCATCGGATGTTACCGTTATGGTCCCCGCTTGGTCCGTTCTGTAAATCACAGCTCCCTTCTCCCTTAACCGCTTAAGAACCTTTTCTGTCGGGTGGCCGTAGCTATTATCCTTCCCCACAGAGATAATAGCATGCTTGGGATCTACAGCAGTGAGAAAATCTTTCGTAGTCGATGAGTTACTTCCGTGATGGCCAACTTTTAAGACATCAGCCTTAAGGTTTACACCCGAGGCCAGCATTTCTTTTTCCGAGACATCTTCCGCATCTCCTGTAAAAAGAAAGGCATTGGCTCCATAGACTAAGCGCAGGACGATACTGTAGTTATTCAGATCCTCATATTTACCGGACATGGGGGCCAGGATTTCAGCTGATACGGGAGGCAGGCCTTCCGCAGGCAGCCCTAAATCCAACTGGACTCCGGCCTTCCCTTCCTTGATCTTCAAGCCTTTCTCTTGGACAGCCAACAGAACGTCCTCAAAGGTCCTGGTATTATGGGTCACCTTGGGCATAATCACCTGCCCGATCTTAAAATTCTCGATAACCTTGTCCATACCGCCAATGTGATCTTCATGAGGATGGGTTCCAATAAGTATATGGATTTCCTTGATGCCCTGATCCTCAAGATACTTGATTAAGAACTCCCCATCGTTATTTTTTCCGGCATCGATCACTATGTTTTTGCCGTTAGGAATCTGAATCAGGGCCGCATCAGCCTGACCGACATCAATAAAACTTACCTTCAAAGGACTTCCTATATTCTGCTCTTCTTTAAGGTTATTTTTTTTATCCTGGGAATCCTGAGGGTTGGGATTCGTGAGGCCTGCGCAGCCTACCAGCGCTATCGCCAGCAGAATAACCAAAAGAAAGCTCCCTATTTTATAGCCTTTCACGGCATCTCTCTCCTTCCCAAAGGAAGATCCTGAATGCTCTACAGCATCCAGGATCTCTTATTAGACTTTTGGTCCTGCTTGGCGAATTTCTGCAGCAGCCTGAGCAAATTGCTCGAAGTTTTTTCTAAAGCGCTGAGCCAGCTCCTTAGCATTAACGTCATAAGCTTCTTTATTCTGCCAAGTCATTCTTGGATTTAAGACTTCACGGGGTACTCCTTCCACCTGATCAGGAACCAATATTCCAAAATTCGGATCGGCGGTGAATTCAGCCTGTTCTAAGGTACCGTTGAGGGCGGCTGTAATCATCGCCCGGGTGTAGCGTAAATTGATACGTTTACCCACCCCGTAAGTACCGCCGGACCAACCGGTATTGACCAGATAGACCCGGGTACCATAGGTATCAATTCTCTCTCCCAGCATTTCCGCATACACTTGAGGGGCCAAAGGCAGGAAGGGCGCACCAAAGCAAGTGGAAAACGTTACCTGAGGCTCTGTAATCCCCCGCTCAGTTCCAGCCAGCTTGGAGGTATATCCCGACAAAAAATGATACATGGCTTGTTCCTTTGTGAGTTTGGAGATGGGAGGGAGTACCCCAAAGGCATCCGCTGTGAGGAAAACAATAACCTTAGGCTGTCCCCCTACACCTGGGATTACCGCTCCTTCGATATAATCAATGGGATAGGCAGCCCGTGTATTTTCCGTCAATGTGGAATCATCATAATCGGCAACCTGAGTATCCGGACTAAGAACGACATTCTCCAGGACCGTTCCGAAGCGAATAGCATTCCAAATCTGAGGCTCCTTTTCTTCGGAAAGGCTGATGCATTTTGCATAGCAGCCCCCTTCAAAATTAAAGATACCGTTCTTCGACCAACCATGCTCATCATCGCCGATTAAGCAGCGCTCCGGATCAGCGGAAAGAGTGGTCTTTCCCGTTCCGGACAAACCAAAGAACAGGGCGACATCCCCATCCTTACCGACATTGGCTGAGCAATGCATGGGCATGACTTCTCTTAATGGCAAATAGTAATTCATGACACTAAAGATGGACTTCTTCATCTCACCGGCGTAATGAGTTCCCCCAATCAATACCACTCTTTTTTCAAAGGAACACATGATAAAGGCCTCGGAATGAGTTCCATGGATTTCCGGATTGGCTTTAAAGCTGGGGACTGCGATAATGGTAAACTGGGCCTGATGGTTTGCCAGTTCCTCTTGAGTGGGACGAATAAAGAGTTGATGTACAAAGAGATTTTGCCAGGCGAACTCATTGATGACCCGGATGGGAAGGCGGTATTCTTCATCTGCTCCGGCAAATCCATCGAAAACAAACAATTCTTTTTTAGTTTCTGTATAGGTTTTAACCTCATCATAAAGCTTTTCAAAGTATTCCTGGGAAATGGGGCGATTCACAGAGCCCCAGTCAATCCGATCATGAACTGAGGGCTCGTCGACGATAAATTTATCGAGAGGGGAACGTCCCGTATATTTCCCCGTACTTACACGAAATGCTCCACTGGAAGCAAGAGTACCTTCTCCACGCTTAAGGGCCATATCAACTAATTCTGATACCTCTAAGTTATGATGAATAATTTGATCCATGATAACGCTACTCCTTTTTCCGTGATTAAAATATACAAAATACATTGGACATACAACACACATTCACCATTATAGCAGTAGAGAGCTGGATTTGGCACCCATTTTTTCATTTTTTCCACGATAAAGGACTTATTATTGTTATTTCAGTGTAGACCCCCATGCCGCAAGTGGAACCAGCGAAAGATAAAAAGTATTGTTCTGGTCGTGTAGCTTTACGCACAACGAACCTTCGGGCGTGAGCTCCTGAAACCCTCCACCGGAGGCTTTCTTCATCGGAGCTCACGTACTCCATAGCTCCAGGGTTGGTCAACTCGCTTTCTTAACAGCTCCGCCAAACCCCGCTGCTTTCTGCATGTAAACCGTGGCTGCGCTACGTTAAGAACGCCTCGTTGACCTGACCGCCCCTCCGCTAAATACGTTCGCTTTTGTGCGTAAAGCTACGCTTGCGGGTCTCCTTTCAGCATTGCTTTAGGGTACTTATCGTATTTTTGAGGGTCATTCGGAGCCCTTCCCGGAGTAGTCGACCATGCCGCTCAAGCGGCGTCGGTAAAGACGGAAAAAGCGGCTTGGGTTAGGGGCACTTACCCCGCATTTTCCACAACGCCCCCGCTCGCACAGGCCCCGAAAAGCAGCCCAAGGATTTTGCTTTACAAAAGAGAGCGAATTTAAGCGAGCGGAAACAAAACTTCGCGAAAAGCACGCAGCGGAGAAAGGTTGGAAACAGGACGTTTCCAACCCGCCACTGAGCAGGAGCGATTTGGCGGGGCACCTTTCGGAGCGGAGGGCTTGAGCGTTAGTTTTGTCCGCGTAGCTTATTGAGCGAACGGTGTAAAGCAAAATCCTGGAGACTTAGCTTTCAGAACTTTTTCCTGGTAGCCACCCATGCCGCAAGGCAGCACCAGCAAAAATAAGCGAACGCCAGACCTATGGCCCGGCGTTCGCTCATTCTTTAGTTGGTCGCGTAGTAGTTAATCAAGCTTCCCTTCAGGATAATCTCTCTTTCGTCCTGGGTCAAAGGATTAAGCTGAAGCTTGACCTCTTTAACCCCCTGAGCAGTATACAATTGCCCCGTAACGGTGCCTGCTTCATTGATAATGCTCTGCCGAATTCCCGGGACAAAAAGAACATCATCCACGTGGAAGGTGATCTCAGGGTCATTATCCCAGGTAAAGGGCAGCATTCCCCAGTTGATCAGGTTGCTCCGATAACGCTTGGTGGCGTACTCTTGGGCGATATTGGCCCATCCTCCCAGGACCTTCTGACAGGATGCAGCCTGCTCCCGCGCGGAGCCATCCCCAGGTTTCACGGCGTAGATTACAGTCCCTATCCCGGTGCTGGCCAGAGCCTCCTCCAGATTGGTATAAGAAGGTGCTGCCTGGAGGATTTGTTCTCCCAATCCACGCAAGCCATCGCTCAGGTTCGGTAAGTCCTTTTCACCGGCTACCAGGCTTTGGCGTTCTTTCTCTAAGGCTTGAACCCCTTTGGCACGTTCTACATACTGAGGTTCTTTTCGGGAAAGGGTAAATTCCGCAAGTCTCAGAGGGTTGGACCGGTAAGAGGAGGTTTCTCCCGAAGGAATCAACTCATCTGTGGTGGTGACAGGATCGTGAATAACGGCCGCAAATTTTAAGAGAATATTCTCGGGCAAGGCAATCATTTCCGGCCAGTCGGCAATATTGGGACCGAACTTCAATTCGGACTCAGGTCTAGGGTCGCCGAATCCTTGATACACTCTCTTGGCATAGATATCAGCATTAAATTCATAATCAGTTTCTGCTGGTGTAAAGTCAATCTCAGTAGCCGGAGTCAGTTGTCCACCACGGATTACTGTGGCGGCAATAGAACGAGCGTCCATCAGGGCCACTGAAGATATTTGCAGTTCACCGGGCTTAGAGCCTTCCCGGTTGGGGAAGTTCCTTGTGGTATGACGAATGCTGAATTGGCCATTGGCAGGTACATCCCCGGCCCCAAAGCAGGGACCGCAGAAGGCTGTCTTAATCAGTGTTCCTGCCTGCATCAGCTTACCGATAGCACCGCGCTTAATGAGTTCGTAATAAATGGGCTGGCTGGAAGGGTACACACTAAAGGATAGGTAGTCGTTCCCTACAGATTGGCTGTCAAGAATAGCGGCTACATCCATGATATTTTCAAAACTTCCGCCGGCACAGCCTGCCACGATGGCTTGATCCACATGGAGGCGGCCATTGACGATCCGATCCGTCAGATTGAAATTAATCTGTGGATTATCCAGCTGCCTTCTTTCCTCTTCTTCCACATGTTTGAGGATATCGTAAGGGTTCTGATTGAGCTCTGCAATAGTAAAGGTATTGCTGGGATGGAAAGGCATTGCAATCATGGGGACAATTTTGCTTAAGTCCACCACCACCATGCCGTCATAATAGGCCACTTCTCCCGGCTCCAGCTTAGCATAAGCTTCACTGCGGCCATGGATATCAAAATACTTCTTCACTTTATCATCGGTGACCCAAATAGAGCTTAAGCAAGTGGTTTCTGTGGTCATCACATCAATTCCGCTGCGGAAATCCACGGATAGATTCTCAATGCCGGGTCCCACAAATTCCATGACCTTATTTTTAACAAAGCCATTCTTAAAGACTGCTCCAATAATCGCCAAGGCCACGTCTTGGGGGCCTACGCCGGGGTGAGGCTTGCCTTCCAGGTAGATAGCCACAACTCCGGGATATTTCACATCATAGGTTTTGCTCAGAAGCTGCTTTACCAGCTCCGGCCCACCTTCACCTACTCCCATGGTGCCAAAAGCGCCGTAACGGGTATGACTGTCCGATCCCAGAATCATGCTGCCGCAGCCCGTCATCATCTCCCTCATATATTGATGGATAACCGCTTGATGGGCTGGAACAAAGATACCGCCATACTTTTGAGCCGCAGACAAACCGAAGACATGATCATCTTCATTGATGGTTCCCCCTACTGCCGACAAACTGTTATGGCAGTTGGTCAGCACATAGGGAATCGGAAACTCCTTTAAGCCGCTGGCCCGTGCTGTTTGCACAATCCCCACATAGGTGATGTCATGGGAGGTTAAGGCATCAAAGCGAATCTTCAAATTATCCATCGTCTCGGAAGTATTATGCCGGGAGAGAATTTGATAGGCCATGGTATTTTTGCGGGCGCTCTCACGATCCGGCAATGTCTCGCCAGGAAGCTGTTCCGGCTGAACCGGCTCCCCATTGAGATCCCACAGGACATTTGTATCTTTTACCTCTAAGGCTCTTTTTCCTTGAATAAGGTATATTCCATTTTCAATTAGACGTAGCATGTGCATCCTCCATACTCTAGGTTTTTCCTCTTACTGAGGCATGGTTTAAATTTACCTACATTTCTTGTAACTATCAACCTTTTTAGACCAAGTATACAATATTTAACTCCCGATGAAGCATTCGCCCACTTTATTTTCTTTCCAGTTCATCACGAGATGATCCCCTTCTTGAACTGCCCCCACACCCGCTGGAGTTCCGGTGAAGATGATATCTCCGGCACCCAGTCCAAATTCCTTGCCAATGAATTCAATCAGGATCGGGATAGGAAAAATCATATCCTTAATATTTCCCCGTTGGACCTCGCGACCGTTCCGTTCCAGAGTGAAGTCATGATTCCCGATGGCTTCAATACCCGCAAAAGGAATCCAGGGAGAAACTAAGGCTGAATGGGGGAAACCCTTTGCCGGCAACCAAGGATACCCTTTCTTCTTCAGTTCATCTTGTACCTCCCGCAAAGTAAAATCCACACCAATAGCCATTTGATCGATGATCTCATCCACCTTCAGACTCGGTTCATAGTCTTTTGCAAGGTGAATGACAAGCTCCGCTTCATAATGAACTGAGCCCTTACCTGTCGGCATTTTTAAAATCTGCCCTTTCGCTTCTGTAAAAGCATGAGAAGGTTTCGTAAAGATCATAGGCGATGTGGGAACTGCATTATTAAGCTCTTGAGCATGTAAAAAGTAATTACGCCCCACACAATAGATATTCTTAATCGACATAATAGCTCTCCTTAAAACACCGTTTTACAAAAGTCATCTCTATTATATTAGATATTCACTATATTTTCATCCTTTCCGCAGGGGATTGAACATATAGCAAGAAAACCAGCAATAATAGTTGCCTATATCATTGCTGGTTTTCGTTATTTTTATGGTTTTTGATAGTTTGCACCTTAAAAAGAAAGCCGTTGACTTAATACTTAATTACCGTTAAAAGCATTTTGAAGCGTTTCCTGGCTTCTAAGCCGTGGGGAACATCGGAGGGCATGATGAGGGTCTCTCCTTCTTTTACGGTCAATACCTTATCCCCTATAGTGATCTCTGCTTCTCCATCCAGTATTTGCACCATGGCATCTCCTGAAGTGGTATGAGTACTGATTCCTTCTCCCTCGTCCAGAGAAAATAGGGTAATGCTGACGATAGGCGTCTGAGCAAGAGTGCGGCTTACCACTTGTCCTTGTTGGTAGGTAATCAACTCTTTCAGGTCAAGAACTTGGGAAAACTCAATATTTTTCATGATTTGTGTCATAGTAAAATCCCCCTTTATGCAGGTCATTTGCTTATGACTTATTCTAACCTGAATTACCCTAAAAAAATGCGATTGGAATCACTTTCCAGTTTTCTTTTTCAAGAAAGGACAGTTTTAATTAGACAGACTGGTAATAGGTGCCGGAATTCTACCACCCCGACGGATAAATTCACGGGAGGAGAAGGGGTTCACTTTGATTACCGGAGCGCTTCCCAGCAGTCCGCCAAACTCTACACGATCCCCGACTTTTTTACCGATGGCCGGTATCACCCGTACAGCGGTTGTCTTCTTATTAATCATACCGATAGCTGCTTCGTCGGCAATAATTCCGGCGATGGTTTCCGCCTCCACATCTCCGGGGATGGCTATCATATCCAATCCCACGGAGCAAACACAGGTCATGGCCTCCAGCTTTTCGATGCTTAAAGCACCGACTTCCACAGCTTCAATCATGCCCGCATCCTCGGAGACAGGAATAAAGGCTCCACTCAACCCTCCCACATGGGAGGATGCCATGGCTCCGCCTTTTTTCACCGCGTCATTCAGCAAGGCTAAGGCCGCCGTGGTGCCATGAGCGCCGCAGCGCTCCAGTCCCATATTCTCAAGGATTTCCGCCACACTGTCCCCAATCGCTGGCGTAGGGGCTAAGGAAAGATCCACAATGCCAAAGGGAACATTCAAGGCTTGGGAGGCTTCTCGACCGATCAATTCACCCATACGGGTAATCTTGAAGGCCGTGCGCTTAATAAGGTTGGCCAGTTCTCCCAAATCTGCCTGGGGGCTTTTCTTAACAGCATGGGCAACGACACCGGGGCCGCTGACCCCCACATTGATGACCGCCTCCGGTTCTCCCACCCCGTGAAAGGCTCCGGCCATAAAGGGATTATCTTCAGGCGCATTGCAGAAAACAACGAGTTTGGCGGCAGCGATGCCATCCTGATCCGCTGTCCGGCGGGCACTGTCCAGGACGACTTCTCCCATCTTCAACACAGCATCCATATTGATTCCGGATTTGGTGGAACCGATATTTACCGAGGAGCAAACAAATTCTGTCTCCGCCAAAGCTTGGGGAATCGCTTCGATCAAGGAGCGGTCTCCCTTGGTTAAGCCTTTTTGAACGAGGGCAGAAAAACCTCCCAAGAAGTTAATCCCCACCGTCTTGGCTGCTCTGTCTAAGGCTTTGGCCAAACGGACCATTTCTTCGGGATTAAAGTTGGAGCCTAAGAGAGCCACCGGAGTTACTGAGACTCTTTTATTGACAATAGGAATGCCATAACGAGCGGCTAAGCTTTCCCCTACACCGACTAAATGCTCAGCTTGGCGGGTAATTTTATCATAGATTTTTTGTTCCACCTGTTGAATATCGTCTCCGGCACAGTTCAACAGACTTATGCCCATGGTGATGGTACGGATATCTAAATTCTCATTTTCCACCATTTCAATGGTTTGAAGTATTTCATGAGGAGCCAGATGCATTTTCACAATAATCCCCCCTATACTCGATGCATGAATTCGAAAATATCTTCATGCTGGACATTGACCTTTAAGCCTCGGGCTTCTCCCTCGCTTTGCAATTGCTTGGTGAGATCGGCTAAGGAGGAGGCTGTGGATTGAGTAACATCCACGATCATAATCATCGTGAAAAAGCCCTGGAGAATGGTTTGACTGAGATCCAGGACATTGATGGATTTTTCAGCCAATCGCCCTGTCAGCCAGGCAATAATTCCTATTTGATCCTTGCCTAAGATGGAAATAATCACGCGGTTGGACGTTTCACGGGTTGGTTCTAAGCTCATTTTCTTTACCCCTTTTCTTTTTCTTCTCTTTCATTTTCACCAATAAAAAAGAGCCAAATCCTAAGTTTGACTCTGGTACACAAGAGCAATTTGCGAACCCGCTTATTGGCAGTCATAGCATGACTTAAGCATCGTTCACAAATTATGCGCTCTGTCCTTTTGCCTGAGAGATTGAACAGCTTTGCTGTCTTGCCCCTTCGGCGTCCTTGCGGAACTCTCCAGAGTTCTGTCCGTTTTCAGTTCATCATGGTGTGCATACCCTGTTCTCCTGAAAACCTCATCCAGTTATTCACTTCTTTTCAGTATTATAAACATCCTTGCTCATAATTGCAAACCTTTGTTTTTAAGATTCCCCCTAATATAATAGAAGTGAAGGCAAATTGCTGCTCTATAAGCAAACACATTAACATAAGGAGTTGAAGTATTTACTATGAAGGTTATTGCTGTCAATGGAGGCCCCCGCAAGCAATGGAATACAGCTACATTATTGCATAAAGCTCTTGAGGGAGCGCAATCTGTAGGTGCCGAAACAGAAATGTTTCATCTTTATGAGCTGAATTATAAAGGATTGGATCTTCCGAATATCTCCTTGCCACAGATACCTATCAGTTTGACAACTACTCCGACTATGAAGCCTCCCGATTTAATGAGCAACATAAAGCGCAGGTGCGCAAAGAGCGATTCCCTCAGGATTGCCGGAAAGCCTTTGAACTAGGGGCCAGGCTGTCTGGGTGTATAGGCTGAATAGAGCATAAAACTCTTTCCCTCACCTATTTTTTAATATATTATGGTTTGTCGGGATTGGTTTCTAGCTTTTTCCTAACCTTTATGAAGTTTATACTTTGTGATAGTGAAACAAAAACGCACCCACATTGCGGATGCGTTTTTGCCTATTTATCGCTTTTAGTCCAGATATTGAGATTGGGTCAGCCTTATCATCTCCACCTTAGAATCCGGCTTCACATTCGTATTGACCAGTTGGTTATCTTCCCTATTATAATCAAAGATCATAATCTGGCCATCATCCAGCAGATAGAATCCTTCCAAAGGTCCATCCCCGTGTCTACTTTCAAAGGGCTTGTATTTGACAGCATACAAATCCTTAATTTTCTCAGCAGTATCTCCTACCTTGGCACCGAGATTGGTGGCAAATTCCCTAGTTACGGCATCGATCTCCAGCACTTTGCCCGAATCTTTTCCGACAATGAATTTAATGCCTTTGTCGTACTCTCTGCTGTACCAGGCTTCAGGGAAATGCCCGGGTTCATCATGGAGGGTTTCTTTGTAGCCCTTGCCTAAAGCCTTTTCCACCTCGCCAAAGGAATCCCCTAGATGTATATTTCCCAGACTGGCACTTCCTTCTCTCTCCGTACCCTGCCCCTCTCCCCCGGGTTTCGTCTGCCCCTGGTCCGTACCGGGCAAATCCATCTCTACTTGCTGCCCAGGTTTATCTAGATTGGCGTTTTTATCCTGGGGGGCATTAGCTGCACACCCCGATACTAAAAACACTGAAGTCAAAATGACAAGGAGTCTCTTGATCACTGTTCATCACCTCGGTAAATCTTCTTAAAAGAGAGTATCTCCATCTCCACTTCTTTTACTCTTTATATACTATTTTTTGCACCGCAGGAGCATACCCTTTGCTCCGGAATCTTCCCCGCTGGGATCGCCATACCCTCTGATCCATAATAGCGAATCCCCTCCCATTTCAATACCTTGAAGCACCATGGAATGCTGCAACCGGTATATAAGACGGGAGGGGATATCTGTTTCTGACGATTTACCTCATCTATTTCCTGTAATTTAGTAATTAGAAACTAAAGGCTATAAACTCATTGGTCAGCTGTTCACTGATCTTCGTAACGCGACTCAAGGCTTCGGATATGGATTTTGCCTCAGTTTGATTGATTGTGGAGCTATTGAGTATCTTGTTAATAATCTCATCCATGTCCTTAATTTCTCCGGCTAAGAAATGGAGCAGCGGGACGGTACGATGATTGGTTTGTTTTATATTGGCAACCAGCTGCTGGATGAATTGGATGGATTGTTTGCTTCTCTCCGCCAATTTCCTTACTTCATCGGCAACGACGGCGAAGCCTCTCCCCGCTTCTCCTGCACGGGCTGCTTCAATGGCCGCGTTGAGCGCCAGTAGATTGGTCTGGTCCGATATTTGTTTAATCGTATTAATCAGTTCATCAATTTTTTGGGTATTGGTATTAAGATCATTGGTAACCTCAATAGTTTCGTCGATACGCTCTACTTGCCTCTGGATTCGGCCATGAGCTTCATGGATACTTGTGTTTGTATCTTCCATGAAATTCACAATCCCTTCCATAGAACTCATAACTTCTTGAATATGAGCATTTAAGTCGAAGCTAATACCTTGGGTATTGGAAAGGATCTGATTAAAGTTAAATTCCACCACCTTTTCCGTCAGATGCAGTATATCCTCAGGTTTAATGGTCCTATGAAATCCAATCACGGGAACTCTTTGTTTATCAAAGTACTGCCCGTAATGAGTCCAGAGAATTCCCTTAGCCCCTACAAAGCCCTCCATTCCAACGATGTAGTCTGCAGATTGCAATACTTCCTTAATCTGAGAATTCTCCATCTCATTAAATGGGAGAATTCTATAGTGTACATGATTCACTTCATGCTCGTGGAGGTATCTCTCAATGGCTTTGGCCTGGGAGCCGTTATTATTAAAGATCACAACATTGGATTCTGCGGGGATCCGAGCAACCCTTATGTAAAAAAGGTCTTCGGGAATGAGTTCAAGAGGGAATATTCGTTGTCTGTCTATATACTTAGAGGCTTCCTCAACTCTTGTCGGAAGTACGATATAGAGGTCGTCATTTAAATTAGGAGGGATCTCCTTGATATAGTACCTGTTTCTCATTTGGACTTTATGACCAAAATAGAGGGATGTAACCCGGTGCAATTCATCAGCCACAGCCTGGGAACTCCCGATGGTAGATATATTCATTAAACGGTTATTCATTCTCTCATCCCCCAGTCTATGTGAAAGTTGCTACAATTATTAATACACAATTTCACAATTTGACATTTCTCCGCAAAACTCCTTTATTCCATCAATATGATTTTTTAATGCTAATGATTAAAATAAATGAGGTTAAACATCCAATAAAAAAAAGGTGGGCTGCTCAATGAAATGGTTCATTTAGCAACACACCCCCGATTAGTGTTCCCTAAAGATGATGTTCCATATTGCCAGGTAAATCCCTTATAAATCTCTTCTTTACCTTCAATGTGATACAAATCCATGGGCTTAATCAGTTCTGGAGGAAATGAGTTCTGCAGCAAATTGATCTTAATAAGGAGTTCAGAAACAAATTGAGAGCAGAAGTAGTAATTTTCTCTTCGCATAGGGATATTCATCGCAGCGGTAAATAACCCCAAAAAATTGTATCTAAAGGATCGGTCAGACGCTATAAACCGAGATATCTCATTAATCAACATCGCATGTTGAATTTCATTAATTTTTATCCGGTAAACAATGCATTCGCAATTGCTCTGTTTTAGAAAAACACCCTTATTAAAATTTTCTCTAATAAAGCCGGCGGAAAACGGATTGTTGGGCCTGACCCGTCCAAAGGAATACATGGTCTTCAAATCCTGGTCGAGGCTAATGGAAGTATGAACGTATTTTTCCCCAGTTACGAAGGTCAGTACTCTGGAGAGCCATGTTCCTGTTTTCGAGAACACAAGATAAACATACAAGGTATGAAAACACCTCCGTAGTCAATGTCCTTTACGGCGATCCGATCCGGTCAAAATCAAAAACAAGAACACTCCAAAGCCTAGGAGAAAAAACACAATCAATGAAGTTATGGCAATAAATAGTTTACCCGTAGCCAATCCGGTAACCACGGCTGAAAACATACCAAAGAGCATAAGCCCGACAGACAAAGCATAAAGCCCCGCTCTTACCTTATTCATCCCGTACCTGCTGCGAGTTTCCATGGTCAGCAGGCTATAAGCTAATAGAGCTCCCCCTGCAACGATGAATATTCCTGACCCTGATACACTAACAGCATCCAGCTTCATGAAGTATAACATAGCAATATTAAAAAATCCAAACAAAATTATTAATGAGCCTGCTATGATTCCGGCGAGGGAAATTCTTGCCGCCATAGTGGAATAAACGGCTTGCTTCGCTTCATCCTGACCAATCTGCCGCATCTCCGCCACCAAACCGCTCAAATCCCCTAAGGACACGATAGCTTCCTTAAAGGCTTGCTCTTCACTTATTCCCCGGTTTTTGTAGTCCAAGGTTTTCTCTTTAAGACTGGTAGCTATTTCTTCTTTCAAATCAAAGAGCTGCTGGCTTGCTCCAACTCCTGCGAATAAAGCATCAATATAGGCTGAGACTTTGTTTTCCAAATCATCTTCATTCTTTCTCATGGCTGCAAATTCCTCCCTGCTCTATTCCACTAAGAACATCCACTATCTTTTGAGCTAAGCGCCAGTCCTTGATGTTTTGCCCGTAAATCTCCAAACTTTATTTGCAACCTGGTTTTTCACCTCATGATATACAATGTATCACATAGTACTATGCCCGACAAAGCATTTTGGCACAAAATATAAACACCCCGTGCGTCACACGGGGCAGGGATTCGAGGAACATTTTACATTACTTCCAAGAGAAAATCCGTTCTCTCCTTAACTCTTCCTATAACAGCATAAGCCGTCTGATTTACTTTTTTTAATTCCTCCAGCAGTAAGTTTGCTTTGGATTCCGGTACCCCTATGAGCAATCCCCCTGAAGTTTGTGGATCATAGAGGATATCCTCAATAGGTTGAGGTATTTTCTTTAGGAAATGAACCTGATCCTTAAGGAAATCTCGATTGCGATAGGCTCCCCCAGGAATAATTCCCAACTTGGCAAATTCCTTACTTTCCTCAATAAGCGGCAAGAAATCCGTCCAGATTTCCAGGGTTACCTTGCTGGCCTCTGCCATCTCCCGGGCATGGCCTAAAAAACCGAAACCTGTAATATCCGTGCAGCCGGACACCCCGACTTTGTACATTGCCTGACCGGCATCTTTGTTAAGATAAGACATGATGTCCACTGCTTTTTGATAGGTGGCTTTATCCACGAGATCCCCTTTTATGGCTGTAGCCAGAATGCCAATTCCTAAAGGTTTGGTCAAAATCAACAAGTCCCCCGGACGTACTCCCGCATTGGTTAAAATTCGCTGGGGATGAACCAGGCCAGTAACAGATAAGCCATACTTCGGTTCATCATCTTCCACCGTATGTCCGCCGGCAATGATGGCGCCTGCCTCTCTGACCTTTTCCGCTCCTCCTTTGAGGATCTCTGCCAGAATTTCACTTGGCAAACACCCCGGAAAACAAGCAATATTTAACGCAGTAATCGGCGTTCCGCCCATAGCATAAATATCGCTTAAGGCATTGGCTGCTGCGATTTGACCAAAGCTAAAGGGATCATCGACCACAGGGGTAAAGAAGTCTAAGGTGAGAATCATCGCCTGCTCGTCATTCAGCTTATACACCGCTGCATCATCACTTGTATCCAGACCGACGATTAAGTTCTCGTCTTCAAATTTCGGTAAACGGCACAGTACCTGTGCCAGAGCCTGAGGGCTCAATTTGGCAGCTCAGCCTGAACTCTTAGTCATTTGGGTTAATCTAGCTTCCACGGACTTTATCACTCCTCACGGAATTCATCATGAATAGTTTAATTCCTGAACCTGCAATTATTCATCACAATAAATGAGCTGATCAAGGTAATAATTAAGGATAAATTCTCGGAAAGCAGCTGCGCTGGGAGAGAGAGGCCGGTTCCGATAAGTCACTAAATAAAACGACCGTTCGAGATCAAGTCCATCGATTATAAAGGCTTGAATTGTTTTGGCTTTCAGCTCCTCTTCTACACAGAGGGACGAAACCACCGCTACTCCTAAACCTTCACTCACGGCACGCTTTATCGCCTCCATATTATTCATTTCCGCAACAACATTCAGCCTATCAGGGTCGATTCCCTTTTTCCTAAGTGCTATTTCAAATTCCTCTCTTGTTCCTGAGCCCTTTTCGCGAAGGATAAATTTTTTCTTCAGCAAACTTTCTATGGCTATACATGAGCTATCTGTTGGTTCTATACACTCCTTAGAAGCAATAAGTACAAGCCGGTCGTTGGTAAGAATTTCATAGTCCAGTTTGTCTTCATCTATACGGGCACCAACAATCCCCACTTGATATTTCTTCTCTTGGATCTCCCTTATGACTTCCCGCGTATCCCCTTGATGAATTAAAAACATGATGTTAGGGTTCATTTTTTGAAAACCTGTCATAACCTTAGGCAGCAAATACTGACTGGGAATAGACGATGCCGCGATTTCCAACCTCCCCTCAATCTGCATGTTATGCTGATTGAGGCAAGAAATGGCACAATCTCTGGTTTCCAACAAATTAACGGCATACTGATAAAAAATATCCCCTGCGTCAGTAGGAATGACATCCCGACTGGAACGGTCAAACAACTTTACACCTAATTCATTCTCCAGGTCGTTGATGTGACTGCTGATGGTCGGTTGGGTTAGAAACAGGGCTTTGCCTGCTCTTGAAAAGTTTCGTAAACGGTATACTGAAACAAATGCCTCTATTTGACGAAAATCCATGCCATTCTCCTAATTTCAATTTCTCTACTTTACGCCAAAACTCTAAGCGCGATCAATTTCGCCCAAATCTAATCCAATGGTTCTATCGACTTAACCGCCGGCTTGCCGGCCTCGAGGAGTACTTTGCTCCCGAAAAGGAAAAAGCTCTCTATGAACATGATTACCCCGGTTCCTATAAGCAGTACTTCTATGTTCATAATATCCGCCAGAGGGCCGAAAATGAGCATCCCCAAGGGCATCATGGTGCTGGAGATCATAGAAAGAACCCCGAAAACCCGGCCCAGAAAATCCGACTCCACCTTCTCCTGAAGCATTACCGTCGCGGGAGTATTAAAGATCGGCATAGCTACTCCTACGAACGCCATGAAAACGAGGTACAACCAGAAAATTGGAATAACCCCCAGCGCAACAGTGCAGGCTCCGAAGAGAAGGGTTCCCAAAGCCATGGAATGAATCCTATTCTTGAAGCCTCCCCAGGTTGCCATTAAGATTCCACCGATCATCATGCCAATGGAGAAGGTCATTTCGATGGCTGTAAGACGCCACACATCATCCCCAAAGGTTCGCGCAACCTGAAGTGGGGTCAAGAAAGCCGCCGGTGCAGCCATAACCATGAACAAAGCACAGAATACGAAAAATCTTTTTAAGAAAGCATGTTGTTCAATATAACGAAGACCTTCACGCAGATCTGCAAAATAGCTGACAGGCTCCTTGGCCTGGGCTTTGCGATGGGCCGGCACATGCAAAAAGAAGAGTAAAACTGAAACTCCCAAAGCTGCTGTAACCACATCAATGAAGAATATAGCTTCAATAGTGGTGATGGTAAGCAAAGCTCCGCTCAGCATGGGGGATACCAGCATTACGGCTGATTGGATACTTCCGTTGATGCCATTGACCTTGATTAACTTATCCCCCGGCACCAGCTGAGGGATAAAAGCTCCCACCGCCGGCATTTGCACTGCTGCTCCAAGAGCACGGATGGCGGACATCACAAAAAGCAGCCACATCATTTTGTATCCGGCGAAAAACAACAGGGCCAGAATCAACGTGGAAATGGCTATCATGGAATCAGCCAATATAATCAGCGTTTTTCTATTATAGCGGTCTGCCCACACCCCAGCAAAAGGAGAAAGAAAAAACGTCGGCAGAAAACCGCAGATAATGGAGATGGTCATCATGATCCCTGATTGGGTCTCTAAAGTGATATACCACATGATGGCATATTGAACTAAGGAGGAACCGAAGAGGGATATGGTTTGACTGGTTAAAAAGAGTATAATATTCTTCTTCCACTCTTGCTTGTTATTCAGAAATATCTGCTCCAATCGTTTCTTTGGTATTTTGTCTATGCCTGGTGTCTATTATACTGCATGATATTCACCAGGTATAGACTCACCGTCTCACCATGGAGTAATTTGTACAGCTTATCCAAAATCCCAAGCGCTTGGGATTTTCGACAAGCATAGCTGCTGTTAAATATAAATAAGAGGCTGTTCACACAGCCCCTATCTTTTTACGGTTCTTGTAAGGTCAATTCAAAGCTCTCTTCTTCGCCGCTCCATTGAACGGAGAATTTTCCTGTTTCGTTTTTATCAATTGTATGTGTTGTACCGCCATAGATTCCCCAGTACAAGGGTGAGCCATTATAGAAACCCGTTTGTTCTTCATCGAAGTTGCCTTGATGATACTCTTCCCCGGCCATGGTTGATTTTCCAGTAAGATATTCAAAGCTGTAATTGATATCTTTTATCTCCTCCGGATTACCTTTGTATTTTACCAAAGGAGTTTTGGTCATATAAAATTTAAACTTCTTATAGCCATCTTCACCTGTCCACCACTCTTCATAAGCAGATACCACAAGCTTGGCTTCCCAATGCTTTCCATCACCGTAAAGAACCCATTTTTCCCCTTGGTTCAAATCGTGAAAGATAGTTTTACCCAAGGTCTGAGTAATTGGGGCAATCTTACCATAATCACTTTGCCAATTTTCTTCAGAGATATTTAAGACCACAATTATGACCATATTCTTTGCTGCATAAGCAACACTCGGAATTTGTGATCTTGCGAATGGATCATCTTCCATATTTTTAATACCTTCGAGTACGTTTCTCCTTCCCAAAGTCGAATCAAACTCATAAATATATAACTGGCCAAGGCCTTCCTCATCTAAGCCATAAACTTTTGGCTGCACATCACCCAATATACATTCACTTGGGTCTACGACTGGAGATTGGCTGGCTTTCAAGCTAAGTCCTGCCTTTTTCAATACCTTAACCACATCCCTGGTGCTGATTGTTTCCTTTTCTGCCACAGTCCCAGCTTTATACCCAACCACACCGATTCCAACAGCCGCTAATATCAAGGCGATCAGCCCCACGACAGCTCCTATCCTAAGGCGTTTAAGCCATTTTTTAAAGGTATCCGGTTCCGGCAGGTTTTCCGGAATATTATCTAATACAGGCTCTTCATTTTTTAATTCCCTTAGAAAGTCCTGGCAAGAGCCGCATTCTTCTAAATGCTTTTCCACCAAGTCCCTCGTCTTGGGATTGACATCCTCCTCCACATACAAAGGGAGAATATCCTGAACCAATTCACAAGGGAGCCTCATTCCTTTCCCTCCTTTTCTGCATAGGTTTTACGGAACTGCAGCCTTGCCCGATGCAAAGTAACTTTTACCCAAGGCACAGACTTCCCCATAATCACTGCAATCTGTTCGTAAGCCAACTCATGCCATTCCCGCAGCCAGAATACTTCACGATAGTTTTCAGGGAGTTCCTGAAGTACACTCCAGGTCAGAATCAGCTTTTCTTTGAGTTCCAGGACCATGTCCGGTTCATGAGAGACCGGGCCCTTTAACATCTCTGACTCGGGCAGCGGGTAGCTCACCTTCTGCTTTCTTTTCCACATGCTGTACACATTGCGCGCTACCTTGTACAGCCAAGTGGTCACTTGGGCTTCCCCTCGAAATCTGGAAAAGGTCCTCAAGACTTGGAAAAAGGTTTCCTGAGTCAATTCCTCAGCAAGATGGGTATTTCCCGTTAAGCCATAGAAATAGTGGAAGATAGGCTTTTCGTAGGTTTTATAGATGTCTTCTATTGTTTTCACTCTATCTTCCCTCCTCTACCCTATTAGTGCTGATCAACCCAGAAAAGTTACATTTTAAACAAACTTATTTGGCTAAGAATACTGCAATCACCTACTGCTTTTATTGATCTACAGGGATAAGAAAATGGTGAACGAGAAACCACTCTTGTTCACCATGTTTTACACGCCCTATGGCCTTCTTATATTGATGCCACGACCTCCCGATAAGTCTACTCCATATAGTTTTCATCGAAGCCTATGTAGGAAGCAACCAAAAAGAAGACATCATATAGGAAAAGAAAAAGAACTTGCCTCCAAACGTCGGGCAGGCCCGCTCCCTTGGCTATATCGACCGTCATACTGAGACCTATGAACAGGGCCGGTAGGAATAAGGGGAGTGAGACAACATTGGCTAATAACTCCCGTCCTTGACTTTTAAGTGAAAATAAGGAGACCAATAAACCAACTGCTACAAAGCCCACTGATGCCAAAAGTGCAGGAACCAGGATCTGGATCATAGCTATGGGGAGATTGAAAAACAGAATAATAAAAGGGAAGGTAATGAGCTCCACTATCATGACTAAAAGCAAATTGTAAATAAATTTACCTAAAAATATAACTCTCGGTGAAACCGGACATAAAAATAAAGCATCCCAGCATCCTGCTTCATCCTCCATGGCAAGGGATCTGTTGAGAGTCTGAAAGAGCAAATAGACAAGAATCAGCCAAAGAGTCAGGGCAGCCATCTCGGGTTTAGAGCTGGGGATCTTCGCCGAAACAAGACTTGAAAGAAAAATCAAAGTGAAGGATAAAAAAACAAGGGAAGTAAACAATTTCTTTTTCCCAGCTTCAATCTGGAAATCTTTATAGGCTAATGCTAAAGCTTGTCTGATCATTGCCCCACCTTCCACCGATAGAAGTCTTTAAAGGTCGCTATATTGTCTTGCCATAGTTCGTCAAATACTATAGCACCCTGATTAAAAATGATAATTCTTTGTCCTTCCTTAATCTCAGTATTAAAATCATGGGTAGCGGTCACCACCGTCTTATCCTCCACTGAATCGATAAATCGGTGTAGATATTCGGAGGATTCCAAGTCAAGCCCTGAGTAGGGTTCATCAAGGAGCAGGAGCTGTGGTTTATGGAGCAAAGCCTTGATGATGAGAAGCCGCTGTCTCATCCCTTTCGATAACTGTGAGATTTTACTGTCCAGCTTCATGGTCAAGTTAAACTGAGCCAGCAACCAATTTATTCTCTCATCAAGCTCGGGCTTATCAATACCGTACATTTTCCCGTAAAATTCGAGATTCTGTTTTATGGTCAAGGATTCATATAAATGACCTGACTGGGGAGCAAAACCTATACTTCCCAATAGTTTCGTTCTCATGGATGGCGGGTATCCCATTATTTTCAGGGTTCCTGAGGATGGAGTGATCAGGCAGGACAGGATTTTGAGGAAAGTCGTCTTCCCTGCTCCGTTAGGGCCAAAGACAAGAACTTTTTCACCATGATTAATGTTAAGTGTTATATTCTTCAATGTGAAGCCTGTATCAAATTCCTTACATACATTCTCTAGAAGTATCATGTCAATCCTCCACATACTGGTCCCTTAAAATGCATTTAAGGCTCAGTGCGTATTCCTTATAAATTATACTATAAATAACACCGCCTAAACAAAGAGAAACTCAGCAGGATTTACTTGCTGAGTTTCTCATTTTCTCTACTATTCATTTCGCTAATGCCAGTCTGAACTGCCCCTTTTTAGGGTTTAATATACTCGTTGCTGACCAGTAAATCAGCTATGACCTCAGTGGGAATGACGAACTCCTGAATTCCCATAAACCCAGGACCCACTTCGTACTTGTCGAAAGAAATCACCAGTTTGTAATCGGAGTTAATATAGAAGCTTTGCTCCGGGTTAATCTGGGTATAGGGCTCAAAATAGTTTTCTTCGCCCTTATTCTCATCCGTAACAACCCAGTACATTAAATTAGAGTCAGCTTTCATCTTCGCTTTCATCTCATTCACGATATAATCACTGATCACTTTAACATAACTGTCATCTTTAAATAAGCTGGGCAGGGTAATCAGGACCTGATCCACCTTGTCAATGGTGTCATACTTAAAAACGGTAGAGGAGGACCCTACAGTGTTGACCACATAACGCCCAATGGCTAATAGACGCTCATTATCCGTCTTGATTTCATAACCGCTGTCAACCCCCAGATGTCCATCGCCCAGAGCTTTCATTTCTTCTACATCAGCCATAAAGTCCTCATAGAGTTTTTTGTTTTCCTCTAAATACTTCTGGTTTAAAGCCTGGCCCAGTCCGCTTTCCTCCAGTCCGCTAATGACGGGGACTTCGATATTAGCTTGGTGCCACCCATCATCAAACTGATAATCCCTAAAAGTAAGAACTTGGACTATAGTTTTCATTCCAGGCACATCGGCTATGACACTGGCCATGGTGGGACTTACGTTAATTCCTCCTATCAAAACCATAACGGCGGCGGCGGCCGTTGCGACAATCTTACGACCCATAATCAATCGACTCCTTTGCTGTTTTTTCTTACCGTCCTCTATCGCTTTCTGAACGACCTGTTCCAACTCCTTGGGGACCGGTGTATTGTGATACTCATCCTTTAATTGGGATAGCTGCTTATCATCCATGTTTGATCTCCTCCATAGGTTCTTCCATTTGCACGCGAAGTTTTTTGAGGGTAGCATAAAGACGGGACTTTGTGGTGTTCACATTTTCCTTTAACACTAAAGCTACTTCCTCAATTTTGAGATCTTCATAATACCGAAGAATGATGCGGCCGCGCTCAGCTGGAGATAATTTCTCCAGGGCGGAGGCTAAATCCAGATCAGAACCTTCCTCACATCCGGCAGCAGGTTCATCGATATATGTACTGATGGTTTCGGAATCCACTACAACCAAGCGCTTCTGCTTACGCAGGAAATCGAGAGCTGTATTGACGACAATGCGATACACCCAGGACTTCATACTATGAGAATCCTTTAAGGTGTTCACTGAGGAAATAGCTTTTATGATTGATTCCTGGACTACATCCAAAGCGTCCTCCGGATGTTTAACATAACTGTAGGCAAGCCTATAAATAGATTCTTGATTCGCTATTAGATAGCTCTCAATTTCCCTTGTTAGCTCTTTCTTATCAAACATACCTGACTCCTTTTGAAGTGCACTTCATCCATGAGAAGGTCCTTTTCTCTTTCTACTATAAAGACGCTGATGAAGTAATAAAAGTTTTAATAGAACGTGACGTTTTCCTCTCTATTCTCGTTTAAGTTATTGAGGAGCATTCCTGTAGTAGTCAAAAATGAGCTTTGTCAAAAAGAAGACCTCACGTTACAATTTGAAAGGACTGTTGGCCAACAGAATCCAATCAAAATAACGGAGGTCATCCCCAATGAATTTTACACAAAACGAGAAACTAAAGCAACTATCCGAAAGAAGTATTGTGATCGGAGTGGACATCGCCAGCGAGCTTCATTACGCCAGGGCTTTCGACTGGCGAGGAGTCGAGCTAGGCAAGGTATTCAAGTTTGAAAACAGTGCTGAAGGATTCAAGGATTTCTACGCATGGATTGAACATTTAAAAAGGCAAGCACAAAAGGACTGTACAGTGGTAGGCGCAGAGCCAACCGGTCATTACTGGTTTGGCCTGGCATCCTACCTAAAAGAGCAAAGCATTAAGCTGGTCCTCGTCAACCCATTCCATGTAAAGCGTAGTAAGGAGCTTGATGACAACCACCCCAGCAAAACGGATGCAAAGGACCCCAAAACCATCGCTAAGCTGGTCATCGAGGGGAGATACAATGAGTCCTATATCCCGGAGGGGATCTATGCAGAACTGCGAATAGCAATGGCCTGCAGGATGCGCATCCAAAAGGAAATGAACAGTATAAAAAATCGTGTTCAACGGTGGCTGAAAATCTACTTTCCCGAGCATGAAACGGTGTTTGGAAAGTTTGATGCCACGAGTAGCATGCTGGTATTGCAAGTTGCCCCGCTACCTAGGGATGTTGAAAGACTTGGAGCAGAAGGAATCAACCGAATTTGGAGAGACAACAAATTGAGAGCAGTGGGAATGAAAAGGGCTAAGAGCCTGTATGAAGCTGCTCAGAAGAGCATTGGTTGCACCGAAGGAGAGTCTTGTTCCCGAATGGAAATCCAGCTATTACTGCAAGACTATCATACTAAAACAGCACAATATGAGGCAGTCACTGAAACCATCGATGGGTTGTGCCGTCAGATACCCGAAGTAGCCAAGTTGCTTGAAATTAAAGGTGTTGGCCTCGTTACCGTGGCAGGTTTTCTCTCCGAAGTTGGAGATATTAGACGCTTTAATTCTCCAAAGCAAATTCAAAAGCTAGCGGGCCTAGCCTTGCGAGAAAGTAGCTCGGGCAAGCACAAGGGACAGACCACCATCAGTAAGCGAGGTCGAGCGCGGTTGAGGGCGATTCTATTTCAAGCAGTGATGCCGCTCGTCGCCAAAAACGCAGAGTTTGCAGAGATACACACCTACTATACGACAAGGCCCAAGAATCCACTGAAGAAGAAGCAATCGTTAATAGCCTTAAGCTGTAAACTGATTCGGGTGTTCTATGCCCTATTAACAAAGGGTATAGACTATGACCCGAAAAAGCTGATTCAAGATATTCATCGTCCAGTTGAGTATTTAGCAGCGTAACAGAATAGCAGAGAAACCATAAAAAGTAAACGGTCTGTGGGTAAAGCGTCACCACAGAAGCGAGTCATCCAGGTAACCTAACAAGACACAAGAGCTGGTAGTCAGTCGAATAAATCACCATTAGAGCAATGACTCGGTTGAGGAGCATAACTGACACCCAATCATGGATAGGTGGAACGAAGGAATTTAGGGCAGGTTTTAACCTTGACCCTGTTAGACATGGGAGGTTTACCACCGTGAGAATAATGGGTTTACAACGGCCAACATATGCTAAAAAAGCAGACGTTTGCTTTGCTATACCCAAATTCTCTGAATTAGGCATTCTATGCGAATTCTATCCGTGGTGAGCTAGTTTGTTTGGTAAGGAATTCTATGAAAAAGCGAGATATTCAAAGAAAATCAAAAAATATTATAGGGAGGTGAACCTGTGGAATCCAAAACCGGCCCCCCGCCCTCCACTATGGAGAGCTGGTATCGAGAAACTGTAACAAAGCTATATCGTTTTATTTACTCCCAACTCCAAAGTAAAGAGGAAACTGAAGACATTACCCAAGAAACCTATCTACGCTGTCTTAAGCAAGATTCAGGCAACCTCCCGCCTTATGCCTATCTCAAGCAAATTGCCCGGAATCTTATGACCGATCGTTATCGTCATAAATTAGTAGCCCAAAACCATCTTGAACATCTCCCGGAGCCCGAGTATCCCTCTCCCGAAGAAGAATGGCTGAACCGTTCCACCCTACATGAACTGATGAATCAGCTTCCCTCTGATTATCGTCAGATTTTGGAGTACCGCATTATTCAGGGCTATTCCCGCAAAGAAACCGCCACACTTATGGGACGCAGTGAAAGCTCCATCCGCGGGCTGCAGTATAGAGCCTTGCAGACCCTACGCTCTTACATCCATAGTTATCAACAGAAAGGAGGAGACTTGTGATGAGTAGCGATCATCCTAAGGACCATCCCTCACCTGAAGAGCTCCTTGATCACTATATTGACGCTTTAAATGGAAATAGCTCTCCTGAGGATTATGATATCACAGAAGAGGATAAGGAGCTCCAATCACTCGCCAAAAGGGTTAAGGCTTTTGATTCAGAACCCAGTCAAGAATTCATGGCAAGCCTCTGGCAAAAGCTTGAGCCCATGGCCAGTGACTCAAAAAGCATTTCAAAATCTAACTACCGTACTCTGAGATTCATCCCTTGGGCAGGCCTTGTAGCAAGCATCCTTGTCTTCCTGATCCTCTTCTCTCCCTGGTCCGGTTCCAATCAAACTATCGTCATGGCTATGGAAGAATCTGTGAAGCAGCTGCAAAATTATCATGGCGTCCTTGAAAAGGTCAGTACCAATGAAGCCGGTGAGCGCCAAGTCCTAACCCGCACGGAGATCTGGTCCGACGGTGAAAAATACGCCACAAAAACTCAGAATGGGCTTTTTACTGTGAACAATGGAGAAATCCGTTGGAGCACAAACCCCGCAGCCAAAGAAATCTCCCTCCTCCCCATTTACCTGGATCCTCACGACTTTGATCTCCAAAAAGAAGCCGCCAAAGCTTTACGCTATCCTCACCAAATCATTGGGGAAGACACCATCACAGGACATGCTGCCACCCATATTGAAATCCAACCTCCCGGCGGTCTTCCTTACTCCCTATGGATTGACCAGGAAACCCATCTACCCATACAGCTTCAAACAGCAATGCAAAAGTCCCTGCAAACCACCTACACCTATGTCAGCCTTGAAACTAACACTACCCTAACAGATGACATCTTTGCCTATAATCCTCCCCAGGATTATAAGGTCATTGACAAGAACCCGGATAAAGCTGTGGCATCCTTAGAGGAAGCCCTCAAAGTCAGCGGAATGACCTCTGCCCAGCTTTCGGAGACTCCCCAACGAATTTTTGCTTCAGCAAACCGTGTGGTTTTTGATTTTGGCGATACCATAGTAGTTCAAGCCAAAGCCACTACACCCTTCGTTCCCAATCTCCTCGCTATCCTGGGGAAAGCAGAGGGCGGGCCTCTCGAAATCTTACCCAATAGCCTGCGCTGGCAGCATGATGGTCGGGAAATCTTTGTTCAAGGAGAACGTGTGGAAGAATTGGCGAAGCAACTCTCCACCAACCTTAACTTTACCCCACAAGTCAGAGCAACGCCCCCACAGAATATGATTCCCGTAGAGGTTAATATGGAAGTGGTAAAAAACAGTCAACAGCAAGTGGATGCCGGGAGTAGTCCTTGGCAGCTCGATCCCACCCAAGTAGCTTTTACCTTCGTCGCTCTGAAGATCTCCCCGGAAGGGATTACCGGCGAGCCGCCCTTAAACACCAATGCTCTCCAGCTGACTGATAATGATGGCAAAAAAGCCGTCATTCAAGTATCCGATAGTCCGGTGAAAACCGTATATCTGGAACGCTTAATACGTCAGGATGAGACAGGTATCTGGACCGTCACAGGCTATGTCCCGCGCTGATTGGGCGCTGGAGCTGCAGTCTATAAAAACGCTTAAAGGGAGCAAGCTTTTTGCATACAGGCAAGGCTTGCTCCCTTTTTGAATTGTTATAATCTACCCTTTTAAAGCCGGATAATTTTTATAAAGCTGCTCAATTTCGGCGTTGATACCTTGTACATCCACTGAGTCTATTTGTCGGTCAGCTAAAGCATACTTCTCTTTCAACTTTAAGACACGGTAAACACTTTCATCTATCCGGTCCGATGGAATTTTACCCGTCTCCGCAGCATTAAGGATCTCCTTAAGTACAGCCTCTTCCTTAGCGAAATCATGGCAGACCAGTACAATATCGCTGCCTGCCAGGATGGATTTCACCGCGGCCTCACCGATACTATAATTCTCCACAATAGCCCCCATGGTCATATCATCCGTAATGACGACCCCGTCATAGCTCATCTCTTTACGAAGGATATCACTGATGAGAGCTTCCGAAAAGGATGCCGGGTAATCCGGATCAATCTTCGGCAGCAAGATGTGGGCCAGCATGATGGCATCCACATCATTGGCAATGGCTTCTGCGAAAGGAACAAGTTCAAAGTTCCTTAATCGTTCCAAATCGTAATCAACTCTGGGTAATCCCACATGGGAATCCACTGAAGTATCCCCATGACCCGGAAAATGTTTAACTACAGAGATAATACCTTGATCCTGAATTCCTCCCATGGCTTGTATTCCCACTTTACTGACAAGCTCGGGGGTATTCCCAAATGCACGATCACCGATAACCGTGTTCTTTGGATTACTGAAAATATCGAGAACTGGGGCGAAATTCATATTCATCCCAAATTCTTTGACTTCCCTGCCCAGGATTTCTCCCATTCTTTTCCCTAAAGCCCCATTATTCTGTGCTCCAACCCGCAGACTGGAAGGCATCTTTTTAAATTCTGAAGGCATCCTGGATACCCTGCCTCCTTCTTCATCAAGAGCTAAGAATAAGGGAATCTTATTGACTCCATTCGTGTCTTTTAATGCATTGAGTAACTTTAACATCTGCTGAGTATCGTTCACATTTTTCTTTAAAAGTACAAAACCACCCACATGGTAATTCTGAATTAACTGCTGAGCATTGGCATTGATCTCATACCCGTCCACTCCCACCATTACCAGTTGTCCGACCTTCTCCTCTAAGGTCATCGCTTGGATCCGTTCCTTAAGGGGGTCAATCACAGGAGTCTCTTCTGAGGGAGCGGTCGGATTATTGCCCCCTTGTTGACCTGACATGGGAGTGTTAAAATCCTGAAGGTTTATCCTTTGGGATAAAAAGACAAATCCTAAAACCAAGACTAAACTAACTATTCCGAGTATTGCTATCGTTTTTTTGCGCATTTTACCTCTTACCTTTTCACATTATTTACGAGACCCTTAGACTCTAATCTGATCGCTGTCTCAATATATTCAAGATATTCTTAATCTTATTGTAAACCTATTCCCCTTATTCATGTAAAGTTTTTCGGTTCTTGAAAAAATAATGCCCATCACCCTGCGCTGGGATGTTGGGCATTAAGAAGGATCTACCGTTTGACTACTGTGAACCCCTGACCCTCTAATTTCTCTTCCCACTCCATCAGTAAGAGGGCAAGGTCATCGGTGTAATCGGTCTTGGTCTCATCCTTATCATATTCAAGCTGTTCAAGAACTTCAAAGGTAAAGTGTTCTTCCCCTTGCTCCTTCCATTTCTTCAGCAGCTCCCGGCAGGGAAAGAACCCGGTCTCCAGCTTAAACCGTATGCCATTGAGGGTCGCCCTCAGATTTTGAGTTCCCTCAATATAATACCAGGCCTCTTTCTTTGAGCGAATCCCTACGATCCCCATATCAGACCTCGTCTGCTTATATTGCTCTTTGAGTTCCTTTTTCCTATCCATCATTTAGTACCCCATCTCCTTAAGAATCGCTGAGAGAGCTCGCAGGCGCTCTCCTAAAAGCTCATCATCATTGCATAGAGCCTGATTAAACAGCTTTATATCTTCATTGATTTTCTCATTATCAGTGCAGACAGCCACCGTCATAGCATCACCTTGTAGACCAATTCTGTCAATTACCGGTTTTTCCAAGTCATAGAGATTATCATAACGATAGGCTTCCCGAAAGTGAAGCTTAGCCCGGCATACCAAAATTGCTAAATCAAGAATTCGATGAAGTGGAAGTTCTTCCGATTGTCTGGACCACTTTTCTCCAGTATATCTCCATACTTTAGCAGAAATATCCACTTTACCCCGATCATTCCACTGAGCTAACCCTAAGGAAAGGCCCTTGGCATCAGACTTATAGGCATAACGGCCATCCACGTTTTCATAGTTTTCGGATACGATCACCGGCTTATGCTTTAAGCTGGTTGGTATTTTCATGATTAAAACCTCCATCACCAAAATAATTTCATCATCTTCTCTACCCAAGATAGATATACTTATTTAGTAACTTAGTAATTTACTAAACTACTAAATAAGTATAGCTATCTCATTACCTTTTGTCAACAAACAAACAGACCCCGATAACTCTCAGGGTCTGCAAATGGCATTCATTCTCTTTTATGGTCACCCAACGACTCTATCACACAATCGAGACGACTTCGCACAGTTGGGTATGAGATTCCCAATTCCTTTTCAACCTCTTTTATATTTCCTCGGCATTTAAGAAAGGTTTCTACAAAAAGGAGCTGATCATCGGGCAACTTGCAAAATTTACAAGTGCGAAATTCTCCTTCGACCATTGTAGGACAATGGGTACAGGCCAGTTTGGTCACACGCATCTCATGCTTACAAATCGGACATTGATGAGGAATCTTATAATCCACCTTTGTCACCTCAATTTTTTATCACAGCTACTTTTCCGAACCTCCTCTCTCAGTTGCTGCCTACCAATATTTTAAATAATTTTATCAAAATTGTTAAGGAAAATTATCACGAAATATAAAAAAGTTAGGACAAAACCGCTTTGTCCTAACTTAGACGATTGCTAAAGCTTCAGCATAGCCTTGAGCCTCTTTACTTCAGTTAAAATAGCATAATACTCCTTATCAAGATCTTCAACCTTATCTTTTTTAGTAGGCATGGAAATTCTGCCTACCACTTCCGTCAAGCGGTTCTGCAAGACAAAAATTTCTTTCTCAATCTCTTCTTTTGCCCTGTCAACCCCTTTGTTTTTCTGTGCCAAATACTCTTCATAACTCCCCTTGAAGGTTTTGATACTATGATTCTCGATGGTCATGATATGATTCGCCACTGAGCTGATAAAGCGACGATCATGGGAAACAAAAAGCAATGAGCGCTCATAGTTTTGCAGGACATCCTCAATAACCTCCATGGAATTGATGTCAAGATAATTGGTCGGTTCGTCGAGGATTAATAGATTAAAGTCTTGACAGAGAATCTTGGCAAAGGAAGCTTTTACTCGCTCACCCCCGCTCAACACATTTACTTTCTTATACACTGCATCTCCTTTAAAAAGCAGCCGGGCCAATAACCTTCTTACAAAACTCTCCTCATGGATGCTTTCTTCCATCACATTGCCCAGGATACTGGCATCTTCATCCAATATACTTAAGTCCTGACTAAAGTAGCCGATTCGGGCACTGGGAGCAACTCTTATGGAATCATCCCGGTTGATGATCATTTTAAGCAAGGTGCTCTTTCCGCATCCATTAGGCCCAATCAAAGCTACCCTTGCCTCGTTTTCAATACGGAACTCCGCATTTTGAAAGATTATTTTACCTGCAAAGGCTTTGTTGAGCTTCTTACCTTCGATAATCACTTTACTATGAAGTTTCTGAGCATCAGCAATATCCAGCTTGATCTTCTCGATTTGCTTAGGTTTTTCCTTAACCTCCAGTTGCTCGATTCTTGTCTCCACACTTTTTTGTGCCCGGTCAAGATTAGCTTTAGCTTTTTGATTCCCCATCTTATGAAGCCTGGCCTCAGAATTCCCCATCCTACGGGGTGTCTTCCGAATCGACTTTGATTTTTCGCTGGTCTCGATCACAACCCTCTCCAGCCGCTTTTTTTCTGAAACGTATTGCTCATATTCAAACTGGGCCCTTTCTCTTTCCCGAGCCTTCTGCTCACTATAGCTGCTGTAATTGCCCGGATAAACTTTAATCCGGCCATCCTCCAATTCCAGAATCTTATTGCATAAACCATCAAGGAGGGTACGGTCATGAGAAATGAGGAATAATCCGCCGGAATACTCTGCAAAATAATGCTCAATCAGCTCGATTCCCTCCATATCCATATTGCTGGTGGGCTCATCGGCAAAGATCATCGCACTGTTTTGGCTTAAGCAATCCGCCAGCTTAAAGCGGGTCTTTTCGCCACCGCTCATACTCTCGCTATAGGTCATGGGAATTTTGAATTTCGACGCCATTTCTTGACTGATCATTTCATGCTCAGGTGGTTCCATCTGGGAAACCGTTGAGGATTGACCATTGACTTTCACCCACCCCTCATCAGGTGGAAGTTTTTGACTGAGAAGGTTTAGCAAGGTGGTTTTACCCACTCCATTAATACCAACGATTCCGATTCTATCTTCAGAATAAAGGCTTAATTTTTTGATATCAATAATCAAACGGTCTCCGAAATATTTTTTTACATTGCTGCATTCAACTAATAAAATAAAAAACCCCTCCTATTCTTACCGGAGAGGATAGTGTCATTTCGATTACAACGCAATAGACTATAATTCTACCTATGTCTCAAAACCCTTTTTCGGTCATAGGACACTTTAGAATGTACAGTAAGGCGCAGTTGTATGAAAAGCTATCCACAGAGAATAATCACTATCCACTCACAGGCAAAAATGCATACATTTCAAAGCCGTTACCACGACTTTTCTCAAAAGCATATTTTCCTTGCAAAGTGAATTAGTTGCGCATTTTCTGCAGATACCTTACCTTTCATTAAAATAAGCCAAGAGCAGGCTTTTCTACCTCATTATATAAGTCTTTATCTCCCGCTGTCAACCGGGCACATTCCCAGTGGGAAATCAAACTATTGAATATCATCCAAAATATGTTATATTAATAGCAAGGTGGTGATCGAGTGGATCAGGAGATACGCGAAATTCTCAATAAGCTACTGCACGGTCAAACAACAATGAGTGAAAATATCGATTCGCTTCAGAGGGATGTCAGTTCTATGAAGGGTGATATCTCGGCCCTACAGAAGGATGTCGGTTCCATGAAAGGCGATATCTCGGCCCTGCAAAAAGATGTCGGTTCCGTGAAGGGCGATATCTCGTCCCTTCAAAAAGATGTCAGTTCCGTGAAGGGCGATATCTCGGCCCTTCAAAAAGATGTCAGTTCCGTGAAGGGCGATATCTCGGCCCTGCAAAAAGACGTCGGTTCCGTGAAGGGCGATATCTCGGCCCTGCAAAAAGACGTCGGTTCCATGAAGAGCGATATCCCTTCCCTGCAAAAAGATGTCGGTAACTTACAATCTCTGGTGGCGAAAAATACGCTTTTATTGGAAAGCACTCGGAAAGATATCCAAATCATTGCTGATGTTCAAAAAAGCCATTATGAGCAAAATCAACGAGAGCATCAGGAAATGCTCACAATCATAAATAGTAAAACAAATATCATTGAATTAGCGGTTAAATCCATGTCCACCACTCTAGGTGAAATTCAGGAAGATAGTCAATCCTTAGACGAAATAATCGGACGACATGCCCGATCCATAGAAACCATGAAAAGGAAATTAGCAAAGACACTCTAAGCGAGTGTCTTTTGCATTTCTTAACGTAGTTATTCGATCATCTTTACTTCTTCATCCCGGTATAAATAAAGACTGCATCTCTAAGGAATTCCGCGGCTCCCGGTTGTTTCTCATCATAATAGGCTGTAAATCTCGGATCATCCACATACATCTGAGCCAGCCCCGCATGAGCCTCCTTAGTGTAGCTGGGCCAGGAGTAAGTGAGCCACTGACGATGAAGATCAGCTGTTTTTTGAGCCAGCTCCCCGGCAGGATCCCCGGTCTTGAAGGCCTCATAAAGAGTTGCCAGCACATCTTCACCAAGCTTGGTCAGCTCATCATATTGCTCCTTGGTCATGTTCATAAGCTTCCGGTTGGATTTCTCAACGGTCTCTTCACCGTACTTTTCCCGAATTTCCTCACCATATTTGGCTTCATTCTCTTCAATCAACTTACGTTTAAATCCTTCAAATTTTTCTTTGTCGGACATAGTGATTCTCCCTTCTTTTTGAGCAATGGTCTTCTCGACATTTTCAATGAGTTGCTCCAATTGCTCTCTTTTTTCCAGAAGCTTCTCACGATGTTCCCACAGTGCCTTTGTCCCATCAAAATCAGGAGAGGTAATTATATCTTTAATTCCTTCCAAGCTCATCCCCAACTCCCTATAAAATAAAATCTGTTGCAGGCGGTCTACTTCCTGTTGCCCATAGATTCGATACCCTGAAGAAGAGATTCTAGCCGGCTTAAGAATCCCGATCTCATCATAGTATCTGAGGGTTCGCGGGCTGACTCCTGCCAAATGAGCCAATCTTTGCACTGTGTATTCCATGTGATCACCTCCTGACGAGATTAAGAATACACCTTAACGCAACGTCAATGTAAAGGGGGAAAATGAAAAAGTTTTTTAGAAATTTTAATGATAATGATTAGGTTAACATTCCAAGCAATTGCTCAAAGCTATCAATAACTTCAGTATAATTTTCCACACGACCAAAGCCATAACTTGCATAAATAAACGGAATCCCAGCCACTTGAGCCGCCTTGGCATCTCCTAGAGTATCCCCTACATAGACTGTATTCTTCAGCTTATTACGCCTCATAATAAGCTGAATGTTCTCGCCCTTGGTCAGACCCGTTCTGCCTGGATTTTCATAATCCACAAAATACTTCTCCAGCCGATGGGCGAAATAGAAGGCCTCGATATAACCCACCTGACAATTGCTTACGATAAAAAGCTTATACTTTTGGGCAAGAGTCTCCAACGTCTTCTCCACATGAGGATACAAAATTCCCCCATGCTTTTTTAAATACTCGCATTCGATCTCACCGCCCCGATCCATGATTCTATTCCGAACCTCCTCTGAAAAGGAAGGAAAAAGCTTTTTTCCAATCTCGGGAATCTGAAGTCCCATAACACTTTTGATTTGGTCTATCGATATTTCATCTGTTTGCAGTCCCTGTTCCTGGTCAAATTCCTTTAAGGCTTTATTCCAGGACACCCGTACCGGTTCTGTGGCATCCCATAAAGTCCCATCCAGATCAAAAATTATACCCTCAATATCCCGCAATTTATCCATAATAAACACTCTTCCTTGCCAATCATTAGGCGCTAAGCACCTGACGGATATCTTTCATAAAAGAAGCCACCGCCTCCTCCCGTGTCGCCCAGGATGTCACCAAGCGGATCGCCGTGTGTCCCTCATCGACTTTGCCCCAAATTTCAAAACGGTATCTGCTCTTCAGCTCTTCCACCACTTCGTTGGCGAAAATGGGAAAGATCTGATTGGAATGGGATTCCGAAAGAAAAGGAACCCCTGCTTCTTTTAATCCATCCCGCAGCTTATAGGCCATGGTATTGGCGTGGATTGCCAAATCAAAAAAGAGATTATCCCGAAAAAGCTCCAAAAACTGAATTCCCAGAACCCTCCCTTTAGCTAAAAGGGCCCCCTTTTGCTTCATATGGTAGCGAAAATCCTGCTTTAATTCCTCATTGCACAGCACCAAAGCTTCGCCCAGTAGTGCCCCGTTTTTTGTCCCGCCGATATAAAAGGCATCCAGTAGATCGGGCAATTCAGATAAAGTCAAATCATTTCCTTCCGAACACAAAGCGGAACCGAGTCTTGCCCCATCCATAAAGAGATAGAGTTTTTTCTCCCGGCAAAATTCACTGAGCAGTCGCAGTTCTTCTTTACTGTAGGCCGTTCCTACTTCCGTCGCATTGGAGATATAGACCAGCCGGGGCTTCACCATATGTTCATCGGTATGAGCATTCAGAATTTCTTCGACGTGAGCAGGGGTTAACTTGCCATCCTTCACCTCGGCTGTCAGAACCTTATGACCGGTGGCCTCGATGGCTCCCGTCTCATGGACAAAAATATGGCCGGTATGGGCTGCGATAGCAGCCTCATGAGGTCTTAAAAAAGCAGAAATAGCGATCAGGTTGGTTTGAGTACCTCCAGCCAGAAAGTGAATATCTACGGAATCATTTTCAAGTTTTTTATGGAGAACCTCTGCTGCCGCTTGGGAATAGCTGTCTTCACCATACCCATTCTCCTGAACATAGTTCGATTTCAGCAAAGCCTCCAGAATTTGCGGATGAGCGCCTTCGCTATAGTCGTTTTTAAAACTGATCATGACTTTTCCTCCATTGCTTTCCTAAATAATTGCACTTCTTAAACTAATTAGCCCTGCTATTTATTACCTAGAACAATCCGGGTACAGCTGCAACCAAACACTCCGGATTATCGAATTTTGGGGAGTTGACGCGGCTTGTCACCTCATAAACAGACATCTGTTCAGCCGGATAAGGGGTAAGAAGGCTTTTTAAGAGCTGGCTGTCCGTGACATTAGGATCTAACCAGATGGATTCAGCTTCTCTGGATAAAATCACAGGCATCCGATCATGTAAAGGCAGTATCAGCTCATTAGCCACGGTGGTGATAATGGTACAGGAGTGAATCACTTCCCCAGCCGGGGATGTCCAGGTGTCCCATAAGCCGGCCAAGCCAAAGAGTTCATTATTCTTTAAGGTAATCCGATAAGGATACTTACGGCCTCCCTCTTTCCTCCACTCATAAAATCCATCCGCCACAACCAGACAACGCCTCCGTGGCAGACTGTATTTAAAGCTTGGCTTCTCATCCACCGTCTCTCCCCGGGCATTGATCAATTGATTGCCTATACTTATATCCTTTGCCCAGTAGGGGATAAGACCCCACCTGTACATAGCCAAACGATTCGAGCCATCATTAATGATGACCGGAATGTCTTGTGACGGTGCCATATTATAGCGTGGTGTTAGGTCGACTTCAGAAACTTGAAAGCGTACTAGAATATCCATAGGATTAGAGAGAATCAGACGTCCGCACATGGTTCCGTCCTCCTTTAACTCATTCCTACAACTATTCTACTGGATAATAGTCATGAGTAAAAGGAGCAATTTGCTTCAGTTAATGACCAGGGGATACCCGGCACCCTCTAATCGCTGGATAATGCGCTTTTGGTGTTCAATACTTTGGGTTTCGAGAAGCATATGGACACGAGCTGAGCGCAGGGGAACGGATAAATCATAGCGAGAATGTTCGATGTTAATGATATTGGCCCGCTCTTGGGATATAAGATCGATAACCTTTTCTAAGTTGCCGGGTTGATCCGGCAGAAGAAGCTGACAAGCCATGGTACGTCCGGAGCGCCTAAGCCCCCGCTCGATAATCTGAGCAAGGAAATTCACATCAATATTCCCCCCGCTGAGGATGAGGACAGTTTTCTGACTTTTAAGGTTGATCTTGCCTTGAAGTGCAGCTGCTACCGCAACTGCGCCTGCCCCTTCAGCAAGGGTCTTGGTCCGTTCCATTAACAATAAAATAGCTTGACTAATCTCTTCTTCCTCAACGGTCACCATCTCATCCACATAATCTCGGACCGTTGCGAAGGTTAGATCCCCTGCCCTTTTCACAGCAATTCCATCAGCCAAGGTATTGGCTTGTGCTAAGGGCTCGGGCTTACCAATGTTCAGAGCATAAGCCATGCTTGCCGCTCCGGCCGCTTGAACACCGATAATGCGTACAGAAGGCTTAAGCGATTTCAAAGCTACAGCAATCCCCGCGATCAGCCCTCCTCCCCCGATGGGAACAAGGACTGTATCCACCTCAGGCAGTTCTTCAAAAACTTCCAAGCCGATGGTACCTTGCCCGGCCATAACTTCTAGGTCGTCAAAGGCATGGATGAACGTTGCCCCTGTTTCCTTTTGGATTTCCACAGCCTTCTGATAAGCATCATCGAAAACCGCCCCAGAGAGAATGACCTGGGCTCCGTATCCTTCCGTAGCGGATACTTTAGCCAAGGGTGCATTTTCCGGCATGACAATCGTCGAGGGAATCCCGATACGGGCAGCCGCCATGGCTACCCCTTGGGCATGATTACCGGCGGAAGCGGCTAGGACTCCTTTTTTCTTCTCCTCTTCCGAAAGCTTAAGCGCCTTATTCATAGCACCTCGAACCTTGAAGGAACCGGTCTTTTGCAGATTCTCCAGCTTAAGGTATATCTCCGTTCCTGCAAGGGCGCTTAAATTACTTGAATGATCCAGAAGTGTCCGATGAATATAGGGGTGGATTGCTTTTTGAGCTTCTTGAATCTGTTTTAAAGTCAGTAGTGTCGACATGATCAACGCTCCTTAGTTCATACAGTATGTAAAAAACTTTCAGGCTAATTATGGCATAAAAAGTATGGCTTATAAAGTTCCCAGAACAAGTCTTCATTACCTTCCTTTAAAACTTAGTATATACAGAAAAAGCCTGCCTCACCCGTTATGAAATGACGTTCAGTACCCAAATCGATACGCCTTACAAATAAAAACGACACTCCCCTAAGGGAGTGCCAAAATTTAGAGGTATTAAGAAACTTTCAGACAGCTTTTTTCTTACATGGAGAACTCTTCCCTCCGTTGATACTGCCTAGAAACATCTGATGAATTCTTCTGTCCTCGTCCAATTCCGGATGAAAAGAAAGGCCGATTTGATTCCTATAGCGGACACCAACGATATCTCCATGGACCTTGGCAAGGATCTCAACACCCTCTCCAGCGGATTCAATGTAGGGGGCACGAATAAAGGTCATCGGGACCTCGCCCAAATCTCCGAATTGCTCCTCAGTGTAAAAACTGCCCAATTGTCTGCCGTAAGCATTGCGCTTCACCGTGACCGGTAATGTTGCAAAGTAACGGGCAGAATCATTGGCAAGCTGCCCCGCAAGGAGAATAAGACCCGCACAGGTAGCTAAAACAGGGAGACCCGCGGCGATTTTTTCCCGCAGAGGTTCAAACATGTCCAGTTCTCTGAGCAGCTTGCCTTGGGTCGTGCTCTCCCCGCCGGGGAGAATCAGCCCATCAACATCCTGGCGGACATCTTTGCCATTGCGAAGCTCAAGGCACTCTACCCCAAAGTCCTGAAGAATCTTCTCATGCTCGATGAAGGCTCCTTGTACAGCCAGTACCCCCACCCTCATCTTACTTGCCCCGTTCTGCCATAAGCAGCTCGATTTCCTGTTCGTTAATCCCCACCATGGCTTCACCCAGATCTTCAGAGAGCTCTGCCAAGACCTTGGGGTCCTGGTAATTGGTCACGGCCTTGACGATGGCTTGAGCCCTTCTTTCCGGATCTCCGGATTTAAAGATACCTGAGCCTACAAATACTCCTTCAGCCCCCAGCTGCATCATCAGGGCCGCATCCCCAGGGGTTGCCACACCACCGGCGGCGAAGTTGACCACCGGCAAGCGTTTATGCTCATGAACATAAAGTACTAAATCATAGGGCACCTGCAGCTCTTTGGCCTCTTGAAACAGCTCATCTTCCCTCATGCCGACAATGCGATTAATTTGGCGATTGATCATCCGCATATGGCGCACCGCCTGAACAATATCCCCGGTACCCGGTTCCCCCTTGGTGCGAATCATGGAAGCCCCTTCGTTGATGCGGCGCAAAGCCTCCCCTAAATCCTTCGCTCCACAGACGAAAGGCACCTTGAATCTGGTCTTATCAATGTGGTATACATCATCTGCCGGGGAAAGAACTTCACTCTCATCAATATAATCGATTTCAATAGCCTCCAGAATCTGGGCCTCCACAAAATGACCAATACGGCATTTAGCCATCACGGGAATCGAGACAGCCTCCATGATTCCTTTAATCATTTTGGGATCGCTCATGCGGGAAACTCCGCCGACGGCCCGTATATCCGCCGGAATCCTCTCCAAGGCCATCACCGCACAGGCACCGGCAGCCTCCGCAATTTTAGCTTGCTCCGGGGTGGTCACATCCATAATCACGCCGCCCTTTAACATCTGAGCCAATTCTTTGTTCAATTCATATCGTTTATGATCCATTGAAAACCCTCGCTTTACAACTAAGATATCTTTGAGTATACTCAAAACTGGATATATTAAAATGTCCAATTTGAAAATAATTTATATAACCAATTCTATAGGGAGGGGCCAATTATGCTTACCTATTCCTTTGAAACGATAGGGTCAGAAAGCATGTATGAATATCTCTATCACTGTATCAAAACCGATATTCTGCAGAAGAAATTAAAGCCTGATGAAAAACTTCCCTCGAAACGTGTTTTTGCTAAGAATCTGGGGGTAAGTGTGATCACCGTGGAAAATGCCTACGCCCAGCTTGCAGCCGAGGGCTATATTTATACCCAGCCCAAACGGGGCTATTTCGTCGCTAATCTGGAAAAACAAACCCTCCAACCTACTCTGGAAAAATCACGGGACGGCCTCCAACCCAAAAAAGAGCCGGCCTATTATGCCGACTTCGTCAAAAATTCCGTAGCCCCGGACTCTTTCCCCTTTTCTGTCTGGGCGAAGCTGCTGCGGGATGTGATGGATACGGAGAACCAGACTTCCCTGCTTTCCGATACTTCTGTGGGCGGGGTCATGGAACTTAGGCAAGCCCTTGCCGAGCATCTTTACCAATTCCGAGGTCTATCGGTGGAGCCGGAGCAGATTATCGTCGGCGCCGGAACCCAGTATCTTTACAGCGTCATTATTCAACTCCTGGGCAGAAACCGTACCTACGGCGTGGAGGATCCCGGCTATACCCGGCTCTCTAAAATCTATGAAAGCAATGATGTGAAATGCTGTCATATCCTCATGGATGACTTCGGGGTCATCCCGGAATCCTTAAAAAGCTGCGGAACCGATATTCTTCACATTACTCCCTCTCATCACTTCCCCACCGGAATCGTCATGCCTGTCAGCCGGCGCTATGAGCTCTTAAGCTGGGCAGCCCAGGAAAAAGAACGCTATATCATTGAAGATGACTATGACTGTGAGTTTCGCCTCTTTGGCAAGCCCATCCCTACCCTGCAAAGTATCGACGTCATGGAAAAGGTCATCTACATCAACACCTTTTCCAAGAGCCTTGCCCCTACCTTCCGGATTAGCTACATGGTTCTCCCCAAACATCTGGTGAACCTTTTTTATCGTCAGTTAGGCTTTTATTCCTGTACCGTCTCCACCTTTGAGCAGTTCACCCTGGCAAGATTTATTTCGGAAGGCTATTTTGAAAAGCATATTAACCGCATGCGAACCTATTATCGCAAGCAGCGGGATGCCATCTTGAAAACCCTCCGTCAAAGTGAGCTAAACCCTTATATCACCATTCAGGAAGAGGACTCAGGACTGCACTTTTTGATGGAAGTCAATACCGATGTAGAAGATGCCAAACTAATTGCCGCAGCCAAAGATGTCGGAATCCGCATTTCCTGTGTCTCTCAGTATTATCATGGCAAGCCTGGTGATCAGACTCATAAAATCATCATCAATTACTCCGGATTGGAAACAGAAAAAATTGAAACAGCGATTGAACGGCTAAGTGAAAGCATTGTGAATGTAGTTCAACAGGATAAAAGCTAAGCATTTTTTGCTTAGCTTTTTTAATGAAAATTTTTCTCCCGTTTCACATGCCCAAAGGTGCTATGAGCTTTTTCAGGGACTTAATGGATTTTAAAAATTCTCTAGTGGGTTAACTAACCTCTCCATCATTCCTTTCATAACATATGTATTAAGCTAGCACGCCAAATCAGGGAAAAGGAGATTAAAGATGAATGAACAAAAGAATGATCAAGGGGCCGAACACGTTCAGAGATTGACGGAGTATATTAAACCTTATATCGAAAAAAAGAAACAATGGCAACCTGACCTCTCTCACTTGGATTTAAAAGCTACACTCTTAAAAAATCTAGGAGGGACTGAAAAGGATTGGACTTCGTGGCAATGGCAGATGGCTCATCGACTGACCACTATAGATCTTATCGCCGATCTTTTTAATCTTACAGAAGTCGAGAAACAGGAAATAGAATCCGTTACTCTCCATCATCGCATGGCCCTTTCTCCCTTTCTTGCTGCCCATTTAGCATCAATGGAATCACCCTTAGCCAAACAGTTTCTCCCTTCTGTTCTTGAGCTTAAGCATTTTTGCGACGGAGAGCCGGATCCTATGAATGAAGGACACATGTCTCCTGTTCCCCATATCACACGACGTTATCCTGACAGAGTTATCCTAAAAGTTACTAATGTTTGCGGTTCCTACTGTAGATTTTGCCAAAGAAGGCGCGACCATGGCTCCACAGATCATCATATTCCCAAAAAAGAACTTGAGCCTGCCTTTGAATATATCGCCCAACATGAGGAGATTCGGGATGTCTTAATAACAGGCGGTGACCCTTTAACTTTAACCAATGAACATCTTGAATTTATATTTGAGAAATTGCGTCAGATATCTCACGTGGAGCTCATTCGTATTGGAACCCGTATGCCTGTCGTTATCCCTCAACGGGTAGATTCCGGATTGACTGAGCTAATTAAAAAATATGCACCCATTTATATTAACCTTCATGTTAACCACTACATGGAAATTAGTCCGGAAATGAAGAGTGCCTGCCATGAACTTCTAATGTCTGGAGCTGTACTGGGAAGTCAAAGCGTTTTGCTCCGAGGAATCAATGACTCTGATGATGTTCTAAGGTATCTTTTCCAATCCCTATTGGCTATAGGAATTAGGCCATATTATCTATTTCATGCCAAAGACATTTCAGGGACGGCCCACTTTCGAACCTCTGTTGCTAAAGGAGTGCAGCATATCAAGTCCCTTCGCGGATTTACCTCCGGACTGGCTATTCCGAGTTATGTGGTCAATATGCCCGGAGGTTTAGGAAAAGTTCCGTTATTACCTCAAACGTATCTTAGTAGCCTGGAGGATGATCCTATTCTTTTTCAAACCTGGGAAAATAAAACTGTGTCCTACCCTAATAAAACACTAAGTTCGGAGGTAATCACTGATGACTGACACTTCAGAAACTATCCTTATGTCAAAGGACTCGAGTGGGCGTTGGACTTTTACTGCCTCCCTAAAAAGTGAGCCAATGCTTACAATTCATCATGGTGTGAAATCCTGTAAAATGAAAATAAAAACCATAGGTCAAACCCATCACACCTATATCCTTGACCAGAAAATGTTCGAAGAGCTTAACGTACCAATAACGTTAATGGAGTATCGTATTAAACAAGTCCATCCTGGAGAATGGATCCTGGGACCGTTTGTGGGGATTTTTACAAGCGAAAACCTACTGCAAAAACTTTTGTCCCAAGAGGATATCACTGTTTATGATGATTACTCGAAAATCCTGGAACGCAATCAGGGTTTGGCCGTTTTTTTCAGTCTGGAACGTATACTCTGGGATAAAGGTGAAGTCATGGGGGTTGTAAGAGATTCGTCCAAGTCTGCGCACGTCTGGAAAGAGCAAGTATTGCCCATTCCTAAAGTCATTTATGATCGTTGTTATGGTCCCGGATCCAGAAAGGAGGGTATGAAGTTAAGAAGTCAATGCGCCTCTTTCAACCAGGGCATAACAGTAATCAATGCCCTGCCTAGATTAGGGAAGATGGAAATATACCAGCTCTGTTCCCAAGATGACACTTTACGCCAACATCTTCCGCAATGGGCAATCTTCCAACCTGAAACCGCTGAATCACTTCTCAGTAAGTTCCCAGTTGCTTATATAAAGCCTAATAATTTGTCCAAGGGAGTGGGGGTTACAAAAGTAACTCATAATTCCAATGGCTTTCTCGCCGAACAACGACGGGGTTCCGAAAATTATCAGCACCAATGTGTGGATGCAGGAGAGCTTCTAAATGTTCTCAGTGACTACCTTAATGCACCTATGGTTATTCAAGAGGCTATTCCCCTTCGTCAATATGAAGGAAATCCTTTTGATTTTCGCCTGCTTCTACAAAAAAATGATACTGGACAATGGCAACAAACCGGGATAGTTGCTCGAGTATTTGGAAAAGAGAGTGTCATTTCGAGTCCGCGAAGCGGTGGAAGAGTAGCCACATATGATGAGGCGATGCAGGATCTGCCGAAGAGTGAGCGGAAAAGAATTGCCACTTCACTTTTAAATTTAGCCTTGAAAATAGCCCAAATGCTTGAGAAAGAGTTTGGCCTGTTTGCTGAATTAGGATTCGACCTGGGAGTTGACTTGAACGGTGATGTCTGGTTAATCGAGGTCAATGGCAAGCCCCTTAAAGTGAGCATCGAGAGATTGAACGATAAAGCGATGACGGCTGCAGCCTATGAACGTCCCCTTGAATATGCAAGGTATTTGGCTGGGTTTGATCGGGTAAGCCAATTTAAAGGGATGGCAAAAATAGATATCGAAAATGACGATACGTCAAAAATTATCAGGTCTGTGGAAATACGGAAAACCTCAACCCATGCAAATGCTTTAAAATTAGCCAAGAATTTACTCGATATCGACCTTAAAAGCAATAACTATCTCTTAAAAGCCGGGCTCCGACAGACCACTGCAGAGGTTCTCGTTCTTCCGAATGATGAAAATGTCAGTACTCTTTTCTTAACTGAAGAGGTTCTGATCGCCTTAGGTCTCCCTGACAGAACCAGACTTAACTTGAAGTGTGACGGTTCTAATCTTATTCTCGGTCCATTCGTGGGTGTATTTATAAGTCAGAACAAAGTTGAGCGCCTTAATTGTGGGAACTGGGACAGTGTTTATTGGCGGCTTCAAAACTGGGGAGCTGAAAATGGAGGGCTGGTTTATTTCTTTACTTTCTCCGATATTGACTGGGAACAGAGAAAAATTAAAGGCTATTACTGGGATAAAGACAAAGTCTGGACCCCGTGCACTTATCCTATGCCGGAAGTTATTTATGACCGCTGCTTCGGGACAAATAGCCGTGAGATTTCCCGGACATTGAGAGAGATGATCGTTAACAAGGGCTTATCAATAAGGGTATTCAATCAGGCTGTGAAAATAGCGAAAAGAGAAACTTACGAGCACTTAGTTAAGTATCCTGGTATAAAAAAACACATCCCACCCTTTATGCCCTATACTCCAGAGAATCTTACCCAAATGATTCATCAAGCAAAATCAATCTATATTAAGCCCGTTGATCTGTATAAAGGTAAAGGCATCGTTAAGGTAACAAAAAAGAATAGCAATTTTGTTATTGAATTTCAAGGGGAAGAATCAAACGAAAAAATAGTGTGCCCAAATTGGGAAAATCTCCTCAAAAAGCTAACTCAAATACTCTTACCCGATTATGAGTATGTACTACAGGAGAGTATCCAACTGGCCACTTTTCTGGGTAATCGTTTTGATGTACGGGTAATGTTACAAAAAAAGGATTCAGCTTGGATGGTCAGTGCTTTAAACGCTCGTATTGCTCCAGTGGAAAGTATCATCACCAGCCCTCGCAGCGGCGGCAAAGTTTTTAGGCTTAGGGACGTACTAGCCCTATCTTTTCCGCTAAAAGAGGATCAGATCCTTCAAGATATCAAGCGCCTTTCTGAGAGTATTGGCTACAAAATGGAGGATAAATACGGCTATCTTGGAGAATTAGGCATTGACCTGGGAATTGATGTTAATGGTAAGGTATGGGTTATTGAGGTTAATGGAAGACCTCTTAAGGTAAGCTTTAATTATATGAAAGACAAAGCAATTTCAAAAGTTATTCATAAAAACCCCATCTTGCTTGGCTTTTCCTTAAGTGGATTTAATATTATTCCTGAATCCAAGCCTTTGCCCTCTCATCTTCTCGGTAGCCTCTATGCCTTTCGGTTAGCTCCCCAGAACTGGTCGTCACTGATTCAGAACCCGTCCCCAAGAATCCTTTTTCTTAATCCACAGCAAATCCACGGGTTCAAGTTTAAGTCAGGACAGAGAATCCTCCTACAGGTAGGCTGTTCCTCTGTGGAAGTAGAAATCAAAGTCCAAAAAATGGACTTAAACCCAAATGCCATGTTCTTATCCGATAAAGCTTTAGCTGACCTTCCCTATTACCACGGTGAAAATATCAGTCTTATTTCGGTCTCAGATCGTCAGTTAATTTTACAGCCAACTGTCGGTATGACTCTTTCTCGTGAACCGAGCGCGTTTTACGATGAAAGTTATGAGATGCAGAAATCTCCTTTGCTGGCATTAGAAAAAGGAATTTTCTTTTACTATTTTTGCCTTGATCAAATTGACTGGGACAAAAAATTGGTTCTTGCCTACTATCTGGACCCTCTTAAAAAAGATTGGAATCAAAAATATCTTCCCTTCCCCCAAGTTCTTTATGATATGGCAACATTTCCGCTTGATTTAGATAAGCTGTTAGATGCAAAAGAGAGCAATCGAAGGTTACGTGCAGATCATGATCTGCAAGTTATTAATACTGCTCGTTATTTCGACAAGTGGCTAACCTGTGAAGCAGTATCCTTTTTCAAGGAAACAAGGGAGTATATTCCTGAAACAACTTTACTCTCACTTACGGATTTAGAAAAGTTTTTGAATAAATTTGAGTTTATCTTTGTTAAAAGTAATTATGGAAGCTATGGTTCACAAGTACTAAGGGTTGAACGTCAAGAAGATCACTATTTATGCCGCACAGGCGGATCCAGGCTAGACGAATGGCGATTCAATCGTATTACAGATCTCTATGAGTTTTTAGAGGATCAATTAGGCACCTATGCAATTTTACAAAATGGAATACGTTTAGCTAAAATCAACCAGAGAATTTTTGATATGCGGGTATTATGCCAGAAAAACAGTGTGGGGCAATGGACTATTACGGCAGTTAATTACCGGATTGCACCTTTAGGAGGTATTGTTACGAATTATTCAGCCGGAGCCGACGAAGTTCTGGTCGTCCCGGAAAGTGTAATGCCCTATCCCAGCTTGTCCTGGGGACAGTTAACTAAGTTTACTAAGAAGGTATTATTTGCTCTCGAATCCTCCTTCGGACTTATGGGAGAAATAGGGCTGGATGTAGGCTTAGATGTATATGGGAAACTTTGGCTAATTGAAGCCAATAGTAAGCCTGATACCCATGGCTATCAGGAGTTAACTACAGAGGAAGTCTGCTCTCAAGTCTATGGCTACCCTTTAGATTATGCAAAGTTCCTCATACGACAAATTTCTCAAACATGAGAACAGGCAATAAAGCGGAGGTATCATTCCAGCAGCAATCGGCTTTATTTAACTCGAGACACTAAATCCAGACGTTCATTAAGCAGAGAGAAAACGAACGCTCGTAAAAGCCCTTAGAGGCCCTTTTACGAGCGTTTTATCAATCGTCATAATGTCCTTTGCATTGGATAATTTCTATCTGCCTGCTCCATGCTTTCATCAAATGCACGCATATTTTTTCAGAATAAAACGGGTCAACGAAAACTCAGCTGTTTAATCATGAATTCAGGGAGAGCAAAACAGCTCTCAAGGAGTTGCTCATTGATGTACAGAGTATCAAGTTCTCTAATCCTGACAGAATTCGGAGCAGTATATTTTTTTGACCCTAAGGTAAAGCTCCATAAACCGCCGGGATATGTAGGCACAACGGCCGTAAACATCTTTGTTTTTGGAAAAATATCATCAATCCGTGCAAAGATCTGTTCCATCGCTTCCCCATGGAAAATCGGCGATTGACTTTGACAGACCATCAGTCCATCCTCTTTCAGAGCATTGAATAGACTCCGATAAAAGTTCTTTTCAATTAATACTTCGGCGGGTCCAATGGGATCCGATGAATCCACGATGATTACATCATATATGGCCGGCGAATTCTGTGCATAGTTTACTCCATCTTCAAAAATGAACCGAACCCGCGGATCAGACAACCCTCCAGAAACTTCCGGCAGATACTTTCGACAGGCCTCCACGACCACCTGATCGATTTCCACCACATCAATTTGCTGGACACTGGAGTATTGGCAGACTTCTTTGGCAACGCCGCAATCTCCACCGCCAATAATCAATACTTTCTTCGGGTTGGGATGAATGTTTAACGGTACATGGGAAATGGTTTCGTTATAAATATGACCATCTATGGAAGTGGTTTGGACGATTCCGTCCAATACCAACATGCGTCCAAAGCTATAAGAGTCAAGAATCATCACATGCTGAATCGGCGATTTTTCTTCAAAAATAATCTCTTTAATCCGATAATCAATCTTCAAATTTTCCCGTTCATCTTCCGTCATCCATAACCCATTCTCGTTTTCAGATAAAAACGTTGGCAATTTTCTAGTCATTTTTTCCTCCATTCAAAAGAAAATCTTATAACAGTCGCCTGTTATTTCATTTATTATACCATGAGACGGGGAAAAACTCGCCCTTTGGGCCATTTATGAGATAAGCTTTAAGCCGATGACCGAGCCTAAAATCATGGTTATAAACACTACTCTTCTCCAATCCTTTGATTCATGATAACGGATCATGCCAATGAGAGTACCGCCTACCACACCGATACCCGTCCAAATGGCATAAGCTGTCCCCATAGGGAGAAATCGTAATGAATAACCCAGTAGAACAAGGCTTGCTCCAAATCCCATAATTAGTAGACCGACAGTTTTCCAATTACGGCTTATCTGCAATTGATTAATCATAGCCACACCAAATGCTTCAAACAAACCTGCGAAAAATAAAGTAAACCAAGCCATCAGGAATCAACTCCTTCTTTGCTCTTATCCGCTGTAACTGCTTTTAAGCCAAACACTCCTGTTAATAGGAGTAAAATCAACAGGAGTTTTTCCCATTTGAACGATTCCCCAAAAAAGAAAATCTCGGAAATGACGGTGCCCGCCGTCCCTAATCCTACAAAAACAGAGTAGACCGTCCCTGCAGGGAGCACTTGCCCTGCCGTAATCATCAAATAATTGCTCACAATAAGTGCAATCACCGTTCCGATCCATGTCCACACATCGTAGGAATGAGCTAATCCAATCACCCAAAGCACTTCCAGGAAAGCAGCAATAAATACTCTATTCCAATGGTTATTCATTGAAGATCCTCCTCCACTATAGTTTTTCCCAAATTAAAAAGCCTGAGAGATACTGCTAATCAGTCTCTCCCAGGCTTTTATCCTTCCGTGACACAGCCAGGCTGTGAGTTTTCTCTCGGACCAGCCAACAAAGATTGCTGCGGAACCCTAGAAAACATTTAACTTTTATTTTGCGACGTCAATCGTGTTAATACTTATTGGTGCGCCACCGGGGATTCGAACCCAGGACCTGCCGATTAAGAGTCGGATGCTCTACCAGCTGAGCTAGTGGCGCAAGTACTTTATCATAATATACCCATCGGTATAGTTTTGCAAGAGAAAATCCATAAAAAAGTCGCGAAAAACTATTCCCCAGGCTCCCATTCCTATCATCTGCTTCCTTTACTGCGGCCCCGATATTCCATGATTAAAGCGGTTATTATGCCGAAAAAAGCAGCTGCAAAAAAGAAGATGGCCAGTATGAAATTCCCCAAATCTTCAAATCCTTCACCGGCTCGAACAACGCTAGCCAAATAATAATAGTACATGGATAAAAACAGGCATAAAACCCCCGGCAAATATTTCAGAAACTTAATTCTTGATACCCCTATTCCCAGAAGAACGGTTATCCCTATTGAAACCAAACCAAAAGCCAACACCATAAGTATTAATTGATCCATAGCAGAACCCTCTCTTTCGTTGTCCCTAGTTTATCCGCACTGATTTAAAAAAATAAGCCATCTCATGCTATCACGAATATATTAAAAAGACCGACCTTATTAAAAAATATTGAAAAATATTTGGGTTATATTTCATTAATAAGGTACAATATTAAAGGTAAACCCAATACGCGTTAAAAGGAGAGAAAACTATGCTTACTGGTGCTGAAAAAATTACCGATGTCGTAGAAAAATACCCGCAAACGGTAGAAGTCTTTCAAAAATACGGCATGCATTGCTTTGGCTGTATGGCGGCTCGTTTTGAAAATGTTGAACAAGGTGCCACAGCCCATGGAATTGATGTCCCCAGCCTTATTAAGGATTTAAATAAGGTTGTCGAAAACCAATAACATTTTAAAGCAGGGAAGCAACGGCTGACATGGTCTATCAGAACATGTTCAGCCGTTTTTTTAATTAATCATGGAAATGTTATACTATTAGTGGATGACTCTTTTATTGCAGTATGTTCATAAAATCATCATAAAATTTTCAGCTTTTTTTCAGTTTCTAATCAGGTATGACTCAGAGTCATGTCCTATACTTAGGTCATTAAGAAGAGTTTTACACAGCGACTCTATACACAAGGAGGTTCAATCTATGAGTGAGAAAAAAAATCGGCTGCTCCCTTTAGCTGCTTTATGTATTATCAGCGCTCTTCTTGGTGGAGTCTCATCCGTATCGATTCTCCAATATGTCTACCCGGAGACCCTCAGTGCCATCGAAGCGCAAGCCAGTCTAAATTCCGCGGACACCAATCGTCCCGTGACCCTTCTCGCCAATACCCAGACTGATGAGTCCAATTCCCCTGTAGTTCAAGTGGCCAAGGAAGTAGGCCCCGCCGTGGTGGGAATCTCGAATTACCAAACTGTTTCCAATCTCCAAAGGTATGGATTTGGCTTAGGCTCCAGAAACAATACCCAGAGCTCCGAGTTAGTGGAAGCAGGAACCGGTTCCGGATTTATCATTGATGCTCAGAACGGCTATATCGTAACCAACAATCATGTTATTGAGGATGCCAAAAAAATCACAGTCAGCCTTAGTGATGGCCGAAACCTTGAAGCAAAGCTTATCGGCTCAGACTCTCGCACGGATTTAGCAGTCCTGCAGATCTCCGATACCAGCAATCTCACTGAAGTAAAACTCGGAGACTCTTCCAAAATCGAAGTGGGAGAATTTGTCGTTGCCATCGGGAATCCCGGAGGAAATGAGTTTGCCCGTTCTGTAACAGCAGGTGTTATCTCCGCCACCAATCGTACTCTTCAGATGTCCGGCGAATCCACCCTCTATAATATGCTGCAAACAGATGCCGCCATCAATCCTGGAAACAGCGGTGGCCCTCTGGTCAATTACTACGGAGAAATCATCGGCATTAACTCAGCCAAATACGCTGAGAATGGATTTGAAGGTATGGGCTTTGCCATTCCTATAAGTGAAGCCACTTCCATAATCACCCAACTTGTTGAAAATGGAGTAGCCAAACATCCGGCTCTTTTAGTCTCGGTCAGTGATCAATATCTTCTTTATGCAAAAGAGAAAAATCTGCCTCTTGGGGCCTATATCTATGAAGTCAATCCTGAAGGACCCGCCGGAAAAGCAGGAATCCAAGAGGGAGATGTGATTACACATATCAATGATGTCACAGTAGAAAACTCCACCGAACTGATTGGGGAAATTTATAAGCACAATGTAGGCGACAAAGTGACACTGACCTTTATTCGCAATGGACAGACGAAAGCGGTACAAGTCACCCTTGGAGAAATAGCCTCACAATAATAAGAAAAGGTTGTCTTAATACGACAACCCCTTATGTCCGACCTTGCGTTCGAGCTATAGTACATCGTTGCCTTTCTCACCTGTGCGGATCCGAATCGCTTCCTCCACCGGGTAGATGAAGATTTTCCCATCCCCAATCTCACCTGTGCGGGCAGCTCCTATAATGATGGAAACCACTTGATCGACATCCTGATCCATGACAACCACTTCGATTTTTACCTTGGGAAGCAGATAAACCTTATACTCTACCCCTCGATAGACCTGAGTATGACCCTTTTGATTACCGCACCCTAGAACTTGGGTTACGGTCAAGCCACTGACACCAAAGTCATCCAGTGCCGATTGAACATCATCCAGCTTACCCGGGCGAACTATCGCTTCAATTTTCTTCACTAGGATTCCCTCCTTTTATGAATAAGGTATTCACTCCGTAAGCGCTAAAATCCTTCCCCAGCGCCCTTAAATGAGAATTTTTACAATAAATAACCGCTGCCAATAAAGTCGGGGTAAGCTTCTTCTCCATGCAGGGAGAGATCCAGTCCTATTTCTTCTTCCTCAGCAGTAACACGCAAAGGCGTAAATACACTTACCAGCTTCATAATTACGAATGTTGCAAGGACTGCCAGAACAATGGTTACTACAACACTGATGGCTTGAATCCCTACTTGAGCCCCATTCCCATACAAAAGGCCGTCAGTTCCTCCCACGGAGGCTGATGCAAAGATACCGGTTGCTAAAGCTCCCCAGATTCCACCGAGTCCATGGCAGCCGAAGGCATCAAGTGAATCATCATAGCCAAGTTTTGCTTTCAGTACACTAACACCGAAGTAACAAATCGCACCACCAATGAGGCCAATAACTATAGCGGACATGGGAGTAACGAAACCTGCTCCTGGAGTGATCGCTACAAGTCCTGCGATAGCGCCACTGGCAGCACCCAGGATGGTTGGCTTGCCACGATGAATCCATTCAGTAGCCATCCAGGCTAATGCACCGGCGGCAGCGGAGGTATTGGTTGTAACCAGAGCCATGGCTGCTACCCCATTCGCACCCAAGGCACTACCGGCATTAAATCCAAACCAGCCAAACCAGAGAAGACCTGCACCTAAAACAGTCATAGGCAATTGGTGGGGAGCCATAGGCTCTTTTCCATGTCCTTTACGTTTGCCTAAGATTAAAGCGGCTGTTAAACCAGTAACCCCTGAGCTAATATGCACAACAGTTCCACCTGCAAAGTCCAGTGCTCCCATTTCACGCAAGAAACCACCGACACCCCATACCGAATGAGCCAGGGGATAATAAACAATAAGCAGCCAAAGAACCATAAAGCCCAGGAAAGCTGGGAACCGCATTCGTTCAGCAACGGAGCCCGAGATGATTGCCGGAGTAATGATTGTAAACATCATTTGGAAGGCCATAAACAATAGGAAGGGAATTGTTGACGAGTAATCTCCATTAGGCTCCATACCGACACCACTAAGACCGATCCACTCTAAACTTCCGATAATGCCACCATGATCTGTACCAAAAGCCAAACTAAAGCCGACTAACACCCAAAGCACTGAAGACACACCCAAGAGAATAAAACTATGCATCACCGTACTTAGAACATTCTTTTTACGAACCATGCCACCGTAAAACAAACCCAAACCAGGAGTCATAAGAAAGACAAGTGCTGCCGATAAAATAATAAAGCTCGTGTCCCCTGAATTCACCACAGTACCATCTGCCCCAAGAACTGCAACGGGGAGAACCAACATGCATATAATCGCTAACAATAATACCCATACTTTTTTCATTTGATATTCCTCCTTGATTCAATCCAGGTTTTCTTTCTTGCTCTCACACACTTATCCAATCCTAAACATGGCACCCTGCCCCCGCCAATAAGGCTTCTTGATAAGCAAACAGAAAAAGGCGCCGCTCCAAGTATCTATTACAGATTCTTGTCACGGCGCCATTGCCTTATGGATTTGATGTTTATAATTTATAGGAATCCAAAAGAAATAACAAGAGGTTTTTTCGAAGAACACTGTATACTTCTTCAGAAAATAATCAAGGCAATTCAGATGTTAATTAAGACAATTTATAATGGCACTATATACCTGAAAGCTTAATAACTCTGCATTGCCGACTTAGCCTGTTGATTACGGGCTATTACAGATAATGCATAGTTCAAGACAAAATAGGTCAAGGCAATCATCCCAAAGAGGGTAAAGACTTGGGGCGTAGATCCAAATTGACCCATGATGATCAAGCCTTTTCCGGTCAGTTCCTCAATCCCCACTGCCCAGACATAGGAGGTGTCTTTGACGACCGTAATGAACTGGGAGACCAGCGGCGGAATCATTTTCCGCAAAGCCTGGGGAAGAATAATATGGCGAAGAATCTGTACATAGGAGAGTCCCTGGGATTTGGCTGCTTCCCACTGACCTTTATCAATGGAGTTCAGGCCGCCCCGGACCACCTCGGCGATAATCGCTGAAGTGAATACCGTCATAGCCAGAATACCCGCATTGACAGGTTCCAGTCTTGTCATAAACCGGAACATGAGAATAAACAGCAGCAAAGGAATATTACGGACAACTTCAATATAGATTGCGGCAACAGGCGCCAGGATAGGATTCTTCGAATAACGGGCGATTCCAAAAATCGTGCCGATGACGAAGCTAAGCACAATCGTCATGCCCGCAATATACAGAGTTGTCATTAACCCTTCAGCCAGGAAACGAAAGACGTAAGGTTGGAAAATTTCTGCCATTATGCCGACACCTCCATCTTACGCTCCAGGTACTGTGCCAATTGAGCTAAGGGGAAGCACAGCAACAGGTAAAGTAATCCGGCGGTAACATAGGCGGGACCATAATAAATATTTCCTGCCGACCAGGAGTCAGCACGATACATCAGATCCCCACCGGCAATCATGGCCAATACGGAGGTGTTTTTGATCAGGCTCACCGCCTGATTGGTGAGAGGGGGCAATACGACCCGAGCGGCTTGGGGTAAAATGACATGCCGCATAGCACCCCAGTATGAAAACCCTTGGGATAGTGCCGCCTCCATCTGCCCTCGATGAATCGCTTGAATACCGGCCCGCACAACCTCAGCGATATAAGCACCGTGGTATATGCCCACACCCAATACCCCCACGCTAAAGACAGGAAGCATGAGCCCAATATGAGGCAATCCATTATACACAAAGAAGACCTGGATTACCAAAGGGGTATTTTGAATGAATTCCACATATACACGATTAATGGCTCGAAAAAGCTTCAGATGGGTACTCCCCAGGACCCCGAAAACTACTCCCAGAGCTAAAGCCAGGCATAATCCCAGGACAGAAACCATGACTGTAGTCAGGAATCCCTCGGCAAATATTGTCCAATCGCTGAATAGTGCTTGCCACTTAAACCAGGCAAATGGTCCCGTCACTGCTACAGACCCCACTTCTCAATTAGTTTCTGAAGTTCCCCGTTACCTTGCATTTTATGAATCGTATCATTAACCAATTGGGCTAAGCCGTCATTTCCCAGCTTGCTGGCCACGCCATACTCCTGAGGACTGAATTTGTCGTCCAAGAGCACAGTCGAGTCATCGATATAACCCAGGAGAATAGAACGGTCAACGGAGAAAGCGTCCACCCGGCCGGAATCAAGAGCTGCTTTAATCTCCGGATAGGTAGCAAACTCCTGGAACTTCACTTTGACGCCCAGCTTGTCGGCCTCATCTTGAAGGGCTGTTTTGCTGGTGGCACTTTGAGCGACGCCAATGTTCTTGCCATCCAGGTCTTTTAAGCTCTTATATCCGGGAGCTTTCTTGACCAACAGGCCTACGCTGTCTATATAATAGGGGTCGGAGAAATTATAGCTTTTTTTCCGATCTTCAGTGATGGTAAAGGTCGCAACGACCATATCCACATCCCCGCTGTCCAAAAGGGGCCCACGGGTTTTCGCCGTCACGGCTTGCAGCTTAATTTTATCGGGATCACCAAAAATTTCTTTGGCTAAAGCTTTTACGAGATCAATTTCAAATCCTTCAATGACATTGGTCTTGGGATCTTTGTACCCAAATTTGGGAACATCCACCTTAACCCCTGCGCTTAAGGCTCCACGATCTTTAATGGCCCGAATATCGGCCGGCAGATTGGGATCACTTCCTCCGGATTGAGCCGGACCGGAGCCGCAGCCTGCGAGTAAGCTTCCGACAAGGAAAAAACTCACCAAAAAGATACCTAATTTTTTCACAAAATTCCCTCCTACTTTTTTTATTTATTTTTGGGGAAAATTAACGTAAAATACGGCTGAGGAAAAGCTTCGTCCTCTCGTGAGTCGGGTCAGTAAAGAAATGTTCAGCAGTACCTGTCTCCAGAACTTCTCCTTCATCCATAAACAAGACCCGATCTGCCACCTGGCGTGCAAAGCCCATCTCGTGAGTTACAACGACCATGGTAATTCCTTCATGAGCTAAGTCCACCATGACGTCGAGAACCTCCTGAATCATTTCAGGATCCAAAGCCGACGTAGGTTCATCAAACAACATAATCTTCGGCTTCATATTCAAAGCTCTGGCGATAGCAACCCGTTGCTGCTGTCCCCCCGACAATTGAGCTGGATAAGCATTTGCCTTGGCCTTTAACCCTACACGTTCAAGAATAACCATTCCCGACGCTTCCGCCTCTTCTTTAGAGACTCCTTTAATCAAGGTTGGGGCAAGGGTTAAATTCTCCAGAACTGTCTTATGGGGATATAAATTAAACTGCTGGAACACCATGGCCACAGATTGCCGAACCTTCGCTACAGGCGCTTTATGGGCGGTGATCTCAACCCCGTCCACAATGACTTTACCTGAAGAAGGTTTCTCGAGAAGATTCATGCAACGAATCAAGGTGCTCTTACCCGATCCACTGGGCCCAATAACAACCAACTTCTCTCCAGTTTTAACTTGTAGATCAATCCCCTTTAGAACATGCAAATGCCCAAAGTGCTTATGTAGTCCTTCCAGTAGAATCACTTTATGTCCCCCTATATTTTTAATAACCTTCAAAGAGGAAATATTTATCTTGAAGATGGTTATACCATTAATTATAATATTTATAATAGTATCATTTAATTCAGAATAATGGCAATACTCGAAATATAATGTATTCTGTATACATACATTTCGGAAAACGCATAAAATCTTTTTTCGACTACTATTTATTACATAATCTTAAATAGCTGCTCATCCTCGTTCTTGTTTAATTGATACTCATTCATCCTAAGAATGAGAAGAAAGGACCACAAAGAGCCCTTAGGCTTCTTTGTGGTCCTCTTATGTCACTTACTATCTTTAGCATATCTTTTAAATATGATTAAGAGACTATTACAAAGCTTTTTTAATTACCGTGACAGCAAGATTAACCAGGCTCTCTCTCGATTTCCTGGAGTCGGCAGAAACCATTCCTGCCACAAAGCTGATGAGTGTACATTGTAAAAGATTATTGGTTATGATCTGTTTAGGTTGAAACTTTGCCACGGATTCTTTAAATTGTTGCTTTGCTTCGGCAACAGTTAAGCCATTGTTTTCTTTGCGCAAAGAACCAACCCCCCTCCCAGGATAATCGCCAACAAGGCCACTGTAAATGCAGCGAGGAAAGGTTTCATAAGCAAAGATAAACCAAGGAAAACACCGTACACGAACATGACGAAAGCGGTGATCGCCAATACCAAAGCGACGACGATTAATCCAATCGCAATCAGTATCTTAAACAATTTCCCTCGGAAATCTGCAAACTGTGCTTCAAGTAAGTCCAGGAATTTTACTACAATATCTGCTAGTGCTTCCATAGACTATTTCCTCTTCAGCAGTTTTACAACGAGGAAACCCAATCCAAAGGCAATCAGAAGGGTCGCTAACGGATGTTCCTTTGCTACTCCTGCCCCTTTTTCGACAACTTTTTTACCTTCTTCACAAGCCTTTTTAGCAACGTCCTCACCGGCTTCGATAGGCTTTTGGGCTACTTCCTTAATGACTTCGTATCCGAGGTCAACAGCCATCAGAAGCGCTGCTTTAACATCGGATAAATCAATTGGATTTGCTTGAGTAGTCGTCGTTTCATTGGATTGCATCTTTTTCTACCTCCTCTATTTTGCTTACCTAGGGCACTTTTTGAGTCAATCAGGATGGTTGTCCAAGTTTGAAAGGACTTAATACCTCTCAAGCCAACTAACTGTCAGACCGCTTATCCATCTGATTCATTCAAAAATCTTGCCCGTTTTAGCGAATGGGATCTCATAAAACGATATCTTCCTTGTCCGATACCTTCGCATAACATTATTTTAGCAAAAATTCATATTATTTTCTACACTATCTATAAATTCTATTTAGAATATATTGACAAAACTTTTATTTCTTGTTCGAGGAGCTAAGCCTGGCAACAGCGTCAAGACACTCCTCCACCTCTTGGCTTGTATTAAAGTATCCTAAGCTTAAGCGAACTGTTCCTTGTTTGAAGGTACCAAGGGTTTTGTGAGCATCGGGGGCACAGTGCAAGCCCGGTCTTGAAGCGATTCCATAAAGCTTATCCAAGAGGTAGGAAACCTCTGAAGGTTCTCTTCCCTCCAAGTTAATCGATATGACAGGTGCCCTTTCTACAGAAGGGTTAGGGCCATAAAGAATTACGCCGGGAATTTCACTTAAGCCCAGCATCAACTGCCGGGTGAGGCTTCTTTCCTTTTCCCGAATCTTCTCTATTCCCTCCTGCTTGATGAATTCTATCCCCGCCCCTAGACCAGCAATTCCCGGTGTATTGAGCGTTCCGCTCTCATAGCGTTCCGGACTCTCTTCCGGCTGGAAAGGTTCCTCTGAATTCGCTCCTGTTCCCCCTTCCTTAAGAGTGTCGAGCTGCAAATCCTCTCGAAGATATAAGCCACCTGTTCCTTGAGGACCCAATAATCCCTTATGTCCGGCAAAGACCAAAAGGTCGATGCCCATTGCTTGGACATCGATGGGAATGGAGCCTGCCGTCTGAGCTGAATCCACCATAAAAAGGACGCTCTTTTCCCTGGCAATCCTGCCGATCTCACCAATGGGGTGAATTAACCCCATCACATTGGAAGCATGGCTGAGTACAATGAGCTTTGTATTGTTTTGAATCGCTGCTTCCACTTGTTCAGGATGCAATCCTTCTTGCACAGAGGTCTGCAGCTTGGTTACTTCTACACCCTGACTGCGGAGCATTTCCAACGGACGAGTTAAGGCATTATGTTCAAGTGAGCTGGTAATAACATGATCCCCCGGCTTCAATAACCCTTTCAGACCTAAATTAAGAGCTTCCGTGGCATTGGAGGTAAAAACCACTTGCAAAGGATCAGAGATATTAAAAAACTCGGCGATTTGCCCCCGGGCATTGAGGACAATCTGCCCGGCAAGCAAGGCCATAAAATGACCGGAGCGACTGGGGTTCGCCCCTTTGTTGCGCAGGCATTGATCCACTGCCTCATAAACACATTCCGGCTTTGGCCAGGTTGTGGCCGCATTATCAAAATAAATCATACTATCTTCTACCACCTTTTCGGGTTCATTACATAACTTCAAACAGATATACTTTATTATATATAATAATACTTTTTCTTATAGAATGCACAGTTGATAATAAAACTCCAGGCAGCTTAATTAGAGGCCGCCTAGAGCTCTTTAATCCTATCTCATTGGGTAGTTTAATTTAACAAGTAATTCAAGAAGTATATTTAGTCTTTTTCTTAAGAATCAAAATCGTGAGAAGTGACAGGAGTCCCAGAAACGCCCCTATCACAGTAAGCTGTTCTGTACTCATAACACCTCTATCCACAGGCTTATTCTCCCCATTCCTGAAGGGTCCGCCTTGTACCCCTCCCTCAGGAAACTGCCCTTTGCCTTCACCCATAGCCATTCCCGGTTGAGGTCTTTCCCCGCCGGCTCCGCCATTAGGGGGCTGAAGGCCGTTGGGAAACTCCATTCCTCCTTCCCTTGGGAAAGCTGAATCAGATTCGGAACCTATACTGGGTATTTCTCCATTCAGTTGTTGAGCTACATTGAGGATACGCTCCCGGACAAACTTTTGAAGGCCGATGGTATTCTCTCCCATCATCATGTTCCCCCCGCGATTGTCCCCTGGCATACCGCCACGGTCTCCCCCAGGCAGCCTCTTATCGCCCTGATTCTCTCCGGGAATTCCACTCTCAATAATACTTCCTTCTTCTTGAGAACTCTCCAATAAAGAAGTCTCTTGAGCAGCCCCTTCTCCAATAGCTTCTTCAAATTGTTCCATGGTGTAAAACTTGGTAGGATCTTCTGCCAAGTGAGGACGAATCAGGTCGGCTACCCGCTTAATCTCCTTAGTCATGGTTTCAACTGAGAAAGAACCTTGAATAAAATCCCGGATATACTGGTGGTACAACTCCTTGTACTCTTCGACCTCCAAAAGCTTCCCAATCAAAGGCCGTTCCTCAAGGGTGGTTCCTGATACAGGCTCATCGATCGTCAGGGTTGTGGGTGAAGAATTCCCTCCCCGGCCCATACTGAAACCACCAAAGGACATATTATAATCCCAGGGCAAAATAGTGAATACTCCATCCTCTTCATAAAGATAATAGTTATGCTTCATGTTTCCCTGGTAGCTGTCCATGCTGACCAAGACGGTGTTCACCGCAAAGTACTTCAGGGTTTCCTCTACATTAATGACTTTTTCCAACTCCTGGCCTTCATTGAGGGTTTTGATCATCTTCAAAAGGGCGGCATCGGCACCTGATTTCTTGTGGACGGCAGCCTTAATACCGCTATAAGATTTGATGTTGTCATCAATGTATACCAAGTCGCTGCCCGTACCGTCCGGCTTATACAGATTCCCGTATCCGCTTCCATAATAGCGTTCGAGAAAGGGTTCCTCAATGCCCTCCACCGCCAGATAGAGTCCAACCTTTTCCTCATTCACATAGATGTTGGCATAAGCAAAACCGGGTGTGGCAACACCCATCTCCTTAAAAAGGGAGTAGGATAAGTATTCCCGCATATAAGAGGGATCGCTTATGGAATTATTCAAGTTTAGCTTGGTCAAACCCTTATATTTTTGTCCATCAATATATTGATCAAAATCAAGCTTAAAACTATAACGATCCGAGTCGCTATTGGCCACCATAGTCAAGCTTGAGTTTCCCTTGACCCGAAAACCCACATTGTCTACCATTTCGCCGTCAATCTCCACTCTAGCTATTTTATACTCTTCTGCCATAGGGTTATTCAGCATATCCCTATAATCTTCTTCATCCAAAGTAACATGAATCTCCATGACACGATCCTTATCCAATACCGAATCCAAAACAGCCTCCGAACCCCTTGGTTCATTATAGTTCAGAGCTGTAAACCCTATAAAGATGAGCAGAGAGACCCCCAGCATTACCATAATTATCCCGACTAGATTTTTATTCATCGGTTCACCCCTCTTTTCCTATGGACGGGCTTCTCTAAACTGCGAGCTCACCGTTATAACTGACGAGGACCACATCCCCTATCCCTTCTAAAATTGCTAATTGATTGACAAAATCAGTGTCATCTTCTTTCAACCGCACCTCGACGGTCAGTTCAATTCCCTGACCGCTGCGGACAGCCTTGGAACGAATATTGTGCCGTTTAACATGGCGGCTTAACGTTTCCAGGAATCGTTTTTCCGCAGAATTATCCTGGCAATGGGCCACCACCATATAGGGGATCTCCGTACTGGATTTATAAGTGAAGAGAATCAGCATGACTCCCACAACGATCGAACCCAAAATACCTAAGAGATATTGCCCTGCTCCCGTGACAATTCCTGCTGCAATAGCCCAAAACAAATATACGATATCGATGGGATCTTTTACTGCTGTCCGAAAGCGAACAATACTTAAAGCACCCACCATCCCCAGAGATATGACAATGTTTGATGTAACTCCCATGATAATCAGCGTAGTGATCATAGCCATCGCCACCAGGGATATGTTGAAGTTCTTGGAATACATTACCCCGTTAAAAGTTTTTTTATAGACGGCATAGATGAACAAACCTATGAGGAATGAAATCAAAAGACTCAAAGATACATCAACCGCGGAAAATTGACTGACTGCACTCTCCAGGACATTATTTTTAAAGAGATCGGGAAAGTTAAACGTATTCCCATTATTCATGATTTACCCCCTATACTTTCTATGATTTAACTTAAGACGAATAACCACGGCGAAGATGACCCGGTCAAGACCCTTAATCATAACACCTGCAAAGCACATACTTGGAGATGGCCGACTTATGCCGGCTGTCTAATTGAAGCAGTTGGCTAATGTGGCGGGGCAGGTATTCATCATATTTAATTTCCAGAATGACGGTGTTTCCATACCCCGCCGGCACCAGAGGTAAACTGGTATTGAAAAAATCCACGGAACCAAGCCCTGTACGCACATTACTATCAAAGGTAATGCGAATCCGCCCCGGCTCCCATATATAGGCTTCCCGGTCATATTCCACGATGGTCTTCGGTAAAAACAGACCCGTTCTTAATTTGATATAAAGCTGCCGGCATACCCGCTCAGACCGTTCCCGCAGAAAATGATACTCACCCTCCAAGAGGCGTTCACATTCGTCACGGGTCAACCTGGCGGTTTCTTTATAGCCAAGCTGATTGTCCTTGACCTTTTTCTCCAGGCGAATCAAGGAGGAGTCCCCATAGGTCCGGATTCTGAACTTTTCCCGATACTTCACACCCATAAGCTTATTGTGAAAAGCTGTATCACTTAGATCATCGAAATACAGACTGCGCACTTTATAAGAACCATCCTCTTCTCCATGTTTATCCCTTTGCATAATGCACGAAAGCCGGCTGGCCAAAACTCTCTTATCAAACTCATTAATTCCCATTTTAATTTCCTGCCGGTATTTGCTCACTCATGATCACCTTCTCTTCTTTCTAGCCTTGGCTCTTTCTTAACTATACCCTTTCATACTGAAAGGCCCCTTAAGAAAAGCTGAAAATGACATGTGCATTTGCTGAATGTCTACTGAACATTACGTTATAGACTGACTAAACTTCAAATCTCTAAACAAAAAACATTCATGGACGCTTGCTGAGGGAAAATTGTGTGGTATAGTAATTCTTGGAGGTTGATTTACAATGAATAATCGAGTGATTCCTTTTTCACCACCTGATATAACCGACCAAGAAATCAATGCTGTGGTCGAAGTCCTCAAATCCGGTTGGATTACCAGCGGCCCCAAGGTTCGTTTACTGGAGGAGAAGCTCCAGGAGTATTGCCGGGCAGATCATGCTGTTGCCCTTGCCAGCAATTCTCAAGGGCTGGATCTTATACTTAAAGTACTCAATATTTCGGGAGATGCCGAAATTTTAACAACCCCCTATACTTATGTGGCCACATCCAATGCCGCCCTTCATCAGGGAATTAAACCTACCTTTATCGATCTCAAGAAAGACAGCTTCTTTATGGATGAGGAAAAGCTCTATGATGCCATCACCGATAAGACCAAGGCTATACTCACCGTGGATATTGGCGGTGTTCCCATGGATTATGATGTGGTCAAGTCTATCTTAAAGGAAAAAAACCGGGAGGATATCCTGCTGATTTCCGATTCCGCCCACTCCATTGGTTCTACCTATAAAGGAGACCCGGTAGGAACTCAATTTGATTTCCATGTCTTCTCCTTCCACGCTGTTAAGAACTTGACCACTGCTGAAGGGGGAGCCATTACCTTCAATGGTGATCGGGACAACTTAGCTCAGGTCTTCAAGTACAGTTCCTTGAATGGGCAAACAAAAGATGCCCTATCCAAGATGAAGGCGGGTGCATGGCGTTACGATATCTTAATTGATGGAATGAAGTGCAATATGACTGATATCGGGGCTGCCATTGGCCTGGTTCAATTGGAACGCTATGATAAAATTCTTGGTCAACGAAAGAAACTCTCCCATATTTATCATTCCATACTCTCGGAAAAAGAGTGGGCACTCTTACCGTTATTGGAAAATGATATTATGGAAAGCTCTTACCATCTCTATCCTTTGCGGATCAAAGGATTCACTGAGGAGCAAAGAGATCAGGTGATTCAAGAGCTGGCAGACATGGGCATAGCTACCAATGTTCACTATATTCCCATCCCCATGTTTACTTATTATAAAGAGTTGGGCTACGATATTCAGGATTACCCCAATGCCTATGCCCAATATGCCAATGAAATCACCCTTCCCCTCTATTCCATCCTGACCTCCGGCGACTGTGAATACGTAGCCGAAAACGTCATAAAAACTGTTGAGAAGCATATAAAATAATAGTAAAGCCAGCAAATCTTTAATCGATCTGCTGGCTTTACTATTTTTGACTAACCATTAAGCTCAACTAATTTGACCTTTACAAAATCCCTGGCCTCTATAGAATCCTCCGTTACCTCGCAGTCCAAAGCGAGGATTTTTACTCCCCGCTTTTCAGCTTGAATCAATGCTTCCCCAAAGGCTTTATGGGTTTTGACATTAGGGGTGAAATAGTGGACATTTTTCATTTGAATGATGAACACCACATAGGCCTCATACCCTGCGTCCACAGCCTGACTCAATTCGTTAAGGTGCTTAACGCCCCGTTCTGTGGGAGCATCGGGAAAGAGCGCTACACCCTCTTCCTCTAAAGTTACTCCTTTCACTTCAACCAGGATTTTCCTCTCCCCTGCTTCCAGGTAAAAATCAAAGCGTGAATTTTGAAAGGTGTGTTCCTGCTTAATACGCTGAAGCTCCTGAAAATACTCTTTTTCTAACCATTCACGAAACACCTTGTTCGGCACCTGACTGTCCATGTTGATGAGCCTATTCCCTTTACGAACTCCGATAAGGTCGTATTTTGTTTTCCTATGTTCAAAATCCGCTTCTTGAAGGAAAACCGTCACTCCCGGTATTAACAATTCTTTACAGCGTCCTGTATTCTTAACATGACAAATTTCTTCTTTTCCGTTGGTTTCTACCTTAGCAATGAACCGATTGGGTCGAGAAAGAAATTTTCCTTCCCTAATATTTGTGTACTTCATACTACTCCCATTCCATATTATTTATGAATTTTTGAACTTTTTGTGAATATTCTTTATCTTTCTTCTATTCTATTACTTGTCTACTACAATATTTTCTCTAAATCAGTTATAATGTCCCTAATAATTTATATATCGGGGGAGGAATCTTTTTTGGCTGATTTAGGTTCGGCAATCCGTTTTATGCGCAAAAACCAGAAACTAAGTTTAAAAGATGTTGCTGAGAAGACAGAGCTAACAATAAGTCATTTGAGTCAAATTGAAAGAAACCTGGCTAGTCCCTCCCTAATCACTTTAGAGAAAATAGCCTCTGCCTTAGGATACCCCATTTCTTCTTTTTTCGTAAACCCTCAATTCACCTCAACTCATATCCCTGCCGAAACTCAGAGAACTATTCAAATCAATCCGGGAACGACCCTTCGTTTTTTAATCAATAATGTTGGCCAAAGGAATCAGCTTGGTGCCTATATCGCTGAGATCACGGATCCCGCTGGAGAAATTATGATTCACCATGGAGCAAAATTAATCTACATTTTAGAAGGAGAAATGCATTTCAATGTAGCTCAAAAAGACTTTCATCTTACTGAAGGAGATTCTCTCTTATTTAACGGCAATGTTCCGCACTGGATCAGCCACAAATCCAAGTCAAGACTTAAACTTTTCGTGGCCACAACTCCACCTGAAATTTTCTAAGGGGGCGGTAATTCTTGATTGAGGTCGGTGAATTTATTCGTGCCATACGAAAAAGGCGCAATCTTACAACCACCCAATTGGCGGATCAATTGGATTTGAGCAATGGCTACATCAGCTTAATTGAGAGGAACATCGTCAGCCCTTCCTTAGCTACTCTCAAGAGAATCGCCCAAGCACTTAATATCCCTCTCGAGTCCTTCTTTTTAGATCCTGATACTGAAATAATTTATAGTTATCTTAAGAGAGATGAGCAGTCACACCTTCCTGTTGAAGACAGGAATTGGCGTTTGCTTATCAATAATTCGAAGACCAATCTTATGGGGGCCTTCATTGTTGATTCAACAGCCGCGGATAAACACGTTTATTCCCACCAAGGGGTTGAATTAATCTATGTTCTGGAAGGCGAAACCTCGATCAGTATAAGCAAAGAGGACTATCACTTAAGGGCCGGAGATTCTTTATATTACGACGCCTCCATTATGCACTGGGATAACAAAGAACCCGAGGTTCCACTGAAGCTTATTGTAGTGGCCATCCCACCGGAAGACTTTCATTTTTAGCTCTCAACATTCGAAGCTATAAAAACATGAAGGCTCTAAAAGCATCACTGCGCTTTTAGAGCTTTTTTTACCTTTACATGTCAAGAATATAAGTTCAACATGAACATGTGGGAAGGATCTTCAGCATACTATAATTCGCTCAGGATGAGTGTAGATATTCATACGGTTTTCCCGGGCAAATCCGAGAACAGTAATACCCAGTTCCTCCGCAAGCTCAAGGGCCAGATCTGTGGGGGCTGATACCCCGATGAGAATGGGGCAGCCCATCTTGGCCGCTTTAATGAGGATTTCCGAGGAAATCCGACCGCTAAACACAATCACCTTTTGGGAGATGTCGGTTCCATTGAGAAAAGCATGTCCATACAATTTATCCAGGACATTGTGTCTGCCAATATCCATAGCACTATAATCCAAGGAACCTCCAGAAGCCAAGGCTCCCCCATGGACTCCTCCGGTAAGATGAAACAGTTCCGAGTTGTCTTCCAAGAGATTGATGTAATGACTGACTTCTTGCGAGGTAATGGTATGCTGGCTCTCTACTTTTTGGGCCAATCGGGCATCATTAGCAAAATAGAAAGTACTCTTCCCTTTACCACAGCAGGAAGTGAGATAACGTTTCAGAAAAAGGTCTTCACTGAGGGTTCGTTCCTCAGTGGTCTCCACCCACACAAGTCCTTCCCTTTTATCCTGGGTAATCTTCTTTATCTGATTAGGATCATTGATGATCCCTTCTGAACAGAGGAAGCCTATGACTAATTCCTTCTCCTGAGTAGGCGTACAGACCATAGTCGCAAATTCTTTACCATTGATAAAGACTGTGAGAGCCTTTTCGATGACAACCAGTTCCTTGACAGCTTCTTTATCTGTTCCTGTAATTTTGATGACCTGAGTCTCAATTGTATTGGCTGAAAGGCTGCTCATGTCATTCTCCCCCCTGCAAAAATCTTTCCATCCTCACTTAGGCCATCTTTATTTATATTATACGACCCGACGGACAACTTTACCTTTTTGCACCTTTATTCTTTTGATATAATTTTTTTACTACTCTGAAAAAGAGGAATGCTCATCATTTTTGAGTGAACATTAAGGTGAAATAGCTGGTCGTTTCTATAGTATCGTTTTGCATGATAATGCCCGAATTGGTGTTATCAAGGATGGTAAACGTTCTGATACCCTCTTTTTCTGCTAAGCGAAAAGCCGTGGCCAAAGAAATAGGCGAATCCACATAATCGTTGTTCAGACGAAGAAGGGTGGCATAATCAAAATTTCTCATAACCTCCAGGGTCTCGAGATCCTTGGCCTGAGCCTCACTTCGAGTAAGATAATGAGAGAAATCCACTGAGGCAATTAGAACAGCCTTTTCATCCATAAAGGGAGCTAAACCGCTCAAAAGAGCATCTACTTCCCGGATACTAACATCATGATGAAGTATTACGGGAAGAATTTTGCTTTCCGGCAAAAAGTGCTTTATGAAAGGTACCAGAGCACCAATGGAATGCTCCTGAGCCAGAACTTCCTCATCTGCAACCGCCAGCCCCTTCTCTATAAGATGCTTGACCAGATTTTCTTCTGAAGGGAGGATGCCTGCGGGGGTCTGCCAACCGGAAGCCCCAGTAATGACCTTTCCACCTTTATTAAAATGATTAGGACCAACGACAATCACCAAGCGGGGCTCCTGCCGGGCTAAGGCTGCCATAGCGTTGACAATGAGGCGATCGGCCACTAAATGATGAGGTATTACTACACTGATAATTCTCCCATCAATGAAGGTCGGATCTGTCGAGCCCTTAGCTAACGCTGTACTCAATTCGTGTTGAGTAACAAAGCTGGGGTGGACAGATACGCCTGGATTCTGGGTTCCCTGGTTCCGCACTGCCTCGGCCCAATTCTTCTCTGTCCGGAACTCTCCCCCTACCCCTGAACCCAGAAGCAGGAGGAAAGCTGCACAGACAATAACTAATAGGGATGCAGCACCTTTTCCCTTTTCCATAAAACCTTCCTTTAATCTTATCTCAGCTAATCCATACTCTGATTTTCCTTTTATTCTATAAGGACTTTAGCTTCTTTCCCACTGGTGTAGATCCCGCTGTTTGTAATATGGCTTAAGACAGGGGCTTCAGCGGTAAACTCCCCGGGCGAAATCACCCGCGCTAAATAGGTTATCTGCTTTTGCTCTTTATCACATTGGAACACAAGCCTTTGTCCATTCACTTCTACCGGATAACTCCAACGGATACTCAAGTTGGAGGAATCCCCCCGATAATTATAGGGTCGGGGAATATAGGTGAGCCCCGCCGGCAAGACATCAATCATCTCATAGAGTCCGGCAGGCGCCTTTTCTCCTATATGATAAGTAATGACAACCTGAACCAGGTCGGAACGCTTGATGGTGATGGTTTCCTGACCGTCAACCAAAAACTTATGGCTAATGGACAAATCCTCCCCCTTTCCTGTCTCTCCGGCCTTTATGGGTTGGCTGTAGGTGGAGACTATCCCCACTTGCCCTTCAATCTCACTGAATTGGATGGTTTTCAATTCTTCCGGTTGAAGGGTGAGTTTAAATACCTCCTTGCCTTGCAGAGTTTTCTTCTCTTTTTTCCCATACAGCTCATAAGTGAAGCTCACCGGAGCTGATTGCATAAATTTCAAATTGTACTTAAGGATTTGAATCTGTTCCACCAGATTAAGAATATCCTTCCCTTGGTTCTCCAGCAGGTACTGGTAGAGCTTATTTTTTTCCGGTTGATTCAGTCGAGAGGCAAGGAGCGCCATCTGGGTCGTGGCCTGAATAATTTCATCCTGGTCCTGCCCTCCCTTGATCCTCATGGTGGCACCCAGGTCTTCTCCGTAGGGTTTGATCAAATCCTGGTATACTTGCTCAGCATAGGCTCCATCCCCAATCTCCAACAGAGCTGAAGCCAGGTTGATCTTTACCTCAGGTGCTAAATCTTTCTTTTGATATTCCTCATTGATGAGCAGCAAAACAGGTTCCTTAAGTGCAGCTAAACCTAAGAGGGCCAGGCTTCGGTCTTTGCCTTCCTCCTGAACTGCCAGGATGCTATAGAAATAGCCCGCCAAAGCCCTTTCATCAACTATTCCCGAGGTTGTGGAGGCTACCTGAGCTGACAAAGCCAGTTCGCTTGCCCCATAGGGGAGAATGCTGATTCCTCCGTCCATTTGTTGATAGTTGAGGAGGGATTCCTGTTCTTCTCCCTCAGCAAAGAACTCTTCCTCAGGAAAGTACTCCTTGAGAAGTTTTCGCGCTTCCAGCCTGGCCAGCTTTTGCTCCAATCGACTGCCATGGGACCAAGCCATCCGGTATAGACCTTCGAGGTTCTGACTCTTCTCTGCATCGCTAAAAACCACTGTAGTAGGTTCCTTTACAGAACCTTTGATCTCAACCCCTTCGCTCAGGAGATTCTGGGATGTGACGGTTCTCGCTTGGAAGGAATCTTCGATTACAAACTCCTTCGTAAGAACATCCTTCAATCCACCGCTTTCAGCGGCAACTGTCAGAGTATACCTCCCCGCATCTAAAGCTGGCAGCTTCCAGTCCAAAGCTTGGAAGGACTGGGTCCTTTCCGTCCAGCTCTTTTCTTCTCCCCGGCCTGAGATCAGGTTTATTTTGTAGTCTACTTTCTGATTGGCCTTGAGTTTCTCCCCGAAAGAACGGAGAATCACTACAGGAGAGTCTCCTGACAAAAAGAAGCTATTGACATTCATTTCGATAAAGAAGGGCAAACGAACCGGAATCTGGGTGGTACCGCTGCCGGCCTGAAGATGTTGGGTAAAAGCATGATAAGTTACCCGCCAAGACGTTAGATTATCCGGCAATTGGAACTGTGCCTTGGCCTTGCCCTGTTCATCCGTCACCACCGTGGTGAAAAGCACTGTATCACGGAAATCTTTCCGCTCCGAACCCCCTTCTCCTCCCTGCTCGGCCCCCCCTGGTAATTCAGGATGGTTGTGGGACTTCCGGGTAAGGAGGGAAAGATGGATTGTATCTCCATAAAGGGCATCGCGGAAATACACGTTTTGCTCACGTAGGCTAAAGAGAGCTTCGTCCACTAAATTTAGGTTAACCTGTGCTCCAGGAACGGGTTGATTCTTCGGATCAAGAACCTGAAGCTCAAGCATCACCGTATCTCCCGGCCGATACTCTTTCTGATCCGCCCCGATTTTCACCTCTAAAGCTTTGATCTCTCTGGCAAAGGGAACCGTAAGCCAGGAGGCCTCGTGGTATCTGTATCCATCAAAGTGAACCCCATATACCGTGAGATTGGGATTATGCCCCTGTTCAAAGGTGAAGCCGTATAAAGGGTGGGCACTGACCTGATAATCCTCGATAAACTTTTGTCCTCTGAAGAAAAGGAGATTCTTCTCCCCAGTCGTAAATTCCTGGTCATTCATCATAAAGGTCACTTCGACTTCTTCTCCAGGCTCATACCCTTCTGCACCTCTATCCCCTTGGAGGTAATAATAGGGATGCTCCGGATTAAAGCTGCCACTGTTCCCTATATAGATCCTTTTCTTGAAAGGGTGACCTTCACTATCCTCAGCAACAAGCTCCAGGTAATAGGAATTCCGGGGTTCCGGCAAATCACCGGTATAGCTTACCATTCCTTGGGCATCCGTTACCAAGTCGAAGTCTCCCTGATGCTTGACGGAATAGTCATAATAATAGTTTTTCACGACCTCTTTGTTGATAAAATCGTAGCGCTGACCGGCTTCTACCTTTGTCCATACCTCCTGATAGAGGTGGCCCTTAACAGGCTGATTTGGGATGGACTCTTTGAGAAAATGCTCCTCACTAAAGTCTTTTCCCGCGTTGATACCCGTCAAATCCACAGCGGACAGCTGGGCTTTAAGAGTATATCCACTCTCATGACGCTTGGCTTCTCCTGTCAAATAGACCTTGCTTTTAAAGACATAAAGCCCACCGGATGAATAAATCTCCCCTACTTCAGGCAAGATGGCGTTCATCCCTAAGTAAAGATAGCGATAAGGGCTATAATCCTCTTCATTAAGTGCCGGGCTGAAAGATAGTGCAGCCTCTCCTTGGTCATCGGTTATGACTGACCCCTTCTTATCTTGGATCGTGTAAGCACATTGCAAGCCCGGAACGGGGGTTCCTTCAAAAAAGGCGCTTTTCACCTGGAAATTCATAGCCTCCCCCACAAAAACGGCCCTCTTATCCTGACTTAAAGACAGCTTATAGGCAGGCTTTTGGTAGGTAGCCACTTCAAAACCCCTGGTGAGCAGTACATTCCCTTCTGATTTAAGCTGCAGGTAATAATACCCCGGCTTGAGCACGGGCAGCTTGAGCTGTCCCTGATAGGTCATCTCCTGGATGGGAAGGGTCTGAGTCAAAATCGGCCCCCCATCATCCCCTTCATAATAAAAGGCATTGCTGGCAATCAGTTCTATACTTGCCTCTTTGACTACCGGTACCTTTTGCCCCTGAAGACTGTCCTTGCCTCTGGGAGCAAGAACTCCCCAAAAATGGACCGTATCTTCAGGCTGGTAAATCTCCCTGTCCAAATAGAGATATTTCCAATAATGAATCGCTCTCTGCCTATCTTGGGTATACCACTGAGGCCAAGGTTCCAGGGGTATGAGAGTCTCTTTATTCCCACTTTTCACCAAGGCATAATCCTGCTCTGTCCCTACCAGACTTTCCTGTATCAAAACCGCTCCTGATTCATCTGCGGCTGTGGAAAGATTCCTGCTGTCAATTGTAACCTGAGCATGAGCTGCCGGGGCCTTCCTGTTTAGATCATTGGCCCAAAACAGAGTGTTCTCTTCCCCCCGAGCTAGGTATACCGCTAAATCGCTGACTTGAAACCATATTTGCCGGATGCTTTCTCCCGCTTTCAATTCAGCGACATAATAACCGGCTTCCAGCTCTTCGGGGAAAAGGACATAATGATTATAGTCGTCGATTCTAAGGAATTCCGTCTCGTATTCAGCCACTTTATACTGAGGGTTCATATCTCCTCGATACCGGTTCCAGGCAAAATAGGACCAACGAGGATTCCGATCCCTCTGACCTAAGGCTCCTTGGAAGACTTTATAATCCGGATAGCGATACAGGTCTATATGAAGGGGAGGAATGAACGAGTTAGAGAAATAAGCTGGAAAAGCAGGAACATCTGCTGTACTAAACTCAGTAAGTTCGGAGTTCACATCAAAGGCAAATTGATCGGTGTTTTCACTTCCCGAACCCGTTTCGAAACTAAAGACATAGTCTTCCGCCAAGGTCTGATGGGTTTCCATTAAGGGGAAACCCTTTTTCAAGGCTACGGTATAGATGGTGGATGGTTCGAGTCCTTTAGGGACAAAAACCAAAGTCTTTTTGTGTTTTTCGAAAGCACCTTCCACATGAGGGGATATGCTAAAATAGTCTTTGAGGGTGCCGATTTCATAACTATCATGGGAAAAAGTTATCTCAATGCCCGTGCTGATTGGGACATGGGTACTCTCACGCCGGGGCAGAGCGTTGATGACCCGAAATTCCCCTTTGGTCTGGAAGGCCCAGCTCAGGTTCTCTTGCCCTGACCCGTTTGGGTCAAAGGTTAGGGTATAAATAGTATTGGCTGTTAACTGCTCTTGGGGGATAATCTTATATTCCAGTCCCCCGGTTTGCTTATCCAGGGTATAAGAAAATTGGGGGTTAATATGTAAAGCTGTGGTTATAGTCTTTTCGCTCAAAGGTTCCGAACTGGTTAAGACAAAAGGACTGTCAAGATCCACTCCCAGCTTATCTGTATGCAAGGCCTTAATGGTCACCTTAGAGGCATGTACATTAGGAGGGGTACCCAGTTCTCCCGCTCCCCAGAAAAAAGCTGCCAGCAAGAGAATTACAAGGCTCAAGCCGGCAGCGGCTTTCCAATTCTTTGGACCTCTGTACCCTTTTCCTTGTGATGGCTTCGGTTCATCCTTCATAGCACCCCATCCTTTCACCTTAAATATAGGCAGTAATTCGTAAAAGATGAGAAAAAATTCTTGTCTAAGAATTCTATGAAAGATTGTTATTTCCTTTTTTACCAGATTACCTCATTTGTTCTTGTCAAAATCGTGGTATACTAGTACTAAATTCAGACAAAATATGTCCCAAGGTAATTGTCAAGGGGGTATTAGCAATGAAGGTTCAGGATATTATGAAGACTAATGTTATTACAATTTCACCGAATACCGAGATTAGAGAAATCGCTAAGCTACTATGTGACCATCATATTTCCGGGGTTCCAGTCCTCGACTTTTTCGGCAATTTAATTGGTATTGTCAGCGAAGGCGACCTGCTTCATAAAGAAACCAACCCTCGGGTTCCTGAAGCGGTGGGATTCTTGGGTGCTCTGATCTATTACCGTGGAGTCAAGCAATATGAATCTGATCTAAAAAAATTAGTTGCCCTCAAAGCCTCGGAGATTATGACTCAAGAGGTTATAACCCTTAATAAAGACGCTACTATTGAGGAAGCCGCCTCTCTGATGATCAAGCATAATGTGAAACGATTGCCCATCATGGAGGACGGAAAAATGATCGGAATCATCAGTCGAAAAGATGTCATTAAGGTTCTTATTGAGGAGTAGACGGCTATGCCGCTGGCGCAGCACCAGCAGAGGATGAAAAAACGCTTGCTCGGGTCGCGTAGCTTTACGCACAACGCTTACTCCATAGCTCCAGGGCTGGTCAACTCGCTTTCTTAACAGCTACGCCAAACCTCTGGGTAATACCTGATGTGAACCGGCGGCTTCGCTACGTTAAGAAAGCGACATTGACCCGACCGCCCCTCCGCTAAATCCGTTCGCTTTTGTGCGTAAAGCTACGCTTGCGGGTCTTTTCGTGTCTTTTCTGGGGTCTTTTTCATCATCTGCCGGCCATGCCGCGGGGCGGCAGATGATGAAAACCTTTGCTCGGGTCTGGTAGCGTATCCTACAACGCGCCGCTCAAACCCGAAAGACAGCCCAAGGATTTTGCTTTACAAGAGTGAGCGAATTTAAGCGAGCGGAAACAAAACTTCGCGAAAGCACGCAGCGGAGAAAGGTTGGAAACAGGACGTTTCCAACCGGCTATTGAGAACAAGTGCGAAAGCAGTGCTTTCGAGGAGCAATTTGGCCACGAAACCCGGGCGAGGGTTTCGCCCAAGCCGCCTGCCACAGAGAAGACTTAGCGGCGCAGGTGTACCTTTCGGAGCGAAGAGCTTGAGCGTTAGTTTTGTCTGCGCAGCTTATCTAGCGACCAGTGTAAAGCAAAATCCTGGAGAATTAGCTTTCAGATTTTTTCCAAGTACATAAAATGTGCTCAAACAGTTAGCCCGCCAATTCCCTTTGAGAACCGGCGGGCTAACTTTATTTGTCCAAACTCCCTCTGAAGTAATTCCCTTTATCACGGATTAACCAATTCATAGTTATGCTTCCCATCGAAACTCACTCGCTGGGCCTCTCCTTTATACACCAGATGCTCCAGATGAGCCATGGCTTCGCCAGAGGCAAACCACTTTTGGGTTAGGGGAAAATCATTCCAGCTCTTATAGTTCAAATCCCAGCGCATTCTTGCAGCTGTCTCCATAACGGTTTTTTTACCATCACACAGAATCCCGGTGATTTCCTCGAGTCGTTCCTGGTGATGAGCTATCAATTCGTCAATTCGTTGCCGGTGGTTTCGAATAAGGCTGCGATGAGCTGGAAACACCCAATCAATATCAAACTGGCGAATCTTGTTCAGGCTTTCAATAAAGTTTCCCAGACTATCGATTTTGTAGTGCCAAAAGGTAATATTGGGAGTTATCTCATTAAGAATATGATCCCCGCCGAAAAACAGCTTATGCTTTCTTTCGTACAGACCTATGTGCCCTGGGCTATGACCAGGAATATCGATAACTTCGAATTGATAGGGCCCCACCTCCAAACAGTCCCCTTCTTGCAGTGGAGTGTATTCAAAAGGCTCCTTAGGAGCTATATCGAAGGCTTCTATCTCCTTTATCCCGATTCCTTGTTTCAAATTAAGGCCCTCACTCAGATGGTTCAGCACAAGTTCAGGAGAAGTTCTGAAGTTATTCAGCAGGGTGCCATCTTTCTTCCCGATATAGACCTTACACCCTTGTTTCCATAGATAGTCGGCCAGTCCGGAATGGTCGATATGCATATGGGTCAGCACTAAATCTGTCCGTTTAAGATCAATGCCTGATGCAGCAATCCCTTCCATAAGAGCCTTTTTACACTCTTCCTTATTAAACCCCGTATCAAAAATCAGGGGACGGTCTTCGGAAAGGATAATATAGCTATTTAATGCCTTCAGTGGATTTTTCGGCAATGGAACTTCATTTAAATAAATTTGGGGATAAACTTCACGAATCATTTCTTTTCACCTCAACGCTTTAAAGATAAACTATTCTGACTATTCTAACATAGATATTCCGTGATTCATAGAGGATGTACCCTATTATTTAAAATTCCCCATTTGGGCGAGAAGATGTTGTGAAGCTAAAACTTAACATTTATAATAGGATGAGTGATAAAAAAACTTATACTTTAGATACATAAAATATGTATAGCCTGCACTTTAGTGTCGACAATAGCAAACTTGGCGAAAGCCAAGGACGCAAAGCTATGGGTCTTCCAGGACATGCCTGATGATTGCCAAGCCACCGAAGCCTTAAGCTTTAAACTACTTTGTCGCCAGTTCACATGGCGATTTTTAATTTTATATCCCTTTTTTATAAATTGATCCCCTCTTTATAAATTTGATCTATGAAGATAAGTTTGAAAGGAAGAACAATTCAATGCGTCAGTTAAGTATAAACAGGCTTCAAGAAGGAGATATCCTGGGGCGAACCATCTATACCAATGACGGTCGTGTACTCCTGGGAAGAGGAATGTCTCTGACCAAGTCTTATATAGAACGTTTGAAAACCCTTGGTATCAGCATTCTCTATATTGACGACGAGGAAAGTAAGGATATCGTGGTGGAGGATGTTATCTCCGAAGAACATCGGCGTGAGGCCATGGCGTCCCTGGATAATGCCGTACAAGCTGTGAAAGTAGGAAAAGACTTTGATGGCTTTAATGTAAAAAAGAACATTGACAACATCATTCAGGATGTCCTTTTCCAAAAGGATATCTTCATCGGATTAGCGGATATGAGGACCTATGACAATCAAATTTTTGCACATTCCGTCAATGTATGTGTTCTCTCCACTGTACTGGGTAAGGCCTTAGGCCTGGAGCGGGAAAGTCTGGAAGGATTAGCCATCGGTGCCTTATTTCATGATATCGGCACCGTGAAATTGCCCAAGAAGCTGTTAAATAAGCGAGAGCCCTTTACTCCTGAGGAAGCGGAGCTTTACCAAACTCACACCAATCACGGCTTCGATATACTCAGAACAAAACGGGAACTGAATTTATTGAGCGCCCATATTGCCTTCCAGCACCATGAGCGTCTCAATGGCAACGGCTATCCCCGTAAACTGGAGGGAGATGCCGTTCATCAGTGGGCACAGATTGTAGGCATTGCTAACTTCTATGATAATTTAGTGAATGACGGCCCAGGACATACCCGCATCCCGCCCCATGAAGCCTGTGAAATTCTTATGGGTAGCGCAGAGAAATTTTTCTCTAAGGATCTGGTGATCACGTTTCTTAAACATATTGCCGCATATCCCACGGGCTGTACCGTTAAACTGAGTACCGGAGAAACAGGTATCATCGTCGATCAAAATAAGAGTCTGCCCATGCGCCCCATCGTCAGGGTTTTAGTCGCCGACGACGAGCTTTCCAATGTCCAAGCGAAAGAATACAATCTCGTGGAGAAGCGCACTCTTTTTATCGAGTCCATTCTGGAGTAAGCTATTTAGACAGAGTTAAACAATTTACATTCTAGGAGCGCAAAATGAGAGCGCAGCGAATTTACCCGTTCGTTGCGCTCTTTTATGCACTAGGGATGCTTATTTCTTCGGAGAGCTGGGCAAGAAGGAATACAATCGAAAGGCTAAAGAAACGACAAACAGAACCACGCCAAAAGGAAAGAGTCCTAAAGCCATTTCGATCCCCGTGGGAAAATAGGGCCAGGAACTGGTAAAGGACGATATTCCTTCTTGATATTCACCGATGGCTACAGGATATGCCCAGGCCTCGATACCGGTACCATGAATAGTGAAGCTTAACGGTATGGCATTAAACGACGGGAACATCAGCATCATACGGTGGGCAAAAACCCCTATAAAAAGCAGCACACAACCAAGAATTAGGGTTTGCCGTGTACTTTTGCCCTTTTGGGTAAAGAAAAACAGCATGGTAAAGGCCGGCAAAAGAAGCTCTATGCCGTAGATCATCCCATATTGGCCAAAGAGAAGGGCGAAAAGTTCATGACCTTCGGTCCCTCCCCACCAGCCATGAATCAGCAGATCTACAGCCACGAAGAAAAAATGAACCAGGAGTGCACCGGCTACTATGAGGGCTAACGTCTTAAAGGCATCCTGATATTCAGTAAACCCTTCTTTCCCTACATAAATGAGGGAAATTAAAAGCACTAGGGCCGTTCCCGAAGCCACCGCTACCGCAATAAAGTCCGGGGGTAGTATCGCCGTGTTCCACCAGCCCCGGGAGGCTTGGGTGGCAAAGATCAAAGCAGTGACCGTGTGAATCAGTACGGCAAAGGGCAAGCCAATGATCGCCACACGCTTCGACCACTTTTGGGAGAAACGTTCTATCTCCTCTTGGGAATAGTTCTTGGTCCAACCCTTAAAAAAACCATGTCCCTCCCTTTTCCAATCGGGAAGAAGCTGGACATACACACTTAAGAAGGTTACGACCATGTAAGCACTGATAACAACCATATCCCAAACAAGAGGAGAGTTCACATTGGGGTGGAGGAGTATATTATAGATCCGGTCGATGCGACCCATATCGGGCAGAATCATAGCCCCTGCTCCCAGGGTACAGGCAAAGGCCGACAAGGAAGCAATCCTCGTCAGGGGTTTTAGGTTCTCCAGGTTAAAAAGATAGACAGAGGAGGATACGATCAACCCACCTGCAGCGATGCCTACAAAAAAGGCAAAGGTGGCAATATAGAGTCCCCAGCTGAAGGAATTACGCATATTGGTGACAATAAGACCTTCCTTGAATTGAAATCCCCAGGCGCTCAAGCCTATCAGCAATAGGATTACCGCCAGCACAAGCATCCCATTGAAGGGTTTGCCGGCAGCAGGCACCGTTCGAGTGGTCACCACATTATTCTGTGCCAAAATTCTTTCACCCTTTCTATTCTCTTGATTATATTTTGTCATCACTCTTTTTATTTTCTATAATTTCTACCGGTTGAGCTTGCTGGCGGACAGATAATAAACTTTAGGTTGGGTCCCTAAATCCTCCCTGAGACGAAAGGCTTGACGTTCTCGGATTAAGCGGCTTACTTCCGAGTCCGGATCATCCAGATCGCCATAGATCCGCGCCCTGGAAGGACAAGATTGAACACAAGCCGGCTCTTCCCCTTGGGAGGTGTATTGGAAACAGAAGGTACATTTCTCCACAACCCCTACCGGACGGTTGGGCGTATACACTAACCTTCTATCCTTGTCCCTTACATCAACTGGATAGCCATATTCATAGTCCTCTTTATATCCAGCCCGCTCCTTGGCTTCTTTCGGATCTTCCCAATTAAATTGCCGAACATTATAGGGACAGGCAGCAATGCAATACCGACAGCCGATGCACCGTTCAAAATCAACCAAAACGACTCCCCGTTCATCCGTATAAGTAGCTCCTACAGGGCAGACCTTTTCACAGGGCGCATTGTCACACATCTGACAGGACACCGGCAGGAAGTTCATTTGCAGATTCCCCTCTTCACCGACAGCGCTTTGATGATAGGAACTCCCGAGAGTAAAGACCCGATTCCACCAAGTTCCGGGGGGCTGGGCATTATGGGACTTACAGGCAACTGTACAGGTACGACATCCGATGCATTTATCACTATCAATGACCATTCCCAATCTCATTAAGATTCACCACCCTTTTTAACATCACAGAGGCATTCATTCCATGCGGTATTGGGGGCCCACATCCCCGGTACAAAATAGGCTTCATGGGTGGGCTTAATAAAGGGATAGGTTAAGCTGTTATAGGAAGTCTCTTTAAGATAACGGCTCCACCAGCCCTGTTCAAACATGGCGACTTTCCGCCCCACTCCGGGATCAAGAACAGCATAGGCTTTGAGAATTCCCCGGGCATTATAGAGCTCCACTTCATCCCCTTCCCGAATTCCTTTTTCATCAGCATCCGTTGGATTGAGCCAAACCCTGGCTTTGCCTTCCTGCAGCTCGTTCATCCAGATATTATTGGAATGGGTGGAATGCACCCGGTAGATAGCGTTACGAGTAACAAAGTTGAAGGTATATTTCTCACGGGCCTCCGGGTGCAGAGCGTATTCACTTTCTACAAAGGGCGGCTTATGGACCGGCAGTTGTTCTCCCGATTCCAGGAAAATGTCCTCATCTTTGTAGAATTCAATCCGCCCGCTTTTGACGAATTGAGCCGTTTGCTCCAACTTAGCGGGGAGACTTTGAGGTGGAAAAGGCAGTTTTGAATGAACTTGCTCATAAAAGGGAATCTGCCGATCGCCGGGAACTTGTGATTTTAAGCGTACCGGTCCCTGCTTGAGCTGTTCCAGGCTAATCCCCGCCACCGCCGGCCCGCCGGTGCGGAGCATGAGTTTGATCGCCTCTTCGGCTGCCTGATCCGGTTCCAGTCCAGGGTAAAAATAGTTCTCAAATTCGGGGTTCAAACGTTTTGCTAATTCTCTTATAATCCAGAGCTCGGGTTTCCCCTCATAAACAGGAGGGATGGCCGGCTGCTGCAGCTGGAGGTAAGGATGGACAGGAGTTGCTACCAGATCCATTTTTTCGTACCAAGTGACTCCTGGAAGAACCACATGACTGTACTCACAGCTTGTGGTCATTTGGAAGTCCATCGTTGCCACGAATTCCAGTTCTCCGGATTGGACCCGTTCGCGAAGAATATTAGCCATATTGTGTTGATCAAAGGGGTTCCCCCAGCCGAAAATCAAGGCCTTGATTCCATGTTCTGGGTAGGCGGCTTTCATACGGGATGTAGGCCCATTAAGGACATAGAGGAAGGGCAGCCAGTTTTGCTTGCGTCCTTCCGGAACCCACCATTCACCTACTTTTAAGCGGATTCGATATTGCCCGGCATAGGTTGAAATCCCTGCACCCGGTTGCCCGATATTCCCCGTTAGGACATTGATTAGAGCCAAGGCCCGTCCCTTAAGATCCCCATGATACCATTGATAATTACTGGCCCCGTAGACGATATGAAGGGGTTTGGCAGTGGCCATTTCTCTGGCTATACGGACAAGGGTATCCGGCCCCATTCCCGATTCTTTTTCCACGGCTTCCGGGGTATAGTCATGCAGTTGTTCCCTAAGAAGCTGGAAAACAGTTTTAACATTGACCTTCTCTCCGCTCTTAAGCGGGACCTCCGCTTCTCCTTCCAGAATAAGATCTTGAGGCAGATCCAGCTTCTCCGGATGAACTGCCAAAAGACCTCCATTAAAGGCTACATAGACCTCCCGGTAGGCTGGTGTATCTGTTGGTTTCGTCAGGCCTTCTACTTCATCTGCCTTAAGTCGTTTTCCATTATCTGTACGCACCAAGAGAGGCAGATCGGTGAAGGTTTTTATAAAGCTTTCATCATAAAGCCCCTCATCGAGAATGACTTTGCATATGCCTAAGGCTACCGCGGCATCACTACTCCCCTGGATGGGAATCCACTCATCGGCTTTGGCGGCCGTGGGACTATAACTGGGGTCGAAGACAACCACCTTCGTTCCCCGGTTTCTCGCCTCCACCAGGAAATGGGCGTCCGGAAGACGAGTCGCTAGAATATTAGAACCAAAGATAGCCATATATTTTGAGTTCAGCCATTCTTTCGGTTCAAGCTCCTCAGATTGAACACCGAAGGTCATGGGCCAGAACATGGGAAGATCTCCATTTTGGTCATAGGCATGATGAATATTCCATCCTGCTAAGGTGGCCAGCCGTGATACGGCTCCCTTGTGGACATAACTTGTCCCGCCGACTTGGAAAGCGACTCCAATGGATTCGGGACCGTACTTTTCAGCGATTCCCTTGAGTCTCTGGGCTGTATAATCAAGGGCCTCTTCCCATGTAGCCTGCTGCAACTCATCCACACCAGGTTGTCCTTTTTGAATTAAAGGAGTTTGCAAGCGGTCCGGACCATAAACCAGATTCATCATGGATAGACCTTTCAGGCATCCCCGAGGATTATAATCCTCATCCGGATAATCTGCGGCTTGGATGATAGCCTTGATTTGGTTATTTTCTACAATAGCATTCATTCCGCAAGCCCCGGTACAGTTGGGGGAACAAGTGGTCCGAATGGTTTTGAGATCAGGAGCATTTTCTCCCTCTCCAGAGACAACCTCCCCGGCGGCAGCCTTCCGGGCAATTCCAACAGCTCCCATGGTGCCTACCAATACTCCTGTTGCTGCTGTACCTTTTAGAAATTGGCGTCGCGAGAGTCTAGCCTTGCCTTTTTCCACTACATATCACTCCAATTCCAACCTTTTGTCTTGAATAAGCACTTTTTAAGGTTTTAAACTATAAGAAGTAGCAAGTTCTGTGCCAAGATTAAAAGAATTGAATTAGTAATTGAAAAATCCCATATTAGCAGGGTTCCGGAGCTTTTGAGAAAAAATTTTTTGACTATCAATCTCGCAAATTCTCTAAGGAGACCTTCTAAAAAACAAGAAACCCTCTAGAAATCTAGAGGGTTAAAATCCCAGAAAAAGATCCTTTGCACATGCTCAGGAAAAATCCGCACTATGTCATTTTTTCCATTGATTTATTGCTTTCTATATCCAACAAAACATTATCCATATCTAAATTCCACACCTAAGGTCCCCAGCGGAAACTCCCACTTTTCGAGGAGGGTTTTACCGCAAAGCACCCGGCAGGTGCCGCATTCCAGACACCCGGCGTAGTCGAACTGAATATTGCCGCTTTCATTGATTGTATATAGTCCTGCAGGGCAGGCCAGGACCAATTTGCGATATTCCGCCCGGTCGATATTCCCCTCTTTTATGACAATATGGGCGTTCTCTTCATCCACATGGAACTTATTGACCCCAAGCTTCTGATCGACGTTAACCTGACTCATAGCGAACGCACCCCCTTCCAGCCGTCTTTGGCAAGGTTTAGCAGTCCTATCTTGCTCACATGCTGCATAATGGTTTTTCTTAGAGGCTGTGCCGGTTCTCCTTTGACCACAAACAGATCCGCCAACAAATCGGTGGCCATTTTCGGATATCCATTGAAGATTCTCGGAGTGTCCTCCAAGAAATGGGGGAAATCCTTATAGTGTTTTAAGTCCTGCATGACAAAGCTTTGATCCAATAAGCCTTGGTAACATTGAAGGTATCCCTCACTGAAATCTTGGGCTTCTTTGGCCTTAAGGACAGCTTTCGCTGCACATTCAGCCGATGCCACGGCAAAGTCCATCCCGCGTACCATATAACCTAAATTGATGCAGAATCCTGCCGCATCTCCGACGACTAAAACTCCATTCCCAACAATCTTTGGGATCATGGCTAAACCGGCTTCCGGTACAAGATGACCGGAATACTCGATCATCTTTCCATCCTTAATGAGCGGTTGGATAGACGGGTGTTGTTTAAAATCCTCCAACATTTGCGGTACTGTTTTGTTTCCCTTGATCACGTCGCTTAACGTCGTGACTACTCCCAGGGAAATGCTCGATTTATTCGTATACAGGAATCCACCGCCCACACGCCCGTCAGAGGGGGACCCGGCAAACAACCAGGCCGTTCCTTCATTGCCGTTGCAGTTAAAACGCTCTTCAATGACCCGAGACGGTAATTCAATAATTTCTTTCGCTCCCACGGCGACATGGTGCGTCGCTAACTCTCCCCGGAATCCTAATTTCTGAGCCAAGAGAGAATTGACACCATCGGCGAGAATTGTGATATCAGCCTCCAGTTCATCTTCCCCTGCAACCACACCGCAGACTTTCCCCTCACGAAGGATTAAATCATCGACCCGGATACCCGGTATAATTTGGACACCGGCTTCTTCAGCTTTTTCGGCCAGCCACTGGTCAAAGACCCCTCTCAAAACGGAATAAGAATCGCTGCCCTGCACTCCCAGCAGGGAAGAATAGAAATCCAGAGTAACATTGCTTTCTTCGGTCATTAAGCTGATTTTTTCTCTGGTAATTTTGCGTTCGACGGGAGCTTCCCGGGCAAAATACGGCATGATCTTTTCCAGGCTATGGCTATAGATCCGCCCCCCTGTCATATTTTTGCTGCCCGCATAATTGCCCCGTTCTACAAGGATGACTTCCAATCCTTCCTTAGCCAGCAAATAAGCAGCTACTGTTCCGGCGATCCCGCCTCCGACGACTATTGCATCGAATTTATCCTCTGACATTGCTTACACCCCTTTGCATCTTACTCATTGCCAATCACCGGCATCTTTTGATGCTTCTCTGCTTCAGATATTGTTTATATAATCTCTTTGGGTCAGGACTCCTTTGGCATATAATTCTTTAATCTGCTCTTCAGAGAGCCCCAGATCCGTCAGAATATCTTCGTTGTCCATGCCTATATTGGGAGCTCCCCGCCAGATTTTAGCAGGGTGGTTTTTAAATTTAGGAAAAATGTTGACTCCCCTTATAGGTTCCCCATTGGCTTTCTTCCACTGGGTAAACACTTCCCGGGCCACATACTGGGGGTCCTTAAGGCAATCGTTGTAATCCATAATTCTGGAACAAGGCACGCCATTGGCTAAGAAGGCTTTCTCGACCTCCTCTGCTGTATGGGACTGACAGAAAGCTTTAATCTTTTCCTCCAAAACTTGTCCTTCAGAGGAAGAAAGGTAGAGAAGATTTGTACTGGACGGGATTTTTTCCGTACCGAACTCGATACCCATAAAAGGCAGACCTCTTTTCAGCACTCCCGCACCTAAATAAAGCATATAGACTTCTTTTTCATCCAGACAGCTATAAGTCCCATAGCCGGCAAAATATGCACTATGGCTGCCCTCTTTAACAAAGGGAATCCCCTGTTCCAGAAAATCCATGGGATATCGGGACTGAGTGCGCATCAGGACTTCATATTGGGCTAAATCAATGCTTTCCCCCCGGCCTGTTTCCCTGCTTTTCATGACAGCCGCTACAGAGGTTCCGAAGGCGAACAAAGCGCTCATATAATCAGCAGTTAAGGGATTAGTGGGCATGGAAGGCATCCCTGGAAATCCATTCATAGCCATATAGCCGCCAAAAGCCTGAGCGATGGGATCATAACTGGGCCGGTTCATATAGTCCGGCAGACCGGTTTGCCCAAAACCGGAAATCTTTACGATAACCAGGCGGGGATTTCGCTCCCAGAGCACTTCATCTCCCAGGCCCATTTTTTCGTACTGCCCGCCCCTGGCTGCTGAAATAAAAACATCCGTATCTTCCATCAGCTTCAGGAATATTTCTTTTCCCTCGGGAAGGGATATATCAATAGAAAGATTCCGCTGATTGCGGCGGTCCTGCTGCCAGGCATTGCCGGTGGCTACACGGCTCATACAGGGAACCTTGGCATTTTCGATCCAAATGACATCCGCCCCATATTCGGCATAGAGCTCCGCCGCAAAAGGGCCGGCAATAGAAACGGTATTGTGAACGACTTTTACACCGGATAACAGGCCAAAATGAGGGATTTCTGCTCTTGTTACCATGATCATAACCTCACTTTATTTAGCACTCTCTGATAAGCAATCCGCCCCGGCTCAGGATTCAATAAGATGTCCGTAGATTCCCCGGTATTTTTTTCTGAGTCTGAATTTCTGAATCTTGCCGGCACTATCCACGGGAAACTCATCGAGAAACTCCACATAGCGCGGCTTTTTATAGCTGGATAAATCCCTTTTGCAGTGTTCCTGAATGTCTTCCGCCGCTGCGGTGTATCCCGCCCTGAGTTTGATGACGGCCATGACGGCCTCCCCAAAGGTTTTGTCAGGCACCCCAATCACCGAGCAATCCAAAACCGCGGGGTGTTTGCGAATGACGGCTTCCACTTCCTGGGCGAAAACATTCTCGCCCCCGGTTTTTATCATGTCTTTTTTCCGATCCACCATATAATAGAGGCCTTCCTCATCCTGCCTCATCATATCCCCGGTACGTGTCCAGCCATCAGCGATGGTCTCGTCCGTTAACTCCGGTTGCTTGTAGTAGCCTGAAAAGATAGCCGGTCCTTTGGCAATCCCTTCTCCCACCTCACCTTGGGGAACATCTTTTCCTGCCTCATCCACAATTCTCAGTTGGAAAAAGGGCATCGGTCTTCCTACGCTTTGGGTCTTCTCCGGGTGATGCAAAGCCATTTCCCTGGTGATCCGGTGAACAGTCCCTGCTCCCGTCTCGGTTTGCCCCCAGCCGTAATACACTTCACAGTTGGGAAAGGCCTCAACCATCTTCTGTACAATGGCAGGAGAGGTACCTCCTGCGGAAGTATGCACGACTTTGACCGAGCTCACATCATAGTCTCCAAAAGCCGGTGCATCGATTAAGCGCAGATAGGTGCTCGGCGGCAACAGCAGCATATAGGTTACCCGTTCTTTCTGAATCTGCCTCAGGATCTCTACCGGATCAAATCCGTCGCAAATAACAAATTGCGCACCGGTAGCCATAACACAAAGCATCCAGGTTATCCCGCCCTGATGATGCAAGGGGGACTGGGTCAGCACCACCTCATCCGAGCTGGCTCCCATTTTATTGGAGGTCATGACCCCAATCGTCTGGAAGAGGTCAGCCTCGTGGGTGCGCATAACTCCTTTGGAACGCCCTGTGGTCCCTCCGGTGAACTGAATTCGGAATAAATCCCGGCGGTCAACAGCAATATCCGGTTCACTGGTATTGCCATACTCCAGCAGTTTCTCGAAGGAATATTCACCAGGGGCGGGCTCTCCCAGGCGAATAATATGCTTTACCGTCCTGAAGCTGCCCTTTACTTCACTTACCGGCCCATCATACAACCGGCTGTAGACAAAAACATCACATTCCACTGAGTCCAGCAGGCATTTTATTTCTCTGGATACCAGCCGATGATTGAGGGGCACGGCAATGGCACCGATCTTGGCAATGGCAAAGAATAACTCGACAATTTCGATGGAGTTCGGAAAAAGATAGCCGATCTTATCCCCCTTGCCAATGCCGAGATCCAGGAATGCATGAGCCAGGGCGTTTACCCTGCAATTCAATTCTTGATACGTTAAGCGCTCGTCCTTGCAGACAAGGGCAATTTTGTCAGGGTATCTGGCTGAATTCAGGGTCAGAAAGTTCCCTACGTTCATCGGATACATGATTGATTCTCCTTTCCGACAAGGTAGTGTTGAATACTTCATCTCAGATGCGCAGGATCTTACCTTTGTCGTTTTGCTGCCGGTGCCGGGTCGGCCCATCCTGCATAAGTCTGAACGATCGAAGCATAGCGCCGGGCTTCTTCTCCCACGACTTCCAAATCCGTGTCCATCCAGTTCCGGCGGCGAATGGCCACGAGAGCCCAGTCTTTGGCACTGCCCTTAATCCTGTTTTCTGCGCTTGGCTCTCCTTTGGCCCAGATCTCCCCGGAGGGAAGGATAAGCTCCAGATAAATGGGAGTAGCGGGCATTTCCAAATCATTGATCCGATAGGCATTAGGTCTGGCTTGCCAGGATAAGAACAGGGTACTGGTAATCCGCTCCCGAACCACCGGCTCCAGTCCCAAAGCGTCATAGATATCCACAGAGTGAGCCCACAGCTCCATTAAGCGGGCAGATGCCAGTGACTTGGCCGACATAGGCAGCCCTGGGGCCCAGGGTATCCTGTCTTTGGGGTTTTTCTCATAAAAAGAAGCTGCCATCCGTGTACGTTCTTCCCGCCACCAGCTTAGGACTTCAGCTCCGGTCAGGTGATGAAAGCTTGTCGCTCTGACATATTGATCCTGACCTGACTCAGCATCGGCCAGCTTCACCAGGTCTTCCGCTTCACCGCTCATCAGCTTGTTGGCTGCATAATCAAAGAATGCAATATGAATAATGGCATCTTTAATATTCCACATTTCTACGGGCAGGGGTTTCAGCCACTGTTCCTCACTTAAGTCAGACACCAAGGTATCCACCAGGGATTGTTCCGCTAATAAATCACTAAGAATTGCCTTCATGAGCCTTCCTCCTTGCTTCATCCGAATTATCTTAGATTTGGCAAGCCGCTTTGTAGCCTGCTTTGGTCGCATCAGCCATACGGGCAGGACTGCTGCAGTCTCCTACGGCATAGACTTCGGAAACTTTGCCCTTGATGGCTTCCGCCAGCTCCATGTTCTCTTCAAAGCCCAAAGTTACCGCCACTGTATTGGCTTGATGGAATGTCTCTGAGCCATCTTCATGAACGACCTTAACTCCTGCTCTGGTGATGGCCTTTACTTTTGTCAGGGTCTCCATCTCTACCCGGGGGGATTTCTTAAAGACTGGAACAATATGGAAACGGTCACTGCCGCCCACATCATGACCAATTTTCTTTTTTTCTTCGATGATTACAAGATCCCGGTCATAATGCATCATTTCTTTGGCCAGCTCACAGCCCGGCAAACCGCCGCCGATGATGGCAATTTTCTTGCCCAGAGGCCAGGGGAATCTGCCCATGAAGGTACGGGCTAAATCCGGGGTATAGAAAAACTTCAAGAAGACAGAACCGCAGTTATACATAATTTTATTCATTATCCCCGGTTTTTGGGGAGGCTTGCCATTGAGCAATTCCAGGAAGTCATGGGATTTGACCACATTCCCGCCTTCCGCTCCCGGTACCTTCAGATCAATCGGATGTCCCCCGACGGCCACAACGACTGCATCGGGTTTTTCACGGGCTGCCAGATCAGGGGTAACGGCAGTATTAAAATTGACTTTAATTTCAGGATGTTTCTTGAGCAGGGTTTTATAATAGGTGTTCAGGCGATCATAGGTCGGGCTGAAGATGGCACTCATGACCAAACAGCCTCCTAAACGGGGTCCCCGCTCGTAGATCGTCACTTTATGCCCTCTTTGGGCTGCAGTAACAGCTGCCGCCAGTCCCCCCGGCCCACTGCCGATGACCATGACCTTCTTGGTCTTATTCGCTTGGGCAAGAGGTTTTTCCAATTCCTCTCCCAAGCGGGGATTCACTCCGCAATAATTCAAAGGTTTTCCCTGGCTGATGACGTCATCCAGGCAGCGGCAGCAGCAGATGCATTTGTTAATGTCTTCCGGTCTGCCTTCCATGACTTTTTTGGCAAATTCAGGGTCGGCAATATTGTATCTCAGGCCTGCGATCACGTCGGCCTTATCCTTCGCCAGAATTTCTTCCATATTAAAAGGATCTGTATTTCTATAGGCGGTGGCCACCGGTACTTTGGCTACGGATTTGATTTTTTCGGAAACCCAGGACCAATGCCCTTCCGGCACATCCTTAATGGTTAAGGGTACGGAAGTTTCATGCCAGCCCGGAGCTAAGTTGTGCAAAACAGCGCCCGCCTTTTCCAGGATCTCCACAATCTGTAAAGACTCTTCCATGGTTAAGCTGCCTTTGATAAAATCCACCGGGGACCAGCGGACAATGATAGGATAATCATCCCCGCAGGCTTTTTTGATCTCTGCCATAACTTCAACCGTCAGTCTGCATCTGTTTTCCAAGCTGCCGCCGTATTCATCCGTCCGATCGTTGGTCGCCAGGGACATAAAGCGGTTCAAAATGCCACCGACACCTGCCATGACCTCCACCCCGTCCCAGCCGGCTTTTTGCAGCGTAACAGAGCATTGGACGATATTTTCCTTGAAAATCCGTATATGCTCTTTCGTCATGGGTTTGGGACTATGCTTGGAGATAGATAAGGTGGATGGGCCCCAGTATTCTTCCTTCTCTTCCGGCGCGGACTTCCAGTCATGCACGGCATAAGGCTGGCCAACGATCAGCCCCCCATGTTTATGCACAACCTCAGCCATCTTGCTCAGATGGGGGAGATGTTCCTCCGCATAGCCCAGGGGCAAAGGATGGAGATGATCCAACTGACTCTTAAGTCTGGGATAAAAGCAAACGGTTTGGCAAATTAAGGCCGTTCCGCCGGCAGCTCTTTCCTCCAGGTAATTATAAAATCTCAGAGTCGGCTGTCCTTCTTCATTGGTATAGTCATGGCCCGGGGACATGGATGTAGTTATCATGCGGTTTTTCAGAAGCATACTGCCTAATTTGATGGGAGAACTTAATAATGGAAATTGTGACATAAGCGTTCCTTCCTTTATCCTATGGGATTATTCTTTAGTGCATTGATGACTTCAAGGGGCTATTTAGAATGTAAACCTCAATCGAGACTGTCCATGATTGAGGTTTACATCATGCTTAGGATCTTTATTTCAGTTCAGGGGAGTTGGAATGGGAATCAGCCTAGTTTATACATGGACCAGCTTTTTGCCGACCTTAACGGCTCCGAAGAGCATCAGGATAGCAATGGCCAGGGTCACAATATTCATCTGCCAGGCAAAGACAAAGCTTTGAGTGATATCGAAGATTCTTCCATAGATAATTGCAGCTGAGGCGGCCATTAACTGCTGCACCAAGGTAACGTTGGCATAGATTTTTCCATAATCTTTTTCGCCAAAGATCCCTTTGACAATCAGAGGCAGCATAACGGTCAGTGAGGAAAAACAAATACCAAAGAAAACCAAACCGGCATAGAATACGCTGACATTGGAGCCCCCGGCCAAAATAATCAAGACCCCTGCTATGCCGCAGGACAGAGCCGCAACCATAGAGGGAAGGAAGCCTTTGCGGTCCGTTAACCAGCCCCAGAAGATTTTCCCGCCCATATTGGCAAGGTTCAGAATGGTCATGGCATAGGCCCCAAAAGCAGTCGCCAGCCCGATTGAACTAGCATATCCCGGAATCTGAGTGTTCATGGAGGAATACAAGACCACCGCACAAGCTATGAACATAACCATATATAGTGCAGGGGATTTCAGGGAATCAGCGGCAGATACCCCTTTCAGAGATACAGCGGCTTTCGTCTGCTGCCCTGAGGCTCCTTCTTCATAACCATAAGGTTTCAGACCAACATCGGCAGGTTTAAAATTAACAAATAAGAGAATACCGGGGATGGCAATGACCCAGGCCGCGATGGACATGGCGAGGCGGGCGGTTCTCCATCCATACTCCGTAATCAGCATTCCGGCAACAGGGTTGGCTATGGCTGAGCCCAGGGTTCCAATGGCCAGGGCGATACCTAAAACCATACCGGTCTTTTTGTTGAACCAGTTGCTGATGATGACCGGAAGGGTCAGGTACATAATGACAGAATAGCCCAGACCCATGAGAACACCGGAGATGTTCCAGGCCATGACGGTTTGGAACTGAGACGCAGCACCGGTAGCAGCACACACAAGGGTCATACTGACGAAGAGCAAAACTTTTGAATTCACTTTATAAAGAAGTCTGCTGGCAATGGGCTGGGTTAAAGCCATGGTCAGCATATAAATGGTCAAATACCAGGATGCATCGGTCCTGCTCCAACCCATTTCTTTGGAAACCGGAGTCAGATACAGACCATTGGTATTCCCAAGCATTCCCAACGCGGCAAAGAACAATAGGGCTAAAGATAGAAATACAAGCCATGGACGAGTCGATTGTTTACTCATGTCTTATCCCTTCCTTTTGAAAAATAAACTGATAAGTTCCTCGAATGATTATATTTGCTTTCCCCATCCGCTTACTTCCCTGACACCTCTTTTCCTTGGATTTGGGGAAATAAATAACTGGAAAAAGGATTGAGAAAACAGTGATAAGCTGTGCCCGGCGGTTTATTTATATTGCTTTAAAATGGCTCTTCCCGCTGCGTGAATCATGATCTCGTCCGTACCGCCACCAATCCTAAAGACCCGGGCATCCAGCCATAACCTGGAAATACGGGCATCCTTGGTGTAACCGATTCCGCCCATGATTTGCAGGGCATCGTCAATGACCTCATTGGCCGCTTGTGCACAATATAATTTGGCAATTGCCGAAGAGATTTGTACCGGAAGTCCGTTGTCCACTTCCCAAGCGCATTTGTAGACCATGTTTTTCATGTTTTCAATTTTGGCTTTCATAAAGGTGAGTTTTTCTTGAATCAGCTGGAAAGATCCAATCGTTTTACCAAACTGCACCCGTTGGTTGGCGTAACGGACGGCATCTTCAAAAGCGCACTCTGCCATGCCCAGTACTGAGGCCGCCATCAACAAGCGTTCCATCTCAAAGTTGTATAAGACTTGCATAAAGCCATTGCCTTCCACACCGACAAGATCTTTTTCTTCGACTTCCACATCTTCCAGGTAGACTTCACAAGTATCCTGCATATGCCAGCCGATCTTTTCCAGCTTTTCGATCTTAATGCCGGGAGCATTCATGGGAACCCACCACATACTAAAGGCGTTGCGTTTGTCGGCATTGCCGGCCTCTTCCGAATTGCGGGCCAGGCAGAGCATATAGGGTGCCCGCAGTGCTCCGCTCATGAAGGTTTTGTGGCCGTTGATATAGACCTTGCCGTTTTTGCGGGTATAAGTGGTCGCAGCGGCACTGCTGTCGGAACCAGCTTGAGGCTCTGTAAACCCTAAGACGAAGGCCACTCCGCCTCTTTGCACTTCAGCCATGGTATCGGCGATTTGCTCCTCGGAACCAAAGTGGAGCATATCGGCAATGGATAATGCTTGTCCGAATACAAAGTGAGGACCGCCGTTCTTGGTGATTTCCTCAGCAACCAGCATCATGGTCAGGTTATCCACCGGGGTGCCGCCGTGTTCTTCCGGAACTCCTAACATCCCAAAACCATTATCCATGAGTGCCTGGACGAACTTCATGGGATGCTCGCCTTTTTCGTAGCATTCTTTCATATAGTCTTCTGTACAATCCCTGGCCATAACTTCCCTAAGGCTTTCGAGCAGTAATTCTTGTTCTTCTGTCAGTCTAAAATCCATTAACTTTCCCTCCGATAAGTTCCTTATATTTGCCTTTGCCTATTTTTCTGCCTTAAACTTCTCAATTAAGGAAGGAAGAATCTTATAAAAATCTCCCACGATTCCATAATCGGCCTGGCTGAAAATCGGTGCTGCTTTATCCTTATTGATGGCTACGATGGCCTTGGCCTGATTGACTCCCACCATATGCTGAACCTGACCGGAAATACCTAAGGCCAGATAGAGATCGGGTTTGAGCATAGCACCGGATACACCGATATACCTCTCTTTGGGCAGCCAGTTCATTCCTTCAGCAACAGGTCGGGAACAGCCCACTTCAGCTTCCATCAGGCCGGCCAGTTCTTCAACCATCTTGAGGTCTTCCTGTTGAGCAAGGCCACGGCCAATACCTACAACCCGTTTGGCCGCATTCAGGTTGACTTCTGAACTTGCTTTGCTCTTTTTCTCCAGGAGCTTGATTTTAGCGGCGGGTTCTGAAAATTCCACCTTGATGATTGAGCCTTGACGTCCGGCATCTTCCGCAAGAGGAGTAAAAACCCCGGTTCCAACCGTAATGATCGCTGTTTGCGGCTGAATTCTCTCGGTGCGGAAAGCCGCTCCTCCATAGACCATGTGCTGGATTTGAACCTTATTTCCGTCCGTCAGGATCTCAACTGCATCAACCAGGGCAGATGTCCCCAGCCCTGCTGCCAAACGGCCGGCGATCAGTTTTCCTCTTTTGGTCGGCTGGACCAACAGAGCATCCGGTTTTTCTTCTTGGAGCAGCTTCAGAATAGTCTCCACATAATCTTCCCTAAGGGTCTCCGGCCTGAGAGTACCTAGCCAATAAACTTTATCCGCACCCATCTCAATGGCTTTGTCAGCCTCTTCCTTTTCTCCCCATAGAATTGCGGAGACTTCCTCTCCCAGCTGGCGTCCGCCTGCGCATAGCTGACCTAAGCCTATTTGTTTTTCTGCCAGTATCCAAACTTTTTTCAATATGCTCATCTCTTTCACCATCCTTAAAGAAGTTCTTTGCGAATATGCGCAAACAATTGCTGAATGACTTCTTCCGATTCGCCTTCCCAAATGATCTTCTTGCGATCCGCTTGTTCCGGTGCCAGAGTGCTCACCACTTCAGTGGGAATATCAATACCAGTCATACCAATGGCCGTAAGATCCCAAACTGTCGTCGGCTTCTTCCCGGCAGCCAGGATATTTTTCATGCTGGGAATCCGGGACAGGTTAATATCCGTAGTTACCGAGATCACCGCAGGTAAGGGGATCTCCAGTACTTCAATCTCGTTCTCCAGGGTGCGCTCTGCAATCAATCGATCTCCATCTGGTGTCATTTTGCTGATCCCATTGATCGTCGCGACATTCAGCATCTGGCCCAGTTGGGCTCCCACCTGTTGTGCATATAAGTCCGAGGACCCTTCACCGCAGATAACCAAGTCAAAGGCGCCGATTTTACGGATGGCGGCAGCTAAGGTCTGGGCCGTTGTATAGCTGTCTGCATTCCCTAATTTCTCATCGACGACCAAATAAAGCTCCTCTGGGCCTCTGGAAAGAATCCCTTTCTTGAGTTTGGAGTTATCCAACTCCTTGCCGCCAATACTTAAGGCCATGACTTTGCCGCCTGCAGCTTCGGCAATTTCCACCCCGGCTTCCACGGCATTCAGGTCATATTGCCCGATTTTCCATTCGGCCCGGGCGAAAGACAAGCTGCGATCCTTCTCAACCACAATATCCTGTTCTTCCGGAACGATTTTGTAGCATGCAATAATGTTCATCAATTCCCACCTCATTTTTGTGTAAAAACGTTTTAGCACATAAAAGTCTATTTTTTCTTGATAACACCTTTCTCATAGAAAGCTTTGATCTCATTTTCGCTGTAGCCGAACTCACTCAGCACATCCTCGTTATCCATACCGTAGGTATGCCCGCTGCGGAAGATTTGGCTTGGGTTATTCCTGAACCTGGGAATGGGTGCTACCCCTTTAACCTTGCGGCCGCTGATCTCGTCATACCATTCCGTTATGGTCTCCCTGGCTTTGTACTGTGGGTTATCCAGCATTTTGTCATAGGTCATGACAATACTGCAGGGGATTTGATTTTCGTTCATAATGCGATCCACTTCTTCGGCAGTATGACTACGGCAGAATTCCACGGCGGCTTTCACGAATTTTTCAGCGCGGGGGCCATCCTCTTTGAAGATCACCGTATGAGGCTCCTGAAAGTCCGGATCACCGTCAAGACCCCAAAGCTTTTCAACTCTCCTTAATACTGCGCCTCCCCCTAAAGCCAACATAACGTAATTGCCATCTTTGCATTTCTGGACGTTTTCCAGGGCGGATTTCAAATCTTTATTGCCCATACGGGGCGGTTGTTTGCCGGAATTGACTCCTTCCAGGAGAAAATTCCCTTGAATACGGACCAGGCACTCGTACTGGGCGACATCGACACTTTCCCCCACCCCGGTTTGTTGGGTCCGGTAGAGTGCCGCCAAGGTGGCCCAGGTGGTATTCAACGCCGTCACATAATCCCCGGTAAAGGGTTTTGGTGCATAAGGAGGGGCCGGTTCCGGTTCTCCATTAATGGCCATATAGCCGCTGAAGGCCTGACCGATAGGGTCAAAAGATCCTCGTCTGATGTAGTCCGGATCGCCAGTCAGTCCAAAACCTGAAACATGAGTGATGACCAGTTTGGGATTGATCCCCCAGAGAAATTCGTCCGTAAGCCCCCACTTGGCCCAAGTACCTCCTTTGGAGGATTCAATCAGGATATCGCACCATTGGACAAGTTTGACTAATATTTCCCGGCCTTCGGGAGACTGAATATCCAAGGCCATGGTTCTCTCATTTCTATGCTCGCTTGACCAAACATCTCCAAACATACGAAACATATCGGGAACAGCCGTATTTTCCAGGTAAATAACCTCAGCACCCTGCTCTGCAAAGAGCGCCCCGGCAAATGGGCCTGCAATTGCCGACCCGGATGTAATGACCTTTAATCCCTGCAGGTTCCCAAATTTCGGAATCTCAGACTTTTTCATGCTTCACTTTCCCCTTTCAATCTGTCATGCACTGGTAGCTTCGATATCTATATAAAGCAAGAATGATGCCAACTCAAAGAAGGAAGAAAAATAATTCTCTTTGGCCTGATATTGCTGGGGAAATCCATTAGGAGACTTTTTCCATCCCCCAAAAACGAAACAAAGTGTTCAGTCAAAGTGTCTCATGCAAACACTTTCACAACAGAAAACATGTTTACTTTATACGTATTTCCTGAATGCCGAATAGCCGAGAAGCTGTGGTTTAAGGCACACAGCTTCTCGGATTAATCTTTTTAAATGGGTCTGTTTCTGTATTATTTGCTTCTATGGTCAAGGCCACTGGGACTTCCGTTGGTATTCGGCAAAGCAAATACAGCTACTATAAATGCTGCTACCGCTATAGCAATAATGATCGTACTCATCTGGTTGACCGCAATGACCATTCCATCAAAATTTGCTTTGGCATAGAGATCCTGAAAGCTAACCCCAATTTTGGCCAGATGATCTGCTAAGGTCGGGTCAATGACTTTGCCGGCTGTTTTTCCCGCTTCCACCACGGCAGGTATCATGTCTTCGCTTACTCCTGAATTCTGAGCCTCAGCAGCTATCTCTGTCGCCAGGGAGGAGGCAGAAATCGCTCCAAAGGCAGCCAGCATGGTCGTTTGTCCGGTGGGACTTCCCAAATCGCGAATCATAATATAAGTTCCTGAGCCGCTGCCAAGCTTTTCCGACGGAACAGCGGACATGGACATTTTCATGCAGGCGGGGGCAATAAACAACAAAGAACCGGACATAAACACCAAAGTCAGTACAATATACCAAAACGGTGTATCCACTGTGTACTGGGAATAAAGCAACGTACCGGCGATAAAGGTTCCCATTCCTATCAGCAAGACCGTTTTAATTTTAAACGAATCAATCAACTTGCCGCTGAGCAGCGATGTTGCCGCTCCGGCAAGATAAATCGATCCCGTCATAATGCCTACATAGGCAGTGCCTAAGCCCGGTTTGGCTGTAACGAAGTAGGAGTTAGTAAATACGGAGCCCTGGGAGCAGAGAGCAATAAAGAAATAGAGCAGGATCGGTGCGGCAAAGTAGCGGTTTTTAAGGATGGATAAGTCCATAAAGGGGTGACTGGTTCTTTTCTCCACATTCCAGAAACTTATGGCAAAAACAATGGCTAAACCCAGCATACCCAGGGTATAGGGTGATACCCAGCCAAAATTGGCAACCAGTACGGAAAGGGATAACCAAGTTCCTATGGTAAGCAGAAGCAAGATCGAACCGATATAATCAAAGGGCTTTCTCTCCGCAGTGGGAGTCTCGGGAACCGTTATATGCACCAGCGCAATGCCCAGGACTGCTAAGACGCCGCTTATAATATAAAGAGATTGCCAGCCGAATTTCGCAATCAAAATCCCGCCTAAAAAACCACCCATCGCTGAAGCAAAGGTCCCGACGGCAGTATACACTCCAACCGCTATTCCCCGCTTGTTGGGCGGAAATAAATAGCTGGCATAGGAAAGGCCGGCAGGGAGAACAGCAGCCACGCCAATTCCCTGACACAATCTGGCCAATAAGAAAAAGGGATAGTTTGTGGCAAAAGCAGCCATAAATTCACTTATAGCAAAAATAATCATACCGATCATGGCAATGCGTTTGCGGCCTATCTGATCGGCAATATTGCCAAAGACAGGGCCGCACACGGTAGCCGTCAGATAATAGCATAGACTGATCAAGGCTGCTGTGGCTACCGGGACTCCAAATTCCTTCGTCAGCACCGGCAAAGCGGGAATTTGAAAGGCCATTGCCTCGATCATGGTGAAAGTTCCCAATAATAACCCCAGATATGAAAACCACGGAGATTTCCGGCTCAGCTGTTCATTGGTCATATTGCTTCCTCCCAGCATGTATTACTTACTTCTATTTTTTCCGGTTTTTAAACGCTTCAATTAAAGCCTTATGCTCTTCTGTCTGGGTACAGAAAGGAGTCGATTGCAGTTCCGCTTCCAGCACAGAGTTCAATAAATTAAACAGGGTTGAATTGGTAATTCGTTTGGTGATTCTCACCGGAAGAGCAGGCATTTGGGCTAAGTCTGTGGCAAAATCCCGGGTAGCGCTTTCAATTTCTTCCGAAGAACAGACTCGGTTAACAAATCCCAACTCCTTGGCTTCCGCCGCATCAATAACTCTTCCCGTAAACCATAATTCTTTTGCTCTTTGAGCACCCATCATCAAGGGCATCAAGAGCATAGCACCCATTTCCGGTGTAATCCCTACCTTGAGGAAATTAGAGCTGAATTTGGCGTCTTCCGACGCAAAAACAATATCGCAAGCCATGGCCAGACTCATGCCTCCACCTATGGCATAGCCTTTTACCATAGCAATGACAGGCTTTTCCATCTCTTGTATCTTTCTTACTGCAAAAACAAATTTTTGTAAGGCCGCTCTGGAATTTTCAACAGTGGGTTCACCGCCAACCCCTGCTTTTAAATCGCCGCCCGAACTGAAATGATCCCCTTGTCCTTTGAGAATGATGACCCTGACATCCTTATCCTGATCCAGCTGATCCAAAACCTGAACCATCTTTACCATCAGATCAGCATCCATAGCATTTCTGCGTTCTGGTTTATTAATAATTACGTAAGCTATACCGTCATTTTGTTTTTCCCATAATAAAGTCTCGGACATTTAGTTACCTCCTGTTGAGCCGTGTGCTTTTATTTTGGCAAAGCTGTGAAATGATGTACTAGAAATTGCTCGCGTTTTTATCCCTCCTTTTTACTGTTCATAAACTTATCTTTTGGCAATTTATAATCAATGCAAAACTCATGCCAATTCATTGCTAAATCATTTACCTTTGGAGCCGTAGTGGGATCACTCCAAAACCAAATGTCCCATTGCTCACAAGGCGGAACACTTTGTTTGAACAAACTGTTCCACGTTTTTACGAAAAGGTTCGGAGTTGAAAATATTATTAATGTGGTGTAAGATGGCTATAAGATTGGGAAAGTTATTACTAACACCTCAAGTCACTACTGCTCAACCCTTTTGTTCATGATTGGTTTCTCGAAGTGAAAGAAAGGACATAAAGGTTTAAAAAATACTTTCACCATGATTTCTTCTGAGGAGGTTGTAACTATGCATTATACCCAGGAAGGAATTCTTGAGGCTTGGAAGAACTTTGTGATCCGCGGAGTGATCCAGGAAGACAACGTTCATCCTTCTGTGGCCCGATCATGGGAACGGTGCCGGAATCTTGGCCTTGATCCATGGTCCACGGAATTTCCTAAATGCAATACCTCCTTGTTGCAGGAAAAAAGAATTCAATATGCAGAATTGCTGTCTTTAGCGGCTCCGGTCATGAACTATCTTTATGCCTTGCTGGATTGCAACATAAGCATCTGTGATTCTGACGGTTTTGTTTTTGAGTTAATTACCCCGATCAAAAACTACCCCCGAACTTTAGGAGCCTATACCGATGAAGCGACTTGTGGAAACGGCGCTGTTACCATCGCTTTAAAAGAAAAAATCCCTATGAGAACCGATGGATATGAGCATTACCGCATTATCAGCCAGAACCATTCCGGCGTGAGTTCTCCTATCATGATCAACAACACCTTGGTTGCAGTTCTCAATGGAGTCAATCCCTTTGGCAGCCTTCACGATAATGCCCTTTCCATGACTATCACTGCAGCTAAAATTATAGAGTATTATCTGACGGCAGGACCCAAATCAACTAAGCCCCTTGAACTCAAACCTCTGATCAAAGAAATGATCGATGATTGCTCCTGCTTGGTTGTTGTTCTGGAGCATGATGGGACAATCCATACAGCAAACCAAATCTTCGCCAGCTCTTTTACCGGCTCCGACACGACCGGCAAATCCTTAGGGAGCTATCTTCCTAACAAAAATGATTTGGCTCGTCTCATGGCCAACAATTACGAGCAACCCAGTGAAGAAATTGAGTTTAAAGCGGATTTCGCAACCCATAAAAGAGAAACCCTCCGCTGCCGGCTGCTCAGAAAACAGCATATCCGGCTTCTTAACGGTGAAGTCCATACCCTGCTTATTTTCAAAAAGCAAGGCTCAGCCGAGCAAAAAGTTAACCATTCCAGTCCCTCCTGCTCTCCCGTTTCTATTTCCCATAAGCTCTCCAAGCCTCATGAGATTGACTATATTGGTGAAAGCACCACTTGGTCCAAAGTGGACAGCATTGTTCAAAAAACCGCCAAATTCCCTTCGAATGTGCTGCTGCTTGGGGAAACCGGGACGGGCAAAGAAGTGGTGGCTAAGGCCATTCATCAGCGCAGCGGCCGGAAAGGCAATTTTGTAGCTATCAATTGCGGGGCACTGCCGAAGGATTTACTCCATAGTGAACTCTTCGGCTATGAAGAAGGCGCTTTTACCGGTGCCCGTGCCCATGGTTCCATCGGAAAATTCGAACATGCTCACGAAGGAACCTTGCTTCTGGATGAAATAGGTGAAATGCCTCTGGACATGCAGGTAACTCTTCTGAGATTTCTCCAGGAGCGAACCATTACGCGGATTAGCTCCAATAAACCTAAAAAAGTGGATGTGCGCATTATCGCCGCAACCAATACAGATATGGCTGAACTCGTCAGACTGGGGCAATTTCGTCAGGATCTCTATTATCGGCTCAATGTCATTGAGATCAACCTTCCGCCGCTCCGTGAACGAAAATGCGATATTCCTTTATTGGCAGAACATTTTATATCCGAATTGTCCAGACAATACAACGTCCAATCCAAGCAAATCCATCCGGCTGCTCTCCAAATCCTTTGCAGCTATGATTGGCCGGGAAATGTCAGGGAATTAAAAAACGTTATCGAAAAAGCAATGATTTTGTCCGAAGGCCTGGAAATCACTCCCGAATTCTTACCCGAATATATTTTGCATTCTCAAAATACGACCTCTCAATCCAAACTATTTACTCCGCAGAATGGGGAATCTGAACGCGAACGCATCATTAACTTATTAGAAAGTTATAACGGCAATATCTTCCAAGCGGCAAAAGCTTTAAAAATGTCCCGCAATACCTTATACCGCAAGATGGAAAAATATAATATTCAATTAAAAACTTCAGCAGTCAAAAAATAAAAAGAAGCCAAGGCACATTTCTCCGCTTAAAATGTTGGAGGGCGAAATGTTACCTTGGCTCTTTTTCTATTTAACCATCTGCGTAATACCTTGATTTGTCTTATGGAGCTTTTAATTTACCAATTCGTAATAATTTCCCCCGTCGTGCCTCACCCGCCGAACTTCTCCTTTATGCACTAAATGCTCTAAATGAGCCATAGCTTCCCCGGAAGCAAACCATTTTTGAGCTGGGGGGAACTCATTCCAGCTGTTATATCTCAGCTCCCAGCGCATTCTTGCCGCAGTCTGACCCACTGTCTTTTTTCCATCACCCAGGATCTCTGCAATTTCAACAAGGCGCTCTTGATGGTGGGCAATCAGCTCATCGATCCGCTGTTGGTGATTTGCGATAAGGCTGCGATGGGCAGGAAATACCTGATCAATATCATACTGGCGTATCTTTTCAAGGCTCTTGATAAAGTTCCCGAGACTATCAATGTTGTAGTGGAAAAAGGTAATATTGGGGGTAATCTCATTGAGTATGTGATCACCGCCGAAAAACAGTTTATGAGTTCTTTCATAGAGACCGATGTGTCCCGGACTATGTCCGGGAATATTGATAATCTCCAATTTATAGGATCCGGCTTTTAAGCAGTCTCCCTCGTTCAGGGGTGTATATGCCAAAGGCTTTTTAGGAGTAATATCAAAGACCGCTTTCTCCGTTGAATTCATTTCCTGGCTTAAATTCAACACCTTATTCAATTCGCTCATAATGAGATCCGGAGAAGTTCTGTAGTTATTGAGCAGGATACCATCCTTTTTCCCAATATAAACTTTGCATCCCTTCTCGGCCAAAAAGTCAGCCAGTCCGGTGTGGTCCACATGCATATGGCTTAGTATCAAATCCGTCTTTTTCAGATCGATTTGGAGCTCCTCAACACCTTCCATGAAAGCAGTCTTACAAGCTTCCAGGTCAAATCCAGTATCCAAAATAAGGGGACGGTCCCCGGACAGAACGATATAGCTGTTCAATGTCTTTAATGGGTTATGGGGCAAAGGTATCTCGTTTAGATAGATACGAGGGTAGATTTCACGAATCATCATGTCACCTCAGCATAACATCATTCTGTTCATTCTAGCACAAAAAAACTGTGATTCCTAGGAAATGCAACGCCCCACAACGCCACCTTTGAGAAACTCAACCTTTACTGAGTGAGCGTTATGCATAAAGCTACCCCCTTATCATGGTGTTGACAGCACTGATTAACGCTTTAACCGAAGAAGTAAAGATATCGGTGTGAATTCCGCACCCCCAGTGAATCACTCCGTCCGGATCGGTTACTCCCACATAGGAAACGGCTTGGGATTTGGAGCCTAACTCAAGGGCATGCTCTTTATAAATTAGATTGGAGTAGGATAGCCCCAAGCGAGCCTGAAGGGCATTACTGATAGCGTCCAGGCGGCCGTTGCCTTCCCCGGATAGTTCTTGAATCTCGCCCTTGAACTCTATGGTGACCGTAGTATGAAAATCATCATCGCTAAGGAAGCGGAAGTTGACGAATTTAATGGGGCTCTCAATATTGACATATTCCTTGAAGAAAATATCCTTAATTTCTTCAGGCATGAGTTCTTTGTGCAGGTTATCGGAGACGTTTTTCACCTTATAACCGAAGTCTTCCCGCATCTTAGCCGGTAAATCAAGAGCATAATGCTGTTCCAGCATATAGGCGATGCCCCCTTTACCCGACTGACTATTAATGCGGATGACATCCCCTTCATACTCTCGGCCAATGTCCTGGGGATCAATGAGCAGATAAGGAACCGTCCAGCATTGACAGTCATGCTCTTCACGCCACTTCATGCCCTTCGTGATGGCATCCTGATGGGAGCCGGAGAAGGCCGCAAAGACCAGCTTGCCGCCATAAGGCTGACGGTCGTGGACTTTCATCCGGGTCAGTTTTTCATACCCGGCCGTAATTTCCAACATATTTTCAAAGTTCAGACCAGGGTCCACCCCATGGGAAAACAGATTGAGTGCTAAGGTGACGATATCCACATTGCCGGTGCGTTCCCCATTGCCAAACAATGTCCCCTCGATGCGTTGACCACCGGCCAGCAAGCCCAGCTCCGCATCAGCTACCGCAGTCCCACGGTCATTATGTGGATGGAGTGATAAAATCACATTGTCCCGATACTTGAGATGCTCGCTCATATATTCAATCTGACTGGCGTAAACATGGGGCATGGACATGGAAACAGTGACCGGCAGGTTGATAATCGCTTTATTTTCGGTCGTGGGTTCAAAAACATCGAGGACTTGATTGCAGATCTCCAGGGCGAACTCCATCTCCGTACCGGTAAAGCTTTCCGGGGAATATTCGAATTGGAAATTACCCTCCGTCTCCGCAGCATATTTTTTCAGCAATTGAGCGCCGCTTACGGCGATCTCTATAATCTCTTCCTGGCTCATTTTAAAGACCTGCTCCCGTTGGGCCACAGAAGTGGAATTATAGAGATGGACTACTGCCCTTTTTGCTCCTGCCAAGGCCTTAAAGGTCTTTTCGATAATATGGTCACGGGATTGGGTTAAGACCTGAATGGTCACATCCTCAGGAATCAGATCCTGTTCAATGAGGGTGCGCAGGAAAGCGTACTCTGTTTCCGACGCTGCCGGGAAGCCCACCTCAATCTCCTTAAAGCCAATCTTTAAGAGCATTTGAAAATACTCCAGCTTTTCTTCCAGGCTCATCGGTACCACCAGGGCCTGGTTGCCGTCCCGAAGATCAACACTACACCATGTGGGTGGCGCATTAATATACTCCTTTTCTGCCCACTTTAAGCTTTTTACAGGGGGCATGAAATACCCTCGGCGATAATTTTCTACATTTTTCATTGTTCATCATCCTCCCTCACAATTAAAAAAATCTTTCATCTCTATAACCTATAGAGACGAAAGATTTTAACATCTTACGCGGTACCACTCTCATTCATGCCCAAAGCATGCTCTCACAGATACGGGTCCACTATCTTCAAAGAGATTTCCGACCTTATATCCCCCTACTATAACGGTTAGGATCCGGCTCCACCTACTCTTTACCATTTCAGCGAGCTACTCCGAGGTGAGTTCAGCTCCATCTTTGCCGCTGTTTTACACCAACCAACAGCTCTCTAGGCGCTTAGATAAAACTTACTATTCCTCTTCGGCGTATTTATAAACTATTTAATGTATTCTATAACAGACTTTCAACTCTTGTCAAGAAAAAAAGCTTCTTCTTTCCGATTCACTCTCATGGTAAAATAGAAATAATGTGAGTCAAGCCTATTTGTAGTTAAACATCCGCAACAGATAGGCTTCCTGGTTTATTTTGAAGAAAACCCCAAAAACAAATAATTCAGAACAAGTATATGGAGAGTTTAGAGATAGTATGAAAAGAGTTCAGGAGATTTTTAGGGATTTTGAGGCTGGGGTCAGCTTAAACACAGCCATCGTCAAAGCAGTGGTGTTGAAGGAAAAGAGCAAAACCCTGGAAATGAAGATCAGCTCGGATAACTATATAGAGGTCAGCGACCTTGAATCTCTGAATCAATTTATAAGAGAACACCTGACCTTAGAGGATTCCGAGATTATCGTCGAGTACTCCGAGGGGACTCCCAAAAAACCCATCGAAGAGGAGCTCAAGAAAATCATCAGTTTGCTGGCCCGCAAACATCCCCTCTTGAAATCAGCCCTCAATAATTGTGACTACGACATCACGGATCAATCCATACAGCTTACCTTTAAGATTGCCGTTTCTTACTTACTCAAAGGCAAGGGCTATGACAAGATCATTCAGGAGGCGATTAAAAACCTCTACGGTGCCCATTATTCCATTCATTTTGCCGATAAAGTCAACCCTGAAGATTTGGTCCGGCTTCAAGAGGCTACCCAGGAAAAAGAACTTCAGCTGATTCAAAAAGAAAGGATGACGGCTCCCCCCAGCCTTGCCCCTGCTGAACATAAGGAAGCCGCGCCCGTGCCGGTGGAGAGTAAAGCAGATGACGGTAAAAAAAGCGACCCCAATCTCATTTTGGGCCGTAATGCCGCCATTAAAGACAAGGTCATCAAAATTACCGACATCACCCCGGATGAAGGTAGGATTGCTATACAGGGGGAACTATCCAATATCGAAGCCAAAGAATTGAAAAGCGGAAAAACTTTAGTTTCCTTTGATCTTTATGACGGCTCAAGCTCCATGACCTGTAAGGCCTTCCTCAAGCCCGGTGAAGAGGGAGAGGTCGTGTCCAGGCTGCAAAAGGCTAAAGGGGTTAAGCTTTCGGGAAATGCCGGCTTCAGCAAGTTTTCCGGGGAAATTGAGCTTATCGCCAACACCATCGTGGAAACTGAAGGCATGAAAAAATATATACGGCAGGATCTGGCCAAGGCGAAACGGGTAGAGCTGCACCTACACACCCAAATGAGTCAGATGGATGCCATGAACGGGGCCACGGATCTCATCAAACGGGCCATGAGCTGGGGAATGAAATCCATTGCCATTACCGATCATGGTGTGGTTCAATCCTTTCCCGAAGCCCATAAGCTCCTGGGCAGAGATAATCCCAATATGAAGGTGATTTATGGTGTTGAGGCTTATTTGGCACCGGATAAGAAGCCTTCCGTGACCAACCTTAAAGGTCAGAGTATTGATACCACCTATTGTGTCCTGGACTTGGAAACTACCGGCTTCTCAGCCGTCACAGAAAAGATTACGGAAATCGGGATCATGAAGATCCAGGGGGGCAAGATCATCGATCAATTCGGCTGCTTCGTGAATCCCGAAAAGCCCATCCCCGCCAGAGTCGTGGAAGTGACCAACATCACCGATGATATGGTCAAGGATGCCGAGACCATCGACCAGGTCTTCCCTAAGCTTTTGCAGTTTATAGAAGGAAGCGTTTTGGTCGCTCATAATGCTGATTTTGATATGGGCTTCCTGAAGCACACCGCCAAAGTCTTAGGTTATAATTTTGACTATACTTATTTGGATACCTTGTCCTTAGCCAGAGAGCTTTTCCCGGATTACAAAACCTATAAATTAGGGAGAATCGCTAAGAATCTGGGCATTAAAGTGGAAGTCGCTCATAGGGCTCTCGACGACGTGGGTACCACCGTTAAAGTATTTAATATCATGGTAGACATGCTTAAGGAACGGGGAGTGGAGACCCTCGCGGACATCGACCTGAAGGCGTCGGACGAATCTGCCAAGAAGGACGAATATAAAAAACTTAAGACTTATCATGCTATCATCTTAGCCAAAGATTACACTGGACTGAAAAACTTATATAAGCTGGTCTCCTATTCTCACCTGGACTATTTCTATAAAAAGCCCCGCATTTTAAAGAGCCTCTATAAAAAGTATTCAGAAGGCTTAATTCTCGGCAGTGCCTGCAGTGAAGGGGAGCTTTTCCAAGCTATCCTGCTGGGAAGATCGGACGAGGAAATCGAGTCCATCGCCGAAGAGTACGATTATCTGGAAATCCAGCCTCTCGGCAACAATGATTACCTCATCAGAACCGAGCAGGTACCGAATAAAGACTACCTCATGGAGATTAATCGCAAAATTGTCGCCCTAGGTGAAAAGCTCAACAAACCGGTAGTGGCCACGGGGGATGTGCATTTTCTGGATCCCGAAGATGAAGTCTACCGGCGGATCCTGGAGGCAGGCCAGGGCTTTAAGGATGCGGACCAGCAGCCCCCCCTCTATCTGAAAACCACGGAAGAAATGCTGGAGGAATTCTCCTATTTGGGCGAAGAAAAGGCCTATGAAGTGGTGATCACCAACACCAATCTTATCGCCGATCTCTGTGAGCCTATCAATCCGATTTCATCGGAAAAAGCCACCCCTCATATTGAGGGCTGTGAGGAGACCATTAAGGAGATTGCCTTTAGCAAGGCTCACGAACTCTATGGAAATCCTTTACCGGATATCGTTCAGCAAAGGCTGGATAGGGAGCTGGATTCCATCATCAAAAACGGCTTCTCCGTGATGTATATCATCGCCCAAAAGTTGGTCTGGAAATCCAACGAAGACGGCTATCTGGTTGGATCACGGGGTTCCGTGGGTTCTTCTGTAGCCGCCTATATGACAGGGATCACAGAGGTCAATGCCCTGCCTCCTCACTACCGATGCCCTGGCTGCAAGTACTCGGATTTCTCCGATTATGGTCATAAGATCGGTTTTGACTTACCGGATAAAGAATGCCCTGTCTGTGGAGCAAAGCTGGATAAGGATGGCATCGATATTCCCTTTGAAACCTTCCTGGGCTTCAACGGGGACAAAGAGCCGGATATTGACTTAAACTTCTCAGGGGAATACCAGGCTAAAGCCCATAAATACACAGAGGTTATCTTTGGTAAAGGCACCACCTTCAAGGCGGGAACCATCGGCACCATCGCCGATAAGACAGCCTTTGGCTATGTGCGGAAGTATTTTGAGGAGAAGAACCGGACCGCCAATAAAGCGGAAATCATCCGCATCGCCAAAGGCTGCACAGGGATCAAGCGAACCTCGGGACAGCATCCGGGGGGCATCATCGTGGTGCCCAAAGGCCGGGAGATCTTTGAGTTCTGCCCTGTGCAGCACCCTGCCGACGACCCCAATTCAGATATCATCACCACCCATTTTGACTACCACTCCATTGACCAGAACCTTTTGAAGCTGGATATTCTGGGCCACGATGATCCCACAGTGATCCGCATGCTTCAGGATATTACCGGTGTGGATCCGAAAACCATTCCTATGGATGATAAAAAAACCATGTCTCTCTTCTCCTCCACAGAAGCCTTAGGGGTAACCCCTGAACAGATCAACTCCAAGGTGGGAACCTTCGGCATTCCCGAATTCGGCACCCGGTTCGTCCGGGGAATGCTCCTGGATACCCTGCCTAAAGCCTTCGAAGACTTAATCTGTATCTCAGGTCTTTCCCATGGCACCGATGTGTGGCTGGGGAATGCCAAGGACTTAATCGATGCGGGTACAGTAACCTTAAGTGAAGCGGTCTGTACTCGCGACGAGATTATGACCTATCTCATCCGCAAGGGTCTCCCCCCCAACACGTCCTTTAAGATTATGGAAACGGTGCGTAAAGGTAAAGCTCTGAAGGATTCCAAATGGCCGGAGTACGAAACCTTAATGAGGGAGCACAATGTTCCGGAATGGTACATTGATTCCTGCCGTAAAATTAAATACATGTTCCCTAAAGCCCATGCTGCAGCCTATGTGATGATGGCCTTCCGTATCGCTTGGTTTAAAGTGCATATTCCATTGGCCTATTACGCAGCCTATTTCACCATTCGTGCCAAGGCCTTTGACGCCGAATTTATGACCTTTGGCAAAGAAAAAGTCAAGGCGAAAATGAAAGAGATCGAGGCTCTGGGTAATCAGGCGGCACCTAAGGATAAGGATATGTACGATGACTTGGAGATCGTCTTGGAGATGTATGAGAGGGGCTTCTCCTTCCTGCCCATTGATATCTACAATTCCCATGCTACAAAATTTCAGGTAGAGGGCAATGCCTTAAGACCCCCTTTGAACAGCATCTCCGGCATGGGAACCGTCGCTGCTGAAGGATTGTACAGCGCCGCCCAGGAAAAACCCTTCAAATCCCTGGAGGATGTCAAGAAACGGGGCAAAATCGGGAATTCCACTCTGGAATTGCTGAGTAAATTTGATTGTTTAAAAGGGATACCGGAAAGTGATCAGATAAGTTTCTTTGATTTAATCAGTTAAAAATTGCCTGGATCTTTGCTAAGCGAAGATTCCAGGCAATTTTAGATTAATAGTCAGACTTCTTATTCTTTCAGAAAATCCAGTAGTTTTGCTTGAAGAATTGCCGTGCAAGGAATAACAATAATCAGAACACCAAATAGGGCAAGTACATCCATAATCGTGTCTTGCGGGGAAATCAAATTAAACGCCGACCAATACACTTTCCAAACAAAAAAGAAGCTAATGATCACCGTAAAGAGTTTCATTTTTTGTTGGCTTACCCTTATAAATATTTTTTCATCTTTTTCTTTTTTGATTCCACTATTATTCATAATATTACCATCGATATCTTTATTTTGGCTAGGACTTAATCCGAGCCAATAAATACATTTATTAACCTGATTATACCACATAGCTTATTGAGCGAGGCCAACTTTTTCAATACGGCAGGCTGAGGTCTTATACATCGGCTGTTTTGAAAAGGGGTCCTTCCAATTTAAGGTCAAATGGTTAGCCGCTTGCTTAAGATGAGCTTCTGAAGGATCAAGATCTCCGAAATGATAGGGTACAAAAACTTGCCCCGGACTCAAGGTGGTGCTTATATGGGCGGGAACTTGAATCCATCCCCGGCGGGAAACTACCCGAATACGTTCACCCTCTCGAATATCCAGTCTTTCCGCATCAAGAGGATGAAGCTCTACAAAACCTTCCGGTGCAGTAATCACCAGCTCAGGGATGCGCTTGGTCTTGGTGCGGGTATGGTAATGCTCAAGGATGGAACCGGTATTCAACCAAAGAGGAAAGTCTTCATCAGGGCTTTCCGGCGGAGGAGTATAGGGAATAGCCCAAAGTCTTGCCCGTCCTTCTTCATGATTAAAATCACCGTATTCCTGAGCTATCCCTTTGGACGTATTAAAGACCCTGGCCGTATACAAGCGTTTGGTGCCGGGATGATGGATATCAGGACAGGGCCAACAAATTCCCTGTTCTTTTTCCAACCGCTCATAGGTCATCCCGGACATGTCGTTCGGTCTGCCTTTGGAGAGTACTTTCCATTCATTAAAGACTTCTTCAGGATTCAGCCAGGAAAAGCCTTCTTCGGCCCCGAGACCCTTGGCGATTTCCTGAAAAATCTTCAGATCCCCTTTCGCTTTTCCCGGAGGTTCCACCGCCTGATTAGCCAGATTGACCCGTCTCTCGATGTTGGTGTAGGTCCCGGTTTTCTCTCCCCATTGTGCCCCAGGGAGAAAGAGATCCGCATAGGCCGCTGTTTCCACAGGGTAATACACATCCTGCACCACGAGAAAGACATTCTCGAGGGACTTACGAACGCTCTTTTGATCCGGGAGGGATACGGCCGGATTGGTGCCGATCACCCAGAGCAAATCCAACTTACCCGTATCAATGAGTTCCATCATCTTCATAATATCATGAGTATAGGCAGGGATCTTCTCCACATCCAGCTTCCAAGCTTCGGCCACTTCCAAACGGTGCTGAGGATTGGCAGGATTCCGAAAACCCGGCAAGGAAAAGCTGCCTCCTACATCCCGGTTGCTCATGGCAGAAGCCTGCCCGGTTAAAGAAATAGGAGCACATCCTGGTTTACCAAGCTTACCCGTTATCAGATGCAGGGTATTGATCAAGGCTGCTGTATCCGTAGCGGACATACTCTGATTAACCCCTTGTCCATAAAGAGTTGTCCCTCGTGCCGCCTTGCCAAAAAGCAAAGCCGCCTCCACAATGGTTTCAGCCGGAATTCCCGTTAACTCTTCTCCCCGCCCAGGGGGATAATCTTCCACCAGAGCTTTTACGGCAGAAAAGCCCACGGTATGCTCATCGATCATTTCTTCATCCAGGAGATTTTCCCTGATGAGAACATGGATCATGGCATTAAGCAAAGCAATATTGGTCCCCGGGCGCAAGGGCAGGTGAATATCGGCTATTTGTGCCGGTAAGGTAGTGCGAGGGTCTGCCACAATGATCTTGGTCCCTTTAACTTCGCGGTTATGCAAAATCCGCTGCCACAGCTGGGGATGCATCTCCGCCGGATTGGCTCCGAAGATTAAGAGCACCTCCCCTTCATCCACATCCTCATAACAACCGGGGGACCCATCCGTACCAAAGGAGCGAATTGTGCCCTTCACTGCGGAGGCCATACAAAGACGGGTATTGGAATCCACATTCGGTGTTCCAATGACCCCTTTGGCCAGTTTCCCTAAAGCGTAATACTCTTCCAACAGCAACTGCCCCGTGTGGTATACCCCTATAGCCTTAGGTCCTTTTTCATTACGGATTTCTTCCATTTTATTGATCATAAAGGTCAAAGCTTCCTCCCAAGACACAGGCTCCAGCTTATCCTTTTTACGAATCATAGGGGATGTAGCTCGCTCCGGGTGCTGGAGAAACTTCCATTCATAAAGCCCTTTGACACAGAGCCTTCCCCTATTGACAGGAGAATCCTGATTCCCCTCTACCGTTACAGCCTGGCCGTCTTTGACTCCGATATAGAGACCGCAACCTACTGAACAATACCCGCAAGTAGAATAAACCCATTCATCCACCTCAATCATGGGATTGGAATCCAAGGGGGATTTATCCATCAAATGTTTAATAACCTCTCTGAGTTTGGTCATAGGCCCTTTGGCTCTCCTTATCAAAATAGTAAGGGTAACATACTTTAGCTAGGATTCGATAGAGTCCGCATATTTTTTTAGCTTTTGATAAAGCCCAGAGACATGGATTCCGAGAACTCGAGCTGCGGCCTGCTTATTGCCCTGGGTTAGCTCCAATGCCCGAAGAATAGCTTCAATTTCCGCTTTGGCTACGGCATCCTCTAAAGAAATATTGACCGGCTGCGTATCTGAAAAAGGATTAGCATCTCTGCTTAATGGTTTTCGCACCTCTTTAGAAGAGGAGGTAAGCTGGATAATATGGGATGGCAGGTGGGATTCAGCAATGACTCTTTCTCCCGGCTCTAAAAAATTGAAGGCATACTCAAGGACATTCTCCAATTCCCGTACATTACCAGGCCAGGAATAGTTATGAAGTATTTTTTCCGCTTTTGTTGTCAGTCCGTGAATAGGTCTTCCATACTTGACCTGAAGTTTTTGGATGATTTCTGCAGCCAAAGGCTGAATATCTAGGGGACGCTTCCGTAAAGGGGGTAAATCCATGCTGATCACCGCGATTCGATAATACAGATCTAAACGGAATTGGCCTTCATCGATTAATTTCACTAAATTCCGGTGGGTTGCGGCAATAATGCGGACATTTACAGTCAGGGTCTTACTCCCCCCAATCCTCTCAAAGGATTTTTCCTGAAGAACCCTCAAAATTTTGGCCTGCATGGTTAGGGGCATATCTCCAATCTCATCCAGGAAAATTGTCCCCCCTTGGGCCAACTCAAATTTACCGGGCTTTCCGCCCTTGAGCGCTCCTGTAAACGCGCCTTCCTCATAACCGAACAACTCCGACTCCAAGAGGTTCTCCGGAATGGCAGCACAGTTGATTTTAATAAAAGGCTCCTCCTTGCGTGGGCTGAGCTGATGAATTGTCTGGGCCACCAACCCCTTCCCCGTACCGCTCTCCCCTGTAATCAGGACATTAGCATCATGCTGGGCTACCCTCTCCACCACCTGCTTTAACTTGAGTATTTCCGAGCTTTTCCCTTGAATTTCATCTAAAGGAGATCTCTGACTGCGCAGCTCCAAAAGCTCTTCTTTATAGAAGAGGAGCTTGTTCTCCAACACCTGAACCCGCTGAGTCAAGGAACGGAAATCCTGCCCCTCAATCTCTTCACGGGACAGTACTTTACTAATCCCCCCAATAGTTTGGCCTCGGGATACAATAGGCGATTCGGATAATAGGAAAACCTTACCCCGATATTCTATATCGATCTGCAGTCGGGGTTTTCCTATATGTAAAATCTCGGCGATTTTGGAAAAGGGAACATGTTTTTGTAGAGGCAAACCCATTAAGACTTCTGAAGAACATTCCATTGATTGACTGTAATAATCGTTCATAAACACCACTCGGCCCTGCCGATTAACAACGGCAAGGCCCAAGGGCAATTCAGAGAGAATCCCTTCATAAAGGTCAATTAACGCTTGATGCTCCTGATTTTCGGGAGGCACCGGCGATAAAGACTCAACAACCATGACTACTCCGGAAAAATCCTGAACCGTGGTTACCGGATAATAGCCCACCCGCACCTTCCTTTTATTAATAACCTGCTCTGTAAGTAATTGCTGTTGCGTGACAAGAACCTCGAGGAGGCGAGTTTCCGGAAAAATCTCCGTCAAGCGGCGCCCTAAAGCCTCTGAAGGTTCAACATGGAGAAGTTGCGCAACCTCCCAATCAATGGAGCAAACCACACCCCAGCCATCAATAAGTACACATCCTGTGTTCAGTATTCGTGCAACCACTGTCTCGACTCTCACCTCTTTTCCTCGGGTTTGAATCTCTTTACTCGAATCCAGGTATTAGATGAGTTGGTAGAGCTTTTTATCCTCAGTATTCAGCCTATTCTTTAATGCTGAAAAGATTTCCTTAGATCCCTCTATGAATTGAGGGATATCAGCTTTAATTTTTGTCGCTGACATATAAATACTCTTATACTGCAAAAATTCTGCGGATAAGGTGCCCATTTCCTGATAGAGCTGCTCCGCCGTTTTGCTCAGTGTTTCATCCTTTGAGTTTTTCAAAGCAGGATAAAGGTAATCATCTTCGGATTTTAAATGCAAAACAAGAATACCGGACAGCTTGCTGATTTTCAGAGAAAGGTCGAAAGCCTTACGGTCAAGATTCCCTAAACGAATCTCTTCCTCGATCTCCTGAATAAGCTGACGAATAATACTATGCTGGTTCTTTAGTAAATCATGATTCATTCTTATCCCCCCTTAGCTTGTAAGATTATGGTACGTCATAAATAAAAAAAGTGCCGTGACATGGGTCACGACACTCAGTGAGCATTCTCACCGGGCTGGCCTATCCCCTTCATACTTTGGGCAGGCGGACAATAAATCGGCTTCCTTCACCTAGTTTACTTTCTACACGAAGAATTCCTCCGTGAAGCTCCACTAAAGAGTGGGTAATGGCTAAACCCAGTCCGGCTCCCCCATATTTCCGGGTTCGGGAGGAATCACTGCGGTAGAACCTCTCAAAGAGATGGGGAATATGCTCCTTGGGAATTCCCGGTCCGTTATCCTGGACTGACAATTCAACTCCGGAAGCCTCAGACTTCAGACTGATTTGAATTAAACCCTTGTCCGGATCCGTATGCTGAACCGCATTATGGAAAAGGTTAAGAATGACTTGCTTCATTTTATCCACATCAACGAGGACCAATCCCTCCGAGGACAGATCCAATTGAACTTCCCGTTCCTCAGCCAGCATACGCAGCTGGGGCTCCATTTCCAGAATCAATACCTCAAGATCCTTTTCCACCTTTTCCAGATGGGGAGAACGGTCTAATTTAGCCAGGAGCAACAGATCCTGAATAAGCTTTTTCATTCGCTCCGATTCCGCATACATACTGGTTAAGGACTTCTGCAGCTTTTCCGGTTGGTTCATGGCCCCCCGCAGCAGGACCTCTAAAAAGCCATGAATCGACGTGAGAGGGGTCCGCAGTTCATGAGAAGCATCGGCTACAAAACGCCGCATCTGTTCTTTGGCTTCCTTTTCTGCCGTAAAAGAGGACTCCAGCCGCTCCAGCATCCCATTGAGGGACACGGCCAGAGTATCGATTTCTTTCTGACCTTGTTCCACAGGGAGGCGTTCGTTAAGGTTCCCCGCATCAATACTCTCCATGGTATGAACAATATTGGATAAAGGAACCAAAGTCTTTTTAATGACTGCCTGATAAGCCACCAATCCCCCCACAAGGGCAAGCACAGAAAGCATCATAAATATAAACAACTGCCGGAACAAGAGATCTTGAACAAATTGGGTACTTAGGCTAACTTGAATAAAGCCAATGAGATAGCCCCGAAGCTCCAGGGGATGAAGAACCACCAGCAATTCCTTTCCATCCGATGCGTCCACTACCCAAAATTGCGGTGATTCAGACGGATTCAAGGCTTGTTGATACTGGTCGGAACTAAGGGCCGGTGGGACCCCTGACCGATTCAGGGAATTGGATAGGTTGGTCATGTTCCCGCTTAAATCCACGAAAGCAATGGTAGCGTCCATCAGGGAGAAGGGAATACGGTTGGAGAGATTATCCTGAATCTTACCAGGTTCCACTTCCGCCAACCCTTTATCCAAATTGAATTTCGCATTAATCTCCGCATAGAGCAGCATTTGCGTCCAAGTGTCCCGGGGAACTGAAGCAATTTGGGAACGAATGCTTGCAGCAGTGCTGCCCAGAATGAAATCCTTTAAAAAAGCATATTGAAATATCCCGATCAACACTAAGATGATGGCCAAAAAAAACAAGGAACGGGAGAGCAACTGAAATCTCAAGGAGTTGGGGGTTACGATCTTGTGGATGGAAAATCGCTTCTTCATAGTAGGTCCATCCGATAGCCGGAGCCCCGCAATGTGCGAATCAGGCGATGTTCCTTATCCCCCAGCTTTTCTCTCAGGGAGCGAATATAGACCTCCACAATATTATCATCCCCGACAAAATCATATCCCCACACTTTATCCAGAATCATCGCCTTGCTCAAGACCAGCCCCTGGTTAAGAATTAAAAACTTGAGCAGTTCATACTCTGTCGGGGAAAGTTCCAGGACTTTATCATGAAGCTGGATTTCCTTGCGGCGATCATCCAAACGAAATGGCCCCATCACCACTTCCCCTAAAAGGGTAGGGAACTGATTGCGGATACGGGCGTGGATTCGAGCGAGGAGTTCTTCAAAACTAAAGGGCTTGGCCATATAATCGTCGGCGCCGATGGTTAAGCCCTTGACCCGGTCCTCCACTTCATCCTTAGCAGTCAACATAATGATGGACACATTCTCACTCTTCTTCAGCATACGACACACTTCAAAACCATCCATCCCCGGCATCATGATATCCAGAATCACGAGGTGGGGATGGAATTGTTTGGCTAGAGTAACTCCTGTCATCCCATCAGCCGCTGTCTGCACCTCGAAGCCCTCGTTCAGCAATCCCATTTCCAGGAACTCCAGAATATTCGGTTCGTCATCAATAATAAGGATTTTGATTCCTTTCAACTTCTGCATAGAGTATATCCCCTTTAAAGGCGAAATCGTTTTCTTCTCATTATCTGCTGCCCAGTTGAAATGGGTCTGAGGGCTGACTGAAAATTGGCTGAAAACCTTGGGATAACCTCCCATTTAAACAGCTACTCTTTCGGGAAAGCACTCCGCGAATCCGTAACTTCCTCAACCGGCATATCGATAACCTCTCCGTCAGCGAAGCCCCGTGGGGGATGCTGACCGGCGGATTGGCCGGGTCCTTGATGATTGGTATAAACCTTATAATAAACACGCCGGCTCTGTCCGGCTCTGCCATGACCTATCCCTTTCTTCTGAGCAAAATAAAGATAGACACGGTAAAGAGCGTAGAGTACAGCACCAATAATCACGGCCCAAATAGAAAAAACGACAACGGCCAAAATGAAAAAAATGATCGCCAGGGACCATACAATTCGATATAACCAAGGCATACCAAACCCTCCTTCGTCCTTTCATATTAAAACGCCATAGTCCGGCCTTATCCAATGACAAATCCACACTATCCTGAGTAAATTGTAGCATAATTCCTCTTTGCTTTGTAGTTTGGACCTTATTTTTAGATCAGGTTAAGGTTGACTAAGGGCAAAAGCAAGAGTAATATTAATAAAATAATCTGTTATATAACTCATCGATGGTGATGAAGGATACTGTAGGAATGTGGAAAGGGGTAAATCTTTTATATGGAAAAAGTCGTCCTAGAGGATATTCTCAGAGCCGGTCAAACCTTAAAAGGGGTTATCAATAAAACACCTTTGCATCGTCATGACCTTCTTTCAGAGAAATACCAATGCAATGTTTTCTTAAAACGGGAAGATCTTCAAGTGGTCCGTTCCTTCAAGCTCCGGGGAGCTTATAATATGATCCATAGTATTCCCCAAGAACGGCTTAACAGCGGTGTCGTTTGTGCCAGTGCGGGGAACCATGCCCAGGGAGTCGCTCATTCCTGCAAAATCCTGGGTATTAAAGGAAGTATCTATGTGCCCTCCACTACACCAAAGCAAAAAATCTCTTCCATCAAACGCTTTGGAGGAGATTTTGTGGAAGTGATTCAGATCGGTGATACCTTCGATGACGCTTTCAATAAAGCGAAGGCTCATTGTGAAGAAGCTAATAAGACCTTTGTTCATCCTTTTGATGATCCTTTAGTCATTGCAGGTCAAGGAACCATTGCCATGGAGATTCTTAATGATATGGAAGCGCCCGTTGACTATATTGTGGGTGGTGTCGGCGGCGGCGGCCTCATGTCCGGCGTGGGAATTGCCATGAAAAGCTTAAGTCCCAAAACCCAGGTCATTGGCGTGGAAGCTGTCGGTGCAGCTTCCATGAAGCAAGCCTTAGCCCAAAGTGAAGTAGTCACCTTACCCCACATCGATGGATTTGTGGATGGTACCGCTGTAAAACGAGTAGGAGATCTTACTTTTGAAATCTGCCGCGAGGTTCTCGCAGATGTCATCGTGGTTACAGAAGGAAAAGTATGTACCATCATCCTGGAAATGTATAACGATAGTGCCATTGTGGTTGAACCGGCGGGTGCTCTTTCCATCGCAGCTCTGGAGACCTATAAGGATAAGATCAAAGGCAAAAATGTCGTCTGCATCATCAGCGGGGGCAATAATGATATTGAAAGAACTCCTGAAATTAAGGAGCGTTCCTTACTGGATCAGGGACTCAAACATTATTTCATTGTCAACTTCCCTCAGCGCCCCGGTGCCCTAAAAGAATTTGTCGGGGAAGTCCTAGGTCCTAATGATGATATTGCCCGCTTTGAGTACACCAAATCCAATAATAAGGAAAAAGGCCCAACACTCATTGGTATTGAGCTCTCCCGTAAAGAAGATTACCAGCCCTTGATTGAAAGAATGGATAAGAAGGGTTTCCAATATACACGCATCAACGATAATCCCGAACTGTTCGGGTTGCTCATCTAACAAAGCATAAAAAAAGGACTGTCACAGAGACAGTCCCTTTTTTATGCTTTTCTTGGTATCACCGAGACCACGCAAGCCTTCCATCAGCGGAAAATCTCAGCAAGGGGAATGATAAGATCCGGGAATAACCCTACAGGAACTTCATCAGAAGCTTTATAAAATTTGGGGGTATCATAAGCCCCCTCCTTTAATTTAAATGTGAGAACTGTCCGATCCGTAGGATGAACTACCCAATATTCAGGGACTCCCGCTTTTTCGTAGATGCGCAGCTTTAAATACAAATCTCTATGCATAGTGTCCTCTGCTAAGATCTCGATGATGAGATCAGGCGCTCCTTTACACCCTCCCTCATCCACTTTCGACAGTTCACAGATCACAGTAAGATCCGGCTGCACAACAGTGGGGATATCCTCATCTTTTTGATCAGCATCACCAGGCAGCCGCACATCAAAGGGAAAAAGAAACACTTTCCCCGGTTTTTCCCTCAGATAATGGGCAAAAGCTATATACAACTCCCCCAATACCTCCAGATAGTGTATGGAGGGAGCCGGACTTCTGCCATAGGGTACTCCGTTGAGGATCTCACCAGGTTGGGTCTTGGCCCAGGTTAGATAGTCTTTATAGGTATAGCATACGTCATTTACGCCATTTTCATCAGGTTGTTGATCTCTGGACATGATGCACTCTCCCTATGTTTGCAAATACCATAATGATATTCTGACCCTTTATTCTTTTTGTTTCACCATAGTATACCATGCGGTTTTCACATGACAAAATTTTACAATGTCCTTTCTTACTTAGAAGCTGCTTTTAGATTAAGCTTGCCATGACTCCATGATTCTCCGTAATGCTCGATTTGGTATTCCGGTTTAAGGATTTTAACTTTGGCTTTGCTCAAGAGATATTCCCCATAATCCTCCCAGGCATTTCCCCGTTCCATCTGGGGAAGGTCAATATTGGGAAGCTTATCTGTCATAACTTTGTCGAACTCATAGTTCATGGTATTGATGGCCATGGCTCGAGCCGTTCTATCAATGCGTTTGTTTAAATAGTCATCCTCGGATGCAAACCCATACTGATGATAAATTGACGCAGTCTTTTCCACATATTCATTGTATTCTTTTAGTGCTTCCTCGTTTTGAGACATAGCCTCCATGTTTATCCTTTTACTTTCTTCCATAATCTCTCTGACTTTATCGATAGACGCGTCATGCCCTTCCTTGACTGCCTCCTGATGAAGGACTTCCTCCACAAGCAGAATATTCAGGGCTTCATTCTCGGTCGGTATCTTAGCAGAGGATCGTTCAATACCCTCAAAGAATCTTTTCTGACCCGGCGTCATATCCCCTTCATTAATTCCGAAGGCTTGGATCATGGCCTCTCTTTGCGGCATACTGCTTTCTCCATTAACTAACCGCAAGGCTTCAGTTAAATCAATAAGTAGTTTCCTCTCCTTAATTACTTCAGCGATCTCTTCTTTGGTAATCGTTTCTCCATTGACAACAGCGACCACATTCTCGGAATAGCTTTGACTAGCACAACCGCCTAAAACCAAGGCAGCCATTAGAAAAAAGACCCCTGCCCGAATTAATTTCATTTTTTCTGCTCCTCACTGCTCAATTTGGCTAATCAGAAGTTTCACATACTCATTCGCTCTCCCTTTTCCTAACCCCTGAGTTAACCCGCTTCTTCGTTTCTAAAAAATCCACATAATACCTATGCACTATAATAACGGAAAATAGTGGAGGTTACTAGTGGGTAGGCGGCATATTATCTGACAACTTTTATTCTTCATAGGCACCCGAACCCCTTATCGTGCGCACGATCACTACGACCTCCAGAATTGCTCAATAAGCAAAGTCCCCATGCACCATAGTATTAGAACCACAGCTCCCCAACTATCCCTTTCCTCCCACTCCTTTGTTCCCAAGGCACGGTAACCGCCGGAAACATAACCCCGTGCCACGAGATTTTCTGCCACCTCTTCAGCCCGTCGCAATGTAATTCGAAGCAGGGGGAGCAAAAGAGCCGCTAGCTCCTTTATCCTCCCTATCCATTTTACGGATAAATTCCCCTTAGCCAGGCGGGCTTTATAAAGCAAAGCAGCCTCCTCCAGCAGCAAAGGGATAAAGCGCAGGGTCAAAGTAATTAAGAGGGCAAAATCTGCTGCCTTAGGGGTAAGGCGATAAAAGGGTGTGAAAAAGAAAGCGATTCCTATTCCTTGTTCTGAGGGTAAGGTAAAGGCCGCAAAAATTCTCGTTAAAAGGAAAACGAGAAGAATCCGCCAGCTCATAATCAGCCCCTGAAGTATTCCTTCTCTGGACCAGTATCCTTCCCAGAAGATCCAGCCATCTTCCCAATGCCAACCCATGATTAAGGTATAGAAAAATCCTAACACGATCCCTGCCTTAATGACGGATTGAAAGGCTTTAAGAGGGAGAGGACAGAGACAAAGAATGACGAAGAGTCCCCCCGTGAGACAGAGCAATCCTCTCCAATCCACGATGGTCATTAATAACCCCAGGGTAACGAGACCCCCGATTTTTAACCGGGGGTCTATTTTATGCCATGTACTTTCACCGGGGTGATAAAGTCCTCTTTCTAACAACGGACCCCTGCCTCCTTAAGCCTCTCATCATCGATTTCCATAATTCCATCTTTTTTTCTCTTGCACTTGTAGGTCATTCGTCCCTCTTCCACCAGCCATACTTCATCCGCCAGTTCTCGAACCTCCGGCCAATCGTGGGTGATGTATAAGATGGTCATGCTGCCTTTTAGGTCCTGTAAAAGATCCAGAACCATACTCCGTCCAACATAATCCAAGCCCAGCAAGGGTTCATCCAGCAAGAGGATTTCTGGTAAAGATTCCAATGCCGCGGCTAGAGCCACCCGTTGCCGTTCCCCTCCGCTTAAAAGCTCCGGATAGGCCAGGGCCTTTTCCAGGGGTATCCCAAATACTTGGAGATACTCTTCGTTGCGCTGAGCCTTGGCTTTCCTCTCCTTTTTATTCTGAAGGTAAAACACTTCATCATAAACCGTACTGCCGATGATGTATTCTCCAGGTTCTTGAAGAAGGAGGCGGGCTTTCTGCCTCAAATGTCCACTTTTACGGGTCGCTTCCTGACCAAAGGCCAGAAATTTCCCTTGGGAAGGATGAATGAGTCCTATGGCACTTTCGAGAAGAGTGGACTTTCCCGCTCCTGAGGGACCTAGTACTGCGAGAAAGCTCTTCTCTTTTATTTTCTCTGTAAGTTGCAGCCGCAAGCCATACTCCGCTTCCTGCCACTCCAGAACAGAGTTCCCTGATGCAGTGCCTTCGGAGAGTCCCTCTGCACACCTTAATTTCTGCACTCTTTGGCACTTCTCCCCGATCTTCTCACCAATTGAAGGGCAGGCCGGAAAATCACCTGGATATAAAACACGAATCCCGTACTCTTTACAAAGGGTTTCATCCTTGAGTGCCTTTTGAGGCTTCCCCATATCCCATAGTTTCCCTTCCTTCATAACCCAGAGACGATCCGCTTTTGCCGCTAACTGCGGATCATGAGTAATCCAAAGCTGCCCCATGGATTTCCCTTTTTCCTCCAACAGTTTCAGACAAGCGTCCTGAGCCAGTCTATCCAACATGCTTAAGGCCTCATCCAGCAATAGAAACGCCGGATTGAGAGCAAGGACAGCCCCCAGCACCAAGCGTTGCCGCTCTCCTCCGGAAAGGGTGGCGGGGGATTGATTGAGTTTACCTTCAAGACCCATCCGGAAAGCCAATTCCTTGACCATCTCCTGAACCTTCTTCACTTCATAACCCAAGTTCAAAAGTCCAAAGCCCAGCTCTTCTCCAACCGTCGCTCCGATGGTCTGTCTTCTGGGATGCTGACCAATGATCCCAATCTCCTGCCAGCGCCGGACTTCCGTCCAGGGAATTACCCGGCCATCCTTGAACAAATTAAGCTCCCCCGAAGTGGGTTCCTGGAAGCCGGCAAGGAGCCGGGCCAAGGTGGATTTACCTGCTCCATTAGGCCCCATTAAGGCAATAGCTTCCCCTTGGTGGAGGGTAAAATTAATTTCCTGAATTATGCCAAAGCTGAGGGTTCTTCCTTCCAGTGATTTCGTCATAGTTTTACACTCCATATACTACTACTACCTAAATCCAACCAATACTCCCGGCCATCAGCGATTCTGCCATGAGATATCGGAATCTGATATGTAAAAAAATCTCTTGTCAGTTATAATAACATATTGTAAACTTAAATTCACCAGTTAAGTTTACAAATCTTTTTAGAAAGGATGTTCCTCAATGAACGCCCAACATTTAGCCAAGACTGCGGCTATGGCTGCTCTTTTATGTTTAGCAGGTATGATCATGCGCTGGGCTTCCCCAGCCTTAGTTCCTTTCAGTATTCTCCCTGTCTTTGTCTTCTTAGCCGGCCTGATCTTAGGACCCAAATACGGAAGCTTAGCTGTCATAGTCTATGTATTTCTCGGTTTATTGGGCTTGCCGGTCTTTGCCAGCCCACCTTTTGGCGGCATAGGCTATGTATTAAAGCCTTCCTTTGGCTACCTCCCGGGGGATATTGCCGCCGCTTATGTGGTGGGTAAACTCTACAACCGGCAAAATCTCTTATCTGCCCTACTGGCCGTTCTAGGCGGTATTATTGCTTTATATATCATTGGCTTAACCTATTTTTATCTGGTCATGCATTTTGTTCTCCATAAACCCACCACCATGGCTCTCGTCATCACCACAGGCTTTCTCCCCTTCATTGCCGGCGATCTGATTAAAGGTGGAATAGCCGCCTGGGTGGGAAATCAGCTCATTAAGCGTCACGCTCAAGCAGCAGATAGAAACATACAGTCTGAACAAAGTCGATAAAGCTGTCTGCTTGGTCCCCGTCACCGTAGGACTATCTTACAATAGAAAAAACTTATACTTATGCGAATTATATTTTATAGACCCAACACCTGCTTTGAAGGGGATTTGAAGCAGGTGACGGATGAATCTTCAGCACAAATACTGTATAATGGATGATGTCGACCATTATCAGAGGAGGAGTACCTAATGGCAAAAAGTCTTTCTGATCTTAAAAGTAACTTTGTGGTAAAATACACTATCGGTCTCATGATGAAAGGCGAAGGAACCAGCATGCTGCGCACCGAATTATCCTGTGATGTATGCGGAGAAACCTGTCTCGCCTGGGAAGTTCACCAAATCCCTTATTATCCGGAGGGTAAACTCTCGGAAAATTACGAAGCAGGATATACAATGATGGCCTGTGACAAATGCATCGAAGAAAAACATATTATTCCTTTGGATACGGATGCTTCGGTTCGTTTTGACGCTTCCAATCTGGCCATTAAGGAAATCCTCGAAACCAGAAAGGACCAACAACAATAATCAATAAAGGTATTGGATAGCCGCAGAGTGTAAAGAGTTTTGTGCAAAGGATCATATCTTCCATAAAGGAAGGAATGGTCATCGAGGCAAAACTCTTTTTCTGTAGGGAAACAGGGCCAATCCCCTGTCATTTTTTGAAAATATTCTATTGAGGAAATAAACTTCCAAGTTAAACATTTCACATCTTCATTGAATTCTTATCCCTCAATTGCTACACTTCTTTTAGAAGGAATTATACTAAATAAGTAGTTTCTTAATTTTAAAGATTAAATAAATTAATCTATTAAGGGGGAAGCCGGCTATGGCCCGATCAGAAATTTTAAATATCCGCCGCCAAGTCTTAAAATCTGCCTTGGACTGGGTCAGTCGTGACCAGGACCGCAATGACCGCGCGACCTTGGCTCGTCTGATTATTCCCGATGGAACGCCCCGTTACCGTTGCTGTATCCATAAAGAGCGGGCTGTTATTGAAGAACGTTTAAAAGCTGTACTTGAACCGGATGAAGGTCCGGTGGTACGTGTTCTCAAGGAAGGGTGCAACGGATGTGAAATGCACCGCTATAGTGTAACCGACCATTGCCAAAATTGCGTTGGCCATTTCTGTTTCTCCAACTGCCCTAAAAAAGCGATTCTCTTTATTAACAATAAAGCTTTTATTGACCAGACCCGCTGTGTAGAGTGCGGTCTTTGCGCCCGGAACTGTCCATATCATGCCATCATCGAACATCGGCGGCCCTGTGAAGACAGTTGCCCCACCAAAGCGATCTCAGTCCGGGAGGATCGTATTGCCAGTATTGCGGAAGCCCATTGTACAAGCTGCGGAAAGTGCATTGTCAGCTGCCCTTTCGGAGCCGTAGCTGAATCCTCTCAGCTTGTCAACCTTTTTGAGGAACTGCGCAAACGGTCGAACACGGTCTATGCTGTCATCGCACCGGCCTTTGTAGGGCAATTCGGAAGAAAAGTTTCACCAGGACAGGTGAAGTCAGCCCTTTTAAAGCTGGGTTTCAAAGATGTTCTGGAAGCTGCCCTGGGAGCCGATCGCACCATTGAATTGGAAGCCCAGGAATATGATGAACGCCTGGCCCACGGAAAAGAATTCATGACCAGTTCCTGCTGCCCGGCTTATGTTAGTGCCGTTATAAAAGAAAAGCCCGATTTATTCCACCATATTTCTACCACCCTCTCCCCTATGGCCCAGGTTGCCCATATCCTTAAGGAAGAAAATCCTGAAGCAAAGGTCGCCTTTATCGGCCCCTGTATTGCCAAAAAAGAAGAAGGAAAGCGGCCTGAGACTAAAGTGGATTTTGTGCTTACCTTTGAAGAGTTGCTGGTCTGGTTCGACTATGAAGGTATCGATCCTGCCGAAGAGCCCACTCAAGTTTTAACCGGACCCAGCTCCTTTGCCCGGGAGTTCTCCAAAGCGGGAGGGGTGGCTGCGGCACTCAGCGCTTATCTGGGCAAGGATGCTCCCCCTACCTATCAGACCGAGGGGATTCAAAACAGTCTGAAAGCCCTGGAAACCCATGTCAAGAACGAGGACAAAGGTTTTCTGGAATGCATGGCTTGTGAGGGCGGCTGCATTAACGGGCCCCGGACAATGATTGCCCGTCCCCTGGCAGAACGGGCTCTTAAAGATTTTGTACAATCAGCCAATACGGCGCAGTAGCCAAAGGAGAAACCCTCTCGAGGGTTTCTCCTTTTAAGTATAGTCCTTGATGATCTCTTCAGCCACCTGGAGTTGGGGAAGGCGCAAATCCATCGCTTTTTTCTGGATATGACGGAAGGCCTCCGGTTCACTCATGTTTACCTTTTCCACCAGCAGCCATTTGGCTTGTTCGATAATCTTACGCTCATCCATGCGCTTTTTGAGCTGATCCCGCTCACTTCTTAACTGATACATGGAGTTCCTTACAGATAATGCAAAGCGGGCGCTTTGAATCAAAGTAAGGCGGTTGATGGGTTTAGGCAGAATCATCGCCCCTGTGGATTCCAGGGCATCCTGCATATGGGACACCTGCTCCGGCCGCGCTATAACAATAATTCCAGCCGAAGTTTTCTCATGGGCATCAAAGACTAAATCAATCCCTTGCTCATCAGGAAGGGGCGTACTCACGATGATCAAATCCGGCTGTGCGAAAAAAAACTGCCGTCGTGCCTCATTGGCTGAATGAGCGCAGTTGACCGGATGGTACCCCTCTTTGATAAGTGTGTTTTCTATGCTGCCGGCCACTTCAGATTTTCCACAGACGATGAGGACATTCCCTGCGCTCATAACTCATCCCCCCTTATGCAGGGTTCCCTATCTAATAAGCTTTGAGATAACTGTCAATCTCCCATTGATGGACCATATCATCATAAGCTTTCCATTCTCTAGCCTTGGCCGCAGTGTACTTGGTAAAAATATGCCCGCCTAAGGTGGATTGAATCAAGGGATCTTTTTGCATCTCTTCAAGAGCCATGAGCAGATTGGAGGGTAAGCGCTCCAGATTCAGAGACTTTTCCTGCTCCGGGGTAAGGTGATAGATATTCACATTAACAGGCTCAGGCACCTTCATTTCCCGTTGGAGTCCGTCCAGACCGGCTTCCAGGAGTAATGCCAAGGTCAGATAGGGATTGCAGCTGGGATCAGGGCTGCGCAGTTCAAGACGGGTTCCCGCTCCTCGTGGGGACGGCACCCGCAGCAGCGGACTGCGGTTCATCGGGGACCAGGCAATATGGACAGGTGCTTCATAGCCGGGGGTTAAGCGTTTATAGGAGTTGACCAAAGGATTGGCAATGGCTGTAATCCCCTTGATATGCTCCAATAATCCGGCAATGAATTGCTTCGCTGTTTCGGAGAGCTCACCAGGTTTTTCAGGGTGATTAAATACATTGTTTCCCTCTTTGGCTAAGGACATATTGATGTGCATCCCCGAACCATTGACTCCGGGAAGAGGTTTGGGCATAAAGGTGGCATGAAGGCCGTTCCTTTGCGCCACAATTTTCACTACATATTTGAAGGTCATAATATGATCCGCCGCCATCAAGGCATCAGAATATTTGAAATCAATTTCATGTTGCCCTGCAGCAGATTCATGATGAGAGGTCTCTATTTCGAACCCCATCTCTTCCAGAACTAAACAAATTTCCCGACGGGTATTTTCTCCCTGATCGATAGGGGCTAAATCACAATACCCGGCAGTGTCGTGGGTCGTTGTGGTGGGCCGCCCTTCACTGTCCGTATGGAATAAAAAGAATTCACATTCCGGGCCCACCTGGAATACATAACCTAAGTCCTGAGCTTTTTTCAAGGTTCGCTTAAGAATATAGCGGGGATCCCCCTCAAATTGAGAGCCATCGTGATTCTTCACATCGCAAATGATTCTTGCTACCTTCCCCTGCTGAGGACGCCAGGGAATAATGGTGAATGTACCAGGGTCGGGAAGAAGAAGCATATCCGAAGCCTCAACCCCTGCAAACCCTTTGACCGCCGAGCCGTCAAACAGCACACCCTCATCCAAGGCCTGAGCAAGCTGGTTATGGGTTATGGCGATATTTTTCATCTGGCCAAAAATATCTGTGAATTGCATACGGATAAAGCGGACATCATTTTCTCCTACATACTTAAGACACTCTTCTTTAGTAAACCCCATGATTAAGCTCTCCTTTCCAAATGGGTGAAATAACCGGTTTTATCCCTCTGCGCTGCCGCTAAAAGGCATGGAAACCTGATACCTATAAAAAAGGGCGCACTAAGCTCCCTATTAGGGTCCTTAGAACGCCTTTGTTCTATACCTAATATATACTTTGTGAAAGTCCGCTGTCAATACAAGGACTTCATGCATGCTGTATTCATAGCAAAACCAAAATTTGTTTTCATAGAGGCACGATTCTTCCTCTCTCACATATATTGATTCTGAGACAAAGGAGTACTCTGACGGGTACTTCTTTGTCATTTTTGCTTGTGAGGTGCTGGTTCATGTGTTCCATTCTTGGTTTATTGAATTTTACCCGAAAAATTTCTCCCCAGGAGATACAAACTCTTAACACTATGGGAAAAACTTTAATTCATCGAGGGCCGGACCAAAACGGCCTTTATTATGGAGATCATTTTGCTTTTCAACATAACCGTTTAGCCATTATCGACATCGAAAAGGGCAGGCAGCCCATGACCGCCAGCCACGAGGGCTACGAATATACCATCGTCTACAATGGAGAGCTTTACAACACCGGGGATTTACGCCAAGAACTCCTTAAGCTTGGAGTTAAGTTCAGAACCTATTGTGATACGGAAGTGGTGCTGTACTCCTATATCCTCTGGGGAGAACAATGCTCCAGCAAGCTTAACGGTATCTATTCCTTTGTGATCTACGACTCTAAAGAAAAAAGGGCCTATCTTTCCCGCGACCGCTTCGGCGTCAAGCCTTTTTTCTACACCTTTGTAGAGGATGCCCTGCTCTTCGCTTCGGAAATCAAAGCCCTCCTTAAGCATCCCCAAGTGCAGCCCCAACTGGATCACCAAGGCTTGTGGCAGCTTCTCTATATGATGCCTGTCAAGGAAGAGGGCACCGCTCTCTTTAAGGGTATCTCCGAGCTGCCCACTGCCTCCCATGCTTTTTATACTCCTACTCCGGGATCTCCTGAAGAAGGGCTGAAGATCTCCAACTATTGGACCCTGGAAGCTTATGAGAATAGGGACAGCGAAGATACTATCGTGGAAACCACCCGGGGTCTTTTGGTGGATGCCATTGAACGTCAGCTGGTCTCCGATGTCCCCCTTTGCTCTTTCCTTTCCGGAGGGCTGGATTCTTCAGTCATCACCGCAGTGGCGGCCCAAAAATACAAAACCGAGGGACGGCAGCTTGCCACCTATTCCTTTGAACATGAAGGGAATAAGGATCATTTTCAGCAGACTCTCTTCCAGCCTCAAAGGGATGAGGAGTTTGCACTTTATCTGGCCCAGCATTTGCATACTCATCATCGGACTCTGACCGCTACAAAGGAGGATTTGGTAGGCTACCTGAATGATGCGGTAAATTATCGGGACTATCCCGGGATGGCAGACATCGACTCCTCCCTGCTCTTTTACTGCCGCCAAGTAAAAAACCACCATACGGTGGCTTTATCCGGAGAATGCTCAGATGAAGTTTTCGGAGGCTACCCCTGGTTCTATCGCCCGGAAATGCTCACACGCAGCTTTTTTCCCTGGATCCACGACCCCCATGCCCGTATCGGCTTGTTCAAGCCCGAACTGGTTCGTCCCCAAGAGGGCTTTGAATATACTTCGGGAATTTTCCGCCGGAGCGTGGAAGCTTGCCCTACGCTCCCCGGCGAATCGGAAACTATGAGAAATTCCCGCATCGCCAGCTGGCTTTCCATTCATTACTTTATGACCTCCTTGCTGGAACGCAAAGACCGGATGAGTATGGCCTCGGGCTTGGAAGTCCGGGTTCCTTTTTCAGATCACCGATTGGTCCAGTATGTCTATAATGTCCCTTGGGAGATAAAATTCAAAGGCGGTGTGGAAAAATCACTGCTCCGGGCCGCTATGCAAGACTATCTCCCCGATAAAATCCTCTATCGTAAAAAAAGCCCCTTCCCCAAAACCCATGACCCTCATTATGAACAGCTGGTATTCCATCTTTTCCGCAAGCGTCTGGGCTCCGGCAGCGGAGTACTGGCGGAACTATTGCAAAAGGATGTGCTCAATCGCCTTATAAATCCTGAAAACAAGACCTGGTTTGGCCAGCTGATGGGGGTTCCTCAATTAATGGCTTGGCTGGTGCAGCTGGATTATTGGTTTGAGACCTACCAGGTTCAATTGGAACTATAAGCCGATCCCCACATGGGCTTGTCAATAGAAGGCGGGTAAAAAAAGAGTATCGCTCTGTTCCTGATCGAACAGTCAGCGATACTCTATAAAATGTCATATCCTAACCTCTACTACAACCTAACTATCTCATGAACTCCCTTATATCTCTCCACATATTGACCTTGGATTTCATCACCAATTTTTAAGAAGGGTAATTTTTCTGAGACTTTGACATTGGCTATGAAGACATCACTCCGGCCATCGAGAAGGATGTAGAAATAGGTGTTGCCATCCATAACCACGCTCTTAATATCTGTGATTTTCCCTTGGATGCCGAACTCTTCTTTCGGTTCCTCAGGCGTAGGCTCTGTCACCGTTCCAGTTCTGCCGGTAAATGATTTTACAACCTCTTCAACCGAGTTCCCCACAATAACCTTTTGGTAATTCTGAGCATCCACCAGTGCATACATCTTGATTAACCCTGCCGCATCCTTTAAAGACATAAAATAGACCGGCTCACCTTCAATATTAAGGAGAAGAGGGAAAGTGGATAAATAGCGTTTCTCCTGAACTGCCCCTTGAGCGCTGTCCATAGCCGAGTATTCTTCGGCAGAGGGAATGCTGTAGAACGTGGTTTCTTTCGTCCGCATATTGATCAGGATAAATCCGATGTTGGATTCATCCCGCACCACGGAAGTGATCCCTGTATACAGATATACATCGTCGTTGAGAGCCAGGTAATTATACCCTTCGGTGGTGGCAAGAACACCCTTCTGACCAAAAATCGAGTTGATAAAGCCGTTTTGATAGCGACCGTTATAATTAACCTGACCAATGACAAGATCGGCATCATAGACCCGGTCCACCCATTCCGGAACCTCTTCTAATTTAAGCTTCTGATGTTCACCGGTGGTCGCATTAAGCATGATAACTTCCTTAATATCCGTTCCCCCAAAGAGTCCAATGGTATTATACCGCACAGAAACAATCCAATAAGGTACTCCTTGTTCATCGATTTCGAAGCTGAAATCGCCAAAGATATCCATAGGATAGTTCATCCGCAGATAACGCCGCACATTTTTAAAGAAGAGCTCACTCTCAGAGTATTTGATGCTTTGTTCCGGGGTAACGAGATCCACGACTCCAGTGACCATATCCACCCTGATATAGCTGGGAAGTCCCTCTTTGGTGTTATTCAGCCATTTAAAGAAGTCTGCATACTGCAAAGGAGATACCCGGACCGGTTTTCCTTGATAATTGATTTGCGTGTAATCGGGAGCTACATTGAATTGGGAAACCAACTCGACGATCTCACCCATTTTTCGGTCGCCAAGCCTCAAGGCAGTATCCCGGTCTACTGTGGGAATTTGATTGATGGGAAGTTCCGCTACATCCTTGGCAAAATCTCCTTCTTGCTTGTTAATAAGATTGGCGTAAGTTTTGGCATGGAAGATGGGCATGGAGTAAAGGAACATAATCCCGCCAACAATGGTCACAAGCAGGGTAGCCATAACGAGATAGGAGCCAATATGCTTTGTGAGGGTCAGTCTTTTTTCCACAAATATTTGATGAAGCAAGAACAGCCCGGCACCTATCCCCAAAACATAAATCAAAAACACCCAAAAACCGGGAGATTGCAGGTTGATGGGAACGAGCGCAAAATAATAGGAGATTAAAATGAACGCTATCCAAATTGCAGCGAGGATAAACTTACTGTTGGATTTTTTCATAGCCTTTTCCTTTCTGTTTAAAAACTCATAAGGTCTTGGTAAAACAATTACTATTTTTATAGTTTACCACGCTTTATATGAAAACTCCAAATTACTGCCTTCAGGAGGGAATATCTCCCGAGTATTGCTTACAAAAATGAAGGGCGCCTCTTAAGCACATTGCGCTTATAAAGCGTCCTCTAATAGCCCTTCACTGCCACAGTTCTTATATAAGAAACATAATGAGTTGGTATTCCGGTATACTTTTGATGTATTCAGAGTTGCTTGAAAGCATGCCGGACATTATCAAATCAAAGGTCAGGGAACGGTCGTTGGCTAATACGATGACACCACTATCTCTTAACGGATTACCAAACTGCCCTTTTAGAGTTAAAAGATGCTTAAAGGGCTTTCCACTTAAATCCTTCGCACTGGAATCAAATAAATAGTAGTAACCCTCCTTGTAGAATAAGTCAGTAAAAAATGGGTTGCCTTCATGCTCTGAATAGAACTTTGCCATGCGCAGAGAGGCAGTTTTTCCCTGGGAAGAAGCCGCCAGAAAACCATCCCACAAACTACCGTTGGCAACTACCTCTGAATCATTCATGACGTAATATCCGGCATTTTGAGCCATTTCAAGCGTGTACCTTGATGGTAAACTATTAAATCCAGTGTACTGGTCCATATTGTCGAAAGAAAAATCAAGGGGAGAGCTTTGCTGTACCACGGTAACGCTGCCTGTAAGCAACACTAAGAAGCAAGCCAGACAAACGACAATAGAAGCCCCTTTCTTCATCATTAATCCCCTTTCATCCACGCCGATACACGGCATCTGATTCATAGTTCCTCTATATCCCCGGATTCCAGGTCAATAACATAGTGCTTCATAGTAAAACCCCAAAAACCAAAGTACATTTTTCCATCCCTAATACGGTTGACCCGGATAACGTCATATGAATAATTCGGATAAAAGCCCAAGGAGTAAGTTCTTTCAATAGCCGCTGTTCCTAAATCAATTCTCATCAGTTTATCATTTGCAAACAGATATCCTTTTTCACCATCGATAGCGGCTCTGATTACTCCACCTTCGATTAATTTTCTGTACTTTTTTGTTTCTAAATCAAGTACTCCGAAGTAACCCGGTCTGCCTTCACTCGCCGGTTCCCAAGTATCGGAAAGAATATATAATTTATTGTCATACTTGCCTAATAGGTTATAAGTATAATTTCTATCACCTTGATACAGGCGTTCGGTTTCACCGGATTGACGGTTGACACGATGTATTGACCCTAAATATTCTTTAATAGTTGCATAGGCCGGCTCATTATTTCTGGGTGGTAGAAAATCCTTATCTCCGTAGTAGGACCACAGCTCATCTTCATAAATCACATTTTGTTTTTCAGATGGCGCATATTGAGTCTTTGGCATCTCGATGGGTTTATAATCCGGACTAAAATACTGAGCTATTTGCTCTACCGACAGCCATGTTTCTTCTGCACCATATAGTGTAAAGCCAACTTGCCTGTTTCTAGCATAACCCTCGTGATCACTTTCCCCCCACCAATAAGCACCTTCCCTAGGTTTCACATCAAAAATGATCACTGCGTCTATCCGTCCGGAACGATAGGCCTTCTTAACTTGTACGGTTTTAAGGTCATACTCCGATACTGCGTAATCCGGATTGCTGCTGTATAAGAAGTTGTCGAGAAGCAGCTCTGCATAGGCTTTAGGAGCCTCCTCATAGGATGCTTTTATCTGCTGTATATAACTCATCCCATATCCAGAATCAATATCCAGCAAAAAATCCCCGGAAGGATTAATCGTTACCTTTCCTCTTGTCGTACACCCGGATTGAACCGAAGGATCAACTTCTGCAACATTGACCTGATGGATATTTCCCCGTTCATCTACTGCCAACCAGGTATTATTTGTTTTCTTGATAAACACTACCTGAGTGGTGTACTCCTCTGCTAAATTTAGTTTTTCTGCTTCTGGAATATCTAATGATGTGCCTGCCTCTTGTACGCATCCGGTTACACCAAATATCAGTACAAATATTAGTATTAGAAGCATTAGCATTATCCTTCTTTTTCTTTTCATTTTCATTCCCCACCCCTTTAAAAATTGGATATGAGGATTTCCCAAAGGAATTATAAAAAAGAAAAGTATACTATAAATAAGTTGGCGACGAATAGAATTCCCATGAGCATATTCCACAATATATCCTCATCTGAACTTTTGCTTAATATAATCGAAAAGAAAACGATTATAAGGAGCAGCGCAAAAGCAACAAGTGCAAAGGGTATGAATGGATTTAAACCCAATAGTAATCCAGGATCTGTGTCCAACACCAATACCCTATACCCATTGAAAGTGTTAACAGCCGCCAGCATATAGAAATTCATGATATAAGCTTTTCTTCCCTTCCTATATAGGTTTCTATCTTTCTCAGCACAGTTTCGATAGAAGTGTGGATTCAGAAAAGAAAAAAATCTATGATAAAAATTTTCATTAATACTCAGCAATACAGCCAGTATCAAAAAGCTAAATCCCAAGGCTAGAGAAGATGCACCCGTTTTAATGATTAGCATTACAATAATAATTTGCAGCAACAATGCCAAAATACCAAATGATTTTAGATTTGACTTTAGATCCATTCCATCTCCCCCCGACCCTTAAAGCTGCCCTCTACGTATTCGGTTCATATAATTCATTATACTATTTTTACCCAGGAGCATCTTTTTGCTTTAATTCAATTTATCTTTATCCCGGGCTCTTCTATCCAATGTCAATAAAATAGCTGAAGCTAAATAACCAAGTGAAACCAACAAAAAAGGTCTAAAGGCGCTAGGGGTCATTACTAAGTAAAGACTTAGTGGCAAGGAGTAAATAAACACAACATACATTAACCAAATTACTCCATAAATCGAAGCAACTAATCCGAGAATCGCCGGGAGTCCAAGTCCTACAAAAGTTATTGGCAGCACTTCTTTAAATATATTTAAAATTGCCCATAATATAATTCCGCTCACCGAAGCTGCTAAACCAATAAATGCTCCAACTCTGCCTATCCTATTCATTTTTTGAAATGAATTTATAAGGCTTATCACTTGAACTCCTCCCCTCTTAGTTACATTTTCTATTCCAAAACCCAGATGCCATCCCCAAATCAAGTTCACTTAAGCTCGGCCCTAGCCTTGGTTTTTGAGCATATCCCCTAATTTTGTATCAGGCTCGTGATAACGGCGGTAAATATGGGTCAATGTCGTGTAGGTGCAAAGCTTGTTAAGCAGTGAAATATGAATAAGCCAAAAAAGAACAAGATAGGCTATAAAAAGTGCAAACAAGATGTAACTATAATTAAGCAGAGCATTAACAACGAAAAAATAGGGTCCTGTGGGCATGAGCTCACTAAGTCCATTTAATATATAGACGGATACCGGCAGTGTCGTCAAAAAATACAAGATAATGGCAAAGGAGTGACTCACTTCAACGGCTTTGTTAGGGCAATAACCCATGCATCTCATGCAGCTTTCACAAGTAAATGTCCAATATGGCCGAGGTTTGATATTTCCCACCATTTTTATAGCCTTAACCGGGCAGCTTTCAGCACATAAACCACAACCTGCAATCCTCGGAAGCAAAAAACAGTTTCGACAGAAAAAAACGCCCCTAAACTCTTTTTTCCCTTCTAAAACGCTGTTCATAAAAACATCAGCCTTAGCCTTTGCCCTGTCAATGATGAATCTGGAATTTACAAAATTCAGCCCCCGGTGCAATGCCATCCAGTTGGATGGCATATCAAGTCCCATAACTCCCCGAACACTGTACCCCTTTAATTACATGCCAAGGTGCTGTAAACCGATGGGTCGGAAACACCACTCCCAACAGATCACCAGAGCCTTTATCCAAAGCAGACTCATTCCGGCATCTGGTGATCGGATATAGTTCCGACCTTATCCCTCTTTGGCTACCCACTTTCGTCATCCATGCGGCGGCTCTGAAGGAATTTCCTGTTCCACTCATAAAGTTTATTATCAGGGATTTATAGTCCATACCTGTCTCCCATTGCCTGACTATTTTTGCTCAATTTCGGTAACACATTCGTTTTTAATCTTCCCTACCAGATATTGGAGAGCATCCACCACATGAGGCCTGATGTCGCCCCCTATCAGTACATACATAATGTCATCTCCTAATTCAAGCTGGCCTTCATTAAGCCAAACCCTAACATAAAAAATCCCCTTCATCTTATAGGTTTCGGCAATCACCTCATCAACCTTTGCTGCATCGTAAGCGAATTCCATTCCCTTAACCATGGACCCGTCATCAATTCCTTGGCGGACCTTTGCTTTAGGCGTTTGGCGCACAACGCCATTATGAACTAAGAACATCCCTTCCTGTATAGCCACTGGGTCAGCTTTTGCCTCTTTGAGCCATTCATCAATTGATGGCGATACTTTTTTCATTTTTCCATTAGTCATAACCTAGAACACTCCTTTATTTAGTGCTTTTAAAGCACTCTCTTTCCCGCAATACCACTCCCTGGGCAACTAAAAAATCCCAGGTATTAGGTAGGCAATATAAAGCCCAAGACCAAAGGATACTATATTTGCAGTCAGGGCATATAGAATAGCAAGTCTTTTTTTCGTCACTACCATACTACTATACTTGGGGAGAAGAATAGAATATATTCCTGCTTCAATGATAAACACGAATGCTTCCATCCAAATATAGTAAAAAACAAACATCATACTGCCTTGACTATAATTGATGACATTAAGCAAAATGTTAAGTATGGATTGAGTAACAATATTTACAGCCCCTATAATCAACAGTTGCTTTTTGGCTCTGAAACCAAACAGTAACGCAACCAAAATTTCAATTGCTATGGTTGCAATAATTCTGACAAAAAGAGAAATTAGTTCCCAGGTATAATCATAGTTCCTTACGGCTTTTATATTCTCAGTGGGTGTAATTGACCCTAACTCCAAACCTTTCGCATCTACACTATAATAACTGTGAAAAGCATAACGATCATAGACATCTTCACTAACAGCAAATTGGTCGTATTCAGGGAAGTAAATTAAGATTTTAAACTCAGGTGGAGGATAATACCCCCAGGTGAACTGGGAGGTTTCACTGCATTCTCTGAAGTACTGCAGAAAATAATACCCGTCTTTATCCTGATAGGAAATGAACTTTTCCCAAATCTCATAGTCTTCATCATCTTCATGATATCTCTGGTTATTAGGATGTTCACCTAAGGCACTATGAGGCCCTGTGGAAGCTATTTCAGATAGTAATGTTACATAATATTTATCATTTCCAAGGCCTTTGAAGTCAATCACCACTGAAGGTTTGGGCCCCATATCTGCATAGGCCGGTGCGGGCATGATAAGTATGCTTATTAAGCACAACATTATGAAAAATACTCTCTTTTGCAAAAGCTTCACCCACTTCCACTAAACCTACCCTATGGAACATCGTTAGAACGACTCATAGACCGCAAAATTCTTGAGCCGCCCTATTCTAAATCTCCGCTTCAATTGCTGATTCTTTCTTTAATGAAAACGAAGTGCCTATAAATTCAATAATTAATGAGTTAATTAATAGTAAATTCCGCTGCTAAATAGTAATTAGTGTACTCCTCTGTACCGCTAACCCCTTTTATTATGCGGTAATCACCTGCTTCCAAAGCCCTATAAAGATGACTCCAATCGACTGTCCATTCCCGCGCATATCCAGGAGATACTCCATAACCTATAAGATGAAATCCGTAGTCACCCTCTATGCTAACCGGAACCTTATACCATATTCTGTTGATTTTCTTTTCTAAATCAAAGAAATCTCCATAAGTACATTCATTGTTTGAGTTATTCACAATAGTTACTGTCAATTTGGTTGTGGGCACTGTTCCTTTCTTTATGGTCATAATAACGCCATCAAGATTATTGACTGCATAGTATGTTGTAGGCTTCCAGTCTGCTATGTCAATAGACTCCCTTGAAGCTTTTTTATTTATAGGGATTTTTATATTTACAGTCGAAGTACATTCATCAATAACCAAACTCCCTGTAATAAGGATTAAACACGTGGCCATAAAAATTAATGTTGATAGGCGTTTCAGTATAAGACTCCCCCCCTTTCTCTACATCCCGCTATGATAAGCGGTACTAAAAAATATCTATCAATTTAATTATTTGATAATTATTAAGTTATCTCCCACTGAAACTCAGCTTTCAGCCAAATCCCTGTTCTTCATTTTATATGCCATGCCCTTATGTCGTCCGTTCCACTAAATAATCATTTTATTATACGAAGACAGCAGTCTGTATCCTCAAGTAGTTCAAAACGAAGATTATTGGTTTGGGACAAACTCCACTTATGATGCACAATATTATCCATTTCATCTCCAAACCATAATGACCAAAGCTCTATACCACCTCCTTCATTAATATTCGAATGGAGATATTCCAAAAGTTGATTGATACATTTGTTCATACGAAATTTTCCATTGAGCCAATAGATATACTCCTTTTTAACATAGTTCTCCAATCCGTCAGGAGGGTTGGTACATAGTGAAACGGAGAGTCCACCTGTATCATTTTCATCTGGAATATACAGTGCTTTACAATCATCAGGAAGTTCATCAAGGTTCCAAAACGATTGAGGCCGGGGATTCATCTCTTTCAGATCCTTTACAGTCAGCTCTATTACACCCGAATAATTAACCTCCGGCAACTGATAGTCAGATGCCATAAAAGTAAATCTACTCAAATAAATCGCCCCATTCCATCCCGCCATGAATGGCGGGTCTTCACATTATTCTGTGGGTTTTCGCACCATGAATATTGACTCAACACTTTCAAAACCAAATTGTTCATACAACCCATGAGCATCTCTAGTTACTAAAGCGCTCCTGACATTTTTGAACTCCGGCGTTTCCAGAATACATGCTATTATTTTTTTGCCAAGACCTTTTTCCCTATGAATTCTATCTATATAAACATCGGATATCCATACTATCGTTGAATAGTCGGTCACAACACGAGCAAAACCAACTAACTCTTCTTCATGATATACTCCGTAACAAAAAGAATTCTCTATAGTTTTTTCAATAAGCTCTTTTGACCTATCCCTAGCCCAGTAACTATCGGACAAAAACTCCTTCACCCGATCCGCAGATATCAGAGATTTATCAGTATTTATTGTGTATCTCCCAAATTCCCATCTCAATCATAAATCCCCCAAAACAATTTCTGTTATACGAAGCTTATTATTTGATGCGCAAATGTCCGGGAAAGTATATCATATGGGACAAATATAGATTTATATCCTAAATCTCTTTGCGCAGCCATAGCCCAAAGGGAAGGTCCCTTTTCATCACCATAGTATTTATTCATTCCATATACTAATCGGTCCAGCAATGACTTCATTGGTGGCGTACAAAACCAGGAATAAATAGGTGTAGCTAATACAATTACATCACAGTCACATAGCTTATCAAATATTTCCTGCCCAGCCCTTATCGTAGTAATAATCTTACAATCATGAAAATTCATTTTTTCAATGATCTCTGTGTCTAAAGATTCTGATACTTCTTTGTGGTATTCTTGATATTCCTTCAGCGACTAATCTTTAGGGCTTAAATCTAAAAGTTTTAACTATATCGTCAAACAACCTTTCTTCGACTTCATCTCTGATTTGGTTATGCGAGTATATGGTAACCGTGAATCCGTATGTACCATCACTGATCATATACATATGAGGATACCACTTTCCAACCTCTGTGCCCATTAATAAAATAATTTTTGTTCCTTTATACTTATAAAAAGATATAGGTTCTTTCGTAAGAATTTGTCCCTCAATGGTTTCATAATCCAAAAACTGTATTTCTTCACCCTGTTTGAGCAAGATGACCGGAGCTATTTCAGCCACCTTCTTTTTATTGCTGTCTTCAAATACCGTGCCCTGCAATGCCCAATCCGCCGGAAAATTCATGGAATATTCGACTCTTTCATCTCCTGCTAAGTTTGTAGATCCCCTGCTCTCCCCATAAAAGATCATTTCGCTTAGCGAAACCTTAGCCGAAAGCTCTTTCCACTCATGATTCAATGTTGTAATCGTGAACTGATCTTCATGTGTTGATGGTGCTCTTGCCGATTCTTCTTCCGTCTCATATAAAGAGGGGTCTGATTGACTTGAGGATTGTTGTTGTACTTCACTATTTTCTTCACTTCCACTGGATGACATTTTGGTAAGATCTAAATCGCATCCAGTGACTAAAATCAATAAGGTCAGAAGCACTATAGCCCAGATTCCCTTCTTCATCCTACTCTCTCCTTTTCTAACTAGGCGGTTCCCAATACCATCTTTTTTCATTTCTTGTACGATTCTTACTATATGATTGGTGCCATAAATCGTTTCCCCAGCCAGATAAATTATTTTCTTTGACGCTTTTTATAAGTAAGGTATAAAGATATGACTGCAACCACAAAAACTTGCGGAATTAAAAACAACAATGCCAGACTCCGCGTTTCGTAATAGGTTAACACATCCTGAAATACAATGACATCAACTATTACCGTAATCAGTATCGACAACCAGATTAACTCTCTTTTTAAAATGTAGAACATAGCCAGGGAAACTATTGGTGGTATAAAGAACATCCCCACCGAAAAAACCCCTAAATACTCAAATGGTATAATTTTGATCCACATAGCTTACCCTTCCTACTCGAAAGCTTCATTCAAACTCCATTCCCAATAACACATATTCCTCATTGAAACCACATCTTCGATAGAATCCTTGCGCCACCATATTTGTCTTCTCTGTTCCTACTTCAATTTCATCAAAACCTCTTTTTAAAGCTTCTTCTTGAGCCATCAGAACCAACCTTTTTCCAATTCCTTTTCCGCGCTCTGCCTGCGTAATAATTAATTCATTAATAAGTGCTGTGCCACCCTTATGGAAAACCGTTCTATAAAAAATTACCGAGATGAATCCAACTACTTTTCCCGAAAACTCTGCAACCACATTCAAATATACTTCCGGCAGTTGCTCCATTTCTGAAAAAACTTTGCTTATACTTTGAAATGTGACTTCATCACCCTGAGCTACTTCCCTAAGCTCATTCATCAAAGTAACTACGCCAGTCAGATCATCCGTTTCACACAGCCTCACAATTACTTCCGACATAAAGAGTACCTCTTTTCGTTTTGTTCCAACAATCATCACCTACAGATGCGCGCTTTACTAATTCACTTTCTAAGCCTTGATTCCGGCATTCCTCATCTACAACTTTCTGTGATAATATTGCTTCCTTGCCTTCATAATTCACCCTGGCATATCCATTAACCTTTCCTTTAGTGCAGCCCCCTCCCGAAGTCTGGTTAATAGATTTCTTTGCGATGCTGTAGGTGAATGCCAATATGTCCGATCCCTAAAATCACTACCGAAATCAAAAGCCAGACTACTTTCCCATATATACCAAGCAACAAAAACGCAATAACAGGCAGTGTCGCACCAGCTACAGGTACACCGCAAAAGCTGCTATAAAAATCCCTCAATGTCTTTTGGCTTCTGAAATATCTAACCCACCAGCCTTCATACATGAGCATTAATATCACTGCGGCAATAAGCCACAACGTCCATGCCGACCACGGACGAAGATTAAAGTCTGAGAAAATGAGTGCTGTACAGGTAACAAGAACCTGACCGACACGTTCAAAGATCAGCAAGATCTTGTTTTCACTTTGAGAATCATATCCCTTTGGCTGATGTCTTATCCATATGAGATTAGGAATTGTCAACATCAGCAAGAAAATCAGTCCTACGTATGAAAAACCTAAATGCCCCATTGCTTATCCTCACTCGATTCATGTTTATCTGTATGTTATATGAATATATGCGATCACAATAGCCCCCAAAAATAATATCTACAAAGGAGTCTCCTAACCCACACATGGACATGCAGCGTTTAGACCCGAGGGACTTCTACTTTTTCTTACACTGGTATCTCTGAGTAATAATCTTATTCATCGCATGTTGGTGCGGTATACCAGAGGAATCACAGTCAACAATCACTTCTGAGCATTCTTGAATCAGCCAATCATGATAATATGTGAACAGTTCTCCTGAAACCCATTTACACGCAGTCGGCTCCTTTTCAGGAGGTGGATCTATGAATGGTTTGTTTACGAATACATTAAAAACGTGCAAACCATTGGGATTAGTAAATTGTTTATAGTTGCTAAACATTTCTTCCCGCAATTGAGGTTTCACATAATGAAAAACACCACTGGAAAATAGAATATCAAAATTAGTATCCAAGCGGAAATCTAAAATATCCGCCTTAAAAACTTTAACTTGGACGCCGGCATTGTCAGCGAGACGTTTGGTCTTCTCTATACCAGCATCAGAAATATCAAATGCAGTTACGTCATAACCATTCCTTGCAAAGAACACAGCGTCCTTCCCTTCACCGCATCCGATATCTAATAGTTTTAAATGAGTAGATGGCGGCATTAATTCAAGTACACGTAAACACATTTTTGAAGGCACCATACCCCAATAATATTCCTGAGTCTTATATTCTTCTTCGTAGATGGTTATTTGCTTATCATAAGAGATGTAACCCAGTAATTTATCAATACTTATGTCCAATACTTGTGACAACCTTGGCAACAGAGTTATATCAGGTAAAGTCTGAGCCGTTTCCCACTTTGAAACAGCTTGAAATGTCACTCCCAGCTTTCTAGAAAGCTCCTCTTGTGTAAACCCTTTTTCCTTACGATATCTGCAGATATTTTTAGCCAATTCCTCTTTCATATTTTCACACTCCTCTCTATAGGATTTATTTTATTGTTCGGAAAGGTTCGTTTCAATAACTCAATAGTTGAAAATCCAGTATATTCAACCTATGGTTGAAAAACTTTAAGGATTAAACGCTCGTTTCCGGCTCATCAAAATTATTTTAACTTCTTCTTAAATCCCTTATATACTTCCGGTCTATATCCTACAGATTCATAAAAATTACATGCATCAATTCTATTCGCTTCAGTAACAAGAATTATTTGGCTACATTTTTCTACTGCTCTTCTTTCAATCTCTGATATCAAAGCCCTACCAATTCCACGATTTCTATGGTCTTTATCGACTATCATATTTTCAAGAACCAAAAACGATTTACAATCCCCATACAATTCTTCACAAATCACCCCCATAACAGAACCAATAAGCTGGTTATCCTCAACTGCACTAAGTAATATGTGAGAACCATTTTCTTGAAACTTCTTAAACTGTTTGTACATCGTATCAATAGAGGATTCCTCTCCCCAAAATTGTTTATATAATTGAGCCAGTTGAGGAATATCCTCTATAATCATGGTACGCACTATCATTGAAATCTTCAACCTTTCTTAAAATGCTAGACCTCCCCAGGATTCCTGAGCATCATTACGTTCATATGTTCTAACTTTCTCATCGGCGCACCCCAAATTACTTATGTACCTTATACAATAATTGAGGTATCATACGTCCCCTTTTAAGTAATGATTCAACTTCGCCAAGAAAAATGGCACCTAGCTTTATATAAAAATCTTTTGCTTGTGGGCTTGTTACTATCACGAACTCACGAATTCTTAAGTTTTCACAAGTAATATCCACCATATGGTTCCATAATAATTTTCCATACCCCTTACCTATGCATCGGGGTTCGATAAAGAAGTATTCTAAAGAACTCACTTTATCGTTTACTAACAGACCATAGAACCCAAACACACCACAATGATCCTCAATCACATAAGTCTCATTATTCTTTATAAAATATTCAGTTACCTGATACATTGATTTGAACTTTTCCATATAATCGGAGTCATATCCCCAATAGGCCTCGGAATGATAAGCTATGTCCGATAATAATTGCCAATCACAAGCCTTGGCTCGACGAATATTTAACATTTGCTTCTTCCCTTGCTTAAAATAAAATTCCTATTCAATGCAACCAATGATCATGCTTATAACCTACCGACAAATCGGAATTTATCCTACAAGCTTAGCTCCATACCTTCCGCTGTCTTTGAAAATCCCAGCTTATAATATAATTGTTTGCCAACTTCAGTTGCATCTAGATTTAGATGGGTAACACCTTTTTCTTTCGCTTCGAATATCAGTAGCTCCATCATTTTTTTCGCAATTCCCTGTCTGCGATATGCATCCCGCGTATAAACATTCATAAAATGTGCACGCTTGCCAGTAGGATGACTGAATGTTGGCATTACATCGATATAACATATCGTCGCGCAACCAATAGGCACCATCCCATCCATTGCTACTATCGTAGTCTGATTTCCGTTAACAAAATAATCTTTTGTAATATGTCTGAAACCCTCATTGAACACATGATTATCCAACTTATTGACTTTCATGAGCATTTCATACCGCAAGGCTAATACTACGTCCAAATCAGCCGGAACTGCCCTTTTTATGCTTATCATTGATCAAGATCACCCCCTTAAGATGGATGATGGTCCACACCTCATGTGCTCCCGGGCCCCAAATTCAGCCGAAAATCAATTTTACTTTGCTAACCTTCCAAAACCTTCTAAAGGCCAATATCGAATGAAAACCTTCCCTATGATCTTCGTCTTAGGCAGTACACCCCAATAATGACTATCATTACTATTGTTCCGATTATCACCCATTACGAAGTAGGTCTCTTCCGGAACAATTTCTGGTCCATATGTATAGTTCGGTTCCTCCATTTCATACGATTCAATTAATTCTTTTTCGTTGATAAAGACTTTTCCGTCCTTAATCTCAATCTTATCGCCGGGAAGTCCAATAACTCTTTTTACATAATCGACTCCTTTTTGATCTACATTTAATGGAGCATGAAATACAACAATATCTCCCCTATTAATGTCTTTAAATCTGTAAGAGATCTTATCAACCAGCAACCTGTCATTAACTTGAATTGTCGGAAGCATTGATGGGGTTGGTACAACTCTAGCATCTACCACTGTCGCTCTTAGTCCCCATGAAAGAACAAATGCAAATACAATTATTTTTACAGCTTCTTTAATTTGCTTTTTGTATTCTTTCTTCATATATTCAAATCCCTACCTTCTCTCGAAATTTCCCCTTAATCCGAAAGTATCACATAACGTTTGAGGGTTTGCGATGTCGGTTATTACATTCATAGTACTCCCCGTTGTCGCAAACCCTCTGCTAAATGACGCTCCCGTCCTTATTCCACTCATTTAAAATTCAACATCCTTTGTAAAGGATCTTATCGAAAAACTTATTATGGGCTTAGCCAACTTATTGAGCCGCTTTAAGATTAATTATAATCTTTCCATCCTCATATTGAATTAAGGGACTTGACTTTATTCCAGCTACGCCAATGTTATCACTTACCAAACCACCGGTACGGAATATTGAAAGCAAAAATCCTATCAGACACATATTTATTAACAAGGCTCGCCCGCCGTAAGAGATTAAAGGTAATGACACAGGACCAAACAGTAAAAAGCCTAAATTGGAAGCAATATATGTCAAGAATTGTATAGCAAATGTTAAAATAATCGCTAATGAAACTATCTGACTAAGGATACTTTTTTGTCTTTTACTGATGATAACAGATCGAACAATAAAGGCTACAAAAACGAGTAGAATACCGATCAATAAAATCCAGCCAAATTTATAAGTCAAGTAAGTTAACAGGAAGTCAGTATTTATTCCAGGAAAAATCTTTGCTATCGGATATTGTCCATAATCACTTACAGGTAACCCCTCTCCAAATAGTTGTGAATGAAGCAGTAACCTTCGGATAAGAGTTGGCATATATCCGACTCCCATGGGGTCTGACGACGGATTCAATGCAAGTTGCAGTCTAATTCTAACATAATCTTGATTTATCATCATAAAAAACATAGTTAAAAAAATAACCGCGGAGGAAAGATATAACATAAGCAAAGCGTATAATTTTCTTACGTTAAACCATCCTTTGGCAATGGCAACTGTCAAAATAATAAGACAGGAAGTACCAATCAGAAAAAGAACCGTTGAGTTATGGATAAGTAATATTAAAAATACCGGGACAATTACTGACGCCCCACAAAAAGCAAGACCCCAATACCCCTCATTCCGCATCCTGTAAACAAGCCCAGCAAATATGGTAGGAAACAACAAAAACGGATAAATTACGGTATTATACCCGGCAGCTCTGACACCGAAAAACCAATAATCACCTAAGGTTATGGCAATGAGCAGCAAGTAAATAATCAATGAGTATTTCCCTACGATCGTAAAATCCAAAAAATAAGCGACCAGAAAAACTATAACGGCCAGTCCGGCCCAAGTAACCTGTCTGTAGAACATTTCCATTCCATTGTTGATATCCGTTCCCACAATGAATTGAAGAGTGAGACCTAAAATAATCAGCATCGCTGTCATGGCCAGCAGCGGCCAATCCGGCTTGGGCCTATGAGTACGGTCAAGCTGCTCACCGACCACCACAGGATCACCCATTTCTGCTATAGCCTTAATCGTAGCCATTTCCTCGTCAAATCCGTCTCTTTGAAACGCATCCTTTTGATCAGCCAGGTGGTTTTCGATTTCTTCTAAAACATAGGTTTGAGCCCTTTTCCATCGTATCTGCTGGCGGACAGTTTCCAAATAATCGGCAAACTTATTTGACTGTAGCAAAGTCTACACCTCCCAGGACATTATTTACGGCAGAGGTATAAACTTTCCATTCTTTTGTTTTCTCGCTCAAATACTTGCGGCCTGTTTTTGTAATACTGTAGTACTTACGCACCCTCAGATTGCCCGAGTTTTTTTCGTAAGAAGTGAGCATATTTTTTTGTTCCAAGCTGTGGAGTAGCGGATATAATGTTCCCGCTTTTAATTCAAATATGTTCTGCGATTTCTTGCTTAGTTCTTCAATCATTTCATACCCATACCTATCCGTTTCTTCCAGTAGTTTTAGGATAAGCATGGTGGTGCTACCGGTTAATAGACTTTTATCAATTGACATAAGAACAGCCTCCTTATATAGATGATCTATATAAGGGTATGATATATCGACAATCTATATATGTCAATAAATTCGACTCTTTGAGTTCCCAAATGTCACCCCCGGATTCGCTGTATCCGATGCCGTACGCCCTCGTTCTAGAGGCCGCCATGGATGGCGGTCCCTTATATACATCTACTTATTAGATAAAGTAATTACTGATATTTCAGGTTTATTAAAAACTCGAATGCCAAAGTTGCCGTTTCCTAATCCTCTATTGACTATCATATTTCGATCCTCAATAGAATAAATACCTCCATAATATTCAGGAAAAAAATCTCTCTCCGGTGAAAGCAGCCCTCCTTTGAATGGTATAATTACTATTCCTCCGTGAACATGACCTGATAAGGTTAAATCTGCTCCCCACTTAGCATAAGTAGTAAAATACAAAGGATTATGAGTTAAGAGGATATTATACTCATTGGAATTGGAGCTACCCAGCGTCTCCTGCATTGTGTCAAGATCATAATAAAGATCTTTTGTATAAGGATCATTCCTATCTTTATAATACTTGAGATTGAACCATAATCCGTACAAATTAATATGATCGTTTCCTCTCTCTATTTTAACCCCTTCATTATCTAAGACTGTAATTCCGTTATTATTAAGAAATTGAACAATTCTATAATCCATTAGAATTTGTTCATGATTACCAACTATATAATATATTTTGTATCGTTTAGCTAAATCAGCTGATAATTGATAGAAGACATCATAATTTTCATCAGAGGTATTGACCATATCACCCGTCATTACAATGATGTCAGGTTCTTCTTTATCTATTATTCGAATCAGTCTCCAGCTCTCCCTGCCAAATTGTTTGCTATGCAAATCAGATAACTGCAGAATTTTGAAATTATTAAATTCAGCCGGCAACCGTGTCGTGCTAATTTGATACCTGGATACTCCCACCGTGTTATTACCGAAATATAAAGCCCCAATAATCATTATCAAAACAACAATTAGAAAATGTTGTATCTTCTTTTTTCTATTAAACTTCATTTAGATAGCCTCCGTCGGAGATTAAGAAACTCCTCTGTTATTCGATGCTGTATACCCCCAGACCCAGAGGCCGCCAATGACAGGGGCCCCTTGAACTTCCGCATATTTTGGTACGCTTTAATAAGAAATGCGTGCCAAGTAATTTTATATTTTGGTATCTTTCCGACCAAAGTATGGTCCACATAGCAAAGTTTCATGTGTCTTCACATAAGTCCAGCTAAACTCTTTATCCACAACATAGATATCATATTCGTCCTCTAAATCTTCTGAGTCCAATATATATGCATTCTCAAGAATCAAAGCATGATCTGTGTGTTCCCAAAAAATATAGCAGGAGCCTTTATTCTCATTATTAAAGGCTTTTTCAGCTTCTTCGCCCTTTAGACAATCTCTTTTCTTATAACTAAACAAATGCCATAAGTATCCGCAAAATTCACTATTGTCCCAGAGACAGATATTCTTTTTCTCTTCGTTACTTAAATGATTAGCAAAATTATTTTCCCACTGCTTTCGTAGGAAAGCTCCCCTCTTCGGCATTTCAGTTACCTTAACCTTCTTATTTTTAAGCATATTTACTATCTCCATTATCTACCCTTCCTTATAGCTTTGTCACACAATTCCTTACAAATGTACACCAGCAAAGCACTCCGTAATCCGTGCATAGATGCGCGGCTCTGGAACAATGTGTTATCCATTAAACATTGTTTCTATATCCTCAAGTTGTTCATAAATAAGTACTTTCTTTGAAATCCCGAGCATTGTATTTGAGATTTCAGAACCCTTCTTTGCAATTATGTAAACTGGTATTCCTTTTGCATATGCGTATCCCGACTCTATTCCTAAACCAACACCTTTTTCGGTTACATCGATTACAACAACGTTGCTCGAATCAATTTCTTTGAAAGTTATTTCCATTAGTTCGTTTGGAGTAACCGTCACTGATCCCCATTTTTCTATGTCTCGGATGATGCAACTGGTCTCGTACCCTGCACCTTCGAGAATCGAAGATATTTTTTCGATTATAACCCTATTTCTGCAGTCATGATGATACTTAATTCCAATATATGCTTTCATAAGTCAACTCCAAATAATAAGTATTGCTTGTTAGAAGCTGGGCGGTACGCCCCCCGGAGCCAAGCATGTACAGCTGCCACACACCCAGTGCTACCCGAATGATCTCATTATGTTAGAGTAGTTTTTCATATAATTTAAACCAATTTAATCCGTAGTTTCCTAATCCTAAGTCAACCGTATCAATATATTTAAAACCACATTTTTCATACAACCTTATGGCAGGTATATTTCCTTCGTATACATCCAAACGAATTGATCTGACTTGTGATTCAATACCATGTTCCATTGAAAAGCCAATCAATGCATTACCTACACCACATCTCCAAAAGTTTGGGTGTACAACAAATGTATGTATAACAAAAACATCTGAATAGTCAGATTCATATTCCCATTTAGCTTTATAGTATGCAACTTCAGGTACATGATTTAAAATTACCGAACCAACTATTTTACTATTATATTTTGCCACATAGAGATTACCCTGCTCTATTCCATCAATTGCATCTTGTCTTATAGGATAAACCCCCTTTTTCCATCCAGGAAAGTTTATTCCTTTTGCCAAGTGGTCATTCAAATCATTATAAAGCTGTTCTAATTCATCAATATCATTTGCTTGTCCCAATTCAATATGAATGTTCATAATGTAACCTTCCCAAATTTACCTTAGATTTTATGAGTAACATTTATCGAAATTACTTTTACAATATCTTCTATATCTCCATTGGATCCAACGATTGATACAAAGCCTTTGTTCTTCTTGAAATAAATCTTTCTCCCATATACTCCAAAAGAATCAATATCAACCCATTTTAACAAACTCGGAAATGGATTTAAAATTATAATTCCTTTTTCTCTTATAGTTTTTTTACTTATTAAACTATGACTAATCATATATACACCTATCAGAAAAGTGGATATAGCATAGTATCCGTATCCTTCACCTCTTATGAAAAATAAATATATACATCCTACAAAACAAATTAGGCTTAATGCGGCATAGGGAATTGTCTCAAGACTTTTTACCCTAAGTAAAATTCTCCCTGACTTTTTTATTAAAACCAATAAAACAATAAGCATTACTAAAGGTAAGAGTCCCATTAAAGTGCTTAATATAATTTGTGAGTTCATACCTTTTAACCATCCTAACTAAATATTTTCAAGAATTATCTCAAATAGAATATGTAGCTTAGAACACTTCACAAAGACAACACATTTGCTTATAGGGGTGTCGTTTAACGTTCTAGGTATTCCCGACGTCCACCCGCCTTAGATAGCTCTTATCTTAGGTGGGGAGATGTGGTGCCTGAACCTTCCTCAAACTTTCGTATCTGACCTGCAAAATCATCTTTGCCGGTAGTTTTTCTGATTTAAATAGGTCCTACCTGATCACCTCCTTAGACGACAGCTCAAAATCGTACCAGTGACGATTTTGAGGTTTATCAAGGCGTGGTAGCTATAGACAGCTTGTCTTCCCCTCAAATTCCCAAGCGTTTGGGAATTTGGTCCATTAATGGGAAACTGAGGAATGCCTAAAAATACACTATCTATTTCTCGTATATTCCGCACATGGATGAGCGGCTCTTTGCGTACAGTTTCGGATAACGTCCTGAGGAGCCCCTCAGCGTCCCAACCACATTCATCATCCTCTAGTTGAGGGAATCCCCTGTTATCCGATGCCGTACACCCCTGGATCCTGAGGCCGCTATGGGCGGCGGCCCCTTGAACCTCCGTGTCTTTTTGTACACATATTTAATTGCCTCAGGAATACATTTCTGTTGCCGTTTTTGGTAACTCTCTTACATGGTTTAAATGTGCGGTCACACGTCTATCGTCACTATATGGATATATAAAGCCAAATTGGTCTGCAACCTTTTCTGCCATAACCCTAAATAAATTGCCTGCCGTAAATAAAGCTTCCCATAGGTTTTCATAGTTACTATCACAGTACGTTTTGAGGTACATATCCCAAACTTCAGCTTCAAGATATTTCTTAAAATGTTTCCCGCATTTCCCTACGCTAATAGTAAAATCCGTCTTTATGCCTATATACCACAATATCATTTTAAAAAGCATATCCCTAAGAAGCCTATCATACATGCACATGGCGTATGGTAGTTCATCACGCCATATTCCTTTGGCTACATAAGTACATATCCACCAAAACTCATTACAGCAGTCATTGTAAATTTTCTCGGTCGGCTGCTTAACAATAAAATCGGAATCACTCGTAGGGGGAAACGGTTCTATAATTGCGTCCTTATCTAACAGAAGTAGACTTTGACTCTCTCGCTTCATAAAGCTGATTTTGTCAACTTGATACTCGTATTATTCAATTGGTAAATTGTGCTGTTTTAAGAAAGATAGTTTATCCCAGTAACCTCTCTGAAATAATATCTTATTATTCACTATCTGAAAAAAGCCACAACCTCTCAAACCTAATGGGTCACGCCACTCCAGTATTGCCCATTGTCCATCTTCAAAAATATTTTCAACAATACAAACCATTTTTGCTTGAGAAAACTCTTTTTCAAACATTTTCTTTATAGCCTCTTTACCGATAACTGGCTCATTAGCAACCTGGTGGTTTATTGCATTATCATCATATAGATTTGCAATAGTTTCTGTATCTGCATTGTTAAATGCATCAACCCATTGACAAAGTATTTCTTTAGGTTTCATATAAGTTACCCCCTGTTATGTAATAATCTTTACTTCACCTTATTCTACAAGTACGAAATAAGCTCTTGTCTAAATCCAGCCATGGACGGCGGGCGGTCCTACAGGAAATGTCATATAACGTTCCGAGGAGCCCCGCAGCGTCCCAACCACATTCATCATTCTCTAGTTACGGGACTCCTCTTTTAGACGATGCCGGTTAGGCGGCTCAATCAAAAAATGGCTTTTTCCATTAAGATTGGTCAATAGAAATAACTTCAAGTGGAAAAGGTAATGTTCCTCCTGAATTCAATAAGTTAAATTCAGGAAACAAGATATAAGCGCCAAAGACCTTTTTAACATTTCAATCCTCCTTAGTCCCAGTATTAGACTTAGATGTAGTCTAACGTTTCGAGGAGTCCCACAGCGTCCTAACCACATGCATCATCCTCTAGTTGTGGGCCGTACGCACCCAGATTCAGAGGCCGCCATCGACGGCGGAGCTTTGAGCCCTTCGTCCATTTGTTTCACATTCTATGAATACCTCGAAATAAACATATACGGGTAACTCAATTTTACTCAAAATATTTTTACTTGTTTATGAATTGAAAAAGAAAAAATAAAACCACAATGATTATAACTGTAGTAATAATCTGATTAAGGCAACCACCTTGTGTTAGTCCCCTTAAGTCACCAAACTGTGCACGGTTTACTGAGTCTGCAAAATTTATCATTGGATTTTTTCTATATTCTTCTCTTTTGCGTTTCTCATGTTTATCCTGTTCATCTTTTATATCCAAAATTTCACCTTCCTGTTATTTTAGTCAGCGGTGAGTTAGCTACAAAATCCTACAAGTGTGTAAAAATCGCACCGATTCCTAATCCGCGCATGGACACGCGGCCTTTGTGTACGGTTTCGGATAACATTTCGTGAATTCCCGAAGTCTGGTTATTACATTAATAATATCTCAGATTTTAGGAATTCGCTGTTAGGCGACGAACTATGCCCCAAGCTCAGAGACTACCATGAATGGAAATTCCTAAAACAATTCAAATTTTACTATGTTTATCTTCAAGATTTCGTATATGCTTGATTCATGTACTTCTGTTAATTAGAATCCAGTTTCATAATAATACCAATTATCTATAATCTTCTCGGTATACATCCAATTATCACTATTTGGATTTTCCCACTTTTCCTCCCATCTCCAACCATCCCCATCTAGTTTAAACTCCACAGGTTGAGCTTGAAATCCCAAAGGCTTATCATTACTGATGTAATAGAAACCATAATAGACAGAATTCGGAACTAATCCACTTCCAGAACAATAGAAATCAACAAATTTCTCTTTGTTACGCAGTGGATATGGGGTGATCTTATTTATTCCTATTATTTTGCTTGCTTTCTCATATGTCTGGTTCTTGATGCATTCGTTTAAAAAACCTTTATGGGTATATACAATGAAGAAAATTTTCTCTTTCTTAAAACCAAAAAACGACATTATAATAATTAAAATAGAGATAAAAATGATTATATTCTTATATCTTTTGATATTTACATGCTTCAACATCTGAAACACTTCCTTCATTACACACGGATTGAATTATCTCGGTACCCTTGCATGGTCTGTCGCCTAACGTTCAGGAGTTCCCGACGCGCCCTAACCACATTCATCATCCTCTAGTTGCGGGAATTCTGTGTTAATTGAAATTGCCCTTGCTAAATACGCTCATAACCCTAAATCAGAAATTCACCGTAGTATTAAAGTCTTTTTCTTTGTAATTATCAAATATCCTGTTATCCGATGTCGTACGCCCCCAGATTAAGAGGCCACCATGGACGGTGGACCCTTTAGCCTCCGCATTTTTTAGTACGCTATGTAAGAATATTGCGTAATAAACTTTAACAGTTTGTTTCTAAGCCGTTTGAATTTGTACTCAAAGAATTTATAAAATCATCTTTTTTAAGTACTATAGGAGTAATGGAATCCTTATAAAAATTTATTGGCTCTCCTACTACTTTACCTCCAAACTTTTCTAATATGCCTACAGTAACATCTCTTGCTTCAATAGAAATTTTCTCAGCACCAAGATTGAAAACTTCATTCAGTGAAAACATGGCTAATTTTTTACCTATGCCTAGGCCTCGCATTCTTTTATTAACTGCAAATCTCCCCCAATGCCATTCTTCTTTTTCAATCCAACTAGCTACTATACCAACAATCTCCGAATCAATTTTTGCGTACCACCAAATTGGTTTTAAGTCTTCATTTATATAATGTAACTCTACCGGAATATTCTGCTCATCAGTAAAAACTTCTCCCAATAGAATAAGAGCTTTTTCCTTATAATTTCGTGGTAATCTCTCTATTATGAACCCCATGTTATTATTACTTCCCTTCTTACTGCATTACTAAAGAGAGTCCTTACTTCGTAATATCCTACAAATGTGCTATAACCAGCAATTTCTCAGGCTAATCCGCGCATGGACGCGCGGCCCTGCATACGGTTTCGGATAACGTTCCGAGGAGTCCCGCAGCATCCCAACCACATTCATCATTCTCTAGTTGTGGGACTCCTCTGTTATATGACGGTTCCTGCCCCGCGAAGCCGGACTACATACCAATATATCAATCATATTCATCGTTCAGTTTGCTTTATATTCAATTTGCTTCATATGAAGAATCATTAAAAAGTTCTCCTCTATATCTCCCTTTTCCACTTCAGTACTTTCGATTTCTGATAATGTTGTTTCGTTAGTATCCAGATTTGTCGTCCTGATAGAAGAACCATGAGTTTTATCTCAAAAGAACCTTCTTCACTTGTTGCTAGATACATATATAAACCGTCATCATCTAAAATAGATTCAAGATACTCAACTTTTCCTGTTTCAAGATTGGTTATTTTTACTTTTTCATAACCCTCTCTTTGTTCCATAATTTCTGTCTTATAGATTTGATGTGCTGATATCTTTATATTAGCAAAGTAAGATGTCGTACAAGCTAATAATAATGAGACCACTAAAACAAAAAATATAGTCCTTTTCATTAAAAACTCCCCCAATACAATAAAGAACAGTTTTTGTGTTCCCGCAGCATCCTAACCACATGCATCATCCTCTAGTTGCGGGACTTCTCTGTTATATGACGTTTCCTGCCCCACGAAGCCAGAGCGCCATGGACGGCAAGCCCTTTCATACCGCTTATTTTTGAATAAAATATTCACTATCCAAAATAGAGTATACTACCGAATCTCTCCACCGCCCTTTAATCCATCTATGTTCCCTATAGCAACCTTCTTTTATCATACCTATCTTTTCCAATACTTTTATAGATGAGGCATTTCTTGAATCACACATTGCTTCAATTCTATGTAATCCTAGCTTTTCAAATCCCAAGCCTACAACCTCACTTGCTGCTTCAGTAGCATATCCGTTTCCCCAATATTTTTTATTAAGCCTGTACACAAGCTCCCCTTCTTTGTGTTGGATATTGGGCATATTCAAACCACATTCTCCGATTAAACAATTACTAAGTTTTTCAATTATAGCAAATCGCACAAAGAATCGAGGATTATCTTTCTGAAATTGAAGGAACTTCTTTAAATACGCATTTGAGCCTTCTTCCGTATTAGTATCTTGCATCATAAATTGAAGAACTTCTGAATCAGATAGGTAATGATGCATTTCATTTAAATCTTCTTCTCTAAACTCCCTTAAAGTTAGACGTACGGATTGTATTGGAAGAAATATACTCAAGTGATCAGCTCCTGCAAAAATACTAAAAAGTATAATCAACAATAAATTCCGCCACATGTCTTATAACGTCCCTCGGCAGTTCCCGAAGCGTCATACTACATTCATCAATTCAAAGTTTTGGGAACTGCCTGTTATACGATGCCGGTTAGGCGACTCAATCAGAAAATAGCTTTTTCCATTAAGATTGGTCAATAGAAATAACTTCAAGTGGAAAAGGTAATGTTCCTCCCGAATTCATACCGCCGTTAGAATCTTTGCTTCTTGTACAGTCGCGCTACCAGGAACCTGAATTCCTTCACCACTTATTGGATTTGCTACCAGCAGGTTCGCTAATTGTCTATCATCTAAGTAAAAACTCACTCTCTGACCAATTAATTTCTGTGTGGCAGTTTCCAACTTCTTTTCGGCTTCATCTGTAAATCTAACTTCAAAAGTTTTGTATGTTTCATCCATGCACGGTGTAGCACTTATTAAATCTTTTTCAAATAGAATAATTTCGTTGTTCGGCCCTACAAGTTTGAATCTATTTGGTTTACCGACGATTTCAGCAATCTGTTTAATATCAGGATTACTTGGCGTTAATTCTACCCTCACTTGATTAGCAGCTTGATTTATAACTATTGACTCAAAACCCAAACTCTTAAATCTGGCTGTAAGAGGGTCCTTCATAGATGAAATGATTTCGTTCGTAAAAGTAGAGCTTGTATCAGCTTCATATATAATAACATTTACCTCTTGGGATGAATTACCGGTCTGTATCGGCGAACTGCAACCAAGTAAAGTTAAACTCAGCAAACAAGATATAAGCGCCAAAGACCTTTTTAACATTCCAATACCTCCTTAGTCCCAGTATAAGACTTAGATGTCGTCTAACGTTTTGTGTATTACCGTCGCGTCCCAACCACATTCATCCTTTCTAAGGTATCGGTAATACACTTTCTACGACGTATCGTGCCCCCAGACTAGGACAGCGCCATGGACGGAGCTGTCTTGAACATATCATCCGTTAACCATTAAGTCAAAAAATAAGAACAATTACGCCATTGATGCCACTGCCATTTTAGATATATTGGCCCCAACATCTTCAGGCCTATGCGCATCAGAGGCCGTAAGCATAATCACTCCTCGTTGCTTAAATATGTTTAGCATTTTGTCATTCATTCCTATTGTTGGATAGCCATAGTTCAATGCAAGCCCTCCGCTTTGTTCGGCATACATGTTACTATTTCTTAATGCATTGGCAAGTAGTTCATATATAGGAGTCAGGTCAAATGATGGAAAACATTTGAAACATTTAACCGAATCTGGATGTGCAAGACCGGTGAATAATTTGCTATCAATGAGTTGCAACATAAGCTCATAATATCGTTTATATAATTTATCAACATCTACACCGTTCCATAATTCTGCCTTATGGTCAAACCCAAACCCGTCTACCCAATGTATTGAACCTGTTATAAAATCAAAACTATTTATTATATCTGAAATCAGTTCTTCACTTTCAGGGAAATAACACACCTCTAACCCCCACTTGACTTGAATTGGGAATTTGTACTGTCGAATTTCTGTAATTAAAGATGTGTATTCGTTAATTGATAAATTACTCTTCCTTTGAAGCCAGACTTTTTGATAATCACTATACTCCTTCACGGACTGATACATGGGTTTAAATTCCTTGAAACGATGAGAATGTTCCAGCAAATATATTTCATCTAAACCCATTTTCACAGCTTGATTGATAAATTGCTGAACCCATTCTTTTGTATATTGACCTCTTTCGATATGAATATGAGCATCTATCATTTTTGTTTCCCCTTAAAAATACAAGTATGCTTATGTCGCGTTATCCTACTTAACGCGAAAGGAAATCTAGATTCGTTTCCCGGGCCATGAACGGCGCGGCCTTTGCACAATATGTCGCATATCGTTTCGAGGAGTCCTGCAGCGTCCCAACCACATTCATCATCCTCTAGTTGCGGGACTCCTTTGTTATACGATGCCGTACGCCCCCAGAGCCAGGCATTCATAGCAGTCCTGCCCTGTATCCACCGTATAATCTTTTTTATACAATAAGAAAATTAGGTACTAAATTACTGTACAGAATTGTTTCTCTTGTACTTATCTAATCTTTTTTAGCAATACATGATTAAAAAAGGAGATATTTATAAAATCTCTTATATCCGATACCTTCATTTCAAGGTCAAACATCTTTTCTTGCCAATTTGTGTCATATCTAACTTCATTGTTTGAGTGTAAAGCAAAAAACGCTCTAATTCCAAGTACTCTCTCAATATTAATGTCTAAACCACTCATCCACTCTTCAATATCATTCAACTCATAATAATTAACTTCTCCAAAATAAGCCGCTTCGGCCTTCCCCCCGTTGAGTAACATGATTGCCGCATCCAAATTATTTTCAAAAACAACTTTTTGCATGATTCTTCCTGCATGATTATGTTTTACGATAGATAATACTCCATTGGGTTTAAGCACTCGGTAGAGCTCTTTAAATATATCGTTTCGCTCTTTCGTATATTCTAAAACATTGTGGCATACTACAACATCAAACGAAGCATCTTGCTGCTGTCTTAATTGTTCTAAATCCCCTACTATCTGTTGATAACCATTTTTACATATTCGCATTTCCACCATTACAACATTTGGTTCAATTGCAACCACATCATTGTTCTTTGATAAATAATCTGCAGTAATTCCCAGTCCACTTCCGAAGTCAAGAATTTTAGAATTGATTATGGGATGAATTCGAGATAGTTGTTCCCAAACAATTCTATAATATAGAGTATTCCAAGGTTTTTTTATGTTTTCATAATATGTTTTTAAATCATTACTCATCATGTTTCTCCATTAATATAAACCATCTTAATTCGCAATATTTTACCATGTGAATGCTGCAAGCTTTCTCGTAATCTATTGCGTACAGTGTCGTATAACGCCCCTGGGATCCCGTAGCTGTTTATGGCAAACTAGAAATACAGAAACCGGCAGCATAAACGTTTGCTCTAACATGTGTTAATTTTGTTTTATTGGTCTATTCCTCCAACATAAGAATATTATTGCCGTCAAGATCTTTAACATTAAGCTCTTTCCCGCCCCAAACAGCAGTAATTGGCGGGTCAAGAATGACACTTTTTTTCTTTTAGTTCATGGTATGTTTTATCAAGATCATCGCAACGAAATCAAATGTAACTGCACCAAAATTTGATTTATCCCATTTATTTTCGTTCCAAATCCAAATAACAGGTTCTTTAATATTGACCACGGATGGTAGCCCCTTAAACTTCCCCTCCCCAAGACTTGGCGATAAATAACCAATCAATTATTAAAGGTATTTTCAACAACACCAGGTAATAAACTATATATAGAAGTTCCTATTAGCTTTTCAAGGTACTGCTTTATTTCAAAGGTAGCTTTCCACTTAGGTATAATATACTCGTGAAGTCCGTGCCTTAAGGCAACATCGATCATTCTTTTTTCCATTAGTGAAAAACCACTTGGTAAAGCTAGCGCATCACATAGCTGGATTAATCTATCATAATCATCGTATACTACAGATCTCAAATAACTTTCAACAAAAGCATATTCTTCATTACTGCAGTCCCACTTTCCAAAAGCTTCCCTCATATTTTTTGTTGGACATGAATGCGTTAAGCATATTTTGCCTAACACATCATACCCTTTTCCTATCGAAAATGTATATCCATCTAAACTATGCCGCATGTTTGTTACACCAAACCTTCTGCCTATGTCATGAAGCATTCCCAATATATATGCTTTTTTCGAATCCAGCTCCTTACAATTACTTGCTATTATTTGGGCCGCTTGCGCCGTATAAATTGAATGTTGCACCCAAGGTCCTGGATTCAACTGCGAAGCCTCTTCAAGTATCATTTGTGCTTCATCTAGTGCAGGCAATCCCTCTTTATACATATTCTTACCTCTCAACTATTCTTTATATGATAAACTAACTCTTCAACCGCTGCTTTTATAATCTGCGCAAGGATGCGCGGCCCTTTGCCTTATCTGTCAGATAACGTTTTGAGGGTTTGCGACGTCGGAATAATACCCAAGATGTATTCCCCGATGTCGCAAACCCTCTGTTATATGAAGTCGGCTATCTTATAATCTATACCCAATTCCTTTAGATAATTGATGAATTATCAACTGATTCAAACTTACATTTTCATCCTTAGCCATTTGTGAAAGAGTACGATGTAATGATTTAGGCATCCTAACTCTCAATTGCCCCGAAAATTCATCAGTTGTGGGTTCAGGAATTTCTCTGCCTAATTCCAAGCTGGCCTCAATCCATTCCCTTTTCGCACCGCCTAGATTCTCAACTGCTTCTTCTAAAGATTCACCGTCTGACATGCAACCAGGAAGTAAAGGTATTTCTGCAAACCACCCGTCACCTTCTTCTTGGGAAAGCTTCTTAAGTTTAATTTCATATTCTAGGTTGAGGTAATACTCTAAATCTTTACCCATCATTCTTCGCCCCTATCTAATCGTTGGATCGCACTAATCGCTTTCTTTACATAAACTGCCTTAATGGGTCTGTTCTTCGGTATAGTCAAAATATCGGGTAGTGAGCTATGAAAATATGTGTAATGACTCGATCCACCCTTAGCATTCCTGCGCTCAAAACCATAGTACTTCAAAACTTTATCAATATCTTCAAATTTAACATCTTTTGGATTATTGACTATCTCTGCAAATAGCTTGTCTAGTTTAGTCATTATATCTCCCCTCTAATTATATGATGCCACATATGGAACCATGAATACATGAGATAATTTGTTCGACCCTTAAAATTATCAAGCAAACCGATTTCATATAACGTTCCCGCCATTCCCGCAGCATCACAACCGCATCCATCATCCTCTAGTTGCGGGACTCCTCTGTTATGCGCCGTTGGCAGAGGAATACCCTATTATATCTTTTCCTCTGAATCATTTTCTCTTTTAATACCCGCACTCCTCATCGCTTTAAGGAAGTTAACTAAGCCTTGTGAGCCGAGAAAAATTCCTAATCCTATAATAAATTGAGTTAGTATCCCTCCTAGGCCAAGCATAAATATTGTCGTAGAATTAGGGGCATTCGTTAGAAAATACATATTTATTAAAGATGATACTAACTTAGGTAATGAACTCCCTATAAAGTAGAGTCCAAGAACTGAAAAAGCTACATAACAAAATTCCACAAATAATGTAAATTAGTGCGAAACAAATGTTTAACAAACTTTGATAACCATTCAAGCCCGGCGTTGAAGCTGTAAATGAAATTATACTGGCCAATGTATTCGTCCCTTGTACAATAAAGAAGATTCCGAGAATTTTACAAGCAATGTTTCCAATTTCACGTCCATTCACTCTTCTTCCCTCCTCCTTTTAATGACCCAAATGGCGCATAACGTTCTGAGGAGTCCCGCAGCGTCCCAACCACATTCATCATCCTCCAGTTGCGGGACTCCTCTGTTAGATGAAGTATTTGCCTTCGAAGCATTGCTCAATACTTATCTTTTGCCATCATTTTGTCTAATTGCGCGATTAGCATTTCTTTGGTAACTCCAACTTTGCTACTCATATCATCCGTAAATCTTTCAAGTTTGTTATCAGTTATTTTTGCTTGCTCTATAAAATCTTTTAATTCAATTATCATTGAGTCTCTTCCATCTTTACTGTATGCTAATGCAATTCGATCTTTAAAGTAATCGTGAACAATAAAATTCCTCTTTTCCAATATTGTTTTATGTTGCTTAACCTCATCATCTTCAAGCCAAAAAATCTGTTTTATTTCGTTAATCAATTTCCCCATCGTATTTGATAATTTTCTTGAATATAGTTGTTCAATATCATTACTCGTAATAACTTCTTTTTGTAAGTATTTCATTAGAACAATCATGTTCACCAGTTGATGTTCTAAAACTTGAGCATGAAAAACTGCTAAACCAAAGTAAGCATATAATTCTTTACTATGCTCATCTTCGTTATATTCTTCTAGAATCACTTTCATCACCTTTAGCAAATATTTCATCTAACGTTTTCGCCATTCCCGCAGCGTCATATTACATTCATATTTTCTAAGTTGCGGGAATGAACGTGTTATATGACGTTTCCTGCCCCACGAAGCGAGAGCGCCATGGACAGCGCGCCCCTAGGTGTTCAATTGTTCAATTATTACTTTCTACCAATGAGATAACTTCTTCAAGCATTTTTTCACTATCCTTAATCTTATACCCACCCTTGTCACTACTCTCATATACAACATTTATTTCACCTAAAATGATATGTATTGGCTTGTTATCATAAAACCCATCAATCATGTAAAGAACATCTTGCCCCTGATAGGGTGAGAAAGAATGGGGTATTCGACTGCATTTATAACGGCCGATAAGTTCCTTCAGTAAATCTAAATCTATTTGCTCTGTGATATCAGTACGTTCTTCGTTATCTACATTGTGGATGACCGTATCTATATCTAGTAAATCTATATCTTTTGCTATCAATCTGGGTTGTAAAAGGTAAATAGAAATACCTACAAAGGCGATTGCTATTACAACTGTCAGAACCAATTTCTTTTGCAAGCAAATCACCTCCAATAATAATCTTCGTTGCATATTTTCCTATTTTTACGACGTATTATGTGCATATAAAAGCTTACCGGACCCTGAGTTGCTAAAAAGCCACGGTGCTGGCTGCAGCAACGTTCAAAGAGTCCACGTTATGGGACATAGGGATGCACGCGGTGTAATCGCAGTCAGCAATCGTGCAGGGCGCCAGTCCATTACCTTCTGAACCCAATACGATAGCAAGTTTTTCTTCTGCCATGAGCTGCGGATCGTCTATGCTGACAGCGTTATCATTTAAAGCCATGGCAACGGTCTTAAAGCCCAGCTTGCGTAGACTCTTCATGCCCTGCTGCGGCCACTGCGAGGGCTCGCTGCCAATACGGGCCCATGGCACTTGAAAGATGGTACCCATGCTCACCCTCACCGCACGCCGGCACAGTGGGTCACAGCATGAGGGGGTAAGCAACACTGTATCGATGCCTAGTGCCGCAGCCGAGCGAAAAATGGCACCGACGTTGGTAGAGTCCGCAATACCTTCAAGCACAGCCACTCGACTTGCACCGGCACACGCCTCCTCAACGCTGGGTAGATGAGGACGCCGCATGGCACACAGCACACCGCGGGTCAGCTGAAAGCCAGTCAGCCCTGCTAGCAGGTTGCTATCGGCAGTATAGACGGGGATATCTCCGCAGCGGGTGATTATACCGTGCGCCTGCCCTGCAATGTATTTGCGCTCCATCAAAAGTGAAATAGGCTCGCATCCAGCGTCGAGGGCAAGTCCAATTACCTTGGTACTCTCCGCAATAAAGATGCCCATCTCCGGCTCCAACCGGTTGCGCAGCTGCGTTTCCGTCAGGCGAGCAAAGACATCCAAATTGGGCAATGAAAAATCGCTTATCTCAATGATATTTGACATCTTATCGCCTTATGTTCGAGGTTAGTGGAAACATATAAACCTTGATTTTTTTGCAATATAAAATCCTTTTTTACCGTAAGTAAGAATTACACCACCATCAACATACTATACTATTAACTACACTATATTGCATATAAGATACATCTTTCTACCACTACGAAACAATAATCTACAAGTACGAAATTAAGTTCTCGTCTATATCCCGCCATGGACGGCGGGCGGTCTTGAAGGAAATGTCATATAACGTTCCGGGCATTCACGAAGCGTCATACTTCCTTTATCTTGGCAAGTTTCGTGAATACCATGTTATGCGATGTGGTGCCCCCAAACCCAGCCTATATTAGTAATGAACGTTTTCCGTTAACAGTTTAATCCCTATTTATATCCGATATCCGATGTTAGGCCAATTTTACTTTTCATAAAGTTTCCCGTTCCGAAACCTGCAACCTTACCCTGGTCATCATATAGAGTTGATTCTGATATAAATAGGTTCTGAGATTTAAATTTCAACTGACCAATCGCTTTGATTATTCCCTTACTAATCGGGCGTAACAGATGGGTGTTGAAGGAAACCGTATATACAAATACATCTTCTACAATAGAGTTCACCGCAAAAAATGCAGCATCGTCTAACAGTTTAAAATAGACGGAACCGTGTATAGCATTTGCCGCATGAAAATAGACCGGTTCGATTTTAAGAGCGATCTCCGCAGCCTCTTTGGAAATGGTTATATCAATACCTTTATATAATTGACTATTAATTGGAGCGCTTAAGTACATCCGTTCTAGCTTTCTATAATGATCATTCATAATTCCCATTTTCCCCTCCCCAAAAATTATCATAAGCACCATTTCGCATAACGTTTCGCCATTCCCGCAGCGCCATATTACATTCATATTGGCAAGTTGCGGAAATGGACGTGTTAGGCGACGGAAATCACTTCCTACTTTTCTCCATATACTCACTGTTTCCAATACCCCTCAGGGAAGAGTTGCCATATGATTTCGCCATCTTTACTGACACCGCGAATTTGAAAGTACTCCTTGCTTCCTTGGACCTTTTGGTAGGCAACGAACCTACGAGATTTCACCTGAATGATAGTCAATTGTATCTTATCCTTTTGCGTTTCATAGTCCACGTAAATGATGTTTGGATCAATGACTTCTATTATTCCGAATTGGCCTCCACCAGATATCCTCACTGGGTCGTTAGATTTGTAAGGTGATTGCCCCATGGTTATCTGGTTCCATTTATCAAATCTCACTTCGTAAACAACCGATTCCAAAATCTTCGTTCCGTCTGCAAACTCTCCGTCGAAGATTTCAATTTTCCCCTTTCTATCCTGGGTTAAAAGTCTAAGAACTGGTCCCTGGTCACCAGTACCAGTATCTACAACAAACTGATGTGCAGAATTTATTGATGACGTATCTAAAGTAGAGCAAGCTGTTAAGACAACTAATCCGCTAAACATGATATAAACAATACTCCGATATATAGCTTTGCGAATTCTGATCGGTGTTCTAATTGTTCATCCCCCTAGGTCATTCCTTCGATAGACCCCAAATCAATTTCTGTCGCCTAACGTCCTGAGGGTTCACGACGTCGGGCCACCCCAAAAGTTGCTCTTACCCGATGTCGTGAACCCTCTGTTATACGATGTATGGCGGGTGCCCTCAAACTCAGTGCGGCCATGGAGGGCCGCCCTCGATTTTCACCTTTTTGTTGCAATAAAAACTATGTCAGCAAAATCATTTATCACTAATGCTTCTGGATCATTTTTAATTCTATATTCCATCATCTCTAGTCCGTGATGATACTCTGCATCACTGATCAATGTAAGAGCAGAGATGTCGCGGTTATAGACATGATCCATAAATTCAGTTATCTTATTGCTTTTCATTACAAATTCCATGCGAACGTTAACGTCGAACCCCCTACTCAACAACTCATTAAAGATCAATTCTTTTGACCAAAATCGTTTAAGATCTTCGTAATACGTGGATGGAAAAAACTCATATATCCACCAGTGCCTCATGTCATGAATTGAAATGTTATGTATCTTTAGAACTCCGTTTTTCTTTATTACCCTGAACACTTCGTCTAACACATCAGCTTTCTGACAAAAATGGTGGAACGCATAGTTGTTGATAATAAAATCAAATGAGTCTGATTCATACGGAAGAGCTTCCGCCAAGCCGTTAGTAAAACTACATCTATCAGTTTTACTTTTAGCTATGTGTAACATTTCCTCTGATGCATCTAGCCCATGCCAATCAATGCTAGCATTCTGGAAAATGTTAATTTGATTTTGCAAATAGATTCCAGTACCGCAGGCTAAATCAAGAACATTTATACCTTGGCTAGTCCATTTATCAACGTACCTCTTCAAGTCTTCATCTGGTTTAATTTCTTGTCGGTACTTGTTCTTATCATACTTGTCGGCAATGTTTCGATAATCAGTTTTCCTCATCCGCACTGCTCCTTATCCCAACCGCCAAGGATGGCGGTTGTCTGCACTCGCCACATATTGTATAACATTTAGGAATTCCCGCAGCGTCCTAACCACATGCATCATCCTCTAGTTGCGGGGAATTCTGTGTTATATGACGTTTCCCTGCCCCGCGAAGCCAGAGCGCCATGGACGGCGCGCCCCCAGACAACTCCTATAACTAGTTTACAATTTAAGAATAATGCGATACATGCCAATTTGGATTTGCTCTCTAAAGGACAAATATAGTATTAATTTCCTCAACGCAACAGTATTGTATTAGTAATTCACAATACCTATCGATCACCTCTTGCAAATCACTTTTACCATCGAATGAATAAATCACGGTCATAATCGTTCGATTTCCCGTCTGAATCATTGCTCTCCTACTATCGCTTGTAGGATTGCCAAAAGCACTCAGCCTATCGTAAAGCGTTGGCAAATGCTCAATATTGACTGCCTCCTTCCCTATTCCCTGGTAGTTTTCTCCGTCGGGCGCCCTTCTTAACTCCACTAGTTCCGAAAGCTGCTCAGTATCATACGAACCAATGGAATAACCTGTTGTGACAGACATCAAATTGTTAATATCAATAACATTATTGATATGATAAAGACCATTACTCTTTACGATTCGACGAAGCATTGCCTCGGCAGCATTTCTGTAGTCTGAAGGAGATTTGCCCAACGCTTTATAGGCATTTCGTGTTGACCGAATATGTGGTATATCGGCAATTTCAGGCATCGAATACTGATTATTCAATTGATCAATCGTTCTCTGAAAGAACTCGACCAATTGAGGAGAACTCCCCTCGACGTTGGCAGAATATATCAATACGCCTAAACATACATTATCCCATCGTTCTTTTAGATCGTGGCTGATCTGAACTTGCATTAAAAGGGTACCCCCATTCATTATTTAGTAAAAACCTACAAGTACGAAATAATCTCTTGTCTAAATCCCGCCATGGACGGCGGGCGTTCCTGCTGGAAATGTCATATAACGTTCCGACAGTTCACGAAGCGTCATTCTCCATTCATATATTCAGAGTTTCGTGAACTGTCTGTTCTACGACGTATCATGTCCCCAGACTCAGCAGCGCCACGGATGGCGCTGCCTTAAACAATCACTGGACGAAGGATTACATTTTTGTCATTACTTTCGAGATAACAGGTGATCTTACTGAAAATTTAGGTGATCTACCTTTTGAGATAATGATTACGGTCATAAGTGAGGACTATAAATTAGCTATTCTCTCGATGCTGAAGTGGTTGAGGTAATGCAAATCCCTTTTTCCTCCAGGTTGAACTGATACCAGAAAACAATGCGCCCGTCGGCCATAACCCCCAGGATATGGGGCTCTGCTGCCGTAATTGAGACGATCTCCTGTTCGGGCTCAAGTGTCTCCAGCTTAATCCGGTTCAAGTAATGTCTATCATTTGCTCTATCGCCACCGGACCTTTTGCTCGTGACAAAGGCCGCAAAGTCCTGACCGACATAGCATTGATGATCAGAGCGGATGTAACCTGTATCTCCCGGTTGGCCGATCTCTATCTCCGTTACTTTGCCGGTATGAAAGTCCAGGAAGAAAGTTTTATACTGATCCGTTTTCCGGTTATTCTCCCCGACGCTCTCATCAGGCCAATACTCATTAACAAACAAAAGACCGGTATCATAACGAATGGCGCCGGTTGCAAAGGATCCTTCCGTTATGATATCATACGTTCTGCTTGTTCCTTCTTCCAAATCGCAGAACGTAAAACCTGAAGTCCATTCATAACCGGTCAGCGTCGTGATTATTTTCCTGTCACCCGCGACAAACCGGGGGGAAAAGTGATAAGAAGGGCCAACAGGCGCCCCCCTGGACGGCTCGGGTAGCTTAGGCTGAACCGTTTTGGCGAGGAGCGTTTCTTTTCCGTCTTCCAGCGTGACCAGTTTGACGCCTATTTCATCGGAATAGACAATCCGGTTCAAGTCGGAGGCTATGTCATAACCACCGAAATATACTTCTGAAAAACCATTTTGATCATATTGTGGTTCCCTGTCAATTTTAGCTGTAATGACACCGGGCAGGGGGATTTCATTCTCAACTTCCAAATCTCCGCGATATATTAATACCTTATCCTTGAAACGAACGACCAATCTGCCGCCTTTATATTCTACTTCGGTGCCGTTAATACTGCCTTTTAGATTCACTTTCTTCTCAATCTTCATATTATCCGGATTAAGCAGCATCAAAGCAGGGCTTTGGTTCTCATTGTTCGGTGTGTAGGAAAGAAGCAGTTTCCCTTCCACCTCTCCAACCATATAAATTTCCTGTAAATCACCGTCAAAGCCGTCGATTGCCGGAAAATCCTTAACGTCCCCGGTCAAGGCTACCAAATGATTATTGATAAACTCCCTGCGGCCTTCCACAAAATAGAGGCTGCCGTTAGGACGCTCTTTTAAAGTAAATGTCTGCCTGCTGTCAACGCGGCGGTTTTCATATGTATCATAGTGTTCCAACTCAACCGTGAGGGTACCGTCAGCGCCCCTGGTTACTTTAGCCGGATGAACGCCCCAACTGTTCCGTTCCGCATAACCGGGCTTGGGTTTTTCCGAATTCTTTCCCAATACAAAGGCCTGTTTTTCCGGGTTAAAGTAATGATTCGGTATCTTGCTCACTTCCAGGGTTGTTAGGTTAAAATAGCGCTCGGCGTACTTCAGGGCATCTGCCAGCGGAAAAAGCAGGCTCATGTTCTCCTCACTCACTGTCTTGAGATTGGCAGTATCGTTTTCTTCCTGATATTTCACCCAACAAAACTGAGCCACGACTGCCGGGTCGATCTCCTGCGCCGAATGAAACTCCCAAGTACTACCGATGGTATAAATGGCATCATATATATACTCCTGCCAGAGATGCTCCAGCTCAGCCGGATCGGTAATCTCAACGATTATCGGTTTGTTGTCCGTGAGAACGTTTTCGGTATCGGTTTTTCCTTCAGAGTGTTGGGCGCAGCCTGCAATAGCGGAAACCATAACCAGAATTAGTCCGAGGCATAACAATCCTCTGATATATTTTTGCAAAGTGCGCACTTTCAACTCACACCATCTCCATCATTGATTTCGTTTCAAAAACTACTGCACAAATCATATTTCATTATTTTACATAAATATACCATACCCTTCGAGCCAGCAGTGGGCTATTGCCACAATATGTCTATAATCTTTACTACACATTTTCCTACAAATATGAAGGAATACCCCAGTTTTTCATCCGCGTCAAGGATGGCGCGGTCTTTACATGATATGTCGTAGAACGTTCTAGGGAGTCCCGACGTGTCCGTCCCGCTAGGGCTGGCGCAAGACTTGCTTCTCTTTATTCAACTCTAAATTGCAAGTCTTGTGACAGAGGACATGTGATACGGCATACCCCAAAAGCTTTCTTTACCGCACCCTCGCGGGAATCCTCGTGTTATATGCTGCCCGTCGGAAATACCATAACAATCGAAACATGAAGCATGCATACTTCCCCGGGCTAATCGAAGCTTGCATGACTTCCCCAGCATAACCAAAATCGTATAGTACCTAGCCCCACATAAATTTCGACTGCACTCCTGGCCAACATGCGCATTTACCACTTCGTGGAGAATTGACCAAATCCTTCTTAATCTTGTAAAAAAGCTCGGATTGTTTCACATATACGAAACTACCCAAGCTAATAAAAATAATCAACATGACTAGGGTTGCATATAACGTCCTGAGAATTGCCGAAGCTTCCGAACAACATTCATCTTTGCGAAGTTTCGGCAATTCTCTGTTAAATGAAGTTGGTCGCCCCATACTCGAAGTCGCCATGGAGGGCGACTCCTCAAATCCCGCTTATTTTCGGGATATAGCACTAGATCGACGAGCATATGCAAACCATGTGATAGATGCAGCCAATAGTGTCAACGAAATGAAGATTGTAAGGATACTATATGTTTGCCAAACAAGAATCGTTGACCAATCGTATCCGATGAACATTGGTAAAACCCAACATAATAAAGTACTCATGGCAACAGCAAGCGTCAGCCAAGCAACTGTTATGAATATTTTCTTTTTTGTTATTGGTTGCCGCTCATTCTTTCTCTTTGTGCGCAATCCCAAAGCAAAGAATACCACCGCCAACAGGCAGGCAATCATTGTTGCGGAGGAAAGTGCTACATCCAAAAGCTGTGTACCACTCATTGTATATGTTTGAGATAGGTTGCCGTCCAGAATCTCTTTGATATTCATCACCAAGCCAATATTCGTGCTTGCACCGTTGGATAAAAGACAGATGGCTATTTGCTCATTCGGAAATATTGCTACTTTGGTTGCGAAATTGGGATTGCCCCCCGAATGCTCGATTATTGTTTTATCGGCATTTACCATCCATCCTGCCCCATAATACATTCCGTTGCTATCTAAAACTGTCATATTTCCTTGATGTGAGTTCCTAATAATCGCTTTGAACACGTCGGGTATATCTTGTACAACGCCCATCTGTATGCCCATCCAACGCGCCATATCCGTCGTACTGGATATGATATATCCCGCTGGCTTGTTACCGCCAAAATCCGGCGCATCATATGGAGTTGTTGTGAAAAAAGAAGTACGATAGCCTTGCGCCAGCTGCCCTATTGCTTGCGCATCTTCTTTGTAAACGTAAGTATGAGATAACCCTAAGGGCTGGAACACCTGCTCCGTCATAAATCTTTCATAGCTTTGATCCGACACAACCTCAATAACCAAACCTAAAACGTCATAATTTACAGTCCCATAATTGTATTGCTCGCCGGGCGCAAATGCCAGTTCAGCATCCACCAACATTTCTACGGTTTTTCTCAGCATATCCGGCGTACTCCCTTGCGGAATGTTTTGAGCATGCTTGATATTTGTCAAGCCGCTGGTATGATGCAAAAAGTGATTAAGCGTAAGGCTTTGCATATCAACAGGTGTCCCTTGATACTTTAATGTAAACCAAGGTAAATATTTTTCAATAGGGTCGGTCATGGACAGTAGCCCCTGCTCCTCCAACAACAAAATACCCGCACCGGTAAAAGCTTTACTAACCGAAGCCAGTTCATATAGAGTGTTTTCATTCGCGGGCAACCCTCTCTCTCGGTTTCCGTAACCGGAAGAAATGTAAAGCGTTTCATCTCCGTTGATGATTGAAGTTGATATGCCCGGTACCCCAGATATACGACAGGCATCATCCAACAATTTTTGTATTGCTGCAGACTGCGTGTCTGATAATGCATAAACCGGTACTGTGAATCCGGTGAATAGTATAAGTAGTGCTGCCATAGTAACGATAATATTCTTCATTCGAAATCCTCATTCTAAAACCGTCCATATTATATAACTAACTGGAACTTTAAATCGTAAATTCCTTCAAACCTACCTACACAACCCGCGCCATGACGGCACGGCTTTGCGACCAATTTCATTTAACGTTTCGAGGAGTTCCGCAGCGTCCTAGCCACATGCATCATCCTCTAGTTGCGGGGCTCCTCTGTTATATGACGTTTCCTGCCCCGCGAAGCCAGAGTGCCATGGAGGGCGCGCCCCCAGACAACTCCTAATCAACTAGTTCACAGTTTAGGAATTTTACGATGCACTATAAGAATATAAAAGTTTACCGGGCTCTGAGTTGCCAGAAAGCCACTGCGCTTGCTGCAGCAACATTCAGCGAGTCCACGTTATGGGACATGGGGATACGTGCGGTGTAATCACAGTGGGCAACCGTGTTGGGTGCCAGTCCATTACCTTCTGTACCCAGTATGATAGCAAGCTTTTCCTGAGCGATGAGCTGCGGATCGTCTATGTTGACAGCGGTATCACTTAAAGCCATGGCAACGGTCTTAAAGCCCAGCTTGCGCAGACTTTCCATGCCAGGCTGCGGCCACTGTGAGGGCTCGCTGCCAATACGGGTCCATGGCACTTGGAAGATAGTTCCCATGCTCACTCTCACCGCACGCCGACACATTGGGTCACAGCATGAGGGGGTAAGCAGCACGGTATCGATGCTTAGTGCCGCAGCCGAGCGAAAAATGGCACCGACGTTGGTAGAGTCCGCAATACCTTCAAGCACAGCCACTCGACTTGCACCGGCACACGCCTCCTCAACGCTGGGTAGATGAGGACGCCGCATGGCACACAACACACCGCGGGTCAGCTGAAAGCCAGTCAGCCCTGCTAGCAGGTTGCTATCGGCAGTATAGACGGGGATATCTCCGCAGCGGGTGATTATATCGTGTGCCTGCCCTTTAATGTATTTGCGCTCCATCAAAAGTGAAATAGGCTCGCAACCAGCGTCGAGGGCAAGTCCAATTACCTTGGTACTCTCAGCAATAAAGATGCCCATCTCCGGCTCCAACCGGTTGCGCAGCTGCGTTTCCGTCAGGCGAGCAAAGACATCCAAATTGGGCGATGAAAAATCGCTTATCTCAATGATATTTGACATTTTATCTCCTTATGTTCGAGGTTAGTGGAAACATATCAAACCTTGATTTTTTGTAACATAAAATCCTAGAAGTATGAAATAACGCTCTTGTCTAAATCCCGCCATGGACGGCGGGCGGTCCTGCAGGAAATGTCATATAACGTCTCCGGCATTTACGCAGCGTCATATTACTCTCATATTGACAAAGTTACGTAAATACCGTGTTATACGATGCCGTACGTCCCCATATTCAGAGGACGCCACGGACGGCGGCCCCTTTAACAATTCGATAAGCCCTATTTACATCAAATAAGAATAATGGAAGTTCACAACGCCTCAGGATTAGTCAGTCAGAAATATTATATGATGTATTATCTGACTGATAAGTCTCAAATTTTTAATAGTATTTTTTTATTGACTTTAAGAGCTCATCTTCATTTGTGTTTTCGTGAACACAATCACCGCGTTTTCATAGTTGGCTTCGGTGTATGCTATAGGATCTTATCCGTTACAAAATATCGGCGTAACATCCGTCTTTGGTATGAGAAAACATAACTTTTGAGGGAAACAAGTTCTCTCCCATATTGGCAAATCCGACTAAAGTCATAGCCCAGTCTGCTAACTCTGTTGGAAGCCTATAGCACTTGGCTTCGCTTGCTTCCGCTATCGTTATTAATGGAATCATCTCTCTGCTAAAACCGACCGCCAAAACGTCACAGACAATCCGACCGTTTTTGAATTCAAGCAACGGTTGCTTATTGCTATCATAATAAACTTTTGCGCCCCTTTGATTCAGGAAGTAATCATTTGAAGTATCGACTATGGGGTCGATAGACAGCTTGTTTCTCATTCGTTCGTAGTAGTCAGCCAAACTTTTGCAAGAATAAGCGTTAAAATACTCACCTTGCATATCAATGTCACTTTTTATTGCTTCCGCCATTTCAAAATGGTTCATAAATTGCAAGAAAGCAATAAGCACAATCAAGTCATCTGAGTATGTTCCTGCGAACGCTTTATAGCAAGCCTTGTTTAGCTCGACCACTACATTGTGCATTTTCTTGTAAAGCGCAAGCTGCCGCTCGTTAATCATAAACCAGCTTTTATCGAGAATTTTTTTGTGAACTTGTTCTTCGGGCAAAGTGTATTGTAGGGCATTATGCAGTGCTTTAAGCAATTTTGAAATCACACCCGCCAACATATCTGCCATACGGATTCCGAAGGAGTTAAATGAATCTGCTTCTGCAATAGTGCGTAGGCCTACCCGCTCCGCCGCTTTTGCCGTGTTGCCATTCTCGCCCTCTTTATCTATAGTTAATGAATAGTTACCTATTGCTTTTTCGGCAAGGTATTTCTTGAAACCTACGAAAGAAATGTCGTAATTCCAGTCTATTGTTCTAATTGTAGATACGTTATCTAAAAGGATTAGTATTTGGCTGAATTGCTCAATTTCCTTTTGCTTCAATGATTCGTTTGCCTTGTCCTTTTCAATTTGAGCCTTAAAGAAAATTTTCAGTAGAGTAACAAGTTCGTCAGTATTCTCATAGAGGCCCTCTATTATCTCCGTTGGCTGATACAAGACTAATGCCTTTGTGATGGAGTATTTCATTGCGTCCATGTCTACAAAAAGGCTGTTTTTATAGTCTTCAAAAAGTTGCCTGATGATATATTCTATTTTGCTTATGACTGCGTAGTATATGAGGGTTTTATCATCAAACAAAGCCAAAAAATCTTCCAACAAACAAATATTGTCATGGTTCAAGGATGCAAAGCCGCTTTTCAGTTGACTTTGTTTGATAGTGGTGCTTTTTAATTCACCTTTTGACTGCCTGTACTGGTACTTCTCTTCAAATGCAACATACCTTCTAAGCAGGTCAACCTCATTTTCGGAGTTTCAGCCAACGACCACAGCAATAAAACTGTCGTAGTAGTTATCCGCTGTTATTGTTTTTTGGTTTATCTTCCTACTATGCTCTGACTCGTCATAGTAGAAATTGTAATTACCCATCAGCTTGCCTCCTTTGGTAAATCATCATTTAGAGAAGATGGCACAAGCCATTTTTAAGTCGTGATTTGTGGAGTATGAGCCGTGCGGTGGAGAACAACCTGAAGCCTGGCAAGAAGTTGCTTTAGATAGCCTAACAACTCTTATCATTCGTGGTATTACACAAATATGTTGATGAATTAGATCAGATAGTTGTGAATCAAAAATGTATTCGCAATCATACCATTGATTTATCAATTTCGCGTACTCATTTGCCGAGCATTAATGAAAAAAGGCTAGAGTTTGTAGATCTCTTAGTCAACTCCACCGGACATGACACATTAGGCCAGTAGCACACAAACCAATATTACGGTGGATTCTCATATAACAATAATGACGCCCCGCAACGAAGGAATTGATCTACTATATGAGTCTGTGGGGTATGTCCCACGAAAAAGAGATTGAGTCCCTGCACACTGGGAGTACAGTTCAAACCGAACTGCCGCGAGTTAGAGTCAAGTCGATGCAAGTACTTTTGCCAGACTATGATGTTCTGCACAATTTTATTAAAGTAATTGGACCGACCTATGGCAGCTTGCAGTATTACAAATCAAGTTGAGAATCAAAACTCGCTGCTATAAGAAATTCCTTGCTTCCAAAGCTCATGTTTGGTGAGTTGGCAGTTTCATACCACTAGGCCGCTAAATGATGATTTTTTCCATACGCTTAACCTCAAAACAACAAATTCCAATTTATCTTTGTGTGGCAAATCCTTCATAGATGGGTTCATATTTATAATGAAGTGCCGCTTCAATTAGTTCCAATGTGAATATTCCTAAATCCGAATCTAGTAATATATCTACCCTACGACAATTGTTTTTTATCCAATCACCAACATTATTTTCAGTTATACCTTTATCTTGCATCCTCTTATCTGACAAAACCGATGCAGCTAGGGTGCTTTGGGCTGATTTGGGATTATAATGCTGACTCAAAAACCTTGCATTACTACTAGGTCCCGCTTTTCCTATTTTTAAAAATTCGCCTTCATACCAAAAGGTGTAGACCCCCATCATTCGGGTCGGCAAACTTCTTGGTTGATGCGGTATTCCTCTATCGATAATTTCATATTTGGATTTATCGATAGACTTTCCCAATACACTGGATACATCACGGATGATTTTATCAAAGTCATTTACTAAATCCATTATTAATCCCTCTCTCAAGATTCCGATTTGGCCGAAGTCACTTGCTACTTTCCCTACAACAACCGTTGCCACACCCATCAAGGCAAAGTCAAATATCAATTTTAATTCGATAAAATTGCTACCCTACCGCAGCCGGTTGCCACTCAAATCCAATTCTTGTAGGATAAAGAGTACTAAATGGCTCCTCAAAGAGCTCTTGTATGTCCTCGTAATCGTATCCACCTCTATTTAGTGTAATGTCCAATCTTAAAAAGTTATATTTTTCATTATCCTTCATATTTTTACTCCTTTCATATTAAAAAAAGCGAATCTCTTTGCCTGCAGTACCATAGGACGCATCCTACCGAAAACCTTCCACTGACATATAGTACCCAAAACTCACGCTAGGATAGCACGCTCTATCATATAACGTTCCGCGTATTGCCGACGCGTCCTAACCACATCCATCTATTCTAAGTGTCGGCAATACGCCGTTATATGATGCGGCGCCCCCAAAGCAATACTTAAACAAACTAACCCTTTATAAATCCGTTATCCACCAGCCAGTCAATTGACGGTTTAATATCCACAGAAAGGGTCTCTATTGTCCAGAGTGCTTTTGGTGAATGTACTTTTAACAACTCTAACGTATTTAACATATCGATTTCACCCATCCAAAGGCCAAAGTGATCGTCAAATTTTCCATTGTTATTATGCAGGTGAACGTACCTAATCCTGTCATTTAGACCTTGTATCCAATTGTTAAGCTCTTTCGTGGAGTTTGCATTAACATGACCTAAATCTAAGCAAATTGAAAATTTAGGATCACCTATTGCATCAACTAATTCTTTAAGAAGGTTAAAGTCATCTTCATATACATTCTCTAGGTGGATTTCCATTGAATTGGGTTTATTAGATAAAAAGTCTGTCCAAAACTTTGTGGAATTGTCTAACCAATCTTTGGGAAAATATGTTTTAGGTATAAATCCGCGCCGTTTCATATAACGTCCCGGCAGTTCCCGAAGCATCATACTACATTCATCAATTCAAAGTTTTGGGAACTGCCTGTTATGCGAAGGCCTGACTCATACCCCAGATTCTTCTTCGGAATATATCGTAAAAGATTTCTCTTTTCCCTCTTTCTTAAGATGCTTAATCATCTCTTCATCAGATGAAAATATATTTAATTCATCAGGAATATTATTTTTTTGAAGTTTTGTATTTTTAGCAGAGCACAGTGGTATGTGTATCTCACTTAAAAATGGTAACAAATAACCAAGAATAAAGTGTCTTTGCAATTCAAACATGTCATTATCATAACCACCATTTTCGTTTCTGTGTCCATCAATATCTAAATATAATGCTCTATTCAAATTGGGTTGGGTTTTTTGAGCAGTTCTAACAATCTCGAAGATCATTTGAGCCGACTCTTCGAAACTTTCATTTTCAAATACCACATGATAAAGTGCTATACCTTTATTCTTAAGACTGTTTAGAAAATATGGATCTTTTTCAATCTCTAGTAATGCTCCATCATTAGTCATAATAGTATTTTCAACCAGTTCAAACCAATAATCTCTCATTTGCTTTATTTGTTTTCTTTTATATGGATTGCCTCCATATAAGTCATGACACGAGGAACACAAAGGTGCAGCATTATCTAATGTATCTGGGCCACCTTCCTCTTGTGGAATAATATGGTGTATTTCTACAAATGGCTCCCTACATACTACACATCTAAAAGCCGATTTTCTCTTTGCTTCTAATTTCACTTTCTCTGTAAATGACATCTACATCCTCCTCAAAAAAACCACAAATATATCACAATTAAAACTGAGTCAGGTTTTCGTATAACGTTTAGGAGTACCCGCAGCGTCTCAACCACATTCATCATCCTCTAAGTTGCGGGTACTCTGTGTTATCTGAAGGATGCCGACCCCAGACTCAGAGGTTGCCTTGGACGGCACCCCCTTGAACACTTTCTATTGCACGATATCAACAAATGAAACTTCTGTAAAAACGCTTCCATATTTACGCAAATCATTCAAATCGCTCTGTAATATACCATTTTTATCATACAGCTCAACAATCTCAATATCAGATAAAGTTTTCGAATAAATAATATAGCCCAGGCCCACATTCTCCTCAATTATCTCTCCGTTTTTAAACTTAACTAAGATGTTCTGTATATTTACAGGTTTCTTAGTGTCAGTTTCCATTTCCCATTTCGTATTATTAAAATTTCCAAATGCTATGGTGTTATTTTCATACTCCAATAAATTTACACTAAAACACATACTAATTGGTGTAAGACCAGTTGCCCTCTTCTCAATTCTCTTATCGTTATTTATTAAAAACAGCTCAGTGCACGAATGCCCATCACCTGAGTATTTTTCTGCTAAAACCAACGTTTTATTGTCTATTGGCTTCTGAGCAAGAATCTTTAAGTCTCCTCTGTTCGTTGGCTCAAACCTCTTATAGTAAGAATCAACTAAGTCATTTACGGTACTTGATTTAGACTCTGAGTGTTCAGTGCACCCTGTCAAACTCAGTAACCCAGATATAATAAGAATGCAAATTATTGATAACCGTCTTCGAATCATTCTTATATAACTCCTCCGATTTACCACAATCTTACGCGCCATGGATGGAGCGTTCTCAGGCATCTTTCAGATAACGTTTAGAAATTCCTGCAGCGTCCCAACCACATGCATCATCCTCTAAGTTGCGGGAAATTCTGTGTTATATGAAGCCCCGGGCTTCAAAGCATTTCTCTAAAAATTGAATGTTGAAAGGACTACCTTAATAACAAAATAAATCCGAGTAGCATTTCTATATAAAAAGAATGCTTATAGATTCGATTCAACATAAGAAATGCCTATAGAATTACCCCAACAAACAGAATGCCTAAAGACCAACCACAGCAAAACGAAGCCTTGAAATGCCCCAAAAATAATTCCCTTACTCTTTTCTATTGAACCTTATCAGCTCATCTATCTTATTAATTAATGCTTCATCATTCCTTGTCTTTCTCTTAAAGAATATTATTGCGCTTATCATGAAGTAAATTACCAGCCCGAAAAATGCTATGTAAAATAAAAATGTAAGTGATGCAAAGAGCCCAAAACTAAAGTGTGTTGAAGCTGTCATTTCATTCTCCTCCATTTCAAATCATACTTTATATTTATTATCTATTTTAAGATCCTAAAAGAATTCTCCGAAACCGGGGTTTCATATAACGTTCTGGGTGTTCCCGTAGCGCAATACCACATTCATATTGGCCAAGTTACGGGAACACCTTGTTATAAGAAGTGGTGCGCCCCCAGAGATTGACTAAATCCTCAAAAACCTACACGAATGAATTTAAGGAATTCCTTTCCAAAGTCGGTTATGTATAATACTGTTAATCCTTCTTTTCCCAAATCTCTATGTGTATTCCCTGTAGTTTTTGAATCGATTAACAGTGATTTTGAAATTAGATCACATATATAATACTCATATTTTCCTTCAGTCTCTAAAGTAGTTAAATCAGGTGAACACTCCTTAATCCTTTCTTTTATTACCTCTTTGCAAGATTTACTCGTTAATGTGGATACTACTGCGATAGATTCACTAGTTATATCCATGCTACCGGATCTACCAGTATCCTTAAACATCTCCAATATTTCAATTTCTACAAAATCTAGCTTCATAATTAAATCTAAATATGTTTCTCTAAAATCTGACTTATAAGTTCTTTGAATGTTACCGATTAGGATGTTTTTGAATATTTCGAGTTTATATTTGCAGTTTGTTTCAACAACACGCTTAACGATAGAAAAATAAATATCATTAAAGTTCTCAGATGTAATCTTTTCCTTATCAATATAGATCCCTAAATCTCTTATTGAATCTATAAAACTATTAGTAAAATCGTTTAACCTTTGCTGTGCAATCCTACCCCTTATCTCAAAGAGGACTTCATTTAGCGCACCGCCCGCAACGGGAATAGCAGATAAACCTGATTTCAGTACACCAATCATTAACTCTTTTGTAGTACTACTCATAATATTCCTTTCCACATCTTCCGAATAAGCTCTCTTAACCGCGCACCATTTCTTATAACGTCCTGTGAATTCCCGACGCGTCCCAACCCGCATTCATCATCCTCTAAGTGTCGAGAAATCGCTGTTATGTGTAGTGTGGCAGACCTCAAATTTATACCGTATACGTACCATCAGCTAAATACTTTATCCATTGCTCACCTGAAAATGTACAATTTCCGCACAAAATTGTAGTTCTCGGCATCTGAGCTATAATCTTCGTTATTGCAAACCATAGATCTACATCACTATCCTTATTTTCAATATGAAGAAATAGCCTACCTTCTTTATCTTCAACATGAAAAAAGAAAACACCAAAATCAGTTATCTTCACTTTATCGGTTTTCTGTAAGAACCAGCCGGAATAATCAGGATAAGAAACTTTTTCGGGTAGTTTTGCCTCACTCCCAGCAAAACGCCATGACACATTAAATCCTTCTTTTTGTAACCAACTTATCCATTCCTCAGGTAACGGAACTTCCCTTCCAGGAATGGTAGCTATATACTCCCGCTCGCTGAGCCAAGGCTTTGTGATAGACTCAATATCAAATGGCCTATTTACAATTAACTCTTCACAGATAAGCGTTACAATTTCGGGAATATCGAATTGAATGCCCATACCATCATCTAAAAGCTCAATGCCCTGCATGCAATGTTCTGGATTAAAACAAGTCTTATCATCATAAGTCCACAATTTAATACCGCAAGCTTTAATAGTGAACTCTCTGACCGTACGAGGATTTCCTGCTCGGTAATCTCCCGCAATCTGATAGCCAATTCTAATATGGACTGACGAAAGTTTATTATCTGATAAGACTTCACTATTAAGCTCAGTTATATAACCATCCTCAAACCAATGGTTTTCTTCTAGAAAAGATTTCAATTCAGCCCGAGAGTTAATTCGTATCATCTATTCACTCTCCAAAAATTATCTCCGTAAGCCACATTACACATAACGTTTTGGGTATTCCCGGCGCGTCCTAACCACATGCATCATCCTCTAAGTGTTGGGAATGCCCTGTTATGTGCAGTATTGGCGCTTTCATACTTCAAGAGCGTCTTCTAAAAATTCAGATACTATAAGCCTCTCTCTTTTTACGTACACTGGCCCTTGAGGCGCATTAGTTGTATCTTTTACTGGGATAGGGTTAGTAAGTTTTTGCGCATTGCCCTTAAAAAGAATCATATATTTGCCGGTGTCTTTATATGGCTTTATTTCATGTACCTCCGCAATATAAGTCACTGCACTAACGGGCACAACTTGATAAGCTGCAGTATACTTTATTCGATCTTTCATGGCTGCACCTATGCGAATAGCGTACCATTGAGAATTGTTTAAGAACTCAGTCTCAAATCCTTCTTCCTTAGCCGGAACTACAATGGTATCTGAATCGGCCCGCCTTTGAAGTCTCTTATTTCTATCAAGGTTAGCAACGTTTTTTGTTTTACTACTAAGGATTATTTCTGGTTCTTCATAGTCTTAATATAAAGTATCAAATTCATATGCAAATTGTCCGTGGTAGAAACAAAACACTTCACTTCTAGTACAGATATATCGGCATTAATCTTTTCTAAAACCCGATGTAATTCTGGTCGTGCTTCATCTATTAGAACCAATCCTTTGAACTCGTTGTAGACAACCTTATCTAAGTAGTGATCAATGTTTCGGCTATTAGATGCTTTGCATCCTTGTTCGAGCCTTTTCAATTTATCTGGGTCCTTACTGATATGATTCATTAGAAATCCACGGATCGATGTTTGACTCTCTTCGAAACTCGTAGCAAACTTTAGCATTTGAATTCCGATATGTTTGAATGGATCATGCTTAACTATTTCATTTTCTATAACGTAAAGCTTAGGATCTCCTGCACTAGTCATATCAATCAAATAACCATCTGGAATACTCGCTACATTTTTACTCTTCATCACTTTCTTAATGTCCAAGTAGATTGTTTGTGGCCCAAAGACGTAGTCGCTTAATTTGACAACTACTTGCTCAAACTCATCTTCCTTTTCGAATGTGTAATTACTTAGAACATCGTTTCCAACAAGTAAAGCCATTTATATCACCTCGTTTTAATCCATACTGCCAATATTGCACATAACGTCTTGAGAATTGCCGAAGCGTCCCAACCACATGCATCTTTGCAAAGTTTCGGCAATTCTCTGTTATGTAAAGTCGCGCGCCCCCAAACTCAGAGGCCGACAGGACGTCGGCCCCTTAAACCACCCAAAATCATACTTTATCAATAATTTCATTAATCACATTCGATAATGAAGATGATGGACTCTTTTTCTGTCCAAAATCCCACCCTTTGTATGCAGTAAAAACACTTTCAGGGACAAAATCACCCTCTTGAGTTTTCTTACTCTTGATAATACCTATCATTTCCTTGAATTCTTGAGTACCCTTGGCATACTCAAAATTCACCAAAACACGAACAACGTGAACGATATCAAACCAATGAGTAGGATATTTTAACTTTCTAAAATTCTTTCCCATTCCAAACATATAAATTTTCCGTTCATTACTTATCCGCCAATGATAAAGCATTGCATTTATACCATTTTTGACAAACTGCTCATTATGATACTCTGGTAGAAGTGAGAAAACCTTTAAAGCATATAGGGTGGCTAATGGACAATGATCTTCCTTTCTGCCAGGTCCCCTAAATTTCTCAAACGAGCTTTTGCACCGCCAACCATTTTCATCGCTAACACTAATCAAATAGTTTATAGCCTTTATTACTCGGTCATCTTTCCCATATCCCATCTTTATGAGGAAGTAAAGAAGCAATGGAAAATCACATATCATCCATCCTAATTCTGGTAATCCAGTTCCCCCATAGTTTGTTGATATTTGTATTTGAGATAAAAAAGCCCCTTCACAACTTTGATTAGACAATATTTTCTCTGCTATTTGCTTAATGCCCTCATCCTTTGTATCATAGCCAGTATCTAGCAGTAGCCCAATCCTATGTATAAAATGATTAACGTCATTATGTCTTGAAATCGGCTCTCCATCATATGTTATACAAAAATCATATATTTCTTTAACCTTATCACTTTGTAAATTCAAAAAATCACTTTCTTTCATTTGAATCTTCAACGCATCTTTATAATTAATCCGCCACACGATGTGGCGGTTCGTGCGCGCGATTTTATATAACGTCCCGGCAGTTCCCGAAGCATCATACTACATTCATCAATTCAAAGTTTTGGGAACTGCCTATTATGCGAAGGCCTGACTCATACCCCAGATTCTTCTTCGGAATATATCGTAAAAGATTTCTCTTTTCCCTCTTTCTTAAGATGCTTAATCATCTCTTCATCAGATGAAAATATATTTAATTCATCAGGAATATTATTTTTTTGAAGTTTTGTATTTTTAGCAGAGCACAGTGGTATGTGTATCTCACTTAAAAATGGTAACAAATAACCAAGAATAAAGTGTCTTTGCAATTCAAACATGTCATTATCATAACCACCATTTTCGTTTCTGTGTCCATCAATATCTAAATATAATGCTCTATTCAAATTGGGTTGGGTTTTTTGAGCAGTTCTAACAATCTCGAAGATCATTTGAGCCGACTCTTCGAAACTTTCATTTTCAAATACCACATGATAAAGTGCTATACCTTTATTCTTAAGACTGTTTAGAAAATATGGATCTTTTTCAATCTCTAGTAATGCTCCATCATTAGTCATAATAGTATTTTCAACCAGTTCAAACCAATAATCTCTCATTTGCTTTATTTGTTTTCTTTTATATGGATTGCCTCCATATAAGTCATGACACGAGGAACACAAAGGTGCAGCATTATCTAATGTATCTGGGCCACCTTCCTCTTGTGGAATAATATGGTGTATTTCTACAAATGGCTCCCTACATACTACACATCTAAAAGCCGATTTTCTCTTTGCTTCTAATTTCACTTTCTCTGTAAATGACATCTACATCCTCCTCAAAAAAACCACAAATATATCACAATTAAAACTGAGTCAGGTTTTCGTATAACGTTCTGGGATTCCCGACGCGTCCGAACCACTTGCATCATCCTCTAGTGTCGGGAATCCAGTGTTAGACGACGTATTCGCACTCTTTAGCACAACTAAACATAGAATTGTGAATTATCGACTTCAATATCTTCAGCACTAATATCAAATTCGAGAGGGGTTTCTACATCTATTTTTAGCGAAATATTAAATGGATACGAATCCTCCATTCTTAAACCGTCTCCACGTCTATAATCCCCATCTGAACCGTATTGATGCTCAATATCTACGCTTCCACAAATTGTAACATGGATATATTCATTATCGATTGATTCAATAGATATATTCTCTATCGAACTTCCTTCAATCCAATAATGCGTAGCTAACACATCTAATTCTTGTATTACATCAGATATTAAAGCCAGATTAATAACTTTCCATAAACGCATCTCATAAGCCGAAATTATTTCTTCTCGAAGACCATCTATAGAATCCAAGAATATATTCAGAGCATTAAGTGAGTTTAATACAAAGTTATCACCAACTTGAGAATCTATATTATAAGTTTGCTCTTCGATGTGAGTATACCTATTTAGGTTCTCAACTACACTTTTCATAGTTCTCCAAATTCTACCCAAATCAAAATTTAATTCTGTCACAATAAAGTCATCATCGAGTCCGCCTTTAATTGCATAAAATACCCTTTGCTTACGCGAAATTCCTTTTGGCTTATCTGTTTCATTTTTATACCATTTGCAAAGCAAAACATTTTCATCTGGAGCTAACCTAGTAAAGATATGCCTAGTTAATTCACGAAAGCTATATGCAAAGTTATTATAACGTAAGGGATTTGCGTAGTCGGTTAAACCTGTAATAGATGCTTGAAACAAACTTGCTTCAAAGTTAGCATCGAGTCGTTTGCTTATAGAAAAAACAAGATCACTTAACACTTTCTTCACTCCTACCTAGCATATAACCCCAAAGCGAATATGTCGTCTAACGTTCAGGAATTCCCGCAGCGTCCTAACCACATGCATCATCCGCTAGTTGCGGGGAATTCTGTGTTAGATGAAGGTCCGTCTTACGTCATGCATAATCTCCTATTTCATAGTTATTCCAAGCATCAATTAGCCATGGATGTATAGAGTCCAATTTATCCTTCTGGTTCCAATTCCAAGTTAAGAAGCAACTGACTGCCTCGTCAAGAGATTTTTCAAGTGCCTTCTCAAGTTCAGTCCTAAACGGAGAGTGTTCTTGATCCCAAGACATTTTATCTGCAAGGAATAATACTTTATCAAGTGTAGTTGCATTAGCACATAGTGTTGTATGGCAACTAATAGCATGAAGGAGACCGTCATTTTTTACTTTAAAAACATTTTCTGCAATTGCTGCTGACAATTTACCATGAATCAAATATGGTACCACTTTCTCAGCAGTAACCGGTTCTATACCCAATTCAATAGAGGTTTGTAGCATTTGAGACGTTGGCAAAATCAAACTAATATCATGTAGTAGTCCTGCACAATATGCGAGTTCCAAATCAACATTATAAATTTTGGCTAGATGCTGGGCTGTAATAGCAACTGTTAAAACATGTTTAGCTACGTCTTGTCGCCCATGATGATTAAGAAGGCCTAATGCATCAGAAGTAATATCTTCAGATAGTAAAAACCCTCCAAAGATATTTGATAACGATTTATGCATCGAAAAACCTCCTATTAGTTGCTAGGACTTTCATTTAACGTCTCGAGGAGTCCCGCAGCGTCATACTACATTCATCATCCTCTAGTTGCGGGACTCCTCTGTTATATGACGTTTCCTGCCCCGCGAAGCCAGAGCGCCATGGAAGGCGCGCCCCTAGGTGTTCAAGCTGTCGCACATTATAAGAAGAAGTCATAACTAAAATGCAAATTATGTTCGTAATCCTACTTCAAATCTGATTTTATTGCTTTTACTTTAGTCAACTAATAAATCAGAGAAAAACATACCTTCGATTATATTTACAAAAATAGTTCCGTTATCGTCTTTAATGGTATAGCCTTTGCCTCCCCAATATACAGTATCTTTATTCGCAAAAATATCCACCTTTTCACCGTTTTTTAAGTGATATGTAATAGTTATAAACGGAGCTTCTTGTTCAGGCGTCCCTAATTGATAATTCAAAAAATTTAGCATATTTACAGTCTTTTCGATATCTTCGTATTCAGTAAATGTCCGTATATCATCAGTCAAATTAGTGTCAGCTATCTCAATGTAAGAAACATCTTCCTTTTTGGGCTGCCCAATTAATGGAACACCATGCAACCAAAAGAAACCAATAGAAACGAATACCATGCTTAAAACCACTGGAAGAATATACTGCTTGATTATTTTTTTCATCTTTTCACAACCTTAAAAAAACAAAACTATTCTACTGCACATTTTCTACAAGTACGAAATTAAGTTCTCGTCTAAATTCCGCCATGGACGGCGGGCGGTCTTGCAGGAAATGGCATATAACGTCCTGGGTGTTCCCGTAGCGTCAAAATACATACATATAGACTAAGTTACGGGAACACCTTGTTCTACGAAGTCCCACGCTACTCGAAGCCAAAGCCAAATTGATGACGTTACACATTAATCTATTGCGCTATACTTTTAATCAAGTCAAGCAATTTCTTAAATCTGTTTTCTTTACTAACAGAATTTTCTATTTTCTTGAAATATCCAAGTTTCTCCAAGTATGGTTTTAGTTCGAGGGTGTTTAAAATTATTATCTCGTAGTTATCTCCACCAAAATATAAGCACTTACGAAGGTTACTATATGTTTTCTCTTCAAATTTCTTTGAATGATAGTAAAGTGCAGCATAATAATATTTACAAGCCTTTTCTTTATGCTGATTTTCGATTAGCTCAATAATATATAAGCAGATGTACGAACCAATGGTATAAGGTAAGAATACAACTGTAATCATACGCTGAATGAAATTATCTGTAATTGCCGAATCAAGATTTCCTAACACTTTAGTTAATTCTGATAAATCTTCAGGTTCAATTTTAAAAGTTTGTATAAAATGGATGAAGTAATTCCGAATCTCCTCAGTAAATAGAAAAAGGGTAATTGTTGCTATTGAAAAAGCAACACTAAGAACCTTAAAAGAGCTTTTTGTTTTGGAAAGTGTATAAGCTGGTCTTATTAGTATTATTGTGATTTGAATTAACAAGGATACAACGACACTCATCCATATAAATGGATAATATTGAGGTATATATATTGCCAAGAGTATTAGACTTTCCTCCCCCAATGGAGGTAATGTAGAGACACTGCCCATGTTTATTATGTAATTTAAAACAAATGCTACAGCTACAATTATATATAACAGCGATATAATTCCTACAAGGGTCGAACTATATATAAGAAGAATAGTAGCAAAAATACTGCAAAATCTTAACATCAAATATATAGCAAATATTATTAATAGGATATACATAAGTACATTTGTAATATTTGCAGTTTGCCATTCTGGTAGTAATAATGAAAAAATTAGAATTAAAGAGTATATCATACCCAGTAACATCCCGACTGTATGTGCTCGTTTTCTCTGATCTTCATTTTTATTATTTATTTCAAAACCCACAAGGGAATTGATATTCTTGTGAGCACTATGAATCGAACAAATAAATTTATAATTTAAATAAAAAAAACTCATTAGAAATATGGAGAATAAAAAAATAAACGTAGGTTTTGTTTTAAATAATGAAAAGATAAACAAACCTAGAAAAGAGAATATTAAATGCCCCCAAACTCCTGCTTTGATAAATAGTAAATCAAGAAGCTTTTTCCATGCTTTTGTCAAAAAACCTAAAACTTTGAGCCCAGTAGATAATACTTTGAATATAGTTGCCATATAACACCTCCTGTATACTTGAATTTTAAGATTAAATTAAAAAGCACGGCTACACCGCCGGAATTTTCAAACAACTTAACGATATGCTTTTTGTATACTAAAGTACCCACTCTTCAAACTTACATTGCCTTGCAGTATTAAGTACTCATAAGCGTTTGAACACAGCTATGTGGGATTTCGTAGAACATCCGAGGAGTCCCGCAGCGTCCTAACAACATGCATCATCCTCTAGTTGCGGGACTCCTCTGTTCTACGACGTATCGTGCCCCCAGACTCAGCAGTGCCATGGACGGCGCTCCCTTGAGCAGAGTCAAAGATTTCTGCGGCATAAAAAATAATAAGAAGTAGTATGATGCTGATAAGCATAGACTAACGCCGGGATAATGTAAAATTTATTGAGATTTCTTTCTTTCATGATAAGGCATTTTAGTAATTATGATTGGAGTGCTTAAATCAACATTTGGCAGTTGCTGTGGACCAGCTTTATCTGGCAGAGACAGAGCTTTTTGAGCCCCTGCGGGCAAAGGATCGTATATGGAATTTCTGATAATAACTTTTCGTTTTAACTGTCCGCTTTCTACAGATAAAGTACTTTGATCCTTTTCTTTTACACTTACTTCTACATTACTACAAACTAAAACTGAACTTAATACCAAAACCGAAGCTGTTAAAATCATAGTTTTTATCAAATTTTCTCACCCCCAAAGTAATACCCTCATTACTATATATAATGACTATAGGATGAACTATCACTTATGACTCCTTACCACGGGTATCCAAATTTCTAGGGTTCTTCAATTTTTTGTTTGCCATATGTAAAACACAATATCAATTCAATACAATATTGCTTTATTTCAGGTCCAATGTTATCTATACTGTAGTGGTTTTGTCGGCAACTTCAATTGAATTACTGTTTAAAAGGTTATCATTATGAGCCTATCAAGAACAACGGTACGATGATGCCAGAAAATAAATCCTCTTCAATTCATGCTCCCCCTAACAATTCTAAATTGGGTAATTCATTTCTTATTTATATAGACGTTTAGTAGCTTAATTTGAGCCTAAAATTTAGTTCACATTATCTTTCTAATGAAAAAATACTCCAAGTTGTTTCCCGCGCCATAGACGGCGCGGCCTTTGCATGATATGTCGTAGAACGTTTCGAGGAGTCCCGCAGCGCCCAACCACATTCATCATCCTCTAGTTGCGGGACTCCTCTGTTAGGCGAAGGACCATCTTTTAAGACATCCTATAAAAGAATGGTTGTTATTATTCCGCTAAATAGGAATCGATTACTTTCCATGAAATATCTTCGTTATTTACGCTATAATTAAGCAACATATATCCATTAATGTGACCATCATCAAAATATGCATAAACCCATTTGTCCGAAAGCACGTATATATTATCTTTGCTATAGAAACCCATTTTTCCACCTAAAACTCCATCATAAGGAATCAATTCGTTATGTTTTAAGAGATCGTCTACAATATCTTGGACGCTACCATTAAATCCCTGCCGTTTTAAAGTGTTAATAATATTTGGATTATTTGTCGCAAAGGTGCTAATTAGTCTTGAATACTTTTCTGTCTGAGCTTTAAGGTCTGAAACCTGTGAAGTCAAATTTGCCTCACTTTGTATCCATGTCTTTTTCTCAGCTTCATAATCTATAACTTTTTGATTAAGTAAAGTTAAGGTTGTTTGATATTTCATTATGACAAAAACGGAAATTGCTATAATGACCGTCAATAGTGAAAGCCAAATATTTCTTTCTCTTTTGCTCACTCTGCTAGCCATATTTTCTTCCCCCTTCTCAAAAACCTACCTCCAGACGTGAAATCTATCTAAAAATGGTCTTTCGCCTAACGTTCTGTGAATTTGCGAAGTCTGGTTATCCATTCATACCCTCTCAGATTTTGCAAATTCGCTGTTATCTGATGCAGCCGACCTCAAACAAAAACTCACACTCTTCCACCTCTGAATAAGATAATAGTGAGGTGGTTACATGAATACGAATCATAAGCATTACTTTCAAGGAACGACTAACGAAATACTTGGTCATCACCACAGGTACTATGGTGAAAGTAGCGAAGCACCGAATTTACCGAATCATGTTCATGAGATATCTGGTTGTTCCACAAAAGATGATAGACATAGACACTACATTAATGTTTTTTCTGGATTCGCTATTGAAGTTCCGGGAGGCCATATTCATTCCTACCAAGGTTTAACCACTATCGATCAGAAACATTGTCATTCCTTATCTAGTAATACCTTTACAAATAACTATGTACCCATTGTCTGAACCAGCTTCACTATACAAGAATCTATGATTATCGGTGAGTACCTTGGCATTGATTGGAGTCATAGTCCATTTGACGTTGGCCAGTTTCGAACAGGTCTGGGCGTAGAATTGGAACACGGCAGGCGCGATGCCACTACAAATGTAACTGATGATGACCCAATTACGACTGGCAAAATTGCCTTGGCCCATTTAAATGAGTTCCCAGACTACTACACGAGATTAGCGAAACTGGAGAGAGAAGCTAAAGCTTTTTGGCAAAAATAAACCGCTAAAGCATTTCCCGCCCATAATAACAACATGTCTTCTTTCAGGCTGTTTCAGATAACGGACGGGGATTCCCGCAGCGTCCTCACCGCATGCATCGTCCTCTAGTTGCGGTAATCTTGTGTTATCTACAGCGGAGACTCCACAGACTGACCACTTCATAGGAATACCCAAAACTGACTGCCCCAGCAAATCCTATACTCAGTTGTAATAAAATAGAGTACCCCAGACTTTCCTCCTTAGTGACTGCCCACAACCCTCTTTGTTCTGGATTTAAGCTACCTCTGTAATAGTTCTCTTGCCTTGCGACAATAAAAATTACTTGCATCTAGTCCGAGCGAAACAGGATAAACTTTTTTTATCTTGCATGCCCAGTTGTAGATAACGTTTAGGAATTCCCGCAGCGTCCCAACCACATGCATCATCCTCTAGTTGCGGGGAATTCTGTGTTAGGCGATGGACCGGCAAAGCATCACAATTAAAACCTCGGCATAAATATTTCATCAGGATAAGGAAGTCTAAAGTTTACATACCTCATGAATTTAAGGTACATCCGTAAATCATTTCGATATTCGTCAAACGATCCGATTTCACGATCTTTGAACGCATGAATCGCATTTCGTCTCCATTGAATATGTAAAATCCATTCATCCCAAGAATCTTCCGGTTTCCAAATCCTTTTATTAAAAAACTGTCGCATCTGTTCCAATTCGAGTTGATCAGGCTCTACTAACTTCCCTCTCTTTTTGACTTGCTCTACATCATTAAGATAGTCCTTATAAAATACAGATAATAATAATTTCATTGTCCCTTCAACCAAACTTCCCAAATTTGACCAAGCCAAAATTAATCGTCCATCCGCCTCTTCACTAACCGTTTCCTCTAACCATAGATTAAGACAATGGGAGAGCGATACTTGCCAATCCAGCCTCGAACGAGTTAATAAATCTGCCGCTTCAGGTGGTGCCCATCCTTTCGCACTGGACCAAAAATCCCTCAGGCTATAATTAAAATCGATTATTCTTCCGACTACCTCTTTTAACGACATTTCTTGAGTATCGTCAAACATATAAGTCAATGCATTTTACCCCCATTCAAAGATGACCTAGGTCTGTCGCCTAACGTTTTGAGGGTTTGCGACGTCGGAATAATACCCAAGATGTATTCCCCGATGTCGCAAACCCTCTGTTATATGAAGTCGGCTATCTTATAATCTATACCCAATTCCTTTAGATAATTGATGAATTATCAACTGATTCAAACTTACATTTTCATCCTTAGCCATTTGTGAAAGAGTACGATGTAATGATTTAGGCATCCTAACTCTCAATTGCCCCGAAAATTCATCAGTTGTGGGTTCAGGAATTTCTCTGCCTAATTCCAAGCTGGCCTCAATCCATTCCCTTTTCGCACCGCCTAGATTCTCAACTGCTTCTTCTAAAGATTCACCGTCTGACATGCAACCAGGAAGTAAAGGTATTTCTGCAAACCACCCGTCACCTTCTTCTTGGGAAAGCTTCTTAAGTTTAATTTCATATTCTAGGTTGAGGTAATACTCTAAATCTTTACCCATCATTCTTCGCCCCTATCTAATCGTTGGATCGCACTAATCGCTTTCTTTACATAAACTGCCTTAATGGGTCTGTTCTTCGGTATAGTCAAAATATCGGGTAGTAAGCTATGAAAATATGTGTAATGACTCGATCCACCCTTAGCATTCCTGCGCTCAAAACCATAGTACTTCAAAACTTTATCAATATCTTCAAATTTAACATCTTTTGGATTATTGACTATCTCTGCAAATAGCTTGTCTAGTTTAGTCATTATATCTCCCCTCTAATTATATGATACCACATATGGAACCATGAATACATGAGATAATTTGTTCGACCCTTAAAATTATCAAGCAAACCGATTTCATATAACGTTTCGAGGAGTTCCGCAGCGTCCTAGCCACATGCATCATCCTCTAGTTGCGGGACTCCTCTGTTATATGTCGTTCGCACGTTCTTGCACCTTCAAATAGCCTGCAGATGTTTGGATCCCGACCAATGTACCATGATAATACAGTTCCTCTATTTGTAAGATTGCTTTGAGATCCCCACTGAACCTAGTTTGATAATCAAAATTACCGTCTCTAAAGGAATAATCAGCTAACAGATTTCCAGCACAATCTGTTAAGTGCTTACTTCTTCCCTTCTTCAGAAATCCATAAATCTCCTTCTCGGAAACTCCTGCATTTGAAAATGCATATCCTACATAATCACATGACCAAATTGGCTTAGACTGGTCTTTTACATAGATATACTCGACTCCGCTATATGGATTAAAACCGCGGTACGAATCTGTAAATAGATAATTTCCACATGCAACCTGAAAATCCCAATCATATTTACCACCCGGAACGTATGGATTGTAAGAGGAACTTTTCTTGACATAACACTCTGTACGACCGGTGATAAGAACATTTATAAGCTCATCCTTAGTCATAAAATCACCACTCTGCTCAAAAGATTCGTATTAATTATAATGTGACCCAAAAAACAGCCCCGATATGCGAATGACATATAACGTCCCGAGGAGTCCCGCAGCGTCCTTACCGCATGCATCATCCTCTAGTTGCGGGACTCCTCTGTTATCTGAAGGTCGGCGCCCCATAGGAATACCCAATTAATTGTTCCCTTATTTGCATTATTACGTAATTACGCATATACTGTAATTAGAAAGAGCTGAAAGGGTGATATTCATGTCCGCTATCTCCCGTAGAATCTTCGTCCAAAAACGAAACCTTATAAGCCTACCAAGAGATATCAGAGAAAAACTCAATATTTCTGTAGGTGATGTTCTCGACATTAGGATGGATAACAATAAAATCATCATTGAGCCTATGAAACTAGTCCCCTCCGACCAAGCATATTTTTGGTCTGACAAAGTCCAAAACGATATGCTCGAAGCCAAAAATGACGTTGAATCAGGTAACGTTCGTGAGTTTAGTACAATTCGCGAATTCCTCAATGGTATTGAACAATGACTAGGTGCTTCAGATCTACCCGAAAGTTTGATAAGCAATTCAGGCAGCTTGACTCAAAAACATTAAAACAAGCCCAGAAAGCCATTGAGCTATTCATGTCTGACCCAACTCATCCATCATTACGATACAAAAAAATTCAAGGGACAGATAACTTCTATGAAATCAGTGTCAATATGTCGATACGTATTATCATTGAAGTAACTTCAAAAGCGAGTGATCAAATCAACACACTATATATCATCGGTACTCACGATGATGTATTCCCACCAAAGTAGCCTTAACCAGCTACTTTTTTCGTTCCGCCGACTTTCAGATAACGTTTAGGAGTTCCCGCAGCGTCCCAACCACATTCATCATCCTCTAGTTGTGGGAACTCTGTGTTATCGGAAGTCCGTTGAAATAAACTGCTCTTATTTTTGATTAAATGCAGTCGTTTTTGATAAAAAACCTATTAAAGTAATTTAGCAAAAGCTTTTTTTTGTAAATATCGAACTGAGACCCAAGCCAATACAATTCCAACCAATTCAATTACTAAGTCAAATTGGAATCCGACCTCAAATTTAAAATTAATTTGTAAATTAATAAGTAATATTTGAAATAAAGATAAGTATAATGGCATATTAGTTATTAAAATCTTCTCTATTTTACTAATTTCCGTCATTTCATTCCATGGAATATCTTTTCCATATACTGTTGAAGAAGAAAAAATATTCTTCAACTTCGTAAAAGATATCTGTGACAAATAGAACCAAGCTGCCCCCCAATAGGCTAAAAAGAATGTTGTTTGAAGGACTATTAATAACGACTCATCTATGAAAATTGAACCATTTCTCTTTGATTGATAAACTAACAAGTAAATAAATGCGGTGAAGGAGTAAATCGACAAAAAATTACCCAATACATACCTGTTAATTAGTTTTATAAATATTTTCTCCTGATATTTTTTTCTAAACCTACTTCTTTGAAAGCTTCAACTAAATCAGATATTCCATCAGAGATAAAAAAAGTTGCTGGAATTATAATGATAAACATACTTAGATGGTATGTCTCTAACGCATCCTGAGACGAGAATATATAATTAAGCAAAATTAGAAACGGTACAATAATAACTGAAAACAATATTTTCATAGATCCAATTTCTAGTTTTGCGTATTTATACTGCGACCATACATTTAAAAAACAAATTGCTACTGGCAGAAATAATGCTATTAAGACAAAATTGAAATATTCCTCACCCAATATTCTTAAAAAAAACCTATAATTGGAAGCATAAAATATATCCCAGTAACCATTTCTAAAACAGTAAATGCTGTTGGTTTTTTGAATTTAAAAATATGTGTTTTTTTGAATTGATTTACAATTTCTATTTTGGTAATTTTGTTTTTTTTACAATCCACTATTACTATAATTATTAATATAATTAGTAGTAAACAGATAAATAACACCATAAAATCCCTCTCTCTGTAACGCATTAGAAAAGTATTTAGTTAATTCTTTTAAGCTCAAATTATACTAGGATTTCCGATAACGTTTCCGCCATTCCCGCGGCGTCCCAACCACATGCATCATCCTCTAGTTGCGGGTATGGTCGTGTTAGGCGACGTACATACTACAAATATCTAAAATCTATTAAGTCCAACGTATCTATGTAGAAGTTTAAAAATCTATCCTTTTTATACGGCTTCGAGTACACAAAAACAAGTACTTGCTTCTCCCTATTTGATGCTAATTCATTTAAACAGGTTTGTAGCTTGTGCTTCCAGTAATAGCTATTAATCATTTCGTTCGAAATATATAGAGAGGGCTTGTATTTCACATCAGCGTCAATAATAGAAGATGCGAATCTGACAACAAAATCCGAGTTGTTTTTCCTGTATACAGTCGCTTCACCAAAATAAATTCTTGGATACTTGCTTAATTTGTCCAGTTCATTGTTATCAATCTTTACGAACATTTCTTTGTAACTAACATCATAGCCCTTTATTTTAATAAATCGTTGAGATAAATTGTTTTCTTTACTATGGCGCTGGAATTTGGAAATTAGCGGTCTAATCGAATAAAATTCAGGGCTTCTTTTAGTTAAGCTATTATCTCTATTAGTTTGAATTGATGTTTTAATTCCTTTATGTTTGTCATCATTATCTTTTACTGACTCTTTCCTCGTATGATAATGATTTTTGGGTCTTTCCGTTGTGAAAATATCAGTTTCCGACCCCAAATAACTTGTCCGACTTTTATTTTTTTCAGTGGACACATCCAACTCGGCAAGTTTAATCTCTTTATAAATATCACATTCATCGCTGTGTTCACCATACACTCTAAAATGCGGAGTATTCTTCATTTCTTCAATTTGTTTATCAATATTAGAGCATGTTATCTGTGCTTTGCAGTTTTGTGCGGGGCATTCAAAATTCCGCTTATCTTTTATCACACCCTCCCAAAAAAGTTCATATGCTTTTTCTGCATCCACAACATCCATATAGTCATAGCTATATGCCTCTTCAATTTTCATTATTTCATTCCCCCAATACGTATGTCGCCTAACGTCCCCGGGATTCCCGACGTGTCTGTCCCGCCAGGGCTAGCGCAAGACTTGCTTCTCTTGATTCAACTCTAAATTGCAAGGCTTGTGACAGAGGACATGTGGTGCGACTTGCTCCAAAAGCTTTCCTAACCGCACCCTCGCGGGAATCCTCGTGTTATATGACGTTTCCTGCCCCGCGAAGCCAGAGCGCCATGGACGGCGCGCCCCTATACAATTCCTAATCAACCGATTCACAATTTAAGAAAAATGTTATTTAGCCAATTCATTTTCTAAGTTAAAATATAATGCTTCATATTCATCTTTTGTAACTTCGATTTCCTTATTTGTTGATAAATCTATCTTTCTGTATTTATAATCCTTTAAGGTATAATAAACGGGTCCTCCAAGAGTATTTGATTTCTTTTCTTTCTCATAACCATAAACATAATATAAGTTGTCTTTGTTAGTGAAATATCCTTCTGATTTGGGCTGTAGAGCAATTATTTCTAACCCCTCTCTTGAATATAAGACATCTCTCAAAACATAATAGACCTTACTATCTATCTGAAAGTAATATTTTAATGCAGCCTCATTACCACTTATTATTGCTTGTGCATATTGTTCTTGATTATCTATGTCATCTTTATTTAACGAGCATTGGCTTGCCACAAGAGGCTTATAGTACCCTTTAAGTTCAGAGGCCATGAAGGTGCTACATCCAGAGATTAGAAATGCTGATAATAAAAGTATAGGTAAGCATCGATTTATTCTTAAATAACCCCTTAAATTATGCATATTTAAAATCCGACACCTCCTTTGGAACCTTGAAGATTTATTTCCCAGTACCCTACATGTGCGAGATAAGGCTGTTAGTTCCTCTCGTTTAAATCCCGCCATGGACGGCGGGCGGTCTTGCAGGAAATGTCATATAACGTCTCGAGGAGTCCCGCAGTGTCCCAACCACATGCATCATCCTCTAGTTGCGGGACTCCTCTGTTATATGACGTTTCCTGCCCTGCGGAGCCAGAGCGCCATGGACGGCGCTCCCCTCAGGTAGTTCCAGTTTGTTTCACATTATACTAATGATGCGACATATCTAAAACTTAAGCTATGCTCATTTTTCGTTGTAAGATTATCTGCTTTCACGGAATTTTTTATAAGATGCCAGGATATCACTAAGATTAGCTGTTTTATCGTATGTGAACCCGTCTTCGACATCTAACCACCACAGAGTATCTTTCAAATGAGATCCATCTTTAAATTTTAGATTTCCATCCGTATTGAGCAGAACAACACTGTTTTCGAGATACGCATTTACCTCATTCATAAAGGCTGCGATTTCATCTGTGTTAAAGGAATAGTGAACCGGGCTACCAAAATTTATATCAAATTGTACAGAACCGCTGTCGGTTATGATTTCGTTGCCTGATGAATCAAGAGAAAACAAGTCATATTGATAGTGGCACGCTCCCTGTGACATATAAGGGGTATATTTCAAAAGATAATCTTTCCCATCTGACTGGCATAGAAAAAGGGAAAGCCAGCCCATGTGAGCCGTAGCGGCCTCTGTTTTCCAGAGAATGTTTTCTTCAGAGCTGCAGATTTGTAATTCAAAATACTCCTTATCACCGAAGGCTACCACTTTTGCTGTTTCCTTGACTCCATCATGGTTAAAGTCAGCAATTGATGTGAATTCCTTTATAATTTCACCACTTACGGTGCTATCTGTTTTTTCTTGTGGAACGATTTCTACGGCACTATTTTGAATTTCATCCTGCTGAGCATTATTGTTGATTGTTGTCTCGCTCTGGCTACCACATGCAGCAAGAGTTACTATTATTGACACTATAATGATGAACCCAATCCACTGTTTCATAAGCGAGCCCCCCTTCTTTTTCGTGTCTATTTAGACGAATAAAACAAAAAAATATTCCAGAGCAAATATAGATAATCTTTGCTACACACTTTCTTACAAGTACGAAATTAAGTTTCTAGTCTAAATCCCGCCATGGACGGCGGGCGGTCTTGCAGGAAATGTCATATAACGTTTCGAGGAGTCCCGCAGCGTCCCAATCACATGCATCATCCTTTAGTTGCGGGACTCCTCTGTTATCCGATGCCGTACGCCCACAGATTCAGAGGCCGCCATGGACGGCGGCCCCTTAAACCTCCACCTATTTATGATATATAAGAATTAGGATAATCGTAACGACTTTTGAAATAAGGCATGAAGTATAAACTTTCTCTACTCCATTGGAATAAACCCCGAAAAAACGTGACTTTGTTTGGCACTATAACTATCCTCTTGCAAATTCATTCGTGCCTTCCACATCATGCTGCACCTCATATTCGAGGAGAAGCATCCCACTGGGATAGGCGCTGTGTCGGACGAGCTTTAAACGCCGACTTATTCCGTGCGGGGGGAGCAACTGCACCCCTCCTCCCAGAAGAATCGGTATAATCGCCGGTTCGAACGTATCAACCAGATTCCAGGCGAGAAGTTGGGAGAAGAGATTTCCTCCGCCGTAGAGCCAAATATCTCGACCAGATTGCGCACGAAGCTCTCGAACTCGTGCTTCTATGCCCCCGCTCACGATCTCAACATCGGGATGATCCACCGGCCGAAGCGACCGCGAGACCACGATCACTTGCTTTCCGCGAAAACTCTCGCCCGTTGCGCGTACGATCTCGTACGTGCGTCGCCCCATCAGCAATGTGTCGAACTGCGCATATAGCGCCTCAAAGTCGAACGAAGGTTCTGGCGTAATCCAATCAAAATCATCATTCGGTGCCGCAATGTAGCCATCCATGCTACATGCGACCTGGTATCGCACCCGTCTCATCCGTATATCACCTCCACATTGATCTTGTCCAACTCAAAGGATCTATTCCGTCTAATCTTAGAATTACTGGAAAGCAATAATTCCGATATTATTTACAAAATAGGTTCGTAAAATATAATTCTATACATTAAAACATCTTGGTAATTGCGCTTTTGCTACAAGAGCGCAGTAACAACCACACTCCGTTCCGCGCATGGACGCGCGGCCATTACGTGCGGTTTCGGATAACGTTTTCGCCATTCCCGCAGCGTCATATTACATTCATATTTTCTAAGTTGCGGGAATGGACGTGTTAGGCGACGGAAATCACTTGCTACTTTTCTCCAAATACTTACTGTTACCAATACCCCTCAGGGAAGAGTTGCCATATAGTTTCGCCATCTTTACTAACGCCGCGAATTTGATAATACTCCTTGTTTCCTTGTACCTTTTGATAGACAACGAATCTACGAGATTTCACCTGAATGATAGTCAATTGTATCTTATCCTTTTGCGTTTCATAGTCCACGTAAATGATGTTTGGATCAATGACTTCGATTATTCCGAATTGGCCTCCACCAGATATCCTCACTGGGTCGTTAGACTTGTAAGGTGATTGCCCTATGGTTATCTGGTTCCATTTATCAAATCGCAGTTCGTAAACAACCGATTCCAAAATCTTCGTTCCGTCAGCAAACTCTCCATCAAAGATTTCAATTTTCGCCTTTCTATCCTGGGTTAAAAGTCGAAGCACTGGTCCCTGGTCACCAGTATCAGTATCTACAACAAACTGATGTGCCGAATCTATTGATGTCGTATCCAAAGTAGAGCAAGCTGTTAAGGCAACTAATCCGCTAAACATGATATAAACAATACTACGATATATAGATTTGTGAATTCTGATCGGTGTTCTAATGGTCCATCCCCCCAGATCATTCCTTCAACAGACCCCAAATCAATTTCTGTCGCCTAACGTTCTGGGCATTCCCGACGCGTCCCAACACACATTCATCATCCTCCAAGTGTCGGGAATGCCTTGTTATATGACGTGGTGCTAACCCCCGACACGTTCCCAAGCCTTTCTAATAAATTCACCCATTGCGGCTATATCTGACTTTGAAGTTAATGTAAACTCCACGTCCCCAGTTCCATAGTGCCCAATGCTTCTAACATCCCTAGCATTGGTGGGTAGGTCTTGAAATTCCAACGGGTTAAGTTTAAGAAAGAGTAAAATCTTGTTCTTTTGGATTTCCATGCATGCAAAATTCTGAGTAACCTTATATGCAACATATTGCTTTTTAGGGGATTCCTCTACACCCTCATCAATATTGAGAATACATTCTCTTAAGTCCACAATAACATCTTTTAAATGAGATGCTGCCTTATTTAGATGATCCTCAAAGGTATACGTGATAGTAATATCTTGATCACCGATCTTTTTACCTTGACTAGCCTTATTGGGAATTGAAGCCCCTGAAGTTCCTTTCCTAAACACCTCTTCAAAATAAAAAGCTCCATTTTCAAACAAACGATACTGCCATAGTTCAATATTTGCACCCATCATTTGAACGGCATGAAGGTCATACTTCTTGTAACCTGGGGCTATGCAAATAACCCTTACATCAGACCAATCTATTTCTACATGGCTACCCAATTTCTTATTTACTGCCATCTGGAAATCTCCGCGATGATCTTTTATCCAAGATAAATAATACAAACTTTGATTGATCAACTCTGAAGACTCTACCTTCTTGTACTCTATAATCACTGGATTGCCATCCTCTGATAATGCCAGTGAATCAATTCGACCTGCATGTTCGTACCCTGTTGAAAACTCAGAAGCCACAAATTTGCAATTGAAGATAGTTTCTAGATTTGCCTCAATTAATGTTTGGAGATCTTTCTCTAAATTAAAGTTGCAAGGTCTAATTAAGCTAACAAGATTGTCCCTAATCTGAAATAATGGCATCCTATCTCTCCTTCAAATTTCTTTCATAGCACCATGTCATATAACATTTAGGAATTCCCGCAGCGTCCTAACCACATGCATCATTCTCTAGTTGCGGGGAATTCTGTGTTATATGACGTTTCCCTGCCCCGCGAAGCCAGAGCGCCATGGACGGCGCGCCCCCAGACAACTCCTATAACTAGTTTACAATTTAAGAATAATGCGATACATGCCAATTTGGATTTGCTCTCTAAAGGACAAATATAGTATTAATTTCCTCAACGCAACAGTATTGTATTAGTAATTCACAATACCTATCGATCACCTCTTGCAAATCACTTTTACCATCGAATGAATAAATCACGGTCATAATCGTTCGATTTCCCGTCTGAATCATTGCTCTCCTACTATCGCTTGTAGGATTGCCAAAAGCACTCAGCCTATCGTAAAGCGTTGGCAAATGCTCAATATTGACTGCCTCCTTCCCTATTCCCTGGTAGTTTTCTCCGTCGGGCGCCCTTCTTAACTCCACTAGTTCCGAAAGCTGCTCAGTATCATACGAACCAATGGAATAACCTGTTGTGACAGACATCAAATTGTTAATATCAATAACATTATTGATATGATAAAGACCATTACTCTTTACGATTCGACGAAGCATTGCCTCGGCAGCATTTCTGTAGTCTGAAGGAGATTTGCCCAACGCTTTATAGGCATTTCGTGTTGACCGAATATGTGGTATATCGGCAATTTCAGGCATCGAATACTGATTATTCAATTGATCAATCGTTCTCTGAAAGAACTCGACCAATTGAGGAGAACTTCCCTCGACGTTGGCAGAATATATCAATACGCCTAAACATAATTATCCCATCGTTCTTTTAGATCGTGGCTGATCTGAACTTGCATTAAAAGGGTACCCCCATTCATTATTTCGTAAGAACCTACAAGTACGAAATAATCTCTTGTCTAAATCCCGCCATGGACGGCGGGCGTTCCTGCAGGAAATGTCATATAACGTTTCGAGGAGTCCCGCAGCGTCCCAACCGCATACATCATCCTCTAGTTGCGGGACTCCTCTGTTAGACGATGTACCCGTTTGACCCCAAATCCTACTTATGGATTCGTCTTAATTCTCTTCTATCCTTAGCTTTTCGGGCATACTATAATTATTGAATAAGCCTATTGAAGGTGGTATGATATGGATAATAAGGATAGGGATAGAATTGAAAAACAACATACCGAGGAGGAATACGGGATGCCTTCAACTGCAAAGAAGAAGCCTCAAGAAAATAATTCGGCACTGAGTAAAATCACCTCCAAAGCACAAATTCTAACAGGTCCCCAGGGAATGATTAAGTTAAATCCAAAAGACCAAGCACACCAAGATTGGTATAAAGATGGTAAGTAGAACTAAGCTATGCCTGATATTAGAGAAGTTTACCGTGTAAAAATATTTTTCGAAGATGATCCCTCTCGATTCAAAATAAGACCCATCCTTATCATTGATGTGGATTCTGATTCAGAACTGTTTACAATCACAGAAATAACCAGTTCTAAGCCAAAGATTCCTCCTACTTATCATGACCGGTTTAAAGAACCCATCATTAATTGGCGTCGGGCCGGTTTAAATGAGCCATCTTATGTAAAAACCCATAAGATTTACCGTATTGAGCAAGATAAACTTTTGGAGTTTGTCGGTGAAGTACCCGGCCCCGATTTCGATAGAATTCTGGATAGAATAGTTGAAGTAAATAGCTAAGCTTGACCTCCTTATCCGGAGGTTTTATTATTTTCTGGTATAGTATAAAAGAAGTGCATGCAACGGGTATGTCGTCTAACACCTTTTTACCGTAATATCCATGCGCATTTTTTACCACCCCAGAGGGATTACCGCATGTTATTGCGGTAATCCTACCTCTATCAACAGTTCTAATTTTGGTCATTTTTCCATATTGAATCCAAGGGATTCTTTATTTTTCCTAAATCTTTATTGCTGACGTGAGTATATATCTCAGTTGTTTTCGAGCTTTTGTGCCCTAGCAACTCCTGGATATATCTTATATCCGTCCCTGATTCCAAAAGGTGAGTAGCGAAGGAGTGTCTTAAAGAATGGACCGATAGATCTTTCTTAATTCCCGACTTGGCTAAGGCATTCTTAAAGATTACCTGTATTGTCCGCTCTGATATGTGGGTTTCCGGATCTTCGCCGCTAAATAGCCACTTATTGGGTTTATAGTAGGTAATGTATTCATTCAACCTCCATTGCTGTATCAGAAAGCAGAGTATACCTGTCTTTTCTCCCCTTTCCCTGCTTGATGCGGACCAATTTCCTATCTGGATGTAAATCATTTAATGTTAGCGTAACAACCTCACTAACCCTTAGTCCTGAGGAATATGTAATTATGAGAATAGACCTGTGTTTAATATTCTTAACGGTTGAGAGAATCTTAGCTACTTCTGCCTGGCTAAGGACTTGCGGTAATTTTTGTTCCTTTTTGGGTCGGGGAATATCCATACTGTCAATACTTTGCCGTAATATGTGCTTGAACAGAAATTTTATGGAGCTAAGGGCTTGGCTTACGTAGGCATGGGCTTTTTTTCGCTCTTCAAGCTGAGCAGCCAAATAGCTTCGTATGTCATCCTTTGAGATATTTCTTGGGTCTTTCTTTATGGCTTGAAAAAATTTACTTACATGCCCAAGGTAGACCTTTCTTGTCTTATCACTAAAGCCCTTGAGAATTAACTGCTGCTCCATGGCCTCTAGGTCCTGCTGCAAAGACATTTCCTAATTAATATAATGATTCAGTTTGTTCAAGATTGATCGCAGGGTCAATTATTACCGTTTCATCTGAGAAAATTCTTTTCAATTCGTGTATTGATTCAGGTGTATAGGGAATAACCCATAGTCTTTTTTCAGGATTCCAACTTCTTATAGACATGGTTTTGATCTTCTGCACTCTTTCCTTAGTATAGGAAAAATAAACGAATAATTCTTTTGAGTTTCCCTTTTCGCAATTCAAATATATCGTCATTTGGATTGCTTCTTACAAAATTAGCTTTTATAACTTTATTCTCCACAAACTACCTATTTCCTCTTAATTTTCCTGCATCTTACACAACAACCTGCAAAGCTGTACTAAATAATGTATCTACTTGCTTTTGTGCACAGAGGAGGTACTTCATTTTACGCAAATGCACCAAAAGATAAAATGATGCAACATGACAAAGGGGCGATTCATCGACAACACCATGTCAAATGAATCGTCCCTTTAAACTTACTGCATATTTCCTACTTACTTCACGCCTCTTACTTCACCCTTCTTACCTAATCCCACTCCTCCCCATCAGATACTTATCCACTTCACGGGCTGCCAGCTTCCCTTCCTGGAGAGCCCATACTACAAGGCTCTGCCCCCTTCTGGCATCTCCCGCAGCAAAAACCTTTTCCACATTGGTTTCAAATTCTTCATACTCCGCTTTGAGATTACTTCGCTCATCCCGCTCGAGGTTCAGCTCATTGGGTATCGCATCTTCCGGGCCGAGGAAGCCCATGGCCAAAAGGACCAAATCTGCTTCCCATACTTTTTTGCTGCCGGGCACTTCTTGGGGAACCATTCTTCCTGAGGAGTCTTTAATCCAGCGAACTTCTACGGTATGAATTTCCTTAGCCTCACCTTGCTCGTTGCCCACGATCTTTTTCGTATTGATGAGGTAATGACGGGGATCTTTTCCGTAGAGACTGATGGCTTCTTCCTGACCGTAGTCAACTTTAAGTTTTTTGGGCCATTCCGGCCAGGGATTGGCGGCCTCGATCCGCTTGACAGGAGGTTCGGGCATGATCTCAAATTGGTGGACGCTTTTACAGCCATAACGGATGGAGGTAGCGATACAGTCCGTCCCCGTGTCTCCACCGCCGATGATAATGACGTTTTTCCCTTGGGCATTGATCCATCCGTTCCCCTGGCCATCTTTTTCATCCATGGTTTCCAAATGGGCAAAATTGGAGTCCAGCAGCCTTTTGGTATTGGCCTTCAGAAAATCTACTGCATAGTGGACACCTTTCAGTTCACAGCCTTCCACGTTGAGTCCTCGGGCTTTGGTGGCACCAATGCAGAGAACGACCGCATCATATTGATTTACCAGGTCCTGCGCCGGGATATCCTTGCCCACCTCGGTATTGAGAACAAAGTTGATGCCGGACTCCTTCATTAAGTTTATGCGCCGCTCCACTATATTTTTCTCCAGCTTCATATTGGGAATGCCATACATGAGGAGTCCGCCGGGACGGTCGGCCCGCTCATACACGGTGACCTCATGACCCACGGCATTGAGATAATTCGCTGCCGATAGTCCCGCGGGGCCGGAACCGACCACTGCCACCGTTTTACCGGTAGATTTTCCTTTTTGGGGCTTTACCCATCCTTCGGCAAAAGCCTTCTCGATGATCTCATACTCTATACAGTTGATGGTTACGGGCTCCATAATATAGCCTTCGGTGCAGGCTCCTTCACAGGGTGCAGGGCAAACCCGGGAGGTGAATTCCGAAAAAGGACTGGTACGGCTTAAGCGCCGATAGGCTTCTTCCCATTGCCCTTTGTAGATCAGTTCATTCCAGTCCGGAATCAAATTATGCAGAGGGCAGCCCGAAACCATGCCGTTGAGCATGACCCCGCCATTGCAGAAGGGGACGCCACAATTCATACAGCGGGCCCCCTGGGTCTTCATCACCTCAGGGTCTCTGGGCAGTTTAATCTCCCGCCAGTCCTGAATACGTTCCTCAGGGGCGCGCTTCTTGGGATCAATCCGTTTATACTCTAAAAAACCTGTTGCTTTTCCCATGTTTGTCCCCCCTTACTTAGCCGCTTCCGACGTTTTGAAATGCTCGGCAAAGGCTGCCATCAGCGCTTCATCCCCTGAGTATCCGTCTTGGAAAGCCTTATCGATATTGGCCAGCATCCGCTTGTAGTCCTTGGGAATCACTTTGGTAAACCGGGTTGCATAGCGTTCCCAATCCGCGAGAATTTTTCCTCCCTGGGGACTATGGGTATACTCCACATGCTTGCGGATCATTTCCTTGACTTCATTAAGTTCGGCTTCGGATTGGATGTTTTCCAAAAGCACCATGGATTGATTGCAATAATTCTCATCAAAATCCAGGATATAAGCTACCCCGCCGGACATTCCCGCTGCAAAGTTCCGTCCTGTCTTACCCAGGATGACCACTTTGCCGCCGGTCATATATTCACAGCCATGATCCCCTACACCTTCTACTACTGCATGAACGCCACTGTTTCTGACGCAGAAGCGTTCCCCCGCAATCCCATTGATATAGGCTTCCCCTGAGGTTGCTCCATAGAAGGCTACATTGCCGATCAGAATATTCTCTTCAGGAACAAAATCCGCAGTCCTGGGTGGGTAAACGGCGATTTTACCGCCGGAAAGTCCTTTGCCCAGATAATCGTTGGAGTCCCCTTCCAGCTCTAGAGTCAGTCCCTTTGGGACAAAGGCCCCGAAGCTTTGACCGGCTGAGCCCACAAAGGTCAGTTTAATGGTATCTTCAGGCAATCCTTGTTCCCCATAGCGTTTGGAGATTTCACTGCCGATGATGGTCCCCACGACACGATCCACATTGTTGATTTTCAATTTGGCACGGATCGGCTTTTGGTTTTCTAAAGCAGGCTGACAAACCCGCAGGAGCTTTTTCATATCCAGGGATTTTTCCAGCAGGTGTTTTTGGGTTTGGGTGTTATAGCGGCTTACATCAGAACCGGCATAAGGCTGATAGAGAATCTGGGAAAGATCCAGCTGGGATGCTTTCCAGTGCTTAATCGTCTCTTTGCTTTTCAGGCGGTCGGTACGGCCAACCATTTCATTGATGGTTCGGAAGCCCAGCTTGGCCATGATTTCCCGCATTTCCTGGGCGATAAAGCGCATGAAGTTTTCTACATGCTCAGGCTTGCCTGTGAAGTTCTTTCTTAGTTCCTCATCCTGGGTAGCGATGCCCACAGGACAGGTATTCAGGTTGCAGACCCGCATCATGACACAGCCCAAAGCGATCAGAGGAGTGGTGGCAAAGCCGAATTCTTCAGCCCCCAGCATGGCGGCGATGACCACATCACGTCCTGACAAAAGCTTGCCGTCTGTTTCCACCACCACCCGATCTCTCAGTTTATTGAGGACCAGAGTCTGATGAGTTTCGGCTAAGCCCAGCTCCCAGGGCAGTCCCGCATTGCGGATACTGGTTCGGGGCGAGGCTCCTGTCCCTCCGTCATAACCGCTGATCAGAATCACATCGGCCTTTCCTTTGGCTACTCCGGCGGCAATGGTGCCGACTCCTACTTCAGATACCAATTTGACGTTAATACGGGCATCCCGGTTGGCATTCTTCAGGTCATGGATCAGCTCCGCCAAATCTTCGATGGAGTAAATATCATGATGAGGAGGGGGAGAAATCAGGTCCACACCTGGTGTGGAGTGCCGGGTCTTAGCCACCCAGGGATAAACCTTACGTCCCGGCAGCTGTCCCCCTTCGCCGGGCTTGGCTCCCTGAGCCATCTTGATCTGAATCTCCTGGGCATTGACCAGATAATGACTGGTGACACCGAAGCGTCCGGAAGCCACCTGCTTAATGGCACTGTTTTTGCTGTCCCCATTCCCCAAGGCATCCTTACCCTCTCCTCCACAATGAGACAACACCTTGAACCGCTCCGGGTCTTCCCCGCCTTCACCGGTATTGCTCTTGCCCCCCAGCCGGTTCATGGCAATAGCCAAAGCTTCATGAGCTTCCTTGCTGATGGAGCCATAGGACATAGCCCCGGTTTTAAAGCGCTTGACGATGGAATCCACGGACTCCACTTCTTCGATGGGGATGGTATCTCCGGCATTATAGTTGAAGTCCAAAAGATGTCTTAAGGTATAGACTTCTTCTTCATTGATCTTTTTGGTGTACTCTTTAAAGAGGGCATAATTGCCTTCCCGGCAGGCCCTTTGGATCAGATAGATGGTCTCCGGATTATAAAGATGCTTTTCTCCATCTTCCTTACATTGGAAGTAACCGCCTACCTCCAGACTGTCTGCATAAAGGGAGTTCTCATCGTAGGCGCTTTCATGGCGCATTTGGTTCTCCAGGGCAATCTCTTCCAGACCGATCCCTTCCAGACGGGAGGGAGTCATGGTGAAATATTTGTCGATCAAGTCCTTCCGCAACCCCACCGCTTCAAAGATTTGGGCCCCATGGTAGCTGTGCATGGTGGAGATCCCCATCTTGGTGAGAACTTTAAGCATTCCCTTCACCGAAGCTTTAATGAAGTTCTTGATCCCTTCCTGGGCGGTCAGTCCATCAAGGAGGCCCTTAGCCGCCAGATCTTCAACGGTCTCATAGGCCAGATAAGGATTAACCGCAGTGACTCCATAACCCACTAAAGTACAGAAGTGATGAACTTCCCGGGGTTCTGCGGATTCCAGCACAATACCCAGGTTCGTGCGGATTTCTTTGCGGATCAGGTGGTGGTGAAGGCCTGAAGAAGCCAGGAGAGCCGGAATGGCCGCCTGCTCCTTATCCACTCCCCGGTCGGAGAGAATGATGATATTGGCTCCTTCAGCAATCACCTTATCCGCTTCTTTGAAGAGCCGCTCCAAAGCCCGCTCCATAGCCTTCGAGCCGCCCCCTACAGGATAAAGCATGGATAAGGTCACGGCTTTAAACTGTCCATGCTGCAAATGTTTAATCGTGTTAAGCTGTTCATTGGTCAGAATGGGATGCTCCAGGAAAAGGGATGCCGTATTCTCCTGGTCGGGGTCCAGCAGGTTTCCGGAATTACCCAGGAGCATCGTGCAGGACGTGACGATTTCTTCCCGGATGCCATCGATAGGAGGGTTCGTTACCTGGGCAAAAAGCTGTTTGAAATACAAATAAAGCATCTGCGGTTTTTCCGACAAGACCGCTAACGGAGAGTCCATACCCATGGCTCCCACAGGATCACCACCCTCTAACGCCATAGGTTGGATGGTTTTCGTAATATCTTCAAAAGTATAGCCGAAGGCTTTTTGCTGCTGAATCAGCTGCCCCTGATCTCTGCTTTCTTTCGGTTCCTCAACTATCCCAACTGACTCAGCTCTCCGCTCCATCCGGGCTGCCTCAGGTAAACTGCTGAGCTTCACGATGTGCTTCTCAATCCACTCACCGTAGGGATTTTTCCGGGCTACGCCGGCTTTCAGCTCCTCGTCGGAGATGATCTTTTGGGCCTGAGTGTCAATGAGCAGCATTTTTCCGGGCTCCAAACGGCCTTTGTATTGAACATTCTCCGGCTTGATATCGATAACTCCCACTTCGGAAGCCAGAATGACCTTATCATCCTTGGTGACATAATAGCGGGAAGGGCGCAGCCCATTGCGGTCCAGTACCCCGCCGATCACCACTCCATCGGTAAAGCCCATAGCGGCGGGACCGTCCCAGGGTTCCATTAAAAAACTGTTGTAAGCATAAAAATCCCTTTTCTCCTTAGGCATGAAGTCGTTGTTTTCCCAAGGTTCAGGAATCATCATCATCACCGCATGGGGAAGATATCTTCCGGTCAGGTGCAGGAACTCCAAGCTGTTGTCGAACATAGCGGAATCACTGCCGGATTCATCCACAATGGGATAGACTTTGCCTATATCCTCAAATAAAGGAGATTCGATGCCTTTCTGCCGGGCTCTCATCCAGTTCACATTCCCCCGGATGGTATTGATCTCCCCATTATGGACGATATAGCGGTTCGGGTGAGCTCTTTCCCAGCTGGGAAAAGTGTTGGTGCTGAAGCGGGAATGAACCATCGCCAAGGCCGAGACGAAATCCAAATCGGATAGATCCAGATAAAAATGACGCAGCTGCTCCGCCGTCAGCATCCCCTTGTAGACGATGGTCTTGGCGGACAGACTGGCCACATAGAAGGTACCGCCCTTATCCTCACACATAGGCAGAATGATTTTTTCCGCTCTTTTGCGAATGGCATAGAGCTTTCTTTCAAAGTCCATGATATCCGTAAGCAGGGGGTCCTTCTCGATGAACACTTGAATAAAGCGGGGCATCACTGCTTGAGCACTTTCTCCGATGGTACTTTTATCGATGGGGACTTCTCTCCACCCGAGAATCTTCTGACCTTCCTCCCCTACAATCCTTGCGAAGGTCTCCATCTGGGTTTCTCTAAAGTCAGCATAACGATGTGCAAAAATCATTCCTACCCCGTAATTTCCCTTTTCCGGCAGTGCGAATCCCAGCACCTCACATTCCCGCTGAAAAAAAGCATGGGGAATCTGGACCAGAATCCCTGCGCCGTCCCCTGTGTTTTCATCCGCTCCGCTGGCCCCCCTATGATTTAGATTCTCCAGTACCGTTAGAGCTTCATCTATAATCTCATGGGACGTTTCACCTTTGATGCTGACCACAAATCCCATACCGCAGGCATCATGTTCTAATGCCGGGTCGTAAAGACCCTGTTTTTGCGGCAGACCGTAATTTTGCATAGTTCTCCTCCTTCTTGTTCTATACTGCTTTGAAAATAACCCACAAACAAAAAGGCGCTCCAAAAAGACTCGTACTTATCAGGTACTTGTCCTTTTGAGCGCCTTTGCTCCATTTCTCGATTAAGTTTAACTTAGCATAATAAGGCTTAGCATTTCAACAGTTTTCGCTAATGTATACAATATTTAAGGTTTAAGCCCTTTACTATATCGAATAATAAATGACCATACTCGCCCTGGTTAATTGTTCCAATCTATTGGAATAAGTATGGGGCCTATCCGCCATGAATTTAATGGAGTCTCCTGCCTTTATACTATACTCTTCATCATCCACCTGAATGGTTAGAACACCCTCATAGACCGTAATAAATTCCTGAGTCTTTTCTCCATGAGAATTTGAAGAAAAGGAACAGCCCTTTTCAAGTTCTATCGTATAGATTTCCACTCTTCGTCCATCTTCTGAGGGAAAGATTGAATAGACCTTATATCTACCGTCGTCCTCAACCTGCGGTTCCATATCCTCTCTTGGGACAAGGAAGGTCTCCGGCTGGGGAATATTGATGATTGATGTATAAGGTATTTTCAAGCCCGATGCGATCTTCCAGATGGTTTTGATGGTCGGGCTGGATTCACCCGCCTCAATTTGTCTTAACATCCCTTTACTGACACCCGTCATATCCGCTACCTTGTCCAGGCTTAATTTCATCTCATCCCTGATTTGTTTTAAGTTATTGGCAACAATCTGATTCAAATCCTTCAAAAAGGTCTTCCCCCTTGTATCTTATCCTCCGGCAGGATATACTATATCCATTCGTATGTTATATTATACTTATTTGTCCAATATAACATACGATATTTAAAGTCTATGCTTTTTCATTATACCACTGCACTTAAGAATAGATAGACCGCACAGAGCCGGAGGGAGAAAACATGAACAGAGAACATCAGATTGCAGACAGTATCAAAGAAGGACTCATCGCTGCTCTTCCCCTTGTCTTTGGTTTTTTTCCTGTGGCTATGGCCTTCGGGCTTCTTGCCAAAAATGTTGGGATTTCGTTACAGGACACCAGTTTGTTTTCCGTGATGGTTTTTGCCGGAGCCAGTCAATTTATGGCATTGGATATGATCAAAGACGGCATTTCAGCAGGAAGCATCATCCTTGCCACATTTCTTCTGAATTTACGGCATTTTATCATGAGCGCTTCTTTGTCGGTCAGACTGCAGGGAATTAAAAAACATTGGCTTTTTGTCATTGCTTTCGGCATTACCGACGAAGCCTTTTCCTTGATCTCTTTAAGAAACAGAACCTTGAACGTCCCATTTTTGCTCACCCTGCAAATTATCCCCTATTTTTCCTGGGTCATAGGTACGATTGCAGGGTATCTTGTGGGTACCATGCTGCCGGAGACTGTTCAACTTAGCCTGGGGGTAGGACTTTACGCTATGTTTATGGCCTTATTGGCGCCTGAAATAAAAAAGTCCTTTTCTGTTTTGTTTTTAGCGGTGATGTCCGGGATCTTTTACCTGGCTGCCTCACACTTCAATCTCCTGCCCCCATCCTGGTCTTTCATTGCCGCTGTGATCCTGGTGGCCGGAATGGGTTCTTTCATTATTAAAGATGAGGAGGTTTCCCCATGAAAAGCTATCTCCTTTTAATTACCGGGATGATGGTTGTAACCTATTTGCCCAGATTGCTTCCCCTGCTTATCATGACGGGAAGACCTCTGCCCCCTGTCTTGAAGAGATTCCTGCGCTATATACCCTATACGGCTTTAAGTGCCTTGATTATCCGGGGAATCATGCAGTCTGGACCAGATATGAGATTAGCAACCGTTGTCGGTATCCTTGCCGCCGGTATCTGCTCCTGGCTGAGAGGCAGTTTAGTCTTATCCGTGCTGATTTCCATCATTGCAGCATTTATCGTTCTACAAGTATAGAAGCTCCGCAGAATTTATAGCACCTCTTTCGGCACCTCACTCTTGGCCCCTTCAATATAGACGCTCCGCGAAGGAAGGGCTACCACTATCCCCAGCTCTTCAAGCAGGGTCATAATCTTAAAGTTTACATCCTCCTGAACCTCAAGGAACTTTTTCCAATTGGTGCTGTTGGTAAAGAAATAAACGAATATGTTAAGGGAATTATCCCCAAACCGCTCAAAATAGACCAGGATGGTTTCGGGATGGACTTCCGGATGATTCTCAAGGATGGTTCGTAAGGATTGGATACATTGTTGAAGTTGTTCAGCCGTCGTTTGGTAACTTACTTTGAGTTGAAAATTAACTCTCCTCTTCCCCATCCTTGACCAATTGGTAATGGGTTCATTGCTCATCACTGAATTGGGGATGGTTACCACCGCTTGCGCAAAGGTTCTCACCTTAGTGCTTCTAAAACCAATCTCTTCGATCGTTCCTTCCACACTGGGGGTCTGAACCCAGTCTCCAATGTTGAAAGGGCGATCCAGCATAATGGTCACACTGCCGAATAAGTTTTTAGCTGTATCCTGAGCTGCGAGAGCAAAAGCCAGGCCGCCAAGTCCTAAACCTGTCAAAACACCGGTAATTTCCTTAAACCAGACTTGAGCTATGGTGATAGCCCCTAAAACGATAATCAATGCTTTAGCCCCTTTGCTCAAAAAGGAAACCAGCATATCGTCAAATTTATCCGCTGTGAGCAAGGCCCGTTTTTCAAACAAAGCTGTAAAAACATCCGTCGCCCGATAAGCCGCCCAAAATAAAGTATATAAAACCAAAGAGCGAATGACCTTGTTGATAAATAAACTGACCTCCGGGGGCAGGAGCAGCATCTGTGTCGCGATCTGTAAGCCTATGATAATAAAGGCTAGCTGTACCGGCTTATCCAGCACTTCCACGATATTATCATCGACGGCACTCTTCGTCTTTTGGGTCAATTTCTGTAGTAAGACAATGATCACTTTAGAAAATATCTTTTTCAGCAAAAAAGCCAAGACCAGAATTAATATAGCTCCGCCAATTCTCTTTAGGCTGGCGCTATAAATTATAGATTCCCATTGATTTTGCAGATCCAGTAGACCCATGTCTTACCTCCACTTAGTTCTTCATAATATTCTTAGAAAGCAGCAACAAACTACACTTAAAAAATTATACCATACTTCAAGGTCCCTCCCTGGCATGCTCTTCATATTATCTGCAGTTTTCTTCATTTTCTTTCCAGTCCCTGCCTGTGCCGACTGTTATTATAGGGGCAACACTCAAAATCAACCAAAATAAAAACCCAGATACATCCTGGGATAAGATGTATCCGGGTTTTCTTGTTTCTTCACAATAGGCTAAAGATGTGTTTTCTTACTGCCAGTTTCTTACGTCTAAGTGCTGATACTTAGGCAGTAAGCGGGTGGGCATTTTTAAAGCATCTTTCCTGAAAGGTGGGGCCAGTTGGGTTCCGTCACAAACGATTTCCAGCACGGTGGGTTTTCGGGAGGCCAAGGCTTTTTCCAGAGCGGGCCCGACTTCCTCCGGGTTTGTAACGCGAATACCCTGAGCTCCCATAGCGATGGCTACCGGGGTAAAGCTTTCCGGATTGAGAATATCTGCACCGATGAAACGGTTATTGTAGAAGTCGATTTGATTTTTCTTCTCTGCACACCAAGCCATGTTCCGGAAGACAATGGCGACCACGGGGAGATTGTGTTCTACAGCGGTACTCACTTCATGGAGGCTCATTCCCCACGCTCCATCCCCGACGATGGCGACCACGGGAGCATCAGGAGCAGCCATTTGGGCACCTAATGCTGCTGGATAAGCAAATCCCGTATTACCAAAGGTCAGAGCCGCAATATGCATTCCTTCACCTTTAAATCTCAGGTAGCTATTGGCTGTAGAAGAGACATTACCAATATCCGTGGACACAATAGCATTCTCAGGCAGTACCTTTTGGATTTCTAACAGAGCACGGCGGGGGTTGATGGGATCGCCATCCACCATAGCCAGGTCGACGATTTCCTTATCCCAAGCTTCTTGCCGGCTCTTGATAATCCTTAAGTACTCCTCACTCACTTGGGGGTTAGGGAATTTAGCTTCTAAACCCTTAAGGATTTCTTTGGCTGCTTCTTTAGCATCGGCAATCAATCCGACTTCAACAGAGTGAGTCCTGCCGATATGGCGGGGATTGATATCTACTTGAACAATCTTCGCACTGTCCGGGAAATAGTTGATGTCATACTGAGGTGTGGTGCCAAAGACAGAAAGCCGGGTTCCCAAGGCAAGGATCACATCCGCCTCGGCCACTGTATTCATGGCTGCTTTTGATCCCATATAGCCGATAGGACCTAACCACAGAGAGTGATCGGATGGGAAAGCATCGTTATGCAGATAAGTACAGGCTACGGGAGCAGTAAGAATCTCGGCGATTTTTGCAACAATATCCTTGGCTTTTGTATCGACAACCCCGCGACCGGAGATGATTACGGGGCGTTTGGCGGAAGCCAGCAGCTCAACCGCCTTAGCGATGGAGCTTAAATCACCGCATCCCCGTTGGGAAACCCGGTATTGATGAGGTTCAAGAATCTGCTCGTCGATCTCGCCATAGAAATAATCCCGGGGAATATCATAAAGAACAGGTCCCCGTTCGGCATAGGCAATGCGGAAAGCAGTCCGTAAGCAATCCGCCGCCCGGGAAGGATGGGGTACGCGAATGGTCTCTTTGGTAATCGCCTTGAAAATCTGAACGGTGTCCGCTTCCTGGAAGCCATCCCAGCCTACTGTAGGGGTCCCGGCTGAAGGACAGATCACTACCATGGGGGTGTGGGCCATATTGGCTGCCGCCACAGAGGTGACCATGTTGGTAATGCCCGGGCCATTTTGACCGATAAGTACGCCGGCACGGCCGGTTACACGGGTATAGGCATCTTCCATATGACCCGCGGATTGTTCGTGGCGGACAGGGATGAATTGAATCCCGGCCGTGGGGAAGAGATCCAGGAGGTCCATAAAAGCGGATCCTACAATACCCGTTACATGATCCACTCGTTCAGCCAGCAAGGTTTCGCAGATGGCTTCACTGGGTGTCATACGCATTTTCGCCATAGTTCTTTCCTCCAAATCTACTCCAGCATGTTTAATGCACTATTGTCTAATAGTATTGCTTTACTACTTCCAAAAGCTTTAAAGCCCTATCTACACGATCCACTTTGACTTTTCCAGTCATAAGGGCTACTGTGGTGTTCAATTGATTCTTGAGTAATTTTGAATAATCCTCATCGGAAATGGTCATGGTCAGCTCCGGTATATGCGGACAATCTTCATAGACGGTAATCCGGCTGTCTTGGATCACCATTTGGATGGGGCCGCTTTCTTTTAGATTAACTTGGAAAACGAGATCCTTCTCTTCCATATGACCGGGGTCGGCATTCATCTTTTCGCAAAATGCATAGATTTCTTCTTTGATACTCAATGCTTTGTCCCTCCAATTTATAATAGTGCTTACTTGTCTCCTTGGTTCTATCTGCTGGGAGGGCCAAATTGGGGGTCGGTGATGACGTTGACACAAGACATCTTGCCGGAGGCTAGTGCGCGGTCGATAGCATGACCGACTTCTGCGGGATCGGTGACAAATTCACCATAGCCGCCTAAACCTTCCACCACCTTTTCGTAGTGGACTTGCTCCATCAAATCCACACCGACGAATCTGGCTTTGCCACTGGCTTTTTTGGCTTCAGAGCGTTTGATCATTCCCCAGAGGCCATCGTTAAGGATGATTGTAGTGATGCCCAGTCCATAACGTTTTAAAGTATCGAATTCTGCCGAGCCATAACCAAAGGCTCCATCGCCGGTGACCATGATGACTTTCTTCTCAGGATGAGCCAGTTTAGCGGCGATGGCGTAACCCATGCCCACACCTAAAGGACCGAAACTTGTGCTGGCAATGGAGAGCATTTGTCCTGGACCATAGGCCGGAAGAACTAAGGTTGCCCAAGTAGCTGTATCTCCTCCATCTATGACTACGATGGTCTCTTCATCCACCCGTTGAGCAATTTGGTTCATCAGGTGAACAGGATGAATCGGTGTATGGGCGGGGTCACACATTTGGCCAAAAAGACCGGCAAATTGTTGTTTTACAGCATTAAGGAATCCGGCCCATTGGGGGTGACTTCCTTGATCCACTCCCTCGTTAAGCTGCCTCAGAACTTCCCTGGCATCGCCGTGGATACCGACTGTGATGTCCAGCTGATTGGTAAGCTCAGCAGCGTCGATATCGATGCGGATAATTTTCAGATCTTTACGGAAAATTCCCCGTCCTAAGGTAAAGCCAGGCCTTGTGCCGATAACGATGGCCAGATCCGCCTCGGCCATAAGAGCTTGGAGTATTGGGTGATCATAACCGGGACTAATGAATAAAGGATGTTTATCCGTAATGCATCCTCTGGCTGCATTGCGGGTTGCGAAGGGGATGCCGGTTTTCTCTACGAACTCATGGAGCTCGTGGTGAGCCTGGGAGAACCATACTCCGGAACCGGCAATAATAACCGGCTTGTGAGCTTGTTTAATCAGGTCCAGGGCGGCCTGAATGCTGGCAGGATCCCCTTGAGGCTTGCTCCCAACACAATATTTTTCTTGGAATTCCACAGCGAAGGGTTCCACTTCTAATTCCATAAGATCCCTGGGGATTTCGATATAGACCGGTCCAGGTCTGCCGGTGGTTGCATGAGCAATGGCCCTCCCCACATATTCAGGGATCCGTTTTGGCTCAGTAACGGCACGGGAATGCTTGGTCATTTGGCTGAGAATAGCCATTTGGTTAAAATCCTGCAGTTCGTTGCGGTCATTCTCCGTAACCCGGGCTTTGCCGCCGAGTGCAAAGACCGGAAATCCTCCCACATAGGAATTGGCCAAGCCGGTAAGTAAATTAGTAACCCCTGGGCCGGCTGTCCCTGTGCATACTCCCAGTTTACCGGTGGTTAGGGCCCAACCTTCTGCCGCAAAAGCAGCAGTCATTTCATGGCGAACACCGATGAATTGAATGCCCAGTTCCTCACAGCGCTCCATAGTCGGATAGATGTGCCCTCCTGGGATACCAAAGAGATATTGAGCACCTTCCTTTTTTAAGACCTCGGCAACAAGAGCTCCTGCTCTGCATTTATCTTCCATTAGTGAAACCTCCTTTTATTCTGGTTGAGTCAATCCTCACTTCATAATCTTTTTAAGTAAATAAAACTTTCCTTTATAGGGCGGGTAACGGACGGGGATATCGGACTTAAGGGATTGCTTGATTATGCTTTTCCGGTGGGAGAAGGTATTGAAGCTGGCTTTGCCATGATACCCGCCCATACCGCTTTCCCCGACTCCCCCGAAGGGTAAGTGGGAGGAGGCCACGTGGATCACCGTATCATTGATGCACCCGCCCCCAAAGGAAATCCGGCGGATGAGCTCCTCTTCCTTCTCCTTGCTCTGGGTAAAGTAATAGCAGGCTAAGGGTTTGGGTCTATTGTTGACCAGGCGGATCACCTCGTCTAAGGATTCAAATTCCAGAATAGGCAGAAGCGGCCCAAATATCTCTTCCTGCATGACTGGTTCTTCCCATTGCACCCGGTCCAGAAGGGTAGGTGCTATGAGCCGCTTCTCCTTGTGGGATGTACCGCCGCAACGTATTCTCCCCGAGGATAAATAGCCCAGCAATCGTTCAAAATGCTTGTCGTTGATAATCTTAGGTAAATCGGGATTTTCCAGCGGATTCTCTCCATAGAAGTCGCCGATCACCTGGCACATCCTGCTGATCAGATTTTCCTTAACCTGCCGATGAACGAGCAGATAATCGGGAGCGACACAGGTCTGACCGGCATTTAAGAACTTACCCCAAATAATGCGCTTGGCTGCCAGCTCCAAATTGGCATCTTGATCCACAATGCAGGGACTCTTCCCCCCTAGCTCCAGGGTAATGGGGGTGAGGTGTTCCGCCGCGGCATGCATCACCTTTTTCCCCACTTCAACGCTTCCCGTAAAGAAGATATAGTCAAACTTCTCTTCAAGAAGGGCATGATTGACTTCTCTTCCCCCTTCAATCACAGCAATGTAATCTTCAGAGAAATTTTCCCTTAAGATCATGCTCAGTATGGCCGAGGTATGAGCAGAATAAGCCGAAGGTTTCAGCACTGCACAGTTTCCGGCGGCTAGGGCGCCGATAAGGGGAATCAGAGAAAGCATAAAAGGATAGTTCCAGGGTGACATGATTAAAGTGACTCCATAAGGTTCGGGATAGATATAACTTTTCGCCGGGAAACTGGTTAAGGGCGTTCTTACTTTCTGGGGCTGAGCCCAGTCCTTCAAATGCTTTAAGATATAGCAGATTTCCTCTAGGACCAACCCCACCTCCGTTCCATAGCTTTCGAAGTGTGCCTTGTTCAGATCTTCTTTTAAGGCATTGAGGATTTCCTCTTCATGAGCTTGGATACCGGATTTTAAGCGTCGAAGTTGATCCATTCGGAAGGACAGCTCTAAAGTTTGACTGGTGTTAAAAAAATCTCTTTGACTCTTGACAATTTCTTTGATCGTTCTCATGGCTGTTCAGTTTTCACTTCCTTCCGTTTTCTTAACCTAACCCTTACCGCGCTACTTTAATTGCTACTTGGAAATAACCTTAGGGTTCGGGGGGACCAGAGTATCGTTCTTTTTACCGGTTTCCGGTAGAAATATCAGGATTAAGATGAGGGAAAGCAGTGGCAAGGCGACGGCGACAGCTGCAGCATTTCCCAAACCAAGCCAGAGGGCCATAGTGGTCACTGCGGTAGGAACGATAATCTGTCCCAAACGACCGACGATATTGTTGGACCAAGCCATGGCATTGGCGCGGATTTCCGTGGGGAAAAGTTCATTGGTTAACGTGGAGCCTACAATCAAGAAAGAATTAACAAATCCCGCGGAAATGATGCTGCACACCAGTACCGGATAGAAACTCTTTAAGGTAAAGGTTAATACACTAAAGACACAACCTACGACAATGATGATGGCAGCAGCACGCTTGCGCCCGATGACGTCCATCATTTTTCCATTCATGGCAATGACGAAGATTCCGGTAAGGGTTTGGAGAACAAGACCTAAGCTCACCATATTGGGAGTCCAGCTTAATTCGTTAACAACCCTCAGGGAGAAGAAATTTAGAGTTCCTTTCACTCCGAAATAGAGGAATACCCATACCAGGCACATGACCACCATATACTTGGCAAAGGGATTTCGCCAAGGGCCGAAAAGGTCTTCTTTCTGAAGCCGTTTGCCTTGTTTCTTCTCTTCTTGCACTTGCAGGAAGGCCTCTGTTTCTGGCAGGCGGTTTCTCATGAGAAAAACGGGGATCATCGGTAGAGAACCCACTACATAAAGGGCTCTCCAGCTTAAGCCGACACTGGTGAAGACGGGGAGCAGAATACCAATCAGCAAAGCCCCGAATACTGCGGTCAACTGGAATCTTCCTACGGCTTTGCCTCGATGCTCTGTGGAGAACTCCTCACAGAGGATGACATACCCTACGGACCAACACCCGATTAAAAAGATCCGGGCTACGAATTGAAAGAAGATAAACACTTGGATAGTCGGAGAAAAGGCTGTAAAAAAGCTGCAAAGGGAGTACATATACACACAGGATAAAAAGATTTTGCGGCGGCCGATGGTGTCCGCCATCCGCGAAACGAAGAAGGCCACCATGGTACCAAAGGCAATAATGGACAGTGCATAACCTGACATCTGGGTACTTAGAGCAAAATCCGCTTTAATATAGGGTAAAGCAATATTGATCAGTGCATCATCAAAGCCTTCGAAAAAGGCCCCCAATATAAGGATGGGCCACATGGCCTTTTGACGCGGGGTCAATACAAATTTTCTGCTCATCTCCACTTCCTCCCGAGTAAAAAGTTCCTAACTACAGGAGACCAGCGAATTCCTTTTGCCACTTATTTATTAATGTAAGAATTGAAAAGTTTAAGTTGCTCCAAGAGGCCTGCCTGCCTCTGCATGGAAACCTCTTCGGAATCCTCCGGATAGCTAAAGAAACCTTCTCCTGATTTTAAGCCCAATTTTCCTTCCTTAACTTTTTGGGTGATCACAGCGGGAACTGCCGTGTCATTGCAAAGATCAGGGAAAATGACATTATAGGCAAAGGCGCAGGTGTCCAAACCGATGTAATCCATGGTTTCAAAGGTTCCTTGCCATGCTGATTTAAAGCCGATGCAAGCTGTATTGGCGGTATCCAGATCCTCAAGAGAAACAATTCCTTTTTCATAGAGGTACAAGGCTTCCCGGGCCATGGCGGTCTGCATGCGATTGGTGAGAAAACCTTTGATAAATTGGTTAATGACAATGGGCTTTTTCCCGCATTTCTCCAATTCTTCTCTGAGCCAGGCAACTTTTTCGGGATTGGTTTTGTCATTTTTGACGATTTCGACTAAAGGGATGATTTGGGGTGGATTCATAAAGTGAGCCACGAAGAAGTTTCCCGGGCGAAAATGAGGGAATATCTCGGGCAATGGTAATGCAGAGGTATTGCTGACAATGACGGTCTCTTTGGGACAGAACCGGTCCAGATCTTCATAAACCTTTTGCTTTATGCTGATCACTTCAGGAATAGCTTCTATCACCAGATCCGCATCTTTTACTGCTTCTTCTAAGCTGGTCATGGTTTGGAAATTGCTCATAAGGGTTATGACATCCTGATCTGTGATACCCTTAGATACCATTAAGGTAAGACTATTGCGGATTTCCTTGGTTCCTTCCGCTAAGGCTTCCACTTTAATGTCTGACATAATTACATGATGTCCGCCCATGAGGAATACCTGGGCGATGCCAGGTCCCATGACACCTGAACCAATAACAACCACGTTCATTCCTTATGCCCCCTTTTAATTATGAGATCGACAGTTTGTGAACCTTTGTCTTAATTGTAGTCCCCTTGATCAGTTTTGACTAACACATAGTTTTGAATATTCTGCTATCGGCCACAAACCCCATTTGTAGCCCTATATAAAAAAATTCCGAGAGCATCTCTCGGAAGAATAATCGGTTTTTACTCATAAGCAGTGGCCATGATCAGCAACGGTAATCCTGAGTGGTTAATTTAAGATAGTCAATAAATTCCTTACTGATTTCGGTTTGGAAATTAGCCATGGGATACACCACCCCAATGGTGATATTATTGTGCTTTTCGATAGCTATGGGGACCACTTCCCCTTTCTTGAAGATAAGCTCCTTTTCCAAACCAATTCCAGTGACAAACCCCACCGCCAGACCCTCTTCAATCACCTTTTTATAAATCTGCATACTGTTTGATTTTTGGATTTGCATATGAGCAGGGTCCTGATATCGCTTGATAATCTCCAGAATCCATCCATAAAGATCCTCGGAAACGATCAGTTTTTGCTTAAAGAGTTCAGTATGGGAGATCATACGCTTGTTTTTAAGGGGGGACTTTTTCCCGGCACACACAAAAATCTTATCGTCAAATATGTTTTCGTAGCCCAAACTCAGATCATGGATGGTCTCAGAAAATCCCGGATCCTCACTTGTCCGAAAGATAATACCAATATCGCTTATCCCCTCGGCTACATTACTCATAATTTCTTGGGGGCTGTGCTCCTTTAAAACCACATTGACCTGGGGATGCAGCTTATAAAAGGAAACCAGGATATCCGGCAGGGTCATGTAAGGAACCACATCAATGCGCAGCTTGCCTTTTAGGACCTTTTTAGCGAGTGGTTCCCGGCTAAATTGGGAATAGAGTTCGTCAATCTTGGTTAAGATCTCCTGTGCTTTATTGACAAATTCCTCCCCTTCCTTCGTAAGGGCTACCCCCTTATAAGAACGCACTAAAAGCTCGACGCCGAACTCCTTTTCCAAATTACGAATGGCGACACTAAGATTCTGTTGTGACACATGAATTTGCCCAGCCGCAACAGTTAAGGACTTATTTTTGCTCACTTCAACAAGATAATATAGCTGCTCGATACGCATAAACAGCACCCATCCTATCATCCATATAGCAATAGAACCATACTAAATTAATTATAAGCCAAGTGGTTCTCCTTTCCCAGCTTTATTTGTCCCATATTTCTCATATGATGATGAACGTTGTGTTGGGATGCTCACTGATTTCAGTTTGGGAAGCAGCAAGAAGGGACTGCCACAGCAAGGCAATCCCTTTTCAAAATTGACTTATTTAACTTTCTATCCCCTTAACCAAGGCGCTTTTGTCCAATCCGTATAATATTCGGGCCATTCCAACCACCAACGATTCTTCTCCACTATCTCCGTACCATAACCAAACATATCATCAATGTCCCGGAGTAAACTGCCTGCAAACCCGGCTTTCGAAGCAGCATACACTCCCGCACTGTGCACCCATGACTCCTCTTTATTATTCCAGGGACATACCTTCAGGCAGCGGCCGCAGGAGGAACCTTCCCGGTTTGTCGTCCGGAAAATAGTGCATTTATCCGAATCAGCCGCCCATCTCATATATTGATCCTTAAAGGCAATTTGATCTTTATCACTTCCGATGGCCTCACCCGGGCAGTTTTCAGCACATTTTCTGCAATTGGAACAAAACTCCCTTAAGCCAAAATCAATAGGTCCATCCGGGACCAGAGGCAAATCTGTCACCACAACAGCAGCCTTATGCCGGAACCCTAACCGCGGGTGTATAATGCAATCTCCCGTTCTGCTCATTTCCCCCAATCCGCAGGAAATCAATGCTGGAGGAAGGGGCATGGCGTAGTTCCCATTATGGTTTGACCGGGCATTGTAACCCAGATTCCGGATGTAGCGTGCTAAAATATCCGCCACAAAGGCTGATCTGGAATAAGCCATCATACTCATAGAACCACTGATTCCATCATAACCTGTAGTTCCTAAAAGGGTTTCCAGCCCTTGGTCTACCAGTACCCCAATGCAATATTGGTACTTTTCCGAATGGACAGGAGTACCCGGCTTTGTAGCCAGCTCAATTTTATACTGTTCCCAATCTGTCCCCGTGGGCACAGGAGCCTGCTCGGAATACATCATCCAGGGGAAAAGTTTACCTACCCCGACTTCATCGGCTCCGGCATAGTAGCAAACATCCTTGATATGCTGAGTTAACTTTTCAATATCAGGCAACGCTAATTTTTCCGGGCTGGGTTCACCGTCCACCGCCTCCGGTACCCCTAAATACATGGACATAAACTCAAAAGCACTGCCTAAGGGGTGCTTGCCGATAAAGTTCATGACCTGACTCTCCGCATCCTCGCCAAGCAGACCTCTGATCGCTCTGTTAAACCCATGATCCTTTTCCATGGTTCTTTGCACTGGAGCAACAAGTTTAGATGTACCCAACCAGCCATCCTGATACCCTATTTTTTTAATGGAGGCCCCGGTTACATGGGCCTTGCTTAAAATTTTGCTATTTGTTGAATCTGCTCCCAGAACTATGTTGGGGCTAAATACCGCTGATGTCCCTGCAGCGGCGACTAAAGCGGCTCCGGCTTTCAAAAAAGTGCGCCGGCTTGTTTTTAAAGCTGGTTTAGGTTCCTGATTCGAATCCATCTCCACACCTTCTTACCCTTAATTATTGATTTTTGCAGTAATTTTCGAAGCTGGTTTTAACCCCGATATCCTGGCCAGATAAATCCCCGCGGCGATTGAAATTATGAAAAAGAGAAATGCTCCAACGGTAGCAGCTTGAACATGATTACCTGATAAGTTCACTCGGACAAAAGAAATCCCCAATAGTGTCCAGAAAAACCATACTGCGAATGCCAGCCACATATACCATTTGTGAATCTGGGGTTTGAGCCATTGTATGCCGATTGTCGCAATAACACCTAATAGAAAAATCCATAGGGTATACATCAATATCACCTCCTTGTTTACCCTTGAACATTTGATTAGTTATACTTTTCACTTTATAATGGTATCAGTGTCCCTACTATTCTGAATAGTTCACACGCTACAATGTAACATAGATTACATACCTGGTTTTATATCGCGTTGATTGGGATTCCGTCACTTAAGTGGTTAACCTCGTAATAAAATCTGCACTAAGTTCTGGGTACGGGCAAAGCCAAGCCAATTATTTAGCTTGTAATTTTATAGTTAAGGAGGATCCCTATGTCCACTTTATTAAACTCATTTAAATATTCCCCGTTTTTATGTTATGAATGTCCCCAGCTCGCTTCTTTAGCCCACCAACATGGGGAAAAAGTACTCTATCCTAAACATCATATTATTTTGACACCCGAAATGCCTGTCCACTCTGTCTATTATATTGAACAGGGCCGAGTAAGATATGTATCCATCAGCCCCCAAGGGGATGAACACATTTGGGGAATTTTAACGGAAGACTCTTTCTTCGGGCTGATCCCGATCCTTTTACTCGATCCCTCCTGTGGGGTATTCGTGATTACAGAGACACCCACGACAATTTATAAAATAGAAAAGGATTGTTTTTTAGATATTTTAAATACCTTCCCGGAATTTAATTTATCCATCATCAAAGGACTAGCCCACTTTGGTAATGAATTATTAAATCAAATTGAGAGCTTATTGTTTTACAACAATAGGGAGCGGTTATTAGAACTTTTATTGGCTTCCATCGATAAGGAAAACCCTGTAGATCAGAATTGGTATCAGCTTAAAATTCAATACACTCAGGAAGATATCGGTAAAATCATCGGTGCAACCAGAATTACGGTGACAAGACTGATTTCCGAACTCTGTAAAGAAGAAGTCATCAGGATGGTTAATCATAAGATCGAAATCAAATATACCGACCCATAAATATAGCAAAAAACACGACCCTCATCTCCAATTCCTGGTGATAAGCGTCGTGTTTTTATGTCCTGGGCCTCGGATACTATAGTGTCGAGGAAAAATGCGCCATAGCTTTCTTAAATTCCTCAACGGCTTCCGGCTTAAGCAGCTCAAAATACTTTGGCATGACTTCCTGCAAATAACTCTGGTCAAAGGTACCTTCAGCCTGCTTGGCAAAACCCTTTTCAAGCAGCGCTTTAGCCTCATCTTGCTTATCCTCTTTTACTCTTTCCATAAAAAAGTTGTAGAACAGTTCCTGACCTTGGTTCATCTCTCACTTATCCTTTCCAATGTTCTTTGTCATCAAGGCTCGCATTTTAATAAAACTTTAAATTATACTACGGTTCCTGTCAACTCTTTCATTATCATCTTTCCCCACAGCTATAATTCTATCCTTTCCGGAAAAGCCTTATCCCGCATAACACCCCACATCTTATCGATAGACATAGCCTCTCTTTTCACAATAATCCGTAATGTCGTCCAGCAGCTTGCGCTTCTCCTTCTCGGACATGGGTGGGACGGAATGATTAGAGCAACAATCTTTTCCAGACTATCCGTCAGCAAAGCTGGAGAGCCGCCGCCCTCATCATACATCTCATGCAATGAGGACAGAAGCTGCAAATGCTCTTGCAAAGAAAGGCGTACTCTCTCCACTATTATAGTGAATGAGAGTACGCCTTTGGCTATTTGCCCTTGCGTTCATCCATATCCTTCGTCCTATCCGGGACAATTCATTCATCAATATGCTCTAAGCCCTGGCGGTAAAGTTCCTGAACATGATTATCATGAAGGGAATAATAGACCATTTTCCCCTCCCGCCGGTACTTGACAAGATTGCTGCTCCGCAAAACTCTGAGCTGATGGGATGTTGCAGACTGGCTTAAACCCAGGAGTTCAGCGAGATCACAGACACAAACCTCGGCCTTCGCAAGCGCATCCATAATCCGTACCCGGGTGGGATCTCCCAGAGTCTTGAATAAATCCGCCAGTTTAGTCGCCCGATCCAGGCTCAGAAGCTGATGAGCATAAGCACGAATCACATCCGGGTGGGTACAAACCACCTCACATGAAATGTTTTCATTGTTTTCATGGCGCTTATTAGAAGTCATTGTCAGCTTCACCCCATTATGCTAATCCCTGCTGATTAGTACTATATCAGTAAATCTGCAGCCTGACAAGGGAGGGGAGATCAAAGACTCGGAAGAGCAGCGGCTTTCTCAAGGCGGGTATAACGTCTGACACGGGTTGCATTCAAAATCGCCAGCAAAGCCACTCCAACATCGGCGAAAACAGCTTCCCACATGCTTGCCACGCCCAACATGCCCAGCACAATGAATCCAAGTTTGATGATCAATGCGAACCCAATGTTCTGCCAGATCACCTTTTTCGTAAACCGTGCGATATCCATGGCACTTACCAATTTATCAGGACGGTCTTCCATCAGAACGACATCTGCCGCTTCGATAGCTGCGTCGGAACCCAAACCGCCCATGGCTACTCCAATATCAGCCCGGATTAAGACCGGTGCATCATTAATCCCGTCCCCAACAAATACAACCTTCCCTTTCCCCTTAAGCTTCTGTTGGTAATTCTCAAGCCAAGTGACTTTATCTTCAGGAAGCAAATCGCCATGATATTCCTGGATTCCTAACTGTTCAGCCACAGCCTCGGCAACGTTGTGCTGATCCCCAGTGAGCATAACTGTGGCAATCCCCGCCTGATTTAACTGAGCCACTGTTTCTTTGGCTCCTTCTTTTGAGCGGTCGGAAATAATAAGAAGCCCTGCGTATTCGCCATCCACCGCAATATAGACTTGAGTGCCGACGCCCTTCGTTTTCAGTTCGGGAACTTCTATGGAGTTCTGAAGCAGGAGATCTTTTTTACCCGCTAATACTACTTTACCTTTGAATTCTGAGCGAATTCCCTTGCCGCTGATTTCTTCGTAATGAGTGATCGAAGCGGAGTCAATTGCTTTACCCCATTTATCCCGAATGGATTTGGCAATGGGATGGCTGGAATGAACTTCAGCAGTGGCAGCAATTTCGAGCAGTTGTTCCTCAGTATAATGCTTGCTTGTTTCTATTTTGTTTACTTCAAATACCCCTTGAGTTAGAGTTCCCGTCTTATCGAATATCACTGTTTTTACTGAGGTCAGAGCTTCCAGATAATTCGCTCCTTTAACCAGAATCCCATGACGAGAAGCCCCGCCGATTCCGCCAAAATAACCGAGAGGTACAGAAATCACCAAGGCACAGGGGCAGGAGATTACGAGAATCGTCATGGCCCGATAGAGCCATTCCCGAAAATCGCCTCCCATAAAGAGAGGGGGTATCAAGGCAATCCCTAAAGCTATAACCACTACGGCCGGTGTATAGTACCGGGCAAATGTCGTAATGAATTTTTCCGTTTTAGCCTTCCGAGCACTTGCATTCTCCACCAGGTCAAGGATCTTCTGAACTGAAGAATCGGCAAACTCCCGGGTCACACGAACGGTAATCACTCCCGACGTGTTGATCATTCCCGCCAGAACCCCATCCCCGACTTTAACTGACCGTGGTACGGATTCGCCCGTCAAAGCCGATGTATCCACATAGGAAGACCCATGAACAATTTCACCATCCAAGGGAACCTTTTCTCCGGGGCGAATCAAAATCTGTTGTCCAATATGAACATCTTCCGGATCAACTTTGTTAACATCCAATCCATTCACCAGATTCGCATAATCCGGGCGAATGTTGAGCACCGCTTGAATTGAACGCCTGGAGCGGTTGACTGCCCGATCTTCAAAGTATTCTCCCACAGCGTAGAAGAGCATAACCCCTACCGCTTCCGGAAGCTCATGAATAGCAATGGCCCCCAGTGTCGCTATACTCATTAAAAAGTTTTCATCGAAAACTGAGCCACGAAGAATATTCCGGAAGGCCTTTCCCAGAACTTCATACCCGACCAAGCCATAAGCCAGTAGAAAAACAAGATATTCAAGAACCTCCAGGGAGGTATTATGCCAACGTGAGCCAAAAATCAGCCCGATGGCCAGGAAAATACCGGCTACTAGAATTTTCAATAGCTTTTGCCTTGTTTCCTTTGCTTCCTCTTCCTCGCTATGAACATTGTTCTTTACCGCTTTTTTCTCCATGGGCACAAGCTTTACCCCTGGTTCTATTCTCTCCATGATTTCCTGCGCTTTGCTCATCATCGCAGGAGGCAGAAAAACAGTCTTCATGGCATAGTTGATCGTTGTTTCACCTATACCCTCCGTTGCACTGAGCGCCTGCTCCATCTTAGCCGAGCAGTTAGGGCAAAACTCCCCTTCAATTCGATATTGAACTTTTGCCGGAGAGTTTACCGACTTTTTCTCCTTCGCTGCCACAAGTTTAACTCCGGGTTCGATTTTCTCAATGATAGCTTGGGCCTGGCCGACCATCCCAGGGGGTAAGAAAACCGTTTTCATGGCATAATTGATGGTCGTCTCCCCTATTCCTTCCGTTACGCTTAATGCCCTTTCCATTTTGGCCGAACAATTGGCACAGAATTCGCCTTCGATACAAAATTTCACCCGTTCTTCTGATTGATTACGATTTCTATCAGGCATTCCCTTTCCCTCCAAACCTCACTTATGTTTCTACATATTCACGGTTCCTCTTATTTGTTCATTTCTATATATGAATATCTGTTCATATATAGAATATCAAATCTGCTCTTTCGCTTCAAGATGTACCTTAAAATAATTTAATCATCTTTAACCTTTCCATGATTTGGTTTTAACATATACGTCTTATACTTATAGGCGAGAAATAAAATAATTTTGGAGGTATGTTAATGTTTAAGAACCTTAAAATGCCTAAGAGATTACTGGCATCATTGCTCTGCCTGGTTATGGTATCGCCTTTGAGCGCTACTTGAAGAAGATGCTTCGGAATATTAACAGAAAAGAAGTTGTGTTTATAATTACCGTTTTAATAGCGATAGGGATTCTCACACTATTGCCTACGGGATTTCAGAAGCAAGAATACCACTTTACCGAGGGCGTACGGGCTAAAGTCATTTCTGTCAATAATATAGGAATCCATAGCTCCGGAATTTTTAAACTGGGGTATCTGGAAGATTTTGATACCGGCAATGCTTTACGGCTTTAATCCACTCATAGTTGCCCTCATTGTGGGAAATGTACTTACCGTTGTTACCCTGCTCTCGGTGGCAGGATTCACTAGAAAAGCCTATGCCTCTATTATCAGTGCTGTTACTTGTTCCATCGCAACCTACCTTCTGGCCATTCTCTTTGGCAGTCTATTTAATATCCACGGCGCGGTAATCCCCATGTAACCAAGACGGCCCTTATGAAATCAGGACTTAACATCGGAAAATCCGTAGTCGGCGGCCAAACTACTACTCTGCTGCTGGCCTATATGGGGAGCTACATCACCGTGATGATGGTCATTATGGCACAAGGCACACCATTTATGAATATCCTCAATTCAAAGCCTATTGCAGCAGAAATATTGCACACCTTTGTCGGCTGTATCGGACTGGTCCTGGTATCCCCATTAACATCACTTATCTGCGGCCTTATCTACGATTGGGATAGCAACACTGCCCAAAACCAGGGATGAGACAAGACTCCACGGGGAAGAGAGTTCAAATTGTGCACCAGTGCGTAATTTGAACCACCATTCATTTCTTAAAAGCGACTTTGCCTATTTAGCCATTGAAAGAAGGCCACCAATACACTCCACAAAGATGTATTAGTGGCCTTTTCCATGCTTCTTCCATGATAAAATCAGAAGTATTTATACCTGAACCAACCCATTACAGCTTAAACAGCATGTCCGCATAACTGGGCAGAGGCCAGTATTCCTTATCCACCAGTTCCTCCAGCTGATCCACAGCCACCCGGAGAGCATTCATAGCGGTGAATACTTCATCCCGATAAAACACGCCTTGCGCAAAGACATCATCCATAGCCAGCGCTTCCTTGGCCTTCCCTTCCAGAGCCCGAAGGCTTTCATCCACGGCCACCACTATTGAAGAGACTCGGTTCAAAAGTCCTTCCTGAACAGAGACAGGAGCGCTGGAAACCGCTTTCACTGCCGAAATACCGGCGGCCAGGCTTTGAATCATTTTCAAACCGGCGGGCATAATCTGCCGTTTGACCATAGTGAGCATGGTTTGCGCTTCAATATTAATAATTTTATTGTATTGCTCAAGGAGAATCTCATAACGGGAATGGAGCTCTGTTCTACTGAGAACACCGTGTTTGACAAAGAGTGTCACTGCTTTTTCCGTGATCCAGGCAGGGATTGCATCCACAGTGGAACAGATATTGGGTAATCTCCGGCGCTCTGCTTCTTCCACCCATTCATCCGAATAGTTATTGCCGTCGAAGACGATACGGGAATGCTTCACCGCAATCTCCTTAAGCAGCTTCTTCAAATCGGCGTTAAAATCTTCCGCCTGCTCCAGCCGGTCCGCCATGTGACAAAGGGCCTCCGCCACAATAGAATTCAGAACAATGTTAGGTCCGGCGATCGAAAGCGAGGAAGGAACCATCCTGAATTCAAATTTATTGCCGGTAAAGGCAAAGGGGGAAGTCCGGTTCCGGTCGGTGGAATCCTTCCTCAAAACAGGTAAAGTGGAGACCCCAATATTCATGCGGCTTTCAGATTTTGAGCGGGTCAAGCCGCCATTTTGCAATTGAGCTAAAATATCGCTCAATTGATCTCCTAAGAAGACAGAGATAATGGCGGGGGGGGCTTCATTAGCACCCAGGCGATGATCGTTGCCTGAGTTAGCGGCGGAAGCCCGGAGCAAATCCGCGTGCTCATCCACAGCTTTCAACACCGCACAAAGAAAGGTAAGGAATTGAGCATTCTCATGGGGTGTGCGACCGGGATCCAGGAGATTCTTTCCGGTATTGGTTCCTAAAGCCCAATTGTTATGCTTGCCGGAGCCATTGACACCGGCGAAGGGTTTTTCATGGAGGAGACAGACCAAACCATGGCGGTTGGCCACTTTTTTCAGGATATCCATGATCAATTGATTATGATCCGTAGCCACATTGGTCACGCTGAAAATAGGCGCGATTTCATACTGACCGGGGGCCACTTCTTTATGCTGAGTCTTGGCAGCGATGCCCAGCTTCCAGGCTTCCACATTCACTTCATGCATAAAAGCCGATACCCGCTCATTGATGCTGCCAAAATACTGGTCTTCCATTTCCTGACCCTTGGGAGGCCTCGCTCCAAAGAGGGTACGGCCTGTAAGGACAAGGTCCATTCTCTTTTCGTAGTAGGCATTGTCGATAAGGAAGTACTCTTGTTCCGGACCTACAGTGCTGGAGACACGAGTGGTTTCCTCATCCCCAAAAAGTCTGAGAATCCGCACCGCTTGCTTGGATAATGCCTCCATAGAACGGAGCAAGGGAGTTTTATTATCTAAGGCTTCGCCGGTATAAGCGCAGAAAGCGGTAGGGATACACAGCACGATATTGACTCCTTCTTCCCTTAAAAAGGCCGGTGACGTGCAATCCCAGGCTGTATAACCACGGGCTTCAAAGGTGGAACGAATCCCCCCATTGGGAAAAGAAGAGGCATCCGGCTCACCTTTAATGAGTTCTTTGCCGGAAAACTCCATAATCACCCGACCATCGCTGGTTGGGGCTATAAAAGAGTCATGTTTCTCAGCAGTTAACCCTGTTAAGGGTTGGAACCAATGAGTATAATGGGTGGCTCCCTTTTCAATAGCCCAATCCTTCATGGCACTGGCCACCACTTCAGCCACACTGGGTTCCAGAGGGAGTCCATTTTCGATGGTATTCTTTAAAGATTTATACATGTTTTTGGGAAGCCTTTCACGCATCACACTGTCATTAAACACATTCATTCCGAAGATCTTCATCCCTTTTTCCCCTTTCAACTACAGCAAATAAAAAAAGCGCCCTAAGAAATGTACCAGGTACATTCCTTATGAGCGCCTTTGCTCTTCTTTTATAAAATTACTGAATTAAAAATAACACAGAACAAGGGATCATGACAACGGTTTTTTTAGATGTATACAATATTTATACCTCTCATTCCACCCTGAGCACTCTATTCGATAACCTTATAGATAATCTCCTCAAGCTTTAAGCGAGGCCGCATGCCGGGACTTTGGTCCGGAAAGCCCACAGGCATCAGAGCTGTAATGATGAGGTTTTCCGGCAAGTCCAGGATCTTGCTGATCTCTCTGGCCTTCATTAATTGTACCCAACAGGTACCTAAGCCCAAAGACACAGCGCGCAGGGCAATATGCTCAATGGCAATGGCCACATTCAGCATGGCATGAGGCTTATACCCCTTTAAGGTCTCAGCATCCATAGGCTTATCCGCATTGGGATAGTTGCTTACATCCTCTTCTCTAAATACTCCGGCATCCACTAATTCCTGAAGCCTCTTGCGAGTGTTGGTGGCATAGGTTGAGAGATCGGCACAGCACACCAAAAGCACAGGAGCTTCACTCAGAAATCTATTATTGAAAGCAGCTCCCTGGATTTTTTCTTTAACCTCCTGATTTTTAACCACGATAAAACGCCAAGGCTGTTGATTGGTTCCCGAAGGTGCCAAACGGGCAGCCTCCAGCAATTCTCTCAGCATCTCCTCAGGTACAGGATCTGGCTTGAATTTGCGGATACTGTGCCTTTCCAGCATTGCGGTTTTTACATCCATTGAATTACCCCTCCCAGGCCCTAGGCCCTATTTTCTTTCTATTCTCTTATGTTACAAGAATTTTCTGATAATAACAATAGGTCAAAGAGATAGAAAGATCCAAGAAAGCAAATCCTTCCTTGGATCCATTGCGGAATCTCATCTATTTGCTCATCTCCAGCATTCGATCCAATGCTACAATGGCATCCTTGGCAATCTCAGGTTTCACAGTAATTTGATTCACTACATTACCTTTCTGCAGATTCTCCAAAGCCCAGAGAAGATGAGGTTGACTGATGCGGCTCATCATGACACAGAGACAAGTGTTCTCATTGAGACTAAATACCTTTTTATCCGGGTTCTCCTTGGCCAGCCGGCTTACAAGATTGATCTCTGTTCCCACAGCCCAAATGCTCCCCTCCGGAGCGCCTGTAATTTGACGGATAATAAAATCTGTAGAACCGTCCAGATCCGCCTTTTCAACCACTGCATGGCTGCATTCCGGGTGAACTATCACCGTAACTCCAGGATATTTCGACCGGACATAATCCACATGGGCAGGCGTGAATCTCTGATGGACACCGCAATAGCCATCCCAAAGGATAATCTTCGGTGCAGCCTCCGGCAGCTCCATCTCCCATTCCTCCCGATGCCATAAGAACATGTCCTTATCCTCTAGGCCCAGATGCATCGCTGAATTGCGTCCAAGATGCTCATCCGGCAGGAAAAGGATATGTTTCCCCTGACTGAACAATGTTTTGAGGATCTTCATAGCATTGGAGGAAGTACAAGTCAGACCTCCATGGCGTCCGCAAAAGGCTTTCACCTCTGCCGAGGAATTGACGTATGTTACAGGAACGAACTCTTCATTATACTGGGCACTGATCTGTTCCCAGCACCGTTCAACATCTTCGATATCTGCCATATCAGCCATAGGGCACCCTGCCTCCAGATCGGGCAAGATCACCTTCTGCTCCGGAACAGTCAGGATGTCAGCAGTCTCCGCCATAAAGTGGACACCACAGAAGACGATGTACTCCGCGTCAGCTTGAGCCGCCAATTGAGAGAGTCTCAGAGAATCCCCCCGGTAATCAGCATAGCGGACAACCTCATCCCGTTGATAATGATGGCCCAGTATAATCAACCGGGAACCCAGCTCCTCTTTCACCTTTCGTATCCGCCGATCCATCTCTTCTTCGCTAAGGTTAAGATACTCTTCCGGTAGAGGCTGTTGCGTGGTGAACATTTTGTATTCCTCCATAAAAGCATGTTATTCGCGATGAATTTATTCTATTTAACCAAATGTCCATTTACCTGTCAACTTGATATGAATAGTATTCCTAATATTGTCCATTAAATGACTTCGTCTTTTTTACTTAGGATATTTCTTCTCTTAAAAATAACTTTAAACGTTGTCCCTTGATTCCCCGTATCAAAAATCAGCTCAGCATTATGGCGATGAGCTATCCCCATGGAGATAGCAATTCCCAGACCCGTTCCGCTTTCTTTGGTTGTAAAAAACGGAGTCCCAATCTTATCTCGAATCTCTTCAGGAATACCGCACCCTTGATCCTGAACAGCCAAAACGATAAGATTTCTTTCCTCGTAGGTCCGTATAATGACACATCCGCCCGGAGGAGTAACCTCTAAGGCATTGCGGACAAAGTTTAAGATCAGTTGACGGATTTCATTCTCATTCAGCCATAAGCTGGGCAATGGATTTAAGTTTAATATGAGCTCTTTATTGCCGTTATTGGCATCAGCCTGAATCATTGGAAAAATTCTATAGATAATCTGATTGATATCCTGTTCTTTAGTAGAATCCATATTATTTTTTGCCAAAGATAAAAACTCAGAAATAATGGTATTGGCGCGATCAATCTCCGAAATCATCAGTTCGTTGTATTCCCTTTCATCGGAATCCGAAACCTTACTGCCCCGTAACTGCAAGAAGCCCTTGACTGTAGTGAGGGGATTTCTTATCTCATGGCTGATTCCAGCGGCCATTTGACCAACGAGGTTCAGCCTTTCCAGCCGCGCCATTTCATGCTGCTGTTGCCTTTGCTCCGTGATATCCCTGAAAAAGACCGTAATTCCCTCTTCAAAAGGATAAATACTGGTATGGAAGATTCTCTCAGGAGTCAGTATTCCCTCTCCTTCAAAATAGGCAGGCTCAGCACTAATGAAGACTTCAGAAATATATTGATACGTTACTGTATGAGAAAAGTCCGGGAAAATCTCAAGGATATTTTTCATTTTTAATTCTTCATCGGACTTATCAAAATACTTTTTAGCTACATCATTATAGAAAAGAAGCCTCCACTCTTTATCTATAGAAAATAAACCATCGGAAATCCCTTCCATGATTTGTTTAAATCGCCGCTGTGAAGCCCCAAGCTCATCATTAATAGAATTTAGCTCTTGGGTATACCCCGCAATTTTGTCAAAAACCGGTTCTAACTCAGGTAGCTTCCGGAAGTTATGCTTCGATATTGATTCAGGATGAACAATTGATTCTGTAAACTCTTCTAATTGAGTTTGGATATTTCTCATATGTTTCCGAATTAGTAGGATAATCGTTCCAAGAATTGCAAAAATCGATATGAAAAACAAATTAAATTTCGAGAAAGTTATAAGGTTAATTTCAGGATTCGCAGCATAAACCCAGACATACCCCAATATAACTCCGCCGTGGGTAACAGGGCTACTAACCAAACTATAATTGCCATAATACATTTGCTGAAATCCTCGACTCTCATCAAGAGTGTCAAGGATTTCCTCAATATTTAAATTCATAGTTCCATTTTCTAAAACCAACCACTGGGCTTTGAGATCATAGTAAGCAACAGAATGGGACTCGCTATTTCCGAGCAGAGCTTTTATATCTCGATTAAGCCTTTGGTCTCCAAAGTTGCTCGAATAATCCTGAGTATTTCCGACACCCAAATAAAGGTCATCAAAATAGCCTTCAATTCTCTCCTTTACCATAAGGGCAGTGTTAAATAATCCATAATTCAATTTTATGGATTCCTTCTCCCAAAAGCTTTGTCCAAATAAAGAGATCAATATTATACTTAGGAAAAAAACACTAATTGAGATATTAAATAAAGTGGATTGAATAATTGATCGCTCAGACGATATTTTATCCATTTCCCGCCTCCAACCTTAAGAAGCTGGGGTACCCCAGCTTCTTAAAAGGAACTACGATTTATTTCTGCAATGACTTTGGTGCTTTGGGTTGATATGCCCAGAAAGTACATGCAAATACGGATGTCGCGCTGGCTAGGACCATTAATGATGTGGCTAGAGCAGTGAAGATAGTTTTTCTCATATTATCCACCTCCCCGTCGATTGAATATTGGCAGCAAAGTGAGGGATTGATAGAAAACTCCCAAACTCATGCTGATACTTAATAAAGAATTGGATGAAAGTATACTGATCACAAAAGTAATTAAGACAACACCGATAGATAATCCCCGTAAATTCCTTTTTAACTTTTTTGAATGAATAGGTTTATTTTCACTGTCTACTGGGGCCAAAATCCAAACTATCCCTAAAGCAATAGCTAAGCTTATCCATAACATATAATCACTCACAAGATTAAATTCCGCCAGCTTTTGCCCCAAAACGCCTAAAGCACTGTATATGATAGCACCGATAACCAAGCATTTGGTCGGCGAATCGAAATGAGCACCTCCCGAAAATCTGCGAAGTAGCACACCAGATACGGCCGAAATCAGCGCTGCTTTTAAAGCCCCAACTATCAATGCAAACAAAATTAATAAGAGGGTTCCCAAAATTGCAAGCAGAGAAGTTTCTATAGCGTAGGCAATAATTTCTTTCTTGTCTTCATCAAAATCTAAATCCCTCGTGATTATATCAGTTAAATTATTACTCATATCATTAAGGCTCATCTTGTTATCTCCCTTTTTGCCTAATTATAAACGCAGTAACAAAGAGCATAATCACTTGAGGTTCCGTATAAAGAATTCTTTTTACCGAATCGGAAAATACCATTTCTTGTGAGATATTAAATATCTCCGTAAGAATGGTAATAAAAACCAATTCAAATACTGCAAGAGCAACAAAGCAGATGAGCGTCGTCACTAAAGATACCGTTATCTCTTTACCTTTAAAAGTCAACCATAAAAATAAAATTAACATTAAAACAATTGTATGGGTCCCAAAAGGAATATTGTAAACTCTGATCAAGAAGGCAATAACCCCCAAGAATATTCCTATCGGAATAATCTCTTTACCTCGCATAGGCAACTTAGCAATAGCATAGGCTAGTGTAATAACTCCGATTTGTTCCGGAATCCCCTGTAACAGCAATACAATTAAAGGTATACCTATGATAACTCACCTACTTCAATTCTGACAAAATACTATGACTATTTTCACGATAAAGAGCTATTATTTCATAAATTTTCTACATAACTATTAAAAGTCCTTCTTCTCTTATAGATTTTAAAAAATTTTAACCAAAAATTGACTCAAATTCTTTAAATTGTCTTGAAATCCAGATCAATTCTCTACAAATCGTGCGACTAAAGTCCCAACGAGCAAAGACCAGACCGGAGCACTGATATTCAATAGTGTAATATTAGACAAAGCAATGACAAAGGTCAAAGCAGCACTTAATTTCATTTTAGGGTTGGAAAATCCAGTGGATAAGCTATTCCCAAACACACCTAAGAGGGCAAAACCCACCAGCAGGGAAATGAAAGGTTTAGGCAATACCTGAATCAAGGGCACCAGCTTCCAGGCAAAAAGGCCGAAGAGAAGGATAATAACCCCCGAGACTACTGCACCCATGTAGCGTTTTTCCTTAAGGCCCGCTTCAGGATCAGCACAGATGGCCGACATCATACCGGCTACATTGGCCGATTGTCCGCCGAAAAAACTGGTAAGGACAGAGAAAAGGCCGCTAAGGGAAATCACCTTATTAATAGGCGGATGGTAATCATTTTGCTCTAAGGCTCCTAAGCCAACGGCAGCATCATTGCTGAGAATAAGTAAGGCCAAGGGGATCGATACCGACAGAAAGCTTAAGGGATTAAAAACAGGAACCTGAAGAGCAGGCATAACCGGTGAGGAACCCAGAGCTAAACTTTCTAAAGGCTGAGTCAGGAATAAGAGCACCGTTGCGGTTACAATACCTGCAACCATAGGTGGAATCTTGGTTTTCCATTTGCTGAAAATTAAAAAGGTTAAAAGAGCTACCCCACCGATTATGGGAAGCTCCGTGATAGAGTTAATAAAGTTCACCATATAACGTATAATCATACCGGCCAGCATGACTGCTATAATTTGCTTAGGTACATAGTCAAGGAGCTTGGAAAAGATTCCGAACACTCCCACTGCTAACATTAAAAGGGCGGAGACTATATATGCTCCGATAAGCTCCGAATAGGAAAAATGGGCTGTGACGGTAGCTAGAAAAGCCACCCCGGTAATGGAGTGGGCTCCGACGATGGGCATCTTGTAATACCAAGGGATGAGAATACTATAAATCCCCCCAAAAACATAACAGGAAAACATCCAAAGTATCGTTTGTGAAGTTGTAAAGTTACCATTGGAGGCCGCCTCCAGGATAATGGCAGGCGGGCCTGTTATTGCAAGCAACGCCGATACAATACCCGCCGCAAAGTTCCGTAGATTTAAGTCCTTTAAACCGGCTTTATTAATTCTGCTCATGCTTATCCCCATCATTACTGCATCTCCTTGATACCGCTTACTCCGGATAATTTAAAACTTATTTTAAAGTCTGATAGAGTCTATTATAGTCCCACATTGAGCCAATGCTCAAGGACAATCCTTCGAATTTCTCCATAATTGCTTACACCTGAGTACAGAGAATGGCCGAACTATGGATTCGGCCATTCTTTAAGACGCTTTAACACACTTAATTTTCGAACTTGGAAACAATTCTTTTCAAATCTTCTGCCATGGTGGCCAGAGCTTCACTGGAGGAAGCGATTTCTTCCATAGAAGCGGATTGCTCTTCCGTCCCAGTTAAGATATGACTGACTTCAAAAGCAATCGCATCGGTGATAGCATTGACTTCATCCATAATACTGACCACATGTTGATTGGCCTCGGAGCTGAACTGGATTTGTTCTACAGTCTTTTCTATTTCAGAGGACATTTCCTCGATCAGCCCCTTGATTCCTTTAAAGGCCTCTCCCGCGTCGTTAACCACCAGGGTCCCTGTCTTGACTTCTTTAATCCCGTCATCCATTGCTGAGATAGCGTTTTCAGTCTCCGTCTGAATAAGTTGGATCAAGTCGGCGATTTGAGCCGTGGCCTCTGTGGATTGTTCAGCAAGTTTGCGGACTTCATCAGCCACAACAGCAAATCCACTTCCTGCTTCTCCGGCCCGTGCAGCCTCGATGGCCGCATTGAGTGCCAGAAGGTTGGTTTGGGACGCAATTCCCCCGATCGTATCTACAATGCCTGAGATCTGAGTCGAATTTTCACCGAGGATCTTAACCACTTCCGCCGATTTGCTCACCGTCTTCTCAATGCTGTGCATTTGGTCGATAGTGCGCAGTATACTTTCTTCCCCTTTATTTGCTGAATCCGCCACCTCACGGGATTTGCCGGCCATTTGCTTGGAACTTTCTATCATCGTCGCCATCGTGGCAGAAACTTCACCCACCGCTTGAAAGGCATCACGAACCAGTGCTTCCTGGCGGGTTGTCCCCTCCGCAACCTCACTGATCGAACGAACAATCTGTTCAGAAGTCTGAGCGGATTGGTCCAGCCCCTGATTCATTTCCTCAGCGGTAGCCGCCACATTATCGGAAGATGCCTTAGTCATAGTAACCACTTCATTTAAATTATCGACCATACGATTTAAGGACTCTCCAAGTTCACTGATGCTATCCATCCCTGTAATGTTAAACTTTTCCACCGATAATTTTCCTTGAGCTATCGCTTTTGCCGTTTCTGACATAGGGGTGATTCTCTTCGTGATCCGGTGATTGATATACAGGGAAGATAGTATTGAGGTCAAAAGAATAGCGATATAACCAAGGATAGTAAACCATAGTTCTCGATTTTGTTCGGCATTCAATTCCACTTCATAGTTCGCGATTTTTTGTTCGATATCATCCACATAGTTCCCCGTCCCAATAGCCCAGCCCCAAGAATCAAATCCCGCGGAGTATGAGCGTTTGGGCAATGGAGTCTGAGAGGGGTCTACATCTTTGGGGCGTGGATAATAATACTCTGAATAACCCCCTTCAGGTTTCCGGGCATTTTCCAGAAAAGTCTGGACAAAGTAATTCTCTTTGGCATCCTGAAATTCCGTACGCAAGGTTCCCGGTGCAGTACCTCCTACACCTGAAGCGATAAAATAGCCATCATATGTATCTGCCCAGAACATAACTCCGGATCTTGGTTTATCCTTTAAACCGCAAGCTGTTCTCTTTTCCTAAGCTCTTCGATCGCTTCAATCAGCTTCTGCCGGGTCTCATAGGGCTCTATTACCTCATCGATCACTCCATGAGAAAGGGCTAGTTCCAGATTCGCTTCCATTCCGCGGCTCAGGCTCCTCTCCAGAGACTCCGATGAAGCCGAATCCTTCTTCAACAGATTCACCGCAGCTCCAATTCCCATCACGCCGATCTCTGCGGTTGTCCAGGCATAGACACGTGTTGCTCCGATAGCTTTTGAATTAAGAGCGATATATGCTCCCCCAAATGCCTTTCTGATAATCACCGTGATTTTGGGTGCCGAAGCTTCTGCAAAAGCCTTGACGATATCTGCTCCATATCTGAGCAGCCCACTGGATTCTTGCCGGACTCCCGGCATAAAACCAACTGTATCTTCAAGGAGTATAACAGGAAGATTAAAATTGGAACAAAGCCGAATAAAGCAGGCAATTTTTTCGGAGGCATCGACATCCAGTGCTCCAGCAAGATGTTTCGGTTGATTGGCAATCAATCCACAAGCAATACCATTGAATCTCCCGAAGCCAATAATCGTATTCTTTGCATACTGCTTCTGAATCTCTATAAATGATTCATTATCCACGATTTTCTCGATGAGCTTAAGCATGTCATAAGGCTTATTCGATTCCACCGGCACAATGTTTTTTGGATCTGAATATTTAGGTGAAATGCCCGATACCATCCGTGGAGATTTTTCACGGTGATTCTGTGGCAAGTAAGAAAGCAGCCTGCGAACATCTTTAATGGCAGACTCCTCATCTGAGGATTCAAAATGGTTAACCCCGCTCACTTTTCCATGTATCTTTGTTCCCCCTAATTCTTCCGCAGTTGATCTCTCGCCGGTAATTGCCTGTACAACTTTAGGACCTGTGACAAAAAGTTTGGATTTTTCTTCAATCATAAATATAAAGTCTGTTAATGCCGGACAATAAGCTGCGCCGCCGGCACAAGAACCCATAATAACCGAAATCTGAGGTATCTTTCCTGATAATTTCACATGGTGATTAAATAACTTTCCAACGGCATCCAGCGCTAGAATACCATCTTGGATTCTGGCTCCAACCGAATGATAAAAACCAACTATGGGAACACCATCATTTAACGCCATATCCATGACAGCGATGATTTTATTGGCATGAGCTGAATCAATAGAGCCTCCTCTGGTCTCAAAGTTTTGGGCAAAGGCGTATACCCGCCGGCCATTCACCTTCCCAAGCCCGGTTAGGACATTGGTTTCCGGCATACGCTCTTGCAACTCAACAAAGGTACCTTCATCCATTAATTTATGAATAAGCTCAAGGGGCTTAACCCGGGCTATATCCTTTTCCATCCATAACTCCTCCACCTGTTCGGGGTTTAGCACTCTCAATTCTTTCTGGACATTTTGTTCAAATAGAGTTACTCGCCCAACAGCGATAAAACATGCTTGCGAATCAGACCAAAGGATCTTTCTGTACGGTCCCGGGGTCGTTCCATGGTCACCTCTATTTCTTCCACAACTCTCCCCGGTTGTCCGGAAAGAACGATAATCTTATTACCAAGGTATACTGCCTCATCAATATTGTGGGTTACCATCAAAATCGTGGGTCTTAAACGTTGCCATAGGTCAACCATATCACTTTGAAGTTTATTCCGGGTTCGGGAATCCAAGGCTGCAAAAGGCTCGTCCATGAGAATAAGCTTAGGTTGGTAAACCAAGACCCTGGCCAACGCAGCCCGCATTCGCATTCCCCCTGAAAGTTCTTTGGGATAATAATTTTCGAATCCCTTGAGTTCCACCATTTCCAGAGCATCATGAACACGCTGCTTTGTTTCCTCAGGGGGCACTCCCCTAAGATTCAGTCCGAATGCCACATTTTGTGCTGCTGTGAGCCAAGGGAAGAGCGCCCCTTCCTGAAAGACATAACCACTATCCGGCTTGGTTCCTGTCCGGCTTCCGTTTAAGCATATCCGCCCTCCTGAAGGTTGAGTAAGACCCGCTGCAAGCCGCAGGAGTGTAGTTTTGCCGCAGCCACTGGGTCCGGTCAGGCAGGTAAAGTCCCCTTCCTGAAGATTAAAGGAGATCCCTTCCAGGACGCTTTTCCCATCTATTTCTTTATATACATTCTCTACCATGAGTACCAACGTGCTATCCTCCGCCCAATCAAGCTTATTCCTTCATTCATCATAAAGCCAACGATCCCCACACAAAGAATGGCGATCATAATCTCACTCATCCTTCCCCCGATAGTGTAGAGCGACCAGATATAAGCACCAATCCCCATACGCCCGCCGACAAATTCCGCCCCGATAATACACATCCAGCCTACCCCCAGCCCGCTTCGAATACCAGAAATGACTGCTGGGACCACAGAAGGCAGGAGGACTTTGCATAGAATCTGTCTCTCATGTCTGGCCCCTAAGGTCTGGGCAGCCTCGATAAGGATGGGATCCACGCTTTGGACCGCGTGGGCTGTGGCAGTAAAGCTGGGGAAAAAAGCTCCTACGAAAACAACCATGATCTGTACCCAGAGGGTAGGTTGAGGCATCCCGGCAAATAAGATATATCCTACCGGAATCCAAGCCATAGGAGGAATAGGACGGCATAAACTGATATACACATTGAGAAAACGGCTCAGGCCACGAAAATATCCCATCAAAATTCCTAAAGGAATAGCAACGATAAAGGCTGAACCTGCTCCCGCCAGAAGTGTAGTTAAACTGGTTCCCAGCATTTGGAGCAGGGTCAAATTATAAAGAGGATCCCCCTCTAGGACTAAGCCCGCAAACTTCTGACTCAGGATATAGGGTGAGGCGACGAACTCTAAGTTAGCTGAAATTTGCCAGATAGACAGAGCAAAGAGCCCTGCGGCTATTCCTTCCCAAGGGGGTAATTGCATCCTCTTTATGTTCTGATCCGTGGTAAGCCGACTCATTCTGTCCTCTCCTTTAGGTTTCTCCATTGTCAACAAGGTCTGTTCCTTCCTAAGACGTTGAAGGCTGCCTGACTTGTTTTTTACTTAGCTTGGAGTTTCATAGTGTTATTCCGGGCGACCAAATCCAGTATATAGCTCTGAACCGTCCCAAGCCCTGGAATAGCTACCGTTTTACCCTTTAGATCACTAATGGATTGGATATCTGAGCCCTTAGCCACGACGATAGCAGAGCCTTCATCATTAGCACCCGCAATCCCCCGAAGGGCAATTCCGTCATTGAGCTGTTTAAGAACGGCTGGAGCCACGCCGAGATAAGAGGCATTTAATTCCTTCACCTTGAAGGCTTCCATGACAGCAACACCGTTAGCGTACCCCTTAAGCTGGAGATTCTGTCCGGGGACCAGACCTACTGCCTCATAATAGCCTTCTTGAGAAGCAATGAACATCGGAAGATGGTGAAGATCCTGATTGATATAACCTAAAGTAATTTGTTTTCCGCTGACTGACGGCGGTACCCATGAGGGATTCATCTCTAATTCAGCGTTGACCCGCTCCACGTAGTCCTTATTCATAAAAGCCTGGAAGAAGGCTTCATCGTTTGCATATCCCAAGGCAGCAGGTTCCTTGACCAAGGTTCCGTTTTGGCGCATGGCTCCCAGGAAATCTGCTAACCGTTCCCGATCCGGAAAGCTCACATATTTCGTATAGGTCAATGCTTCCACTACGGATTCTTTGTCTCTCCCTGTAAAATCCATAGCATATTGAAGCATTTTTTCATGGTTGTTGCCATCATTGATGAAGTTGACGGCTTTTACATTGGCCCAAGCTAAGGCCAATGCCAAATCCTCGTCTCCTTCAGTTCCTGCCAGTGCTAAGATACAACAAGGATGCTCTGCAGCGACTTCACCTGATTGCATAAGATAACGTCCTGTTCCTTCCGTGACAGCTTGAGCATTATTGGGCTCCCAGGCGACGAAGGCGTCTATCTCTCCTGTGCTTAATTGCTGCAGCATGTTAGCCGGCGAAGTCTGTACATAATAGATGGTTCCCTGTTCTGACTTCGTTCCATTGACTTGATCTCTTTGATCTTTAGTGGCACAGCCACTGAGCAGCAATGTGACCATGAGAACAGCTGAGATCACCTTTTTCATTCTCTTCCCCTCTTTCTCCATTTGTAAACTATTAAAGAATAACCGCTTCTCCTCTGACTAAAGGATCATGGCTGGTCAAGATCACCGTCTCCCTTTCTTCGCTTATATCTCTTAAACGTTCCAGAGACTGTAAGGCCTCTTGGCGATCCTCCAGAATCAAGGGCGGATTTAAATCAATAAGATTATTTGGCCGAAAACAGGCATCCCCAGTCAGAAGTACCTGCTTGTTATTTCCCCGGACCAGCATGGAACGGTGATCAGTGGAATGGCCTGGGGTTGGCAGCAAAAGAATCGAACCATCACGAAAAAGATCATAATCTCCCCTATGTCCTTGCCAGATACAGTGTGCCTCAGGGATTAGGGTATTCCCCCCGGCGTGATCGGGGTGATTATGGGAATTCGCAATGATGGAGATATCCTTATGTGAATAACCCTGCTTCTCAATTTCTCGAACCAGGCCCTCACTGTTCCCTTGCTTTGCCCTAAGCCCGGGGATAAGCTCCATGATTGTGGAACCAGACCAAAGCCGGGGCGGAAGCCCAGTATCAAAAAGGATCATGCCTTGAGGATGAAGAATCAGAAAGGCAAAAACCGGCAGTTCCAAGATAGAGTCTTTAGGGCTTCCCGTAAATACACTGCGGTTAAACTGCAATTGTCCACAATTCAAAGGAATTACCATTAAAGCTGAGCTACTCACCATGTGATCACCTCTCCCATTTACATCCCTTGAATAAATTGTTACCATAATAAAAACGTTACACTATTCAAGAAGGTGTCATCTATGAATTCTGATCTCCTGTCGGCATTGAGCATAGGGCCATTCGTGCTGGATTATTTGCGTGGGTCCAGGGATAAGGGTAGGGTACACTCTGTCTTTCATCGGGTGATTAATATTTTCTGGACAGATGGTTTATGGAGCATCTCTCGTAGTGACGTCAGTAATGGTCCAGCAAATGTCGTCACCAATCTGCCGATTTCATTGGACTTTACCCTTTATGGAATCGAACCTGGAACTTGGGTTTGTTTTGAGAAGAACAAAGAATTACTCCTTCTGGGTCGCCTCTCTATCTCCCTGGAAAAGGCAGCTTTTTGGCACCCCCCCTTATCTCAGAATAATTCCCTACTTCCCAGTGCCTTGATCAAGAACAATCTATCGGAAGTGGAAAGCTGGCTCCGCCTTTCCCCCAGATCCCCAGGTCTGGCTAAACTCTTCCCTCACTTAACTACCTTAGTACAGGGGAGCTTTTCCCTTCCCCACCCTGCAGATCCTGTTGTTCTTCTTGCGGGCCAATCCATTAGTCGCCTCGTGAAGGGGATTTATTCTTCTGACAGAGCCATGATTGAAGAGGGGGCTTGTTCACTGATAGGACTGGGCCCTGGACTTACGCCCTCAGGGGATGATTTCTTAGCCGGCCTTCTGTTAAGCTTGACAGCGGCCAAAAGAGCATTTTCTGTAACCTCTGCCGCCGCCTTACTCTTTGCTCATAAGGTTCTGAGTGATATTATTGTGGAGCATTCTCCAAGTCTAACCAATGAGATCAGCTCTCAAATGCTCTTCTTAGCATCTCAAGGCACCGGCAGTGAGCTTATGGAGAATATGGTGTGTGCTTTGTACTATGGGCTCCCCAAAATCACTCCTGCCCGGACAGCCCAAGAATTATGTTCTGTAGGAGCCAGTTCGGGCTTTGATCAACTTTTAGGGATTCTTTTGGGGGCTCATTTATTGGTTTGGGCGCCTTCCAGGATCTCATAGTAAAATTGTTCATGTTTGCGGGCTGTATCCTCCCAACTAAAGTTGGATGCGGTCATAAGCCCGCCGCTAATCAGTCGGCGTCGCAAGTTGGTATCCATGATCGTCTCGATCATTGCTGCTGCAAACTGTTCTGCATTGTCCGGGTTGACGAATAAGGCATCTTCACCGGGGGTCAGGAATTCATGGAAAACGGGTATATCCGACACGACAGTTGGAGTCCCCGATAGAAGAGCTTCCAGAGCGACCAGCCCCCAGCCTTCTTGAACAGAAGGGAAAGCAAAGCAATCCGCAGCCTGATAAATCAGTGGGACTTCCTCTTCTTTTAGTACGCCAAGATTAATGACATCTTCCCCCATCTTCAGGTTATAGCCCTCTACCATTTGAAAGAATTCCTGACGATAGGCCTGATAATCGAACAATGTTTGTCCACCGCCGATGACCAAGACTGCCTGTTTTCCTGATTCTGCAAAATATTTCCGCACATGGGCGAAGGCCGAAAGTAGCTTCTTGGTGTTTTTACGGGGTTCAATTCCCCCAATGGTTAAAAAGACCAATTTATTTTCCAAGCCGAACTTTACCTTATGCTTCTCTCCCTTTTTTACTGGGCTAAAGCGTTTTGTATCTAAACCATTGTGGATGATTCCAGCCTTTACCCCATACTCCGCAGCCAACCGTTTCTGCCAAAATTCACTGACGGCGATATGAGCATCAGGACGAAGAACGGACTTATTCTGACAGTCAATTAAGACCGGAGATGTGAAATCGTCCAGATGATGAACGGTACGGACCAAGGGAAAATCCGCTCCACTTAGCCGGTAATTGGCCAGCGCATTAGCGGAGATGCAATCCTGGGCATGATAGATGTCAAATCCCTCTGCCTTTCCGCCCACAAAGTAATCTGTATAGGTCTGAATATACGCTTCAATCTTGTCATCGAAGTGCTCGGGCAAGGCGCCAAATCGAATAATTTCATGAGGAACCTGAGGGGTGCGGAAAAATCCGCCCCCTTCTTTTTTATCCAGAGCGATGATTCGCACTTCATGCCCTCGTTTTGCAAGATTCTCAGCTAGACAAAGAGAGTGAACGACACCACCTCGTGGTTTGGTTGAGTACGTGAGAATTGCAATTTTTAACATTGGGCTAGCCTCCTAATGTGCTGAATCCCTTGCCACCTTAGCTGCAGTGTAAGAAGCCAGCAAAGCTGCGTGGGCATTGGTCGGGAGAATTTCCACCCCGCATTCCTGAAGTTTTTTAATCTGTTCTTCCTTTCCTTGAGGGTCTTTATCCGTGCCGCACACATAACCGATGAATTGAATGTTACGCTCATTGGACTGGGCAAGTACCTGAGCTTCTTTAATGACAGGCACTAATTCGGCAGCCGGATCAGGATTGGATCCATAACCCAGGACCACATCCAGTAAAATGACTGCCGTTTCCGGATCAGCGGCTTCGATTAGAATACGCTCATTGCGTAATTGGAAATCAATCATGGGGTGTGGGCGCCCTACCGTGAACTCATCTTCACCCAGGTCAATACAGGTATTTTCCGAGCTAAACAGGGAATCTCTCAGTTTTTGTTCCGGTTTTAAGGGGACATTGGAATTGACAGGGCCAATGATCTTTTCCATGAGAAGCATGGCCTCATAACACAAGGTACCTCCGGAAAACAAGCCCCTAACATATTTTTGTGACGGATTAAGGTTATGAGCCAGATCCTCGGCCCTCATGACGATATCCATCTCGATTTTGGGAATGTCTTCTTGCCAGGCATAAGGATTGGTGCCATTGGCAAGTGCAACGGCCATTGCCGCCGCTTCTTCCAATGATCCGGCAAAATATTCATTGGCGGTAGGATTATCCGAGGCTTCTCCGCCAAGAAGATTAACCACCACAGGCTTTTTCATCTGAGCAATGGTCTCACGGACCTTAGCCATAACGGCCTGTGCGGGGGGTTTGGAGATAAGGACAATGACCTCTGTAGCCGGGTCTTCATCCAGGCGGCGCATGACTTCCAGGAACATGAGTCCGCCGACTTTTTCCTTCAGATCACGGCCTCCAACCCCAATGACTTGGGAGCAACCGCCGCCCCAACGTTCGATTTGAACAGTGACCTCTTGAACCCCTGTACCGGAAGCCCCGACAATCCCGATGTTGCCGCGGTTGATGACATTGGCGAATCCCAGGCAAGCACCATTAATAATGGACGTACCGCAATCCGGCCCCATCATGAGCAGACCCTTCTCCAGAGCCATTGTCTTCAGTTCGACTTCTTCCTCAATGGTTACATTGTCGCTGAAGAGGAAGACATTCACCCCTTTGGCTAAAGCCTTGGCTACTTCGATTTTGGCAAAAGCACCTGGTACAGAGATGGTAACCATATTGGCCCCTGGCATTTCTTCCAGGGCCAACTCTAAATTTTTGGCTTTTTGAGCTTCTGCCTTTCCTGAACCGGTGGATTCGGTAAGGGCATTTTCTGCTGCCTGAAGTGCTTCCTCAGCCACTTCCGGCGTTTCTCCATCTACTGCGATGACCAAGTCATTCGCTCCGGCGGCAGCCGCCTCAGGCCCCAGCAGTCCAGCCATTTCCATAACTCGTTTATTGGCGTCGGTGGCCATCATGACGGACGCATTGACAACCCCGGCAATCTTTTTTAATTGGCCGGAAATCCGCATTAAGCGTACTGAATCTTGGTAGCTGTTTTTCTTGACACTATTTTTGACACTCATCGTTGCCCCTCCTTATTGTTTGGTTGACATGGTTTTTGCCATAGCCAGCACGGCTTCCTCGAAGATACTGATGGGGGCGCGTGCTACTCCTGCCCCGATCTGCCCAATACCTGCTTCCTTATGAATAACACCCGTATCGATAATGGGTACGATTCGGGATTCAACCACTTTGCGGATATCAATTCCAGTAGGTGAACCGGCAAAATCCATATTAGGAATAGCAAAAGTCTTGTTGCGGCCATGGGCGATCGAAGCCATTTGTTTATTCAACTCAATAGCATCTTTCACTCCCCCGCCGACAAACGATGCAATGGTGGGAGCGCAGGCAAAGGTCATACCGCCAAAACCTACGGTTTCGATAATGGCACTGTCTCCGATATCCGCTACTGCATCCTCCACACTAAAACCGGCATAGTATAGGCAGTCATCCAGTGCAGGCGCAGCGGTGATAAACCATTGATTACCCATCCCGCCCACTCGAATTCCAAAATCCGTACCATTCCGGGTCATAGCGGTAACGATGGTGCTGTTGGGCACTCCATGAGCGGCATCCAAAACAGATTTCGAAGCAGCCATAGCCAAGTTTAAGCTGAAGGTATTATTGCGGGCCATAAAACGCACCATATCGGCAATATCCTTGCCGTCCACACCGGCTTCAGCCATGAGAGGAACAAGCTCCTTGATCACTAAAGCGGTGGTTGCCTGGCAGCGAACATGGACTTCGTCTCCCATGGATAATCCTTGGGCAACCAGATTGAAGACATTGATGGTACCGCTTTGCTTATCCAGAGCTTTTTTCACATTAGGACCAAAGACATCTCTGAACCAAGTCAAACGCTCAACGGTACTCTCATCAAAATCCCCGTACCAGAGTGTCACTCCTTTTCCTTCATTTAAGGTAGAGTAAGCCCGATTGCCAAAGGCCCTGTTCTCAACAACCCATACAGGCATGGAGGGTGAAATAATTCCGGTCATAGGACCTACCGCATTATGAAAATGATTGGGGGAGAATTCGATTTCATTGTTTTTGATCAGTTCCAGGGCACTCTCCCGATCCTTTGCCCAGCCTTCAAAAACAATGGCTCCAAGCACCCCGCGCTGTACCCCTGGGCACATCCGTTCCCAGGTTAAGGGCGGGCCTGCATGAAAAATACTCCGCGGACCCATCCCAGGGATAACATCCTGAGCACGCTCCATACCGATTAAAACAGGTTCACCCTTAAGAATCTTTTCGATGGTCAGATGATTGGCTTTCTCCACTTCAGCGTTCTCGATCACTTTAAGAGCATTGATTAATTCCGTATTTCCCCCCGCCGGAATCTGCCAGTCTACCAGAACGGTCTCTACCTCCTGGGTGATTAAGTCCTCACCAAAGGAAGGTAAGCCGATGTTAATGGTTTTTAATTTTTGGGAAAACAACTCATACGTAGCCATATTTTTTCCTCCTCACTATTGAGCATCCGGGATAATATAAGTACCGCTTTGCCCTTTCAGAGCATCCTCTAACTTTTCAGCTGAAGTAATTAAGACTTCTTTCCCACTGCTCTTGATGAACTTTAACGCTGCGGCAATCTTCGGTCCCATGCTGCCTGGCGGGAAATGTCCTTCAGCCATATATTTTTCCGCTTCTGAAACGGTGATTCTATCTAACAACTTCATATTGGGCTTACCAAAATTGATGGCGACTTGAGATACCCCGGTAAGGACAATATAAAGATCTGCACCAATTTCTTCTGCCAATAAACTGGAAGCCAAGTCCTTATCGATGACAGCCTCCAGGCCTACGAATTCATCATTCACTCTAGCCACTGGAATCCCACCCCCTCCGCAGGCGATGACAATATTCCCGGCTTGGGCCAATTCCCTGATGGCTTTGCTCTCCATGATTCTCCGTGGTTTCGGTGAGGGAACCACCCTGCGGTACCCCCGCCCGGCGTCCTCGATGATTTTCCATCCTTTGGTTTTTTCCATCTCTTGGGCCCTCTCGGCAGACATGAAGGACCCAATGGGTTTGGTAGGATTCTCAAAGGCGGGATCTGCAGGACTCACGGCAACATTGGTGAGCACGGTAACTGTATCGACATCGACATCGAGCCGTTTAGCCGTCCGTCGCAATGCGGTTGTTAAGATATAGCCAATGGTTCCCTGAGTTGCTGCCACGCAGGCATCCAACGGCTGCATGGGCACCTTTTCTGAGGACTCCTCGTTTTGCACTAAGACCTGACCTACTTGAGGGCCATTGCCATGAACTAAAATGACATCATAACCATTCCGGGATATTCCGATGATGGATTCTGCAGCCGCATCGGCATTCGCCTGTTGCTCCTCAAAGGTTCCTTCTTGTGTCTCTGGCAATAAAGCATTTCCCCCGAAGGCCACTACAGCTATTTTCTTCTCACTATTTACCAAGATCTTGCTCTCCTTCATCTATACAAAATTTAAATATCAAGACCCATAGATTCCACGACCAAAGCCGTAATGTCTTTTTGCACCAGGTCTTTATGAGAAGCCTCAATGGCTTGAGATAGATTGGTCTTGCAGAATGGACAGCAGCTGGCCAGAATGCCGGCACCCGTTTCTTCAGCTTCATCCACACGGGATATTCCGATTCCCATAGCCACATCAGGCATACCTGCTTTCATGCCGCCCCCGGCGCCGCAGCAGCGGGACTCCTCACGGACAAAGTCCATCTCGATCAGCTCCACCCCGGGAATTGCCCTGAGGATATCCCGAGGAGCAGCATATTCTCCAGCATGCAGCCCTAGATGGCATGGATCATGATAGGTTACTTTTTCATGGATGGCCCTTTTAAACTTAAGCTTACCCTCTTGAATTCGTTGGGCCAGGAACTGAGTGATGTGCATCATCTTAAAAGGCAGCTCTTCCCCGGTAATCACCGGATAATCTCCACTAATGGTTTTGAAGCAGCCTGTACAGGAAGCCACAACAATCTCCGCTCCTGTATTCTTAAGAGCTTCTACATTATGGGCTGCGATTTCTTTAATTTGGCTTCGTTGTCCAGTCCGCAGTAATACAGAACCACAGCACCATTCATCTTCTCCCAAAACTGCCACATCTTCGCCTAAGGCTTGGAGTATCTTCATGGTATCCTGAGCCAACTGCTGCATCCGGTAAGAAGAGGTACACCCTACATAAAATGCTATTTTACCCTTCCTCTTCAGCTCCACATTAATGTCTTTCGCCCAATCATTTCTGGCAGAAGCCGGTTCACGATAGGTATTGTGGCTTTCCTCTACAGATGCTCCGATTTTCTTATGAGGTTCCAGAGGACCAAGTTTGTCCTCAACCAGCCAGGAGCGTACATCTTCCCAGATCTCTACCAAGGGCAAATCTGTCTGACAAACTTTCTCGCAGCGACTGCAGGTGGTACAAGCGTAATAACGCTCTTTAACCGTATCGCTGGGTTGTACATCCTTTTCAATCAAAAGTTTAAGAAGATGCATTCTTCCCCGAGGACCATAACTCTCCCATCCGATTTGTTCGGATATGGGGCAAATAGCTGTACAAAATGCACAGGACGCGCAGGTATAGATATGATGTTCAATAGATCGCAGTTTTTCTTGTAGCATTATTGTCTCCCCCTATTTGCCATACTTTACAAAAAGGCCCAACCCAAACATACCCAGACCGTAAGCGAACTTAGGAAGAGCTATCTTAAATCGGGTCATACAGTGAATCGCCTTGCCAGGGTTCATGACTTTACGGGGATCAAGCTCTTTTTTGAGCTGAACCAATTCGTCGAATCTCTCCCCATGGATCTCCTTGGCATAAAAGGCATTGAATAAACCTGCACCATAGGGTACTCCACCTAGATCAATACTCATATCATTTAAGTCTTTAACCAAGGACATCATCGTCAAATAACGGAATTTCTTTCGTTCATCACTGAGCACCTGAGGCATAAACAACATCTCGTTAACACCGAGAGTCCCGTGAATACCAATGGTGATGTTCTTATTTTCCGCCAATTCATTAACCCGTCTGACCACTTCCGTTAACTGATCGATTGGGGCGCTGAATTCCCCGCCGAGAAGATTGGGTCCGGCACTTTTATGGCGCATAGCATAATAACGACCCGCCCATTCTTCCTCTGCAATCTCTCGGGATAATTCCTGGCCCCCATGAGTGATCATGATCTTACGCAGTTCTTGGATATCGGAGTCTAAGGAAGCCCCTTCTCCCTCCAAGACCACAGTGACTAAGTTTTTAGCTGGTGGAACATGAAGCCCGGCTTTTTTCTTAAAGCCAAGCATACCTTCATCTTCGATCAGCAGGAAGAAGGGTTTAAGTGCCGCACTTTCTTTAACTGCCCAGCAAAGCTTGGTTACTTCGTTAAAATTAAAGCTGAAGGGTTCTTGCCGTGCAGGAAGAGGGCGGACTCTCAGCGTCACCGTATCATAGATAGCCAGGACTCCGTCACTGCCGATGAAATCTTGCACTTTATATTGAGAAGCTGCCACGGATTCAATGTATTCCCCTGAGGGTAGAACTACCCCCAGATCCACTACCGTATCTGCCGCATAACCATACGCGGGGGAACCAATTCCCAATCCGCCTTTTCCCAGCCCGACTCCGCCATTGCCCAACCAACCGCCCACGGTGGCCGAGGGAGCGCTGGTAGGGTAGCAATATAAAGTGAGTCCCCGTTTTTCTAAGTATCTTAAGACATTATCCCAGATTATTCCTGAACTGACCTTCACTGTCCTGTTTGCCTCATCCAGGGAGATAATCCCCTTGCGTGCCGTCATATCCACAGAGATTCCGCCCCAAACGGGGTAGGACCCTCCCATCATGGTTGTGGAACGTCCCCGGGGGATAAGGGGGACCCCATTGGCAGCTGTAAATTTCACCAACTGCTGAACCTGCTGAGAAGAATTCGGACGCACAATGGCATCGGGCATGGTCTTGAAGAACAACCCGAAGATCTTCGGCACAGGGGCCATATCATGGGCATATTGCCTGCGTTCAATATCAAGAGTTGATACCGAATCCGGGCCGAGGAGCTCGGTCAATTGGTTTTCTAATGCTTTATTCATAATTCACCTCGCACTTAGGATTGGGCAAAACCCATTAATGGAGTTTTCAAATCCCAGATAACTTTACTTGCTCCGCGTCCCCAGACAGTTATAGTTGAATCCTCTATAACCCTCCCATAAGGAACGCAGCATATTTCCTTTTTCTCAAATACATTCATGACATCCCGCACTTGTTCCGGTCGAACAGATAAGATAAATCCATAACTATGGAAAACTTTTAACCATTGTTCCAGCCCGACTCCCAGCGGGCAGGGAATCTCATCCAAATCAATCTCGGCACCATATTCAGAGGTCTCTAACATCATAATCGTGGTTCCCAGGATTCCCGCCATACTTACATCCTTAGCGGTATCACAAAGTTCCGCCTCTGCCAGGAAGGGAAGACATTCTAATTCCTCTCTGAGTTCCTCAGGTGAACACCTGCTGGAGCAATCCCAGAAATTAAAACCATCTCGTATATTCCCTTCTAATTTGCAGACGAGCATCAGTTGATCCCCCGGGCGGGCGGTGTGACTGGTTAGTAATTTTTTGGCCTGACCTAGTATGGCAACAGCTAAAGCTGAAGTATCTCTGTTCTTGGTAAAATGCCCTCCAACGATAGGTACCCCGAATCGCTCGGCATTCTCCTGCATTCCTTTTAAGACCTTTGAGGCAACCTCATCATCGGTAGCAAAAAGAACATCCACAACTGCCGTAGGTCGTCCTCCCATTGCGTAGATATCGCTGACATTGGTTAAGACGCAACACCTGCCGGCCAATTGAGGATCGGCTCGTAACAAAGGTGGCCATACCCCCTCGGCCGCCAAGAGCAGATAGCCCTCATTACTTGGAATAGCCGCGGCATCATCCCCCAGAAGAACCGGTTGACCATTCACAACGGGGCTAATCGGCAAACTGCTCGCGACTGTCTGGATATCCTGCTTCTCTTGTAGACCGCTTGTCTCCATCCAATCAGCGACAAAATCATTGAGCCAAGACATACTCTCATCCTTCCATGCTGGTTACTCTCGATGTTAAAAAACCACTTTCATATCATAATGAACTACATTGCTGAACACTGAACTTTTCCCTGTTAGAGACCATCCTAATCTCTCAAAAAACTTAACATTTTGCTCCTGAATATGAGCATAGAATATACGGCACCCACGACCTTGAACTTCCTCCATGGCTTTACGAACCAGAAGGGCTCCCAATCTCCCGCGAAATTCGGGCAATACGGCAAGCCTTCCCCCCACCCAGTCTCCATTTTCTATGGGATAGCAACGTACTACTCCAGCTACTCTCCCGCTTTCAGCTTCTACAGCAATAATCGGTACGGCTATGGTATCGTAGTCATCAGAGTCGTCTTCATTAAAAATGCCTTGTTCGTTCACAAAGACTGCTCTTCTTACCTCTTCATACTGCTTGATTTCTTCTCTACTCTCAGCGACTTTCAACTCATATTTAGCCATGCTTTTTCCTTTCAAAAGCGGGCAGCACCGAACAAGCTCCACAACGCACACAGCCGGCTTTACTGTCCGATGCGCTTAACCCATGATCAGCTAAAGCTCTTGCAACTTCCCCATAGATTTCCGCCATAGCCTTCGGCTCCGGCGGTGCCATATTAGCGAAGGGGGTCTCTTTCACCGGCCGAAGGGGTACCACAAAAGGATATACTCCCATTTCGATGCAACGCATACAGCCTGCTAACGTATCGGCCAGACTCTCCCCTAATCCGATGATGATATAAGTGCTCACTTGATTTCGGCCGAAGACTTCTACCGCTCCGGCGAAGCCTTTGAAATAGTCTTCTATGGATATCTTGGCCTTTCCAGGTGTAATACGCTCTCTGACTTTTTGGTCAAAGCTCTCCAGGTGCATTCCAACTGTATCCACGCCGCATTCTTTTAGGTGGCGATAAATATCCGGATCATCTACAGGTTCAAATTGGACATGGACAGGAAGTCCTGTCCCCTCTTTGATAGCCCGGGCGCAATCACCCAAATGCTTGATACCGTATAAGGGATTAACTGTCGTACCGGCTGTAAGGGTTACATGAGTTACCCCATCTAAGCGCTGAGCTGCCCCGGCTACCTCTGCCAACTGTTTAGGGGTTTTTACCGGTACCGTGTTTTCATCATCCAGACTTGTCCCGATGCCACAAAACTGGCACCGCTCCCCCCCATGCCAACGGGAACATGTTTGAATGACTGTGCTGGCCAAACAATCCCGTCCGTGGAGAAGAGCAATTTTGTTATAAGGCACACCATCCTCTGTATGCAATTCATAGAAACGGGGGGGGGCGATTAACCCCACCTCGCTGACTACTTCCCCATCTTTGTAAATAAGGGCGTGCTCTCCATCCTCATGCAAGGAGTATTCAGAACTCATAGCACATTCCCCACTGGTGGGAACCGTAATCTGATAGTTCCCAAAGACCATCCCCTTGCCATTAGCGGGACCCGCCCCGCCTTGACGCCCCTTGCCCGAACCTTGTTCCAGGCGAATACCTTTACTCTGCAATTCCACCATGAGTTTCGCTTTTTTCAACGAGCTGCCCATTTTCCTTACTCCTTTACTGCTCCCATCGGGATAGCCCCCTCCCCCGGCGAGCCGGGGAAGGGGTGAATGTTTATTTACCGATAGAGAGATTTACATCCAAGTTCCCATGATGAAAGCGCCTGATTTATAGTGATCAAGGGAGATGTCAAGAACATCAAGGGGATCTACGGGAATTACACCTTCAAGCAAATCTTCTTCCCGGAATCCGGTAGCACCTAATCCGAATTGGCAGACATAGACTTTGCCGCCTTCTTTCATGAATTGGGTCAATCGTTGGCTATGGGCCAGATGGCCTGGATAAAACTCGTCTCCAACTTTGGGGTAACCCTTGGTTCCGCTTCCCAGAAGAACGCCGGAGGGTCCATAAAGGAGAATAGACGTTTCAAATCCCTTACGTTGAAGACGGGTAGCGGTTAAGAGCGCAATTAAGGTAACGGATGCTTCAGTAAACATCCCGTGAATTTGGACCAGTGCTCTTTGTCCAGGTTCAGCTTTATGATCTGGAAAGATCTTATTTTTAGAGTAAAGACTATCTCCAACTTGTACCTTGGCCATTTGTATTTCCCCCTATCGTTTAATCCTTAAATTTCTTACTTTTTCTTGAAACCGTAAACGCGTTCAGCGTTTTCCCAGAAAATCTTATTCTTGAATTCCTCGGAGATATCCGCGCCTTCCCATTTCCAGTATTCGGAGGGGAGGTCGCTCCATGGTTCGTCAGAACCCCAGAGGATGCGATCTTCGCCTACTCCAGCTTTAGCGATTTCATCCAATAGGAAGCGCACACCGAAACCAATTGCCCAGCAACCGTCGGTGTAAACTTGATACCCTTCTTTCACCCAATTGATGAATTTAGGAACCATTTTAATATGACCACTTACACCGCCACCGAGATGGATGATATGGATACGGATGCGTTTTCCATACTTCTCAATGAATTTATAGTAATTACTGATGTCTGAGCTGCCGCCTGAGCTTGAGTGAGTTTGCAAAGTGAGGTCATATTTTTCACAGGTGCTTACGATCAATTCTGTAAGCTCTTCTTGCTCTGCATCATATTTTTCCGGGTCGGGATTGCCTCCAAGCAAATAAGTCATCTTCAGGCAGGCAATACCCGGTTCACCTGCGTATTTAAGCGCTTCTAACGTGAGTTCCTTATTACGAGGAAGATTGGATACCCAGATACCACCGAGAAGACGGTCGGACTTTCTTACTGCTTCAATGACCAAAGGGTTAAGGCTAAAGGGTTGCTCATGCTTGGGAATTCCATAGTTAGGACAAACAAGTGCCTTTTTGATCCCATACTTGTCCATATGAGCTAAGTAAGAATCCACATCAGGATATTCGATTACCGTGGGGTTTACTTCTTCCTGGAGATCATAATACTTCCAGGGGGCCATTGGCCCAATGTGCGAATGTGCATCGAAGACATTGCGCAAAACCTTCAAGACAATTCCTCCTTTTAATTCTCCTACCCCGCCTAGGATGGGGTATTCCCTATAGGGTTGTATTCATTGTACAATTCCAAAATTTCAGGCAAGTGGTAATTAGCTAACAACTCATCGGATTTTTCATACCATAACATTGTACTTTTGCTTTCCGTAACCTTATCTTGTCTATCTTTTTAGCTATATTTTACTTGCAGGACTATCACACATTTCTTGCAGGAATATTACATCGTCAAATCTCATGTTTCCGGACAGACTGAAAGCCGCCCTACAGGCGGCTTTCAGTCTTCTCGATATTTTCTCAGATTAGCCTAGCACGACGGTTTGCTAGAAGAGCCATATGGTTGACTACTTAATCAGGCTTCGATACAATGTACGAAAAGAAGGGGAATTTGTTTTAAAATCTGATGAAATAATGAAAATAAAAACTATATGTTTGCTTTTTTTAAAATTAAATTAAAAATATAACAATGTATCTTTATAAGTCTGAAAATTTTTATAATTGCAAGGATGGACATTTTGAAACTTTTTAAAAAATCCCCTCAGAAATATCTTAATACGCAAATACTAGGGCTAGTTACCATAATTATTACGATGTTTATGAGTGTATACATAGCAATCAGCGGATATCAGCAATATCAATTAGCTCTTAAAAACCTGCACAATAGTACCTCCATGCTTGCCCAAGAACTGATTGCGACTCGTGTCTTCATCGCTGAACAACAGGATGTGATCAACGTCGATCGGGATGGCACCCTGAACTTTAAACATTTTAACCCTTCGGTAGCTATTCGGGGAATCTCTGAAATTTTTAACGGAACTTTAGGCTATACTTTTAAGCAAACTCAGCTTAATGTACGGAATTCAGTCAATGCCCCCGACTCATACGAACAAGAGGTTTTAGAAAAGTTCTACCAGGATCGCAGTTTGACCGAATATTATTCAATTGATTATACAAATAAAACCTACCGGTATTTAGTACCCCTTGACTATGAAGAAGGTTGTTTGAGCTGCCATGGTGGTCCTGCCGGAAGTATAGATATTACGGGATACTCCCGTGAAGGGGCACAATTGGGGGATTTTGCCGGAGTCATCAGTATTACGGCCCCATTAGAGCCCACCTACGCTGCGCTTTCCTCCGCCGTGATTCAAGATCTTATCTCAACCTTAATCCTGATTATCAGCTTATCCGCCGCCATCTACCTCGTCATCCGTTCTCGAGTGGTAAAACCTCTTGAAAGTATGGCTGATTTAGCGACTCATTTCAGCGAAGGGCATCTCTCCATTCCCACTATGGCTCCAGCAGAGAATTATGAAATCCACGTCCTCCAAAGAAATCTCTTTACTATGGCAAATAATCTAAAAAACCTCTATGACACTCTGGAGTCTAAGGTTGACGAGAGAACCATTGAATTGCTCAGGGCAAACCAAGCTCTGCGTCTCCATCAAGAAAGTCTGCATCGTATCAATGAAGAACTGACAAAGGCCAACGAGGTCAAGTCAGAATTTATTGCTCTTATGAGCCACGAACTGCAGACCCCTCTTACTTCTATCATCGCCTATAGCGAAATCCTCATTCAACAAGGTATAGACGTTCCTGAGTCTTCTGAATATCTGTTTGATATTTACCAGAGCGCTCACCATTTACTGGATCTCATCACAGATCTTCTGGATTTCTCCAAAATCGAGCAGAATAAATTGCATCTTCATCCTTCCTTCTTTGAATTCTCCGAGGTGACTACTGTCCTCGAAAATATCTTTAACCCAATGATTCAGAATAATAAACTTCAGTTTTCTATGGATATTCCCCCTGATTTGCCTGCCATCGAAGCCGATAAAAATAAAATCAAACAGATCCTTATGAACCTCTTATCCAATGCGATTAAATTTACTCCTTGTGGCGGAAGAATTCATCTCCAGGCCCGCTATAATGAACAGAAGGAAGAGATTCAGGTCTCTCTGACGGATACCGGCCGAGGAATTGCCCCAGAGCAACTTCAACAAATATTTGAGAAATTTTATCAGGTGGACTCCGGTACCTGCCGCGAATTCGGCGGATTAGGACTCGGCCTGGCGGTTACTAAGCAAATGATAGAGCTCCACGGGGGGAAAATACAGGTTGATAGTATTCCAGGACAAGGAAGTACATTCCATTTCACCGTTCCGACTACCGCTTCATACCGAGCAGACACTATTTAGAAAGAAGGGGTACACCATGCCAAAGGTTTTGGTTGTCGACGATGAACCTAAAATTCTCAAGATTATCGAGCATAGCTTACGGCGAGAAGGCTATGATGTGATTACAGCCCTTGATGGGAGCCAGGCTATCGAACAATTCCACCGTCAGGAACCTGAACTGATCATCCTTGATTTAATGCTCCCTCATGTAGACGGTTTCCAGGTCTGCAGAACGGTTCGAGAAACGTCTTCAATCCCTATCATCATTTTGTCAGTACGAAACGAGGAGCTGGATAAAATATTGGGGTTCAACCTAGGTGTCGATGACTATCTCGCCAAACCGTTCAGCCCTGTAGAGCTCTGTCTGCGCGTTAAAGCTGTTTTACGACGTACCCGCAAAGAGGAAAGCACACCGACCCCGGATTCCAGCGTTTTTAACAGTAATGGCCTTTATATTAACCCATCAACACGTGAAGTCGCGATCAACGATCAGCCTGTGGAGTTAACCGCTAAAGAATTTGACATGCTTTGGTTCCTTGCCAAGCATCCCAACAAAGTTTTTACCCGAAAGCAGTTGCTCTATCAAATTTGGCAAGCGGACTATTATGGTAATGATGATGCGGTAACTGTTCTTATCAGCCGCCTACGGGAGAAAATTGAACTCGACAAATCGCAACTTTTCCATATAAGGACTTTAAGAGGAGTCGGATATAAGCTTACTATCGAATAATCCACCTCTAGTTCAAGATATTTGATCTAGAAGTAGATCTGGGGAGATCGTTATGCAACTCATTTTGCTTTCCGGTGGAGCGGGAAAAAGACTTTGGCCCATTTCCAATCAAGCACGTCCCAAACAATTCGTCAAGATTCTCCAAAATCAAGATGGTCAGACCGAATCCATGGCCCAACGGGTATGGCGGCAGCTTCACGCCAAGGGATTGACCTCATCAACACTTATTGCCTGCTGTGAATCTCAGACTGATAATCTGACCTCTCAGCTTTGCCCCGACATCAAATTCGTTTGCGAACCTGAACAACGGGATACTTTTCCCGCTATTGCTCTTGCCTGCTCTTACCTGCATACTCAGGAAGACCTTAATGAAGATGAGGTCGTCATCGTTGCTCCCATCGATACCTATGTCGAAGAAAACTTTTTCGATAACTATAGAGAACTTGCCCGATTATTGACTGAAGAACACGGGGAAGTCGGATTGATTGGGATCGCACCCACATCACCTTCCTCTTCTTTTGGGTATATGGTTCCCTCCTCAGAAGCGGCGGACCCTGACTTTTTAAGAATAGAGCGTTTTGTGGAAAAACCTCAACCTGAAGTAGCAGAAAAAATAATCAAAGAAGGGGCTTTATGGAATAGTGGAGTTTTTGCTTTTAAGTTAGGTTTTATTCTGAACTGGTTAAATAGCCATAACTTCCCGACTCAATACGAAGACCTGCGATATTGTTATTCTTCCCTGCCAAAGACGAGCTTTGATTATGAAGTATTGGAAAATTCCTCTCAAATCATTGCCGTAAAATATGAAGGAAACTGGTTAGACCTTGGTACATGGAAGACCTTAACCGCTATCTTGCCTCAGACCATAGGTAAGGGGAGAACAAGTCCGGATTCGGTAAATACCCACATAATCAATGAACTCGATATCCCCATTCTCACCTTGGGGACCTCTGATATAGTGGTAGCTGCCGGCCCCGATGGCATCCTTGTGGCTGATAAGGACTCAAGCCCCCGCCTGAAAGACTTTACCGGTGCTTATCAAAACCGCCCTAGGTATGAAGAGAGGCGCTGGGGTTGGTATTATGTCCTCGATCACTCAAAATCGCTGGATGGTTATGAAGTTCTAACCAAGAAACTTCATCTTCACCATGATAAGTGTTTAAGTTACCAAGTTCATGGCATGCGTACTGAGGTATGGACCGTTACCAGTGGGAACGGACTGTTTGCCTGCGATGACAAGATCTATCCGGTGAAATCAGGGGATGTCCTTCATATTCCGGGCGGAACAAAACATGGTCTGAAGGCCATCACTGATTTAGAGCTCATCGAAGTTCAATCCGGGATTAACTTAATCGAAGAAGATATCACCCGCATTTACCTCTCCTGGGAAGAAGTCGTAAAGCACTGCACCCAGTAAAATAAATAAGCTTAATTGCTCCCTTCATAATTAATCTTGAATATGCAATCTCCAAATGACTAAAGCCCGGGAAGAAATCCTTAAAAAAGAATTTTCCCGAGCTTTCTTTATTATACTTCCCTATCCTTTTTCCTCACATAAATTCATAGAGTATGAGCATCTTACTCATGAGTGCTTCATATCTATTCTGCTAGTTTAATCGTAACTGCTTCATCCTCATTAAGCTTCATCGGTCGAGCATAATATCCAACCTTTTTTGCCTTAGCGATAATCTCTTCGCCGCTGACATCCTTAAAGGTAAGGGTAATGGTGATTTTCCCGGTTTCCCGGTCATAGCTGTCATCATGAAACGCTGCAAAATCCAAACTCTCACCGTTTTCATCCAGCAGTATCAAATCAGGATAACTAATCCCCACTGCTCCCTCCTGATGGAAAGTAGCTACCGCTTTTTCCGGGGTAAGCTCCAGCCCTTCCATCACAAAGCCACCCAGTTCACTCTCCGGCATAGCAATCGGATAACTGCCGATTTCTGCAGTCCGCAGCTTCGGTGCAGGTAAGCCATCCTCCTCACTTCCGCTAACTATGGGAATAAGAGTCAGCTCCTTCATATCCGTTCTGCCTCCGATAAACTCAAAGTTGTTGGTGACCTTTATGAAGAAATTGCCTCCATAGGTAGCCGTAGGAATGACCGTCAGATACCGGCCCTGCTCATCTCGAAGAGCAAACTGTGAGAAGGTATTTTCTGCTCTTTCACTAAGCACAATTTGATTGCCAAAGGGAGAGATGGATACCTTTTCGATGGTAATATCATGCTTATATTCCCCATTCCAGCCAGTGGTCACCTTAGCCTTCATCTTGGGGGCAACCGTTAAGCTTTCCACGGCAACACTGCTTTTGTCCACACTTAAAGGAATATGCCAGCGCCCTTCTTTACCAAAAATCTCTTCAGTGTAGATCTCAAGATTCATAGTATCCTCTAAAAGCCCCACCACAGCAAATCGTTGCATACCTTTCAGAGTATAAGGATCTTCCAGATAAGCATCGATTTCATTTTGGGCAGGAGGTTCAATATAACGCCCATTCTCTTTAAACCAGAAATGAGGGGCTGTCCAATTGATGCGCCACTGCTCTATAGTCTCTTCGTCGCCTAATAGTTGGATAGGCTCTTCACTCTCGGCTGTATAGAAAACACTAATATAATTATCATCAACCGCCAGATTATCCACCGTCACCTTAATTCCCTGGTCACTGGCAGAGACTCCGACTTGACTGTTATACTGCTCATAGACCGCTTGCTGGGAGAGATATTTGAAATCCCGCGGGGCATTAAAATAGCTGATCACGCCGCTGCTCATCTCACCTACGAGAGGGGAAGCAACCACCGACATCGAAGCAAATACTATAAAACCCGCTACAACAAGAAACATCTTCTTGGGTAATCTTCTTACTCCCTGTGTCTTCTCGGGTAAATTAGCCATTAAAGAATCCATCCTTTCCGAAAATCCTCTGGGGACGTTAATCGGTTCACCTTTTGCTTTGTTTTTTATGAATTGGTCAAAGTCATGATGTTCCATTTATTCCATGCCCCCTTCATTCACTAACAACACTTTTAATTTTTGTCTTGCCCTGGCCAAACGCGATTTCACCGTGCCTGTGGGCAAGCTTAACGTTTTACTAATATCCTTGATACTCATATCCTCATAATAAAAAAGCACGGTTATGGTGCGGAACTCCTCATCCAGTTTTTTCACGGCAGTCCATAGCTCTCCTGATTCATTAATCATGCTTTCCGAACTCTCTTCGGGAACCTCAAGTTCTTCTAAGTATATGACTTTCTTGCGCTTATTGGCTAAAGAATAGGCTTCATTGATGACAATCTTCATAATCCAGGGCTTAAAACTGGCAAAGGATCGCAGATCGCTCAAATTCCTATAAGCCTTCAAGATCGCTTCACTGGTCACATCTTCTGCATCTGCGTCATTATGGACAATGCTCTTGGCCAGCCGAAACATATTTAATTTGTGATTATCTATGTAGGTACAAAATCTCTCTTTTTCTTCACTTGCCGTTCTACTTAAGCTACGATTAAAGACGGTTTTCGTAAGCACATGGGGTACCCCCTCGTTTCCCACCCTTTCCAAATCTCTTATCACCTCAGTCTTGCTTATTTGTCCAGACACCTGATAGATGATTATGAGAAGGAAAAGGTTCCCGTATTAAAAACTTTTTTAAAAAATATCTTATTTAGCAAAACTTTATTGGATTTATTGTGTATTAATTAAGTGAGGCAAAAACTATAAACATAGAAGGATGATCCGAGCTTTGGACTCTTCAGATGCAACCCTCCTGAAACTTTATAAGAAGGATAAAAATCAAGGGTTGGAGCTTCTCTACGATCGGTATAAGAAGTATATCTATACAATTGCTTACCATTATGCCGGAAACAAGGAAGATGCTCTCGATTTAACCCAAGATGTTTTTCTGTCCATCTTTAAATCCTTGGATCGCTTCGATGACAGCTTTTCTATGCTCCCTTGGATTAAACGGATTACGGTCAATAAATGTTTAAACTACCTAAGGGATAAAAAGGACGCCTTATCCTTAAACCAACATAATGAAAATGGTCATGAAATTCAAGAGCTACTTCCTTCCAGCAATCGGACCGAGGAAGCGACTCTATACCTGGATACAAAGGAGACCCTGGTCAAGGCCATTCATGCCCTTCCTTCTGAAGAACGCATGGCTATTATCCTAAGGCATATGAAGGGTATGAAGTATGAGGAAATTGCCAAAATTATGGGAGTTCCTTTAGGAACAGTAAAGACCTATTTATATCGAGGGCGAAAAAATCTTAAGACGTGTTTAAGCAAAGACGGATTATGGGAGAGATAAAATGATGACATGTAAACTGGATAAGCTACTGCTTCAGGATCTGCTGGACGATACTCTTGATCCCATAGAAAAGCTCTTTGTGGATGAACACCTTAAGATCTGTCCGGAATGCCGAAAGGAGCTCAATGAGCTGAAGCTTCTTTTCTGGGATCTCAGCGATAAATCTACTTATGAAATTGAACTTCCTCCTGAGCTGGATCAGCTTAAAGGCATCCTCCTTGAGCAAGTCTCTGAGCCTTCTTCTCAGAGTTCTTTCACTGCCCTTGTGGAAATCCAGCGTAAAAATATAAGATCGGCCAGCAGGTTCCTCGATTATGTACCCGGTGTTAAAGCAAGCAATAACCTCGCTAAAGAAAGTTTAAAAGCCACCCCATCAGCTCTTAAATTGGTATCAAAAGGTCTGCTCAAGAGCACTAAGTTGCTCAAAGCTAAGTAGTAGGCCTTGGAGGTGATTTATTGTTCTTATCCATACTTGGTTTTCTTTTACAAGCCCTTGGTTACCTCCTCTTAGCGATCCTCATCATAGTTTTGGCCCTATTAATCATTCCCTACCGCTATCGTATAGCCGGAGAAAAATATGAGCAAAGTCTATTGGAAGGCTCCATCACCTGGCTCTTTGGAGGAATAAAGATTGATTTTAGCCGCACTTTTCCTGGAAGGTTCAGAATCAATCTCGCTGTTTTTCGATGGATTGAACATACCTTTGAACCAAAGACTCCTCCCAGTAAGTCAGAGAAAGAAGGACTCCCTCCTATCGGGAAGTCCGAGAAAGACAAGTATAGCAAAGGAGTTGATCACGCTGCAAAGAGCAAATCCAGTCATAAGGGCAAGGGAAAGAAATCTTCATTTAAAGAGTTTTTAAGGCCGGACATCCTAAAGGAGGCTCTCTCAACTCTGGTCAAACTACTTAAGCACTTTCAGCCCCATACCCTCTTTGTTTCTGCCAAAGTGGGATTCAGCGATCCCATGATGACCGGCTTGCTTTATGGTCTGCTCAGTCAGTTTCATTTCTTGATTCATAAACATGATCTTCATGTGCAACCGGTGTTCGATGAAGAAGTCCTTGAAGGAAAATTTTTAATTGGTGGCCGAGTTTGGGTTCCCTCTCTCCTCTTTATGATTCTAGGGTTCCTGCTCTCTAAACCAGTTAGAAGTATATACATTCCCAAGCTCTTTAAAAAACCAAAGAAATCTAAAGGAGGTCCTCAATATGTCAATTAACACAAAAGAAAACATCGATACGATTTTTGAAAAACTGGAAAGCTTTCTAAAGTCCAAGACCGTGGTTGGAGATCCTATTAAAGTGGGCGAAACTACTATTATTCCCTTTATTGACATTACTTTCGGTCTTGGAACAGGCGGCGGCGGTGGTAAAGATGAGAAAGGTAACGACGGAACCGGCAGCGGTGCCGGCGCAGGGGCTAAAATCCATGCCACCGCAATCCTGGTCATCAAAGGTGATCAAGTTGAGCTCCTTCCCATTAAAAAAGCCGGTGGTTTAGAAAAGCTCCTGGATATGGTTCCGGAAATCGTGGATAAAGTAAAAGAACAAAAGGATGATGAAGATTAATCCTTATTCAAACAGCGAACATTATAGATAACCACTTCCTACACAAAAACGCGGCTCAAAATGAGCTGCGTTTTTGTGTAGGAAGTGGCATCTTCTTTAGAGAGTTTACATCTGACAAATTATGTTTTATACTTAGAACATAAAAATTAACTTGGTTAACTTTTATGTTCAGTTCATATTTTTACTAAGTAAGCTTATTGTCTCTATCGGAGCCAATACAAAACCCTAAGGAGGTCATGATGAGTAAGAACAGTACCTTAAATCGGCGAGAACGAAAAAAAGAAGAGACAAAGCAAAGTATCCTTACTACAGCTATTCAGTTTTTCCAAACCCAAGGCTACGATGCCACGACCATGGAGCAAATAGCGGAGGCTGTGGACATTTCGAAAGTGACACTCTACAATTACTTCCCCTCTAAAGAGCTTATTGTGGCCGAGTTCTTTCAAGACATGAGTCATCAATTTGTGGATCAGGTTTTGGACTTTTTGGCAAAACTACCGACTACCCGCTCAAAAATTTATGAATATTTTCGTGGGCAGTTTGAATGGAACCTCCAATACCGTGAACTCCTTCAAATCTACTTTGTTCACCAGTTTCAATCTATGTTACAGCCAGAGGCTTATCAGAACAGCGGTATGGATCAGGTTCTTGCCCAAATCATTCGCTACGGTCAGGAAGCGGGTGAATTACGCCAAGATCTGCCGACAGAATACTTGGCCAAGCATCTTGAGATTATGTATGTCATGGAATTTATGGTCTGGATCCTTGAGGGAGATTCTTGGAACCCTGAAAAACATCTCGCGGCAATGGTTGATCTCTTTATGAATGGTGCTGAAAACAAAAGCGAAATGAGGTAAAAGCAATTGAAAGTACTATTGATCCAGCCTCCCAGCAGCACAGTCTTTATGGACAAAGTATATATGTATGAGCCTCTCGGATTGGAATACCTTGGTGCGGGTTTGAAGGAAGATGGTCATGAGGTACTTCTCCTTGATGCCCGCCTGGAACCGGATTTTGAAAGGGCCTTTTACTCCTTTCAACCAGATATTGTGGGTATAACAGGATATACTAACCATCTAAACATTGTTAAAGCAATTGCTGCTCACTTCAAGGAGATTAATCCAGATGTGTTTATCATCGTTGGCGGTCATCACGCCACTGTAAAACCTGCCGACTACAACGACCAGGCTATCGACTTAATCGTTATCGGGGAAGGGGTCTTTACCCTGCGCCAGGTTCTGAAGCATAAAGAATCTCAGCTCCCCTTGGGAGATATACCGGGCTTGGCCATACCAGGCTCCATCATGTCCTTTACCGCTGAGCGTCCCTATACAAATCTGGATGATCTGCCCTTTCCCGACCGTTCCTTGACCGCCCGTTACCGCAACCATTATTTTAGTGACTGGATGAAACCCATCGCCTCGATCCGGACTTCTTTGGGATGTTTCGGACGGTGCAATTTTTGCGCCCTATGGTCAATAACCAACGGAAAATATCTGCAGCGAAACCCGGAACGGATCGTTGCGGAATTGCATGGGATCCAAGAAGAAATTGTTTTTTTCTGTGATGATGAATCCATGTGTGACACAAGAAGAATGGATCAACTGGCCGATCTGATCCAGGTAGCAGGCATACGCAAAAAATATTTCCTCTATGGCCGGGTTGATACCATTGTGAAACATCCTGAACTATTTGCCAAATGGAAAAACATCGGCTTAATCCAAGTCTTCGTCGGCTTTGAGAGCTTTTCCGATGAGCACTTGCAAGGCCTTAATAAAAACATTACAGTGGCACAACAAGAAGAGGCAGTAAAGATTCTTAATGACCTTAACATCGATATCTATGGTTCCTTTATCATTGATCCTTCCTTTACCCGCCAAGAATTCGATCAACTGATTGCTTATACCCGTAAACTCAATATTTCTTATGCCGCCCTCTCCATCCTTACCCCTTTACCGGGAACAGCACTTTACGAACAGAACAAGGACCGGCTTCTGACTCATGATCCCAAATTCTTTGATTTCATGCATACGGTATTGCCCACTGCCCTGCCACTTAAACAGTTTTACAGTGAATATGCCCGAACCCTTATGAAGGCTACTCCGGTTCCCCGTTATTTCAGGTTCATTTCCAAGTTTGATCGCAAAAGAAGAATGTCCACCATGAAGGAACTCTATGGAGTAGTGACCGATGTCCGGGAAGGGTATAAATGGCATCTGGCAAAAGAATCTTAAGTGACTATAAAGAGCATCTCACTTCTTGTCGAACAATACTATAGAATAACCCATAGAGCGATTAAGATGAGGTGGCAGACATGAATATCTCCCGGGAAAGGCTTCACGATTTAATTAACCAAATACCTGATGATCGTTTATCTTATCTTGACGATGTGTTTAACCGGATCTTGAGAATCGAATTACATGAGCGTCCTCCCTTGCTGCAATAGCGAGTGAGGACGCTTTTCGTCAATGATTAAACAAACAAATGGATAAACATCACAACAAGAAAAAAATATCCTGTAAAGCTTGCTTCCAGATACTCAAAGCAGCATCAAAATAAAGCAGTAAAGTAATACTAAGAGTAAAATGACAGGTAGCGATTAATGTATACATTTCATATACCGTGCACCTTCTTATTTTTCCTTCAGATATCATATATAATATTAGTGTTCTTCTGAGATGCTTTATAACAAGAATTTACTTGACTAATTCCCACTGACAACTCATAATGTATATAAAGTTGTCTGCAAGTAATCTCTTGCTTTCAGCAGGCTATACAGCTTAAAAGTAAGCCTGTCACACCAAAAGAATATACGATTAAAAACATAAAGAGGAGTTGTTGCTATGGAAAATGTTGACCTCAAAAATTTTGAAGAAAGTATGCTGGATGAACTCAGTGGACTTACTGTAAAGAAAGGTCCCATTGACCCGGAACTTTACCAGAAGTATGAAGTTAAGCGCGGACTTCGCGATTTAGACGGTAGAGGTGTGTTGGTGGGCTTAACCGAGATCGGTGAAGTTCATTCTTATATTATCGATGAAGGGGAAATGGTTCCCGTACCCGGCCGGCTTATTTATCGGGGCTATGATATTACGGATCTTGCTCGGGGCTTTATGGAGGATAACCGTTTTGGATTTGAGGAGACAGCCTATCTTCTTCTCTTTGGCAAATTACCGAACAAGCAGGAGCTCTTTGATTTTCATAGTCTTCTCGACATCTATCAAAAACTCCCTGATAATTTTGCCAAAGATATGATCCTCAATGTACCTAGTAAAGACATCATGAATGGAATGGCCCGCAGTGTCTTGGGCTTCTATTGCTATGACTCCAATCCCGATGATACTTCCATAAGAAACGTACTCAAACAATGCATCCGCCTGATTGCTGCCTTCCCTGCCCTTGCTGTTTATTGTTATCAAGCCTATACCCATTATCACGGGAACAAAAGCTTGGTTATTCATAGCCCTCAACCTGAATTAAGTCTGGCTGAAAATATTCTTTATATGCTGCGCCCAAACCACAAATATACGGAGCTGGAAGCTAAGCTTCTGGATCTGGCCTTAGTCCTTCATGCGGAACATGGCGGGGGAAATAACTCCTCCTTTGTCACTCATGTGGTTACCTCCACCGGAACGGATACTTATTCAGCCATAGCATCAGCATTGGGCTCCTTACGAGGACCAAAGCATGGCGGTGCCAACCATAAAGTTATTCAAATGTTCCAGGATATCAAAGAAAAGGTCTCCGATTGGCAGGATGAGGATGAACTCAGCGCCTACCTTGACAAAATTCTTCTCAAGGATGCCTTTGACCGCTCCGGATTGATCTATGGAGTCGGTCACGCGGTCTACTCCATCTCCGACCCCAGAGCCGTAGTTCTGAAGCACTATGCTTCGAAACTCGCCGCTGAAAAGGGTCTGGATAACGAATTCAATCTTTATGCTAAAGTAGAAGAACTGGCTCCCCAGATCATTGCTAAGCACACGAAGATTTATAAAGGAGTCAGTGCCAATGTAGACTTCTATTCAGGTTTCGTGTATCAAATGCTCAATCTCCCTCTGGAAATGTTCACTCCTATTTTTGCGCTCTCCCGCATCGCCGGTTGGAGTGCTCATCGGATCGAAGAAATCGTCAATGGCGGAAAGATCATTCGCCCTGCTTATAAGAGCGTGGTACCCCGTCAAAAATATATTCCCCTTAACAAAAGATAACGGCGTCAAGTCGTATATTGGGAGCTTTAGGTTAGAACTATATGGACCTTGCTCAATCAAAAGGAGCTGTTGTACCGCGAACTATTTTGTTCGTAGTGCAACAGCTCCCTTTTTGCCACATCTTCACCTTAGCTTCCACCCGCTAAGTATTTCATTTAACACTTTTTCTTCTGCCGGTGTCGTTTCAACCAGGGGCGGCCGTACACTCCCTACTTCAATCCCCATCTGATTGAGTAAATATTTGATCGGAACAGGATTGGCCGTAATAAAAACTCCTTTAAAAATTGGCATCAGCTTTAAGTGCCACCAGCGTGCTGTTTCAATATCTCCGGAAATCCAAGCATCGATCATCAGCTTCATCTCATTCCCAACAATGTGGGATCCTACACCAACGACCCCATTACACCCCAGTGCCAGCATGGGGAGAGTCAGGGAATCATCCCCGCTAAAGATTTCAAATTCATCAGGTAATATTCGCTTCAATTCGCTCACTTGATCCATTGATCCTGAAGCCTCTTTAAGTGCTGTGATGTTGGGGACACAGCTTAAACGCAGAACGGTTTCAGGCAAAAGATTCGCAGAAGTCCTCCCCGGCACATTATACATCATGAGCGGATGAGAAGATACTTCCGCGATCCCGCGAAAATGGCGGTATAACCCTTCCTGTGAAGGTTTATTGTAATAAGGCACGACGGCAATTAGACCATCGACCTCCGTCTCTAAGGTGCGAAGAGCCATTCCGACACTTTCCTGTGTTGAATTGCTCCCTACACTTGCGATGACTTTGGCCTTTGATCCGACCGCTTTTTTTACAACCCTAAATAATTCAAGCTTCTCTTCATCTGCTAAGGTAGGGGATTCTCCAGTTGTGCTTGCCACAACGATTCCATCTGAGCCATGTCTTACCAAGTACTGCGCCAAATCGGCCGCCGCTTGATAATCCACTTCCAGCTCTTTATTCATTGGCGTAACCATCGCAGTTAATAACCTGCCAAAGCTCACTACTCTCAACTCCGATTTCAATTCAAAATTCCGATTCTATTCCTGCTTCTTGTACATTCTGAATAGTTAACAAAGAAACAGCCATGGCTGGGGCTGTTTCTTTGCTTAACTATTTAGGAGGAATCTAAATCTTATTTGCCTTCTTGGGCAAGTAAGCTGATTAAATTCAGAGCAACCTGCTCTGGATCGACCTTCTTTTTGGCCACACCGCTCTCCATGGCTGCTTTGGCTACAGCCGCAGCTACAGCGGGAGCCACCCGATGGTCGAAAGCTTTCGGAATGATATACTCTGCATTGAGCTCCTCAGGGCTGACAATGGAAGCGATTGCTTCCGCAGCGGCAATTTTCATTGGCCCATTGATTTCTCTCGCTTCGGTGTCAAAGGTCCCGCGGAAAATTCCGGGGAAAGAGAGAATATTGTTGATTTGGTTGGGATAGTCGGAACGGCCGGTTCCTACTACAGCAGCGCCCGCTTCCTTAGCCTTTTCAGGCATGATTTCCGGAACAGGATTAGCCTGAGCAAAGACAATTGCATCTTTGGCCATGGACCGGATCATTTCTTGTGTTACTGTATTTCCTACGGAAATTCCGATAAATACGTCAGCGCCCTTCAACGCTTCCGCAAGGCTGCCCTTAACCTTAGAACGATTCGTCTTTAAAGCGATTTCCGCCTTATATTTATTCATGCCTTCGGTGCGTCCCTCATAAATCGTTCCTTTGGTATCGCACATAATTATATTTTGGAGACCGCAATCCATCAACAGCTTAACGATGGCCATCCCTGCCGCACCGGCTCCACTTGTTACGATCTTAACATCCTTCAGGTCCTTCTTAACAATCTTCAGAGCATTGATCATAGCCGCCAAGGTCACGACAGCCGTTCCATGCTGGTCATCATGGAAAACAGGACCATCATACACTGCTTTCAATTTCTCTTCGATTTCAAAGCATTCAGGTGCTTTAATATCTTCTAAATTGATGCCTCCAAAAGTAGGCTCCAGTAATTTGACCACTTCGACAATCTTATCCATATCCTTTGTGTCCAAACAAATGGGAAAGGAATCTACCCCAGCAAAATTCTTGAATAGAAGAGATTTCCCTTCCATTACAGGCATAGCCGCACGGGCACCAATATCTCCAAGACCAAGAACAGCGGTACCATTGGAAACCACGGCCACACAATTAGCCCGATTGGTGTAAGTGTTAACCAATTCAGGATTTTTAGCAATTTCCAGACAGGGTTCAGCCACTCCCGGGGAGTAAGCTAAGCTCAAATCATTGTAATCACGGCAGGGAACTTTAAGAGCGATCTTGATTTTGCCATGATGATCAGCATGGAGTTTCAGCGCATTCTCTCTTAAAGACATTTAAAACACTTCCTTTATCTGTTTACTTTTTCCCAAGCTTAGCATCAATCTCAGCTTGATTCGCAAGAATGTCGAGAGCATTGCTATAAACAGGAGTATCCACCAGCTTATCCTTATAGACGATTGCTGCTTTTCCTTTAGCAATAGCCTCTTCTTCGAAAACCTTCTTAATCTCTCTGGCCCATTGTACATCTTCCGGGTCAGGAGAATAGAGACGATTAGCGGCTTCCACAAGGCTGGGATGAACAATCATCCGTCCTTTATACCCCAATTGGCGCCCTTCCGCTATGTTGCGCGCATATCCTTCTTTGTCAGTGTAATTGAGGAAGGGCGCATCAAGAGCTATAATACCGGCAGCACGAGCCGCAACAGCAACATAACCCCGAGCGAACTGCTGCTCTTTTGCTTCAGGGGTCAGCTTAACCTGCATATCACGGGTAAAATCTACCGCTCCGAAAATTGCCGCAGTAACACGAGGGCTGGCAGCACAAGACTCATAGGCGTTGATGACACCGATGGCGGTCTCTATAAGCAGGCAGATCTTTATGCTTCCTACTTCCAGACCATTCTTCCGTTCCAGCTCCTCAAGTCTCCAGGCCAAACGCTGTACGTCGCCGGCACCGGCAACCTTGGTGAGATTGATTCCTGTAAGACCTTCACATACTGCAGCTTCCAGATCATCATCAGTCATATTCGTTTCCCAGGCATTCACTCGAACCCACGCCTCAGCACCTTGAGAGCCCGCGTGCTTGATATTCGCACGCACCATTCTGCGTGCTCTTGATTTTTCCTGAGGTGGTACCAAATCCTCCAGATCTAAAATAAGTGCATCCGCCTCATAGGTTAAGGCCTCATCCAGAGCCTCCTTATCATTTCCTGCAACAAAGAGTACTGATCTCATAATAGCCATGTTTCTTCCTCCTTACTGAATTGCGTTTTCATACGCTTTTTGTGCTTTCATTGTAGATACCCCACGCCTTTAAGTAAAATACCTATTCTGAATACAGTCTATTTACGAACTGAATAAGCTCTGACTTTTCCTAATTTCCACACTATTCATTCGCTCTACTTATTCGCACTCTTTATTCTCCCATTGAATACGCAATATTCTAAATGGTTATTTTACTCCCTTAGAAAAACTCTTTATTCTAAAGATGAGCCACAAGTCTTTTGAGGAGATGGATCAAAAGCTTAACTGAAAATGCTCAATTGAAGGGAGGTATAAGTCATGAAGTTCACCAAAATCACAGAAATATTAAGTAAGAACGTAAAAAAGACTGTACTCTATGAAAGCGAGTGCACCAATACAGCCGTAATCAATTTACAGCCTGGAGATTCCGTCCCTGCTCACCAACACCCTAATACGGATGATATTTGGGTCGTCGTCCAGGGAGAAGGAGAATTCCTAGGGGGTAAAGGAGTCTCTTTACCTATGAAAGCGGGTACGATCATCCCCAACCTTAAAGGAGAAGCCCATGGCATAAAGAACACCGGAGATGAACCTCTTGTGGTGATTGCTTTTTCTGCCCCAGTACCCATCGAAACCTTCCCAGTGGACTAAAGTCTAAGGAGGATGCCCAATGAATGAATCCTTTCGTAAATATATGAAGGTAGGTCTCGTTCATTTTATGGCTTATCCCCGCACCGGCAAAGGAGAAGGGCCCATCCTGGAAACTTTGAGAAGAATTGCTCTCGATGACTACTTTGAAGTAGTCGAAATGACCTGGATTAAGGACCCCATCGTTAGGAAAAAAGCCAAGCAGATTATTGAGACCTCCCATATGGAGTTTTCTTATGCGGGGATGCCCCGGCTCTTGATCACCAAGCAGAATATCAACTCCCTCAATGAGGAAGAAAGATTACGAGCCCTGGCCAATGTAAAGGAAGGTGTTGATGAAGCCTATGAAATGGGCGCCAAGGATTTCGCCTTCCTCAGCGGAAAATATGAAGAATCTAAAAAGGAAGAGGCCTATCAGGCATTGATCCGCTCTACCAAGGAAATATGTGCCTATGCCAAATCCAAGGGAACTATGAAGGTCGCTATTGAAGTATTTGACTATGATGTTGACAAATGCTCTCTGATTGGACCTGTGGCACTCACCCAACGATATGTTAAGGAAATTCGCCAGGAATATGACAATTTCGGCTTAATGGTAGACTTAAGCCACCTGCCTCAACTCCGGGAAACACCGGCTGAATCTCTGATCCCTGTAAAAGACTATATTATCCATGCTCACATGGGTAATGCTCTTGTCAAAGACAAACTCTCTCCAGTCTATGGAGATGAACATCCGAGATTTGGCTTCCCTGGCAGTGAAAATGATGTGGATGAACTTGTGGAATACCTCCGCGTCCTCCTGGACATTGGATTCCTTAACAAGGAAAATCGGCCGATTGTCAGCCTGGAAGTCAAACCATATGGGGACGAAGACCCTGAATTGGTGATCGCTAATGCTAAGAGAGTCCTAAATTTAGCTTGGGATCAGGTATAATTTCTCAATACAAATGATTCTTAGCTTAAAACTTCAAAAAGTAGAGTTTATGTTCAATTGGAGAACTTAAACTCTACTTCTCTTTTGTTTTATCTCAAAATAATTTGTGGACTGAATCAATGCCCCTATCCTATTTTTCCAAAAACAGAGCCATAATACAGTAAGCAGGAGTGTCAGTAAGGATAAAACTCCTGACGTAAGCGGAGAAAGGAATTCTTCCGCAATCTTGTGACTGGCAATCGTATACATCCGGAATGAAAAAATATATATCCCCCACTCCACTCGGATTGGCATTTTCTTCGTCCAGCTCTGATAGCACCATAGGATAAGGATAAAGACAACAGTCCAAATACCAAAGCCCCAAAAAAAGCAAGCCAATAGCTTAAGGGGCTGTATACTATCCAATAAACCCATGAGGAGTAGATTTTTAGCAAGATCAAAAATTGTACAGATGGTCACTCCCACAGTCCCAAGAACAAAAACAAAAAAAGTATTGATCTCAGCAAAGGTGAGGGACTGCTGAGCGATCCGGACAACGACGAGTACACTGAGGCAGTGAAACCACAGGAATCCAACTATGAACAACAGCGTGTTCATTCCTAATATCAGCCATATCCAGCCCAAGTTGAGAATAATCGCTCTTTCCAAGAGAGCATTACCAATAAGTTGAACACTCATATAGAGCATAGGTACCATGAACCAAGTTATGTTTATCTCTTTACAACTGTATATCCTTTTATAGGTCAAAAAAGAAATCCCAACCACAGTTGCAATCCAAAAAGAATTTAGCAAAATATACGCTTGAATGGGACTGAAAAAGGACATCACCTTTGACATCCATGGATAGAGAATATTGCTCCAGCTCCCCACCCCGATAATGATTGCCAAATAAACAAAGGCTCGATACTTAGAAAAAACTTTTATTGGCATATCTTTAACCCTTTCAAGAGTGCTAAGATTCTTTTACCAAGTCTGGAAGATATGAGAAATTTGCATTATACTTAAAGAGCATCAATTTAAGATACTTCTATCTTCCATTTTAATTATCTTCTATCGAGATGTGAAATACCCGTTATGAATACGGTGTATTCTGATAACGAATAAATGCAAAGGTGGATGGATAAGTGGAAATACGGCATTTAGAATATTTCATCGAAGTTGCACGTCACAAAAGCTTCAGCATCGCAGCCGAGGCAACCCATACCTCCCAACCCTCGATCAGTAAAGCGATTAAGGATCTGGAGGCGGAGCTGGGAAAAGCATTATTCTATCGCAGTACAAAATTTGTAAAACTGACAGATGCCGGAGAGCTTGTTCTTGAGCAAGCGCAACAAATTGTGGCTGCATTTAGAAATATCAATACTCAATTGGAAGGCCTGGCCAAACTACAAACAGGAAAGATCCACATCGGGCTCCCTCCTATTACCGCTGTCACAACCTTTTCCCATATGCTCGGTGCTTTTAAAAATGAGTATCCTAAAATCCAAATTCAGCTCTTTGAATATGGCCCCAAAAAGATTGAAGCTTCTCTCGAAGACGGCTTACTGGATTTCGGCATTTTTACACCGGAAGATAAGGATCTCTTTGAATGGATTTGGTTCGAACAAGACCCCCTTAGTGTCATTATGCACCCTAATCACCCATTAGCTCTGAAGGAATGTATTGATTACAAAGACTTTGCCGGAGAGCAACTTATTTTATACAATAGCGACTATAAGCTCCATGATATTATTATTGCAGGATGCAAAAAGGCGGGTATTAACCCGGAGATCGCCTTTGAAACCTCTCAGCGCGAATTAATGACCCAAATGGTGGCTGCTAAGCTTGGCCTAGCCCTTTTACCTACGAAGATTTGCGAAGTTCTTAACCCGGAAACCATTATTTACCGACCCTTTTCAGACTCGAACCTATGCCTTCAACTGGCTCTGATCTGGAAGAAAGGTCGCTATCTTCCTCATGCCGCTCAAGAACTATTGACTTTTCTAAAGGAGAATTACCTTCTTTTTAATTAAAAAGTACGGGATCAAGGTTTCAGCGAACCTTAGTCCCGTACTTTTATTTTGTTTGACTGATAAAAGATAAAGATGCCTAAATTTATTTTAAAGGAAACGCTGATTGACCATAATCAGCCTTACAGGCCGGAGGATATTTTTCTCTTTGAGAATCTTTTAGAATGGGAGTTCCAACGAATAGTTTTCCGCTAACTGCACCACGAGCTGTGTTCGCAAATGTATATACCCAAAGAAGAGCTAAAAGAACCGTCAAAAGAGCTGTATAACCTGTGGTTAGCGGAGTGATAAATACAGCAGCGATCTTTTGACTGCATAGGGTGTAAGCTGCCAGGGGAAAGATATAGGCCCACCAACCCATGCTAAAGGGAATTCCACCTTTGCGAAGCTGATGTACACTGATAATCGTGATGATGCCTACAATCCAAGCACCAAATCCCCATATGACCACTGCAATAAGATTGGCTAAGTCCGTTGAAGCTAACAGTCCAAGCTCTTGAGCATTCTTTGAAGCATCAATAATCGCACTGACCGCCAGCCCTACCGCACTGAGAAAAATCCCGAAAGAGGGTATGGTGTCCGCAGGCGGAAGAGGGTGATTAGCCAAGCGAACAAAAACAATCGCGCTAATAAAGATAAAGAGAAAAAATCCGATCCCAAATAAGGCGGTATTCATAAGGAGAACGGATACGCTCCAGGAAGAATGAAGTTTCATGGTAAGCTCCAATACAGGATTGCCAATCAGGGAAACGGCCATATTGGCTATAGGAGCCATAATCCAAGAAAAATTGATCATTTCCGGTCTGGGTGTCTCTTCCACCCGCATCATTCTAAAGGTAGTGTAAAAGGTGAAGAAGGTCACCCCGATAATAGCAATAACCCAAAAGGTGAAGATCAAGGAATAGATTAGAGTCTCACTTAAGTATTTACTCCATATTAGATAGATATTGGTTCCGAAAATTACCGTAGCCACGGGCATGGTCACAAAAAAATTACCTGCCAGAGGATGATTCAAATCACGGTAGGCATAAGGAAAATACTTAAGCCAACGGATCACCCAAGGAATGAGCACACAAAAATAGAGAATATCTGCTAAGGCAGCCAATGCTATACCTAAAAAATGCCCTAAAGGAAATGAATTTTGCCATAGAAAAAATATATTTGCTAGACCTCCTGTACCCATAATTACAGCAAACCAGGCAGGAGCCAAATATTTAATCGGATGACGTTCAAGCACTTAAGGAGTCCCCCTTATTTTGAAACGATGTTTCATTTAAAATAGTCACGCATCTATTAGACCATAAAAGTGCTGTAAGTACAAGACTCAAAGTGAATCTATCATAAGTCTGATAAGGCAAAAAGAAATGTTCAGGCAGATTGAACTCCGCCTGAACTCCTAATACTGATTGCCGCTTTTAGAATTATCCTTCTATTACATTATCCATGTTGACTTTGAAGAACTCCCCTTTTTTCATCTCAATATGCCCTGATGCATAGGGCTCTCCTTCCAGGGTAAGGTAGACTTCCGAAGCCCCATAATAATTGCCTAGAGTATTGACAATGCTCTGCAGAATCATCCCTTCATACCCCGATCCCGCGTTCATTTCCCTGACAAAATTCTTGGTAAAGTCTATATAGACTCGGCCATCCTGATTAAGATAAAGGCTCTTTATCTTTACATTATCGCCAATAAGTCTACCGTGATTTGCCTGCTTTTTGAATTCTTCTTCAAAGATCTGCTTTGTAATATCGTTGGTTTTAAAGGACAGTTGAGTTTGGGTCGTATAGATTTTGTCATCGTTAATATTGGGATCATAGACCTTCACGTTTTGAACCAATGGCGTGTCTTTTTCCAATTTGCTTAAGGTCGATATTACTTCATAGCCATCTGTACCTTTATACACAGTCTTGACTAGCCCTACATTGGGAGCATAGTAGTCCGTAATTGTGTTATCCTTACCTTCTGTCGTCACTTCTATAACTTTATAATTTCCGGAAGGAGTTGAAAGGTCCATATTCACATTGGTAATGGTGCGTTTACGATTATCTGCCAGGGTCCAGGATGTGCCTTTGGTCAAGGGCTCCTTTAGAAGAACATCCCCACTGGTATTGAGCGAGGAGCTCTGGGTGAGATCTTCCCGGTAATAGGTTTCTCCTTGGGCCAGAAGCTGTATCATCCGACCAGCGTCAAGTCCCAGAACGCGAACAGTCTCTGTCCCCCTATTGTTCGTCCTCAGCTGCACCTTGCCTCCTTTGATGTAATCCACATAGGTGGTAAAGGAGGCATACTCATTGCCCTGTCCCTCATACACATATTTGGTGTTTTCCTGGTAAGCAAGATAGTTCGCAAGCAAATCCTCTTGTGCCGGCTGCTCATTGTTGTTTTGTGGTTCACCAGTGTTCGAGCCATTAGGGGAATTGTCCTGCTTTATACCACATCCGCCTAAGAAAAGCAGCGCTAAAAGAACTGTAAAAACTCCCATCATTAAAGTGCGTTTTTTCATGATGCTAACCTCCTTGTTTATGTCCAATACTATTTTAGTCTCTTATGCTCAAGAATTTCCACTGGAAATAAAATCATAGGACTCATCCCATTTTGATACTACTTTTAGTATAACCACCATATTGAGCTTTGACCATCTTTATTCAATATCCATCCATAGAGGATTCTTATATATATAAATAATAGACTCAAATAGGGGGGCAAATCTGATACGTACAAATCTATACTCCCGTTGCATAAGAATACTAAAACAAAGAAAGGGTACTGGAAAGCTAAAAGTCTTTCCAAATACCCTCCAATCTAATCCACGTAGTGCCTATTTATAATAATGCTCACCGTTGATGCGCCCAAAGTTAATCCTATTAGCTTAACAACTTAATGATCTGCCTTTTGTACCCCATAAAGGCATCGGATATTCGGAATTCTTCTCCCCGGGGTCGCGGGATATCGATGACAATCTCATGGGCGATTATCCCTGGAGGTCCGGTCATAATATATATTCTATCGGAAAGTAGGATGGCCTCATCGATATCATGAGTAATAAATAAAGAGGACATATTGATTCGGCCCATGAGGTCCAAGTACCAGCGATGCATGGCACTCTTGGTAATGGCATCCAAAGCAGAAAAAGGCTCATCAAAAAGAGCTACATCCTGTGAGAACATATAGGTTCTGAGCAGGGCGGCTCTTTGCCGCATCCCTCCGGAAAGCTGGGTAGGGTACTTCTTCTCGGTTCCTTCTAATCCGAACTCTTTGAAATGACTGGAAGCTTCTTCCCGAGCCAAGCTCTTTTTTATTCCTCGGATAAAGAGAGGCAGTGCCACATTGTCCAACACGGTTAAGTGAGGCTGCATCAAATCCTTTTGCTGCATATAGCTTACTTTACCGGCCTGCCCTGTAATATCCTGAGCGTTGAGAAGCACCTGCCCGGAATCAGGGGTAAGGACACCGGCAATCACATTAAAAAGCGTGCTTTTACCAATGCCGCTCACTCCCAGGAGGCTTACCAGTTCCTTTTCACCAAGTCTGATATTGATATTTTCGATTGTTAATTCTCCCGCAAAACCCTTTGAGATGTTTCGCGTCTCAAGCCTTATCTTATTCATCTTTACTTGGGCAGATAGGCATTGGTAAAGCCTTGTCCTGCCTCAATCCTTTTGGAGATCAATTGATTATCCGCCATCCAAGTATAGAAATTATCCCAACGGGCTTGATCGATGAAGCCCCACTGCTCAACTTCAGCTTTATATTCCTTGGCCAAATACTTTTGGCTGGCAGTTATAAGGTCCAGATCCAATTCCGGGGCATGCTTGACAAGAATTTCAGCGGCTTCTTCAGGGTGAGCTATAGTGTATTCATATCCTTTGGCTACAGCAGCCAAAAAGTTTTTAGCTGTATCTTCATTTTCTTCTAAATATTTAGGACTGGCGGCAATAACCGGGGTGTAATAATCTAAGACAGGGTCAATATCCTTAAACGCAAAATAATTGGTGTCCAGGCCTTTGACTTCTGTAGCTATACCATCCCATCCATAATATACCCAGACGGCATCCACATCCGTTTTCAGGGCAGAAATCACATCCGTTACTGTATTAGGGATCATCTTGATGGCGTCATAGTTACCACCGTCTTTTTCGATAACTTGCTTGATAATAGCCTTTTCCACAGGAGAATCCCAAGTAGCGTAGACCTTGTTCTCCATTTCCTTCGGGCTGGTGATGTTATCTTCTTTAAGAGAGATAATTCCCGAAGTATTGTGCTGCAAAATAGTCCCTACAGCTACCATATCCAGCGGACTGTCCGAGGTAAGAGCAGCCGCAAGCTCTTCTTGGAAGGTTACGCAAAATTCAGCTTTACCGGCAGCTACCAGGGGTAATGCTCCTCCTTCAGGCGGTTGTACAATATCCACCTCAAAACCCGCTTCTTGGAAATAGCCCAATTCTTTAGCCACATAGACACCGGTGTGATTAGTGTTCGGCGTCCAGTCCAGGACAAAGGTGATTTTCTTATTCTCCTGTACACCTTGCTGTCCATTTCCACCGTTACCAGTATTTTGAGCACTGCAGCCGGCTATACCTAAAACCATGAAAACACTCATAACTATTGCAAAGAATCGTTTCTTCATCTCAACATTCTCCTTAAATACTTTTTGACTCTTACCCTTCATTCTGCTGTTCACCGATCTGTGCCCAGGGCATTGCTTTTCGTTCCAAGAGCTCCACACATTTCATAAGCACTAAGCTTAATATGATGATCAAAAAAATTACTGCAAACATTTTATCAAAGGAATAGGATTTTCTGACCCGGGTCATATATACTCCAAGGCCACTGTTTCCTCCCAGCCATTCGGCGATAACTGCACCGACGATAGAATAGGACACCGAGATGCGTAGTCCCGAAAAAAAACCGGGCAGGGCATTGGGCAGCTTAATATACCGGTAGATTTGCCACTTTTTAGCTCCCATAGCTCGCATAAGATTCATAGCGTCTTGGTCCGATGATTTAAATCCTCCTAAAAGAGCAATGGTCATAGGAAAAAAACAGGTCAAAACAATAAGAGTAATCTTTGGTGCCATATCGTAGCCCAGCCACAACACCAACAAAGGGGCTATGGCCACCGTGGGGATGGTCTGAGTGATTACCAAGATGGGATGGAACGCCTTATAGAGTGCATCGAAACGATCCATTAAAAGCGCAATCCAAAAAGCTAAAAGAATACTGAGGGCTAATCCCACGAAAGCTTCTGTCAAAGTGACCTGAGTGTGCTTCATTAGCTCAGGAAAAGAACCCACTAAGGCATGGATTACATCCCCAGGAGACGGAAGCATGAATTTGGGCACTACCTCAAAAAAGGTCACCAGGTACCAAAGGATGAGCAAAAGCAGAAGTACTGCCATTGGATAAAGCTTATTGGTGATGTTTTGTAACCTTTTCATCAATGGTCCAAATCCCGCCTTCCGGCTTATAGCTAATTTTTACATAGGACATAACACTGGGTGCCCCCTCCTCAATGCAGATCATCTGGCAGCGTTTGACTATCTCCATAAGTTGGTCATACTCCCCCTCGATGGTAGTCTCAAAAGGGCCCACATAGACATTGAGACCGGAGGATTTTATGTATTCAATGACCTTATCCACCACACGAATCACTTCTTGTCCTTCCACAGCCGGTAATACTTGAATAGCTACACTTGCATTAATCATTTCTTTTTCTCCTTCTTCCATTAATGTATTAAATAAAAAAACCTTCTGCAGCCAGAAGGTTTTTCAAACAATTCAGGGCATGGAGCCAGAAGCTCATGCATCTTAAGTCCCTCCGCTAGCATTACCTAGATCAGGTCGATGGGTCGGAAACACTCGTTTCCCTCTCAGCCGTTTTCCAGCTCCCCAGCACTATTCCCTTTTCTGTATCATAGCACCCTAATCATTAAAGTGTCAAGAATACTAAGCCTTACACTAAAGTTTACCAACGTCGCGTACTACCTCCGCCTCCGCCGGAACCTCCACCGCCGCCGAAACCTCCTCCACCGAAGCCTCCGCCTCCGCCGCCACCACGGCCACCTCTCATGAGCATACCAATAATCATGCCGAAGATAAAGCCATTAAAATAACGGTGATCAATATAAAATAGGCAGGCGATGCCGAAAAAGGCTAGGATTTTGACCCCAAGGGGTAAGGAACCCATAGTATCTGTTTCGTTACTATAATCGGACGAGGCGTACAAGGCTTGGGGAGAATCAATATCTATCGCCACTTGATACTCCTCCGCGACTTCCTGAACAAAAGCCCGATACCCATTCAAGATGCCTTGATTATAATCGTTCTCCTGGAAATATGGGAACATGTATTCATCTTGGATTCGACCGGTCTTTGCATCAGGCAGAGCGCCTTCCAATCCATACCCAACCTCAATTCGTGAAACTCGTTCATTAGGGGACACTAGAATCAGTAAGCCATTGTTTAGCCTTTTATCACCGATCCCCCATTCTCTTAAGATGGTTAGGGCGTATTCCTCCGGCTCATACCCTTTCAGATCGTTGACCGTAACCACCACGATCTGGGCTTTGGTCTTTTGTTCTAAAGCTGCCGAGTTTTGAACAATAGTCCGCTCGGTGCTTGTATCGAGAACATTAGCTTCATCCAGCACAAAAAAATCACGGGTGGGCTGCGGGATCGAAGGGGTAGCCGCCTGCAAAGGAGAAACTATCGTAAAGAAGAACAGTACCAATCCGGCAAGCAGGAGTTTCCTCTTCATGGGCTTCATTCCCTTCACTTAACCTATACCTGTTATATAATCAAATGTAGCTTGAGCTTTGACTGTGTATCTGGATAGGTTGTTACTTGGAAAAATCCACAGTCGGGGCTTCATGGGCATCCGCGTCAGCCTTAAAATACTCTCGCTCGTCAAAACCAAGAATTCCCGCATAAAGATTGGTAGGCAAATGTTTTATCTTTGTATTATAAGATTGAACCACATTATTATAGTCCATCCGAGCTGTAGTGATGCGGTTTTCCGTCCCTGCCAGTTCGTCCTGTAATGCCCGGAAATTAGCATCAGCCTTTAACTGGGGATAGCTTTCAGAGATAGCCAATAATCGGCTCAAAGCACTGCTAAGCGCTGCATCCGCCTCAGCGGCCTCTCCCACACTGCCTGCTCCGATCAATCGGGATCTGGCATCGGCTATATCCGTAAACACTTCACTTTCATGTTCGGCATATCCCTTAACGGTATTAACCAAGTTGGGAATGAGATCCGCTCTGCGCTGAAGCTGGTTTTCTACCTGGCTCCAACTGCTGTCCACAGTCTCAGAAAGAGTAACTAAATTATTATAACCAGACCCAAGGATCATAGCCAGAATAAGGATTATTCCTACGGGAATCAGCCATTTTTTCATTATGTTTCCCCCATTCACAATTTCATTCTTACTAATACAAAAACTAGCCTATAATAGTCCTAGCCGAGAAATACAAGAGCACAATCACACCTAATATGATGCGGTACCAGCCAAAGACCTTAAAATCATTCTTTTTAATATATCCCATTAAAAATTTAATGGAAATTACAGATACTATGAAGGCGACTACCATTCCTATTAATAAGATCATCAACTCCGGACCTGTAAAGCTAAAGCCAAACTTCAAGAGCTTAAGTGCACTGGCCCCAAACATGACGGGAATAGCGAGGAAAAAAGTGAATTCAGCCGCTACGGTTCGGGAAACTCCCAGCAAAAGGCCTCCCACAATCGTCGCTCCAGAACGGGAAGTTCCAGGGAATATGGCGGCAATCAATTGAAAGATTCCGATCATGAAAGCTGTCGTGTAAGTAATTTGTGATAACTGATTAACACGAGGCCTCTTTCCCTTATTGTAATTTTCAATGACAATAAAGAGAACTCCAAATAAAATCAGCATAACAGCGACGGTTTGATAGTTATAAAAAAGAGCGTTAAATACATCATCCCACAATATACCGATGACTCCTGCCGGAATACAAGCCACGATGATTTTAAACCACATTTCTATGGTCTCTTGCTTAATGGAAACCCCTCTATCGAAAGTAAAGGGATTAAGCTTCTTCCAATACAACAGTACAACAGCCATAATCGCTCCCAACTGAATGACCACAAAAAACATTTCCATAAATGCCTTAGACATATTCAGCTTAATAAATTCATCCACCAATATCATATGCCCTGTGCTACTGATGGGCAGCCATTCTGTAATTCCCTCTACAATACCCAGTAAAATCGCTTTAAAAATCTCTACAATTGCCATAATTCCTCCTATTACATTCCATTGATTTAAATACACCACGCCTATTATATCAATTCAGTTTCTGAATGGGTAGCCGCATTCCCCTCTTCAATATATGACGCAATCCATAAACGTATTATACCTGATCATGTCTAGCCTAGTCCTCAAGGATTGAGTACGCATTTATTAACTTTTTCTTAATTCGTACATGAAAAATCTTACAATAAGTTCAAGCCTATCAGATAAAAAGTGGAAGTTGCTTTCTGGATAGTAAAACAATTACCTCCTATGGTAGAGTTAAACTTCTATTCATAGGAGGTAATTAGCCGATTAAAAAGAAAGAAAAAACTTTTTTAAGAATTATTCAAGACCAATCATGACTGAACTTGCTTTGATAATTGCAATTGCATCATCGCCTACATTTAATCCCAAGGACTCTGCTGAATTCGAAGTTATACTTGCCGTGATTGACTGTCCGTTAATATCTAAAACTACTTCAGTTGACACGGGACCGTTTTTGATTCCAGTAATTTTACCTTTTAACTGATTTCTAGCTGATAATTGCATTAAATAGTGTACCTCCCTATTCAATAATCTGGACTAGTATGCGCACACTCGAAACATTGTAAACGAAATTTTATTTCTTGCCATCAGAACTGTCTTGACCTAATGCTAGTGAACATCTTCTTCCACCTTCTCCAGCCTTTCGTCAAGGAGATAAGGATTGGTTAGGTATTTCTTGACTAATTTAAAGGAATTGGAGTAGTAGAGTCCGTCACAGATGCGTTCGTCTAAGGCATAGCCGATCTCACAGCACTTTTTAACCACTACCTGCTCCCCCTCAACTACGGGTAGTTTTTTGACCTTCCCTAAGGCAACAAAAATCCCTGTAGTACCAAAATCGTAGAGATGATGATAAATAAAATCCAGATTAATCGATTTGAGATAGGTAAAAAAAAGCGAGGTGTGAAAAGGACTGGCTTCAATAATTTTTCTGGGCAATAGATTAAGCCGATCCATCTCCTTCAGCGTCCCTACTAGAAGCTTCACCAGGCCATTAGGCAAGGACATAATGCCACGTGCGATGGTATCCACATCATTGACGGTTCCTGCTGCACAACTTTCCTTTATGGTTCGATCCACTATCTCGACAATTTCTTCGATGCTTTCCAGGCCTGTAAAGAAGAATTTTACCGTTGTTTCTTCGCCTTCATCTTTTAAATAACGCTTAATAGCCATGGAAATAAGGATATCATGTCGAGCATAGATTCTATTGTTCATGACAAAGCGATTCAACTGTGGGCGTTGGGCAAGAACACGCACATAGACCCCAATGAATAGATGCAAGTAATTGAGCTCAATTCCTTGAGCTTTCTTTTCTTTAATATATTGGTCTATTTTATCCACAACAACGACTTGCTTATAAAAATTTTGTGCATCGCTTCGTCTGGTCATTATATGGGGAATAATCCTTACAAAAGGGCTTAGAGACTTAAGAAGCCTCCCATCACTTCGGCCCATCTAAATCCCCCTTTTATTTCCTAATTTGGTCTTCCTTTCATTAATTTCTCTAAGAACAAGACAATCCCTTCTTCCCTAATACATGTCATAATACAAAACTTGGCTAACCCTCTGATAGTTGTAATGAATAAAAAATGGCCGGACAAACTTAGGTTAAGCCCGTGCCATTCTCTATGATTAGTTTAGTGCTTTAAACATCCCGGAATCAAAGATATCATATGGGGTGGATCCTTTTCTCCTAGATTATTAGCAAAAAAATTATAACTTATACAGTCAGATAGTATAAAAAAGGTTTATAGTTTAACTTTTCTATGGGATGATATAAAATGAGGTAAAATGGACAAGCTTAATCAAGGAAGTGATTACATATGACAAAAATCCTGGTACCTGTAGACGGTTCTCCGAATTCTGACAAAGCCATTCGCTATGCTCTTACTCTGGCACGTTGCGAGGACGATCTTCTTATCTTTTTAAATGTTCAGCCCAATTATAACACACCCAATATAAAACGCTTTGCCACCCAAGAACAGATTAAGACTATGCAAGAAGAAGCCAGCAAAGAAGTTCTCGATCACTCTCTGGAAATCGCTAAAGATTCCATCGCATCCATCCATACGCTTCTGCGCACAGGTGACCCTGGAAGAGAAATCTGTAAAGAGGCTCAAAAAAGTGCCGTAGACAGCATTGTTATGGGATACCGAGGACTTGGTGCCGTTAAACGAGCAATCCTGGGTAGTGTAGCAACTCATGTTCTTCATGAAACAAGCTGCCCTGTTACCATAGTTCCTTAGAGGATAAGGTAATGAATAATAACCCATGGTTTGCTGTCGTCAACCCAGCATCGGCTAACGGACAAACTCGAAGAATCTGGCCCAAAATTTATAAGAGCCTTCTTGATCAGGGGATTAATCTTGAATTTGCATACACCACGGGACCAGGGGATGCCACCACTCTTACTCGGCAGGCCTTACAAAATTACGCGCAAATTCTCTCTGTCGGTGGCGATGGTACTCTTAACGAGGTTGTAAATGGATTTTTTGCCGATCAAAAGCTTATTAATCCTGAAGCAAGCCTTGCTGTTCTCTCCCATGGAACTGGGGGAGATTTTCAGCGCACCCTCAATCAAAAACGAGGGCTCCCATCCCTACTGGAAGTTCTTCAGCGGGAAAAAATCATCCCTATTGATTGTGGACTCGTTCAATATGAAGATGCCTCCGGTCAATTATACACTCGTTATTTTCTCAATGCAGCGGATGTGGGTTTGGGAGGAGTGGCGGTCAGCCGAATCAATCAGCGCAGCAAATTCCTCGGCGGCAAACTCTCCTTCCTCCTCGGTGGTATCCTGACCATCTTGACCTACGAAAATAAAAATATGAAATGTGTCATCGATGGAAAAGTCGTGGTCAATGGTCCAACCAATAGTATCTGGATTGGCAATGGGCGCTTTGTCGGAGGAGGGATGATGATTGCCCCTCATGCTGAGCTTGATGATGGCCTTTTCAATATTATTGTTCTCGGCGACCTCCCTATATTCAAAGTCTTGCGTCATTTGCCCAAAATTTATCAAGGTCACCATCTTGAGGTGCCGGGTGTTACAGTCTATCGCGGTAAAGAAATCTCCATTATTTCTAACCCTTCAGCTTACTTGGAGCTGGATGGGGAACACCTGGGATTTACACCCGTCCATTTTTCGTTGATCCCACAGGGGATTCGATTATGGACCTAAATACATGCTCTCATAAATAAACTACAGAGGTGTTATAGATGTCTTTATCCATTAGTGAAAAAGAAAAGATGATAAAAACCTGTGAAGAAATTCTCGACCGTTGTGATAAACCCTTTGTATGGGAAGATGATGGGATCTATGAATCAGAGAGAGCTAAAAGTCCTTTTAATCTTTTCTTACCCCAAGAGCAGATAGCTCAGGAATTAAGCACGTTGTTTGAAACCTTTTGCGGTACTCCCTATATCTACGATCAAGTAAAGGCCGTCTGCCATTTGGAAGCCGAATGGTATGAATATGGAACTTACGGCCTGGATCGAGACTTCACTCGGGTCTTAAGCCGTTACTCTCTGAAACCTGAATATGTGGAACAGGTTAAAGCACATTTTACACAGAGGCTCAAAGAGCTGCAAACTGATTCCTTTTCTTATGGTTCAAAACAATAATATTTGCTTTAGATAAGGTGATTAGAGAGGAGAAGTTTACATGTCCACAATTCCAGAACAGGCTGCCCTTTTAAAGGGTAAGGGGTTCCTTCTCAATAAAGATGGGGAGCATTTTTCCTGTAGGGTGGTCATTCCTGGAGGGAAAATGAATGCCCAACAATCCAAAAGAGTAAGCGAAATCTGTGAACACTATGGAAAAGGGTATTTCTACCTCACCCAAAGGCAAAATATCGAGATCCCTGGTATTCTATTAGATAACCTGGATGGGGTATCTCTAGCTCTCGCTGAAGTCGGTTTAAGCATCGGCTCTACAGGACCCAGACCAAGGCCCATAACCACCTGTAAAGGGGCTATATGCAAATTTAGCCTTTTTGACACTGAAGCTTACACCAGCCAACTTGATGAAAAGATTTATAAAGGGTATTATGACGTGACCCTGCCCGGTAAACTCAGAATCATCACCAGCGGCTGTTTTAATAACTGTTCCATGCCTCATGTGGGCTGCATCGGCATCATCGGTAAGAAAAAAGACCAAGTCGCCATCAGTCTTGGAGGGATGGCCGCTCGTAAACAATCCTTAGGTCGAGAAATCCAAGGTCTTTATACTTTAGATGAAGCTACCGGGATCATTGAAAAAGCGATTCAATATTATAAGGAACATGGCAATAAAGGTGAACGCTTTGCTCAAATGATTGAACGTATTGGCTTTGAAACTGTAGAGAAGGCTTTAATTGGCTAAGACAACCCCTTTACTGATAATTTTTGCTACCTAAAGGGAATGACACAGGGTCATTCCCTATTTTTTAATTACTTTGCCCTTATCATGGTATACTATGTTTAAGGCAAAGGAGGACAAAGGTATGCAGATTGGACAAAATCTTAAAGATAAGATTATGACAAAATTTAGACATTACCAAGAAGACGCCAAAAAGACCCTCCAAAATATCGACCTCACCCAAGATAAACTGAACGCTGTCTTTACTAAAGCAGAAAAACTAAACATTAACACGGCACCTATCCATAAGGTCTACCAGGATATCCTGTTATTGATTCAAATCGTCAAAGCCTATATCAGCAAAGAATATCAAGACATCCCCGCCGGATCCATTGTCGCTATCTTTGCCGCCTTGATTTATTTTTTATCCCCTATTGATATTCTTTTTGACTATATTCCAGGAGTTGGTTATGTGGACGATATGTTTGTCCTCGGTTTAGTCTTAAAGCAAGTAGACTCTGACCTGCAAAGGTTTCGCCTGTGGAAGCAAAGCGGAGATCCCATAGAATCCGCTCCGGAAAATTGAAGATAACCCGGCGCTTCATTGTGACCGGGTTATCTTCTGTCCTTTTTGTCTTGAATTGAATTGTGTATTTCAACAGTACTTCTTTTCTTTTTATTAGGTGTCCGTGCTAACAGAGAGGCCACATCGGCTTCAAAGGATGAAATCCATACCTTTTGCGTTTTATCAAAGAAAACTTTGAGGGTCTTCTTTAAATGAGATTTGGTCAAGGGATCTAAGGTTTTATAGCTCTTAATCATATCGTTAGCCAAGGATAGCTTTTTCTGGGACAGATCGCTGACCGTCATAGCCCCGGTGGCCTGAAGAATATCAAATAAAGCGTCTACGAATTCCGCTCTCTGCTCCATGGACAATTGATTAAGCCAAAGCCTTACAGTCCTGTTAAAATTCTTGCTCCCTTTGGTTAAACCTTTTTCATAGACGAAATGGGCGCCTCTTACCTCCCAAAAGAAAGCATTATGCTGCATAACGCTCAAGCCATTGCTGTTGACCGTAATGTACTCTTCCCCATGCTCAAGGAGCATCCCTACCACGGAGGATTTAGGAACAAAGGTGTGAATCCGGTCGAGGAGCCTCTGATATCCTTCCTGTTCAAGGACATGAGTCAAAAAACCTGGGCCATCATTGTTATACACTCCAATGATTCGATCCTGAACCTCACGTTCCATGGCCGCTGCAGCATAGACCGCCAGATTTCCGCCTTTGGAATGGCCACCTAAATAGAGCTTGCCCGAATATTTCCCTACGATTTTTCCCACATAGGAAATTGCATCCCTTTGGGCCTTGACTTCATCCCTAAAACTCATCTGAAAATCCTCTTTCCATCCGGCTAGGGTATCGTCTGTACCGCGAAAGGCAATAAAGTGCTCCTCTTGATTGATGGAAAAGACCGTCGCGGAAAATTGGTTGCAAATCTCATGATCCACCAGATTCACATAGCTGGATAACTGAACTTCTTTGAAGCGAGTCGTCAGTGAGGCTTTAATCAATAGTTTGGGTATCTCCCGAAAGAAAGGGTTGATACTATTCCGGAGCTTCTGATGGACAAGTCCTTTGAAGTACTGTTCCCCTGCCTCAGTCAAGGATATTGAATCCCTTGAATCCTCTGATGGGAGAATACCATCGAATTCAAGGTAAGCTAAGACTGAAAAGATTAAATTATCCACTTCATTAAATCCATCCTGAGCAAAGCTTAAATCCCCTCGCCAATCGAGATAATCAAATATGTTTTGCATAGGGCACCTTTTCTTCTTCACTTTTCTTGAATAGTGTAAACTCTTTGCTTAGTATGTCTTATTTTTGAATCTATTGCTTAGTCCTATTCTTCTATCTTATTCCTCTATCTTATTCTTCCTTCTTGATTAATATCCTTTTATCATGACTTTCCACCTGACTTTATCATTGGATTCTTGCCAATCAATACTCTTGCTACCCTCTGCCTACACTTCTAATGCTTTCCACTAATGCTGCCATTAAGCGGTGAAACCCCTGAGGATTCTGAGCCGGGACACGATAATGCTTATTAATCTCAATCTGGACAGCTGGAATCCCTAGTTCTCTAGCTGCAAAATTGGCTATTGTATTAGGGCCGGATGCTGCGAAATAGTCGAAGGAGATTTTTGAGAACCCGCAGTTCTGAAAGCTCCGTGCCAGGGTTTCATCTGTACATACTTTTCCGAGAAGGTTCTTCTTATTATTAGTCCCAAAATCTACGTCAAATTCCCTGTCTCGAGCTGCCCCATGGATATCCAGAAGGAGCTTGATTTTGCTTTGCTTGCACAAATAGGCAAGTTTCTCTTTATAGATACAAGGATTATCTACGTTCGGGTCTCCACCATAAAGTTTAGTGACTGCAATGGCATGACAACCCGTTAACTTATTCAACAAGTAGGCGATGGAGCCGGTATATTCGTCGGACATTTTAATCTTCTTCTGGCGAAAATGACGAACCGCATGGGGAGCTGAAATTAGGATGGGGATATCCCCTGTTGTGTACCAGAAGGGCTCCTCCTGCTTGGGATCCACTCGTTTATCAGTTTTATAGAAATAGACTCGCTCAATACTGACTGCTTCTTCATTGAGACGGGTCCGGGTGTATTCAGTAATGAGTTGTTGGTGCTTATGGTTCATAGTTCAATCCCCTTTATCATCTGCTTCTACAGATATTCGATAGTTCTTCCCCACATCCCTTCGAAGCAGGATCCCGATTCTTAAATCAGTTCTCAATGCCCCTTGTTTTCCTTTATATTGAGCACTGCAAACCCTATCAAATAAAGAAAAAGCGGCATAAACAAACCAATGGATTGATAACTTGAGTAGATATACAGATTATATAAGGCATGAATCGTCACCGCTAAAGTATAGAGACCAAACAGCAACGGCCAGATTATTCCGTTTAATTGCCTCGCTATACTAAGCCCAAAGCCAACAATGCCTGTAGTCGTTCCATGGATAAGACAGGTTGTGACACTGCGAGTGACAATAAAGGGAACCGGCGATCCATCTACATGCATGTGCTCTAAAAGATATACATAATTTTCTTGGATGGAAAACCCGATCCCTGCCGCTATCCCAAAATAAACAATGGGTATTTTCTTTTCCGATTTGAATAGAAAATACCCAAGTGGCAATGCTTTTACAAATTCTTCAATAATCGGAGCCCAAGTGATGGAAAGTTGGTGAGTATTAATCTGAAAATGGCAAACCAAAGCATTATTTAACGTCAGTGAAACCGCAAAAGCGATGAGGCCCCAGATGAAAAAGAGTATCAGCAATCTATTTTCCCCTTTTAAAATAATTGCCAGAAAAAAAAGAGGAATAATGGTTCCTACAAAAATAGCCTCACCCATCGGACATCTCCTCAACTTTCATAAAGCCATAAGCCGTTAAGGAAAGGGCCGCCGGAAATAAAGCATCTGTTGAAAGTGTATACGTATCAGGTATCAAACAGATACATATCATAAATATCATATCGCTTAAGCATAGCAAACAAAGACCTGCTATAAACAACCGGTACCGTGTGATAGGAAAAATAGGCTGAGCTTTCCACAAAGTGTACCCTATAGCTAGTGTTAAAGCCAGGTTATCAATATTGATCAGTAGAGTATTAGACCCAACTAGAGACAAGAAAACAGGAATTAGCAATAGTCCTAAGGGCCATAGGTTTCGATACTTTATCTTAATGGTATATTGAGGTATCCTTTTTGTGATTGTGTGAATTACCCCAATCAGAAAAAAATAGGTGCCCATAAAGCCTAGATCCGCAATCGATGGATAGGGAAGTGACGATCCGTCAAGAAATATAAAAGAGAACCAGTAAAGCTGTCCCAAAGTCCAACTCAATACAGCCAAAGCTACTCCCAATACTAAATAACGCTCGAAGCTGAATCGAGCATAGCAGATCACAAGCATGCCGATAGCTAATCCAGCGAAAAGCTGGATCCCATTAGCCACTGTATTTAACTTCGAATAAGGAATATTAGTAAAAAGCAAAATGTAAAACAGGGCCGCCCAAACAAAAGAAAGGATACAGACGGCTTTAACTGTTAAAATCAAGAGTTCTTTTCGCTTTAACATTCTTTGGATGACTTGATCCCACGTAATCATGAAATCCCCTACCTTGAGTGCTTTGTTTGCCTACATTGTCAACTTCATCACCATTCAGAAGTTGATATATACTCTGTATACATTATGACATATTTCACGAGCGAATGTTATATATTTCACAGATTTTTAAAATAATTTTTTGAGATTATATAATATAAAATTCTTATGGCAAATTAAATCCATATAAAAAAACCACCCTCCTCAACCAGGAAGGTGGTCAGACTAGCTAAGATGTTTTACAGTAAAATCCAAATCTTGACTAAATTAATCTTGAACCAATACATTGTGTTTAATGAAAATTGATTAGATGTTTACAGCGAAACTTTGATAAGTCAGCGCTGCGCTCCGTGCAGAGATATGATTCATGACCTTGAGAACAGTCGCCGGAGAATTAGTTAATTCTACAACGCGATACTCCCTCGATGTTTCACCAAAAGATGCTTTGAGGATGGTCAGGATCTGGTCTTTTAGGACAGAGAATTTTTTCGTCCCATTGATATTGTGCTGATCAAGCTTGCCAAGTTTCTTGATCTCTCCATGGAGAATTTGAAAATCACTTTGAAAACTCATCGGAAACCTCTTTCTTTCTTAAATACAAAATTTACACACAAGGAGTATTGTAACAAGAATGGATAATGCTGTCAATAGTTTTGGGTAAAACTTGTAAAAATTTTTAGGCAAAATTTTTGATATGAATTCTTTCATTTTTCTTCTTGACAAATATTATATAACAGGATAATATTCTTATAAATTATATATAAATATCTTAAAACCGTCGATTGAGAGTAGTAGGATAAGAACTCAGGTTCAGAGAGCTGCAGAAGGTGGGATTGCAGTACAAGTAGACTTATCACGAATGGGCTCATGAGGGCAATGCAGAAATTACATGGATAGGCTATGAATAATGAATATCATGGTAAAAGTATGCTAGCCGGGAACTTCACCCGTTATCCATGAAGCGTATATGATGGTATACGAAATGAGTGGCGTATTTTGCGCAATGCAGGTGGTATCGCAGAGATTAGAAGTCTTTGTCCTATAAGGGGACAAAGACTTTTTTAATTTCCTATTTTCTGGATAGAAAAGCTTCAATAAAAATGGAGCTTTTAAAATACTTAACTAAATAAACGAAAGGAATGAAGCCACATGACGAAAGTACCTTACAAAATCTATCTTTCTGAGGAGGAAATGCCGAAAAACTGGTACAACCTGAAGGCTGTGATGAAAGAGCTTCCCCCTCCTATGCTTCACCCAGGGACCCTGAAACCCTGCACTGCCGAAGACCTGCGACCTGTATTTTGTGACGAGTTAATTGAGCAGGAATTAAACACTAAAGACCTCACTATTGAGATCCCTGAAGGTATTCGGGACTTCTACAAGATGTACCGACCCTCTCCTCTGGTCCGAGCCTATTGCCTGGAGAAGTTGCTGGATACTCCCGCAGAGATCTACTATAAATTTGAGGGAACCAATACCTCCGGCTCCCACAAGCTCAACTCCGCTGCCGCTCAAGTCTACTATGCTAAAAAACAGGGCTTAACCTCCCTCACCACAGAGACCGGCGCCGGGCAATGGGGTACGGCTCTATCCATGGCCTGTGCCTATTACCAAATTGATCTCACCGTCTATATGGTGAAGATCTCCTCTGAGCAGAAGCCTTATCGAAAGGCTGTGATTGAGACCTATGGCGGCAAGGTCATCCCCTCTCCTTCTGACACCACAGAAATCGGCAAAAAGATCCTCGCCGAAAATCCCGGTACCGGCGGCTCCCTAGGATGTGCTATCTCCGAAGCCATTGAAATGGCTGTAAGGTCTGAGAATTGCCGCTATGTCTTGGGTAGTGTCCTTGACCATGTGGTTCTCCACCAGACAGTGATTGGTGAAGAGACAAAGATTGCCTGCGAGAAGTACGGTATCCAGCCTGATATCATCATCGGTTGTGTAGGGGGCGGTTCAAACTACGCGGGTCTGATTGCCCCCTTCCTCGGGGATAAACTCCAAGGAAAAAACAATATTAACTTTATCGGCGTAGAACCTGCCTCTTGTCCATCTTTGACCCGTGGCAAATATGCCTATGATTTTGGCGACACAGGAAAAACTACCCCACTGCTGAAAATGTACACCCTAGGTTCAGGATTTATCCCTTCTCCCAACCATGCCGGTGGTCTTCGCTACCACGGCATGAGCAGCATCGTATCTAAGCTCTATCATGATGGTCTTATGGAAGCTCGGGCTGTTGAGCAGTCTAAGATCTTCGATGCCGCTACTCTCTTTGCCCGCAGTGAAGGAATTCTCCCCGCTCCTGAATCTTCCCACGCACTGCGAGCCGCTATGGATGAAGCCCTCAAATGTAAGGAAACCGGCGAGAAGAAAACCATCCTCTTTGGACTCTCAGGTACCGGATACTTCGATCTGGCTGCATATATGAGCTATAACGCAGGCACTATGACCGACTTTATTCCTACGGATGAAGATCTGGAAAAGAGTTTCGCTACCTTGCCTAAAGTTGAGTAGTTAAAAGCCTCATCCAGCAAGGAATGTATCTTTGACTAAAGTCAATTTCCCTAATGTAAAACAAAGTGGTAGAGCGTGGATACTCCCATTCCGAGATATCCTCTCTACCACATTTTATCAAAACCCTATTAAGGCTTACTTTACTATTTCAAGGAATCACAGGTAAGCTATACCTTTTATTATAATTGTCCAGCTAAGACTTCTTTATCCATGCTGCATTCCAATTCTTTAACTTTTTCTCCTTTGTACAGTACCACAACGGCGGGGACATTGGTTACACCATATTTTTCAGCGAGACTCTTTTTGGTCGCCATATCAACTTTCACCAATTTATAGTCTTCATCATACTCTTTATAAAGCTCCTCCATTAATGAAGAAAATTCCAAGCTTTGCGTGTCAGCTGCATTAAAGAATGCAAGTAAGACCTTCTTCTCACTGCTCAGGATGTTCTTTTGGAAGGCCTCAAGTTCTTCAATATAGCGTTCTGCAGCCACAGCGGCAGTGGCACCATCTCCCGCAGCAGAGACAACCTGCCTAAGATATTTCACTCGGTTATCACCAACGGCATAGACTCCGGATAGATTAGTCTCCATTAAGTCGTTGACGGGAACATAGCCTCGGTGATCCATTTCAATCCCACTATTTTTTAGGAATTCAGTGGCCGGAATCATACCCACGAAGAAAAATACGCCTTGGCAGGGAAGGATGGATGAAGTACCTGTCTTTAGGTTCTTGACTTTCACCCCTTCCACATTTTCATCACCTAAGACCGCCTCTAAAGTGGAGTTCCAAACAAACTCCATTTTCTCATTTTGAAAGGCTTTTTCAGCACTGACCTTATTGCAGTCCAAGACCCCTTCGTCATGAAGGACAATGACTGTGACCTTACGAGCAAACTTGGTGATAAACATTCCTTCTTCAATGGCTTGATCCCCGCTGCCTACCACGACTACATCTTCGCCTTCGAAGAACTCAGCATCGCATGTAGCACAATAGGCTACCCCATTACCCCGTAATTCCTTTTCGCCGGGAATATTAAGAAGTCTGGGTTGAGTTCCTACAGCAACTATGACTGCCTTACCATAGAGTTCTTTCTTCTTCTTGGTGGTGACTTTTTTAAGATCTTGAGAAAAATCTGCGCTCACCACTTCATCCTTAAGAAACTCTACGCCAAAGCTCTCGGCATGTTTCTTGAAATCGCCCATGAGCTCTGGACCGCTGGTATTAATATATCCTGGGTAGTTTACGATTTCACGTGTATTATCTACCATACCACCGATGGTCCCTTTATTGATAATCAACGTCCTAAGCTTTGCTCTTCCTCCGTAGATTCCTGCTGTAAGTCCAGCAGGACCTCCGCCAATTATAATCAAATCATAGCAGTTATCCATGTCTAAACCCTCTCTCTTTTGTCCCAAGCATTATCCCAGGATTTCAGAAATCTTTTCTTGAATTTGCTCTTCTTCCACTTCCCCGGCAAACTTTCCAAAGTACTCCCCATCATTAAAAAAAAGAATTTGAGGAACACCTTTAAGGGAAAAAGATTGATACAAATCCTTATTATCCTCTACATCAACATAATAAAATCCGAATTCACCCTCATAGTTTGGAGCTAATTCTTCGAGAACAGGGACAACTTCTTTACAAACATGGCAAGTCTTTCTGGAGAAAATTACCAGGCATTTTTCCCCATTATCATAAATTTTTTCTTCAAAACTTTTAGAATCCAACCTTGTTAATGACATTTTTTACAGTCCCCCAGTCTTAAAAATTTAACTTTACTTTTTACATAGATTCCCAATCTGTGATAATCCCCTCAATCACAATTTTAATAAGTTACGGCTAACATGACAAGCACCAATAACTTGCAACCTTCACAACTTTTTGTTGTACCCAAGATAAAGCTATCTATAACACAAACTGCTATCATCTATAGAAAAATATAAAGATGTAAGTCTTACTTTAGCTGAAAGCATCATGCTATAATATACACAAGCAAAACTATGTCGCCATTACCCTATAGGAGGTGCTCCTATGAGAATTGATCATCTAAAGTATATTACCATCGTCGCTGAAACCGGTTCCATTAGTCATGCTGCCGAACGCTTGTACATTACTCAACAGGGCTTAAGTCAAGCTATCCGACAATTGGAAAAGGAACTGGGGGTTCCTTTACTTAATCGAACTGGCAATAAAATTTATCTTACTCAAACCGGAAAAAGGATTGTCGAGAAGGCAAAAGAACTTCTTGTTACCTATGACGAACTCATTGATATTGCCAAAACAGCTGGGGATAATCCTTTTCTAAAAAGCTCAAAACGAATCACTTTACTTACAACGCCTTTTTTATCCGGCACCTTGTTACCAGATATTATATGTCGATTCACCCAAAAACACCCTAATGCTAATCTTGTCATTAATGAAAAGCTTCCTCAGGAAATTATTGAAGAGATTCGTGAGGACCGAAATGCCATTGGGTTGTTCAGCGGTTTAAGCGACCGACTAAATCACAAGGATTTTTCCAATGCTAATTTGACATTTCAGCCTTTCTTTGAATGCGAGCAATTAATCTGTGTTACAAAGTCTTCACCATTAGCCAATCGAAAATCTGTAAACCCTTCAGAACTAGCTAAATATCCCCTTGCTTTATATGATGTGGGACAAAATGCATCCCAGCTTTGTGAATTACTCAAACCTTTCGGAGAGGTTAAGGTCATGTTAAGGACCGGCAACTCGAAACTTTATCGAGAAACTATTGCCAGCGGCTTAGCCATTGGTTTCTCCAACAGTTTTGCGGAATACTTCGAAAAAAGAAATTCTGTGGTCACCATACCCATCGAGAATACCCCAAAGTTTATTCTCGGCTGGGTTTACTGCGAGGACACCCCACGGAACGAAATGCAAAGGGAATTTATCGACCAGCTTATCCAATACGTAAATCGTATCAGGATCAGTGCGTGATGAGCCGCTGTAAGCTCAACTGATATAAACCGAGGAAAGACCGATTAAGAGTAAATTCTAATCGGTCTTTAAAATTGAGAAAGTAACTTCCTCTTACCCTCTGACGCTCAAGGTAGGAGCTTTATATTTACGATTTTTCTTTTGATTCCGGGGACGACTGATGGATTCTTTAAAGGAAACTGCATTCTTGTCCATCCCTTTTTCATTAGTAGAAGTTTCATCAGTCAGAGCCATATTTTCCATCGATAAACTCTTTAACCCAAAGCTCCTATAGCAGGCGGGCACTTTCATGCTCATACCTTTCATCCTTTCCTTTTTCGACTCCTAATAATAGTCTATGCTCTTACCACAATCCCAAGTCCATTTTAAATAAGATCATGAAGTATATCCAACATTGTTCTTTTTCAGTAACTACAAAAAACTCTTGTACTCATCTTTATCCAAATTAGTTTTCGCGAGTATAGTTATACCATAATTTCCCACATATAGTTGGAACTATTTTGGACACATTATTACAGGAGGTGTAAATATTATGCAAAACCAAAACCAAAACCAAAACCCAAGTCAAAACCAAAGTCAAAGCTACAGTTCAGATGTCCAAAGAGTAAAGAAAGAAATCCAAAATGATTTACAGTCTGCTGCTCAAGGTCAAGCTGGTTCTGCCGGTGCTGGCAGCCAGGGTATGCAATCCAATGCCATGAGCTCTTCCTTAAGCACTCAATCCGAAGCACAAAAGGTTAAACAGGAAATTCAACAAGATTTGCAATCTTAGCAGCCGGAAAGAAATTCAATCTTGAAAGTCGAAACCCTGGATGACTAAAATCGTCTCCGGGGTTTGCTTATGTCCTTTTCGAGTTATCATTTCCAAAAGCCCCCACAACAAAAGCCCCAAGTTGTCGAAAGAGCGCAGAATTTTTCTGAATTTTTAGTAACTATTCTATTGACAGAACCATTCGTGAAATAGTATACTAAATCCAAGAACCCCCCTACCCCCGGTAGGTATATAATCTGGTTGTTTACACCGTTACGTTAAGTCTAAATTTTCTTTTTAAATAAGTGGAGTATCGAATTCCAATACGACGTTTATATTTTATCGGATATTTAATATAAGGAGTGGTTATATGGCTATAAGTGAAAAAGAGGACATCCTTATACGTTTAAGAACCATAAAGGGGCATATCAGCGGCATCGAAAAAATGATAGAGGAGGAAAAGGAGTGTGCCGATATCCTTGTACAGATTTCAGCAGTTACCAGCTCTATGAACAAAGTCAAGAACATGTTGAATAGACATTTCGTTGATCGTTGCTTAGATAAGGTAATCTCCGAAGAAAAAGATCTCAAAACCGAAGTATCAAAAATTCTGGACAATATCCTAAAGTTTAACGAATGATTGGAATGGGGGCAGTTCAATGAAAAGAGTACTCATTCTAGGGGCTGGTACAGCCGGTACAATGATGGCCAATCACCTTCAACGAAAGTTGGATAAAAAGAATTGGGCTATCACTATAGTGGACCAATATGAAAAACACTATTATCAGCCAGGCTTTCTTTTTATCCCCTTTGATCTTTATTCAGAAAAGGATGTGATAAAAAGAACGAGAGACTTTATTCCCAAGGGCGTGGAATATATCAAATCTCCAATCGAATTAATCGAGGCAGAAAAAAATCAGGTATTGCTATCTAATGGCTGGGTCCTTCCCTATGACTTACTGGTTATCGCCACAGGTTGTGAAATAGTCCCCGAAGAAGTGGACGGTGTCATGGATGGCTGGCGAAAAGACATCTTTGATTTCTATACCTTTGAAGGTGCACAGGCACTTAGGGATAAGTTAAAAGATTGGCCTGGGGGAAGATTGGTTGTTCACATTAGTGAAATGCCGATTAAATGCCCTGTTGCACCTTTGGAGTTTGCTTTTCTCTCGGACTGGTTCTTTGCGGAAAAGCGTAAAATTCGTGACAAAGTAGAACTCCTCTATGTTACTCCTCTAGATAGTGCCTTTACAAAGCCAAAATGTGCAGACGTCCTTGGACATTTATTTCCCCAGAAAAAGATTCAATTGATTAATAACTTCAGCATTCCTCATGTGGATGCCAAAAACAAGAAACTCATTTCAGTGGATGGTAAGGAAGTGAATTATGATCTTCTCGTTACCGTACCTGTAAATATGGGTAGTTCTTTGATTGACCGCTCCGGCCTAGGTGATGAATTGAATTTTGTTCCCACCCATATGCATACCCTGCAAACTAAGAAGTACGAAAACATCTTTGTCATTGGGGATGCTTCCGATCTTCCTGCTTCTAAGGCCGGCTCTGTCGCTCATTTCCAAGCGGAGATCTTAACTGAGAATATCTTGAGCTATATTGCTAACAAACCCTTAACCGCCCATTTTGATGGTCATGCTAACTGCTTCATCGAGTCAGGCTACGACAAAGCCTTCTTAATCGATTTCAATTATGAACTTGAACCCGTTGAAGGTACCTTCCCTCTACCTGGAATTGGGCCCTTCTCCCTTCTCAAAGAGACGAAAATCAATCACCTGGGAAAACTGGCTTTTAAAGCAATTTATTGGAACATGCTTTTAAGAGGTATCCCCATCCCCACAGTTCCCGCCGAAATGAAAACCAGCGGGAAAAGGCTGGATGATCTCTATCAACCCTAAAGCAAAAGGAGGAATTTGGATGCAAAAAGTTATTGCAGGTTATACCGTCGATGTAACCCAAGAAGGCTACTTGGTAAACCAATCCCAATGGAACAGGGACATTGCCTCGGAAATCGCCAAAGAACTGGGGATTGAAGGTCTCACCTCTGGACATTGGAAGGTCATTGAATTCCTACAGAAGGACTTTGCTGAGACAGGAAAAATTCCAACCATCCGTAGAGTGAACAAAGTGGGCAATATTGGAACTCAAGAACTCTATGCACTTTTCCCCGAAGGTCCTCTTCTTAAAGCGACAAAAATTGGTGGCTTAAGCAAACCTGTGAGTTGTGTTTAGAGAGGAGAATGAGTATGGCCGACGAAGAAAAAATCAAAAAGGTCTCCATTATTATTTCCAAGGGTTCCTTGGAAGGAATCTACCCAGGATTAATCATGGCCAATGGAGCACGAATGATGGGAATTGAGGCTAATCTCTTCTTTACTTTTTTCGGTTTGAACACCATCACAAAGAGCAAAATGGATTCTATTAAAGTGGCTACCGTGGGCAATCCCGCCATGGGCATCCCCTCCCTGATCGGAATCCTACCCGGAATGTCCTCCCTTGCCACCTTGATGATGAAGAAACAAATGGAGGAATTGGATATTCCACCGATTCCGGAGTTTATAGAAATGATTTCTGATGCCGGCGGAAAAATCTATGCCTGTTTAGCCACTGTGGAAATGTTTAAGTTAAAGAAAGAAGACTTTTGCGATCAACTGAGCAGTATTCTTACAGTGGGTGATTTTTATAATCTTTCTGCCGGTGGACAGATAATATTTACTTGAATAATATTAAGAGGCATGGGCATTCCCTCTGGAAAACCCATGCCTCTTTTTAACTTCTCTACCTTTCATTCAGGAACCATTCCCTTAATAATCCTACGACTTCGATCTTATTCTTTACCTAATTGTTCCGCTAACACTTCTTTATCTATGCTGCACTCCAGTTCCTTGACCTTTTCGCCTTTGTCCAGTACCACAACGGCAGGAGCATTCGCTACACCGTATTTTTCAGCAAGATTTTTCTTTGTTGCCATATCCACTTTGACCAATTTGTACGAATCACCATATTCCTGAATCAGCTCTTCCATCAGGGCAGTGAACTCCAAGCTCGCTGTATTGGCAGCATTGAAAAAAGCCAACAAGACTTTTTTCTCGCTATGGAGGATGTTCTTTTGGAATGCCTCCAGTTCTTCGATATATCGCTCAGCAGCCACAGCAGCTGTAGCACCATCACCTGCCGCTGAGACCACCTGCCTGAGGTATTTAACTCGATTGTCTCCCACTGCATAGACGCCGGGGAGGTTCGTCTCCATTAAGTCGTTAACGGGAATATAACATCGGCGATCCATCTTAATTCCACTCTCTTTGAGGAATTCAGTAGCAGGGATCATACCTACAAAGAAGAACACCCCTTGACATGGAAGTACTGAAGAGCCCCCCGTCTTTAGATTTTTAACCTTGACCCCTTCCACATTGTCCTCACCTAAGACGGCTTCCAAAGTGGAATTCCAGACAAATTCCATCTTTTCATTTTGGAACGCTTTTTCAGCACTGACTTTATTGCAATCCAAAACTCCTTCATCATGAAGGACAATGACCGTAACCTTACGAGCAAATTTGGTAATGAACATGCCTTCTTCAATGGCCTGGTCACCGCTGCCTACTACAACCACGTCTTCGTCCTGGAAGAATTCCGCATCACAGGTAGCACAATAAGCGACACCGCTGCCCCTCAATTCTTTTTCACCGGGAATATTGAGAAGCCTTGGTTGAGTTCCTGTAGCGATGACTACTGCCTTTCCATAAAATTCTTTCTTCTTTTTCGTAGTTACTTTTTTAAGATCCTGGGAAAAATCAGTGCTCACCACTTCATCTTTTAAAAACTCCACCCCAAAACTTTCGGCATGTTTTTTGAAATCACTCATAAGATCTGGACCACTGGTATGGATATAACCAGGATAATTCACAATTTCACGAGTGGTATCCACCATTCCGCCAACGGTTCCCTTATTAATGATCAAGGTCCTAAGTTTCGCTCTTCCTCCATAAATTCCTGCTGCAAGCCCAGCCGGACCTCCTCCAATGATAATTAAGTCGTATGAGTTACTCATCTCTTATAAATTCTCCTCTCCAATAATTGCATCAAATAGTATTGATTATTTAGATCAGACCCACATGAGATTATCTTGAATCTTTTCTACGACTTGGCCTTGATTAAATTCGCCACAGAGCTTACCTTGGTATTCTCCATCTTTGAAAAAAAGCACCTCAGGAATTTGGTCTAATTTAAAGCAGTTAACGACTTCTTTGTTCTCATCGATGTTCACATAATAGAAACCAAATTGGCCCTTGTACTTAGGCTGCAATTCTTCCAACATAGGAATCATTTCCTTACAAGCAGAGCAGTCGTTCTTGTAAAAAAAGATTAAGCACCCTTCCCCAATGTCATAAATTAACTCCTCTAAACCACAACCATCCAACTGAATTAACGACATTTTCAATCTCCCTTCGATCATACAAATTATGAAAAGTTTTTTAAACTCAAAGTAAGCTGACTAAATTATTAATCAACTCATCATCATTTATATCATTAAAAACCAATATATGTCATATCAATTTCACAATTTTTTCACATTTATTATACGCTAAAACTTTCACATTATCAATTAATAAATATTAAGTTGATTTTAGGTATTCCATTCTGCAAAAAATATCAGAGCTATATAACTTCGCCCCACTAATTAGAAAAGCAGCGACAAGCCTTCATGCACTATCCTTTTAATAGTTTAACAATCTGCTCATGGTAGAACAGCAAGATTGCCGGTATTAATAAGAATAGTATCCTCCCCATAATCGTGTTGGCAAAAAGAATCAACGCTCCCAGCCAGCGATTCCCTCCGCTATAGACGCCATGGATATTCTCCCGTGGCACGGTCTTTTTCATAGCTCCGACCTGAGACATGGGTGGGTAATTATCGATATCCACCACAAGGTTATTTCCCTGGATTGCTACAACCCTTTCTATATAAAATACATTATTTTCTTTAAACAAGATGATCTGTCCTATCTTCAAAGGGTATTGAGGATCGAGCTTTTGAAAATAAGTTAAATCATTTACCATAATCTCCGGCTCCATAGTGTTGGACTGGAAAATAAAGGGGATAACCCCTCGGATACTTACTTCCTGACCTGTAGTAGAGGCATTGATAACAATAATGAACACGTTAATAGCTAGGGCAACGCCAATAAAAGCAGTCACCAATACCGTGACCACTTTATGGATGAGCTTGCGCTCCATGACCTGCTTCCCACCGACGGCAATAAGCTCTTTCTTCCCTGTCTTAGAGTCCATGAGGATCACCGAAGCATCCGGTGGCAGAAGACTCAAGTCCTCAGACAAATTATAATATCGAGCAAGACTATCTGCTCGAAAAAGGCAAACCAGCCCACAGATGATGACGACAATGACCCAAAAAGGAAGATAGAGAGAAAGACTCATGTCAAAGAGATTGAAGATATTCTGCATAGCTACCCTATTGCTTATGACATCATAGTGTCCCAGGACTATTTTCAGCAGGAGAATAAGAAAAGCCGATATCCCAATCCCGTACCGAGCATTGATGATGGTTCTGACATAGAGGGAAAAAACCATGGATAGTATAGTGAGCAGCACTAAGTCTATTAACCCTACCAGGAAAAGTGATGGGAGATAGGCAATAATGAGGGGAAACTTCAAGAGACTTGTAAACAATAGTATGGCTACAAATCCCAAAGTGTAGACAAACAAGGAGGTATACCCCAAAGCCAAAAGCTTAGAAAAAAACATCCCTGCCGGGGTATAGCCCATATGGATCATCAAATACCATGAATTCTTTCTGATTTCTGAAAAGAAAAGGGTATCATAGTAGATGATGTAATACCCAGCAGACAAAAAATAGGCAAGATGAATATAGATATATAGGGTGGAAAAGTAGCTGGGCTGCATGATCTCAGGGACTGCATCTGAGAGGACGCTTTCCTGTAAGGTCTGAAAGGCAAAATAAAGGGCGAAAGAAATCAGCCCCAGAAAAAGCGCAAAAGAAATTTTCCGGTTGGTGCTGATCTTATTTTCTGTATAAGCTTGACGAAGCTCCTTCTTTAAAAAGCTATTCCGGTAAATCATACTGCCTCATAAGCTCCTCCAAGGCATATTCTACTGTTTTGCTGTTCTTCTCTATGGACTGAGGAAAATATCCCGAGTCAATAATCCTTTTATAAATCACCTCCAGGTCACTGCGCAAAGAAGTTTCTCCCTTAATTAATAAACGGTCATGTTCTACAACCAGCTGATGATTGGGAAGAATTGCCCGAAGGGCTTCCTTTACACCTGCAAGGTCCTCATCCCTAAGAATCATTTCCACCTTGTCATACTGATCACGAAAATCCTGAACAAGACCTTGATGGATTAAACGCCCCTCTGCCAATACAGCTATATGTGTACAAGCCTTTTCAATCAATGGACAGATAGGGGTAGCTACAACAAGTGTTTTCCCAAGTTCTTTAATGAAGTCAGCCATATTGGCGATAACCTCTATAAGGATTGAGTCAAACTCATATTCAGGAAGATTAAAGACAATCATCTGGGCATCTGAGTAAGCTGCCGCAACTAAAGTGACTACCGCCTTCTCCTCTTTTGTAAGCAGGCCTATGGTCGTAAGAGAAAGATGACCCAAGCCAATTTTGATGATCAACTCAAAAATCTGCTCCTGTCTCTCCACAGCATTTATCTTCCATTTAGCAGTGGCGAGCATGAGAAATTCTAGTACATTCATAGTGTTATAGAGCATGTCTGAGTTACCAATATAAAACACATGCTTTAATATCACTCGTTTTAGCCTCATCATGCCCCGTTCTACTAAGACACAGCGTCCACTTTCGTAGGGTCGAATATTGGCCATGATCTCCAACAAAAGCTTGATTTCGAAACAGGATGTCCCTATGATCCCCCATATCTCAGCCCTATTGATTTGAAGATTAATATCCTTCAATACTTGCTGAAGGCTTTCTCCCTCTCGTAATAAATACTCAGCCGATGAGAGGTTTTCCATCAGTACGACCTTTTGAGACACAGTCAAACTCTCCATAGGCTTTTATCCTCCAGTTTTATAGCCCTTATATAAATTCTGTATCTCCAGCATTCAATGTTATTAATCTTTAAGATAAAGGTAGTCGTGCTATAAATACTCCAATCACCCGCTCAGGGGTAAGTACCTCCTGGTCGATCACGTTGATGGGATTATCTCCTTTGGTCAGATAACCTATACTTCCCGCTCCTTCATCGAGCACTTCAATAATGCGATGGGTTATGATGGCACCGGATAGAGTCTGAAATGTTACGATATCATTTTTTTCTAATCTTTCCGGATTTCTAGGTTCATGAGAAAGAATGACTGTGCCTACCTTTAAGGTAGGCTCCATACTTCCTGATTCAATCACAAATAAGTAATAGCCAAAAATACTGGGAACTTCTCCCCTACCCTTAGCCATATTGATAGACACTAAGGAAAAAAGTAAAGTCACAACTATAACGCCAAAAAGCATTCTACTTAAAGCTTTTAGAAGATCATTTCTACCTCCCAGTCTGTCCACTTTAAGATTCTTGTTGTTATGTAGATCAGACTTCTTTAGTTTTTTAGCCTGAATCTCTTTGCGCATGTCTTCTATTTGCTGCCGAGTTGTGTGTTTTGTGGAGGACATTGTCCGGTCCTTTCATTCCCTTATTTTGTTTACTAGTATATCCTAGCCGTTTTTTTCGATGCTTGGATATGATAAATAATTTTTAATCTCCCGTTTATTATTTTCAATAACTACACATTATAGAAAAGACCGAAACAATTTTAGGCAGGTTATGTAAAGTGTTTCAATATATTAAAAAGCAGCTCCAAGTTATGAAGTTGACGCATTTAAATACTTATAAAGAGCAAAAGAAGATCTGTGAGTATTCCACCTCCAATCTCTCACAAGATCTCCATAAGAATCTTGAGGACATCAAAACTATTTTCGGGTCAAGTTATGACTTAACAATACGCGAATTTGATTTCGGTCCTCAGGGAAATTTTAAAGGCGCACTTGTCTTCCTAACGAGTATGATCGACAAAACATTCTTGAACGAAAGCATAATGAAACCTCTGATGTTTGATACCCGATTCATCGAAAAAGAGGAAAGAAAAACCTTTAATATCAACAGTATTAAGACGACAATGCTTTCGGTTGATGAAGTCTATACAGCTGCCACAATTAATGAAATCATCGAGAGATGCCTGACAGGCTATATCGGTTTGCTCATCTCCGGCTTAAATGAAGCTTTACTCATTGGGACAGATGGTGGTGAGACCCGAAGCCTTGAGGAGCCTAAAACTGAAACCGTTGTTCGAGGCCCTCGTTTAGGGTTTACGGAAAATTTACTTACGAATATATCCCTTTTAAGACGCTATATTAGAAATTCAGATCTTACCTTTGATACCACAATAATAGGCCGAGAAACCAAAACAGCCGTCTGCATAGCCTACATCAAAGGAATAGCAAATCCCCAACTCATCGATGAGATCAAACGTAGACTCGATCGAATTGATACTGATGCCATTCTTGAGTCAGGTTATATCGAACAATTTATTGAAGATGCTCCTTTTTCGATCTTTTCTACAGTAGGAAACAACGAGAGACCCGATGCTGTCGCAGCAAAAATCCTAGAAGGGCGTGCAGCTCTTTTAATTAATGGGACTCCTTTCGTGTTAACTGTTCCCCTGCTCTTCATAGAGACTTTCGCGAGTACTGAAGATTATTATTCCCGCCCCTACTTTGCGGGTATCGTGCGAATGACCCGTTTTCTATCTTATTTTATTTCTATCTTAGGACCGGCAATTTTTGTCGCCTTGAGCACCTTTCATCAAGAATTAATTCCTACTCCATTACTGTTTACCATGGCTGCCTCTGAGGAGGATGTGCCCTTTCCTGCCGTTATCGAAGCCTTATCCATGGGAGCGGTCTTCGAGATCCTTAGAGAAGCCGGGATACGGCTGCCCCGCCCTGTTGGTCAAGCAGTCAGTATCGTGGGGGCTTTGGTTCTCGGCGAATCCGCTGTCCAAGCCGGATTTGTCAGCCAGCCTATGGTTATCGTCATATCTTTAACAGCCGTTGCCAGCTTTGTAGTCCCTGCTCAAACAGACTCAGGAGCCATATTGCGGTTAATCATGGTTCTTCTCGCAGGAACCATGGGTATTTTTGGAATCATGATAGGATTTATTGGAATCGTAGTCCATCTTGCATCACTGAGATCTTTTGGTACTCCCTTTTTTTCACCCATTGCCCCACTCACTCCTTTAGATTTGAAGGACACTATTATTCGATTTCCTTTATGGACTATGGTTACCCGTCCGCGTTTGATTGGATGGAATGATCCCCAGAGACAAGCTTTTAGATTGAAGCCGACACCTCCTTCAAAGGACGAAAAGCGGCAAGACGATCCAGATCAATAGGTTAAAGGCAATAATCGATGGAGTAAAATATCTATGAAAAGCCGAAAGTACTCTCTATTCGTTCTCTTATTATGCATAATATTGGTTTTGAGTATGACAGGGTGTTGGAATCAACGAGAATTAAACACTTTAGCTATTGTCATGGGGTTAAGTATTGATAAGACACAAGTATCGAATCAACTCCTTGTCACTGCACAAGTCGCAAATCCTAAAGAGCTCCAATCATCCCCAGCTAGATCGAATGCCCAAGCATTTTGGAACATCCAAAATACTGGAAATACTCTTTTTTCGATTCTACGTGACTTCACCCATATATCTAACCGCAAACTCTATTTTCCTCATATTCAAGTGCTAATTCTCGGGCGAGACTATGCCAAGGAAGGTATTCAGGAGGAACTTGACTTTTTTATTCGAGACCATGAAACTCGATTAAACATTTGGCTCGTTGTCTCTGAAGGTAACGCTAGGGATGTTTTAGATATTGAACCTGTAATAGATAGAATTCCTGCAATCAATATTTCTAAACTACTTGATGAACAAGACCCAAACTCTCAGACCAGTACAAATCAACTCAATGACTTTTTAACCGCTCTGATTGATCGAACCACTGCACCGACTGCACCCCTAGTTGAAATTGTCGGTAAAGGGGATAAGAAATCACTTCAGGTCAAAGGAACGGCAATTTTTAAAGACGATAAGCTCGTTGGAGAGCTAAATAAATATGAAACCCGTGGACTTTTATGGGTAAAGGATGAAGTAAAGAGTGGCATTATCGATGTGGAGTGTCCAGAGGGTGATGGTAAAGTCAGCATAGAACTTATTGATTCTAAGACTAAAGTCAGCGCAGAGATACGGGATAACCGGGTGGTTATGAGGGTTTATATTCGTGAAAAAGGTGCACTTGCTGCTCAATATTGTGCAGAAAGTTTTAGAACAAAAGAAAAAGTCGAAGCTCTTGAGCGAAATACGGCCGCAGCCATTCAAGATGAGGTTCTGGCGGCATTCAGAAAGGCTCAAGAACTCAATGCGGATATTTTCGGTTTTGGTGAGGTTGTGCGCAAAGAGCACCTCAAAGAGTGGAAGGATATGAAGGAGCGTTGGGATGAAGTTTTTTCAGAGATTATAGTAGAAGTCACTGTGGATGCCAGCATCGAACGTTCGGGCAGGGCACACTATCCTCCCGTACCAGATAAGGAGTAGAGAGTATTGATAAAGTTTGAGAAGGAAATTATTTCAAGTTCACAGCTCAACTTTTTAGTCATCGGTTTTGTCACGGGGGGCCTCGTTACAGTACCCTATTCTACACAAATCATTAATCAAGATAATTGGCTTGCTGTCATTATTGCATTCATTCTCAGCTTGCCTATGGTTTTAGTCTATATCCACCTTGCTCAGAGATTCCCAAAAAACAACTTGATAGAGATCCACGATATAGTATACGGTCCTTTTGTTGGCAAATTGATCTCGGCGACCTACATCATCTTTGTCTTCAATCTTCTCATCTATAATCTCGTTTATGTGGGAGATTTTTCGCTAACGTACCTTCTTCCCGAAACCCCTATGTGGATTGTTCTGCTCATGTTCACCTTTGTGTGTACTTGGGCCGTAAGGTCAGGCCTAGAAGTTATTGTTCGGGTTAATCCACTCTTTGTTGCAATCACTCTGTTTATCACTTTTTCGACCATGATTTTACTCATTCCAGAGATGGATTTTTCAAATCTTATCCCCCTTTTTGACACACCCATGCCTGATTTTATTCAAGGCGTACACGTCATGCTTACCATCCCATACTTGGAAATCGTTATCTTCTTATTTTTCCTGCCCAGTGTCAATAACACAAAGCAAATTCCACGATCCATCTTATTTGGCTTCAGTTTTGGATCACTTTTCTTACTTTTACCTATCATTCGAAATACCACGGTGCTGGGTCCTTTAGTCGGCATGCTAACCTCTCCCTCTTATGAGAGCATTCGCTTAATTGATATCGGTAATTTTCTTACGCGATTAGAAGTGCTGTATGCCATTGCATTGATTATTATGCTGTTTATTAAGAGCAGTCTCTTTTATTATGTGACGGTTTTAAGTATAGCTCAGCTCCTACGCCTGCACTCTTATCTCCCCTTAGTAGTCCCCTTAGGAATTATCGGCATCTGCTTAAGCTTAATTGTTCATGAACCTTCTCTATTAAATATTGATACCACTGTGGACGTATGGCCATTCTTTGCTCTTCCCTTTGAAGTTTTCCTTCCCATCCTCACATTATTACTGGCTAAATTTCGAAAATTACCTAAGCAAAAACAGGAGGGTTAAAGGGTGAACATTCTTCTCTTGGTCATAGTCTTTTTAGGTGTGGTACTATTTGAAATACCTAACTTAATTCAAAAAAAACATTGGCGGGAACTCATTACAGTCACCTTTTTCCTGTCGATTGGCTTTATTCTCTCTCTGCTGTTAACTATGGGCATTGAAGTCCCCAACCCCAGCAAAGCTTTGGTCTATATCTTTAAAGAAGTATTGCACTTAAGTTATCATTAAAAAGAATCTAAAAGCGGAAGTATTAGGTCATACTAACACTTCCGCTTCTTGAACTCTATCTATACGCTAACGAAACTCGCTTTCGTTTTCTTCCTTAAATTAAACCTTTATGGGAATCAAACTACTTTTGGATACCGGTCACAGAGACTTGAATGGCTGTCCCGTAGCCTGCCCCTGCATAGTTAATATCTACATTAGTATTACTTGGCCAGTTGACTGATACGGTATAGACCTTTTCCTGTCCTTGGGCACTAAGAACAAATTGGTCATTAATCTCTACTTTACCTTCGGAGTTTACTGTACCTATTATATCCCCCGCAGAATTTTCTACTGTGAATACCAAGGGCGCAATGGCTTTTTTGCCGTTAGGAGCTAGTACATCCACATCAATATCTAAGTCCATAGCCGTTTCACTGACTACAGTATCTTCAAAATTCTTAACGCTAAACTGCCAACTCATGGTTTCAGAAGGGGCAATCTTAACATTTTCAACAAAGGTATCTGTCCCTCCTTTAGTAAGGATAAACTCCTTAGCCACCACACTTCCTTGAGCCAATGCATCAATATGTGTGGTGTATATAGCCAAAGTTCCGGAAATGATGGATGTGGATACCACTAAAGCGAGCGCGACTATGCTTAGTACTTTTTTCATTAGTTACTTCCTCCATGATGTTATGCTTTATTTTTAATGGGGTGTAATACTTATTCCAAAACTAGACACACTGTTATAATTAGAAAGGGTACCCACCGTTAAGGAACTAAGAACCATAACCGTTAGTACAAAAATCAGAATAACCTTTGTCCTCATAACCCCTCCTCCTTCAATTCATTAAGGTTGGTGTATCACATTAACGTTAGAGATAAGACCTGTGTTACTACCACCAACACCAATATTTTGGAGTGTATCCACACCCATCCCACTGGCCAATCCTCCAAAAGATACGCTTTGTCCGGGTAAGATGTTGTCCATACTCACGTTGTTATAGGCTGGGTTTTCAAATCGATAAATTCCTTGGGGTGAACGCGATATTAACTTGGCATTCCAGGCATTATTCAACCGATCGCTTTGGAGGAGGAAGGTCATAAACCAATCTTCGATGGGTACAGAGGAATTGTTGGTGATGGTAATCTTATATTGATATTGATACTCTCCGCTTTGCCCGTTCTGCCAAGGGGGAGTGGTTTCATAAAGCACGCTTACCTGACCCTGCTCGGGTTCAGGAGTTTCCGGGTTTGGACTGCTGTCCAAGGGCACCTGGGAAGCCTGGGCATCCACTATGATACTGGTACCAAATTTTTCCCCAGCATAATCCTTATCCGACTTACTTTCGCTGGGCCAAGCAATCTCCACCAATATATCTCGTTCTTGACCTGTTTCAGCAAGAAGGAAGGATCCTAAAAGATCAAATGTCCCAACCCCCGTTACCTGGTTCAGAATAGTCCCCATTCCATCTCTCACAGTTACTGTGAGGGGCTCAATAGCCTTTTTACCTGGGGAAGCGGATATACTAAATGTAAGTTTATAGTAAATATCTGTCTCAGATATCACATACTTTTCATAGTTCTTCACTTTAAACTGCCATTGAAGAGTCTCCGAAGGTGCTATTTTTAACCCTTCTTGAAAGGTGTCCGTTCCTTCACCGACAAAAATAAACTCCTTAGCCACCACACTGCCTCCAGCAAGGTTGTCGATGGCGACAGTATAAGATGCAAGTGTCCCTGCTGCAATTGAGCTTACCATTGCCAATACCAATGCTAAAAAAAGGATTATCCTCTTCACATGACCTCACCTCCATTACATGGTGCTCTTTCTCTTATGAAACGAGACCTCAAATCCTCGGGTTATGTTCAAAACCACTCTCTGTGAGAACTGTAAGATGAATTAGCTATCTAAAATTTAGAATTACTTAAACAGATTACCATGATTAGTAAAATACGGTCTACATGTACATTATGGAAAAACAAACGATTTTAATCCATTTATTGTTAAATAGTATGAATGATATTGTAGGATGACCATTCCCCTCCAGAGAGTGTTTTGATGGCCTGTTTTTTGGGGTATATTATTTTATCAATCTCTCCATCGGTAAGACCTTTGGCCCTCAATTCCCTCACCTTATCCTGCAATTCCGTAAGAAAATCAAGCTTCTGTCTCATTTTTTCCTTGCCTTTAAGAACGACCCCGGCATGGGAACAAAACATCGTATCAAAATCAAGCTGCAGTACTTTTTCTAGGGTAGCTATCATCTGAAGCATATTTTCTTCATAAAGAGCTAAGACCACTTTCCGACCTATATACAAATCTCCTGTAATGAGCCAGCCTTGATCCTGCTCATAGAATACATGGTGGAACTCCGTATGGCCAGGTGCCTCAATGGCCTCGAAAGTGTATCGCTCCGTCCGGATCACCTTCGGCATGGCTTGAGGGTAAAAAGGTTCTCGACCTCCCCAGATAAGACGACGATATAGCCGATATCTTCCCCTTTTCTCCGCGGTTTTAATAGCCTCAGAGTGAAGATAGATGGGTACCAGTTTATTCTTCTGCAGCCAATGGGCCATACCGGAATGATCTTCATGGACATGGGTAAGAGCGACTTGTTCAATGGTCTGCTGACTGAAGAATTTCGCTGTATCTTTTTGCAAGGTAGATGGTCCAGTGTCAAAAAGCAGTCCATCCACTAAGTAGATATAGACGTTCATCTTAATACTAAGTCCACTACAGAGACCATGAGTAATAATAATGTCTTTATATTTACTGAAATTTATCATTCTTTTACCTCCTTATGTTTTAGAAGTTGCACGTAACATATTCTGAATTTATAGACTATTTAGTATATTGTCAATGCACAATTGATTATTAGCGCTCGAATAAAAGGGAATTCAATTAAAGCCTGAGTTAGAATCCAATATTCAATAAAGGTTTACTTGCGAATCTGAATTTCTCTCTTTATTATAATAAGGATAGTTGTTATTTTTATAGATAACCTCTACTAGAGAATCACTTACTGTAATAGAATCAGAAAATCATGAGCGCTATAGGCATCAATACTTTTTTTGGGAGGTTTTTTCGTGATACTAGATAAAGAATCAAATCTTATCTTTGATGGAGCAATGGGCACCATGCTGCAAAAATATGACCTTAACCCCGGTCAGCCCCCAGAGGTATTGAATATAACAAGACCGGAGATTATCGAGGAAATCCATAGGAAATACATCGAAGCCGGCAGCAATATTATCACTACTAATACCTTTGGAGCCATTGAGACGAAATTAAAAGGAACCGGATATACCGTAGAGGAAGTAGTTCAGTCAGCTATTGCCATTGCCCGAAAAGCAGCAGGAAATAACCTGGTCGCTTTAGATGTGGGACCAACCGGTGAGCTTGTTGAACCTTTGGGAGATTTATCCTTCGAAGAGGTGTATGACTTATACACCCGTCAAATCAAGGCAGCGACTTTAACCGGGAAAGTCGATCTGGTATTAATCGAGACCTTTTTTGACCTAACTGAAGTAAAAGCAGCCATTAAGGCTGCTAAGGATCATTCTTCCCTGCCCGTTATCTGTACATTTACTTTCCAAAAGCAAGGAAAAACCTTAATGGGCAACGATGTCAAGACGGTAGCAGCTTCTTTAGAAGAGTATGGTGTTGATGCTATTGGCGCCAACTGTTCTTTAGGTCCCTGTGAGATGTTGCCCATTGTTGAAACTATGGTGTCTTCTACCCATTTGCCTATTTTGGTTCAGCCCAACGCTGGGTTGCCGAAATTGATCGATAACCAAACCGTCTATGATGTAGAGCCTAAGGAATTTGCCCGATATATAAAGGCTATGGCTAATCTGGGTGTGAAGTGGTTTGGCGGATGCTGTGGGACAACTCCTGAGTTTATCCGTGCTGTAAAGGAATCGTTGAGTTTACTATAACGGATTTGGTTTCTATGTAAAATCGCTCGAAGAAGGGTAAAGACCGGGCTATCAATGGATAATCCTGTCTTTACCCTTCTAATATGACATCGTAGGATGCTCAATTATGGTATTTTTCTTCATAGTCGGCCAAGCTTTAGTCCAAAACAGCTTCCTTTCTCCCGTAAAACACTTCTTTGTCAAAGTCCTTTTCCCAGGCAGCAATAGCCACTGCACCCGATAAATCATCGGTTACATTCAATACTGCACGAAACATCTCTGCAATCCGATCCACTCCAGCCAATAACGCAATTCCCTCAATAGGAAGTCCAACCGCGTTGAGGACAATAGCCAAGGTCACCATCCCTCCTCCGGGCACTGCAGTACCACCAAGACCAATAAGCACAGCAAAGAAAACCAACATGATTTGCTCTGTTAGTCCAAACTCAATACCGAAAAATTGAGCGATCATAATACTGGCCACAGCGTGGAACATTGCGGTTCCATCCGAATTCATCGTCGCCCCCAATGGTAATGCGAACTGACTTATGGTTTTACCTACACCGAGGTTTCTCTGGGCTGTCTCAATGGATATGGGCAAACTGGCCGCTGATGAACATGTGGTAAACGCCACGATCATCGCATTCAGACTTCTTCGATAGAATTGGATCGGACTTACTCGAGCGATACCCCATACTACGATACCGCAAATAACAAATGTCTGTAAAATGAGAGCAATGATCAAAGTAACGAGATATTTTGCCAGAGGAATCAAAACCTCAATCCCCACAGTTCCTGTTACCCAGGTCATCAAAGCGAACACAGCGTAAGGGGCCATTTTCATAATGATGGTGATCATCTGAATTGCTGCGGAGTTGATGACGCTAAACGCTGATAAAATCCGAGTTCCCGCATCTCCCAACATGGATAAAGCCAGGCCAAAAAAAGCAGAAAATATCACCATTTGGAACATATCTTGGCGAGCCATAGCATCTACAGGATTTTTAGGTACCATTTTCAAAATAACCTCTGAAATCGAGGGAGCAGATATTTCACTTACCGGAGAAGAAAGAAGGTCGGTCGGGGGAGTAATACCTGTTCCTGGTTGAAATATATTACCGATCCCCACACCAATGACAATGGCGATAATTGTAGTTCCTACATAGAAAATCAACAGCTTATACCCTAAACGGCCAAGCTTTTTCATATCTCCACCCAACCCACCGATAGCGCACGACACTCCGGTGAAGATTAAAGGAATAATAGCCATTTGAATTAGTCTCAGAAAAATATCACCAATGATTTTTATAGAGCTAATCTTGTCCCCGAAAAACCAACCAAAAAATATGCCTAAAGTCATACCGATAAATATCTTCAGGGTAAGGGACATCCTTTTCTTCTCCATAAGATCATTCCTTTCGCTTGTAGATATCTGCGAAGTCTGGGTATATCCAATTAAAATAACTCAGACACATTTGCCCTTGCAGCAACTTTCATTCTTTTTAATTTTTTTAGATATATCACCGAGCCTCCTCTAAACATGATAATATTACAAAGTGAAAATGCTTCTCGATAATGACGATTATCGAGAAGCTGTCTTTCTATCTTTCAATTACATTGGAGTTAATATTTATATTACATCCAACCATACAACCATATCCAATATGGAATACTAACCACCATCAAGGCAAAATAAGTATAGGCCCAAAAACTTTCGGCTTTCCAGAACTTTTTGTGGTCAGGGAAATAGCCACTGAGAAGGAAACCGACCCCATGACCGGCACCATAAGGCGTCAAGGCTCCGAAGCCTTCTTTAGTGTGAATTAATAACATTCCGAACAGTTGTACGGGGAAACCAGGAATCGAAGAGACTACGGCCAACCATAGAGGCATTAAAGTGGTAACGTGGGCAGTGATACTTACATAGAGGTAGTGGAGTAAGAAGTCGATTAAAGCCAGTAAAATCATGATCACAACCGGCGATAAAGCTAATCCAACTAGATAAGTCGCTGAAGCTTGAGAAACCCATTCCAAGAATCCCACATCTTTTAATCCGTTAGCTAAAGTAATCAATGTACCCAGCACCATGACAATATTCCAGGCTGACTTTTCTTCAATGACTTGCTCCCAAGTAATAACCTTGGTTAAGAGCATTGCCGAAACTGCCATAATGGCTACCATAGCCGGAGGGAATATGTCGTCCATGCTGATCCACGCGACAAGTGCGAACAAGAAGATTATGAGTGTAGTGATTTCTTTTTTCGAGAATTTCCCCATTTCTTTTAACTGTTCTGCAGCCCAGTTTGGAGCTTCAGGGAACTTCTTGATTTCAGGCGGGAAGAATTTATAAGCAATCAACGGAGTCGTAACTAATAGAATTAAGGCCTGGGGAATGAAGCCCACAAGATAACCCATCCAGGAAATCGGAGTAAACCCGGTGGCTGCAGCAATATATTCAATCCCAAGAACCGTCATGGCTGCGGCAGTCAGGAAGGTGGAGCTGGAGATGAAGGTGGCAGTAAAGGATGTAAAGAGAAGGAACGAACCGATCTTTCCCGCTGATTCACCAGGGTGAGAGCCCAAGGCTTCTGCTGTGGCTCTGGTGATTGGGTACATGGTGCCGAAGCTGCGGGCTGTGTTCGATGGCATAAATGGACCAAGGCAGAAGTCGGCAAGGGTGACTGCATAACCTAAGCCCAATGAGGTTTTACCTAAAATTTTGATGAAGAAAAGTGCAATCCGACGTCCGATACCGGTGTCCTTCAGCGCTACAGCAAAGATCATGGCCGCAAAAACCAACCAGACTACACTGTTAGAAAAACCGGATATAGCCCAACTTAACGTGTCTTTACCACTTTTACCAAGAAGGTTAAAGATAGCTATAAAAGAGATTCCAATTAAGCCGATGGCTCCCATAGGGAGGGCTTCCAAGGCGACGCTTAAGATAATTGTCACAAAAGCAGCGAAATAATACCAGGCATTCGTTGGTAATCCCTCGGGATTGGGAATAATAAACGCGATGATTAGACCGATAACAATAGGGATAATAATTTGCAGCAGTTTTGACGTTTTTCTTTCCGGTTTTGGGTCCATTTCCTTTTCTTCCATAATTTCACCTCATTTTATTTTTATTCCCCTGGCTCCCTCCCTTTGGAGGGGGCCAGGATAAGGAATACCTTGAGTGAACCGTTAAACTGGAATTTCGATATCCAGTAAAGGAGGATATTGCTGGCTCCCGAACACATCGCTGTCTCCGGCACTTCCACTGGGTTTTTTTCTATTGATGGTGAATTTAATAGCAAAAGCAGGATCAAATTCCACGAAATCAGCGATATCACTGTCTGTAAGACCAAATAACTCTTTCACAGTTTCCCGTGTGAGAGCACCACTTTTTCTGACTAAGTCGTAGTTTTCTTTTTCTCTAAAAATGATGTCAAAGGTAATTCTGTCGGTACCTGCATTTTTGCTACGGATGGTCTTAGCCAACTCAGAAAGTTTTCTTGTTGCCATGTTTAAATCTCCCCTTCTAATTTTGATTATTTTACGTCGATCATAGTGACTTTGAAGAGCTCCATAGGGTCATCCACAGGTACAGTGTGATCCATGGTCCATGTATAAGCATCTGTTGCTTGTACGACTTCATCCAGGATAAAAGCTACAGAACCCGCTGTTCCCTTAACTTCTGGTAAGCGTGCGTAGAATAATTGACGGCAGCCCAGCATTGCTACTTCTTCAGCCATTTCCTTAGTAGGAGCAACACCTTGAACAATCACACAAAGTTCATGAGACTTGATTTCTTTGATAGGTTCCAGATCACCCATGACTCCGTTCTTACCATAGACATGATAATGGAGCTCATAACCGTTTTCTCCGAACCGTTCTACGACTTGACTCTTAGCCCATTCAATCATTTGATCCACATTTTGTACTGAATAGGGATCACGGATTCCGGCAATACCGATAAAGCGGGAGCCTACTCTTCCAGCTCCCTCCAGCTTAACCTTGACTTTGCCTTCAATAGGTGCAAATTTGGGATTGGTAATGCGGCAGGTTTTCTCATCATGCTGTTCGTAAACGCATTGACTCATATCCATCATGCCGCCGGCAACATACTCAAAGTAAGGATTGGTTCTTTCATACATAGCATGACCGGCAACGGATGCCACAGTGCACATTTGATCCGGATGCATTGCTTTAACTTTTACATCTTCGTGACTGATAATACCCATTACTGATTCCTTACCGCCGTAAGGTTCTGCACAGAAAGATGCGCATTCAAGGACTTTGCCTAAATAATAGGACAGGTTCTCCGGGTATCCTTGTTGAATGGCTGGAGCTGCAAAAATAGCGCAATCACTGGAGCGTCCACCAATAATAACGTCTGCTCCCATGTCAAGCAGTTTAATATAAGGATGGACTCCAGCTACCGCAACGATGCGATCGGTCTTCTCAATCTCTTCCTTTGTCAAATTGCCACGTCCGTCTAAACCCTCCAAAGTTTCACCGTTTTCGAGCTTAGTCATGAGGTACTCTTTATCAACTTCTGAATAGAAATACCCCAGTTTGAATTTGGGTATATTATGTTTTTTAGCAAGGTCCTTGATAATTTGAACATAGGCATCCACTTGTTTATTCGTGCCGGTATCTCCGGCAGAACCAATCAACATCGGTACACCCAATCTGCGTGCTTCCACCAGCATCAGTTCAAGGTCATGGATCTGAGTGGATTTTAAACTTGTGCAAATATCGGCGCCTAAAGGACCAGGCCCGATATCGTCACTACCCGAATCGCATAAGATATAGTCGGGATTTTCACTAACTCCAATGTAGAAACTCTTCTCTTTTGTCGGGCCAAAACCAAGATGACCGTTAGGACTAAGGAATTTCAGTTCTTTTTTCATGCTAGATCCCCCTATAGTTTTTTCCGGATAATTACAGTAATCATCGGCTGAATAATTATATCCACTTCCTCTAATGATATTACTGGTTATATCCAGTTATAATATGACATTCTACATTCTTCCTTCTATTCCTTCTTTAAAAATAATAAAGTTTAAAAATTTTTCAAAGTTTTTTTAATGGTTATGTCCAGTTATGCAAATTCTCTAATTGGTCTTGTAAATAATTTAGAATTATGCTAAAGTCAGACCTATAAAATAGGACGGTGGTAATATGTCAAGCGCTTTTAATGATAATCAAATTCCATTGTATATTCAGTTGAAGAACTTGATTACACAAAAAATTAAAGATGGTGAATTTCTCCCGGGTGAAAAGCTACGCTCTGAGCGGGAATTATGTGAGTTATATGATGTCAGTCGCATTACGGTCCGACAAGCCATGAATGAACTGGAAAAAGAGGGGCTGATTTTTAAGACCCACGGAAAAGGTACCTTTGTGGCAGAGCCCAAAGTAGAACAAGAGCTTTTTACAATCACTCCTTTCCAGAATTCCCTTCTTATGAAAGGACTTAAGCCCAACACCAAAATCATGGAATATCTTGTCCTGCCCAATTCTTACGAAATTAGTCTCATTCTCAATGTTCCCCTAGTCGAGCATATCTTTCAGTTGAAGTTACTTGGATTAAACGAAGATAATCCTATGGCTTTTTATAATTCTTATTTTTCCATTGAGTTGGGCCAGAAAATGCTGGAGCTTGCTGTGTCAGCTTCTTCTCGTCACGAATCCTTTACTACCCTGGATCTATATAAAAACATCCCTGAAATCAACCTGAGAACCATAAGTCAAACTATTGAGGCTTCAATAGCTGATAGTTATATTGCAAGCATCCTGGAAGTTAAGAAAGGGAGCCCGATCTTTATCGTTCAATCCGTAATCTATTCTGACCAAAATCAACCTCTGGAAAAAAAGACTGCCATTTACCGCGGAGACAAATACAAATTCTCTGTCATCCGAAACCCTAATAACAATGAAGTTTCACCTTAAGAAATTTTATAAAAGCTGCCCTTATTACCTCCCCAAAAGACCATTCAAAAAGGCAAGATTTAAAGAAATGGCATGCAAACCAATAAAGGAAATTTTAGAATGTATGAAAATAAAGAAGAAGCCGAAATATGGCTTCTAGAACAGAAAGACATCTTAAAACCCGTGGCATTAACCGGATATTGCCGATTACTACCACGGGTTTCATTTTTAGATTATATCTTCATCATTTAGGACGCTGCAGTCTTAATTTTTTACTAATTGGACTGGAAATAAAGATCCCGATCGTTAGAGGGAGCATAATAATACCCTTCTTTTTTTCCAACTTGGACGCCATCCAATTTATCCCGGAGATTTCCACATTGGATGCCTACTATATCTTTGAGTTCATCTATCCAAGATGGAGAAATGGGATTCATTAGGACTAGATTGACGCAAGCAAAGATTGGTTTGACCTGATTTGTCAGTTTCTTTAGACTACCTAAAACTGCCCAAATTTCAATGGAGTTCTCTTCCTGGCTGCTTGCAATAAAGTGTAGTCTGTTTACTTGCTCTATAAATTCAGGAAGCACCCATATTTTCGTGGATATATCAATGAAAATACGTACTTTTTGCTCGATTTTCTTTTCATTTCGAATCGCCCAAGTAGCTAAACACTCCAAAAAAGTAATAATTCTTGGAGCATAATCACAAGCACAATGGTAAATACCAGGCTTGCTAGGATTAGTAGCCCAAGAAATATCTGAATCATACGGATCTATAGTTATAACGGGGTTCTGGTGTGAATCGTGCCACATCCTTTTTTCCGAATCTGTAAGAACAATGTTGATTGTATTCTCTTTGACATATTCTCTGTCCTGAAGGATAGACCATATTAATTTCGTCTTCCCAGATCCAGCCTCACCCAGAATCAGATGACTACCGGAGAAAAATTTTTCAAAAGGTTTTACATTCTGCTCCATTGGCATTACTTCCTTTCAAAATAATATTGTGCAAATCCTATTTAGAGAATATTTTAATTGCTTTTGATATTATAGTTCTACATCTTCTTCAATTAACCTCTACATTTTTAGAAAAATACAAATCGATAAGGAATAAAAAAACCGTGGTCTTGACCGGTTCGCAGCCGACCAATACCACGGGTTTTATTATTCTTTTTTACTTCTGCAAACTATCTTGGGCTTAAGAAGTTACTCGACAGTAACGCTTTTTGCCAAATTTCTTGGTTTATCCACATCGCAGCCTCTGGCTACGGAAACATAGTAAGACAAGAGTTGCATCGGAATCACGGTAAGAATCGGAGCCAGTTCGGCGATGGTCTCGGGCAAATAGATTACATGGTCCACTGATTTGACCAGGTCCTTATTACCTTTGAAGGTGATGCCAATGACTCGGGCATCACGGGCTCTGACCTCGATAATATTGGATAGAGTCTTTTCATAGACATCCATCTGAGTGGCCAGGGCAATGACAGGAGTCTTGTCGGTGATTAAGGCTAGGGTGCCGTGCTTGAGTTCCCCGGCTGCATAGGCTTCCGCATGAATATAAGAGATTTCTTTGAGCTTTAGAGCACCTTCCATAGCCACGTTCCAATCCAGGCTACGACCGATGAAGAAAGTGTCTTCTACATCAACAAAGGACTGAGCAAAGTCTTTAATATGCTCGGCCTCATCGAGAATTTCCTGAACTTGAGCGGGAATTTTGCGTAGGGCAGCAATGACTTCCTGGATTTTTTCGGCAGACAGGGTGCCGCGAATCTGAGCCAGATATAGCCCTAGAAGGACCATTCCTTCCAATTGGGTGGTATAGGCCTTAGTGGAGGCTACGGCGATTTCCGGGCCGGCCCAGGTGTAAATTACATCATGGGCTTCACGGGCTACAGAGCTTCCTACCACATTAGTGACGGCGACTACGCGGGCACCGTTTCTTTTGGCCTCCCGGAGGGCTGCTAAGGTATCAGCGGTTTCACCGGATTGGCTGATGACCACGACTAACGTGTGCTCATCTACTAAGGGAGAACGATAGCGGAATTCTGAAGCGATATCCACTTCTACCGCGAGACGAACCCAGCGTTCAATGAGAGTTTTCCCCACTAAGCCCGCATGCCAAGCTGTGCCACAGGCCACGATAAAGACTTTTCGAAAGTTCTTCAGTTGTTCTGCAGTTAGGTTCACTTCACTAAGAACGGCCCTGTTTTCCTCCAAGCGGCCGATTAAGGTATCCCGAAGAGCACGAGGCTGTTCGTAGATTTCTTTAAGCATAAAATGATCATAACCAGCTTTTTCAGCTGCTACGGCATCCCACTTCACTTCATAAAGCTGCTTTTCCTTTTCTTTCCCTTCAAAATCCGTAATTTTTACCCCATCTTTAGTGAGAACAACCATCTCACCATCTTCGATGATATAGGTTTTGCGAGTGTAGTTAAGGATAGCAGGAATATCACTGGCTACCAAGAATTCCTCTTCTCCTAATCCTACAACCATGGGACTGTCTTTGCGGGCAGCCACAAGAATATCCGAATCTTGACGGCTCATCACCAGAATAGCGAAGGAGCCTTTGAGTTTATTAATCACTTCGCGTACCGTTGCGACTAAGTCGCCCTTATAGAAATACTCCACTAAGTGGGGCAATACTTCGGTGTCTGTCTCCGACACAAAGGCATGACCTTGTTCGATTAGCCACTCCTTCAGCTCGATATAGTTCTCAATGATCCCGTTATGGACTACGGCGAATTTCGCTTCAGTATCCAAATGAGGATGAGCATTGAGATCGGAGGGACGGCCATGGGTTGCCCAACGGGTATGCCCGATGCCGATGCAGGTCTGAGAAAAATCCTCTCCCAGCTTGTCTTCTAAAACAGCTAATTTGCCTACTGTCTTGCAGGCCTTAATGGCGTCCTGCTCAAGGACTGCCACCCCGGATGAATCATATCCGCGGTATTCTAACTTCTTTAGTCCATCCAATAGAACAGGAATAGCCGGGCGTTTACCAATATATCCAACGATACCACACATAGTTTTTTTCTCCTCTCAACTCTGCTTCACATGCATAGACACACAAGGAAGCCTCTAAAGGTAATACATAAAGAAAACCCGGCTTCGCCGTGCCTTTGACCCATATCCCCAGTGAGGCGAAGCCGTTGGTTGCCCTTATGCTTAGAAAGTATATAACGCAAGTTTATACTTTCTGATAGTGAAATAAAAAACCGCTCTCCGAGCGGTTCAAGGTTTTCTGGCAGCATGAATAAAGAGGTAATCCAAAAAAGGGCAGACTACTCCTATTCCTTGAAGTTTACCTATTGTCCCGCAAATTACTTCACGGTTTTGTGATAAGCTTACGGTGTCAAGACACCGAGAGGGCATCCGCCGAGTCTTTCGATAACCCTCCTCCTCGTCAACCATGATCGAGATTCGATGTTAGAACCTCGTGCCTCGTACTTCGTACTTCGTACCTCGATTCTGGTCCAGGCGCTATATGAACTTGCCAGATCTTAACCACACAGATGTCTTGTTACACTCATTCACTTTGCTCTTTCTTCCTTCTTACACATCCCCCCTATCAAGAATGTTCATGTACACTCCAGAGCTGTCCTTTGATCTTTACAAAGCATCATTTATCATGACACTCCACGATTAAAGAATAGTTTGAGGCACATGAACATTATACGTCTTCCTTGAAAAATATCTACAGTAAATATTTTCTTTTGACTAAATTCAGCCAAAAATTTCTTAAAGCTCTTCCCGTTTAATAATATCCACCACGGATTGGGCTAGGCCCATGAGCTGCTCATGATCCTGGCCTTCTACCATGACACGAACTAAGGACTCAGTTCCGGATGGGCGTACGAGAACCCGCCCCCGATCTCCCAGAAAGCGTTTGACTTCCTCCACCTTTTGGAAGACATAAGGGTTTTCCATGGCTTTCTTCTTATCCTTAACTTGAACATTAATCAGTACCTGAGGTAGACGCTGCATTTGGGCGGCGAGCTTTGAGATTGGTTTTCCTTGCTCCTTAAGCACTGCTAGAAGCTGCAAAGCCGTAAGCAGGCCATCGCCGGTGGTGTTATGATCCAGGAAAATAATATGCCCGGACTGTTCACCCCCTAGCTTCGCTCCTGTTTTGAGGAGCTCTTCCATAACATAACGATCCCCTACCTGGGTCTCATAAACTTTAACTCCAGCTTCCTTTAAAGCGATATGCAAGCCTAGATTACTCATGACAGTGACTACGATGGAATTCTCTGCCAGCTGTCCTTTGGCTTTTAGCGCCAAGGCACAAATAACCATAATAAAGTCCCCATCAACGACTTTTCCTTCTTCATCTACGGCTATTAAGCGATCCGCATCGCCATCATTGGCTAAGCCCAGGTCGGCCTTGTGCTCGACTACGGCTTGTTGAAGTACCTCCGTATGGGTGGAGCCGCAACCTGCATTGATATTAACCCCATCAGGGGTAACAGATAGAGGGATTACCTCCACTCCCAGTTCCTGAAGAACTTGGGGACCTACCCGGAATGCAGCACCATTGGAACCATCATAAACCACCTTAATTCCTGCAAGGGAGCCTACGGTCCTTTTCAGGAAATCCATATACCGACGCTCGGCATCCTGGACCTCTATCACTCGCCCTACTTCACCACCAATGGGGGTGGCCCAGGGCTTTTCATGACTACGGACAAGGTCTTCGATCTCTTCCTCCACCGCATCAGGGAGCTTGTAACCTGTACAGAAAAAAAACTTTATTCCATTATCTTGAACCGGGTTATGAGATGCTGAGATGACGACTCCGGCACTGGCTTCTAAAGTTCGTGTTAAGTAAGCAATCCCTGGAGTGGGTAAAACCCCTACCCTCAACACATCAGCTCCAACCGAGCATATCCCGGCAATTAAGGCTGCTTCCAACATATCTCCGGAAATCCGGGTATCTTTGCCGATTACAATACGAGGATGGGGGTGTTCCTTACTCAATACATAGGCACCGGCCTGACCCAAACGAAACGCTAAGTCGGGCGTTAGCTCCTTATTAGCCACACCTCGTACCCCATCCGTTCCAAACAATTTACCCAAGTAAACTACCCCTTCCATAACGCTACTACCTTATGGGCATACTGGATTTCTAAGGCAAAGCATTGCCATCAATATCATCTTATTCCTTAGTAATAGACTCTAAAACATAAATATATCTGATTCTCTTTTGTAATATTTCACAAATAGGAGGTTCATCCTAATCTGCAGGGTTATACTGAGCCATGATTCGTTCGGCGCTGCGGATTCCATCTACGGCGGCGCTCATGATTCCACCGGCGTAACCTGCCCCTTCACCGGCGGGAAAAAGCCCTTGGATATGCAAAGATTCTCCTGTTTTATCCCGAGTGATACGCACCGGAGCACTGGTTCGAGTTTCGATTCCCGTCAAGGTCCCCTTTTCGCCGGCAAAGCCCTGAATCTTCTGGTCAAAGGAAAGTAGGGCTCTGTCCAACACATCACCCACGGCTTGCGGTAAAACAGCGTGGAGTTCAACAGGATGAATGCCCGGAGTATAGCTGGAAGGCAAAAGAAATTCTCCTGAGACCCGCTTTGCTAAGAAGTCTCGGACACTTTGCGCCGGAGCTTTATAATCACGACCACCGGCTAAAAAAGCCTGGTGCTCCCAATACTCTTGAAATTCAACCCCCGCTAAGGGATGCTCCCCTTGAAAGTCCCCTTTTCCTACAGTCACTACCAGGGCGCTGTTGGCTACTCCTGTATCCCGTCGATATTCACTCATGCCATTGGTCACCAACCGTTCCACATCTGAAGCAGCGGCCACCACTTTTCCACCGGGACACATGCAAAAAGCATAGGCCCCTCGACCGGTCGTTGTGTCCTGATACGTCAGCTGATAATCGGCAGGGCCCAGTTTTGGATGGAGTTCCATTCCATATTGGCTGGTGTTAATGAGCTCCTGAGGGTGCTCGACCCGAAGCCCAATGGCGAAAGCCTTCTGTTCCAGATGGACCCCTTGTTCCAGCAGCAGCCGATAGGTATCCCGAGCACTGTGCCCGATAGCCAGGATCATCGCCTCTGCCGGGATCACCTCCGAGTGATTCACCTCAACACCGGTAAGCTTCCCGTTTTGATGACGTAGACCTGTGAGTTTAGCGCGAAAACGCACTTCTCCCCCCATGGACTGGATTTTTTGCCGAAGTCTTTGAGTCACGATTTTCAAGATATCTGTTCCGATATGAGCCTTAGCCAGAAAAAGTATTTCCGCAGGAGCCCCTTGCTCTACAAAGGTCTCCAATACTTCTGTAATACGAGGATCCGCTATGCGGGTGGTTAGTTTTCCATCAGAGAAGGTTCCTGCTCCTCCTTCTCCAAACTGAACATTGCTTTCAATATCCAGCTGACCTTTTTTCCAAAAGTTCTCCACCTTCAAGGTCCGAGTCTCCACATCATCCCCCCGCTCCAGGACCAGTGGCGCATAGCCAGCTCTGGCTAAAGCCAGAGCAGCGAAATATCCTGCGGGTCCAGCCCCAACCACGATGGGACGATGACTTAAGTTTTTCTCAGGCTTTATAAAAGGCTTCGGCATAACCTGGGGTTCAGGTTTGAGACCGGCTACCCGATGCAAGACACGGTCCACTTCTTTATACGGAATCTCCAAGGAAAATCCGAGGGTATAAGAGAAAAATAATTGGGGCTTTTTTCGAGCATCTACTGAGCGGCGCAAAATTCGCAAGTTGGAGATGCTCTGCTGGGGAACTTTAAGCTTACGGGCCATCATCAGAGGAAGTTGTCGTTCATCCTCTTCTACCGGCACCCGTAAATTTGTCCATATGAGGTTCAATGAGTATACCTCCACTTACTTAGTGGTACATCTCTTCTTTATACATTACTGAGTAAACCACTGTCCAAATGCTCTTTGGACGAAGCAATGTTATCCTACACTACCGGCTTGTTTCCAGGGCTACTTGGATTACCCGGATTTTCCGGCTCTTCAGGAGGATCGTCTTTGGCCTTCAGAGTATAGGTAATATCTGGGACAGAAATCATCTCAACACCGGCAGGCAAATGCCAATAAACCTTAGCGGTATGCTCTCCCGCAGTCTTGCCAACCGCATCGATCCAGAGAGAAATCTGCTCTTTAGTTAAGCTATTGAGAATTTCCGGGTAAGCTCTGACCGTCACACTGATCGCAGGAAGCGGTTTCTCAAGAACTAAATCCCCAGGAAGATTCTTAAGTTCAATGGAAAGATCGTAGAGGGTTTTGTCCTGAATAGTACTGCCCATTTCCACAATGACTGAGAAAGTTGTCCTAGATCCATAGCTTAAACCTTCAGGCAAGCTCACTTTATCCGAAGATATCTCATAGGTTCTTGTCTCAGATAGTCCATTGATATCCACAGAACCAATAGTCAATGCATTAAACTGTGCAAGAGCTTCAGTCTCACCATAGACCTGAACTCCATTGGGAACCACCTGAATGGAGCGTACTTCTCTTCCTTCGGCGGGAGTCCCTGTGGTGGTTGCGTTAAGAGGAACTCTTTTGCTTTCCAACTCTTTTGCCACAATGGGGACAATGATATCCACACTGGTGGGGCTTGAGGTGATAGTCTCTACACTGGGATCGGGGCCAAAGATGGCCAATCCGTTTTTGTCACGGAACAAGAGGGGCCGGGAAACTTGCAAGGTTTCATTGGCTCCGGCCACACTGACCTCCACCAAAACCTTATCCACTTCACCTAATAGGCTGCTGGGTCCCCTGACATTGACCTCACTGGGCTTAACGATAGTCTCCCCGGGCTTTTTGCCATTAGCAGGTGTTCCGGAAACCTCCACGGTTACAGGAAGCATTCTTTCTTCTACCGTATCCAATTGCAGGGTAACCACCCGAGGAGAAATCTCGACGATCTTAATATTAGGAATGGGATCAACCTTCACTTCATAGTCATGCTCTCCGGGTTCGCTGCCGCTGAGATCCACATAAGCAAAAAGCTCATTGACATTGATGCTTGGGTTATACCCCTCCGTCTTGACTCTCACCGAGGGCAGTTTGGTCATAATCATAGAGTTGGCGGGTGTATTCTTAGTGATCAAGGAGAGGGTCAAAGTCGGATCCCGATCTAAGGTCTGGCTGTTTCCTTGGCTTGTCACCCAAAGCCAAAAAAGAATAGCCAAGACTAAACTAATGGTTTTATATCCTAAGTTCCGTTGTATCATTTCTTTCATTCTTATGACCTCCAAAAGGGCACATAACTCTTGGTCGTGGTATCCACTTGAAGCTCGCGACACAATAATTCCTTCAGGCTTTTTTCATCAAGGAAACGAGTCAATACTCCATCAGTTGCTACTGATATAGCTCCTGTCTCTTCTGAGACAATGATAACCACCGAATCGGAGACTTCTGTAAGGCCTATGGCCGCTCGATGGCGTGTTCCCAGTTCCTTTTGAATGGCATTGCTTTCAGAAAGGGGCAAGAAGCACCCTGCCGCTGCGACACGATCATTGCGAATGATAACTGCCCCATCGTGAAGAGGAGTATTGGGAATGAACACATTAAGCAAGAATTCAGAGGAAACCACACCATCGATTTTGATGCCTGTCTCTACATAGTTTTGAAGGCCTGTGGTCCTCTCCATTGCGATTAATGCCCCAATCCGGTTCTTAGAAAGAACTTGGGTACATCGTACCAGTTCATCAATAACTTGAATCATAGCATCATTGCCTACTGCTTGAGGATGACGCACGAAGAACTTACCACGACCGATTTGCTCCAAGGCCCGACGCAACTCCGGTTGAAAGACAACAGGCAACGCGATAAAGAACATGGACCAGAGTCGATCCAACAGCCAATTGATGGTGGATAATTTTAAAAACTGAGCAATATTGGATAGAATAAGCAGCACAAGGATTCCTTTAAGAAGCTGAACAGCACGAGTTCCCTTGATCAGCATCAGGAGCTGATAAAGGACAATGGCCACGACCGCAATATCCAGTATTGTCCGCCAATCAAAAGATGATTGTAGTTGTGAAAGCAACTGACTCACGGTCTACCTCCTCTGCTTTTCTCTTTCTCCATACAATTCTGCATAGAGGGGCTGAATCCCTTGCTCGTCTCAGGAATTTATTTTACACTTTAATAGGAATAAATTAAAGGATACTTCATCTTAATAATTTATTAATTTTTTTAACTTGAGAACACAATGCTTAATTTCGTAGAACTCTAGGAGGTTTTAAATCATGGAAATTAAAGATTGGCAAAAGCAAGTAGACGACTGGATTACTCAATTCGAGGAAGGGTATTGGCAGCCCTCATCCATGATGCTCCGCCTGACCGAAGAAGTAGGTGAGCTGGCCCGGGAAGTCAACCATCGTTATGGCGAAAAACCGAAAAAGCCCAATGAGCCTGAAGGGGATCTGGCCTTGGAAATGGCCGATATCCTCTTTATTATCATTTCTATGGCCAATTCTCTCAACATCGATTTGGAAGAGGCCTTTGCCCGGATGATGGAAAAATACCGTATTCGTGACAGCAACCGCTGGACACGAAAAGAACAAGAGTAGTGTTCCCCAATGGACAGACAAGTATTTTCCAGGTATTGATTTTCTAAGTTATTTAAATATCCTTTGGGCTAATCCCGGCTTACGAATCTCTACCGCTTGGTGGGGACAAAGTTCTTGACAACAAAAACAGCGAATACAGGCCTCGAGATCGATCTCGGGTCTTTTTTTATCGTTTAATTTCAATGCCTGAGGTGGACAATTCTTCACACAATCTGCACAGCCCACACATTGGTCATGGTGAAACAAAGGCTTAGGGCGAACCTGATTCAGGATAAATTTTCTTGCTTCCGATGGCAAGGGCACTCGGTCAATGAAGTTTATAGACATGGATTTAGGAACGGCAAAACTCTGGATGCGCCATAGAGATCGAGGATCCCCTGTGAGAGCTACTTCCTCAATGCGACTGGCAAAACCCCGCTCTCTGGCAGCCATGATGGTGGGAACTCTTTCTGGCTTTAGGCCGATTAAATGGGTGGCCGCTACATCTAGGGCGAAGGGATTCTCACTCATGAGAAGTGCACCCACTGCCCGTGGTTGACCTGCCGAGGGACCATCCCCCTCCATCCCCACTATTCCATCCATAATACTGAGAGCGGGTTTAACCCAGGTGGCTATGTCCACGAGAAGATCCGCAAACTGTGTGACCTCCGGCATTTTAAAATGATATTCCGCTTTAAGCAGTCCCGGAATTATACCGAAAAGGTTTTTTACAGCTCCCGTAAAAGTCATCATGGCATGGGTTTTTAATTTTGATAAGGAAATCACCACATCGGCATCGCAGACACTTTTGGTGACTGTTAAGCTTTTAACCAGCTTTCCATCAGAATGGGCAACCACTTCCTGGCCTACATCAAAGTTGAGTTCTGCTCCCGTTCGTTCCACTACTTCCTTAAGTCCACAGCGAGCGTATATGCCTTGGAGAGCACCCACCGTATAGGGCCCCCCAGGACTGTCCCCGATGATGGGAATTCCTCCCGCTTCTTGAACCAAACGAACAACAGCCTCCACCACACTGGGATGGGTGGTGACAGCTTCTTCGGGACGTTTTTTCATAAGTAAATTTACTTTAAGGAAGACCTTTTGACCCGGTTTCACAAAAGTCTCCATGCCCCCCAATTCTTGTAATCCGCTTCTTAAGAACTCTTCTACACCAGAAGTGTATTCCGGACAGTATTTTAAGACGACTTTGGAGCCCACTAGCTCACGACCTCTCACTGAGTGTTATTATTTCAAATCTCTAAATCAAGCCCCTTCAAATAGACGAAAATAAATCGTATTAAAGGTATGTCGGACAACAATTATTATACCTTTTTTGAGCAGTTATGGGAAATTTCCAGCGATATCCGTATCTATCCAAGAATAACCTAACTCCAAGCTCTATAAAAGTTGGTAAGATGTTCCAAAATATTTCTAAGGTCGTAAAACCATTTGGAGGTATGTTATGAAAAAGGCGAAAAAGCTAGCCATCGGCGTATCCTTAGTCGTTTTGTTGGCAGTGGCTGGGGCTCCTGTTCAAGCTGCGCTTAAGGTGAGCAATTCTTATTCTTCAAGCGGTTCCAATGGTTCCATCATCTCACTGCGTTCCTGCATGCCTTGGACGAACAACACCAGACCCACGACACCGAGTACACCTTCGGCTCCTTCTTATAATGATTCTAACGGCTCTACTCAAAACGGATCTACACCTGTGAATACGAATCCCATGAATACTCCGAAAGCTGAAAAGCCTTCTAACCCAACCCCTCCACCGACTCAGCCAGCACAAACCAAACCGGCTCCAACTCAGCCTGCACCGACCAAACCAGCCACTCAGCCAACCACTCCTCCCACTAGTGCTACCACCACAGTCAGCACCCAAGAACAACTTATGATTAACGGGATCAATAAAGAGAGAGCAGACGCTGGTCTCGCTCCTATGAAGGTGGATCTTCTCTTAGTGGATGTAGCCCGGTTAAAGGCCCAGGATATGAAAACCAACGGCTATTTCAGCCACACTTCTCCCACCTACGGTTCTCCCTTTGACATGCTAAGAAATGCAGGCATTCAATACCGCTCTGCCGGTGAGAATATTGCCCGCAATATGTCAGTAGATGCTGCTATGGCTGCTTTCATGAGCAGTGACGGCCATCGCAAAAACATCTTGAATCCTGCTTATACTCATGTAGGAGTGGGTGTTGTCAGCAGCAGCTCCGGTAATTACTACGTGCAAATCTTCGCTCAGCTGTAAAGAGTGACGAGATCAGAGATAAACTCTGATCAGGGTGAAGTATCTTAATCCGTAACCTAAACCTCTCTTAGAATTAGTTAAGGCGTGACCTCAATGGTTACGCCTTCCTTATTTTTTACATAGTCTATAGCAAGTTAGTTCTGGAACCAAGCAGTTCATCTCCGTGTTCCGAGCTAATAGCCACAGAGTGGGGCAAGAAACCGCTCCCCTGTATCAAAGGAGGTGAAAGAATGCCGACCATTATTTATCCGCGGACTTTGCCTTGGAGTTGGATGGTTCAGCGCCCGCAACAACTTATGCGGGAGCTTTCTTACTTAGGGTATACCATCTTTTATGAAGACCGCGGGGCTTTTCCTCAGCCCCAGGTCAAAAAACTCTGGGATTCCTTCTATCTCTGTCAAGGAATCTCGCCTTTGGCACTGGCTCATCCTCGACCCCGTATTCTTTGGCTGACTTTTCCCCAACATCTCCATCTCATTGATACTTATCGGCCGGATGCGGTGATTTTTGATTGCTCCGATGAAGCCAAGGAGGAGTTCGCTGCCTGGGGGCCCTACATAAAACCTTTACTCACCCAAGCTAAACTGGTTTTTGCTTCCTCCCAGAGCCTTTATGATCAATTGGCACCACAGCATCCTGAGGTAACCCTACTGCGCAACGGGGTAGATTTTTCTCATTTTTGTACACCCCAAAAACGTCCTCTTGATCTACCGACAGGGCAGCCCGTTATTGGCTACAGCGGAGCCATCGCTCCTTGGCTGGATTGGGATCTGATGAAGGAGGTAATTGAAAGTTGTCCCGATTTTCATTTTATTTTTCTCGGTGCTTTGATGATGCTCAAGCGCTTTCCTTTAGAGGGACCCAATATAAGCTATCTCGGCTTAAAATCTTATGACAGCCTTCCCGGTTATCTCCACCGCTTTAATGTCAGTCTCATTCCCTTTAAGCTGACACCTATGACCATAGGCTGTAATCCCATTAAGCTATACGAATATGCTGCAGCCGGTTTACCCACTATAGCTACTCCTTTGCCGGAGCTTATAAGAGCCCAAAAAGTCATTCAGAGCCTTAGTGCCGAGGACTCTGAGCGACATCGGGAAGATTACTGTCCTGGTCTTAACCTAGCTACCACTGCAGAAGCTTTCTCCCAACACATTGAGGAAGCCCTGCTTAAGAGCACCGATCAAGAGGCCTTACAGGCCTTCGCCCTGCAAAACACCTGGCAAAAGCGAGCTGTAGAAATTCATAATAAAATCCTTAAGCAAGGGCTCTACACAGGCTAATCCTGTAACATTTGGGGTAAAACTTGAATAGAATACCCCGAAAATACAAAAAAGGAGGGAAAACAACTCATGGCTGACCTCTATCCATATGACCCCTATCGCGAAAGAGTATGCATAATTGTCGAGAAAGTCTTTTTCAGCTGCCAACAGAGAGAGTGTTTTCCAAACTTCCCAATTGACTTGCCTGATTTCGGCGGCCCGTTCACTTATGTGGACATGACTTTCCAAAATGGGGTCATCCTTCCCGAGAGTATCGTTATTACCCCTATTCCCAGCCGTCCAAATTTTGCCCGGGCTCAATTCACCGTGCGCATCTGCTTCACCGCCACTGTAAGAAATGCTGCCGGGCAGCTCCTCACTGTTGCAGGCTGTCTGCCGGACATCTTCAAGGACATCGTAATTTACTATCCGCCTACCCGTCCTGAGTTCGATTTCAACCTAAGGGTTGAAACTCGCAGCGAGCTCCTGGCTCCAGCCATCATATCTGGGGACGATTTAATCATCACTGTAGGGTCTTTCGTTATTGCGAAGCTAACCGGATTTGTGCAGCTGGCCATTGACGCTTTTGGGTATTGCCCAGAGCCTCCTTTCAGCGAAGAGTTCCCCACCGAAGAGCCTCGCATCGACTTCTTGAATCCAAATCTCACTCCATTCCCAACGGATTTCTTCCCTCCACTACTCCCCAGTCCCGTTCCCGGCCCTGTGTATGTGAATCTCACCTAAGCTTACACTCTTATCAACTGTTCTTAATGTCTGTAAATGCTAGGGCTGTCATTAGGCAGCCCTAGTCCAACATCATAGGAGGTGTGCCTATTGCCTTCATATACTTCCCCATCCCAATCCTGCCTTTTACTTAATGAGGGTACTTCTTACTTATTAGAGATGCGCAGTGATGGATTAACCTTATCTTCTTCCGATAGTCATCCATTGTTTGAGTTAAAGGAATCCATTCTTCTTGCTCAGGGAACTCTTGATGATGCCCAGCAGATTCATCTCGCCTACATAAAAGCTTCCGGTGATTTTTGTTACTCTGTTATCCTTCCTACCGGACATCATCAAACCATGTCCCTGGGTAGACTGGATATTCGGACCCAGCGTTTTGATCGTCTACTCCTCTTTCCCGCGGGTAAGGAAATTCATATCTTCTATGCCAGTTCGCATTATGGACTTCCCGATGTCTGGCGCATCACCCATCTCTTCTGGAACGGTCAGACCTGGAAATCCGCCCTGCTGGGAGAAGTAGTTCATCCTCGCTATCCTTTGTATCATGTGCTCATGGATTCCCGCTCCAATCTTCATGTTCTCATGATGACCTTTCTAGGAAGTCGCTCCGTTTTGCTGGCCAGTATGTTTAATGGGACCTTTTATCTCTGGTCTAAACGTCAGGAGGTCCTTACTATCCCCCGTGAAGTAGTGGACATGACGGCGGTTATTACCCCTCAGGATGAAGGGCATCTTTTCTGGGCAGCCAAACAACCGGCCAGTGATCGCTTTGAAATCGGTCACGGAATCCAAAGTAAATTGAATGACTTTAAGAGTACCTGGCGAATCGATGCCCCACCGGCAACCAATCTTGAAGGCCCCTTGAAGGGGTTGGGAGCTATTGAATCCCAGGGTATTCTCAATCTTTTAGTAAACATTAACCAAGCTGTACTGTTTCAGGTCCAAGAGAGGAGCTGGAAGCCTGTCTTAGCCCATTCCGGTGACTTTTTCTCCCTGCACATCGCTCAGAAAGCTGAGAGAACAACCACCTATACTCATTGGCTGGGCATAGCCGGTCAAGAAGCCCCTTTATTTGCCCAGGAACTGTCCCTGGTCAGGACCTCCTCTCTCAATGGGACTCCTCAGGTTTCTGTTCATCAGGACAATAGCCTGCAAGTTGCTCCCCATGGAAAGAACCTTCCTCAGACCACGACGGATGGAATCGATGCTCAAGCTATCTCTGGACAAGGCAACTCTCTAGCTTGTACCGCCCAAGCCCCTCCCCCTACCACCTCTGAGCAGACCAACCCCCAGGAAACATCTAATGATAGCTCCTCTTCTCGCCATTTAAGCCTTATCTTCAGTGATCTGAAAGAGAGTACCACACACATCACCAGTAACCTGGAATACTTAAGTGAAAAAGTGAACTCCCTTCCCGAGGTACTGGAACTCCTCAAGGAGCTTAAAACTAAAAACGATCAGACCCTTAACACTCTACAACAGCTGGAAACTCAAGTCCATCACATACAAACACAAAGAGAAGTGGCTGCAAAGAAAGGATTTTGGCAGCGATGGTTAACATAAACAGCCTAATGAAATACGGGGATGTACTGAAGCAATATCCCCAGTTGAAGCCTCTTTTTCGCAGACTGGGTATCCCCGTCTCCGGCTGCGGCATCTATTATTTACTGGACATGACTTTGGAACATCTGGCCCAGCGCTATAATCTGGCTACAGAAACCTTGCTCAAAGCCTTGAAAAGGGGATATTAGTGTGAAAGTTCTTTTTCAAGTCCGTCAGGATTATCGCAAAAACCCAGCGGGAGATACCATTCAGCTTCTAGCCACAGCTCAAGCCTTAAGAAACCTTGGGATACAGGTCTTTTTATCCCTTAATCCTAAGGTCCAGCTTGAAGAATATGACTTGGTTCATATTTTTAATGTCACTCGAGTGGTGGATGCCTCTATGTTTTTAGAAAATGCCAAAAAGCAGAATAAACCCATTGTGGCATCCCCCATATATTGGAACATGGCGCCTTACTTAGAAAAAGTAGAAATAAATTCGGCAGCTTTAAAGCAATGGGAATCCTATCAGCCTTGGCGCTGTCAATTGCTGCAGGATTGTGATCTGCTCCTTCCTAACGGCCAAGCGGAAATGGAGCAGATTCAAGGAGACTTCCAGGTCACAACACCTTATAAGGTGATTCCCAATGGGTTTCCTCTTGAGTATCTTGGCATTGACGAAACTTATTTCCGAGAGCAATGCCCGGGACTTCCGGAAGAATTCGTTCTCTCGGTAGCCCGTATTTCATCCCGTAAGAATCAAAAATGGCTGGCCCAATGCTGTCAGGAGCTAGGGCTTACTCTTGTCCTGGCAGGCCCTATTAATGAACCGAAGTATTTTGAGGAAGTACAAGCTTATCCCAATGTGGTTTACCTGGGCACCATACAAGGTCGGTTGCTGGCCTCTGCTTATGCTACAGCCAAGGTTCATGCTATACCCAGTTGGTTCGAGACACCGGGGTTATCCAGCTTAGAGGCGGCAGCCTGCGGTGCTGTGGTCCTTTCCACGGATCAAGGGTGTACCAAGGAGTATTTTCTGGATAAGGCTGTCTATATAGACCCCTTTGAAGAAAAAAGCCTGACTCCTGCCTTAGAAAAGGCCTTGACCTTCTCGCCGGAGCCTTTAACGCAACATATTCAGAATCATTATTCTTGGTCCAGAATTGGAGAAATGACCTTGGCGGCCTATAAGCATGTACTGGAGGGCTTCTATTCCAAATAGTCTATGAGGGTAAATCAATATGTATAATAAAGTAAAAAGACGGGACTTAAGCTGTAAAAGTCTCGTCTTTTATGATTTTAAGGAAAAATACTACTCTGGTTTGTTTCCAGCTTATACTCTTCCGGTCCGGATAAAATCCAGTACTTTCTGCCAGGTTCCATAACGATCAGTTCCTGAAATCAGAATGGCCCTCTCCAAGGGTTTAGTGCTTCCACCGACCACATATATTTTCTTAGCCGAATCCAGATACCCTTTGCTTAGAAGATCCAAGTAAAGAATGGGAGCCTGAAGATAATCCGCCAAGTATCCAGCTGCCCTCTCATCCGCTCCCCGACCCACCAAGATTAGATGCTCCACTTTGTCATCTCCTCCTACATTGCTGTTGTGTAGTCCATCGATTTCTCCCTCTAAAGCCATGATCATGTCCTCCCAGGTATAGCCGTAGGCCTTCAGATAATCGATGGGATCCGTATGATTGCTTTCTCGATAGGTAAGGGATATATCTCGATGTGAGAGGACATTGCTTGTTGCCCATCCGTAGCGGACACAGGCGTCAGCCACCAGCCAAAGGGTCCGTTTCCAGACTTCCTGGAATTTTTGGGGCTCATGTTCACGGGGTTCGCTCATTTCCACGGACAGAAAACGATGGTTGGCCGTATACCCGGCATGCCAGGCCACTTCATTTTCTGGAATGGCACGAATGATCTCAGTCCAATCCACAAAATAGTGGGCAGAGGCAGCTCGGTGCTGGCTGTTGAAATAGTTAAATTCATTTTGGGCCGTAGCCCCAGGAGTCGCTGTGGAGTGAATCACGAAGCCCTGGGGCCGCAGAGACTCTTGAGGTCGATTATTGACCAGGATTTGGTCTTTCACTTCGTATCCCGTAATAATCCCTCCATTTCTTGGTATTCTTTTCCTTCTTTAGCTCTTAGCACATCCCTTAGCATACTCTCTACTACTTATCTCCTAATTTTCACTGCTTCTTTAATCTATACTCCGTTTATTCTATGATCCAATATGCATTATGGTCCGTTTCTCTGTTTGACATTAAAGTGATGGAAAAAGTCATGGGCGAAATTAGCACCCTTACCGACCACTAAACCAGTGATAATGACCCCCACATACCCATCTTTAGTCTGAATTCCAATTAAGCTTAGGGCATTGATTTGGGTTTCATAGGCAAGAAGAATCCCTATACTCAAGCTAATCAATTCTAAGGTAAGGGGGCGAATTTTATCAGGTAGAAAGGGAATCGCGCTGACAATCGTCTTAAAGAGGTCCACAACCTTCTCTACCACGACAGCTAAAAGCACAACCAAACTTAAGGCATCCATTTCTGACCCCCCTTAAAAACCATAAATATCCCTCCACTCTAACTATATTCGAGCCTTTTCTTTTAGGTTCGTGGGGTTACCTGGAAAATAGTGTCCCATACTGCAGCCTCCATACATCAGTGATGCCGTAAAGAGGCATTGAAGTTGATAGTAATAGAAAAACGGGCCTATCCTAGTAAGATACACCCGTTTTGGCGCCAGCCGAGGCCATGCTTGCCTCTACTGAACCTTAGACAAAGCCTATGAAAATAGCATCGCCGCCTATGTTAAAAAATAGTTTGCGACACTCCATATATAATCCGTCTTACTCTTTCAAGGGGTTAGTTGATTTAAACGCTCCTGAGTGGTTTTCAGAACATTTTCAAGGAGGGGCAGATCATTGCCGGTAAAGACTTCCTCTTCATTGTCCTTAATTTTTTCGATGGTTTTTTCTACGGGGATGACGCGGAATTGCTGCCTGCCCCCTCTAGTATAACTGTGGGAGTACGTCGGAATTAGCTCCACTTCCTCCAATACGGTGGTTAGGGATACCACAGTATCGGAGACCCCTTTTGACGCAGTACCTGAAGTCTCTTTTGAAGCAAAGTTTTCCGACTTGCCGGGTTGAATTATTTTTTCAATGTTGAATTTTAACCGAAGAATGACACCGCTGTTGCGCTCCTGACCCCTTTGGTCCCCGATAAAGTTCCCAATGGAATAGGCCACAAATTTCTTTTTACCATCAATACTGAAGTATTCCACCGGCTGAATCACGTGAGGATGGCTTCCTACGATGGCATCTGCACCCGCTGTCAAAAATTCTTGAGCAAGGGTCCGTTGTTCTTCAGTGGGCTTTGTACTGTATTCCACTCCCCAATGAAGTACAAGGATTAGCAAATCTACTTGAGAGCGCAATTGATGGATATCTTGGAGAATCCGCTCTTTTTCCAGCATGTTAATAAAATACTGGTGCTCTGAAGGGAGGCTTAAACCGTTGGTTCCATAAGTATAGGCCAAATAGCCCACCTTAATGCCGCGGATATCCTTAATGAAATAACCAGAATCCTCTGGACCTTTACGAATACCCAAAACATCCAGTCCTGCTTTTTCGAGGACATCTACAGTCCTGACTGCCCCTTGGTATCCTTGATCAAGAATATGATTATTGGCTGTGACCACCCCATCCACTCCGTAGGATTTCAGGTGATCTGCGATGCCATCCGGGCTGTTAAATAGAGGATACCCGGTGTAACCTTTCTCTGGACCAGCCAGGGCTGCCTCCAGATTAGTGGTACAATAATCTCCCTCCTCCATCAAATCTCTTACTGCTCCAAAGAAATTAAAAGCATAGGAGCCATCCGGCTGGCCCCCTGACCAGATCAGGGTGTTGTGCATGAGTATATCCCCTAAAGCGGTTAGGGTAATGGTCTCCTTCTGGGTTATGAGCTCAGATTTCGGTTCGGGTACAGGAATGGGAGCAAACTCATTTTGACCCGTTCGCTCAGTCGATCCAATGGGATTCGATTGATCCTGGCAACCCGTTAGGAATAGAGATAGGAAGATAAGTAAAAAGAGCATCATAGTAAAAGGAGCTTTCGGCGAGGGATATTTTATCATGGGAGCCTCCACATTGAAGTAATTCTTTTTCCTTGTTCACGACTATCTTTGTGAACCGCTTTTCTAGATATTCGCTTCCTATTCTCTTATGTCCTCCTATACTTTGGTCTTCAGCTATTTTTTCAATTCGCCGCGAAGCGTCAGATCCGGAATTCAGGTTTACCTTAGATAGAGAAATCATTGACGTAAATATTACTTAAGGATATCATAGATACATATACTCTATAATTAAGGAGGTCTTTTTAGTGAAGTACTCGAGAGCGACAGATTATGCTCTTCACACAGTCTTGTTTCTTGCCAGGAGTGAATCAGAAAAAAAACTGGGGGTTCAGGAATTAGCTGAAAAGCAAAATGTTTCATCTACCTACTTATCGAAAATACTTAATAAGTTAGTTAAGGAAGGTATGATTCATTCTTCACCAGGAGTCAATGGAGGGTATTCCCTAAGTCCCCGCTGGGAGGAGATCACCTTTTTGGATATTATCCAAGCCATAGAGGGTAAATCCTCTTTGTTTGACTGTTGCTTGAACTCGAACCCTGAATGCTCAATAAAAAAAGTTATGCTTGCAGCGGAAAAGAATATGGAAGAGGAATTACGAAATAAAAAAATATCAGATCTTGTTTAGATACTGATGAAAAAGGGGTTATTTTTATGGCCATTACAATAAAACAACCTATTCAAAAACAGCCTGTTCAATACTCTAAAATCGGCGTGTTATCTCTAGCCCATATGCTCAATGATCTCTACAGCAATTTTCTTCCCCAGATGCTTCCCTTTCTGATTATTTTATATCCCGGCTTCACGGCTACTCAAGCGGCGATTCTCGTATCTTCCTTTACCATTTCTTCCTCTTTGGTTCAACCCTTTATCGGCTATTATCTGGATCGCCGCGGCAAGCGTTGGTTTGTCTATGTAGGAACCCTATGGATGGGCATATTGCTCAGCTTGACAGGGGTTGTTCATGAGAATTATATCCTTCTGGTTACTTTAGCTACTCTGGCCGGCCTTGGTACGGCGGCCTTTCATCCCCAGGCTTCTACCATGGTCAATATTCTCAGCGGAGATTATAAAGCGGTTTTACTTTCCGCGTTCATTGCCTTTGGTAATTTTGGTTTTGCCCTTGGCCCTCTGCTCTTAGTGCCCTTATTTGAAGCCCATGGGTTACAGGGAACCCTCTACATGGTGATTCCCGGCGTGATGGTATCCTTGCTGCTCCTATTCTTTGCTCCCCGAGTCAATGTCTCTCCCGAAAACCCTCCTGAGTTTTCCGCTCTGGTGGTTTCTCTGAAAGCCGCTGCAAAGGAACTAAGCGCTATCGTCGGAGTCATCGCCATACGTTCTTTAGCTTATACAGGAATGCTCACCATGCTACCTTTGTATTTTAAATCCCAGAATTTATCCAATATCGCGGCCAGCCACCTGGTAACCATTATGCTTGCCTCTGGAGCGGTGGGTGGAATTATCGGCGGTTTTATTTCCGATCGATTTGGCCGGAAGCCTTTAATCGTAGGATCCCTCCTTCTGACTACACCTTTGTTCTTTGCCTTCCTCTACACAGAGGGAACCTTAAGCACTGTCTTCCTGGCCTTAGCAGGGGCTTCTTTGCTCTCGAGCTTTTCTGTGACCGTGGTCGCGGCTCAAGAGGTTATTCCCAATAATAAAGCCATGGCAGCAGGTTTAACTTTAGGCTTCGCCGGAGGAATCGGGGGCCTTGCGGTGGTTCTGATCGGCCGCATCGCCGATCTTTGGGGGCTTCAAGCGGCTATTTCCACCCTCTTTGTCCTGCCCCTTGTCGCCGGTCTGATGGCGCTATTTATGAAAAGCCGTCCTGCGGCACGGGTGCAGCGGAGTGCTTAGTCATTAAATTTTAAAAATAAGATTGGCGATGAATATTACTCTTCTGCTTCTCCAGTGATTTTTCATAAACCCATTTTTGGAGCCCGCCTGTTGATGAAATGGCAAGTTCGGCAAACTCATCAGCCTTTTTATAATCTTGTTCTCTATAGGCAGCTTCTGCTTCAAGTGCATATTGTAGATGTTTATGCTTAATCTGGGCTTTATAAGTCTCGAATTCCTCAAATTTCCTGTTAAGTAAAGCAATTAAAGCCAGGTTATAATACCGGATATTTCTGTCTTTAATCTCTTGAGCGGTTGCTTCGGCTTCTCTCAGGAGATTTTTTTCTATTTGCACTGTGGCCGTGAGAGCGATTTTAGCTTGCTTGTAGAAAGAGCTGAGCCTTGCCAATTGGATCTCTGCTTCTTGATAATCTTTTTCTATTAGTGAAAGCAATAGGGCATAGTAGGGATGTTTCCTCTTCCGCTGAACATATTTGTCCACTAAATTTATGTTCTTCGTATAGATAGCAATGTAGAGATAGAATGCCACACCACAAATCACCAAAATTACGTAGAGATACAGTAACAACGGTATCAAATTGATTTCTAATCCGAAATAATCTTCCGAGATAGCTATCACTACCCCAAGTACTATTCCCAGTAAAATAAAAGATGAATAATATACTACTCTCCTATTCATTTATTAAACCCACTTTCAGTTAATTGTCTCCCAACTTAACTAGCATGTATAATCTTGACTAATAAACTGCTTTCAATCCCTGCTCCCGAAAAACCCTTTCCTATCGACTTTAGCCATAGAAAAAAGCCTGCACCCTTGCAGGCTTGAAGATCATAAAGGGTCGATGGCAGGGCTCGAAGGTTGCAAGTCTTTGATTGAAACTTTTATTAACCGTTATTGACGTCAATAAAAGGGACTGCACCACCGGTAACATTGGGAAGTTTACCATCCCATTTTTCAATGGCTTTAATCTTGGCTTCAATTTCCCTTAGTTTTACAAGTTCAGGAGTAACTTCTTGCTTTTGGAGTCGTAGAGATTCTGCTTCAGCTTTTGCCTGCTCTACTTTTTGCTTGGCCTCGATTTCAATTCTTTGCAGATCAAGATTAGCTTTTAAAGCTTGCTGCTCAGCAATTTGTTTTTGTTCAATTGCGTTATTGAATTCCTGACTAAATTTGAATTCAGTTATATTGATTTCGTCTAGAACCGCATAGTAAGTTGCTAATTTTGAAGAGAGAGTCTCTTTGATCTTGGCACTAACTTCTGAACGTTTGGAGATCAGCTCTTCAGCAGTATATTGGGCTGTGATTGCTTTGACTGCTTCACCGATGGCTGGATCGACAATTCGTTCTCCATAAGATAATCCGACGTTTTGATAGAGCTTATTCACTTGATTAGGGTCAAGGTGAAAGTTAACCGCAACGGTTGTCGTGACAATTTGCAGGTCTTTTGAAGCGGCTGTTTGCTCGGATTGGGATTTTTGGACACGCACTTCTACAGGGATTACGTCTTGAACGAAGGGAATCTTAAAATGTAATCCTTCTGTCAAGACGACTGGGCGAACAGCCCCTAATTGCAGAACAATACCTCTTTGGCCTGCGTTCACGATGACAAAGGCGTCCAGTGCCAGGATAACAAGAAATACAATCACAATGCCAAAGGCAATGAAGTTTTTGCCCATTTTCATTTTAGGAACCATATTGACAACTTTTTCAGAATCCAATTCATATCCTCCCTTTTAATTTAATTGTGATACAGATGCTTCTCCTTAACTATACCTTATGACAATAATAAAAATCTATCTTTTCTTGCTCAGCAAGAGGGAAATTATAACAAAAGACCATTTCTTAAAACCAATAATTCAGCCTGCATCAAGCAGAATTCATAGGCTTTAAGAAATGGTCTTAATCATTTTTAAGAAATGGAGCCGATGGCAGGACTCGAACCTGTAACCTGCTGATTACAAATCAGCTGCTCTACCAATTGAGCTACATCGGCTTGTCTTGCGACAAAATCTATAATAGCATAAGGCAAAAACTTTTTCAACACCAAAATAAACAAAAAAACAAAAGATAATAATCTCAGATGATTTCCCAAAGCAGGTTAGGGGCATACTAATTTTGCTTAAAAGGGAGGGCACATGATGAGCAATCTAACCTATGAAGAAATATTCGGCCGTCTGGTCAAAGCCTCTTATCAGGGAAAGCTCCAGGAGGAAATCGATTCCCTGGAATCCTCCGGAGATGAGCATACCAAGCAGTATGTCCAATATGCTTTAGGTAAAGGTGATCCGGATAAGGTCGTCTTCCAGATTAAATCCTGCAATAGAGGGTGTTCTGAAGAGGATCATAATTGCGAAGCCTCCTGTCTCTTTAATGCAGTAGTCCGGGATATGGAAGGTAATGTGATCATTCAGGACCGGAACTGCACCCATTGCGGAGAATGCATCGAGACCTGCTCTTTAGACAGTTTAGTGGATAAAAAGGAGTTTATTCCTCTGGTGGAAATCCTCCAGTCTAAGGAGATCCCTGTCTTTGCTATGGTAGCTCCGGCGATTATCGGGCAATTTGGTGGTGATGTGGCCATGGGGCAACTTCGTGCTGCTCTGAAGCATCTCGGCTTTTATGGGATGATTGAGGTAGCACTTTTTGCTGATGTTCTGAGCTTAAAGGAAGCCTTGGAATTTGACAAGCACGTTCAAACGGATAAGGATTTTGTCCTTACCAGTTGTTGCTGCCCAATCTGGGTAGGGATGGTAAAAAGGGTCTATGATACCCTGGTTCCTCATATCTCTCCCTCGGTATCCCCTATGGTAGCCTGTGGGAGGAGTATTAAACGCCTGCATCCCGATGCCAAAACGGTCTTTATCGGTCCTTGCATTGCCAAAAAAGCTGAAGCCAAGGAACCGGACATTCGAGACGCGGTGGATGCTGTATTGACTTTTCACGAGCTTAAGCAAATTTTTGAGGCCACGGATATTGATCCCTCAGAGATGGAGGATATACCCAGTGAACACTCCTCCACCAGCGGTAGGATCTATGCCCGCACTGGCGGAGTCTCCAAATCTATCTCCGATACATTAAACCGTATTCGGCCGGATAAGCCGGTGAAGATTAAATCCATTCAAGCTAATGGAGTTAAAGAATGCAAGGCCCTCCTCAATGATATTATGAACAACGAGATTAAGGCAAACTTCTATGAGGGCATGGGCTGCCCCGGCGGCTGTGTGGGAGGACCCAAGGCTATACTGAATGCAGAGAAGGGCACTGAGTTTGTAAACAAGTACGGAGCAGAGGCAGACGCCCATACTCCCGCGGATAATCAGCATGTACTGGAACTGCTTAAGCAATTAGGTATAGATAGTGTAGAGGAGCTTTTAGGAGGAGAGTCCGCGGCAATTTTCCAACGGGATTTCTAAATTAATTTCAGATGGGGGCTGATACCATGGATACCCAACAGCAGGCGACGATTAAACAAGCCTCGGTAATTGAGTTAAAACCGAATACAACAAACATACACTCTGAGAAAGACATATGCCCGGAGAAAAATATAAGTCCGGGAAAGCAAACTACAAAGAATAAGAAGATGACCCTGCTCATGTTCAGCGGTGAGTATGATAAAGCCTTGGCAGGTTTGATTCTGGCTAATTCAGGGCGGGAGATGGGTATGGATGTGACTATGTTCTTTGCCTTTTGGGGGCTTTGTCTAGTACGAGATCCTGAAAAAATGACGCTGGAAGACAAATCCCTCTATGAGCAGATGTTTGGCATGGTTACTCCTAAGGGAATCGAGGATTTGCCTCTTTCACGCATGAACATGGCCGGCTTAGGAAAGGCTATGCTCAAAGAAATGATGGAAGATGAGGATACGCCACCCCTTACCGCGTTTCTCAATGGGGCAAGAAAAAAAGGGGTGCAATTCTATGGTTGTAAGCTCTCTGTGGACGTAATGGGCTTTAAAAAGGAGGAATTGCTCCCGGAAGTGCAAATTATAACCGCTGCGGATTTTCTACAAGAGGCGATGGAGTCTCAAATACAGTTATTTATATAGAGTTATTGTTTACCAGGTTTAGGGTCATCAAGTATTTTAAAGGCTGAGAAAATTCCTCAGCCTTCGTTTTTTATGTAACTTAAGCAAAAAGCTGCTGACTATACAATGTCAACAGCCTCTGTATGCCCTGGCGTCATCCGACAGGATCGTGGTTCTGTTTAGCTTTCTTGCCTTAATGAACTGCCTTAAATAACAAGAGCAGTAAGCAGAAGGGTCCCCAGGCCCACTTCGCCGTATCCACTATAGCCCCCTACGGAGTATTGATATCCCGTATATCCGCTACTCCGAAAAAGTCGATTTCTATACATAGATCAAACCTCCTATAAAATATCATCCGTTAAAAATGAGTATACAATAAAATATGCTTGATAAAAGAAATCTGAGACAAGTTTGGAGCTAAGCATTTATTTTTTGCATAAAAGAGATTACCACATTATGGAAAAGGTATTTTATCCTATTCAAAAATCGATGGCCATTTAAAGCCTAAAACCAAAAAACGTTGCAACGCGGTTGCAACGGAAGCACTACCGCTAAAAAAAGAAATCCCGCAATCTCTTGCAGGATAAGGATTCCATTGGAGCCGATGGTCGGAATCGAACCGACGACCTGCTCATTACGAGTGAGCTGCTCTACCTCTGAGCCACATCGGCACTTTTTAACGAATGTAATTCTACCTGATTTCTTTCTTTAAGTCAACAGGAACAACTTGTTCCTTGGGTTATTTATTCTCAGTTATACCCACCGGAAGTGAATTAATTGAGAAAATTCGTATATTTTAGTGTCTATATTTGTTGAAAACATTGACTTTACGCATGTCCCGTGTTACTTTTTTGTAAGAGTCAGGAAAATAAAGCAATCAAGTTCATAAAAAACGCGGTCGCTTTGTCTTCTAGACTTGCGCAATAAAGAATCCCCAGACGTGGGGATTCTTTTCTTTTTCACAAGAGCCATGAAGTCCTTGCTGAAACCAAAAAACCCCTGAGAATCTTGTCAGAGGCTGCTACTCAATCGGACCGCCAAAGGGCTCAAAAAAAATAAGACCCTGCCAGTTATGACAGGGGAAGAAAAAATATATCTTCAAAGGAGGCTAAAAGGAAAAGGTATGGTTATATAATAACCAATAAAAGTGAGCAATGTGTTGCGAGAGTGTGAACGATTTGTGAAAACTTATAGAAAGTTATTGAAGATATATGGATCAATTCCCTGTTCTCAGGGACCGAAAGATCCTCGGACGAGAGCTGACAATCCTCCCCAGGACATCAAGAAAGGAGTCGATTTCTGCTTTGGTGTTGTAGAGGGCTAAACTTGCTCTGACCATCCCAGGGTGAGGCAAGGAGGGATTAGCCATGTGGTATTCCATCTCTTGCTTGGAGATATGCAAAAGCCGCTGTACGTAAGGTTGAGCACAAAAACAGCCATTGCGCACAGAGATTCCTCCTTCCTTAGCCAAGTACTCTGCTACATCTTCGTGAAATAAACCTTCCACATTAAAGGAGATCACCCCAATTCGCTGGGAAAGTTGCTGCTGATTAAGAGGTATTCCCCCATAAAAAGTTATTCCCTCCATCCAGCGCAATTGCTCATAGGCATATCCTAGTAAACCTTCTTCATGCTGTAATACTTTTTTCATACCTATTGCACTCAGCGTCCGTACAGCGGCAACAAGTGCTACTACCCCCATAAGATTGGGAGTCCCGGCCTCTTCCTTACCTGGAGCATCATACCAGAGGACACGATCTGGTGTTACCATCCGAGCCGTCCCCCCGCCCTGATAATCCGGAGCCCCCTGTTCGAAAAAGGCACGGGGACCAATTAATACCCCTGTACCGAAAGGGGCATACATCTTGTGGGCTGAGAAAGCCAAGAAATCAATATGCTCTATGGAGTGAGATGGGCGCATATCTACAGGAGCATGAGGAACCAGTTGTGCTCCATCCACACAAATTTTCGCCCCATAGCGGTGGGAAAGCTCAGCAATCTTATGAATTGGGTTCCGATGGCCTGTAACGTTAGAAGCCCCTGTGACCGTCACGAGTTTGACTGCACCTTGGTAGCGCTCCAGCTTAGCCCTGAGGTCGTCCATGCGCAGGCGCCCCTGTTCATCAATCTCTATGTAGTCCAGATGGAATTTTTCCCGCCAGGGAAGAAGATTGGAATGATGCTCCATCCAGGTGGTCAAGATGACCTCTTTTTTGTTTTTATTCCACAAATGATTAGCCAGTTTATTAATTGCTTCTGTAGTGTTTTTTACAAAGATAACCACATCCGTCCGGGAGTCTCCTCCAACAAACTTGAGAACCTCGGTCCTGGCCTGCTCATAAATTTGGGAAGACACAACGGATTTATACCCTGCTCCCCGATGAACAGAGCCATATAAAGGGGCAAAACGGTTGATCTCCTCAAGGACAGAAAGAAACGGCGGGGTCGTAGCCCCATTATCAAAGTTTATCCCGGGGACTGAGCCTCCTGCAGCTAAAGGAACTCGGGTATCTAGCCCGAGGAAAAGATGACCGTAATTCGTAGGTTGTGTCCATGGGAAAAAGCGAAAGTTCATCCTTTAACCTCCTATATCATCGATTATGTTGCTGCATTTCTATCACTTTGCATTATATGAACAATGTAATAATGTGGTCATTGTCCATTCCTGGAAGGATAATTATTTGATTATATCGAATTATGTCACAGAAGAGAGGTGAGTTTTTTTTGCAATCTCAAAAAAGGGAAGACATGATGATTTTTGGCTTCTTTGGTATCGCATTTGTTTGCTTTAATATCGTCCTTCCTGTCCAAAGTGATCGCTTTGCCAATAGTATGGAACTTACTTATGTGGTCAGTGCTTTTCTGGCTATAACAATCGCTTTTGCATTTAACCGAATTGTCCAATGGAATAAGGCTAAAAAACAGAAATCCATTGAAGAACAGCAAGCTGCAGAAAAAGGAAAACACCCGAAACAAAAGATGAAAAAGAAGAAAAACTAAGCCTTTCTTATGTTCTTGCCTGATTTACGGTACTATTTTCCTATCTATGAACAAATTGTTCCTTGATATTCGACACATTCCATGGTATTTTGTCATAGTCAGGAAAAATACCGCGTTTGCCTGACATTGCGTAATAAATTCCTGGACGCAGGAATTTGTAACCAGTCTACTTCGTTACCCAAACGAAAAAGGGAGTGTTCCTAAACTATTAATGTAGTTAAGGGCGCTCCCTTTTTCGTTGTTTCTTCCAATTTTTAGAATCCAATGAGGTCTTCCTTAATAACTTAATCTGTTTTCTTGGATGGATTTTTTTACATATCCTGGGGAAATATATTCTATTAAGGAGGGTTATGCCGTGCTCAATCGTCGAAAATTTCTTAAGCTGGTAGTCAAAGGAGCAATTCTAGGCAACTTTATCAGCTTAGTAACCCCCGAACTAGAAAAAGCTCTCGCTCAAGGTGAAATCAAAAAACTTCCCATTGTCATGGTGGAAACAGGAACCTGTACCGGAGATAGCATCTCCTTAGATAATATCTGGTCACCCACTTTATCCGATGTATTCACCAACATTACCGAATGGCGTTATGACTGGACCATGATGCAATCTCAAGGGGAGCTAGCCTATAATGTCTTATTGGAGACAGAAAAAAATCGAGCTCATGAATTTGTCCTTCTTGTTCAAGGGGCTATGATTCGTCGGGACGGAGGTCATTATAACCACGCCGGACTAGAAAATGGCCAACTGGTCACTGGTCTGGATCTGGTACGCAGACTGGGGCTAAAAGCCAAATATGTAGTGGCTATTGGCCATTGTGCTACCTATGGAGGACCCGTCGCCGGGTACCCTAATCCTACGCAGTGCACCGGGGTACAAAACATTTTACCTGAGCGCCGGGTGATTAACGTCTCCGGCTGCCCTGCCCATCCGGATTGGATCATGGGGACTCTCCTTCATTTGGCTCTTTATGGGGAGCCAGAGCTAGAGAAATTTGGCCGGCCCAAAATGTTTTACGGAGAAACTATCCATAATAATTGCCCCCGTCGTCGCTACTATGACCAAGGTATATTTGCTACAGATATCGGTCAGAAGGAATGTCTTTACCGGGTAGGCTGTAAAGGCCCGGTCACCTATGCGGATTGCCCGATCCGTCGTTGGAATGATCGCTACAACTGGCCCATAGGGTGCAATTCCCCCTGCATTGGCTGCACCGAACCTGGTTTTCCTGACCTTATGGAGCCCTTTACTACCCATTTTCCCGATATCCACTTTCCAGGAGGAAGCCGAGCAACAACGGATCGAATAGGCAGAGGGGTCTTGGGGCTAGCCGCTTTAGGAATCGGTGGATATTTTTTGACCTCCTTCTACAAGGGCCGCCTTCATCGCAACGTTATTAGGTCTACCATTAAAGGGAAGAAAAAGATTAGAGTGAGGAAAGTTAAAGTCTATCATCAATATCGGCCAAAGGAATCAAAGGATTAAAGCCGGCATTGAGACCTGATACCCCTGTTAAGATTACTGAAATTTTAATTACCAAGGAGTGAGCTTGCTGGAAAAGAAGATTCTCTTTCCATTTGCCCGCATACATAATCCGATGTTAGTGGAAGCCCATCTGGAAAACGGAGTTATCCAAGACGCCTTTATCTCGGATACCCTTTACCGCGGCTTTGAGCAAATCCTCGAAGGCCGCCCTGCTTTCGATATGCCTTATTACACTCAACGCATCTGTGGCATCTGTTCCTCTGTTCATGCCGTAGCAGCAGCCTATGCTGTGGAACAAGCACTGGGAATGAATGTCCCCCCTAACGGATTGATCCAGCGCAATCTCATTATGGGTAGTGACTTTTTACAGAATCATATCCGGCATTTCTACCTTATGAGTATGCCTGATTATTTTAAAGGGCCTGATATTTACCCCTTCATCCCCCATTTAGAGGGAGATCTCCGCCTTACTCCCGAAGAAGATCAACGCATGACGGAGCATTACTTCCAAGCTATCGAGATTTCCCGGGATGCTCATGCCGCCTTCGGCGTATTCGGCGGAAAGGCTCCCCATGGGCATGGAATCGTACCCGGTGGATGCACCATGCATGTAGATGCCGATAAAATCAATCGCTATCGAGGCTATCTGGTCAAAATCCTCGAGTTTATTGATAACGTCATGATACCCGATGTGGAGTTCCTGGCAGAGCGCTACCCGGAGTATGTCCACCTAGGGAAAGGTAATGGGAACTTTCTCTCTGTGGGGGCCTTCACACAGCCAGATGGCAGTACCCTATTCCCTCACGGAACTGTGCTCAACGATCGACACCAGCCCTTCGATGATCGGTTAATCACGGAGGAAGTAACAACAGCCTGGTACAAATCAACAAAACCCGCTCACCCTTGGCAAGGGACAACAGAGCCGGACAAGAATCAGCCCCAAGGTTATACCTGGGTCAAGGCACCCCGCTACCAGGGACACGCCCTGGAGGTGGGTCCCCTGGCCCGTGCCGTGATAGCTAAGGAAAAAATTATCGGTTACGGAGCCATTGGCCGCCATTGGTCTCGGGTCATGGAAACCAAAAAAATCACCCAGGCCGCCATGATTTGGCTGGAGCGCTTGGTTCCTGGAGCGGAGACTTTAAATACCAAAGTCCAGCAGGAATCAGGTATGGGAATCGGTTATGTGGATGCCATGCGAGGAGCTTTGGGTCATTGGGTAAAGATCGAAAAAGGGCGGGTTAAACATTATCAAATCATAACACCATCAGCTTGGAATTTTAGTTCGCGTGATGAAGCCGGCACCTGCAGTGTAGGGGAGTTATCCATTCGCGGCCTTACTATCAAGCATCCGGAATTAAAAGAAGCTGGGAGAGTCATTCGCTCTTTTGACCCATGCTTCTCCTGCAGTGTGCATCTCATCGATGGTAAACAACTTCGTACTTTAGATGTCCGAGTCTAAAATCTTAAGCAAAAATCCTATTCCTAAAATTTTTTCAGGCCGGGGGTGAAAGCGTTGAATAACAATAAAAAAGGCCTGGATTCCCAAATCCAGCTTAAGCTTCGCAAGCCTGTGATGAAAGAATTACACAAGGAAAATTTAATTAGTCGTCTAGGGGTGGGATACCCTGCCCCGGTCCGCTTTTTTCATTGGGGATTTGCCCTTTCCCTTGCCGGGATCATTCTCTCCGGTCTGATTCTTCATCAACCTTTGCCCTTTCTAGCGCTGCCGTATGGCAAAGTCTTCGTGGTACATGTAAGTATCGGTTGGCTAGCCTCAGCTTTTTTTATCTTTCGTTTAGTAGATATGCTTCTGCGTAGGGATAAAACACTCCTTCTCTCATGGCAGGATATAAAGAATCTCCCCAAACTTTTTGCCTACTATTTATTTCTCCGTCCAAGCCTTCCTCCCTATGGGCAGTATGATCCGGGGCAAAAGCTCATCTTTGGCAGCTGGTTTCTGCTTTTTCCTTTTCTGGTCTTCATCTCTTTAGCCTCCTACTGGGCAGGAGAGCACCTGGATTGGGTTCTAAAATTCTTAGGAGGTATTCAGGTTCTGCGTATGATTAAGTTTACCGGAGCCATTTACTTTATCTCCACCATCCTTCTTCACATTTACCTGAGCCTCACAGAGGATCTTAGCCGACTCCAATCCATGGTTACCGGGTATGAACAAAAGCCCCCTGAGAAAAACCCTCAAACCACTGCAAAATCTGGCCGCTCTTAGATTCAGAAATGCTTGGCTTGCTCCTAAGTATACTGTCGAAGTATCTTGTCGTTGAGACAAACAAAAAAGTTCCTACTTAAAGGAACTTTTTGTATACCTGTCTTAATTTATCTTATTGTTCTTAATTCCAGCTCTGTAAGACCGTTCTTAAAATCTTCCCCGAACGGGTCATTGGCAGCTTTTCTTTGATTTTAACATCGATAGGGCAATGAAGGGAAAAATGTTCCCGAACATAATGAATGACCTCTTGAGTAAAGCGCTCATAGTCCGCATCACTGCCCAAGCCATCCTCCAGTGCCAAATACACACTTAAAATCTGACATTGTGTAAGATCGTCGGACTTAGCCACCACTCCGGCTTCTAGGACCCGTGGAAAGTCTAGTAAGACAGACTCCAACTGATAGTAGCTGATGGTATTCTTTCCCGAACGGAATCCATCCATAAATATTCCGTCCCACATATCTCTTTCTTTTGCTAAAGCGATCTCTGCTCCACCCATTCTAACCCCTCCTATAAAAGACGGTTCCGTTCACTTAAAGTCTTTTAATTTATTATAGACTGTCATGACCTTTTCCTCTATAATTCTCTCCGAATTGTCTGAATTTTTGAGCGAGTGGTTTATATTCTTCCGTGAAATGCTTGTGAACCCCAGTATAAGCCCATTTGGAGGTTTGAACCTTCCTTTTCCGGATCACTTGAAGAATCACTCAACCTTTAATCTACTTAATCACCCATAACTACCTAAAAATTTCCGAGTATAAAATGATACATTTTACCTCACTATTGGGTATAATGGAATGTAGAGTTCGAAACTGGAAGGGAAGATGCATCTTGCCGTTACATATCCATTTTGTTGGAATTAAAGGAACAGGAATGAGTGCTTTAGCTCAAGTCACCGCTCATATCGAAGGGGCCCTTATTACGGGTTCAGATGTTCCGGAACGCTTCTTTACCGATGCGGTCCTGGAGCGTGCTCATATTCCCGTACTTAGCTTTTCCGCCGCCAATGTTGAAAAGGCGGATATCGTTGTGGCCTCAGCGGCCTATGGTGATAACCATGAAGAAATCGCCCGGGCACGGGAATTAAATATTCCGGTCTATTCCTACCCTCAATTTTTGGGCAGGCTTATGTCCAAAAAGCGAGGTATTGCTGTCGCCGGAACTCATGGTAAAACCACCACCACAGCCATGATTGGGCTGGCACTTCTTCAGTCGGGAATTGACCCCACCATTGTGGTGGGTAGCGATGTCCCCAGCATTGGCGGGAATGCCTATTCCGGTCAAGGGGATTACTTCCTGGCCGAATCCTGTGAATACCGTCGTCATTTTCTGAATTACTCTCCGGAATACTTAATTATTACGAATATCGAGTTTGATCATCCAGATTATTTCAAGGATTTAGATGATGTGATATGTGCCTTTTCGGAAATCGCACAGAAGATACCACCTCACGGCAAGATTTTTATCTGGCATGAAGACCCTCAGAGAGAAGCCATTCAAGCTCAATCACCTATCATAACCTTTGGGTTGAGTGAGGAAGCCGATATCCATGCCACCAATATTCAGTTCCATGACGAAGGAAGTTCTATGACCATCGTGGCTCATGGAACTGTACTGGGAGAATTTCATCTTCATGTCAGTGGTAAGCATAATATTCTCAATGCCTTAGCGAGTATCGCCCTATGCTTAGAAATTGGGGTTCCTACAGAAAAAGTCCTTGAGTCATTAGGCCATTTCAATGGCACCAAACGCCGTTTTGAACATATCGGACAGAATGCCGGAGCACTTATCGTAGATGATTATGCTCACCATCCTACGGAAATCCGTTCGACCCTTGAAGGGGCAAGACTCTCCTTCCCTGACCGCCGTATTCGGGCTATCTTCCAACCCCATACCTTTAGTCGCACAGAAAAACTCCTCCAAGAGTTCTCCCAATCCTTCCAAGCCGCCGATGAAGTGGTCATTGCTGAAATCTTCGCTTCCGCCCGGGAGACGAATCTCAATACCATTTCCGCTTCCTCTCTGGCGGACTTAATAAGCCAGCAAGGAGTTAATGCTCGTTATATTCACTCCCTTGAAGAGATTCAAACGTATCTTGCCCAAACCCTTGCCCCCGAGGATCTGGTTTTGACCCTAGGGGCAGGAGATATTTATAAAGTGGGACAAAGTTTAGTCTGCTGACAAATAGTTCGATAGAATAACCATAATAATGCTCTATTTAATTCACCACCGTTTTAGGTACTTTACTTTAGCCCTGAATCACCGGATGCTTCTGTGATTCAGGGCTTTAGGAGTTTATTGAGGAAATAGATCAAAGCAAGTTTAGAATAAAAATTCGTAGCCGGGGCTTACTATGTTATACTATTAATTAAATAGATAAAGGCCTTCACTGGTGGAGGAGGGGTAACATGGCTCAGACTACTCGTGCGGAACGGGAAAAAAAGACCGTCGAAGTCATGATCATGCTCTATTGTAAAGATAACCATAAACCTAAGGGTAACCTATGTACAGAGTGCCAGGAACTTTTGACCTATTCTCAGAGGCGGGCAGAGCATTGCAGGTTTGGAGAAGATAAGCCGGTATGCGGTGATTGTCCCATCCATTGTTATAAAAAGGATATGCGGGAAAAGATTCGAACCATCATGCGCTACTCAGGCCCCCGAATGATCCTTCATCATCCATTGATGGCTATGCAGCATGTCATCGACAAAAGACATAAGCCACAGACCGAAGAAGATAACATTGGCTGAGAAATAAAGGTGCATCATACTGTATGGAAGCCTGATACGTAAAAAAGAAATGGCCCCTGTGGGGCCATTCCTTTTTTACATAGTGATAGATTACGAATAAGATGATCTTCTTCCGATCTCCTTCAATATCTCCTGCCAGTCCTGGCAACGGATAATTCCTGAAGGCAAGTCCCCTTGGTTATAGCTGGCATCCAAGAGGAGCACGGGTACTCCTACTTCAGAAATTGCCTGGGCATTCCCTAGAAAATCCTCCAAGAATATTTCCAGTTGCCACTGCAACACATAATCCACTTTACTTTGGAAGCCCGTAAAGAGGATCTTTTCATGGGGTATCTTGTGCTTTTTCATCCAACGAAGAGTATAGACTTCCTCATCCAGAGATCGGGCAGTAACATAGACCACCTCATGGCCCTGGCGGAGGAGCTTTTCAATGCCTTCCTTAGCACCGACCATCGGATCAGGGATATCGAACAGGGTGGCCACATTATCTTCGAAGTACTTCCCCATATCCTCCCAGGACACACCAAAATCCAAATGCATATCGTAATTCTTCAGTTCTAAGATATTGGTTCCAAAATGACGGTTCAGTTTTTTGACCCAAGCCTTATAGCTGTCGGAAACCACTCCGTCAATGTCTACACCTATTCGCAAAGGACTGTTCTCTCCTTTAAGTTATCTTCAGCGCATCAATTCTTCTAATTCCAAAGGTTCCACCCGGCGCCCGTCTTGATAGGCCCGCATATTTCCTCCGGAGATCTCATCGATCAAAGCGATCTGCTTGTCATCACCGATTCTGCCAAACTCAAATTTGATATCATAGAGTTCCAGGCCTTTTTGTGCCAACTCTTCCTTTACGATCCCCGCAATCTTCTGAGTTAATTCTTTCAACACTTTATATTCATCTTTAGACAGAATTCCCAGCATGTCCAAGGCATCTTCAGTAATCGGTGGATCATTTCTGTCGTCATCTTTCAGGGTTACTTCCACAAAAGCATCCAAAAGTTGTCCATCTTGAGCGTATTTCCCATAGCGGCGCAGAAAGCTTCCTACCGCCCGATAGCGGCAAATGACTTCTAAGCCTTGTCCGAAAGGGGTGGCTTTTTTTACTTTCATGGTGCCTGCTTCGAGGTCTGCATCGATATAATGGGTTGGGATGCCTAGAGCGTTTAATTTCTCAAAAAAATACTTGGTCAGCAGAAGACCTGCTTTTCCTGCTCCTTCGATTTGTAATCCCACGGTGTTAGCCCCCGGATCAAAGACCCCATTTTCCCCAGTGACATCATCTTTGAATTTCAGCAAGCAGTTACCGTCTTCTAAGGCATAGACATCTTTTGTCTTTCCCGTATAGATTAATTCCATCTGTTTCTACCTCTTTCTCATTACTCTTCTTTGCTTTAACTTTTGCATGCTTAAGTATGACATTTATATTATAGTATACCATTTTTTACCCGTCTGAGGCTGAAAAATCGTCTTATAGCTTTGGAAGTTTAGGCAAATTCAGGGTTGGAGGGAGCTGTCTTTTATGGTTACTCTGCCGGTGCATTTTCTCAATCTTCTCTTGTATTTCTTCGGGTATCTCTTCCCCAAGAAGATACCGGTCAATCAGGTCATAGGTAATGCCCATTTCCTGCTCATCGGTTTGCCCTTCCCATAATCCGGCTGTGGGAACCCGATTCACTATCTTTTCCGGAAGGCCCAGTTGAGCAGCCCAGGCTCGCACTTCGGTCTTAGTCAGGGACGCAATCGGGAGAATATCCACTCCCCCATCACCGTATTTGGTGAAATAACCTGTATAAGCTTCGGGAGCATTGTCCGTCCCTACCACAAGATAATTAAGGGAGTTGGCTACAGCGTATAAGGCGGACATACGCAGGCGTGCCTTAAGGTTTCCTTGACTTAATCGTTCTTCGAAGGTATACCCTTGAGCAGTAAGAACTTCTTTGACCGAAGTCAGGATGCCTTGGTGGGCTTGGGTCAGATCAATTTCAACAGTCTTGAGTGATAGGGCCTCTGTCGTAAGCCATGCATCTTCTCTGTCCGCAGGATTGGACCCAGCCGGTAGTATGACTCCGATGGAGTTATAGGGGAAAGCCCGCTTACATAACCCCGCTACCACTGCTGAATCAACCCCGCCTGAGACACCGATCACTAACCCCTGGGCATGAGCCTCATGGACACACTCCCGAAGCCACTCCACAGCCCGGTTAATTCGTGTTTCTAATTCCTCAGCACTCCACATAGTTTTATCCTCCTTATGTAAGTTACTCAGATAATCCTCTTGACTGACCTTCCTCTACCTTAGTGCTGATTTCAAGAAGTAGAGACTGCCTAAGTTCGAAGAGCTTTGGTGATAAGTCCACGATGTAGCGATGAGGGTTAACCAAACGTTTCACTTCATCCCACAAGGTCTCACATTCATGTTGGGCGTAGGTCTGAATATCTTTGAGATAGGGCAACTCATAGACTCGCTTACCCCCTCGGAAAACCGGCACCAGGAGCTCCCGGGTCTTAAAATCAGTGAGAGTCTTGCGCTTCCAGGTCTCAATAGGGTCGAAGATAGTCAAAGGCTCCTCGAAATGCTCCTCCTCTAAGGCAATCAGATCCGCCATCGCCTTTCCCCCCCGATCATAAAAACGCACAATCTTCTTAACGCCGGGGTTGGTTATCTTGGAGATATTCTCTGAGACTTTGAGACGGGGCTCAAAGTCTCCATTCTGACCTTCGGCGGAGAGTTTATAGACTCCGCCTAAAGCTGGGGTGTCCTTGGAGGTAATTAAGTGAGTCCCTACCCCCCAGGAATCAATAGCCGCTCCTTGGGCGCGAATAGCTGAGATGGTATGCTCATCCAGATCATTAGAGGCCACGATGTGGGCATTTTTAAGACCTGCTTCATCCAACATTTTACGAGCCTCCCGGGAGAGATAGGTTAAGTCACCGCTGTCAATGCGGATGCCTAAGAAACGATGTCCCTCCGCCTCCAGCTCCAGCCCCACCTTGATGGCGTTGGGGACTCCGGATTTAAGTACATTATAGGTATCCACTAAAAGCAAGCATTGATCCGGGAAGGTTCTGGCATAAGCCCGGAAGGCTTCCAGTTCGCTGGGAAAGCACTGAATCCAACTATGAGCTTGAGTCCCGGATAGGGGTATACCATAGCGTTTTCCAGCCAGCACATTGGAGGTAAATTGACACCCACCGATAAAAGCTGCCCGTGAACCTAATATCCCGGCATCAGGTCCTTGAGCTCGTCTTAAACCAAATTCCATGACACTGTCTCCACCGGCAGCGGCTACCACTCGGGAGGCTTTCGTAGCAATGAGCGTCTCGAAATTCACTATATTTAGAAGTGCCGTCTCGATGAGCTGGGCTTCAAAAATCCGGGCTTTTACCCGTACCAGAGGTTCATAGGGAAAAACCACGGTCCCCTCAGGCACGGCATCTATATCGCCATTGAATCGGAAATCCTTCAATACCTTGAGAAACCCCTCATCGAACATGCCCAATCCCTTGAGATAAGCTATATCCCCAGGAGAAAACCGCAAACTTTCAATATACTCCACAACTTGCTCTAAACCCGCAGCTATGGCGTAGCCGCCGCCACTGGGGATTTTGCGAAAATAGAGATCAAAGACCGCTTCCTTATCTTCATAGCCATTTTGGTAATAGCCTTGCATCATGGTGAGTTGATATAAATCAGTTAATAATGCAATGTCCTGCACTTAAATAGCCCCCTCTTTAGTACCGAATCCCTTTTCTTCCCTCTTTCTATGTGGCCTTCCCTTAACTTTCTCTTTCCTAGTAAGATGTGTTTACACACATTTGTCCTCATTTTATCCCCACAAAAGAGGAATCTATCCCAAATTATCCCCGTGAACCTGGGACTTATTCTGCAGTTATCCACAAAGTTATCCACACTATGCACAGGCCTTCTAAGGTATTTCTATGCATACGGGCTTGTACCTGTTGATTTTCAGGATATCTTGCTTTTTATTTATACCCCGTATAGGTATCACCCCAAGTTATCCACAGGTTTTCCCACTTATCCACATTATCCACTAATAAATTGTTCCAAAATATCCTCCGTCCGGAGAATAGCTTGAACCACACTTTCGGGAGAAGGTCCGCCAGGAATATGGCGTTGACGGACGCAGTACTCTATACCGATGCTTTCAAAAAGATCCTCTGCAAATACATGTGAATGCTCTTGAAACTCCTCTAAGGTGAGATCTTCCAAACCACAGCTTTGTTTGGAGCAGTAAAGAACCAGCTTACCGACGATTTCATGGGCTTCTCTAAAAGGTACATTTTTCTTGGCCAGATAATCCGCTAAATCCGTAGCATTGGTAAAGCCCCCCTTGGCACCTTCAGCCATAGCCTTTTTATTGACCTTCATGGTGCGGAGCATGGGTTCTACCACGAGGAGGGATTTCTGGATGGTATCCACTGCATCAAAGACCTGCTCCTTATCTTCCTGCATATCCTTATTATAAGCTAAAGGGAGTCCTTTCATTACGGTAAGCAAAGCGATAAGATCACCATAGACACGGCCTGTTTTTCCCCGGACTAATTCAGCCACGTCGGGGTTCTTCTTCTGAGGCATAATGCTGGATCCGGTGGAGTAGCCATCATCCATAATCACAAATTGAAATTCTCCTGTGGACCAAAGAACCAATTCCTCGCAGAGACGACTCAGATGCATCATCAAGATGGAGGCTGCACTGAGGAATTCCAAAGCAAAATCCCGATCACTCACTCCATCGAGAGAATTCCAGGTGATGCCGTCAAAGCCCAGCTCCTGAGCCACCATCTCCCGCTTTAAGGGGAAAGTGGTCCCTGCTAAAGCCCCGGAGCCTAAGGGGGATACATTGAGCCGTTTGCGAGTATCTTTTAGTCGGCCTAAATCCCGAAGAAACATTTGGGCGTAGGCCATCATATGGTGGGCAAAGGAGATGGGCTGGGCTTTTTGCAGGTGAGTATAGCCCGGCATATAGGTCTCCAGATGTTCCTTGGCGAGATTTAAAACAGTGCGCAGAAGGGTGACCAGCAGCTCTTGAGTATGGTCGATTTCTTCCCGAAGAAACAGACGCAGATCCAGGGCTACCTGATCATTGCGGCTACGTCCCGTATGAACCTTCTTCCCTACGGTCCCTATCCGCTCCGTGAGGAGCTTCTCTACATTCATATGTATGTCTTCGGCCCCGATTTCGAATTGGATTTTTCCCTCTTGGATGTCTGTTAGAATGCCTTTAAGGCCTTCAATGATTTGCTGTGCCTCTTCAGAGGTCAGGACCCCGATCTCACCCAGCATCCGCGCATGGGCAACACTTCCTTGAATATCCTGCTTGTACAACCGTTGATCAAAGGAAATTGAGGAATGAAAATCCTCCACTAAGGTATCCGTTGATTTTTCAAAGCGACCACCCCAAAGTTTCATCTATGCTTCATCCTTTCATGCTAAGAAAAGCGCCCTGAGGGCGCTTTATCTCTCTTATCCAATTATACATACAGTGGATAAGTCAACTAAACTCCATATGGAGTATGTGCTCCATATGAAGTAAGTTTCCTTTATCTCAACCCTGATTTCTTTTCCATTAATGCTCTTACTTTAAGAGGAAGGCCGAAGAGATTAATGAAGCCTTCTGCATCCTTTTGGTTATAGACCCCATCCCGCCCGAAAGTGGCAAATTCTTCGCTATAGAGAGAGTAGGGGGATTTCACACCGGCTAAGCTGCAATTGCCTTTGTAGAGCTTCAAACGTACCGTTCCTGTGACGTTTTTCTGGGTAACATCCACGAAAGCATCTAAGGCTTCCCGTAAAGGAGAATGCCAAACGCCATCGTAAACCAACTCAGCATATTTCAGGGCGATTTGTTCCTTATAATGAAGGGTTAAACGATCCAGGGTCAGATGTTCAAGGGCTTGATGGGCTGTGTAGAGAATGGTTCCACCAGGAGTTTCATAAACCCCCCGGGATTTCATTCCCACCAAACGATTTTCCACCATATCTACTATGCCAATGCCATGCTTACCGCCAGCCACGTTGAGGGCTTCCAAAAGCTGAACAGGACCTAGCTTTTCTCCATTTAAAGAGACAGGAATACCTTGTTCAAAATCCAACTCCAGATACTCGGCTTCATCGGGGGCATCCTCCGGTGAAACCCCAAGGAGATAGAGATCCTTTTGGGGCTCATTCCAAGGGTCTTCTAAATCGCCCCCTTCATGGCTAAGATGCCAGACATTACGGTCCATACTATAAGGACGATCCTTCGTTACAGGGACAGGAATTCCCCTCTCAACCGCATAGTCGATAGCATCTTCCCGGGATTTGATATCCCAGATCCGCCAGGGAGCAATAATCTCCAGATCAGGGTTCAAGGCTTTGACGGCCAGCTCAAAACGAACTTGGTCATTTCCTTTTCCTGTGGCACCGTGAGCAATGGCCACAGCTCCCTCTTTTTCCGCAATCTCCACTAAACGTTGGGCAATCAGGGGACGGGCAAAGGAAGTTCCCAGAAGATATTTACCTTCATAGACAGCTCCGGCTTTTAAGGTGGGGTAGATGAAATCCGTAACGAATTCTTCTTGCAGATCTTCGATATATAGTTTACTGGCTCCGCTCTTAATAGCTTTTTCGTGGAGGGGCTCCAGCTCTTCTCCTTGTCCCAAGTCAGCAGCCATAGCAATGACTTCATAACCATAATTCTCTTTCAGCCAAGGGATAATGATAGAGGTATCTAATCCTCCAGAATACGCGAGAACAACCTTCTTCATAGGGATAACTTCCTTTCTTAACATGTATAACTATAGTATAGTGCATGAACCAAAATAGATCCTTCACAAAGGACTGACTGAAGTCACTTTAAACTTTAACTCTATTAATTTCTTGATAAAACACGAAATTCCTGCCTCTTACATCAATAAAGCCATGATTGCTTTATGAGCGTGGAGTCGATTTTCAGCCTCATCAAAGATTACGGATTGAGGTCCTTCAAGAACCTCTTCCGTAATTTCTTCTCCCCGGTGAGCCGGAAGACAATGCATGACAATGGCATCGGATTGAGCCATCTCCATAGTCCCCCTGTCGATTCGGTAGCCTTGGAAGGCCTTCATACGGATTGCGGCCTCTTCTTCCTGCCCCATGCTGGCCCAGACATCGGTGTAGAGGACATCGGCCCCCTTGGCTGCCGCGAGGGGATCCTCCACCCATTCCACCAGGCCGCCGTGTTTTTTAGCCTGTGCCTGTGCTTGAGCAAAAACTTGAGCATCAGGCTTATAGCCAACGGGAGTGGCAATGACCACATGCATTCCCATTTTACCGGCAAACATTAGAGAGTGGGCCATATTGTTCCCATCACCGATATAGGTCAGCTTTAATCCTTCCAGACGGTGTTTGTATTCCTGGATAGTCAGTAGATCCGCCAGGACTTGGGTAGGATGAAGAAAATCGCTTAAACCGTTGATGACGGGAATATCAGCATACTTAGCCAACTCCGTCACATCTTGATGGCTGTGGGTTCTTATCATGATTCCATCCACCATCCGGGTTAAGACACGAGCGGTATCTTTTATAGGTTCCCCACGTCCGATTTGAATATCCCGGTTACTCAAAAATAAAGCATGCCCTCCCAGCTGGAGGATACCGGCTTCAAAAGCAACCCGGGTCCGTGTGGAAGACTTTGTGAAAATCATGGCCAAGGTCTTACCTTGGAGGATGGGATGGGGAGTTCCCCCTTTCCGTTCCCCTTTCAATTCTTTGGCGACCTTGAGCATATGAAGAATCTCATCAGGTGTAAAATCTTGAAGACAGATAAAATCACGACCTGTAAATTGTGCTTTATCCAAATCCAGCATTCCTATCTCTCCCTCTTTTCAAGTGAATTCTTGATAGATTGTATAGCTTTATTAACAATCCAAGGTATTTGTTCCTTATTTAATATGAATCATTATACTAATGAATGCATAATAATTCAACCATCTTTTTTCTTTTATCTTCAATGCTGAAAATTTTAAAACCTATTCAATTTTTATCCAAGTATAAGGTAACTCCGAATCACATAAGGTAATTTAAAGTTTGCGAAATGACTATTCAAAAGGTGAGCCCCCGTGTAATATTATTATAGAACTGAAAGGTGGGATATATCGTGACTTGGACCGACCGTATGAAGAAAACCATTGAGACCTTTAAGAGAATGGCTCTCCCTCTCTTTGGCTTTTTCCTTCTTTTTGCTTTGGTGGAGGGTATTATCGCCGTTATTTCTCTTGGTGCAGCTTTTTTACCCTTTTTCAATATGAATGGCTTAGGGCCCTCCTTTTCTCCGGCACCCTATATGAATCCCAATATCCCGGTTCCTCCGGGATATGGATACGGTCCGTCCCTGGGCTATGCTTTTGGCTTGGAAGAATTGGCACCCTTTATGCACATGCTGCCGAGATTATTAGGCGGAATAGCCATACTTATGATAGTGAGCATGGTTTTAGGCAGTGTTTTTATTACAGGAGTCTTCCAGCTTACCAAAAAAGCCTACACTGAAAAAGCCCAGTTTCGGGATATTAAACTAAAAGGGTTTCCACGACTCTTAGGCTGGTATGGAATAATAACCTTTATCAGTATCATTGCGATAGGTGTTGGAATTCTGGTTGCTATGGGCTTTAGATCCCCATATTCCATGGCTTTGTTTGCTTTGATTTATATGCTCGCACTTATGGCTGCAGGTCTCTTTGTGGCTCCGTGGGTCTCCTCGGCTCCGTTCCATATGCTGAACCATAGAGAATTTACTTTTGGGCAAGCCTTTAAAGAAAGCTGGCGTTTCTACCGCCGCCATATGGGACCTTTATGGGGAGCATTTCTTACCTTATTGGGTATCCAGCTATTCATTAATTTAATTAATCGCAACTCTCCTGACATCGGGCTTATTCTCACTTTTATTATTACTCCCTTCGTTACGATTCTGCCCATCGTTTGGGTATTGACTCTTGAAGAAGAGGAGCTGCCCACTTCGGGACAGGAAACTTACAATGTGGAAAGGGATGCTCACCCTACTTCAGAACCTTATAACCATGAGGAACCGAAACTTCATGAGTCTCCAAGTCCAAAGGATGACCCTTCTGAAAAGAACAGCAGGGCAACAAGTTCATCATCCGCTCCCCCCTATATTCCACCGAAAGATCCCTATTCCGCACACGAATCTCCTTACCAGGCTCCTTATACATCTTCCTACGGAAGCACCTCTTCCGGAGAGTTCGAGAAGGAACCTATAAATTTCTGCCCCACCTGTGGTGAAAAGGTACGGGAAGGAGCCAGCTATTGCTCTAAATGTGGGACGAAGCTTTAACTCTCCCGACGAATACTCTTAACATCAAAAAGGCACGACAATGGGACCAACCATTATCGTGCCTTTTCTATTTCTCTATAGAATTTTTTAATCTTATAAAAAGCATCTCTTCCAGCGGTTTAGCGGGCGGACACATTGCTTGGACTTGCTTTCCTCGTAACCATCGCTTCAACCAAAACAAAGGCAGCCATGAGCAAGCTGGCGATCATCCCCACCAAAAAAGAATCTCTGCCGATCTGAAGTCCGAAGAGCTTGCTGACTCCGTCATAAACATAGGGCTGGATAAAGCCGCCAATATTCATAGCGCTGACACCGATGGAGATGGCTAAAGCCACCAAAGGAGGGGGAACTGTGATAGAAAGCTTAACCCAATAAGAGGGTACAAGGACTCCCATGGACAGGCCGATGATCGTCGTCGCTACAAAGAACTGTGCAAGGGTATAGGAGGTATAACCTATACCAAAGCCAATTCCGAAAAGAAGGAAAAGCAGGGTGAAGGTATAATCCTTTAACACTCTCATGACTTTTCCAGCCAGGAAACCTCCGATGAGACCACCGACGGTCATAAGAGTTAAGGCTACACCAATAGAAGATGCATCTGCAATCTTTTCCCCATCAAGCATCACCGCTGCATTGTTGGTGAGAATAAATAAAATCATTTGAAAAGCGAATAAGGCTACGAAACAGGGATAAACTCTACTGGGCATTTTTAATCTTTCACCCTTGGGAGCTACTTTTCGCTGAGGTTCCGGAAGGGCCAGATGGACGGCCAGGAAGATGAGAACCCCAAGAAGGTAGGCGTAAAAGGCATAATTCCAACCAAAGGAGCCAAGGAACCCTCCAGCCATCTGGTACATAATACCGCCGATGCTGGTAAAAGCCGACTGGAATCCCATCATAGTCTCTCTTTCGTGTCCGTCAAAAAAGTCGGAGATCAAATCTGCTGCCATAGGCATGAGAAAACCAAGACCAATCCCCAGTAGACACCGCATGGCCAAAATCAAGGAGAAATGGGTCATGAAGGCCGGCAAAAACCCTCCCAGGACAAAACAGAGAGATGCAAAAGCGAAAAGGGCCTTTTTGGGAAAGTATTGAGTTAATTTTCCATAAATCGGTGCAAAAAACACAATGAACAACGAGGGCAGACCGGAAATCAACATAACTGTAGTGGGATCAATATCAGGAAAAGCTTTCATGATATCGGCTAATACCGGATTGGTGACCATAGCACCCATCCCCATAGCACTCACAGCGAGCACCCCAAATTTTAACTTACCTTTACTCATAATTGACCTCCCGCATTAGTGCTTGGAAACTATATTCTTTAAGGCAAAGAAAACCCGGCTTCGCCGTGCCTTTGACCTATACCTCCAATGAGGAGAAGTCGCTGGTTGCCCTTGTGCACCCGCAGACTTATACTTTCTGATATGTTAAACTAAGGGTAACTCTGGTTTTCGAGAGCTGCCCCTTGCGCACAAATAGCCCTTCATTAATTCTCCTTTCTACTGTCTTTGACCTGTGGGAAGTTATCTGTTTTTTTACAGATTAGACTGTGCATATTGCATAGTCTAAAAGTTTCAAAAATAGGGAGGCATGGCTATGGAAACCTGTTCTGTTCATGGACAAACGTCATTATCACTGAAGTTATTGGAGACATTGTATTCCGAATCATCTCTTCAGTCTCTTGTCGCCATCGGTTATGAACTACTCCAGAACCCCTTTTCCATTATGGATCTGCGCTCGAATGTCCTGGCCATAACGGGGGAGTCCCCCGTAGAAGATGACCCTGTATGGAATGAGACCGTCCATACAGAAAGCCATTCTCTACAGACCTTTTCCTACTATGTTGATAATAAACTGATAGAAAAAATCGCTGAAAGCGAGCACCCATTTTTCTGGTCAGATGCCTATTCCAAATATCCTCGCATCATAGGAAAAATTAAGATTGACGGAAAACACATCGCTCACATCATTGTCTGTGCTCACCAGAGAGACTTTAACGTGAGGGACTTGGATGTGGTCTCTCTTCTATGTCAAGCAGTATCTATAGAGTTACAAAAAAACAAGTACACCACCTATTCCCAAGAGCTATCCCACGAGGCCTTCCTCTACGATTTGCTGGAAGGGATACCTAAGAACCCGAAGCGTATGGATGAACAGCTGAAGCGAGTTGGCTTGACGTTAAAAAGCATTTTCTGCGTTATAACTATTGACATTAGTAATTGGGATAAGACCATCTCTACCCTTCCCTATCTAAAGGATGAATTGGAGCTGCATTTGAATCATGCTAAGGGAGTCATTCATAACCGCAAAATTGTTCTCATCGCCAGCTTTGAGAGTGAGAAGCATTTTTTCGAAACAGAGCTCAAGGGGTTAAGGCAGTTCATCTCATCCTATAACCTGGAAGCGGGCATCAGCCGTCCTTTTTACAATCTTAAAGAGCTGCGGTACTTTTATCTGGAGTCCATAGAGGCTCTTAAAATAGGCAAACTTATCCACACCGACCGCTCTATTTTCCAATACGAGGATTATGTTATCTTCCACCTGATCATTAACTTTACAAAGGATGATGAGGATCTCTATAGTCTCTATAAGCTCATCCATCCCGGCATCATAAAACTCATGGATTACGATAAACAAAATAACAGCGAGTACGCCTACAGCCTTTATACCTATATCTACAACTTCAAAAACACTACTTCTTCTGCGGCCTCACTTAATATTCATCGGAATTCTTTTTTCAATCGTATGGAAAAAGTCGAAAAGCTAACAAATATGGATTTAAGCCATAGTTACACCCTTCATTATCTCTACTTATCTTTTAAGATTTTGGAATTATTAAACATCTCAATGCCCCGCATTTAACTTTCAGAGAAAGCCCTTCACCTAAGAATGTTGCAGAGAAATGGGCTTTACACCTGTGCCTGAGTGTTTGTATACTAGATTCAGTGCAGCGTTACATTGCATTCGTTGCAAAGAGTTATGCTATAGTAAGCAGACCTGATAAGGAGGACCTGTGATGATTAGAAAAACTATTGACGAAACAGTCCATAATGCTCGGGGTGGTGAAGGAAGTGTGGTATTCTCCCACATCCTGACTAAGGAAGAATTAATGGGGCACGCTAATGTCTATGCCAAAGTCACGGTAAAACCCCATAGCAGCATTGGTTATCACCAGCATGTCGGCAACACTGAGCCCTATTATATCCTTTCCGGAAAAGGAATCTTCACCGATAACGACGGGACACGCAGCGAAGTGGGTCCTGGAGATGTATGCGTTATCAAAGTAGGGGAAAGCCACGGCTTGGAAAATAACACCGATGAAGATCTGGTCATGATAGCCCTCATCATCAATGAAGGCTAATGATCACAAAAGCTGGCATTGCTCAATGAAGCAATGCCAGCTTTCTTTATCTTAATAGATCTTTATGGTCAAGGTCCCCCCCTCTACCAATGTCCGAAGGATAATATCTTCTTTGGTAGTGTTCTTGAATTTAAAATCCAGGACTGAATAGAATACGGTGGCATCTTGTCCCGGAGGTACATAACCAACCGGCAGGGAATGATGATGCCTTTCCACGATTTCTAAATGAGCCAGATTGGTGGCATTAAAAAGTGTGGATGAAACCTGACATATTCCTCCGCCAATGCCCGGTATGAAACTATTCCCTTCGATAACCACAGCTTCCTTATACCCGGCTGCAATGGTCCTCTCGCCTACTGTCTCGTTGAAGGAGAAGATTTCTCCCGGTGCTATGCGTGTACCGTTGATAGCCTCTGTAGCCAAGCGAATATTTTCAGTACGGTTCACTTCATTGACATTAAAGCGGGTAGAAAATTCGGCCAGGGGCAGAGGTTCACTCACCGTAAGACTCAGTTTGACGGGCTTTTCATATCCCTCCACTCTTCCTTCCAGAACCTTTAATCCCATAGTCCGGGTGTCGATGACGGTCTCATTCCACCGGACAGTCAGATTCACCCCATCGCCATTATAAAGATATGCTCGAACCGTCGCCGGTAAGGAATACTCCTTCCCTTGTACCACTGTGGCTTCGATCTCAGGTATCGAATGGATATCTATGGCTCTCACCGACCCTGAGAGCAGATCTGCAGCGCTTTTCAGGATCGCATCGGGCACTGCACCCTTGCCCCCAAAAGAAATAAGGTCCGGCTTCATTTCGTTGCGGGAAAGGTCTTCCAGGTAATGGGCCGTAGCTTTCGGCAAGGTAGGAGCCGAGGGATCGATAAAAACGATAGGATCCCCCATCTGAGCGGCAACCACACTGCCTGCTAAAGCATCCGCAAAATTATGGCCAGTGGTGAGATATAAAGTTGATGGATTGGGGGCAAAGGTCTTCGCTATCACCATGTTGGTATCAAAACGGGATTGTCCTATTAGCCTCTCCACACTGACCTGGGGCAGCAATTGACGGATCTCAGAGAGAACACGATCGGAAATAGCCCCTGTTCCCCCTGTAATATACACCTTTCCCGGTCTCTTTTCCTGAAGAAATTCCTTGATCTTTTGAGGCAGCTCAGCCGGAGGAGATAGCAAAATGGGCCAGCTTTGGTTGGCAGCGAAACTGGAGATACTTAAGGCATCAGCATACTGTTCCCCAGAGGATATGACCACGGTCGAATCATCACTTTCCTTGAGTGTGCCGGCGATTTTATAGGAGGTGTCGTATCTATCCCCGCCTGAGATTCGAACCATGTTAGAAAATCCAAGGTCGATGAATTTCCTCTCAAATTCCCTGCCGATGATACTCTCTCCGCCTATGATATATAGAGTTCCTTGAGGGTCTAAGTTTTGACCGACATAGTCGAAGGCATCCTCAGAGGTTTCAATTTTAGTATCCACTAAAATTATGGGGGCCTTCATTTCATGAGCCATCACACTTGCCGATAGAGCATCGGCATAACCATTCCCGGTGGCAATCACTACATTTTTCACTTTCTCCTGAGAATCTTCCGAAGGATGGCGGTTGTTTTCAAGGTTTATTTTACGACGATAATACTCAGAGATGATCTTAGCGGTCTCATATCTGGTCTCCCCGTAGAGCCTGTATTGGCTTATCTGACGATTTGTCGCCAATTCGGAAAAATTCCCCGGCATCGTGTCTGTCGAGGCTAAAACGGGGCTATTCACTGAGATACAATAGAAAAAGAAAACAATGGCAGCAAGTTTTTTTCTCTTCTTCATGGACTCCACTCCTTCAGCATGCATCCCGAATATTATCTCATAATGGAGAAGTGAAGCCTGTCGAAGGGAGTATTCCGTGCTCAGACTTATTTTTTGGCATTCTGTCTTAAATTCGCTAATGAACCTCTTTCACAGAGATTTATCTCCTAGCCGGGAGAGCGGTCGGTCTTTAGCTGCCTTTTCGAATATCTGTACCCTATATTGGATAAACTGTACTATATCATCTGACAATCTGTACTACTTATTGGGATGATTTTAATGTGTTTTTATATTTTTACTCCAAATCTGTTTACATTTCACTATAACAGTGATATCATAATGGTATCGAAGTAATCTTAAATCATTTTTTCCTTAAAAGGAGGCTATCCGTTATGAACGAAAAAAAGGCCTGGGTACTCAATGGTTATCTCGCTATGGTTATCGTTTTAGCTTTGCTCATCGGTGGCACAGCCCTTCTCATTCAAACACGATTTATCCTGGGGATCGTTCTTATCTGTATTGGGTTGGTTCTGTCCAGCGGCATCGTTGTGATACAGCCCAATAAATCCTATGTCATTACCTTTTTCGGCAGCTACATTGGAACGATACGCGAACCCGGACTTTGGCTCACCATCCCTTTTTCTATGCGCAAATCCGCTTCCTTGCGAGTTCGTAACTTCAACAGCAAGACTTTAAAGGTCAATGATGTGGAAGGAAATCCTATTGAGATTGCCGCGGTCATTGTTTTTCGGGTCATCGATACAGCCAAAGCCATTTTCGACGTGGATAAGTATGAGCAATTCGTCGAGATTCAAAGCGAGACCGCTCTCCGTCATGTCACCAGCCGTTACCCTTATGACAACTTCCAAAAAGAAGGCTATTCCCTGCGGGGTCATTCTGAAGAAGTAGCCGGAGAGCTCAGTCTGGAACTTCAGGAACGCCTCAAAGTGGCTGGTGTAGAAGTTATGGAAGCCCGCTTGACCCATTTAGCTTATGCTACTGAGATTGCCGGTGCAATGCTCCAGCGTCAACAAGCCAATGCTATTCTGGATGCCCGTCAGATCATTGTTGAGGGCGCCATGGGTATGGTCCGGATGGCCGTGGAACGCCTGGAAAAAGAAAATGTGGTTCAGCTTGATGAAGAGCGTAAAGCCGCGATGATTAACAATCTGCTGGTGACCATCGTCTCTGACCGCTCCGCTCAGCCTGTCATCAATACAGGTACCCTCTACTAATTTAGAATAATCCTGACAGGTGTTGATGTGTATGCCCAAGAAACAATTCGCTTTAAGGTTAGATCCCAAGCTATACACTGCCCTGGAAAAATGGGCAGCCGATGAGTTTAGAAGCGTCAACTCTCATATTGAGTTTCTGCTTCGAGAAGCTACCCGCAAGTCGGGACGCCTTAATAAGGATGGGAAAACACCTGATGAAGGAGGAGATTAATAGATGTTAACCCTCATGGAAGAAGTTCTTCTTATTTCTCTGAATGAAGAAAAGGGTAACTTCTCTTTCACTGCCAGCACCTGCATAGATTACTGTCTTACAGGTGCCATCCTTATGGAGTTAGAGCATCTTAAGCGGATTCGGGTGGATAAAAAGACTGTGGAAGTCTCCGATGCCAGGCCCCTTAATAATCGGCGACTGGAACTTGCCCTTCACCAGATGGATTCCAGCAAACGTCATCGCCCCCCTGACTATTGGATATCCAGGCTTCGCAGTACCCTCAAGGGCTTAAGGAAAGGCATTCTGGAGGAGATGGCGGATAAGGCTCTATTGCGTGAGGAAGAACAGCAAACCTTTATCTTCTTTTCCTCCACTCGTTATCCTGTCCGGGATGAACGGGCAAGAAAGGATATCTTGGATCGGATCCATCGCGTGCTTTTGCGGAGGGAAGACCCAGACCGCCAAACGGCCAAACTCATCGGCTTGCTCTATGCCGGCGGTATCCTCCCCTACCTGGTGGATAAAGGGGATCGAAAAGAAGCCAAAAAACGTGCTAAAGAAGTCACCAAAGATGATATATTGGCTAATGCCGTGAAAAAAGCCGTGCAGGCTACCTACTCCAATCCCGCCTTCTACTAAGATGGGAGCCCAAAGAAAGCAAACTCTTTCCAGCCTTTAAAAAACAGGGGGACGTTCACCGCATATGAAACGTCCCCCTGACTTATTAGACAACTAACTTTTCACCCAAGTGGCCCCAATCTCTTGAAGGGCGATCTTATCCATTTTCCCTGCCATGGCCTGGTTAAAACGCTGAATAGGTTCCTCCATGGGCTCTTGGGAGAGTTTAAAGGTTCCCCAATGCATGGGGAGAATCTTTTTCGCTCCCATTTCCTCGGCCATCTGAATGGCTTGCTCCGGAGTGGCATGACGGGCTTCAAAGGATTTGGGAGAATAAGCGGCAATACCCATAATCGCCAGCTCAATCTCTACTTCCCGCAATTGTTGCTGGAACTTTTCCGTATAACCCGTGTCAGCACCTATGAAGATATTGACACCATTTTTGGAAAGAAGGATGGAGTTAGCCTCCATCTCCTTGTTCCAAGGAAGGCGTGCTCCCCAATGCTCCCCTTCAATGGCTTTGACCTTAAGTCCCCCCGGATATTTTTTTTCGTCACCCCAATGCATCTCATCAATAGTTCTATAGTTCAACCCCTCCCAAAGGGAGCGGGTTCCCTTGGCTGTGACGACTGCGGTATCCGGTGATTGCATAGTCCTAAGGCTGGGGTAGTCAAAATGATCCGTGTGGGCATGGGAACAAATGACCAGATCCACCTTGCCTACCTGTTCAGCCGTTAAAGGGCTGGCTACATAGCGCTTCATACCGATAGTATAATTGCCTAGAGGAGTTAATCCGATTCTTTCGTAAAAAGTCGGATCGATGAGGATTTTTGTACCATAAAAGTTGATTAAAAAACCCGCATGACCAAGCCAGGCCACCGTTAGCTCCTCGTTCTTCCACTTTGCCGGCGTAGGAGTCAGGGTTGGCTTTGCTATTTTTTCCGTAGTATCATTTATATATCCCATATGAGAGGCCAAGGCTAACCCTCCTGCTGCTACAGCTCCCAAGGCGATAAACTTCCGCCGACTGATGCCGTTTTTTGGTGTTTCCATTAAGCTTTACCTCATACAACTCTTGCTATTAAAATTATACAATAGGATCTATAAAAAATACAAAGGAGAGTTGCCCTATCCTTTTCAGGTAGTGTCGCAACTCTCTTTTTATTGCATCTTTCTCTTACATCACTGGCTTGGCTTAGGCTTTTGTCGCTGCATCCAGTCCGGCCAGGTATCCGAAGATAACTCCGCCGGCTACAGGGTTGCCAGGGCCATGATAGGTAATTCCAGGGCCGCCTAATCCTGCAGCATTGCCGGCGGCATAGAGACCGGGGATAACATTGCCATGGACATCGATAACTTGTGCTTTAGCATTAATCCGTGCTCCGCCACAGGTTCCGCAATTGCCCGAGTGAATCTGAATGCCATAGTAGGGACCTTTGGCCAGGGGAGCCAAGGTGCAGGCAGGGTTCTCAGGATCTGCCTGTGCCATAGCATAGTCACCGGAGGCAAACCGATCGAAATAACTTTCTCCGCGGTGGAAATGGGGATCTGTGGGAGGAGTCTGGGAAGCATATTTATTAAATTCAGCTACAGTAGCTTCTAAACCTTTGGCATCGATGCCTAGTTTTTGAGCCAGTTCCGCCAAAGTATCTCCCTTGGTGATATAATCAGGAACATTATCCCCTTTAGCACCGGCGATACCGTACTTGCTCCATTGAACTGAGTCGGCGATGACAAAGGCCGGTAAATTGCGCCAACGATTCTCCCCAAAAGTGTCTCTCTCATAGAAAGGATAAGCGGAAGTATCATAATCACAGGCTTCGTTCATAAAACGCTTGCCCTCTTTATTAACAACGATCGTGCCGGGCTTTCCTCTCCAGAGGAACCAATCGCCAATAATCGTTTTCCAGGTGCTTTTTTTGTAATCTTTGGCGTTTTGACGATAGTTAGCCACTTCGTCTTCCCAGCCGGGGAGCAAATAAACCATTAACCCCCAGGATTCGTTCATATTGCGCAGATCGGCACCGGCCTCCATAGCCATTCTTAAGCCGTCGCCGCAGCCATAGACCCCTCCGCCACTGCCGGGATTAAAGACCACGGATGCATCCACCGGGCCTCTTTGGTAGGTTTTGAGCAGATCTTTATCCCATTCAAAACCGCCTGTAGCCAGAACGACCCCTTTGTTGGCTTTGACACGAATTTCTTTGCCATCTTGGTAAGCAGTAACGCCGATGATTTTGCCGGAATCATCCTTAATGAGCTTTTTGGCATGAGTATTTAGGGCAAATTTTACCCCTTTAGCAAGAGAGTAATCGTAAAGGGCAGCCATTAAAGCTTCTCCGGACCCTTTGCCATCGTAGGACGGACTGATACTGCGACCCAGTCTCTTTCCTCCCGGCCATTCCGGATGATAATCTGGATAGCCGAACTTGAATTCGATTTGCAATTTGTTCATAAGAAACTCAACGATTTGGGGGCCATTTTCGAGGTAAGCATCGATGAGTTCTTCATCAACCTGACCATCATTGCCTTTCATAATATACTGGCGGCCTTCCTCGATGGAATCCGGGATTCCCTCTTTTTTCTGCATAGGATTGGCAGGCACCCATAAGGCTCCGCCAGATACCCGGGTCGTTCCTCCTGGAATAGGCAAAGATTCCAAAACCAATACCGAGGCTCCGGCCTCTGCTGCGGAAACGGCAGCTCCACCGCCGGCACAACCAAATCCTATTACGACAACATCCGCTTCAGCATCCCAGTTTTCCGTAGCGGCCGGTGCTTGGGGTGCTGCGGACTGAGTACTGCACCCTGTCAAAAGGCCTGCTCCTGCTGCCACTGCAGTAGCTAACCCGCCGATCATAAATTTACGACGGCTTACATTTAAACTATCGCTCATCAAAGAGTCACTCCCTCATTACTATTGCGATTATTTTTGAAATGCCTCATCATATTTGCTTTCAATTTTTACCAGGGGTTGAGCTTGAACCCAAGTCCAAAGATCATCCCAAGCTGCTGCCGGAGCGATGGTCAGATTACCCGTCAGTGTACTCTGATATTGAGTAAGAATAGGATTTTCTTCTGTTTTACCTTCTCCCTCTATTCCCTCATTATCACTTGTGCCATCGGGATGGATCTCACCGCCTTTACCATCTCCTTTACGTCCGTCTTCATGGCAGGGCGTGCAGGTAACCTGATCCTCACTCATGGAGACAAAGGCATTGGTTTCTGTCGTTGTGCTCACTATCACGACAACAGCAAATGCAAGCAGCAAAAATACCCGTTTAGCCCACTTCATACCTTTTTCCAATCTTCTCACCTCCTCCTTGAGTGCACTTTCACATCAAAAGTGGCCCCATTCCTCCTTTGTTCTATGACCATGACCATTATATATGAAGCCTGTCCGCAGATGCGCAGACAGGCTTCATATCATTCTCCTTATTATGTTTAAGGGAGCATAGCCTTTGATATGTGAGGAATCGAAGGTATTCTGAGTATGGATAGGGTAGAGTCTTGATAAGGATAGGGTAGAGTAAAAATTAACATAAGGTAGAGTTTGCTCAAAAAGATGCCGTCGCGAACCATTGCTGAATTTTTCGAGCTGTTTGGAAGTCAGGATTTCTTCGACCCAACTCCAGCTTCGAGACCGTGGTTTGATCGATACCAATGGCTTCCGCTGCCTGCATCTGGGTCAGCCTTCTTCTTAGGCGTTCCTTCCTTAATTGCTCACCAAGGTTATTTAAGGATCCTGCTAATTTAGGCGGTTTAGTGGGTTTTGTCGCTGATTTAATCTTAGCGTATTGATCGATTATAGTCTGAGGAGGTTCCACCACCAATTTTAACTCCAGCCAGTCCTGCCCATTCTTATAGATCCGATCATATTGCCAACCGGCGATAATCTCCTTATCTTTGAGAGTATCCATCATCTTTTCAAATCGCTCGATTATTTTGGCTGAGCGTGACCTTTGATATTCCAGACGTATGGCATTAAGCAAGGTAGGGATGCGAATCGGTTCCAAATAATGTCCCCGGGATTGCCGGCTTCTCCATAACCAGGAGAAATAGCGGGCTGCCCGTTTCTCGTAAGCCTGGCGGTAAGGGTCCAGTTCAAAAACTCTTTTGGAAAGGATGGAGGTTTGCCTCTTCCCTTTCCGCAAATCGCGAACTAAAGGATTACCTGGCCGCACCTCCCATTTAAAATCCCCTTTGCTTCCTGTGTCCTGTAAATCCTTGCTTTTAGAAATAATAAAGGCTTTTTCTTCTAAGGTAAAGGAGCTGATCCCAGTGGGATTAATCCAGAGTTGATCTAATAAATCCATGTGGGCGGCAATACGTTCCCGCCACTTAGCTTTATATCCTCCTCTTTGTCCATGACCATTTTTCTGCCTGCGCAACCCTCGGAGATCGAGAATATCATCTGCATGAATCACGATTTTTTCTTGAAGGGATGTGGATTTCTTGAGCCAGAGGTGGCAGATTGAATCCATGACATCAGCTGTCTCGTCATTCATTCCTTTTATCAAGTCTTGACAAGGTTTAATGAGTGAATCATTCTCCCTTTTGAGAATCACCCTCCCGCTGGAGCTGCCGCTGGGAGTTTCCAGATTTGCACTAAACCAGATCCTATTGTCTTGTATGGCAAATTCCTGTGCTGCTACCACTTTGCGCAGTTGATGGTACATGGCCATACTAAACGTGGTAAGATACGAGGCTTTTTCTTGTATCATTCTCGGTCGGAGGATACTCTGCACCCCCATAACCGGTGCATTTAACCCTAAAAATTCTTCATAAAAAACCAAACTATACCGGGAAGGCTCGAGATACTCTTTTTGCAGGGATTGCATGTAGATATCCACAAAATTTTTGGCATAAATATTAAAGAGACTGTTAAACCGCTCGGCATTTGCATAGCAAAGGGTTTTGGAATAGACCTTTGACCAGGTTCGCTCCGACATACAGGACAGCGTTCTCAACTCAAATTCTTGAGACATGGCCTCCAGTGTCCAGATTACAGAGTGATTCCAATACCATCTCACCGCATCTTCCCACACATTCCCTTGATCAAGAAGATCCATGACAAATCTGCATACATGATTATCCACCCGTTCACTGACATCCGGGCTGAGGCTCAGGTCGCGAATATTCCCGCGATCATCAGTACAATAAATAACATGGGCCTTATGGAGCAAATCCCTATCCATTTCTCCCAGGCGTTGGGTTATGCTGTTCAAATAAGAATTTAAGAGAGCGGACTTAAGGTAGGAGGTGATCATGTCCGGGACTTGAGAAAAGCGTATCCCTGCTGTCCAACTCTTTAAATTACTTGAGTTCAAGGCATATTGAGCCTTCTCCAGCCACTCCTGATTCAATCCTTGTGACCCCAAATAGATCCTGCTAGCATTCGTGAACTCTTTCATAATCTTCCTCCTTATATTGCCCTATTCCAGGGAGGCACGGGGACGATCCTAGGATACCCTTTCAATCACAGAAACCATGTTATGTACAGTGTCGGTCATTTCTTCGATCTTTTCTTCCCTATCGTTAATAATCCATACGATCAATATTTCTACACACAATCCCACACTAGCCTTTTGCAGGAAAGAAGATATTCCTTTATTCGTCATCATGGCTGTAAAGACTTCGAGAATGTGACTGGATATGGTTTCTCTGAGAAACTCCGTCTTACTAGACTGAATCAAAGCATAGATAAGCTCACTATGGCTTGTATAATACTGATAAAATCTACGCAAATAAACCTTTTTATCATCTTCGTCATCCAAGTGGGCATTGTCATCATTAAAAGGTTGGAGGTAATCCCGAAGGACATCCATAGGCTGTGTATAATACCGGTAAAAGGTTGAACGGGACACTCCAGCTTTTAGCACTAATTCTTTTACAGTGATGTCCTCTAAATCTTTCTCTTTCATCAGTCGCATTACAGCAGTATATAGACAATCTTGGGCAAAGCTCTTTCTCAGCACGGGACATTTTCCCCCTTTATGTCTCATTTAACTGATAACATATTGAATGACTAGAGTCAGAATGTTAAGGTAATATCAGAAACCTGTGATAATAATAACAAATTACTCTATTTATGGAAAGGGGGATTATTCAACAATTGTATATACTCTGATCTATCAGCACTATACTTTTACAACTAGAGGATCGCTAAGAGGAAGGGTCAGTTGATTAGTCTTTTTCCGCTTGTATTAGTGAAGGAAATTACAAGAAGATAAATAAGGAGTGGATAATTTCATGACGACTTCAAATAGTTCGAAGGGGATCTCTCGTAAAGATTTTATCAAGGGCGCGGCTTTTAGTATTGCTGGTATAGCAACCATTGGCTTAGCCGGTTGTTCCACCGACACTTCCAAGAGTAACCCACCGGCACCGGCAGAGGGTATAGCTTGGGACCACGAGACGGATGTAGTGGTGGTGGGCTTTGGTGGTGCGGGAGGAGCGGCAGCTTGGGAAGCAGGTACAGCAGGATCCGAAGTCATCGTTCTCGAATTGGCTAAAGCGGCCGGCGGAAGTACTAATATCTGCGGCGGCCTCGTCACCATCGGTGGAGGTAATGCTCTGCAGAAAGCAGCCGGCTTTGAAGACAGCCCAGAGAACTTCTACAACTATTTAATAGCGGCATTGGGTACGGGGGCCGATGAGGACCAGTGCCGTATCTTTGCTGAACAAAGCCCGGATATGTACACCTGGCTTACGGAAAAGATTGGCGTAAAATTCAATCCCGGTGTCAACCCCCTCTGGCCCGAAACTCCTAATCCTACAGCCGGTTTAACCTGTACGGGGGACGAGTACCATATGGATTATGCTGCCGTGAGCAAAGCCGTACACCGTACAGGCTGGGTAGACAGCGAAACCCGGCCGGGGGGAAGAGACGGATCCGGTTTCTTCCAGCCTTTACTACGTGCTGTGGAAGCTCTTCCCAAGGTTAAGATTATGTACGAAACAGCGGGAGAGCAATTGGTCTATGATCATGATAAAAAACGGGTTCTTGGTATCAAGGCTAAGCAAGGGGATAAGACCCTCTCCATCAAAGCTCGCAAAGCAGTCGTTCTTACCGCCGGCGGCTTTGCCAAGAACGAAGATATGGTGAGAACCCACTGCCCAGCATTCAATGGGGTGTATGCTCTGGGAACCGCCGGGGATAACGGTGTAGGTATCAAAATGGGGCAGGCCTTGGGGGCAGCTTTACAAAACATGCACATGGCCTTTTCCACCAGTACGGCCTATGCCTACACCACCCAGGAAGGCTGTGCAGGCGGCCCCCTCTCTCAGGGCATCATTGTCAATCAATTCGGCTCACGTTTCGTCGCCGAAGATCATTACCATTCTTGGGTAGCAGAATATATGCTCCAAAATCACAGACCGCAGAAGCATCTTCCCAGCTATCTCATCTTCGATGCCAAAATGCACGATATCTTGTCGGAGAAATCCAAAGAAAGCCTGGAAAAGGCCAAGGTCACTAAAGCCAATAGTATCGAAGAGCTGGCCAAAGCCCTGGGTACTTCTGAAGGCGTGTTGGAAAATACCGTGCAATTCTACAATTCTAAAGCAGCTGAGGGAAAGGATCCTTTACTTAATAAACAGAGCAAATTCATCAAGCCGATTGCCACCGCTCCCTTCTATGCTCTGGAAATCGTCCCCACGAGCATGTTCACCGTAGGCGGATTACGGATCAACACCAAGGCCCAAGTTCTCTCCGCTGAGACCGGAGCACCTATAGCCGGACTCTACTCAGCCGGGCGGAATGCCGCCAATGTTATCGCTCAGCAATACGGCGGAAGCGGCACCAGTGTGGCCACTTGCTTTGTCTTTGGCAGGATTATCGGGCAAAATGCTGCGGCTGAAGCTGCTGTTTAAACTCAAAAGGAGAGTCCATTCATGGGGCCACGGGGACAGGTCAACTGGTACTATACTATCAAACACTAGACACTAAATGATTAATGGGACTGATTCCTATTTTGCATAGGTTCAGTCCCAATTTTCATCTTCCGATACATATTGACTATGAAGCAAAAAAATGTACTAATAAGATTAGTCATTAAACATATAGCCAATTTTACGCACAGTCTTAATGTATTTGGGCTTTAAGGGATCCTCTTCAATCTTTTTTCGTAGGTTACTAACATGGACACATACTGTTCGCACATCCCCGTAACTGGGACGCTGCCATATGAAGTAATAGATTTCTTCCAGCTCTAAGACAATCCCTTTGTTTCTCATCAAGAAGTAAAGAATTTGAAATTCCGTTGGGGATAGATACACCCTATCGTTTCCCTTTTGAACGGTATGGGTATTGGTATTAAGAGCCAGCTCCCCACTATAGAGCATGTCCTCAACGCGAGGATTACTCCGTTGCATACGCCTTAAATTCGCTTCAATACGAGCCAGCAAAACCGGGCACTTAAATGGCTTAACCAAATAATCATCGCCACCCAGACGCAAGGCCTTAACAATGGTTTCCTCATCATCAAGACAGCTAATGAATATGATTGGACAATAGAGTCTTCGCCGGAGTTGAGCACAGATTTCCATGCCATCCATTCCCGGTAAACGAATATCAAGCAAAATTGCACCGACCTGCTCATTGGCTGCGCTCAACGCCTCCTGGGCATTTTTCACCCATTGAACGTGATATTCTTGGTTTTTCGCAAGATAAAACTGAATGATCTCGGCAATCGTAGGATCATCTTCAACTAGCAAAATGCGATGCATGGATATCACCTTCTTATAGTATTCCGTCCTGATAGTCTTTCCAAGACGATTGTGAAACTTTATATTTGTACTTCAGCCTTATTTTAATGGAGGTTTCTCCTATGCGCAAGTTCACCCTTCCTTTGGTCATGTTCGTCATGATTTTTATGCTATCCTTTCTGGTCCCAGGCTATCTAACCAGCCAAACTCCAATATTCTACTCGGGTTCAGTTATTCCTGAGGATATAGCAGAACGCAGTTACATCGTTTCTAGCCCGAAGAATCAATCGATCGAGGAAAGCCAACTTTCCCTTCATCTTCACATACCCAAAGAAGTACCTGAACTCGTTCTGGTGTTCTCCGATTTTAAATCCGTGCAAGTACATATGGATGGTGCCCTTACCTATTCTTATGATAGCCATACTTTCTACCAAAGAGTGCACCAAATCCCTCTACCCAGGGACAACGTGGATGAAGATAAAACTTTAAACATAGACCTTGATCTTCAACTCCCTCGCCATTCCTTTGCAACCAAGATTATGCTGGCCACGCATGAAAACGCCGAGAAAGATATGTTATTGGCTTATGGGTTGAGCATGCTCACCTTAGGTATCTATCTACTCATCGTTATCTACAGTCTATCCCTCTATATCAAAAAGCCCAGCGAAAAATATCTGCTCCTGCTTATGGCACTGGCATTGACTGCTCTAATCTCCGCTTTATCCAATTCGAATTTTATTCTTTTAGAATTTCGTTCTCTGACGGATTTGGTACGAATATTTCGCATCGTCTTTTCTGTTGCACTCTGCTTTGTGCTAATGGATATTCACCTTCCTGGGAAGTGGAATCTGCTGGTACGAGGGCCGGGAATCACTGCCCTTACTTTTATGCTGATTCTCCTCAATTCCTTGGGGCTAAACAATTTGTTTGAGCATATAGCCTATTCCCTCGCTCTGCCCTCCGCTTATGCGGTTATAGCCGGCTGTGCGAAGAAGAGACCGGATGCCTACATCCTACTCATCGGGACTGCCATACGCGAAGGCTTACGTGTCTTTTTCCGCTTTGTGGAGCTTGGTTACTTTCTTCCTGCCATATCCATGTTTTATTACTATATCCCCCAATTCAGCGGCATGATCTTTGCCTTTTCATGTATGTTTGTGATTAATAGCCGATTCGCTCGAAAATTTGACGAGGTAGATAAACTGGTGGTTAAACTCGAAGAAGCAAATGCCCACTTGGACGCCAAAGTCTTGCTTCGTACTCAAGAACTCGAAAAGGCTAACCAAAAAATACTGGAAGAGCAAAGAAAAAAGCACAGTATGACTGCTAACATTTTTCATGATCTGCGCACTCCCATCTTTAATGCCCAAGGTTCAGCAGAAATGATAGAGCTCTCTGACGAAAGAAATGCAGCCACACTCACTGTTCTCAAAAATCAACTGGATTATCTCGGTCGCCTAACAGAAGACTTACTCCTCATTTCCAAGTTGGAGGAAGGAGGCATTACCTTTAATCAATTTCGTGTGCGATTGGATTCTCTTTGCGCTACCGTCCTCGAAGGTTCCCAGACTATGGCTCAGCGGAAAGGCATTGCATTATCCAGCCAAATCGAAAAGGATGTCTGCGTTACAGGAGATGCCTTTCGTCTCAAGCAAGTGCTGGAAAACCTTATGTCAAATGCTTTAAAATTTACTTCCGAAAACGGATCAATAACCCTTATCCTTCGTAGTGAAGGGCCAAATGCCGTCATTGAAATCTGCGACACAGGCCTTGGCATCGATTCAGAGGATTTGCCCAAAATCTTTGGTCGCTATTATTACAGCAAACAAGGGAGCAACATTGAATCCTCAGGTCTGGGCCTTTCCATCGCTTTCGAAATCGTGAAAGCCCACCAGGGTGAGATCCGTGTGGAGAGTGAGGCGGACAAAGGCTCGACTTTCATCGTGATACTACCCCTGGAACAAGTCGAAGGACATTAGTGAAACAAAACCTCTAAAACTATTTACGATAGTTTTAGAGGTTTCATCGTCTATAGAGATTGTTTATGTGCATTTTATCTTAGTTAGTTAAAGTGATTCCTATTTTCCCTTGCAAAGATTACTTAATATCTGTTGCAGCCTGTTCCCCTACTACATCACCGAATACAACAGCAACAATGAGTGCGTATCCAACTTCTCCAGCAGCGGCACCATGACCGGAAGTTGCTCCTGCGGCATAGAGGCCCGGAATGACTTTACCTTCTGTACTGATGACATGTCCAGTCTCATCCACTTTAATCCCACCGTAAGTGCTTTGCATAGAAGGTGTGACTAAAGCAGCATAGTATTTGGGCTTATCAATGGGATCAGAAATTTTCCGGCCAAATTCCTTATCCTCACCATTAATTGTATAAGATTGGTAATCCTTCATCGTCTTAAGGAAGTTTTCTTTATTGACATCGATCTTATCAGCTAATCCTTCAAGAGTATCAGCAGAGATGAAATAACCGGAATCGTTGTATCCCTTCATTAGCTTGAGATCTTCAATGACAGTTTGGTCGAAGATAGCGTAGGCTTCATGACCCTTCTGCATCATCATTTGCTCAGACTTGTAGTTAATGGAGCCATGGTCTTCATTGACAAAGCGTTTGCCATCATGATTAACCAGCACGGTATGGTTGTTAATTGCCGTGAGAGATACCGCTGACCCATCCTCTAAAACATGAGCAAGATAATTGGCTTTGACTTGATCCATATTATAAAGGGCTGCACCGACCTTTTCGGCCATGATGATTCCATCACCGGTCAAAGAAGCAGAGCCCGTGGTGGGTCGATTAAGCCAGGTGGGATTATACTTGGCGAGGAGTTCCGGATTATTGGAGAAACCACCGGTCGTTACGATGACAGCCTTCGCCTTAATCTTATAATTGCCATCGGGAGTCTCTATTTCGATTCCCGTTGCCTTACCATCTTCCATAATGATTGAGGTAGCCTTAGTGTTTAAGCGATAATCGACTTTCTTTGCGTTCAATTCCTTAGATAAGGCGGCGACAATATGGGTACCCGGTGCACTGCCATCTTTAATTTTGTGTTGGAAGGTATTGGTGATTCTACCGAAGGGTACACCCAAATCGACGAGCCAATCAACCATCGCTCCGCTGCGATCGGCATAGGTCTTCAGGGTGGTCCGATCCGCAGGCATGTTCTTTTGGGTGGCAATACCATCCAATTGTTTGTAGAAATCTTCGGCTGAGCTGTTGGGGATGCTTAATTCCTTTTGAACGCTTGAACCTGCTGCATTAAGCAAAGTAGAAGCCATCATAGTATCGCCACCACCCAGCATACCCATCTTTTCCACGAGGATAACATCTTTACCTAAAGCGGATGCTTTAATGGCGGCAATCATCCCCGCTGCACCGGCACCGACAACCACGATATCTGTCTCAGCATCCTGTACTTGGATCTTTTCCTTTTCGACTCCTTGCATCAACTTGTTAATATCTCCACCCGCTTTGGTCAGCGCTTCTTTAGCAGCTGCCAAAATCGCACCACTGGTCAAGGAAGCTCCGGCAATTGTATCAACCTTTAAGGTTTGCCCTTCCACAATCTTTTGTGGAATCTGTTGAATCGGAGCATCACTTAACATTGCCGTTTCACTATGTTCTAAAACCTTCACAGAAAGAATTCTACTTTCATCTACCGTTACTTCTAATTTTAAGATTCCATTACGTCCAGGAGCTTCAGCCGCATAGGTTCCTGGAGTAAAGCTTAACCCATCGCTTGTTTTTTTTGGAGTTTCCTTTGGTGTATTCGTTGAGCTCGAGCATGCTGTCAGTGTAAATAGCATCGCTAAGCAGATTAACAAAGAAATTATTTTCTTAAATCTCTTGTTCATACAGTTTCCCCCAACCTAATTTGGTTTTCGATTGAGCTCTAATCGAAAATTAATATAAGCACTTGATCACTGTGCTTTAATCACATTGTACATTATTTATCAAAGTAAGTGTTTAAAGATTCGCTAAAGGTTTATGGCTCTCATCATATTTCAAAGCGGGAAATACTCTCGTTAAGGGACTTAGAGTTATCTTTTGCAGACTGGGCCAGTTGGATGACTTCATTGGTCATTTGAGTAATATCCATTGCTTCACCGGCAATATTAGACGCCCCATGTGCCGCATCATTTGAAGCCTGGGAAATCCCCTGAATGGCCTGAACCATATTCTGTACTGATGCCAAAAGTTCTTCTGAGGTTACACTAATCTCATTCATCATAGCATCAATACTGGAAGAACTCTGGCTATACTGCTCGCTGGATTCAACAAGATAGCTATAATCAGCCAGCACTTTCTTATCTACGAATTCTAAGATTTCCCCCGAGCTGACGGTTAAGTCTTTTACAGCCTCTACAATGACTTTCGTGACATCCTGAATTCTCGCGACTGCATTATTGGAGCTCTCAGCCAGTTTACGGATTTCCTCTGCTACCACTGAGAACCCTTTTCCCGCTTCACCGGCTCTGGCGGCTTCTATGGCAGCATTAAGGGCTAATAAATTTGTCTGGGACGTTATGGCCAGGATTGATTCGGACAGTTCATTGATTTGGGATACTATCCCGGATTTTTCGATAGCCTCTTGCAGGTCACCTTTTGTTTTCGTGTAAATTTCCATTGCACTGCTGCTTGAAGACATGGCTTTCTTTTTCATTTCCTCTGCCATAGCTTTTACGGTTCCCACCGTTATCAAGGTTTCCTGAGATTTGGAAGCCACTGTTTCCGCAGCCCCTTCCATTTGCGTCGATGTCGCATTCATCTCTTCTGTTGCCGCTGCCGTTTCCTCTGACCCCGCTGATAATTCCTCCGTAGTGGCCGAGACATTTTCTATGGAATGATTTAGACGCTCCATACTGGCATTGATCGATGAAAGCACTTCATTCATATGAACAGACTTTTCCTTAACTTCTCCCACAATAGTTATGATCGATTCACGCATCGTTTTCATAGCATTGCCAAGGAGTCCTGTTTCATCTTTCATCTTAAGTAGCTTTTCCGAAACCTCTTGGGTAAAATCGCCAGTGGCTACAGTATTCAAATATTCCGAAACCGCTTTCAATGGACTGGAAATTTTAGAAGCAATCCAATAGGTTAAAACTATACCCAGGACAAGAAATACAACGGAGATAAGCAATATGTTCTTTGCCAGTTCATCGACTTTTGCCATTACTTCTGATTTTGGAGCTGTAATGGCAAGAGCCCAGTCCGTCCCCTCTATCGGCATAAATCCCATATATCGGGTAATATTCTGATAAGTATATTCGCCGACTCCCTTTTCTCCCTGGATCATCTTTTCGTGGAGGGCGGCCAAACCTCTCAGAGACTCATCGGCTTTAGCCAGATCGGAGAAATTGGTCATATTCATTACCAAATCCTTGTCCTTATGGGCGACAACGATTCCGCTATTATTAATCATATAAGCTTGTCCGCTTTCCCCAAACTTGATATCATCGGTCATAGCACTTAATTCATTTCCGTCGCGAGTCGCAATTACGACACCCTTTACTTTTCCAGCCTCATCCTTTATCGGCACCGCATATGTAACAATTAAGGCTTTACTCGCTTTCCCTACTACTGGGTCGGAAACAGCGCCCTCCCCTGCCAAAGCCTTTTTAAAATAATTGCGGTCTGCCACTTCTATCACTGATCCGTCGCTTAGAGTTACTTGGCCTTTCAAGTTGCCAATCCCTATTTTCTGATAGCCGCTTCGCTTAATTTCTCGACTTAACTGATTTAACTTTTGTTCTACTGTTAATTGATCATTAATAACAAGATCACTTTCGGCCACTGCCGCCATAGCATTGAGTTGTACGTCTACCCGAGCTTTGATCGTTTTTGCTCCTTCATCTGCTAGTTGCAGCAAGGATTGATCAATGTTATCCGACACTGAATGAGAGGCTGCCGAATAGGATATCATTCCGATACCGGCACAAATAAATAGAATAATAACACCAAAGAATAAAGAAAGTCTCGTTTTGATACTCTTCAAGATATTTCCCCCTATAATATGATTTATTATCAGACGAGGTATGGAATATAAAATTCCATATTTATACCAATTGTACATCTAATTACAAGACAGAAGTTTAAAGATTCGCTAAATATTGAAGGAATGGCAAAAGGAGATGAAACCCAAAAGGAGAGTCCTCTCTTACTACCCTACAGGGGTAGTAAGAGAGGACTCTCCTTTTACTATAATCTTATTCGAGTTAATCTTTTGGATTTAGAAGGAAGTAAAAGAACCATCCCCTTGCCTCACTTTACCAACACTCAGCAAAAACCTGATCGAGAATGGTGATGGCCCCATCTATTTCTTGATAAGAAACATTGAGAGGGGGTAAAAATCTTAGGGCTTTTCCTCCCACAAAATTAATCAGCAGGCCTTTTTCTCTGGCTCCTTCCACAATCTCCGCTCCTGAGCGGTCAAGAGGCCAGCCAAGGATAAAGCCCTGTCCTCGGATCTCTGTGCCGGTTTGGTATTTGTCTGCCAGCTTTTGCAGCTTCAGCTTAAAATACTGTGCCCGTTTTAGAACATCTTCCAGGAATCCTTCCTCGGTGATCACATCCATTACAGCACAGCCTACGGCTGTAGCCAGGGGGTTCCCCCCGAAGGTTGAGGCATGATCTCCGGGCTTAAAGGTGGAGGCAACTTCTTCCTTAGTCAGCATGGCCCCGATGGGCACCCCGCCCCCCAAGGCTTTAGCTAAGGTCATAATATCCGGGGCCACATTGCTCCATTCATAGGCAAAAAGCTTGCCGGTTCTCCCTAAGCCCACTTGAACTTCATCAAAGATAAGAAGTGCCCCGTAATCATCGCAAAGCTTGCGGGCTTTTGCTAAGAATTCCACCTCTAAGGGAAATACCCCGCCTTCCCCCTGAATAGGCTCCAGCATTACGGCTGCCACCTTAGGGCTCATTTTCTCTTCCAGCTGCGCCAGGTCATTGATGGGCACATAAGTGAATCCTTCCGGCAAAGGTGCATACCCTTCTTGGTATTTGGTCTGCCCGGTAGCCGTCAATGTGGCTAAAGTCCGACCATGGAAGGAGTTGACCAGAGTCAGGATTTCATATTTATCCTCGCTATAATGCTCTTTGGCGTATTTTCGAGCTAATTTTATGGCTGCTTCATTGGCTTCGGCGCCGCTGTTGCAGAAAAAAATCTTGTCGGCAAAGGAGTGTTCCACTAATTTTTCCGCCAGGGCGATTTGATTAGGAATCCAATAGAGGTTGGAGGTATGCACTATCTCCTCAGCCTGCTTTTGAATGGCCTCCACCACCGCCGGATGGCTATGACCCAGCGAGCTGACCGCTAAGCCTGTGACAAAGTCCAAATACTGCTTACCTTCAATATCCCAAACGATAGAGCCCTTCCCCTTGACAATGGCCATGGGCAGACGGCCATAGGTATTCATCACTACCTCTTGACCCCGTTGAATCATGGCATGGGTCTTTTCGAACATATTTTACCTCCCCCTTCTAAAAAGTCCTTTGATCTCAAGAATTAAACATCGTTCCAATTCCGCCATCCGTAAAGAGTTCTAAAAGAATAGCGTGAGGGATTCGTCCATCGAGGATATGAACACTTCCCACCCCCCCTTGCAGGGCTGCCCGGGCACATTCTACTTTGGGAATCATTCCTCCGCTAATCACACCCAAATCAATCAGCCCCGAGATCTCATCTTTCTTGATCACGGAAAGCAGGGAATCTTTATTCTCCATATCCCTAAGAACCCCTGGCACATCGGTGAGTAGAAGAAATCTATCGGCTTTCAAGGCTTTGGCAATTTCCCCGGCGGCTGTATCGGCGTTGATATTATAGGATTCCCCATCCTCACCGCCGGCCACCGGTGAGATAACAGGAATATAGCCTTGTTCCACGAGAGAGGTAACTATTTCCGGACGAACCTGCTCGATCTCTCCTACAAAGCCCAAATCCACATCCTCCAATTCCCCTTGGAAATTCTGAAACTTCATGGGCTTCTTAACTGCTTGGAGTAACTGAGCATCTTTTCCTGATAATCCTACAGCTTTGCCGCCGAAACGGTTGAGCAAGGAAATGATTTCTGTGTTGAGCTTTCCCACCAAGACCATGGAGGCGATTTCCATAGTTTCTTTATCGGTGACCCTCAGCCCTCGCACAAAATGGCTTTCTTTTCCGACTCTGGTCAACATTGAATTGATCTCAGGACCTCCCCCATGGACCACTACCGGACGAATCCCGACGGAGTGCAGAAGAAGAATATCCAGCATGACTTTTTCCTTGAGGTCCTGCTCAAGCATAGCATGACCGCCATATTTAATGACCATTGTTTTGCCGGCAAATTTCTGAATATAAGGCAGTGCCTCAATGAGCACTCTGGCTTTATCCAGGCCTTTATCTAGAGGAGTCATCTCCATATCCCCTTTCTTGAGGTCGGAAGGTAGAGGCCGGAGAGCAAAAACCCCCTCTTTGAAACCCCGGCCCCGGCCTTCATTCAAGTCCGATAATCTCCATTAATGGTGACATAATCATGGGTCAGGTCACACCCCCAGGCCGTGGCCTGGGCTTGCCCTTCTTGAAGCAGAAGCTTGATGGTCACATCCTTCTTGATGAGGACCTCCTTGGCTTCCTCTTCGGAGAAATTAACTCCCTGACCTTCCTTGGCTACTAAGACATGACCCAGATAGATCTCTACTTGATCGGGATCGAACTCCGCTCCGGAATACCCTGCGGCGGCAAGGATTCTTCCCCAGTTGGCATCCTCGCCATAGAGAGCTGTCTTTACCAAACTGGATCCGCAAATGCTTTTAGCGATCTTACGGGCATCCTCCACTGTAGCTGCCCCAAAAGCCTGGACTTCCAGAAATTTGGTCGCTCCTTCCCCATCCCGGGCGATGTCCTGAGCCAGCTTCTTGCATACGGCCAAAAACATCCGGCGAAACTCCGCCCACTCTCCGGAATTTAAGGTGATCCCCGACTTTCCGTTGGCAAGAACCAATACCATATCGTTAGTGCTGGTATCCCCATCCACTGTCACCATATTAAAACTTTCTTCTACCGCTTCACTTAAGAGTTCCTGCAGATCGGGGGCAGGAATTGTAGCATCCGTGGTGATAAAGCCCAGCATAGTACCCATATTGGGATGGATCATTCCGGAGCCTTTAGCCATAGCTCCCAGGCGGACTTTTCCATTCTCTGTGAGCAATTCACAAGCTGCCTCTTTAACTACGGTGTCGGTGGTCATAATGGCCAACGCTGCCTGATGGGAATTCTGCAGCGCTTCCTCTGGGGATATTTTCTTTGAGATCTCCAGAGAGGCCGCCCCGATCCCTTTGGTAACACGCTCTACAGGCAATTCCGCACCGATGACCCCGGTGGAAGCCACAAGCACATCTTCGGCGGCAATTCCCAGTACTTCTGCAGTCTTCACAGCCATAGCCCAGGCGGCCTCATCTCCCGGTTTTCCCACACAGGCATTGGCGTTACCGCTGTTAGCCACCATAGCCTGAGCCACGCCATTCTCCAAATGTTTTTTGGTCAGAAGCAAGGGATGAGCTTTCACCTTATTGCGGGTAAACACTCCCGCAGCTTGAGCCGGTGCCTCGGAATAAACCAAGGCCACATCGTATTTATTCGGATATTTAACCCCCGCCTTGACTCCCGCTGCCCGGAATCCCTGAGGAGCGGCAATCCCTCCCTGAATCCAGGACCACTTGGGTTGGGATTCGCATATGCTTTCTGTACTTTGAGTTGTTTTATCCATTTAACTCACTACCTTTATTATTTAATAGGTCCAAACTGAATGAATGAACTTATTTATGGCCAAAGTCCTCTCATTTTAAGCCCCATATTCTCCGGCAGTCCGCAGATCAGATTCATATTTTGAATGGCCTGCCCAGAGGCCCCTTTGACCAAATTATCCAGTGAGGAGATCAGGATAGCCCGCCCGGTCCGTGAATCCACTTTAAGCTGGAGAAAACTATGATTGCTTCCTGAAGCGAATTTTGTTTGTGGCCAGATTCCCTCCGGAAGAATATGCACAAACTCCTCTCCCTCATACTGCTCCTGCCAGCAGACTTTAAGGTCAGCCTCTGTGACGCCGGGTGTAACCTGGGCATAGATGGTGGCAAGGATTCCCCGAGTCATAGGCACTAGATGGGGGGTAAAATTAACCAGGAGTTCTGACCCTGCTGCCTCCGTTAATTGCTGCTCAATCTCCGGTGTGTGGCGATGGCTGGCTACTCCGTAGGCTTTAAAATTCTCATTGACTTCACTGAAATGGTTTCCCAAAGTAACACCACGTCCCGCTCCGGAAACTCCGGATTTGGCATCGATAATCAGTCCATCTTTCTGCAGCAGCCCTTTTTGGAGTAGTGGAGCCAAAGCTAAGAGGGTGGCTGTGGGATAGCAGCCGGGGTTGGCTATGAGGGCTTTTCCCACAATTTTATCCCGATACAATTCCGGAAGACCATAGACTGCTCCAGGAATCAGCTCTTTAGCAGGATGCTTTACTTTATACCAATTTTCATAAACTGTTGCATCCTTGAGGCGAAAATCTGCTCCCAAATCGATGACTTTAATGCCTCGGTTCAGCCATTGGGCAGTTCGGTCTGCTGTAAGTCCATGAGGAAGGGCGCAGAACAAAACATCCAAGTCCGGCACCTGCTCATTATCCAGCTTCCCTGTTCCTAACCCTGACCCCATACCTTGACTAGACCTTAACCCTGAAAACTGTGGGAACATCTCCTCATAGACTGCTCCGCTATTACTGGAGGAGCCTAAGTATGCTAATTCTATTTCAGGGTGATTTTGGAGTAAACGCGCCAGCTCTTGACCTGTATACCCTGTGGCTCCGATAATTCCTACTTTCACACCGATACCTCCTCATTATCGTTTTAATAATTATACATTTATATGCATAATAATTCAATTGCTTTTTTAAGTATTTTATTTTTTTTAGTCACTCTTTACCACTTACGCTCACCTTCACTAAGTTGTTCATTTTTATACTTACTGATTAATCACTATTCTATTTTGTAGGTTCTCTTGAATTTGTGCTATCATTGTATGGAATAAATTCCTTAATCCAAAGTGTATGGAATTCATAGAGCAGCTAATCCATGGTTCAACATGAATTCGCCGCTTCTACATAGGAGGAAATCAAGTGAACTCAACCATTGGGGAAATCATGGAGGTCTGCCTTCTGGCCGGTAAAATCATGCTGCAAAGCGGGGCGGAGATCTATCGGATCGAAGATACCATGAACCGTATTGCCCGTACTTGTGCGGTTCCTGAAGCTCATAGCTATGTTACACCCACAGGAATTTTCTTATCCCTTCAGGGCCAGGAGAGGGATCAGGAGCAGACTAAGTTTCTGAGAATCTATGAGCGTCAAATTGATTTGAATAAAATCGTCAGTGTCAATGAAATCTCCCGCAAATTAAGCGAGAAGGAGCTTACCATTCAGCAGGCCTATGACGCTCTTTTAACTATCGAAAAATCCGGCTTTCTTTACCCCTTCTGGCTGCAGCTCATCGCGGCAGCTCTGGCCAGCGGCTTTTTCAGTCTGGCCTTCGGAGGAACCATAATTGACTTCTTGCCCTCAGTGGCGGCTGGTGGATTGGGGTTTTTACTCTATGCCAAATCCAATCGCCGCATTGCCGTAAAGTTCTTCTCCGAAATCTTTGCTGCCTTTACCATCGGCTTTATTGCTTATTTTTTCTATTATCTCGGTATTGATATTCAGATCGACAAAGTCATTATTGGATCGGTCATGCCTTTAGTGCCCGGTGTGATCATCACGAATGCTGTCCGTGATCTGATGGCCGGGGATCTTGTCGCAGGACTTGCCCGTGGAACTGAAGCTTTCTTAACAGCCTTTGCCATCGGTACTGGAGTAGCGGTGGTTTTAGCTGTGCTAATGTAGGAAAATGGGGGACAATAAACCTGTCCCTTTTACCTTGTTATAGGAAGGAGTCGCATTTATGAATTGGACCGCACTTTATGCAAGTTTTTTTGCCACCATGGCTTTTGGAGTATTGTTTAATGTTCCTCGTAAAAGTCTCCTCACCGGCGGCCTCGTGGGGATGCTGGGCTGGGCTATCTTTGTAACCCTTACGGTGAATATGAAAATAAATATCATCACCGCCACTTTGTTTGCCGCCTTCAGTGTCGCTACCGTCAGTCAAATCCTTGCGCGACGGTACAAAATGCCGGTTACGGTCTTTAGCATCTCCGGCATCATTCCTCTGGTTCCCGGAGGGATGGCCTATGATACTATCCGGCAATTTATTGAAAACAATTATACGGAAGGAGTCCGTTTAGGCACCATCACCCTTCTCATCGCCGGCTCCATTGCCTTTGGGTTGATTTTCTCCGGTGTTATTACGGAAACCTTCAGTCGAAAAAGGGTATATCCTAAGCCGAATCTGCCTGGCCGGTGACCAGGAGCATCAGCCTATAATAAAAAAAAGGCATAATTCCCCTTTAGGGGAAATTATGCCTTTTCTTGTTGCCGGAGAGGGCAGGATTCAAACCTGCGTGTGTGATTTCGAATCCTTTGGTATAACCTGACTTAAGTCGGCTGAGCTCCTTCTGTATTATGGGGAATATTCCCCCGTTTGGTTAGTTTATTCACCAGCTTTACCAGCTCGTACCACAAGACCGACACAGCGGCCAGACCCAAAGCAGTCAGCAGCGAGGGCATGGGTAACGCAACAAGCTTTAAAATACCGGAGAGCGGCGTGTAAAGGATAAGGCCCAGCAACACCAGTGTGCCGATGTTGACCGCCCACATCACTCCGTCTTTGGCAAGGCGGCGGAGAGACTGGAATGCGAAGTCGTGGTCAGAGCTGTTAACCTGTACCAAGAACAAATTCGCCAGCATGACAATGGCAAGCCCCATGGAGCGGGCCGCGGGAGCATTGTCGGGGTTGCCCGCCAGCACCGTGAGATATGCACCAAATGAGGCTGCGAACACGGCCAAGCCTTGCAGTACGCTTTTGCCCAGCAAACCGCCGGTGAGCAGCTTGGCTTTCGGGTCGCGGGGGCGGCGTTCCATGATATCGGTTTCGGCAGGCTGGCGCTCCAGTACGATGGAGCAGGTGGGATCAATGAGAACTTCCAGCAGTACCACATGGAACGGCAGGAGTAATAGCGCAGCAGGGGCGATACCGAGGAATGGGGCCAGTAGGGATGCGAGGGCAATCGGAATATGGATGGTAAAGCCGTAACCCACCGCTTTGCGGATATTGTCATAGATGCGGCGCCCGTCCTTCACGGTCTCTACAATAGTGGTGAAGTTATCGTCAAGCAGGATAAGGTCGGCGGCCTCGCGGCTCACTTGGCTGCCCCGCTTGCCCATGGCGATACCAATATCGGCGTGCTTGAGGGCGGGCGCATCGTTGACGCCGTCGCCGGTCATGGCCACGATTTCACCGTTTTCCTTGAATGCCTTGACGATACGCATTTTGTGTTCTGGCACAACGCGGGAGAAGATGGAAGAAGTCTTGACGGCCTCCCGCAGCTCCTCGTCGCTCATGGCGTTAAGCCTATCGCCGGTGATGATGTCGTCGCCGTGAGGCCAACCGATTTTTTAGCGATAGCCGAGGCGGTGATACCGTTGTCCCCAGTAATCATTACTACACGGATGCCTGCCCGGTTACAGACGGCGATGTCCTCCTTCACTCCCTCACGCGGCGGATCAGCAAGGCCCACCAGCCCCAGCAGGGTCAGGCGGCAGTCGGTAATGGAAGCCGGAATCGCTGCTTCGCCAGCCAGCTTGGCCGTAGCGATGGCGATAACTCTTAGGCCCTGGCCGGAAAGCTCCAGATTTCTGCGTTCCGCCTCCCCACGCTGTTCATCGGTCAGATCGCAAACAGTAAAGATGCGCTCAGGACTGCCCTTGGCGGCAATCAGGATTTCGCCGTCATGTCGCCAGACATGACCCATCATTTTCAGTTCGTTGGTAAAGGCATACTCTGTAAGAAAGCCGCTTTCTTCAAAGAGGTGCTCCCGGGATATACCGTGAGCCTCGCAATAGGCAAGCATCGCCTTCTCCAAGGGATCATAGGTATCGGTCTCGCAGCCCAGCCCCATGATCTCCACCAGATTCTGTTCGTCTCCGAAAGCGACCCAAATATCCTGAACGGTCATCTGGTTCATAGTAATGGTACCGGTCTTATCCACACATAGTACCGACACCGCGCCCAGCGTCTTCACGCTGGGGAGCTTGCGCACAAGGGAATGCTTTTTTGCCAGCCGCCACGCACCCATGGAGAGGAATACGGTGAGGATGACGGGAAATTCCTCCGGAATCATAGCCATGGCCAGCGTCACGCCGGACAGAATGCTTTCCACCAGCCGGTCCATAAAGTCATGGTCCGGGATATTAAACCAAGTGAATACGCCGACCAATACGAACAGGATACCTGCGATGACCGCACAGGTCCTGACCAGCTTGCCGGTCTGCTTCTGGAGGGGAGTTTCCTCCTGTGGTGCGGCGGCTACGTTTTTGCCAATTTTACCGTATTCCGTGGATGCGCCAATCTTTTCCACCCGCACAATGGCCGTGCCCTGGATGACCAGAGTGCCGGCGTAGCAGTAGTCTTTCCTCCAGTAATCGACTGAAGGTTCCGCATTTTCCCCCGTCACTTTCCACACACCCTCGGCCTCGCCGGTGAGGGAAGATTCATCTACGCACAGGTCGGCACATTTGACCACCACGCCGTCTGCAGGAATCTTCACCCCTTCGCAAATCATCATGAGATCCCCGGGAACGAGGTCGGCGCTGACAATGGTCTGTTCCTTTCCGTCCCGGATGACCGTAACATGCGGTGCGGATAGTTCTTTCATGGCGTTCAGTGTTTTGTCAGTTTTCCATTCCTGAATCACGTTGATGCTGATCATGCCCACCACGAAGGTAAGCATGATCATGCCGTCCCTTGGCTCGCCCAGCACAAAGTAGATGGCTGCCGCCACCAGCAGCAGTAAAAACATCGGTTCACAGATAATATGAAGCGTCTTTCTGAGAAAGCTCTCCTTCCTTGGTGGGGTCAACTCGTTTTTACCGAATTGCTCCTGAAGCTCCTTGGCTTCGTCGGCGGTGAGTCCCGCCATACTTATGAGCCTGTTTGTCATAAAAGAATCCTCCATTTCGCCTTTCGACGTGTAAGATTTCTCTTATGGCACTCCATCTTCAAAAGTTGGTTGTTCCATCAGGGTATAAAAAACACCTGCGGAACAACTACTGTCCCACAGATGTATCGATAATCCATCTGCTGCCGCTCGTTAAAGCAGCCCGGCCCCACGCCAAAAAGGCATCGCCTGCTCAGTTAAAACGAGATACTACTGTAGCCGTACCGACTCGATCAGGAGGGAGCCTGCGGGGGTATCTTCAAACAATAGATCTAAGGATTTAACTTCGGCGAGATTTACACCCTCAAAAGAAGATAGGGGGAGTATCAGGCTTGCCAGCGGTGTCTTAACCGACCAAAAGTAAATTTTCTCTTCAAAAACCGGTGTGAAATCAAGCTCCCCTTGTGCTCTCATAAGTGTCTGTAATTGATCGGGTAGATTTACTCTGGCCGTATTGCCCTGAGCGTCGGTGATGCGTACTGCAAAGCGCTGATATTCCTGATGTCTATTCTTTTCATCCGCGGCATCAACCACAAGATCGAGAGCCAATGCGGCATATTCCTTCCAGTCCGTCACTGATGGGGCTAGTTGAAAAACCCCGGGAGCGTCCGCCCAACCCAGCTTCAAAAGCTGTCGGGATTGCTGCGCTCCCTCTCCGAAGGTGATGGTGTCCACCAATAGCTCGTCTTGCTTAAAATACCAGGCATCTTTCTTTGTTTCTGCCTGCAGGTTTTCTGTGGTATAGCCGGCTGTATCCCCAGCCGCCAACAACACCCTGCTCTGAGCGTTTCTGTAGAGCACCGAGGCCTTCCTGCCGAACATTGTCTCGGGCTGAGCTTTATCAGGAGGTAAAAGTGATGCCTCCTTTTGCAGGGTGAGGTAAAAGAAATCCGCCGCAAATGCTTGTAAGAACGCTTCCTGCTCCTCTCGAGCCAGCTGATCCGAGAGATCCATGGTTGAAGCCAGCATCCCCCCATCATTGCGCTGAATGTTACTGTTAAAATAATTATGATTGGCTCCTTTGAGATAGACCGCCAGGTGTTCTCCTTGTGTCTTCTCACCCAGTACGTCGTACAGAGCAAAACCGTCCAGTCCAATCACATCACCATCGTACTCGGGAATAATCAGAGCGACTTGGGCGTCCGGCCAGGTACGGTCGGCAAACAGGAAGGTCGGTGCAATGCAGAGCAGTGCGCGGGCCGGCGTTCCTTCATTTTGCATATCCTCGGCAATGTCAAAAATAGTTTCACCACCTCGGGAGTGTCCGATTAAGCCAATCTTGCCAAAGTCAATTTTTCCAGCAAGCTCCACAGGATAGCCCTTTGGCTCACCCTTTTCTGCCTGCATCAAACTCTTTAAATGCTCCGCCGCCAGATACTGGGATTTTTCGCGATCATCATTATCACCATATTTCCAGGTATAAGCTTTGCTCATATCCATGGATACCGCTACAAAACCCTGTTCGGCCAGGGCCTCAACCAAATAGCGATAACCTGTGTCAAAGCGAAGGTTTTCGTTATCATTTGAATGAGAGCCGTGGGTAATGAGCACCAGAGGGAAGGGTCCCGAGCCCTCAGGAACACCGATTATACCATTGAGGTGATAAGGCATCTTTTTGCCTGCAGGGGATACATAGGTGCCTGTGCCAACATCAAACTCCTGTACAGTATAGGGGTATTGCGATGTCGCAAGGCTATTCATATGAACCCTTTCCAGATTGACTACTGTTTGCGTAGGATTAACCTTATGGTCGGGTTGGGCATTGCCGCCGGAAGCCGTCGTGCTGATGCCGCATCCGCTCATTAAAAGGGCTGCGCAGAGAGCAAAAATACTCAGCTTATTTTTCATGCTATCCTCCATTTCATGAGATACAAGAGTACCCCCCTTTAGACGTGTCAAAGTAAGCATTCCTTTCGCTACTCAGGCTTTTTCTTGTTGTTCCGCCTTTTCACGTCCATGTTTTTTACTGTTTACCTCTCATTGGGGGCCTATGGCCGCATGATATTATTCTATTCAACTGACTTCGATGGCAACCTTGCTCCCTCCCATCCCAGCTTGGGCCGGGGTAACCATGAGCTTAACCGGCACTCTGTTCTTAATCGATTCCACATGGCTGATGATGCCCACGGATAACCGGTCATGATGGAGCCTTTCCAAAGAATCCATCACCACCTCCAGGAGGTTGTCATCCAGGGTTCCGAAGCCCTCATCCAGAAAGAATAACTCCAGGGGTGCCGTTCCCTTGAGCTGAATTTGTGCGGATAGGGCCAGGGCCAGGGATAAGGAGGCCAGAAAGGTCTCCCCTCCGGATAAGGTACTGGCATCCCGTTGAGCTCCGCCGTTCTTATAATCCCGGATCAGGAATTTTCCGTTTGGATCCACTTCCAGGCCATAGTTTCCTCCGGTAATCTCTTTGAGTCGCTTACCGGCTTCAATGGAGACGTATTTCAGTTGGTGGGCCGCTACAAATTCAACGAATCGCTTCCCTCTGAATAATTTCTCCAGATCCCGCAAAAGGCCCAGTTGACGTTCCAGCTCAGCTTGAGTCTTAAGAAGGTCTTTTTTCTTGATCAAATTCTCCTTCATGGTTTTTACATGGGTTTCGATCGTAATCTTACTTTCCTCCAGTGTTTTGAAGAGGGTATCTTTTTCTTCCCTGGCCCTTTGAATCTGCTCCCATTGTTCGGCGCTCAAGCTTCTGGCCCCAAGCTTTGTCTGCAGGTTCCCGATAGCCCCAAGGAGCTGTATTAAGGAATCCTGGTAGTCCTTGACCTTCCTTTTGAGTTTCTCGATCTCAGTTTTATCCAACAGATGGCTCTTCGCTTCCTCACTATCCTTGATCTGCTCCTCCTGAAAAACCTTATCCAGGGATTCCTTATCTTTTTGGCTCCTTTCCATCAGGCCTTGCCGGCTGTTGTGAGCCGATTGCAGGCGGATATAACACTCGTTGTACTGCTTTTCTGTCTCGTTTTTCCTTGTTTCCGCCTGGGTGTAGGCTTGTTCAATCCGGGTTATTTTTTCTGTGATCTCCTTTTGATAGGCTTCTAAATTCTCGATCTCACCCACTTTGGCTTTTATGGCAGTCTGCTTGTCCTGGATAAAGCTCTCTTTCTCTTTGAGGGTCCCCAGGCTTTCCTTCAAGGATTCTTTGAGGGCGGACAGTTCTGTGCTGAGACATTCTTTCCTGGCTTGAGCTTTTTTTAAAGTTTCTCTTAATACTTTAAGCTCACTCTCCAGTCCGGCCTTCTCCTTTTCCTTTACGGTGATCTCCTGATGCTCATGCTTAATGTCCTGGATACCCAGCTCAGCCTTAAGGGCAGCCAGTTCCTGCTCATAAGCTTCAACTTTAGATTTTGCCAGCTCAAGGTTCTTCTCCCGGCTCTCCAATTGGGCTGTCTTTTCTGTTTTAAGGGTGTTTTGTTCATTTAGTTTTATAGCCAACTGGTTTTTCTCTTGGGTCAGCCGGTTGATTTCTGCTTCCAGATGGCCTTTTTGAGCCGTATATCCGGATATTCCTTCCCTTAATGCCTCAAATTCCTTCTGCATAGCATCAGGATCATAGGCCTTGTACTCTTCTCCCATGGCTGCAGCCTTTTCTCTCACCTCTTTCAGGGTGTTCTCTAGGGTCTTGATCTGCTCCTGGGTCTTGATGATCTCCTGATACAAGGTTTGATCCTGATCTTTGCTTTCCCTTAAGGCAGCTTGGATCTCCTCGGTATTTAAAGTATCAAAAGTATTCACCGCCTCAAGCTGATGGTGGGTTGACCCGCACACCGGGCAAGCTTCTCCCTCAATCAAGGCAGAACGCAATGTATAGGCCAGGTTTTCCCTTTCCACTTTCTTAAGAGCGTTCTCCAGCTCGGTGATTTCCTGTACCAACTGAGCTTTTTTCTCTTGGGCGGTACTTAGCTTGGGCAAGAGGCCCTGGATATCCTTTTCACCCTGACTGATCGCGGCAGAATACTCATGATGTTTAGCCCATTGGTCCTTAACCTGATTGAGCTTTTCCTGCAGGGCAACCAGGGTCTCCGAGTCTCCTGGGCAAGCTTCTATTAAATTCTGAAGGGTTAAAGTAACTCCTTGGAGTATCTCTGTCTTGGCATCCAGCTCTTGCGAATATTCCAGTCCCTTGTCCTGAGCCTCCTGAAGCTGTTCTTTGATGGTTTTGACCTCTTCCCCTAAGCTAATGACCTGTTGTCCGGCCTCTTCCCAGCGGCTGAGGGTGAGAAGGGCTTCATTGATCTTCCGCTTAAACTCCTGGCCGATCGTTAATGTTTCCGCCCTTTGCTCTTGATCCTGAATATCGGCATTGACCTTGGCAATAAACTCTTCACCTTTATTGATCCGGCCCTGTTTTTCTTCCCGCTCTTTTTCAAGCCGGCCAATATTCTCTTGAAGAGAGCCCTTTTCCTGGATGAGGTTCTCCAGTTTCTTTTTTTCCTCGATGGCGTCGGCTGCATTCTGTTCACGCAGCCTTAAAGCAGGGAGCTCTTTGTCTTTTTGAGTTCCCGCTTGTTCCAACTGGGTCTCAGCTTCTTTTTTCTTCAAGGCTAAAGCTGCAGTGTCCTTTTCCAATTGGGCCACTTGTTCCTGGGTTGTTGCGATTTTCCCCAAAGTATCTTCATATTGATCCAGATAAGGCTTAACCCGCAGGGACCGTTCACCAAGTGTTGCTTTGACTTCGCTTTCCTTCATCTCGGCTTCCGCTTTTTTAAGGTCAGCCTTTTGAGCTTCCTGTCGGTTCAATTCCCCTTGCAGCTCCCACACTTCTTTCCCATGGTTAAAGTCCTCTTCCGCCTTTTTTAATTCTTCCCGGGATTGGGCCAGCTGTTCCTTAAGGGAGGCTAATTCCTTGTTCTTCTCTTCAAGAAGCTCTTCACTGCACTCTTCATAGGATTTGAGCTGACCTTCCAGGATATTGGCTTTGTCTAGCTCTTGCCGGATTCTTGTAGCTAAGCGGGAGGACAGTTCATCGCCGTATTTTTGCAGATTAAACAGCCTCTCCAGCATCTCTCTCCGGTCTCTTCCCTCCAGCCTTAGAAATTCGCTGAACTTTCCCTGAGGCAGAACCACGGTCCGGGTGAAATCCTCCAGGGTCAAGCCGATGATTTCTTCGCTTCTTTTGGTAACTTCCCTGACCTGTTCCTCTAAAACTATCTCCCCTTCATCGGTTAAATGAAGGACTTTCGCTGAATGGGTACGCACATTGCCTGTCTTTTTATCTCTGCGGAACTCCCGATCCACTCGGTACTTTTGGGTATCCTTCTCCGCAATCTGAAACTCATAGCTGACCTGCAAGGATTCGCAGTTGGTGTTCATATAATTGGTACTTCCCCGGGCTACTGCGCCATAAAGTGCCAGGGTGATCCCGTCCAGGATGGTGGATTTGCCGCTGCCGGTGGGTCCGAAGATACCAAATAAGCCTTTGCTGGTGAGCCTTGAGAAATCAATTTCCTGGGTATCGATAAAGCTATTCAGCCCTTTGATCTTCAGCTTAATGGGTCTCATGGGTTTCTTCTCCCTCCTGTTCCTGGATAATGGATAACAGCAAATCCACAATCTCCTGTTGAGGTTCTACAGCCCTCTCTTTAAGATAAAATTCCTTGAAGATATCCTCAATTTTCTTATCAGCAAAGCTATCCAGAACAAATTCCTCATTTTCCCTTTCGGAAAGAATCGGCAAAATCTCCAGGATATCTTTCTTGGTGCTTCTCATGAGCTTGATCTCATCTTCCCGTATATAGCGGTCCGTATTAACTTCCAGGTACACCCAGCACTCCCTGTCTTTATTCTTTTCACATTCCTCCAGAGCCCACTCAATGCTTTCACACTTCCAGATTTCAATCGGCTTGTACACTTTAAAGTCGACCTCTTCGAGAGTGTACTCCTGTTGAGGCTTCAAATCCACAATGAAGCATTTCTTAGCAAAATGGATCTCTTTTTTATTGTAATGAATGGGAGAACCGGCATAGCGTGCTCTTTTGTCCGTTCCCTGGACGATTTGAGGCTTATGTATATGACCCAGGGCAATATATTGGGCTGCCTTGGGAAAGCATCTGCCGTCAACAATAAAGCTTCCCCCCAATTGGATGCTTCGTTCTGAGCCTGACTCTTCGCTTCCCGTAGCAAAGAGATGGGACACCACAATATTAATCGTGTCTTCTCGAAATTTTTCACTAAGATTATCGAAGAGCAATTTAATTTTATCGCCATAGATTTTTAATCGTTCCTCTTCTTCATCCATGGCATCATAGAGGACTTCGTTGAGCCTTTTTTCACTGGGATAAGGTACAGTGAGGATTACGGCTTTTTCCCCGTTGATATCAACCTCTACAAAGCCTTCTCCCGAATCGATCACCCGATGTCTGCCATAGTCACCTTGGGCAACAATGGTCTTGGGTGTTCCCACCATAATAATCCCATGATCCCTGGCCAAAGGCCCTGCTGCCACCAAGCGTTCCGGGTTGTCATGATTACCGGCTATAACTAAAGTAAGCCGCTCACCATGAGCCGATAATTTTTTTAATGTGTCATAAAACATTTTCTCCGCTTTGGCCGGGGGGTTGGGACTATCATAAACATCTCCGGCGATGATGACTAAATCCACCTGTTTTTCCTCAACAATATCTATGAAATCCTTCAGGAAAAGCTCCTGCTCCTCCATCCGGCTCAAGCCCTCTAAATTCTTGCCTAAATGCCAATCGGAAGTATGTAGAATTCTCACGCTTCCCCATCCTTTCTCTTTGCTGAAACATCCTACTCTTTAATCCATTATAACGTATAGGCCGGACAAAATACTGACTAAAATCATCACTAAAGAAAAAGCCGCTGCTTCAACCCAAAAGCAACGACTTTTTTCACGGAATGTTACTATTTCGCAGGGACCCGGGATTTCAATTCCCGTTTGGCGCGACTTAACAGCTTGGGGACACTTAAGATATCCCAGCCGGTAAGGGCTAAGGCTTGAATAGCCAGTAAAAGCAGACGCTCTCCCGAAGCGGAAAGACAGGTCTGGGCAAAATCACGGGTATGAGGTATGTTCATGCCTCCCCCAAGAGTTAAGTAAGGATGGATAGCCGGGATAAGCCGGCTGACATTTCCCATATCCACAGAACCCATAGCGTATTGGGGAGGAGAGATATTGCGAACTCCCAATTCCCGCAGGTTATCTTCAAAAATTCCGGCTAAGGTGCGATTGGTCTGCATTTCATCGTAGGAGTTCTCAAACATGCTCCAGGTGACTTTGGCCGAGACCTGGGCTGCCGCATCCTGGGCACAGCGTATGACCTGTTTTCGAATGGTATTCAATACCTTCCTCTGGCGTGCCCGCAGATAAAACCTTGCTACCGCCCGTTCCGGTATCACATTAGGTGAGGTACCGCCTTCTGTGATAATTCCATTAATATAAGCATCGTGGGGGAGATTATCTTTTAACTGGTTTATCTTATTATAAAAATCAATCAGGGCGTCTAAGGCATTCACACCATAATAAGCAGCGGCTACGGCGTGGGCAGGTCTTCCTATAAAAACAAATTCCAGAGCATCCAAGGCTAAAGAGGAGATGCTTGTAACATTCTGGCTGCCAGGATGAAACATAAGAGCAGCATCCACCCCTTGAAAGGCCCCTTTATTCACTAATATGACCTTTCCGCCGCTGGTTTCCTCGGCAGGACTTCCCACCACCCAGATCTCACCGGGCAATTCAAGGCTTTTGCTTAAAGTGATGGCTGCACCCACGCTGGCCGCCCCGATCAAATTATGCCCGCAGCCATGACCGATTCCCGGCAAAGCATCGTACTCGGCAAGAAAAGCAAGCCGCGGACCAGGTTTATAGCCCGAGAAGCGGGCGATAAATGCCGTCTCTAAACCGGCTGCCGGCTGTTCAACCTCAAATCCATGGCTTTTAAGCAGCTGGGTTAAGGTCTCCACCGCAAAATATTCTTGATACCCAAGCTCCGGATTCTCGCCAATTAGGCATGCGGCTTCCCAAGCTTCTTTCCAGACGATACGAGCTTGATCTCTAAAGAACATCTTAAGGGCGTCCATTGAAACAACTCCATCTCTTTAGGAATTCCCATTAAATGCTTTTCTCTTAAGTTTATTATCTCGTATTCCTTCAAAGAGGACCCATGAAAACAAGATACCCATCACAGCTAAACCGTATTGCTGCCATAGGAACTGATATCCTAGTTTTAGATTCGAGAGAATGGCGAGGGTATCGAAAAGCCAAACCCACCTATCCTGGAACCAGGCCAGAATGGGAATATTGGCGGTAAGCCACAGAACAAGGGCATTTAGCCCACCACCCAGCCAAGATCCCAAAAACCAATTGATGAGGAAGAGGCTTAAGGAAAGGACAAAAAACGTGCTTAAGAAAATGATCCCCCATTTTCTACGTTGCATAGCTAAGCGCTTTTCCTGAAAATCCACCGGAGCAGCAAGAATCTGGTCCATAATCCTCATCCGCATTCCTTGTAAGGGCTCTTGAGCTATCGGCTTATCATGAAATACCGACTTGAGTATATCATCCATTTCCTTCATAGCCATTCCTCCTTTCCATGATTTGGCGAAGTTTCTCTTTGCCGCGATGGAGGTGAGTCTTTACTGAGCTGATCGGAATATTTAACACTGTGCTTATCTCTTCATAACTTAGCTCTTGTTGATAGCGCAGATAGAGAGCTTGCCGGTAATGCTCGGGCAATTCTTCCAGGATGGCTTGAACATCCAAGGCCTGCTCTTTGGCCAAATAGGCTTCCTCCGGTCCCACGTGATGATCCACCAGGTTTTCATCGATACTTAAAGGGATTTCCCGCTTTTTCTTGCGCATGAGATCGATGGCCTTATTTCTGGCAATAGCATAGAGCCATGCCCGAAAAGTGTAGGAGGATGAATAACGCCAAAGATTCCGATAAGCCGCTAAAAAAGCTTCTTGGGCACAGTCAAAAACTTCATCCTCAGTGCCCAGTATCCCACGCAAAAAATGAATTAAGGGTTCTTGATAACGCTGAACCAGCAATCCGTATTGCTCATGCCTTCCCTTGAGAACCTGCTGAATTAATTCAGCATCTTCCATAATGACGAGCAGCTCCTGTCTCTTCTTTCTACCTCTCATTATGTTTTACGTTTCCATACATAAAAAAGTTTCATTATTATCATTTTAAGCCGTATTCACGGATTGTGCAATTGAACTTTCTTTAGATGGGATTTTGGTGAGTCATGGATAAATCTTCTGTCCAAAAGCTGAGCCGATGAGGCCTACGGCTAATTCTGCGGTCTTATTTTGTACATCCAGAATGGGGTTGACCTCCACTACATCCATACTCAGCAGGCATTGGCAATCGGCAACCATCTCCATGGCCAAATGAGCTTCCCGATAGGTTATGCCCCCCTGCACTGGGGTTCCAACACCAGGAGCTTCACTGGGATCCAGCACATCCAGATCAAAGCTGATATGGACTCCGTCAGTGCCTTGATTGGCAATCTCCAGCCCTTGACGAACCACTACTTCCATCCCCAAACGGTCAATATCGCTCATGGAAAACACCGTAATTTTAGATTGGCGGATCATATCCCGCTCTTCATCATCAAAGTCCCTGGCCCCGATGATCACAGTGTTCTCTTCCTTGATCTTCCGGTCAGCCCCACCAATGCGGACTAACTCCTCAACCCCAATACCATTGGCTACAGCTAAAGGCATTCCATGAATATTGCCGCTGGAAGTGGTATCCACGGAGTTATAATCGCCATGGGTGTCGAACCAAATAACTCCAAACTGCTTACCGCTGGCAGCACACCCCGCTAAAGAACCTATTCCTAAGCTGTGATCTCCCCCGATGACTAAGGGAATCACTCCCTCCTTAATGGCTTGAGCCACCAGGGGATAGAGCTTTTCGTTGACTTCTGAAATCTCCGGGAGATATTTGAGCAGAGGATCTTTAATTTCCCGGGTCTCGGCGATAGGGACATCAATATTGCCCACATCCTCCACTTCCCAGCCCAACTTTTTTAAACGTTCATGGAGCCCTGCATAGCGAATGGCACTGGGTCCCATATCCACTCCTCTCCGATCCGCTCCTAAGTCGATAGGTACTCCAATGATGCGTACCTTTCTTCTTTCCATCGACAACCCCTTCTTTCATTTTAATTCTTCTATTAACTTTTCAAAGAAGAAGGTTTTATATACAGAAAAGCAGCAAGAGCAATTCCTTCTCTTACTGCTTAGGGATTAATTTTTTCAAAATCTCTTCTGTATCCATACCTTCAGAGAGCTCAAAACTTCCTGTTCGAAAACGACCGGCGAGATTTTTCTGCTTAACTAAATTCAAAAATTCTTCTTTCGAGGATATCCATCCTTCGGCAAGCAGAAGGTCAGCAATTTTATCTGCAGTAGACCCTGAAGGAATGACAAAGGTTTGGGTGGGCTTGCCGTTCTCAGCATCGGCACTTGAAGGGTTTCTTGAATTCGTATCCGGATTCTGTACAGGGTTTTCTCCCGTCTCATCAGGCTTTACTGGATTTTCAGGGAGCTCTGGATTGTTACTCCCCTCCTTGTTCTCATCTTCATCCTGACTCGGAACCTCACCCTGATTCTCATTGCCCGGTGTGTTACGGCCGGGGCCGGTTTGCTCCGGCGGTGAACTCCCGGCAAAGTTAATGCTTACAGGAGGGACCACCATGGCCAGAAGAGCGCTGAGTATCAGCCCTGAACCCAGTCCCAATAGATAGGAGCGGGATAGTTTCATGATCTCAGCCCCTTTCCTTGAGGGGCTGTACGCAGAACCATAGTGACCGCATCCCGGCTGATGGCCAAATGGCCGGCAATTTCCGCTACGGACCAGCCTTGCTGATCAAGCTCCAAAACCCATTGATACTTTTCCGGGAGCATGGGAGATGGAGACTCCTCTTCAACGGACAGGAAGGAAGGACTATATTGGGGAAACTTCGTAGTCTGAGCCAGAGTCTCCAAAGGAGAATCGGTCGGGGCATTGCTGTTGTCATAAAGACGATGATAGGGGTTGACCCCTTGAGCTGAGTTCAAAGGATTGGCTGAGAAGTAAGGCTGGGGGTTCATCTGGGGTTGAGGTTCAGCCTGAGCAAAAGCGTCCTTAGCTAAAGTGGTTAACCGATTAATACTAACCTTCTGGGTATTAACCTCCGTGCGGAGATCTTCTTGAACATTTTCGTTGCGAAACAGCCTCAATTCATGATCTCCTAATTGAGTTTCAACTTCCCGAAGACCTTTTTGAACTTTACTGATCTCCTTTTTTACTCCGGCTAAACCTTGAAGGATGGTGAGTATTTCCGGGCTGGTTTTGCCGGAGGAATTCCCCATTCTCACAGCCCAAATAAGACAAAGCACTCCTGATATAAACAAAAGGACGGGTAAAAGAGTCATGCGGTATTCCCTCCTAATTTTTCGCAGACAAGCATAGAGTAAATATTATTCGGGACAATACCTAACATTTCCTTCTTTTTCGGCAAATCCGGTTCTTAATCCTTCATTGGGAGTAGCATTTGTCAAAGTCAATTGGCTATAGAATGTTATACAAATATGTAATATAATGTTAGTGATATTAAAATTAAGGAGAGTTGGAGATATGTTCCGTAAATCTATTCGAACGTCCTTTACCCTTACTTTAATATTTCTATTAATGTGCTCACCTTATGTTTCGGCCGTGCCGTTACTCCCCTGGTTGCCAGAGCCCTTGGTTCACTCTACTCAAATCATTGAAGACCGGTTAGAAATGACCGGCCCAACCACCGGCATTTTCCACTACAAACTCTTTGATACAAATGGCGAGGACATCACCAGTGAATTTCCGGTTTCTGATTTATTTGTGGAAGCCAAACCTTCAAACGGCTGGGACACTTTGGGAATCGCAGAAGCAAACTTGGACCCTCAAACAGGAACCTGTACATTGACCTATAACTTTTCCGAAGCGGACAAATTTATTTTTGTTCATATCTCGCCCAGATACAGCAGAGGAGCTTATGAAAGATTAATTGTCGGCAATTCCGATGAAGAATACCTGAAAAGAGTTGATGAACTTCATATTCTTACCGATAGCTTAACGAGTTCCGGAGCAAATTCCGCCACATTTCGCTACAATGTCATCAATTTCATCGACGATATTACAGCTAAAATTCCTGCTTCTCAGATCGAAGCCTTTTCGGCCCCGGGTTCCGAGATCACCCTCGACCCTGCCACAGGTACCGGCACCATTGCTTTTGATACCTTAGATACAGACCAGTTTATCAAAACTACTCTAAGAGATAAACTCACAGGAGTTACCGCCGTTTTAAACACTCTTGGACTAGATCCGGTTCCAGCTTCGCAAGTGACAACCCCTTCGGCAATATCCAGAGTTGATTTCGTTTCAAGTGATCTGGTAAAAACCGAGACAGGTACAGCAACTTTCCAGTATAAACTGTTGGATCATTATTATACAAATATCACCAAGACCATTCCCTCGGAAGATCTGAAGGCAACAGCTATCATTAATTCTACCCATGCTGACGTAAGCCTGGAGCCGGAAACCGGTACCGGCACCATAACTTATGATTTCTCTGATAATGATGAGCAAGTCCTGGTTACTTTGGCTCACCAAAAAGGAATGGAAATCTCAGCGCTGTTAAATCTTCATTCGCCATCAGGGTATGAAGCAAACAATACTGAAAACAACACTGATGAGGATCTTGAAATCGCTCAAATATCTTTTTTACCCACTGGTAAATTATCCCCTAATATCACTACTTACTTGCATTACCGAATACTTAATAAAGAAGGTAAAGATATAACGCCAAAAATTCCCGCTTCTGAGTTAAGCGCAAGCTCATCTGTCAATTCAATGATCACCTTAAAGCCATCGGACAGAGAGTTTAGGATAACCTATAATTTTCATGACTCAGATAAAACGATTCTTGTTTCTTTGGAAGACAAAGCCACCGGTGTCAAGACATCAATCAATATCGGCAATATGCCCCCAGAGCCTGGGTCAGAAGAGAATATAGTAGATAACACAGCCATAACTTTTAAGGACCCCGTTTTAGAGCAAGCAGTCCGGGAGCTTATCTATAAGCCAACAGCAGAGATTTATAAAAATGACGTCAAAAACATTTCCGATCTATTCATCGACAAGGGCTGTAAAGATTTATCCGGAATCGAAAACTTAACCGGTCTGGTCTCACTAGCAATTCATTCTGATCATATTGATGATCTGTCACCTTTAACGGAGTTGTCAAAACTAAGAAACCTAAACTATCAAGGCACGCTCAGTGATTTAAACACTCTGTCACAACTGACAAATTTGAAACTTCTTGAGATCAGCTCTGCCGCAATCAGTCAATATGATTTCTCTTCAATACAGAAAGCTTTACCCAATTGCTACATTATCCATTAAAGAAAAATCCTCGGGGCGAACCCGAGGATTTTTTTATTCATTAGCATTAATTCATATCCACTGTAGGGATTCCGTCCTTTTGCAATCTACGGCAATACTCGGAAAGCCCTTGGTAAATGGCTACACTCAGTTGATGCTGATAGTCTGTTTCGTTTAATTTTTGTTCTTCCAGAAGATTGGACAGAAAGCCCACTTCCACAGTCACTGCGGCTTGTTCAGCCCTCTTTAGAATAAACAAATCCTGGTCGGCTTTGGCCACTCGTTTGGTACCGGCCAGCTTATTTAACTCCGCTTGTATGGTCTCAGCGAGCAGCTTTCCTTCTGGTGAACCCTCATGGTAAAAGACTTGGGGTCCGGTTAAGGAGTGGTTGGGGGAGCTGTTCACATGAATGCTTAAGTAAACATCGGCCTCGTAATCCTTAGCCAGTTGGATTCTTTGGGCCAGGTCTTCCCTTTTTCTTTTGGCCAGGCCCTCAGAAGTTCCCAGATCCACATCGGTCTTCCGAACCATGACAGGCTTTCCTCCAGCCTGTTGAATAAAGATCTGCAGGTGCTTGGCAATATTTAAGGTGATATCCTTTTCCAAGCTGACTTTCCCTACGGCCCCCGGGTCAACACCGCCATGTCCGGCGTCGATGAGGACAACCTGGTTGCCAATAGTCCAACTCCAGATCGTTTCATCCTTTTGGTTATACTTCCATACTAAGCCGCCTGTCACAATAAGCGCCAGCAAGAGCACCGATACAGCCATCCAACCCTTATTCCACCGTCTATGATGTTTAAACCTTCTCATTCTCCTCATGGCTCTTCTCCCTTCCCATACCTTGGGCCGGATGTCATCCCACCCTTAAAAAAACTTATGGAGAAGGTGCTTGGCATTATTCCTTAATAGTGGTATTCCTAAGGAATTTTCGGGATAGTCTTTACATTGGGCCCTGACTATGCCTAAACAGTAGGTCTCAGGAGCATTTTGGCGAAAAGACAACTTTCCCTTACCTTTCGAGTTGTAAGTTGCTTTTCCCTTAGATTGCGGGAACTCCTGGGCTTTGACTTTCCAATAGTAAAGTTATAAAGTAAATATTATTAGGACTCAAAAGACTTCTGCAGCTGGAAGAGGATTTCATGAGGTATAACGCAAAAGAGGAATAGTATACCAAAACCTGTTGAGTCCTATGATTGTGAAATGAGAAACAACTCTATCCGCTCCTTCTAAGTAAAAATCCAGGACATCGAAGCCGGCGGCGTAGAGGCGTAGAGTACAAGAATGGAGGGTCAAACAGATGAGCGAAACTGCAATTCAGGCTATCGAAAGGAAAGAAAAGCCCAAGGAAGTCCGAAGTAAAGGTTTTGTACCGGGGGTAATCTACGGTAAAAGTATGGACTCCATCAGTGTGAAATTTGATGAGAAGAAGCTTAATAAGGCACTGCAGGGACGTTCCCAAAAAGCCAAAATCTCTGTGCAAGTCGGAGATGAGACCAAGCAGTGTTTCGTCCAAGAGATTCAAAAAGACATTACTATAGGCAAAACCATTCATATTGCTATGCAAGTAGTGGAAGATGATCAGGTTGTGAAGATGAAGGTTCCGATTATATTCAACGGGACTGAAAGCCTCAATGAAAAAAGACTCATCCTACAGCCCTATGTTTCTGAAATCGAGCTTTCCGGCCCTAGTGTCGATATGCCTGAGTATATTGCTATAGATGTTGCCGACAAGCCCTTGGGAGAGAAATTCACTGTGGGAGATCTTATGGTTAAGCCTTCAATAACACTATTTGATGATCCGGAAAAAATCATTGCTGCCATTATCGGCTCAAGAGTTCATCTGCCTGCAGAGGATACTTCCGATGCCGCTGAAAGTTAATCTTCCGAATCCGACCTGTTAAAGAACCTATACAAAAAACAGGCCTCACAAAGTGGGGCCTGTTTTTTGTATAGGTTATTCACCTTCCCCGGAAGCGGCTTAAAAAGTTCTGCAAGCGGGCGCTCTGAGGATTATGGAAGATTTCCCGGGGCGGTCCTTGTTCAATTATGTGCCCTTCATCAAAGAAGACCACCCGGTCCGCCACATCCCTGGCAAAATCCATCTCGTGGGTGATAAGGAGCATAGCCATCTCCCCTTCATGGGCAATCTCTTTGATTACTTCCAGCACTTCACCCACCAGCTCCGGATCCAAAGCGGAGGTCGGCTCATCAAACAACATAATTTTGGGACGCATGACTAAGGCCCTGGCGATGGCCACCCGTTGTTTCTGCCCGCCGGACAGTTGGGCGGGATAGGCATCGAGCTTATCACCCAGGCCCACTTTCTCAAGCATCGTAACGGCCTGCTTCTCAGCATCATCCCGGGTCATCCCCAGTACATGGATAGGAGCGGCTGTCACATTCCTCAAAATGGTCATATGAGGAAAAAGATTAAAATGCTGAAAGACCATACCGATCTTATTGCGAATTTTATGCAGGTGTTTTTCATTGGCTTTAACCAATTTTCCATTGACCATTTGATGCCATAACAACTCCCCATCTACTTGGATGGTTCCGGAAGTGGGCTCTTCCAAAGTCATTAGCAATCTGGCCAGGGTGGTTTTTCCCGAGCCGCTGGGTCCGATCAAGGCTACTTTCTCCCCTGGCGCAATATCCAAATCAATTTCTTTTAGAACCTGCAAGTCTCCATAAGTTTTGGAGATTTTTTCGTAGTGCACTACAGGTTGTTTAACTTTTTTCCCGGCCTTGGACCGATGATTTATAGATTCCTCCGGTGTATTCTCTAACAATTTTAATTGGGCACTCATCCTATTCCCCCTTAGCGAACGCTTTTAGTCATTCTCATCTCCAAACGATGAATCATTAGTGAACAGGGATAACTTAGCAATAAGAACAAAAATCCTACAATTGTAAATCCCTCCAGATACCGAAAGGAATGGGAACCGATAATTTTGGCTGTCTGCAAAATTTCCACCAAGGTAATGGCCGAAAGAAGGGGTGTCTCTTTAAACATGGTGATCAAATAATTTCCCATCACCGGGATGACCGGCGGCACCGCCTGAGGAATGATAATCTTGGACCATACTTGCCAGGGGCTGAAGTTGAGAGCTTTGGCCGCCTCCCATTGCCCCTGAGGTACCGCTTCAATTCCCGAGCGGTAGACTTCGGAAAGATAGGTGCTGTAGTGAATCCCTAAGCCAATGATCCCGGCAGTCAGGGGACTCAGGGACAGCCCGGCTTGGGGCAGCACATAGAAAATAAAATAGAGTTGCACCAACAAAGGGGTGCTGCGGATAAACTCGACAAAACCTTTTGAGCCGTAAGCAACGGGTTTCAAGGAAGATCGCCCGCCAATGGTGAGAAACATCCCTAAAAACAAGGCTAGAAAAAATCCGGCAAAGGTGGCGATCACGGTAATCTTGAGTGCCGCAAATATCTCCGGGAAAATTTTGAGGGCAAAATCCCAATTCCACATTTTAATACCTCCCTATGGTCAGCCTGGTTTCTATCCAGCGAATCCCCCGTGTCAAAGGCCAGGCAATCAGGAAGTAGATTACAAGCAGCAAGCTGTAAATTAAAGTCGTCTCCATGGTGGAAGCATTGAGCACGGATGCCTGATAGGTCAAGTCGGCTAAGGTAATTAAGGAGACCAGGGAAGTACTTTTCAGCAGCTCAATCTGCAGATTGCCAAACCCCGGCAGCATCATGACAAAAGCCTGAGGCAGGATAACGCACCGCAGGCGTTGCCAGGGACTAAAGTTTAAGGCGATTCCTGCCTCCGTCTGCCCTTTGGGAACCGCCAAAATAGCACTGCGCACCACTTCGGAACCATAGGCCCCACAGTTTAACCCTAAGGTCAGGACACCGGCCGCCAAGGGAGGCAAGCTGATACCTAAAATAGGTAAAGCAAAATAGATCCAGAAAAGCTGAACAAGGAGAGAAGTGCCCCGGAAGGCTTCTACATAGACCGCCGTCAGAAAGCGGATCAGCGGATAGTTGGACAATCGGCCGAACCCTGCCAGGAAAGCCAGTACAAAAGCAAGGAGTGTTGCCAAAAGAGTGATGGTGAGGGTTATTTCCAGCCCTTTTAACAGTGCCGGTAAGAGGTCTAAGATGGCCAAGGTCATCACTTCCTACTTAATAATGTCTTCTACAGTCGCGTCCCCTGGAAGCTCTTGCTCTGTAAAGCCAAAGGATTCAAGGATCTTCTGCAGTTCACCGGATTCTTTCAGCTTTTGCAATTCGGCATTGAAAGCCTCCCGAAAATCACTGTCTTCATGACGGAATGCGGTTGCTCCATAACCCTTGACATTTTTACCATTGATAACCGGCTGAGTGAAGTCCATGACCCGCTCCAGATTGGGATCAGCGGCTGTATCCAAGGTAGCCTGAACCGAGGGGCCGGTGGCGGTAATCACATCTGCCCGCCCGGCTTGCAATGCCGCCAAAGCTGCCGGCATATCCGGAACAGTCACAATTCTATCCTTGGGGACACCACTGGCTACCAGGTAATCATACTCAATGGCCCCTCCAGGTAAAGCGACTTTAGCTGTTCCATGCTTGGCGATATCTTCATAGCTATGTAAGTCGAGAGGATTTCCCTTTTTGACGGCGATGGCTTCCCCAATGCTGTATTCGGGATTGGCAAAGGACACCTGTTCAGCCCGTTCAGGCGTAATAAACATTCCGGCGGTAACCATGTCGAAACGTTTGGCCTGGAGACCGGGAATCAAAGAAGCAAATTCCGTAAGCTCCCCCTGCATTTCATTAATCCCCAGCTCTTTTAAGATGGCCCGGGCGATTTCAACCGCTTCACCGGTGAGTTTTCCGTCGGCAGTTTTGTAGGCGTAAGGTTTTTCATTAGCAAAGCCAACGGTGACGGCCCCTTTCTCCTTAGCCTTCTCCAGGGTACTCATCCCGCCATCGTTTGTCTTGGTCGAGCCACACCCTCCCAAGGCAAAGACACTAAAGGCCAGCATCCCCACCAGCAGAGTCTTGAGCAGTGGTAACTTTTTCATTCAACTTCCTCCTTTTTTACCGGCTGAAATCCGCAAAAAGGCATAGAAAAAGGGCCTGAACAGGCCCAAGAAGAAGCAGCGCATAACATTGGCTATTGATTTAGCATAAAAAACACTAAAACGGTTCACACGCTTACGAGGTTAGCTGCCGGGTTCGGAATGATACCTTTCCGTCACTTCAAGAAGTTTAACTCCTAAAAAGTGATTCACCCCCATTATGGTTCCCCCGTTTTCCTTTTTGGGAAATTCAGCCTTGACTACAAACATTCAGTTCGCAATCTGACAACTTTTTATTTTATTATAAGTTGTTACAACTCAATGTTAACACCTGAATTGGCAGATTGCAATAAAAAATTTGCTTGTTTTCCATTTTCTTCAGCTATTCAGCCATCTCTTCAAAGCGAATTTATTGACCTCTCTATTTATATCGGCAAGACTGGTGGTCAAGGGAACCTCCTTGGGACAGGCCCGTACACAGTTTTGGGCGTTGCCGCAGTCGGTGATCCCTCCATCACCCATGAGAGCGGATAGACGAATATGCTTATGCATAGCTCCTGAGGGATGAGTATTGAAAAGGCGAGCCTGGGAAACGGCGGCCGGACCAATAAATCGGGAACGGGAATTAACCTGAGGGCAGGATTCCATGCAGCATCCACAGGTCATGCATTTGGAAAGCTCGTACGCCCATAGTCTATCTACTTCAGCCATACGGGGTCCGGGACCCAGATCATAGGTCCCGTCGATATCAATCCAGGCATGGACCCTCTTTAAATTCTCAAACATCATGGTTCTATCCACCATAAGATCCCGGAGGATGGGGAATTTCCGGAGTGGCTCCAGGACAATGGGCTGCTCCAAATGATCCACCAAGGCTGAGCAGGCCTGCCTGGCTTGGCCGTTAATATTCATGGTACAGGCACCGCAGACTTCTTCAAGACAGTTGCATTCCCAAACCACGGGATTGGTCGCTTTTCCCTGGGCATTGACGGGGTTCTTTTGAATTTCCATCAAGCAGGAAATGATATTCATTTTGGGACTATAAACTACTGCAAACTCTTCCCAGAAGGCAGGTTGATCCGGAGCATTTTGGCGACGGACTTTTAAACGAACAATCTTTTGCCCTGACATGAATATCCCTCCTATTTCTCTACATCATAACGCCGCTGTCTGGGCGTGATGAGTGATACATCCACAGGTTCATAACTGAACCGCGGACCCTCAGGTGTGTAGGTGGCAATGGTGGTCTTCAGCCAATTCGCATCATCCCGCTCCGGATAGTCGGGCTTATAATGGGCTCCTCGGCTTTCATTGCGATTAAGGGCCCCCAGGGTAATGACACGGGCCAGCTCCAGCATATTCCAAAGCTGCCGGATAAAGAGGGCTGTCTGATTGCTCCAATGGACATCATCAATGAGTTTGATCCTCTGCCAACGCTCTATAAGCTCCTGGATCTTTTGATCCGTCTCAGTCAGTTTGTTATTATAGCGGATAACGGTGACATTTTGAGTCATAATATCACCCAGTTCTTTATAAATGTGGTAGGGATTTTCCTCACCCTTCATATTGAGAATCCTGCTCCAGAGCTCCTCCTGGACTTTTCGTTCACGGGCAAAGGCTTCCTCTTCCCCACCGGGGGTCTTCAAGTTGTTTTTCTTAATGTACTCCAGGGACCTGGGACCGGCGATCATCCCGCCATAAATGGCCGAGAGCAAGGAATTGGCCCCTAAGCGGTTGGCCCCATGGTATTGATATTCACACTCCCCGGCGGCAAACAATCCTGGGATATTGGTCATTTGCTCATAATCCACCCACATTCCGCCCATGGAATAGTGAACCGCCGGGAAAATCCGCATGGGAACCTTTTTGGGGTCATCCCCGACAAATTTCTCATAGATCTCAAGAATTCCCCCCAGCTTGACCTGGAGTTCATGGGGATCCTTATGGGAGAGATCCAAATAGACCATGTTTTCACCGTTAACCCCCAGCCCCAAATCAAAGACCACATGATAGATGGCCCGGGTGGCAATATCCCGAGGGACCAGGTTTCCATAGGCCGGGTACATCTCTTCTAAGAAATACCAAGGCTTGCCCTCCTTATAGGTCCAGACCCGCCCACCCTCACCACGGGCCGACTCGGACATGAGCCGCAGCTTATCTTCTCCCGGGATAGCCGTAGGGTGAATCTGGATAAACTCACCGTTGGCATATTTGACCCCTTGCTGGTAGAGGGCTGAGGCCACCGAGCCTGTATTAATGGTGGAGTTGGTGCTCTTGCCGAAGATCATGCCGCACCCTCCGGCAGCCACGATGACGGCATCGGCGGGAAAGCTGTTAATGCCCATATCGTAAAGGTTCTGGGCGACTATTCCCTTGCAAACGCCCTCATCAATAACAGCAGAGAGCATCTCCCAACCTTCATATTTTGTTACTAATCCGGCCACTTCAAAACGACGGACTTGCTCATCCAGGGCATAGAGAAGCTGCTGCCCTGTGGTGGCTCCGGCAAAGGCGGTACGGTGGTGCTTGGTCCCGCCGAAACGCCGGAAATCCAAAAGCCCTTCCGGTGTCCGGTTAAACATAACCCCCATGCGGTCCATGAGATGAATAATGCCCGGTGCCGCATCACACATAGCTTTGACTGGGGGCTGATTGGCCAGAAAATCCCCTCCATAGACCGAATCATCGAAATGCTCCCAAGGTGAGTCTCCCTCACCTTTTGTGTTGACCGCTCCGTTGATTCCTCCTTGAGCGCATACGGAATGGGAGCGCTTCACCGGTACCAAAGAGAATAAATCCACCGGTGTTCCTTCTTCAGCTATCTTAATGGCAGCCATCAGACCCGCCAGTCCTCCGCCTACCACGATGACTCTGCTCATCTTCTTCACCTCTCACTTTTGTTCCACTATGAAAATCTATCGAGGAAACTTTCTTTTTACATAAAGGAGGTCAGATCAAGAAGCCCAATAACAGTCATGAGAACAAAGACAGCAAAACATGCATAGGTCCAGATCTGCTGTGCCCTGGGACCCACAGTAATACCCCAGGTGATGGCGAAAGCCCATAGGCCGTTGGTAAAGTGGAAGATGGCCAGGACAATTCCAAGCACATAAAAAATAAGCCCCCAGGGATTGGCGATGGCATTTTGCATTCCTGCAAAGTTGGCTTCCCCAAAGCGAAGAGCCAAAACATGAATGATCACGAAAATCAAGGTATAAATACCGGAAATCCGCTGGATAATATAGAACCAGTTCCGTGCGTATTGATAGCGCAGGACATTGCTTTGACCGGTGTAAACCACCCAGCTGCCATAAACAGCATGAAAAATAATCGGAACAAAGATCACGATTATCTCAATCAGGAAAATTCCTGGAACACTCTGCATGGTCTGGATCACCTTATCGTATTGCTCCGGACCGAAACGTGCAGAAAGGTTTAAAAACATATGGAATATTAGAAAGATACCGATGGGCAACAGCCCCAAAAGAGAATGGACACGACGAATCAGAAAATGGTAAGAACCCGATTCTGTTCTTCTTAAACTTACCTCATTGCTCATGCTCTAACCTCTTTTCTCCTCAATATTTCCCTCCGCAATTCTGTCTAATAACTCTTCCCAAGAGGACAAGACTATCTGTAAATTAGCCCGATAGTTCTTCACCTCCTCCAAAGTTTTATGATCGAAACTAATATCTGGTCACAATTTCGAGGCGTACTTCACCTTGAAATTTTGGACTCCGGACTCCTCATCTCAAGTGCTTTGAATGCTAGGGCATTTTGACTATTGAGTCAATTCGTGCACTTTATAGCCAGCAGACTTAAATAATGAAACTCTTATGGACAATTTATTTAAATATCTGGTAATAGTTTTAATATGTTAAATTTATATTAATACGGGAAAAGGGGTACGTCAACCTAATTATTATAATATTCCAAATTTTCGAACTAGTTGGCATGCAATCATAACCTCCTTCCCTGCACTCCTTTAGTTCAGAGTGCTTATTTCAAGAATTGAAGGAATATATAGACGAATTAGTCATTTGGGATTATACTGAATTTAGAAAAAGGTTTTAGTAGTAGGGAGGGAATTTTTATGAGTATACCGGAGTTTCGTGCCTACGACAAAAGAGAGAAGAACCTGATCTATAATCAGGATTTATGGCTGCCCAGATCTTTGCAGAACATAGGACATACTGTTTATCCCGTTCATATTACAGAAGACGGCATACACTATCGGCTGAATTGTCTGTCCAACCATTATGAACATGATTGGGAAGAAGATGTGGTGACTTGTTATGGCATAGAGATTATGGCGTTTACAGGGTTTTGGGACCATGAGGAACCTCGTAAAAAGATCTACTGCAACGACATCATCTCTTTTATCTCCAAAGAAAATTCGGACCTCCCCTCCAGTTCACAAACCGGACGGATTATATTTTGCCAGGGATCCAAGGAATGGATTGTGGTCGATAAGAAAGAACACTATCTTGAGAAATTATGCCAAGTTGTAAGCCCCCGGGTCATAGGAAATTGGTTTGATCACGCAGAGCTGCTGGAATAAAAAAAGGTACTCCGACTATCTTACATCGATAGTGCGGAGTATCTTTTTATATCGACTTCCTACCTACTTCTTACCTTATTGAACTAACTCCGTGCAACATAATGAGTATGCAGCAGCTCATGGGATCTATGACTTCCTGGTTTTTCCAGATACTCTTCGTAGATCTTTTTTATCTCAGGGTTTTCATGGGATTTCCGTTTGACAGCCTGGCGGTCCAGGGCATAAATGCCGGCTGCTCTTAACCGGTTGACTTCCTGGGTCCTGGACTTATCCATAAGAATCGGTTGGCCGCCGCCATTGATGCATCCTCCCGGGCACCCCATCACTTCAATAAAATGATAGTTCGCAGTACCCTCGCGAATCCGATCCAAAAGCTGGGCAGCGTTGCCTGTACCATGGACAACAGCGGCTTTAATCTCCAAGCCATCGATATGCACTGTTGCCTCTTTAATGCCTTCAAATCCTCGAACCGCACTATATTCAATGGCTTCTAAATCTTGTCCTGTCAGAATATCCGCCACCGTCCGCAGGGCAGCCTCCATGACTCCTCCCGTATTGGCAAAGATGACCCCAGCGCCGGTGGATGTACCTAAAAGCTCATCATATTCGCTATCTTCTAAGTCATTAAAATTGATTCCCGCTTGTTTAATCATTTTGGCCAGTTCCCGTGTAGTGATCACCGCATCTACATCTTTGCGGCCCTGAACCATCATCTCTTCCCGATCTGCTTCGTACTTCTTGGCAGTACAAGGCATAACAGAGACTACAAAGATTTTCTTGGGATCAAGACCAGCTTTCTGCGGATAGTATGACTTAGCCACAGCCCCGAACATCTGCTGAGGGGATTTGCAGCTGGATAGATTATCGAGAAAATCTGTAAAGTTATGCTCACAGAATTTCACCCAGCCTGGAGAGCAGGATGTAATCAGAGGGAGTTTGCCTCCTTGCTGAATCCGCTGAAGAAGTTCTGTCCCTTCCTCCATAATGGTCAGGTCGGCACTAAAGGTGGTATCAAAAACTTTGTCAAAACCCAAACGTCTCAGGGCGGTCACCATTTTTCCCCGGACATTGATTCCCACCGGCAGGCCGAACTCTTCGCCCAAGGCTACCCGCACGGCTGGAGCTGTCTGCACCACCACATGGAGTTCAGGATCTTCCAAGGCGCTCCACACTTTATCCGAATCGTCCCTCTCCTGGAGAGCTCCTACCGGGCAAATCTTAATACATTGTCCACAGTTAATGCAGCTGCGGCCGGAAAGGGCTTCCTCGTAGGGAGTGGTCACTGTAGTATGGGCGCCCCTCTGGGCTATTTCTATGGCATTGACCTTTTGGGTATTGGAACATATACTGACGCAGCGACCGCACAGTATGCATTTGCTGGAGTCTCTGACGATCGGTCCCCACTCATCCATCTCCGCACGGGCAGCTTTTTTCTCATAAGAAACAGAGCTTACGCCGAAGTCCTCGGCAAGCTTCTGGAGTTCACACTTCTGATTTCTCGCACAGGATAAGCATTCCCGGTTGTGGTTAGCTAAAATAAGCTCCAGAAGCTCTTTGCGGGTTTCCCTGACGAGCTTGCCGGCGGTCTTCACCACGATTCCTTCCTCGACCTTCGTGACACAGGCAGGCTGAAGGCCTCTCCATCCTTCAACTTCTACTACACAGATGCGGCAAGAGCCTGGTTCATGGACTCCTTGCATAAAGCAAAGGGTCGGGATATTGACTTTATATTCCTTGGCAGCTTGTAAGATGGTCGTTCCTTTAGGAACGGATACCTGAATTCCGTCAATCTTTAAGTTAATCTTATCCACCCTATTTACCCCCTTGCTCCATGCATGCTGCATTTTCCGCTTGGACATTGACCTTGAACATGAGCTTCGAATTCATCGGTAAAATGTTTGAGTAATGTGGTAACAGGGACTGGAGCACTCTGCCCTAAACCGCAAAAGCTGGTGTTTTTCATGGTTTGGGCTAAGCTCTTAAGACGCTGGAGATCTTCCATCGTTGCCCGGCCTTCCCCCAGCTTTTCCAGGATCTCCACCATTCTTTGGTTTCCTTCCCGGCAAGGAGTGCATTTTCCGCAGGATTCCTCTTCAAAAAACTCCATGACGGCCTTGAGGTAATCCACCACACAATGAGTATCGTCAACAACCAGTACTGCTCCTGAACCAAGAGATAAGCCATGATCCCTTAAGTCCTTATAGCAAATCTTCGTATCCAGCAAACTCCCGGGAAAGCAAGAACCGCTGGAGCCGCCTAAATGGACAAATTTCAGTTTACGGCCCTGGGCGATACCGCCGCCCAGATCCTCAATCAGTTCCCGGAAGGTGGTTCCAAAGGGAACTTCATAAACTCCCCGGTGAACCACATTGCCGGAGAGACACATGAGTTTGGTCCCGCCGCTGAATTCTGTGCCCATAGACAAAAACTTTTCCCCACCCTCTTTAACAATCCAGGGTATGCAAGCGAAGGTTTCCACATTATTCAGCACCGTGGGCTTCATATTTAAGCCGGCATTTTTTATATAGGGTGGTTTGCGCCGCGGGCGCCCGGTTTTTCCTTCAATGGACTCCACCAAGGCGGTATTTTCCCCGCAAACATAAGCCCCTGCTCCCGAGATCACTTGAATATCAAAATTCAATCCGGTACCTAAGATGTTTTCCCCAAGGAAACCGGCTTCTTTAGCATTCTCAATGGCCTTTCTCAAGATTTTCTGAATCGCGGAATATTCTCCCCGGCAGTAAATAAACCCTTCCTGAGCACCAAAAATATAGGCACCGATGGTCATGCCTTCGATCAGCATCAGTGGATCTTTGTCCATAATGTACCGATCCTTAAAGGTACCGGGTTCACCTTCGTCGGCATTACAGACCATGTATTTCAGGCCTTTTTCCAGTGGAATGGCATAAGCCTGCTCCCATTTAATTCCCGTCGGATAGGCAGCACCCCCCCGTCCAAACAGTTGAGCTGTCTTAATTTCTTCAATGATATCTTCCGGCTTCATGGTGATGGCTTTTTTCAGTCCTTCATAACCGCCTGCAGCCCTATATTCCTCCACCGAATCCGCTTGTATTCTATCAAAGCGCGAGCTGAGAATTTGCATAGTTTTCATAGCTTAAGCCTCCTCCCTGTAAGAACGAATGATCTCTTTGAGGGAATTCCGGGTTAAATTGCCATAAGTTTTTGCGCCGATTTTTATGGCAGGGGAGATATCGCAGGCCCCAAAGCAACTGGCTCGTTCTATGGTAAATAAACCGTCCTGAGTGGTTTCACTACACTTAATTCCAAGCTCCTCTTCCAGCAGCTGCTCAATAGTTTCTGAGCCGGTAACATGACAGGGGCCGCTTTTACAAACTTCTATGAGATACTTTCCACGAGGTTCCGTGCTAAACATGGCATAGAAGGTAATCACTCCGAAGACTTTATTCAGGGGTAATTCAAGGGCATCGGCCACATACTCCACCCATTCTTTAGGCAGGTAGTTTTTCCCCGAAAGGGCTTGAAGCTCAAGCATGATTTGAATTAGATTTTCTTGTGAGCAGCGATACTTTTCCAGAATACCGTCGATTCTTTCCATGTTCTAATTCTCCTCCAGTACGGTTTTTTTTACAGCAATTTTGCATCAGCTGTTGTTTCACATTCTAAAACCACTTTCCATCATATAAAACAAAATATTTATGCCTTTATTGTAATGCATTAGTGATAAAAATAACATACTTAATGTAAAAGTTCTAATTTTGGATTTAGTTCAAAATTTCTCATTATTCCCTCCAAATAAAGAAGAGAAAAACGTGCCCTTATCGGGCACGTCCTTTTCTCTTGCTGGAGACTTAATGATCGGCTGTAAGGAAAAGATTTAGAGCGTAAAATTAGCATTGACTGTCTTGGTTAAATCCTCGGAATGATGATTGAGGGCATCCATGGTATTGCTAAGCCGTATTAGCTCAGAGGAAATTCCAGTAGCCGCACTTGCTACTTGAGTAGCTCCTGCCGCACCTTGGGTAATGGTCACGGTGACATTATCCATGGCTGCGGTCACGGAGCTGACCATTTCGGATAAACTTGCCAAGGTTGTGGCAAAATCACTGGTTAGATTATACACTGTTTCGGCATCATGCAAATACTGATTCCCTGTCTCTACCAATCGGTTGTAATCGGGTACGACCACCTCATTAATAAACTGCAGATTACCCAGCGCTCCCTGGGATAAGTCCTCATGGGCTCCAATCACTTTACCCACAAGGTCTTCAATCTCCTTGACGGTTTGGGAGGATTGCTCCGCCAGTTTGCGTACCTCTTCAGCTACGACGGCGAATCCCCGGCCATTTTCCCCGGCGCGGGCTGCTTCAATGGCTGCATTCAGCGCCAACAGATTGGTCTGATCGGCAATGGCCGAGATACCTTGAGTAAGCTCAGCAATCTTCAGAACGACCTTTGAGTCCTCAATGGATTGCTCCAGACTGATTCTTTCTTTTTCATAAATGTCTGCTGAACGGGTTTGGGCTTGGATCGCTTGTTCCTTAAGCTCGTTGGCCCGTTTTCTAATCTCCATGGATTGATGGTTTCCTTCAGCGGCTCTTTGACCTAAGTCCTTTATAGTGCGATTGAGCTCTTCATTGGAAGCGGAGATTTCTTCAGCTGTCGCTGCGATTTCTTCAAAACCGGCTGATACTTCTTCAGTGGAAGCAGCCATCTCTTCGGAACTGGCTGAAATACCTGATATGGCATTCACACACTCACTGGTAGCCAGATTGACCTGCTGGGTCACATTCACCGTTTTACCGATGAGATTCTTTAGATTCTTCATGGCCCCATCAAGGTGACCGACGAGCTGCCCTATCTCATCCCGCCCTCCTTGAGCTTCGATGGTGAAATCCCCCGCGGAAAGTGCCTCAGCTACAACCTGACCTTTATGGATGGATTTTTTGACCGAGCGAATGATCAGGATGGTGACGGTTATGGAAATCAGAATCGCGGCAATGAGAATCATCAGGATGGTGCGGAGAAGTTGATTTATCAATGTATTGATTTTTAATTCTTCCAGCACCAATTGATCGGTCTGATAAGCAATGAAGGTCTCGAGAGCCTTTGTGGTGGCAGCATTGACTGGGGCTGCCGTATTCACGCCATATTGGTTCGCGGCCTCTGAACCTTGGGTCTCGAAGAGCTGGATCATTTTAGCTTGGTGAGGAGCGAATTCAGACATGGCCTGAACGACAGCATCAAGCTTATCCCGATCCTCTTCCGTGATCATACCTTGGAGAATCTCCAAATCATGGTTGGCTTTATCGATGGCCTCATTGAGATCGTTACGAAATTTCTCACTGCCCGAGGTGAAATAACCTCGCTGAGCCGCTGTTTGCTTTACAAACTGCAACGAAATATCCTGAGCAGTATTTTGAACCTTTACCCGGTACTCCGCTACACTCTGGGAAACGGTGCTCACATTAACCATCTGATAATAAACCGCCCCGACAATAATGGACATAAGGAAAATAAGACCGGTATAGCTCAAGATTAATTTTGTGGATAGTTTCACTACCTTTTCCCTCCCAAATCCATATTTATTCTTTTTTTACACTATTCAACTATACTACACCCACTAAGACCCTTCAATTTACGCTAAGTTATATCATGTATAAACCCTGATCCATTGGTCCCGGCGGTATGTGAAAAAGGTCCTGGTTTGTCTCGAAGAAAGTGATCAGGGGCGGGATTGAACACTCGCAAAAGAAAAAAACCAAGGCTGCGCCTCGGTTTCTTATTGATCATGATCATCTAACTTATAAATTCGTGGCCCTGAGTCCTGCTCGACGATTAATCCTCCTGTACCGATAACCAATGTGGCAATCGAGACGGCATTTCTTAAGGCGGTGCAGGTCACCTGTACCGGATCAATAATCCCGGCCTCCAGCATATTCACACATTGGTCTTCTGCCGCATTATAGCCCCAATTCTCGGGCAATTCTCTGACTTCATCCAGAATAACATCCCCGTCATGCCCGGCATTGTAGGCAATTTGCCGCAAGGGCTCTTCCAGGGCCCTTTGAATAATCCGCAGACCGACGTCTTCGTCCGGCTCTTCCGACTTGACTTGAGCTAAGGACTCACTAGCCCTTAGCAGGGCCATTCCCCCGCCCAGGACAAAACCTTCTTTAATAGCCGCTTGAACTGCGTTGACGGCATCATCAATCCTGTCTTTTTTCTCCTTTAATTCCAGCATGGTCGGAGCCCCGACTTTGATCAGCGCTATGCCGCCCTGCAGCCAGCCCAGTCTTTCCTGAAGCTTTTCCTTGCGCCAGCCCGGTAAACGGGATTCGAATTCTTTACCCACCTCGGCGGCCCGGGCGGCGATTTTTTCCTTGTCCCCTAAACCGCCCATAATCGTGGTCCTATTATTATCCACGATAATCCGCCTGGCCCGCCCCAAGTGCTCCTCCTGGACGTCTTCCAGTTGCAGTATGCTCTCTTCGGAGACTGCTACCGCCCCGGTGATCGCTGCAATATCCTGTAAATACTCCTGGCGTCTTTCCCCGTAACCCGGGGTTTGAATCGCCACAACATTCATGGTTTTCTTTTTTTTGTTCGTCAGCAGGAGAGCAAGTACATCGATCGAAATGTCCTCAGCTAGGATCACCAAAGGCTTTTGCGTCTTAACAGCTACTTCCAGCACGTCAAAGATTTCATAGATATAGCTTATTTTACGGTCCGTAACCATGATATAAGGGTCTTCCAGCACTTCGGTTTTATTATCCCAGGAGCTGACAACTTTCGGAGTAAAACAACCTTTATCGAAACGGATTCCTTCCAGCACTTCAAAGAATGTGTTCTGAGTCTTTCCTTCTTCTACTTTGATGATCCCGTTCAACCCGACTCTTTGCACAGCATCGGCTATCAGGTTTCCGATATCCTTATCTCCAGCCGCGATCGTTGCCACCCGGGACACTTCGGTTGGATCGGAAACTCTGATGGCCCTTGCTTTAAGGGCGTCGGCAACGATCTCCGCCCCTTTTTCCATCCCTTGAATTAATGAAGCCTGGTCAGCGCCTGCTGCAATATTTTTCATCCCTTCCAGGACCATGGCCTGAGCAAGTACAACCGCAGTGGTGGTTCCGTCTCCAACTCTGTCATTGGTTTTTTCCGACGCCTCTTTTATGATGCCACACCCCAGGTTTTGAAAAGGGTTGGCCAGGGAGATATGTTTGGCGATACTCACTCCGTCATTGGTTATTTTGGGCATGCCGATATAAGGACCCAAAACCACATTTCTCCCCTTTGGCCCTAAGGTTACTTTGACACATGAGGCCAGCTGCTCGATTCCTTCGGTTAATGCTCTTCGCGCTTTCTCGCCGGAAAGCATGGTTGTGCTCATATTCATTCTCCCTTAACTCAGCATTAGGAATTCCATGCCTCTAGTATCACCAGAAAAACAAAGATCGCGATTAAACCATAGGAAGCCAGAATCGACAGAGCCGTTTTGTCTAATTTTGTTGCTTTATTTTCCATGCTTAACACCCACCGTTTTTTTCGTAGTGATGATACCCGTTACACTGTTTTTAACTTTACGGGAAAGTCCTGCCGCTTTGTCAAGAATGGTGCCGACCGGGCAAAAGGCATGGCACCAAAACCGGCGAATGAAGAAACTGGAGAGCAAGATGACAAAAAGCAGATACCACTGATAGCTTGAACCATTTAACCCGAAAATCGTTCCAAAGGGTTCAAAACTGGATACAGAAGGATTAAGGGCCAGGAAAGCCAGGAAAAGAACCAGGAATAAGATGACTTCTTTACCTAAACGAATCCACTTCATATATTTTCCCATCGAAAGATTGATTCGGCTTATTTTATGAGTGGTTTCCTGTAACCCGCAGAAAGGACATACATAAGTGCAGTATAGATTTTTGCCGGTAACTAAAGCCGGCGCGAAAGCACCGATCAAAATGATATACCACAAAAGGTTTTCGCCGGGTACCGGAAAGTACCCCAGAAACAGAGCACTGATCTGTCCCATGGACAATGATCTGTTAAGCCAGAACCCTAAAATGACAACACTAAGCAGCAAAAACGGAAATCTAAATCTTGCTAACTGTTTAAATTTAGGCATAAAATAGGATAAGACAAAGAGTAATGCGATCACAATTTCATGTAGGCCGATGTTCCACTTTACCTCAGCTTTCTTGGGCGTAATCTTTAACTCTTCCAAGGCAATGGTATGAGCCACACTTTGGACACTTGAGGCTATGGCACGGGTGGAAAGGGTTGCCCCGGACACTCCGTCGACATCATAATTGAAAGCCAATGAATCTCCGACTTGCTTTTTTTCGAACTGACGGAAAAATCCGGCCTTGGTAATTTTATTAATATAGGAAGGGGTTTCCTTATGTTCTAAAATTACGATATCCTTAAACTTTCCATCTGGTGAAAGGACTGTACCCACGAGAAGAGGGCCGCCATAACCAATATTGCTATCTATTCCCAGATATGCGCTAACAGAGCCATCTTGCCCGATTGCTTTTGCCGTCCGGTCATTGATGGATTCAAAGCCGGCAGCATCTGAAACCAGTTCCCGGTAGTATCCCTCGACCAGATTGGCATCCATTTTATCGGCATGTTTCGCAAATACCGCTGTCACAACAAGGATGACCACTGCAATGAGTGTTATATATTTTCTCATGTTTCTCATGTCTCATCTAACCTTTCCGGAAAACGATTATCTGCCTTAGGTAATAAAGGGGCTAAGCGGTAAGTATAAAACTCACCGCTTAAACTTTTATTTTTATTACATGGGTTTCAAGGGATACTTTTCAGGCCACTCCAGCCACCATTTGTATTTTTCAATGGTCTCTGTACCATAGCCAAAGATATCATCAATGGATTTAAGGAAGGTGGAAGCAGCTTCACCCTTGCTGCCAACCCAAACCCCTGCTTTATGGAACCAGGAATCTTCCTTGGAGTTCCAGGGGCAGACTTTCAGGCAGGTACCGCAAGAGGACCCTTCTTCATTGGTGGTACGGAACTCTGTGCATTTCTTAAAGTCACTGTTCCAACGCAGGTATCCGTTATATTCAATGGGATCTTCATCAAAGGTAATCGCGTCGTTTGGACAATTGTCGGCGCATTTTTTGCATACCCGGCAGAAGTCCAGAAGACCGAAATCAATGGGTTTATCAGGAGCAAGGGGCAAATCGGTCGTTACTGCGGCTACTTTATGGCGGTATCCCAAACGGGGATGGATCGCGCAGTCTCCCGTACGTGACAATTCTCCCAGACCTGCCGCCATGATGCAGACAGGCATGATGGCCTCGTAGTTTTTAGCGTGATGAGCTCGCGCATTGTAACCAAGGGTTCTGATATATTTGGCCATAATGACGGCAATGCAGCCACTGGTAAAGTAACTTTGCATAGACATCGCTCCACTGATACCGTCGTATCCTGTGGATGCCCACATGGTCTCAATACCCTGATCGATCATAACCACGATAACGTTAGGATAAATTTTGGTAACCGGTGTCACACATTCTTCAACAGGTTTGCTCATGAGTCCGACTGTATCGGAAACATGATGAGTATAATAGCCATACTCCGGCATCTTGCCGATCCCTACTTCGTCCGCCCGTAAGAAATAGCAGCAGTCTCTGATATGCTGAGACATTTGCTCCGGGTCCGGGATGGGAGTCTTCGTCGGTTCGGCATCACCATCTACCACATCCTCCGCAGCTATGAGGTTACGCGCCCAGCTGATAGTTCCTCCAAAAGGATGCTTAGCGATAAATTGGAAGAAACCTCTTTGGGGATCAGGACCGTATAAACCTCTGACCGCTTGCATAAAGCCGGCATCGGCTTCGGAAGTCTTTTTTACCTTGGAAATGATTTTGGTAGTGCCCAGCCACTCGTCGTTGTTCTCAACAAAGCGAACTTTTGCTCCTGCAAAATCATGTACCGGGCGAAGTTTAGAGCGTGCATTGGTGGGTCCCGGGACATAGTTCATTGTTTCAGCGGCATTGGCGACCTTGGCCGGAGCCTTGATCGCTCCGATGACTCCCATGGTAGTTGCTGCAGCCCCAACTTTCAGAAAGCTTCTGCGGTTCATGCCTGTTTGCTGCCTTTGTTCATTGTTTTCCATTCTTTTCTCCCCTTAAGCTTCCACTGCATTTCTACTATTTGTTTTCTTCATGTTAATAAATCCTAATAAACGGGCTAAGATAAAACCTAGTACTACTGATATCCCTAAAAACACAAACACTGCGGTACTTGTGGCCTTAACATGACCGGCCTTAGCATTAAGGTAGATATAGGAAACCCCCATCCAGGTCACACCGTACCAAAGGACAAATAAAACCCAATTAAGCACGGTTTTCCACATTTCGGCCTTTTTTGCCCTTGGTTTAATAAAGAGAATAGCAGCTAAGAATAATACACCCGCGATAAAAATTAAAAATGTACCCATAACTTTTCCACCTCCCTTTGTAAGGCAATTAAAAAGTAGTTACGGGTACATTGTAATAAGGAATACATACACAAGTATTAGTGCGTATTAACTTTTATCTGAATTTCTCAATCTTCCCTTCCGTAGTCAAAAGGATGGAAGCAATGCCCATAGCATTGCGAAGGGCCGTAACGGAGACCTTGGCCGGGTCGACTATTCCCGCCGCTGCCCAGTCCACGAATTTTCCGGACAGAGCGTCATAACCCATGTCATAGCCCAGGGTTTTCGTCATGGCCACAATCTTTTTGCCATTGCCCCCTGAATTGCTCACTATTTGCTGCAAAGGAGCTTCCAAGGCCCTTTGGACCAGCTTGATCCCCGCTTTTTCATAGTCTGTGGACACCGGAACCTTATCCAGAGCCTGGGCCGCCCTGATAAAGACCGTGCCTCCCCCGGGCACAACGCCGCTTTCAACCGCTGCCTTTGCCGCATGCACAGCATCGATAACCCGGTCTTTGAGTTCCTTCAGAGCGATGTGTGTATCGGCGCCGACGCGGATCACCGCAATTCCCCCGGCAAGAGCGGAGATACGCTGTTTTAATTGAGCCCCTTCCTCAGAATCGGAGGTTTGCCCGAGAATGACTTTCAATTTCCTTACTTGTTCCTGAATGCCTTCAGCCGTTCCCGCCCCGCCTAAAATAGTCGTCTTATAGCGTGTAACGACAACTTTCTGGGACTTACCCAGCATTGGTTTTTCAATATTTTTAAGAACCATGCCCAGTTTTTTGGTGATTACCGAGCCTCCGGTGACTATGGCCAGATCTTCCATAATACCCTGGCGATCATCGCCATGACTTGGAGTCTTAACGACGACGACCTTTTCCTGGTTGGCCTTATTATGAGCAATCAACATCCCCAGGACATCTTTCGTCATGTTCCCTGCGATGATTAAAAGGGGGCGTTTCTCCCAGGCGCACCAATTTAGAGTCCGTTTCACCTCGGAGATCTCCTTCAGAGTATAATCCGTGATTAAAATATAGGGGTTTTCCAGACTGACCATCAGTTCCTCCCCCTCGTTCAGGAAATAGGAGGACATATACCCGCTGTTCAGTTCCAAGCCCTCGGTCACTTCGACATAAGTATGGCGCTCTATGGATTCTTCCACGGAAATAGTGCCATCCGGTCCCACTTTGGCCATAGCCTGAGCGATCAACTCCCCAACAGGGGTGCTTTTCGAAGAAACGGAAGCCACTTGACAGACCCCGTCGGGGACCGTCACGGGAACACTCAGCCTCTGGATTTCTGCTACAGCATAGTCGACAGCTCTTTCAATCCCCTTTTTAAACTGCATCGGGTCCAAACCGGCTTCCACGAGGGAAAGTCCCCCCTTGGCCATGGCTTGAGCCAGGACAATAGAGGTCGTAGTCCCATCCCCTACCAAATCGTTGGTCTGGGCGGCGGCTTCCTTGCAGAGCTTCGCTCCCAGATTCTCCTGAGCGTCGGATAAGCTTATATATTTAGCGACGGTTACCCCATCCCTGGTAATCAGAGGATACGCGCCTCTTCGCTCAATGACAATGTTCTTGCCCCGAGGTCCAAGGGTCAATTTGACCATATCCGCGACCTGATCCACGCCGGATACTAATGCTTTACGTACACTCATTGTCTTATCTCCACTACCACGCCGTCTTTTAAAATGATTTCTGCATTAACTGCCCCATCCAGAGTGTCTCCAACCTTTAAGTCATAGGGCCCTTCTACCGAACCAATGACTACTTCCTCCCCGACGACCAGTTCCTCCAGGGCATCCATATTCATTCTGAGCTCATCCCGTCGGACATGAAAATCAGAAGCCTCAGCATCAAATTTTTGGCGGATTCTGTCCAATTGAGCCCCATCCGCTCCCTTCAGGGAAAACTCCGTCAGTGTTTTTTTCTTTTTATCTTCAAACTCGATCTGTTGATTGTTTAAAGCCACCAATTGCTCTCTTAATTCTTTCCGACTGGTTTCTTTGCCCTCTTCAGTAATAATCTGTTTTAGCATGATTTCTCGGAAAATGGTAATGTTCGACACTTTAAATTCCTCCTCTGCCTTTGATTTAGATGATCCCCTTAAATTTTAATACATAAAAAAGAGATGATCTTTAGAGTGCACTAACTTCAGATGAGATATTTTATCGGAAGCATGATCCTAATAGTAGGACGTTTGTTCGGAGAGATGCTTAAGCTCCTCAAGATTATAAACAATGAATTTATTCTTTTTCTTGTCTAAAATATTTTCCTTTTTAAGACAAGCCAGGACTTTGGATACGGTCACATGATGGGCTCCGGTAATTTCCCCAATACTCTTCTGGGATAAGGGCATCGTAATTTCATAGGTATCCCCCACCCGTTTTCCCTGGGAAGAGCAAAGCTCATAAAACAATCTTAAAATTCTGATCGTTGGGTTATAAGTATTGATCTCGGCTACCTGTCTCGCATAGTAAGCCACTTTGGTAAGGTAGTTTTTAAATATTTCAAATATCATATCTTCATCGGTGCGAAAAATAACTCTCAAACATTCTTCGGAAAACCAGCATGTCCTTGTCTGTTCCATAGCTGTGGCATAAATATTATTTCCCGTGGGGTATAATCTCCCGATAAGAGAATTGCTGCCGGCATAATAAAGAAGTTTTTCACTTCCATCTTCAAAAATTATATCTAATTTTATTTTTCCATCCATTAAAAAAATCATACTGGTGGTATCTTCCCCAGGCATTATTATGGCACTACCTTTTGCAAACTCCCTAATAATCCCCATATCTGTATAATTGCGTAGTTTTTCGATTGGGAAAAAACTATCCGGAATAATTGCTCCACAGAAATCCTTGTCCAAACCTTCAGCAGACATTTTAGCCATCCCCTTTTTTATCTCTATAGTTGAATATTGACTATACAGTTAAACTTATTGCACATTAACATTTTGGATCATAAAGAATGCTATAATCTCATTTGGAACGCTTGACAAACAGTTATTTTGTGAAAGGATGAACTTTACCATGCACAAATTTCTCATTGGTCCATATAAGGAACTAAAATTAAAGCCACTCCCTGAATTTACTGAGGATGATTTGAATCGGGCTGTTATTGAGTCCACCTTAAAACTACTGAATGAATGGTCTAAAAAAAATAAGCTCGCCGAGATCGGGGATGAAGTCATCATAAACCTTAATCCCGTTTGTGACGGCATATTTGTACCCGAACTGGCCAAATCAAACTTTAAATATACAGTAGGAGATCCCTCTATGCTGGAACAATTTAAAAATGTCATCCACTGCAAAGCTGGAGATAGTTTTAAGATGGACATCCTCTTTCCTGAAAGCGCCCCTTTGGAGCGGATAAGCGGTAAAACTGTGACCTTCGACGCCGATGTTTTGGAGGTAATCAACCATAGCCAACAACTGGAATCTTCTGACGAAATTGCCAGACTGATTGATCCTGCGGTCTCCAGTATGGAAGAGCTTAAGAACAATCTGCGCGGCATCATCGCCGATAACTGGAGCCAGGTCATTGCCGAAAGTAAGCTCGAGATGATTTTCGAAGAAATCCTAGCCTACTCCGAATACGAATTTGATGAAGAAGAATTTAAAAAAGTGTATGAAGATATCTTGGTTAAAACCCGCCAAAGTATAATATCCTCAGAAAACCTATCCATGATGCCCTCCCTTCTGTCTGAAGATGATGAGTATTTTTATGAAGATTGTAAGATTCTTACCGAAAAAACCATTTTACGCAAATTGATTTTAGATGAAATAGCACACTTGGAAACTATCGGCGTCACTGATGATGAGATTCAGGAAGAGAAAAAACGTTTATTAAATTTAGCGGCGGATCAAACTGCTTTTTATAAACAATTCCCTGACGAAGAATCCATTGGCAATAATCTCGTCGAGGAAAAAGTTGCAAAACTGCTTTTGGAATGGAATAATAAGTGAATTCCGCAACAAATAGAGCGATAGTTTAACTTCAGTATCCGGCTCCGGAAGCTACTTATTTTATATCATGGATAAAGCAGTTTGTCTCTGGTATACCCCTTATTAAAAAATGGAAATACTCCCGGCTCATTTAGTATACACTAAACAAGTTCCCTAATTCTTAATCCGTACTAACAAATGCATTTTTTGCTTTGGAGCTAATGATTAGCTCCAAAGCTTTTTTGATCTCAGCGCAGCATGGCGCTATGGTTAAAGACCAATGTACTGTATAAAAACAGAACATCCTGATCGGTAAAGGTGATGAACTGGGGCAAAAGCTTGCTGTCCATATACCGCAAATCAATCAAGGTAATCTTCGAGTACCCTTCCAATAAAAGAGGAGCAAGACTGCTGGCAAAGGAATCCCGAAAAATAATCAGCTCTCGGCCACTGGGTTCCTTCTTGTTTTCCAGCACTAAAAATGCCGATGCTCCCGACAGGAACAGATCATAGGCATCCATCCCGCCGGCTGCCTCTAAAGTGTAAAGGGGAGTCACTCTATTCTTTTCCAGGTTATATAGAGTGGAGTTGGCGATGGTCTCACTCTGAAGATAGATGATCTCATCGGGCTTTGGGCTAAGGGCCGACTGCCCGTAATAAGCTCCATAGAAAGGAGCAAAAGATGAACGGTCATAGCCGGCCAAGGGAGGGAGATCCACCCCCATACTTCCGGCAAGCCGGGCCACTACCTGGCCAAGGTTCTCCTGACGCCAATGGGGGTCTGTCCGGTAATAATCCTCCGCCTTCAAGCAGTCAAAAAGCTCGATCTCTTTGATAGTGTGATCAATCTCAAGGCTTAGTTTTTCCCGCATTTTGGCATAGTCCATGGCCAGGATTTTGTTCTCTTCAGCCACGTAATAGCTCTTGTCCGGAATAACCCCATAATAAACCTTCATCCCGGTAAGATACTTGTCGTACAGATCATTGATTTTCTGAGCCCCAAGGGATACTTGTCCTTCATTGAGGGGATATTCCAGTTTGTACACCCCATCCCCGACAAGATAAATACCGTTGTTCTCTTTTTTCCTTAGAATATCCAAAGAAAAATGGGCCTTAAGCCTGCGAAAATCATCCCGGGCCGGGAACTGATCCAGCAGGTACTCCTCCAGTTCCTTCGCTAACTCACCTGAGAATACACTTTGGACGCTAAGCTCGGGAAAGCCGGCCAGCTTCCGGCGTTCGCTTACCGAAAGGGCTTCATCCTTGAGTATTAGGGAGGCCGCAAAAAATCCCCAGAGCACCAGAAAAAAGCTCAGAACCACAACCCTGTTTTTTCCTCGTTCAGTCATGGCTCTCCTCCTTAAAAACGAAAATATAAAAATGGGTTAAAGGACCCGTCCACCAAATAAGCGCTGACAAGCAAAAGAAGGCCGGTCAAGACGATGGGCTCCGCCCATAAAAGAGTAGCAGCAGCAGTCGCACCCTTGGAGCGGGACTGTACTTTGACCAACAGATTTTTCAGCCACGGTGTGGCGCCAACGAGAGAAATCCCCAGCAAAAAGGCATAGTCCTTTAAATAATACAGGGTGACCTCATTCCAAAGGGGTAAGGGAAGTACCCCGAACATCCCTTGAAAATCCTGCAAAGCCCCTGATAGTCCCGTAGCATTGAAAAGGACGAAGCTGCAGACGATGAAAAACATCGTATATACTCTGCGGAATCCGTCAGGGAGCTTCTCCAGGAATCGGTTCAGGAAGAGCTTTTCCATGAGCAGCAACAGCCCAAACAGCAGTCCCCAGAGGATAAAGTTCCATTCCGCTCCATGCCAAAACCCTGTCAAGAACCAGACGATCAGGATGTTGCGGACCCCTTTCCCCAAGGAAACCCGATTCCCCCCCAGGGGGATATAGACATAATCCCGAAACCAGGAGCTGAGACTGATATGCCAGCGCCGCCAAAACTCGGTGATGGAACGGGAAATATAAGGATAATTGAAGTTTTCAGGAAACCGAAAGCCGAAGATGCGGCCCAAGCCGATAGCCATATCACTATAGCCGGAAAAATCAAAGTAGATCTGCAGAGTAAAGGCAAGGGCATAGATCCAGTAAAAAAGCACACTCTTCTCATCAGAGAGCTGAAAGACAGCGCAGAGCTCCCCCATGCTGTTGGCAATGATCACCTTCTTGGCCAGCCCAATCACAAAACGGCGGATACCCAAGGCTATGTCCGTCATGCCGTGAGTTCGGCGGCGGAGATCCTCTTCTACGGTGCTGTACCTTACGATGGGCCCCGCCACCAACTGGGGAAAAAGGGAGACATAAGTCGCGAGATTCACCAGACTCCGTTCTGCTTTGACTTCCCCCCTATAAACGTCGATGGCATAACTCATGGTCTGGAAGGTATAGAAACTGATGCCCAGGGGGAGAGCTATCTGCAGCAGGGAGATCTCCCCTCCGGTCAGTCCATTCCAATTGGCAATAAAGAAATCGGCATACTTGAAAAAACCCAGTATGCCGAGATTGATTAGTATCGAGGAGGCCAGGGCGGCTTTTGCTCTCCTTAACCCCCGATGAGCTTCGATATACAGGCCGTGAAGATAAGCGGAGAGGGTGGAAATGATGAGCAGTACCGTATAGATGGGCTCTCCCGCAAAATAGAAGATTAAGCTGGCCCCTAATAAGACGACATTTTTCACTCCATAGGGCACAAGGAAGTAACTGAGGAGTACTATGGGCAGAAAGACATACAAAAAGCTGATGCTGGAAAAAAGCATAAAGAGGTCTCCTTAAAGGGCATCAAAATTGGCGGCAACTGCATCGGCAATATCCTTATGGGACATAATCACCAGGATCAGATTCCCCTTATGCTTGACAACGGTCTTTTCAGCCTGTACGCAAATCCATTTGCGGGGATCGATCTTTTGTTCTATGGCAGCCGCAGTTTTGGCCGGGTCCACACCCTCAGGCAGCTGCAACAAAGCGATGGAATGGGCGACGGAACTAATCATAGCTTCAGATGCCAATCCTTCCGCTCCCTCGATGGGGTCGATGCCGAAATACCAGGCAAACCGATCCGCCGTAACTTCCGTGTCACCGGTTAGTACATCTATCTTGACCCCTGTGAGCAGCTTAGTCATCTTATCCTCAAGAGTTGCCGCTGTATTCCCCTCGGAGGGCTTGCTTGACTCCGGGGGAGAAGTCGGCGCAGGAGGGGTTTTCGGAGGTGTCACTGTCTCTTGTGGTTTGCTGGGAGCCGTATTCTTGGGGGGAGGGGTGTTCGTAGACGGCTTGCTTTCCTGAGGGGCGGTATTGTCACCGGAAGTGTTATTATCATTGGTTACGGGGGTATTCGGGTCTGTCACCGGATCCGTTTCAGGATCCTGGGGATCTTCCGTTTCCTTCGCAGGGTCGGTGTTTTCCTGAGATATGTTGGTTTCCGGGGAATCTGTGTTTTGAGTACACCCCACTATGCCCGTAAGCATAAGGGTAGTCAGAGCTATTGCTAGAATCTTTTTCATGAATGGTCCTCCTACTATTTCGATAATCAAAGCTATAGACGCCTATAGGGACAGGAATCTAACGCTGGTGGTTTCTGACATAGGGAACAAGCATAGGATGAAAAAGATTCCTAGGGTCGTGTAGCTTTACGCACACCGCTCACTTATTAGCTCCAGGGCTGGTCAACTCGCTTTCTTAGCAGCTCCGCCAAACCTCCAGGTAATACCTGATGTGAACCAGTGGCTCCGCTGTGTTAAGAAAGCCTCGTTAACCCAGACGCCCCTCCGCTAAAATCCTTCGCTCTTGTGCGTAAAGCTACGCTTTCAGGTCTTTTTCAGGGTACTGTGGCCCTGAACCTTCTCCACAGGCTCCGCGTTTGTGGTACCGAAAGCAGTATCACCCTGGGGCTTTGGTTGGTTAGCCTGCTCATTTGCCTCAGGCTCGGCAGCCTTATTCAAGCGAAACAGCCAGCGGACGTGAGGACTTCCAGAATGATCATAGCCATGGGCCAAGAGTACATCGCCGTTTTTTTGTTCCATGACAAGAATAAAGGTCTGGTTTTTATCCTTAAGATCCGCCCGGTAAATGGTTTTCACCTTATCCAGATTTTCATGAGCTTTGTTGTTCAGAGGATTAAAGAGCCTATACTGCTCCTGACGGGTAAGGGGATATTTATAAAGACTGCCGAGCATGACCCAGTCCTGATCGGAAATCTCCTTGCGAAACAGCACATAGTCGGCAGAAATGTTGTACTGAGGGGCGCTGTCCGTGGTGTAAGTAAAGGAATACTGGGGTGCATCGTAGAGAATCTCATCTACACTATAGACGGCACCGGTGAAGTTCTCCCCTACCTTGGGATTAGCCATCAGCCCCAGGCCCAGGATGATCACGGCCATAAAAGCAACCAACAAGACCCTGAAGGCGGGCTTTTTATAGTTGAGCACATTCATAATCCGCCCCTTGGTATCACCCTCTCCAAAGGCCAGGGGAGTGCCGCCCACGATACGCCTGCCCGTGGCAAGAGCAAGCAGGGAGGAAGAATACTCTTTTTTCACCTCATTGCCCAGCTTCTTAATGACTGCCTCGTCGCAGGACATCTCCATGTCCCTGCCGGAAAGGAAAAAAGCCGCCCACACCAGGGGATTAAACCAATGGATGCAGAGCACAAAAAAGCTCAGGATCTTGACCACATGATCAATCCGCCGGATATGGGTCTGCTCATGGAGCAGAATATACTCCTTCTCCGTGCCGGAAAGTGAATCCGGCAAATAAATCTTGGGACGGATCACCCCCATCACAAAGGGGGTATCGATGTCTGCACAGAGGTATATGTTCTCCTTATCATGGACCGCGGTTCCCAGCCGCCTTTTTAAACCTATAAGGGAGAAAATGCTGTACAGAAGAAGAGCAGCAATGCCCCAAAGCCACAGTAGGGACCCCAAAAAGACCCAGATCTGCAGAGGATTAATGCTTGCATAGGGAACCGCCCCGGGCAGGGACGAGCTGATAACCCGGTCCGCCGCCCCAATCCCGGTATGGACCTGGGGCATGGCCGCATAAACAATATCGGATGGAATGGGTTCGGAATTCACCGGCAATAAACTTAAGGCACTCTCAAAGGAAAAGGGGCAAACCAAACGAAAAAGCACAACACTCCAAAGGGCGTAGGAAAAAACCTTCGGCGCCTTTCTGAGCAAAAGCCGCATGAGCACTACACACAGGATGACCACACTCCCGGTAAAACTCATGTTGAGTACCTGTAAGAATAGTTCCTCCTGCATAATTACCCCTCCTTATGCTCGTCAATGAGCCGCTGCAGCTCACGGATTTCTTTCGCACTTAATTTGTTTCTGCGGGTGAACGCCGCAAAAAACCGGGGCAGAGAACCTCCAAAGGTTTCGCTCAAAAACTGCTCCCCCTGTGCCGCTGTGAAATCTTCCCTGCTCATCAGGGCTGTAACCCTGCCTTTTTGATTTTCAAATATCCCCCGGTCGCAAAGCCGCTTGAGCATGGTATAAGTGGTGGACTTCTTCCAGCTCAGTTCCCTCTCGCACAGCTTGACAAGCTCCCCGGAAGGAATAGGGGCATGGAGCCAAATCAAATCAGCAAATTTTTGCTCCATTTCCCCAAGCTTATACTGTTCCATAAGATAAGTCCTCCCTTGAATTTTGGTTGAATGCCATTAGACTAAGTGAAGTCTAACACGATTAGACCTTCAGGTCAATGCTTTTTCCCTATCAAAAAGGCAAATGCCCAGGGTTTTGTATTCCCTGGGCATCAAGTTCTAGACACTATTGTTAAAAATCTACTATTCTAATTGCAAGCACTCATTATTTAGCTTGTTCCAATGCCTTATTGACAGCTTCCTTGATCGCACCTGAGCTCAGGCTGGCTCCGGTGACCGAATCCACTTCCGTGGACTGGGCCTCTACAATCAGTGAAGGAAGCTTTTCGATGGCAATGCTACCGATTCCATCAGTCTCCTGGTGTTCAACCACATTAACCTCTGCAATCTTCCCATCTTTCACCACCACAGAGACCTTTAAACCCGGATGTATTCCTGCGTCACTGGTTCCTTCATAGGTGCCGTCTTTATAACTGACGGCTGCCGGGCCTTCGTTGGCAGCGGGTGATTCCTTCGATACGGCGGCTGAACCATTCTCAGCCGGTTTGTCTGCAGCCGCGGGGCTTGAACTGCATCCTGCAGCAATAACCAGGACAAGGGACAGGGATAATATCAAGACATATTTGTTCTTTCTCATTTCTAAACTCCTTACATGATGATAAATTATGGTCTAAATAGAAGTTAATTTCGCAGCATGACCGCCCGCTTTGCGTCCCCAGTGAACGGTACCCATAATTGCCGTCCCGGAGCCCGGATAGTAGGGTCCTATCCATCCTCCCGCATTCAGTCCGCCTGCATACAGGCGGGGAATGACTTCACCGTTGGGCCGGAGTACCTGACCATCCACATTAATCTTTACACCGCCCAGCGAACCCAGGTTGGCGGCAACATTTTTATAGGCATAGAAGGGCCCTGTGATGGGCTTCAGTCCTGTCTTTCTGTCAAACTGGTTATCCTTGTTTTTTTGCATATCGGAATTCCAGGTTGCCAATGCGGAAGCGAGATTTGCCGGGTCCACGGCAATCAATCCAGCCAGTTCTTCTATGCTATCTGCTTTAAACACCACACCGTCGGTCACATCTTTAGCAACACTTTCTTTGGTCCAGGGCGCCTTCTCTGCCGAGAGGCTGCTCTCTCCAAAGATCATGAAGGTTGGGCCGTCCAATTGCTTCTCTTGCTGGAAAATGGCCCGATAATGGTAGGCATAGGTTGCGTCTTCGCAAACGAACCGCCTTCCTTTTTGGTTGACGATAAAGGATGGAAATAAGGGTACCCGGTTATCTGTAGCAGCCCCCGTTTTGGCACAAAAATCGATGGTTCCGCCAAACCCGCATACTGCTGCGCCGATTTCCATAGCCATACGGATTCCATCACCTGTATTGGTAGGAGTGCACAGACATTGTTGAGTTGTCAGATCCCAATACTGCTGGGGGCTTAATGCTTTCGCCATTTCTTTATTCTGATCGATACTTGCCGCCGCTAAGATGACTCCTTTGTTCGCTTTTACTTTTATTTCAGCATCCTTCTGTCTGGCAGTAACACCAATCACTTCGCCCTTTTCATTGGTCAGAAGTCCGGTTACTTCAGTTTCATATTCGATCAGTGCGCCTTTTTCCTCGGCTGCCTTTAAAAGAGCCTTGGTAAGGATGGTACCGCTGCCGATTCCGCCCCCGTTCTCATAGACATGAATGCGGTCAGCAAAGAAAGAGTCCTCTACATAGGGAATATGAGAATGCCCGTAGACACTTGTCCATTTAAGGCCTACCGTATCTGTCAGCCATTGTATATGCTCCGGCGCTTGATAAGCCAGATCCTTCACAAGTTCTTCGTCAACCGCCCCTTCGCCGGCTTTAAGCCACAGCTTATAGTGCTTCTCCGGAGTGTCATCCTGATAGGAAGTATATTGCTTTTGGGCATCCGTACCCGCTGCCTGCATAACTCCACCGGAAAAGTTGGTGGTCCCCCCCGCTACTCCTCCTTTTTCCAGCGTTAAGACCTTGGCACCATCCAGGGCAGCCTGGAGAGCCGCCGCCAGTCCGGTACCTCCTCCGCCGACGATCACTACATCTGCCTCTTTATCCCATTTTACTTCATTGGAGGTCGATGCTGCCCCCTGAGTACAGCCGCCGAGAATACCTACCGTTGCTACGCCTACGGCACCGGCTGCGGCACGCTTAACAAAATCTCTTCTTGAAATCATAACTTTGGTCTCCTTGTACTTTATTTCCCTTTTCCCTTCTATTCTAATCCACCTTTCCTTGTGCGCATAGAAACAAGCCGGGCAGTTTGTCTCATATGAGACAAATTGCCGAGTATGTCTCACCTTTATCAGCGTCCTTGGGGACTACTTGCCTGGGAATAGCTTGATTATCGGTCTCAATCTTCCTATAATTGAATTAGCCAAGTTGGATTGAGCTGTCATAAGAGGATCAGGTCGCTCTGAGGAGGAATGATGATGGAACAAAATATATCGGAGGCGCTGCTCTTTAAGGGATTAAGCGAATTGCTTCACAAGAAAACCATTGATAAGCTTTCGGTTACCGACATCATTAAGGCATCGGGCGTAAGCCGGGCTACTTTTTACCGATACTATACCGATAAGTATGATTTGCTGAATTCAAACTATAAAAAGATTCTGGAGAATACCTTGTTTCGCTTTGATGAGGGCATTCCTTGGCGGGATACTCAGTATCAGCTGTATCAAGAGTTGAAAGACAACCTAAAGTTATTCCAAAATGCCATCCGGTCATCGGATGTGAACTCCCTGAAGAATTATATCTTTACTATAAGTATGGATTTTTTTCTTGGTGTTTTGAAGAAAAATAAGGTAGATATTCACGACTGGAAGGTCAGGAAAAAGATAGAGGCCTGTGTTTATGGAAACTTGGAGATTACGGTTATCTGGATTTTAGAAGGGGCTGAGGAGCCTATCAAGGATCTTATGGAAGTCATGAATGCTGTATTGCCCTCGGAATTCAGGAGATATTTTATACCGGATGAGCAGGAAAATGGGGATCGGTATTCGCTATGCTCTGACGATTGCTGCTTTGTATAACTTAAACCACATTCTTTTTCATAAGAATGTGGTTTTTTTATGACTGGCTGCCCCATGTTATTAATATAAAAGGTTTGAAACTATACACTAGTGTCGGTATAATCTATAATATAAACGACAGTAGTGTATAGTTTATTCTATGCATTTTGTCATTCATTATGGAGGTGGGCTTTATGTCACCAAAAGTTAGTGAAGACTATAAAAAAGAGAGAGAAAGAGAGTTGATAGAAGCAGCCAAGAAGGTGTTTATCGAGAAAGGATTTGTTCGCACATCTATGCAGGATATTATGGACAAAGCCGGAATATCCAGAGGTGCATTGTATAGTTATTTCAATAATATTAATCACGTTTTTATCGAAGTATTAAAATATGATGACCAAAAAGACATTTACTATTTTGTGACATCTGATGAAAGTCCACTATGGCCACAATTAAAAAACTGGGTTAAAGAACAGCAAATTTATATTGAGGCAATTGACCAAACATTGCTCTATGCAAAAGCGGAATTCTTTTTATCATCTAAAAACGCAAATAATAAAGATAATTCCCCTTACATTTCTGAACGCTACAATCGAACCATCGAAGCTATAGAAGAAGTTTTAAATGAAGGAATGCATAGAGGAGAATTTAGACCACAACAATCCACTCGTTCTATTGCGAGGTATCTCCTATCCTTTATAAACGGTTTAATGTTGGACACGTTTCAGTTAGGGCCTGAACAAACAAAAGTAAAGGATCAATTATCTGTCTTGCTTTTCTCTTTAGAAAAATTAATCAATCCTAAATCCGCAAACTAATGAGTGATCGTTATGCTGTTTGAATCATCAAGGGTGAAACTAAGAAAGATGACAAAGGAAGACACAGAACTTTATCATAAGTGGAGAAATGATGTGGAAGTTATGCATTCCACCAGCCCATCTTTAGATGTTTATCACAAAGTCTATTTAGAGATGGTGAATGGCATGACATCATTCATATGGGTCTTCTGCAAAATGAATACTTCGAGAAACAAGCAAAGAATGAATAATTAGGACTTTAAAAATAAAAATCCCCCAACCATGCATGGTTGAGGGATTTGCTATTTCTTTGTGATTAACGCCAACGAATCCATAGAGAGACGCTTGGAAGGCATCACTTTATTGCTGCAGGCGATTACATCTTATCTGACCCTAATTTTCTCGCCAGGATAAATAGTAGCTGGTCTACTGCGAACATGAGGGTTTAATTTAAGCAAATGATGAACAGAAGTCCCATGACGTTTAGCTATTTTATAAAGTGATTCCCCTTTTCTCACTGAATGGCCCATATTGTTTTATCCTCCCTTTATCACCAAGATACTCCACTATATGGCCGGACAATATTTCTTTGTGCAAGTACTATCTTAAATTAAAAATCCGAAGCACTAGAATAATCAAAAACCCCCAAACCACGCGGGTTTGAGGGTTCCAAGATTTTCGAGATATTAACGTTTGGAGAATTGTGGAGCTTTACGGGCTTTCTTCAAGCCGTATTTACGACGCTCTTTCATACGTGGGTCACGGGTGAGGAACCCTGCACGCTTGAGAGCTGGACGCAAGCTGGGATCTGCTTTCAGAAGAGCGCGGGCAATTCCGAGACGGAGAGCTCCGGCTTGTCCTGTAGTACCGCCGCCATGGGCGAGAGCAACTACATCATATTTGCCAACTGTGTCGGTTACCCCGAACGGTTGTTGAACGATCATTTCCAGAGTTTTCTTGCCGAAGTACTCAGCAAGCTCTCTTTTATTTACTGTAACTTTTCCTTCTCCAGGAATTAAACGTACACGAGCTACCGCGTTTTTGCGGCGTCCGGTACCTTGATATTGTAATTGTGCAGCCATGTTTTACTTCCTCCTTCCCGTTTATTGAATGGTCCAAATTTCGGGTTGTTGCGCTTGATGCGGATGATTTTCGTCACGATATACTTTCAGCTTCGTATACATCTGAGCACCCAGCTTGTTATGAGGAAGCATTCCTTTGACGGCATGCTCAACAGCTCTTTCAGGCATGTTTTGCATCAGCTTTCTGTAAGGGGTTTCTTTCAAACCACCAGGATAGCCGGAGTGACGGCGATACATTTTTTGATCTAATTTATTACCGGTTAAAACAACTTTTTCTGCATTAATGATGATCACATGATCTCCTGTGTCAACATTAGGAGTAAAAGTTGGTTTATGTTTACCTCTAAGGATGCGAGCAGCTTCAGTAGCTAAACGACCCAAAGGAAGGCCTGCAGCGTCAATGACATACCATTTACGCTCCACCGCATTCGCTTTCGCAAAGAACGTGGACATAAGTTTCCCTCCATCAATTATCCGTATTTCAGTCCGATCTGCTTCGTGGGGCTCAGGCACTCGGCAGTTATGCAGCATTATGGGGCTCAGGCATAAACAACAGCATAAAGACTCATAATGGTATTTTATAAAACGTGTAAGTAAATGTCAAGAAGATCAAATGAAATAATGTAAGTCATTCGAAAAGCGAGACTGAAAACATGATGGATATCATTCTATATCGCCAAATCCGATACACAATGATATCCATCATAAAAGTTCTCCTGCTTCGCTTTTTTCCTATTATACTTGGTTTTGTCCCGATGAACTCCTACACCCTGTCTTACAACTTCCATTGAAGAATTCATTTTGTCGGGAGATCGCTTGATCAGGTCTAATGGATTAATAACGCCGATGGTTTGTTTTTTCTTTTTGGCTCCCATAGTACACTCTCCTTAAATGATTATAGTACTTATATAGTTATAGTATAGCATTTTCTGAGGATTTTTCATATATTAACAGGATAAATCTGTAAACGGTCAAGAATCGATTCATATTGCTCTTTCCAAAAGTACTGGGATTAGGACTGCTTTTTGCTTTAACAAAAAAAATATGGAAATCCCCCCACAAAATACCGCCGCATTTCCGTATTAAATAGTAAATACGATTAAGGGAGGAATACCTAGTGAAACGAAAGTTTAAAGCTCTATTCTCAACGGTCTGTATAGTGAGTTTATTCCTATCTTCCTCATTGCCTGTGCTGGCAGCACCCCCATCTTGGGCTCAGTCCCATGTAAAATCTACCCAAAGCATTTCAAAGGATAGCAAAACACATAAAGTATCTGCAATAATTTTGAAAAAGAGAATGTTCCTTAATGTCGGAGATAGTGCTACCCTGGCCGTGAAAATCGCTCCTTATAAAGCGAATCAAAAGGTCACTTGGAAATCCAGCAACACAGCCGTCGCAACAGTTGACGCAAACGGAAAAGTCGTCGGTGTCAAGGCAGGAACAGCATATGTCACTGCAACAGCGGAGGATGGAAGCAAATCAGCAACTTGTAGGGTGACTGTAGCTAATTCCCAAGGAACCGAGAAGATTAGTGTAACGGGTGTCACCTTGAATCAATCCACAATGAATCTGTCCGCAGGAGGATCCATAGGGACTTTAACAGCCAATGTATCCCCTAGCGACGCGACGAACAAGAATGTAACCTGGACATCCAGCAACTTAAACGTGGCAACGGTTAATAGTCAGGGCGTGGTGACTCCCTTGACCCCAGGTGTGGCAACCATTACGGTCACAACAGTGGATGGCTTAAAGACAGCTCGTTGTACCGTAAATGTAGTAGCACAACCCATCATCAGTAATGTAAAAATTTCCTCAAATAACGCAGATACGACAAAAGCTATGAATGGCGATACCATTTCTCTAACCTTTACATCCAATGTGCCTGTGACCAAATTAAGTAATTTCAAGATTAATGGGAGTAATCCGGATCACTTCACACATGTTGGAAATGTCTATACCGCAACCCATTTAGTCGATTCTGGAGATCTGATTACAGGTGCCCCGGCAACCTTCCAAATCAATGTAAAGAACGCCGCAGGGATCTACTCTCAAACTATTGAAGCAACATCTGACGGAAGTACAGTCACGATCATTCCTAAATATGCCAGAATCTCTAAAGTAGCGATTTCTTCAGATAATACGGACCCCACAAAAGCTACCATCGGCGATGTCATTACTCTGAAATTTACTACGGATGAAGCCGTGACCAAACTCAGTAACTTCAAGATTAACGGCAGCAATCCTGATAGTTTTGTGGAAGTCAATAATAACGACGGAACGTACACTTATATTGCCAAACATTTAGTTGATTCTGGAGATCAAATAACCGGAGACCCCGCAACCTTTCAAATCAATATCAAAAACGCTGCCGGGATTTACTCACCAACGGTTGAAAAAACATCAGATCGCAGCAGTGTGACGATTCGGTAGTTTCAGCAATGCTGGAAACAAGGCCTCGGAGAGACCAAAAATCTCTTCGGGGTCTTGTTTTCTTTTGCAAATTTAGTTTTCCCCTTGGTATAACTCATAGTCCTTTACTCTTAATGAACCATTGGGGTACCGGGAACGAAAGCCGGCACCTGATGCATCATATTATTGCCGTATCCTTTAACATTCCACGCAGAAACCCGCGGCTGCTGATTACCCAGGGAATCTTCTGCTTTGACCATAAGGGAATAGTGCCCCGGTGAGGAAATCGTCCAGGTATATTCCCAGAAGGTCCAGGTGAATTGCTGGTGCTCCGGACTTGCCAGGATAGCATCCGTCCAGTTCATTCCATCATCGGTACTCACGCTGACCTTGGTGATCATACCCTTACCCGTCCAGGCCAGGCCGCGCAGGACATAAGTGCCGGGCTTCAGCACTTCCCCTCTCGACGGCCAGGTTATAACCGAATTCACCTTCATCTCGGTAACCGGAACTGCCTGCTGATAGTCATCCTCCCGCTGCAGATACAGATAGTCCACCGCTTGAAAGGGTCCTTCAAAAGGGGTGGCGGAAGCCGTAATCCCGGTCAGCCATTTTACATTTGCCATGCCATACCACCCGGGGACAATCAGCCGTACAGGGGCACCATGTTTAAAGGGCAGCGGTTCATCATTCATTTCATAGGCCAGCAGGCATTCAGCAAGCAGTTCCTTTTGAAAAGGGAGGCTCCGCTGATAGTTGAACTCCCCCGGCATGTCTGGACGCTGACCGGAATCACTGCCGGTAAAGATAATCTCCTGTACCCCGGCATCGATCTGAGTCAGATCCAAGAGATAGCTTAAGGGCACACCAGTCCATTTCGCATTACCGACCGCACCAATACCATATTGTTCACCGGCAGCAGGCGGTGTGAGGAAAGAACGCTTATTGCCTGCGCATTCAAAGGTCACATTCTTAGTGACCCGCGGCATCTTCAATAATTCATCATAATGAAAAGCAACCGGACGCTGGCATTGCCCGCCAATGCTCAGGGACCAGGTTGCCATGTCGATCTGCGGATAGGGAAAATGATTGCGGATATAAAAAAGCTCATTGGGAACCAGCCAGGTTGTCACCAGCCCCAAAGGACACTCCAGATTTTCCGGCTCCGTTTTGGCCGGGATTAAGCCCGCTTTGCCTTCATTAGGCGCAGTAACCGATAGGTTCGGCATGCAAAGTTCCTCCCCAGAATTTTCCCATAGTATTCCGGGTTTCCGCAAAGATTATGTAAAACCTGTGCTTCCTACCTGCTTCAAGTATCAATTCGGTTTGATTTCAACTTAATTTAGAGCCACAATATTCGCATTCTGCTATCGTTCCTTCGACCACCGAATTACTGGCACCGCAGCCTTTACATGTAATAACCTTTATTTCTACTTTGACGATCGGTTTGGTATGGGTATATTCTTTCCGAGAATCCATATAGGGGAAAACCATACCGCCTGCTAATATATCAAAAAAGCCTCCGGGAAAGTAATTTTTAGCGCTCATTTTCATCAAATCATATTTCACAGTTTCTTTGCTAATTCCAAGAGTATTGGCAATATCCTCGACTTTCCGCTTTCGTTCTATTAAAACCAACTTCAAATATTTCTTATATCTGATGGATCGGGCTTTCGAATTTCTTGCCCACACGATAAAAGCTACTCCAAGAATCAGAAAAGGTATATAATCTCCATAAGCTCCCCCCTCAAACTGATCTAATTCAATATCCATTGCTATATCTATTGCCATATTTATTAGAAGAAATATTACTATAACCCACCCGATCACATTGATAAATTTATATATTTTGAGAGCAGCTTCTTTATCCACGGTAGTTCTTTGGTGAATAAGATAAATTCCTAATGGAAGACAAAAAATAAAAGTTAATATTAGTACTGGCCATGTCAAGTAAAATTCCAATTTTTCTTGTCTCTTTATCTTATTATAAAGTTCTATATCGCTGAATTGATGCTTTTCATTTTGCAAAATCATGCTTCCACCTCTTTGCTGTGTGCTGAGGGCCGCATCGTCAAGCAGGGTACACCGGAGCAGATCTTTAACCATCCTCAGGAAGAAAGAACCCAATCATTTTTAAGTAAAATTCTTTAAGGAGTGTCGCATATTACTAAGAGTAGTAGGCGACACTCCCCTTTTCTTATTCTTTCGTGCCTATTCAACCTCAACCCTTCTTGAAGCTCTTGGATACAGATAGATTAGATCCTGCCTTATAATCGATTTTAATATCATAACTGAATTCTCCTTCCAGCATCAATTCTGGATTGAATTCTCCTTCCAGTATCAATTTCGGATCGATTTCAATTTTAGAGCCACAATATTCGCATTCTGCTATCGTTCCTTCAACCACCGAATTACTGGCACCACAGCCTTTACATGTAATAACCCTTGTTTTTGCTTCGACTATCGGGTCGGTATCTTCATTGTAAGAATCATCCATATGGGAAAAAACCATACCACCTTTTGATTCATCAAAATAGCCACCAGGAAAGTAATTCTTACGGATCATTGTCACCAAGTCAGCTTTCACCTTTTGGTGACTAAATCCCAAAATATTTGCAATATCATTGACTTGCCACTTTTGGTTAATTAAAACTAATGATAAATATTTCTTATATCTGAGGGATTGGGCTTTTAACCTTCTACCCCACACACTGAAAAACAACCCCAAAACCAGATAAAATGATAAAGAGCCACTATAATAATCTTCCCTTGAACTCATATCTATTACAAACATTGCAGCAATTATAAGAAAAAACCACCCGATAAAATTGACTACTTTATAAATTTTGAGAGCGGCTTCTTTATCCTCGGTAGTTCTTCGGTAAATAAGGTAAATTCCTAGTGGGAAAAAAAGAATAAACACTAATATTATGACTGGCCATGTGAGATAAAATTTTAACTCTCGATTCTTAGATAAAAAATTATAAATTTGTATATCACTGAATTGATATTTTCCCTTTTGAATACTCATTCTTCCACCCCTTTGCCGTGTGATATTTTATTATAGCTATTCTTCTTTTGAACCTAATGATACTCTATAGATCAAAATTGAAACTACTGCAACCATTCCTATGATGCCAATGTTTATCATATAAAAAATGTTAGTATAATCTTTGAAAATATTTCTAAAAAGTCCTATTAAGAGCGTAAATAGCCAATACATAGAGAAAACTGAAATTATTCCTGTACGCAATATTATCTGACGTGAAGATGATGGTTGGATAGCTAACAGTGTAATCCCGCCAAATAAAGCAATTTCTGCAATTAAAACAAAAGCCAAGGAAACCCAGTCCAAAGAACTTTTATTATCCACTCCCAAAAAGAAGATTATGAATGTGACTGCCAAAACGATTAATCCTATTAACAAACTGTAAAAGAAATTAATGTTTTTATTCATAACTCAGTTCCTTTCTCACACTTTGTTTCCGCACTCAGGGCAAAACTTGGTACTGCCTTGAATCTCACAATTACATTTCGGACATTTTTTAATAAGAGATTCACCACACTCAGGACAAAACTTTGCATTCTTTTCTATTGAAGTTCCACACTTGGGACATAGGCTAGGTGTTTCTCTACCACAGACATGACATTTATCTGCCCTATCCTTTAAATCAGCCCCACAATATTTACATGGTGTATAAATATCGCCGCATTCCGGACAAAATTTAACGTTCTTGGAATACTCTTTACCGCAACTGCTGCAGGTCACTTTATCTGATTCTATGGAAGGTTCAGCTAATTGTTGAGTATCATGCCCGCAATACCCACAAAATCTTTGATTGCTTGCCACTTCGTTATTGCATTTGGGGCATTTCTTCATATCCCTTATATTTATAGTGTTATTTGCCATACTGCCCACCTGCTGACCCAAAGTGCCTCCGACTCCAACTCCCATCCCCAAGCCAATTCCTGCTCCCATCAGTCCTGCCTGCCCAGAGCTGGGATTTGTCGCTGCACCTTCCAATGTATCAAATGAACGTTCTTGAACATAATTATATCCAACAATATCCATCTCAGCTCTTTTAGCAAGTGCATCTTTTAATTTTTTTACACCTGCATCCTCTTCTGAGACATTTATATCATTAACATAAAAATTGATAAGCTTAATACCATATTCCTCTAAAACAGGCCCTGTTCGTTCTTTTAAAAAATCAGAAAGCTCCTCAAGGTAGGCATTGATTTCCAATACACTGATTTGTTTCTTTACCAGATAACTTGAAATTGCATCTTTGGCTTTGGTCAAATATAAACCTCTAAAAAACTTAACAATATTCTCCTTATCCAGCCTTGGTAACGTACCAACCAACTTTACTAAAAACTTCCGAGAATCACAAATCTGAATGCCAAATTGTCCAAAAGCTCTTAAAGGAGCAAAAATTTTATATTTGGGGTCTTGTAGTTGAATAGGCGAAGGGGTTCCCCATTTAATATCAAGCAAATATAGTTTATTGATGAACCAGACTTCAGCAGTAAAGGGAGATCTTCCTCCAAACGGTAAATTGACAATATTATTTAAAATAGGAATATTAGCCGTTTCAAGTGTATGTCTGCCGCTGGTAAACAGGTCTAATGCTTTCCCCTCTTTAAATAAGATTGCTTCTTGCGACTCGTTGACGATTACTTGTGTCCATGTACCCAGTTCCTCGTTCGGATATTTCCAGGCCAATACATCCGGCTGTCCATTATATTTTACGACCTCAACAATTGCCATAATAAGTCACTCTCCAATATTTTTATCTGCCCATTAAATGGTGATTCAAAGGCTTTTTACTGTAAAAAGAAAATATCCCTTATATCTCTAAAACGTATGATACACAAATGCTTAAAAGAAGTATTGTCTTTCTTATACAAGCATTGCTCAATCTCCCTTCATGCTTCCGGGCTCAATCAAATAAGTTCCATGTTATATTTATTCATAGTAATCTTCTCATATCTTTCTTAAAAAATAAGGGGAAATTTGTCGTATATATAAACTTATAGACATATCAATGGTCGGCGCAATTAGTGAAGCATTCGGTATCAATGATAGCGATACCCATGAAATCAAGAATGTTAATTTTCCCAAAGGCGCCAAGCTTTCTTTACCGAGAGATTTAACGGTTAAAATGATACCTGAGGTTACAGGATAAATATCAACCAAAAAAACAGGGCTTCCCGAAGAGTGGATACTTCTGGGAAGCCTTTGCTTGCACTATCAGAAAGTATAAACTTGTGCACTATACTTTCTAAGCATAAGGGCAACCAACGACTTCACCTTTTGTGATGCGTAAAAATGTAAAGCTCGACGAAGCCGGGTTTTCTTTATAGGCAGGGAATTGTCGTGTGGTTCAGGTGGCATAAGTCCAGGTTCTAGTTGCAGCCGCCAAAAGAGAACCCACTCACTTTTTTCTTGAATCCCGGGCCATCCTCCGGGAAAGAGATATAGAGATTCCTTACCTTGGCACTTTGGCAAGCGGGGCAAACAGCCTTTTCTATGTCCTCTTCCGAGGCTTCAAGCTTAAATTCATGGTGGCAGCTATCACAGAGCATGGTATATTCCGGGAAGCGATTGGAAGGCACTTCATCCGTCTCTGCCATTTCTCTCAGAACATTGACCTCGTTGCAGCCATTGCATCCATTACATTCTTTCATCTTCTTCCTCCCGTCATCCTTATTTTTTTGCATAAAACGGTCTCCACTCAGAGTTCAGTGGTTTCTGCAGCTATGCGAAGATAACGCGCAGACCTTTACCCTAATCCTATTTGCAAATAGCGTGCCAAAGCCTTAAGGAGAGCTCATTGCCCATAACTGCTGGCTTGAGCACTCAATGCGCCGACAATGTAACGGGTCAAATTGGGATTTCTGTCGCAAAATAATCTAAATACAAAAACACCGCCAGATTAACCCCATCCGGGGACATGGTGCTTATAAAGCATGTCCAAGAATACGACAACGTTGTCGCGTTCCTGGACATGCCCGTTTTCTGTATCTTTTTGATTCAGGCTGTAACCACTGGACAAGTCAAGCCCTAGAGTATAGAAGCGAGGTCTCCCTCCCTCGGTTTATACTATCTGTACATTCTGGTCATACTGTGCATAAGGTACTGCATATGATAGTATTGGAGGTGAGGGAGGAATGACTATGTTAACTGAATTACAGTTTACTGAGGCTAGGAGTCAATTTTCAACTCTGTACGATTCTGTCTTCAACTCTTTTAACCCTGCAATTGTTAACAGAAAACAAACCGAACAAGTCGCAATGCTTCGGGTTGATTTACTCAAGATGATACTAGAAAACTACACATTGATTCCGGAAATTATTCAAGAAGAGGATGGATCAATAACACTTGCTCTTGATCTTCTTGAGATTTATGTTAATAACTCGACCTTAGAGTCAGCCGCTAAGAACTTAGTCGAAGACATTAAACTCTATGCTCAAGATTATTCAAACCGTTCCCAACTATTTCTTCATGCCCCAAACCGAACACACCATTTCCCATATGTATTGAGAATTATGCTATGTGAAAACGACGAAGAAATCCGTACTTTGATAGGTCTGTAAGCTATGACACCAAAGTTTGGAGATTTGAAACGTTATTGCGATAAGAACGGTTGGGTTTTGGCTCGAAACACGGGTCATTGGTATTACGAAAAAGTCTTAAATGACGGAACCCTTCTTCGAACAAAAATAAGCCATGCCGTCAGTAAAGAGATTCCCAAGAATCTATGGGATAGAATTCTGCGCAAACAACTACATATAAGTGAGAAAGACTTTTGGAAAGGACTTTAATTGGTCTTGAAGAAAGTCTTTTTTGCGCTTCGGTTGCCTTCCGGTAATCATTACTATCTTTAACCGTGTTCGCACTGCACTTGATCTTGCGCTTTATTCTACCTCCCACTCGGGATATTGTTCCAAGAGTTCTCCCTTACCGGCAATCACTTTGGCCGCCGCCACTTCTTCTGCGCTCTTCTCAAAAGTGACGGTAAATCTCCACTCCTCTCCGAAATCAAACAGATAAGGTATTTTTGCTTCGGCATCAGGTTAAGCCCGAGTAATTTTACTTTATCGATAAAGGGCCCCCGATCATTGCCGGGGGACCAATTTAACAAGCAACAGTGGCATCGAAATTGCCCACTAGATTAAAATGATTGAATGAAAAGCAACAGTCTGACACCCATAAACGGTATTTAAGGGACACCGCGGGATGTAAGAAGTGTGCGCAAATTGAGAACAAGAAACTCCCAAGCCGTATCATGCCTTGGGAGTTTCTTGTTTTTAAGGAGAGGCCTGCGGCATTTCATCCAAGGTTTCCCCTTAATAAAGATCGACCACTTTTCTCGCTTTATACCTTTGGCCTATACCCAGTTTGTCGGACACAGGTGAGTTTTTCACTCTTCAATTATCCCATTTTTTGTGACAAGAAAGCACGTTATTACTTGCAGCCAAGGGAGAAAAGTAATTGAAAGTTCGTAGATATCCCGTTAGAACCATTTTTACCAGCAATTAAAGATTTTAGAGTCGAGCTCCATAATGTTGACTCATCACAGTAGAAGAGTATTTTTTAATCTTCCATTCAGGTATCTTGCAAGCGGGACACAAAGAAAATAACCACTTATTTCTTATCCAACGAGCAGCTCGGCTGTGCCGTGAATTAGAAATAACATAATGACAATTGCAATGGGTAATAATCTCGGCAAAATCTCCCCTTCGGGTTATGGATTTTATCCCATGCAAAGTCCCCTTTCGTGAAGGCCAAAGTTTAATTTTATCAAGCAAATTAAAGAAATCGTTGTTTTTTCGGTAATATCTTATCTTGTCATTGGATTTTGCTAAGAGATTCATTACGATATTCTCCTTTCTTGATCATTTAGTCTTAGGAGTAAATCCCACTCACTTTTATCATATCAAAAAGCATCGTCGCAACGCCTAATTGAAGGGGATCATGAATTAACCGCGGCTTAATCCCTGGAATAGCTTCCGGATGAATACCTAATGGCACTCCTGGTGCAGCAATATAACTTTCTGGTGTTATATGCTCCTTGTTTATGAATTCGCCTTCAGAACATGCATCAATAATAAACTGATGACCTCTTAAGGCTATTATTAGATTTTCTTCAATGCTGATTCGGCTTCCACTCTTTTTATAAATCTCTTGAGCCAAAGTTTCACTTGCTTTCCGCTCTAAGTCAAATACATGAACCTTACCCTTAAAATTGAGAACAGAAAAGGCTGCCGCACGTCCTACCCTCCCCGCACCCATGATTAAAACGCTGCGATTCTCAAGGCTATTGACCATATAATCTAATGCAGCGGCATACCCTTTTCCAGTTGCCTCACTATTTTCCGAGAAATATCCGCTTTTTAAATGCATAGCGATAAAGCGATCATCATCCGCCATAAAAATCATTTCAGATTTCCGCTCTAATGCTTCAGCGACGCCCTGAACATCTGAGTGATTCATAACTTGGGCCTTCGCTCCTAAAAAAGTTAAAATTCCTGAAACGGTTTCTGCAAATCCACGAATAACCCCTAATCCACTTGTTATTGGTACAACTGCAATATTGCCCAAATTATCAATTTGTCCTTCGTTCACCTGGGAAATGCCGACAGCATGGGCTGCTATTTCAGAAAGGGTATGTCCGGTCTTAATGACTAATTCTCGGTTGTAATTTTCCATCCTGTTGCCAATGCAACGTATATCGCTCTCGCTTAGACGGGTCATACCTTTCCATCTCCTTCTAATCCGCATAATAATAGAAAAGTTCAGGTAGAATTTAAAAGGCTTAAGAAGCTGAAGTTTTAGTGGTGGTTGGCATGGATAAACTAAAGGGATAAGGATCTAAGAAACGAGGAATATGGAGTTGCTCTTGAATTCTCCGGATAATTTCATACCGTTTGGCCCATACTTCGTACTGTGTGGGTCCCCGGGTAATTAAAGTAACGACCCACTCCTTCTTTTCCGGAGTATAATCCGTCAAGGCCTCATCCGCCCCGAAGAAATCAGTGAGCAGACGAAGAGGACCCGCTTCGGCGATAATATGCTCACCAGAAACTTCAATCCGATCCGCATTTACTTTCAGATGCTCATATATACAAAAGCTATCTTGGGGAGAGGGACGCTTCGGGATAGGAACGTAGAGGCTTTCCTGGGTAAAGGAATATCCTAAACATTCAACCATATTTATACCCGAGGAATGATAAATGGCCGTAGGAGTCTGACTTGGCAGCCGGGCATCAATTTCTAGAGCCTTTAACTTTCCTAAATGGAGAATAGTCTCCACATCCATAATACCATTTAAGCCTATTTGACTTGCTATTTTTAGGGCAAGTTCTTCAAATTCATCAATAAACTTGTATTTAAGCTCGGCAGGGGATAAAACGCGTTTACAATCATATTGGGCATCCATCTCTAATTCGGTGATGGGAAACACTCTATACTCGCCAGCAAATCCTATTACTTCAATGGAATAGGATGGCCCTTCAAGAAACTCTTCCACAATCCATTCCTTTTCAGGATCTTTAGCGAGAATACCCTCCATCTCTTCCCTATGGGTTACTGTTTGAACTTCCACGCTTCCGCTTGCTCCCGAAGGCTTGATCAGCAAAGGAAAAGAACACTGGGGCCAAGGCAGAGGCATGGGTATATGCAGTTCTTGAAATAGCTGATTGGATTTTAGCTTTGAAGAAGAAATCCTATAAGCATTCATATCAAGGGCCAATGGGATCTGGAGGTTTTCTGCAACCTTCGTGAGAAATATCAGTACATCCAGATCTTCAATGGCAGGAAGGATTAAATCAATGTCATTTTTTAGTAACGCTCTAAAATCCTCCTGAGAAGCTAAAATGTCCAAGCAATGAAAGCTGTCTGCCAAGGTGGAAGCTTGAGCATTCTCTCTTCGGTCAAACAACGTGACTCGCCATCCTGCCTTCTTTGCCAGATAAGTTGCCTCTACTCCTTGCAATTTCCCTCCAATAACTGCTACCTGCATTGAATCCCCTCTTTCTTAAAGCTACTAATCATTGCTTGACGTGATTGAACCCAAGCTTGATATTCACTGAGAGTTGCCGGTTCTAAATGATTGGCATCCAGAACGGGGATGATTTTTTCTAGCGAGCGATTTCCATCATCAATATCTAAAGTACTTTGAGACACCCCGGCCATGCCCACGGAAGGGGGAATGATTGATGTAATGACATTTGCCCCAGCATCGAGACGTTTTACCAATCCCTTTAAGCCATCCACATCGAGAGAAGCAGGAATTAAGCGATCGGGCATAACCAAGCGCATTATAGCTATGATTAACAGTTCCCGAAAATGCGAGGTTATTTTCCAATTTTCCAAAGGGGTGTTTTTCTGCGGAACAAAACTCATGACCCTAACTTGATCAACCCCCATTCTTCTCATAGTAAGGATGGACTCCGCAACATCTTCATTCGTATCACCGACACCAGTTAACATCCCTTCTTCAATCAGGTACCCCATTTTTTGGGCACTCATCTTCCGATTCATACGTTCTTCATAACTCTGTTTTATTCGCAATTGACTATAAAGGGCTTTATTATGCGTTTCTTGATAACAAGCGTACCAATCTGCACCCGCTTCTTTCAATTTCCACAAAATTTCCTCAGAAACCACCCCTGGTGAGATCATAACGGGAATCTCTATTTCGCGTTTGATATCTTTGACTATTTGAATGAGATCATTAAATCCCTGTCTGTCACAATAATAAAGGGGATCTTCACCCATTGTTAAATCCAATAAATGCACTCCTGATTGACCTAAGCAATGTGCTGTAGCCATAATCTCACCTTGACTTTTTCGGTAGCGAGGATAACCTGAGTTCGATTTCCGATAAAGGCAAAATGTACAATCGTTTCTGCAATAGGTTGAAAAATATATAAAACCATAGAGAAAGATTCTGTTGCGAAAATACTTCCCTCGAAGTTTCTGAGCGACCCCCATGACTTTATTGAATTCTTCTTCGCTCGCCAGATCCAATAAGGCGACAATCTCATGACGCTCAAGGGTTAATTCTCGGCTTGCTTTTTCAAGTATCTTGTCCAGTTGCGACTTTCCCATTGGGCCCCCTCCTTAAAAGCAATTCAAGCAATGACTCATCAGGTTACTAGAATAAGGTGACCACCAAAAGGATAGTGGAAATCCTTTGGTGGTCGAGGAGGTTAAAAATCAAACATTCCAGAGCGGTGTGCCGTAAGATAGCGCATACAATAATCATCACGTCCGGTCAGCGTTTCTGCAACGACTAGGTTTGCCATCATTTGTTTATCTAAGGGATCGACGATTAGTCCATCAAGACCCTTAGCAACTGCCATGACGGCAAAGGCTCGATTAATAAATTTACGGTTCGGCAATCCGTAGGAAATGTTCGATAAACCGCACATAGTGTGGACCCCTTTGAACTCTTTGGAAATAGCCTCTACTGCATTGAGAAATTCGAACCCAAAGCTCTTGTTTGTTGCAACGGGTTGAACCAGGGGATCCACGTAGATATTTTCGATCGGAACATTGTGCTGCACTAAACCATTAATGAGTTGGTCTGCGATTCTGAGCCGTTGTTCGGTTGTCTCGGGCATCCCTTCATCGCTCATACATAAAGCGATGACTTTAAGATCGGTTCCAGCGACCACAGGTACTAGGGCATCGTAGCGACTCTTTTCCAAAGAAATGGAATTAATCATTGCAGTACCTTTATGTACCGATAATGCCGCTTGAATGGCCTGAGGATCCGGACTATCAAGACAACAGGGAGCATCTGTAGCCTCTTGAACAGTCTTCACAAGCCATTTTAGGTACTCTGCTTCTTTCCCCACGAAGATTCCCGCATTCACGTCAATGAAATCTGCTCCTGCATTGCGTTGAGCAATGGCAACTTTTTTTACAGCTTCCACGTCTTGTACACGGATGGCTTCTCCAATGGCCTTTCTACTAGCATTAATAAGTTCTCCGACAATTAACATCTTATCTCCTCCAAAATAAATCTCTACCCATTTTACCGGTCTTCTTTCATTTCCCTATTGATGAAAGAACTTTTTTATCGCCTCCTTCTGAACACTATTTCTATACGATTGGATAACGGTAGATAATTGAATATCCTTTTATGAAATTTATCTATATAAATAGGGGGAATTGAGTTTAAATAGGGAAAATTGAGTCTTTTTAATCTAATTTGATGGAATATTTCGTCTTGTAAATATAAAGACATTCGTACTATCATAGTTTTAAGGACTAGATCTTTTTATCTTTAACGTACATAAATAGCAAAATCTATGCCAACCAATTTTATTTTCACTAACTTTGCTATATCAAGGTTTTAAGGAGTTCATTGTCATTACGCCCGTCTTCTCCACTGTAATTTGTCCTTTACAGTCATAATAATCTGCTACTAAGGATAGATGTCACATAATTTTTCATTGAAATAAATATTTACAGTAATAGATAAAGTTTTTTTAATCATTTGAATTGCAAAAAACCCTAGTAATTAAAGGAAAAACACCTGGTTGTGAGGGGATTCATATGAAAAAAGAAACAATTCGCATTATTGATGAACTCAAACAAAAAAATGAAGAACTCCAAAAAGAAAACGAAATGCTAAAAGCAATCATTGACAGCATTCATGAATCTGTATATGCAGTCAATGAGAAAGATGAAGTTATTCTCTATAATAGCGAATCCGAAAAAATGGAAGGTCTAAACCGGCAAGACTTGTTAGGAAAAAAAGAAGATGAGGTATTTGCTCCTCCTTATTACTTTTCTGATGAAATCATAAAAAAAATTTTAAGGACAGGAAAACCGCTGATTGAACAACCCTATTGGTATTACTTAAACGACGGACGAAAAACCAATATGATATATAGTGCATTCCCTTTTTACTACAAAGGGCAAGTGGCTGCCGTTTACGTTATCTTTCGCAATATGAGTCAGATGAGTGATTTTATCGCTATTACATTGGAAATGCAGAAGAAATTTAGTCAGCAAGAAAACAGCCAACCTACGGGGGCAACTTTTCTTCTCGAAGATATTAAAGGAAATGACACAATAAAAAGAATAACGGGGGAAGCACGAAAAATTGCCCGCCGTAACTCTCCGGTCTTAATCGTGGGTGAAACAGGTACAGGTAAAGAACTTTTTGCACAAGGGATTCATAATGCAAGTTTGCACTCCAAAGGCCCCTTTATTCCTATCAATTGTGCGGCTATTCCAGAGACACTATTGGAAAGCTTACTTTTCGGGACGGTCAAAGGTGCCTTTACAGGTGCCACAGAATCACCGGGTCTATTCGAGCAAGCCGGAGACGGAACCATTTTTTTGGACGAAATAAATTCTATGTCCTTACCCCTACAGGCTAAACTGCTCAGAATACTACAGGGCAGAACCGTTAGAAGGCTGGGAAGCAACGTTGAAATTCCTTTAAATTGCAGAATTATCAGCGCTACCAACATGGATCCAATTGAAACCGTAGAAAAGAAGATTATGCGGTCCGACTTATTTTTCCGTTTAGCAACCGTTACCCTGTATATTCCTCCCTTGCGAGAAAGAAAAGAGGATATCCGATTATTAGCGCTGCATTTCATAAAAAAATACAATAATGAATTTGGGTTATTCGTAAAAAATGTTTCCGAAGAATTAATAGAACATTTTGAGCACTATCATTGGCCAGGAAATGCACGAGAGTTAGAAAATTTCATCGAAGGCGCCATGAATTTTGTCCATTCTGAAGATAGAATTTTAAAGTTGCACCATTTGCCAGAATATTTTCGAGAAAGAATTTTTCAGGTTAAAAACTTCCAAAAGTCATTGAATTTTAAAGGAACACTTCAAAGTGTTTTACAGGAAACCGAAAAGGCTTTCATAGAAAGTATCTTAACAAAAAATAATGGTAATATTACTAGAGCATCTTACGAACTTGGTATTTCTAGACAAAATCTCCATCATAAACTTAAATCTTTATCGATTGAAACAAATACCATTAAAAAAGATTACTAATAACAACACACGGAGGAAATGCACCTACATCTCCTCCGTGTGTTGTTTCTAACAGTGTCCTGGTTATGGATACTTGGCACCTACCACGAATCCGCTAACCCTAACACTGTAATACTTGTGTATTTTGATTGGGGTTTTAAAGGGATTACTTTTCTGCGTCTTCGACGATCTTTCTAAGTTTTTGTTGCACTTCCTTATCTAATGGCTCGGGTTTGTATTCGTTAAGGATCTCGCGTGCCTTCTCGGCAGCTCGTTCCGCAACGTCTTTTCCTCCGGTTTCAGCTTCCCAGATTTGGCGCATTCTACGATCAAAGAGAGTCGCTCTGGATTGTTCAGTTCTCACATGAGCCATGGTGTGCTTTTCCGTCAGATAGTGTTTACCACTACCGCCGCCAACCTTCCTAATGAGATCGACAGCCAGTGTCTCATCATTGATTTCTACGCCACGAACCACTCTTTTTACCATCTTAGCTATTTCAGCATCGATAAGTAATTGGGTATAGCTGAAGGTTACCCCTAACTCCAGCATTCCCATCCCATAAATCATATTTACTCCTGCTAAGGCCGGTAATAACGCTGTAATCGTTTTTTCATGTCCTGCCTGAGCGTCGGAGCATTTGCTATCTGCCTATGTTCCTGCAGTATAGCTAGGCAATAAGTAGAACTGTGCCAAAGCTGCCACACCCGCGCTGCACATGCCAAGCTCCGGCGAACCCACCGGGGCAGTAGCATATTGCAAGTCAAAGGTCGTGGTGGAGCTGCCGTACATCACAGGTGCCCCCCTGTCTGCGAGCTGTGCTAAAGTAATTCCTGCAAGAACCTCAGCATTGTGCACTACAAGAGTACCCGCAATGGTCACCGGCGTTGTCGCCCCGGACATAGCCATAGATAATATATTGACAGGAACACCTGCTCGGGCAAAGGTCATAATGATATCACAGCATTCTTTGTGCAGTTGAAGCGGGCTTTGCGGACAGGTCAGGGCAGAAAGAATCGGACGCTTTCTTAAATTGTCCATGCCACCGACAATGGCAGCACCCATTTCCAGGTACTTTTGAGCATGATCCCCCGAGGTAAGGTCAATATGCATCACGTGTTTACTCGTATTATTTAGAAAAGCTTCTGCTTCATGTAAATCTACAGAGACTTTTGGACAATCTCTGGCTGAAACTGCGTGAGAATATACATCAACTTCATCCAAATAGTCTGCCACCAAAGCGGTTCCGGCAACATCTGCTTTAACCGTATTTCTTAAGTCCCCTGTATAAGGGTCAACAATTTTTACACCGGCACCAAAAGTAGTAAAATTTACCCGGCTGCCTTCCAAAACTGTATCGTTCTTTGGATTACGGCCGGCAAGTGTAATAGTGCTAGGTGCATAACGAATTGCATCCTCCACAAGGTGGGGAGGAATATATACTACGGATTGACTACGATCCACCACAGCCCCCGCATCTTGGAAAAGATCGAGTGCTTCCTTAGAAGTGATATGCACCCCTTCCTGCCAAAGGACCTCTAGAGTTGCATAATGGATTTGTCTTAATTCTTCCTCTGTATACATGTTCATACTGAACCCATGTTTTTGAGGATTATTTGACCGAGGATTTCGTATGGTCACTTTTCAGCCCACCCTCCTAATAATTTTGTTATTCTTCATGCATCCAATGGCAGAATACTTAAGCCAATAGTTTTTTACCAAGTTCACAAGCCGAAGCTGCATCCGGAGCAAAACCATCGGCGCCAATTTCATTAGCAAACTCTTCAGAAATCGGAGCTCCGCCAATTATAATGCGAACCTTCTCCCTTAGCCCTTCTTTTACAAACAGATCAATCGTATCTTTCATAGCTACCATGGTAGTAGTTAATAGTGCTGACATGGCTATAATATCGGCATTATGTTCCTTCGCAGCTGTGACAAACTGTTCCGGAGAAATATCAACGCCCAAATTGATGACCGTGAAACCCTCACTCTCCATCATCATTGCCACCAAATTCTTCCCAATATCATGAAGGTCACCTTTTACAGTACCAATCAAGACCTTACCCTCTGAGGGCATGTCACCTTCAGAAATTAAGGGTTTGACCAAATAAATTCCTTCCGACATAGCCCTAGCAGCCATGAGCACTTCAGGTACAAACATATCACCTTTTTTAAAGCGCACTCCAACAATACTCATTCCTGCTATTAAACCTTGATTAATAATTTCTAAAGGATCTATCCCACTATCAATGAGGGATTTCGTTAATGTTTTTACCTGTTCGTCGTCTCCACTTAACACAGCTTTAGACAAATCATCAAAACTTGGCATTTCGCTACCTCCCTATCTTTATTGATTTTAAACAGTAAGATTATCCTCCTTTCAAATTCTGTACAATTTATAATAAGCAAATTTGATACCAATTCTAATAAAATGCAGAAAACCTAGATGGGGAAAGGGTTAGGGTATTTCTCTATACACAAAGCCATCATCAGAACTGTAATTATTGGTTTACAGTTCTAATGATGGCTTTGTTAAAATCAAGTGTAATTATTTTTTTCAATGAAAGAATGAATTACTTTATTTAAGATTGATTATTTTATATTTAACCGAACCCCGTCGAGATAAGTTAAGCTCCTGGCGATACTTTGGACATTCTGTGTTCCTTCTCTAATCATAAGAAGCCTTTCCAATCCGAAACCTATCCCAACCCATGAATCAAAGATGCCCCATTTTTCGTCCATAAAATGAGGTCCCATTGCGCCGGACCCAAGCTCCACCTCGCCTTTCATTACATCTATGGTATCTCCATAGACCACAGATGACTCGCTGAGAAGCCCATAGTCCTTAATTTCTGCCGCTTCCATAATCCATTGAGCCATTTCTTCAAGCCGTGAATGCCGTTCCTCAACGGGGGTACCCAGTTCTGTGACGTTGAGCATAGTAAATTCATTAAGATGTTGGGCACCTTGTGATTCTTTTCGATAACAGGTTCCAATTTCAAATATTCTGATGGGTTTTTCCCAAAGGCGGATTAGATCTTTCCAAAGAGTATATAGATTTGGGGCTAACATGGGGCGCAAACATCGCTTATTATCTAACCAAAAAACTTGAGAAAAGAGCGGATGCTCGTCTGATATGGTCATTTTTGCTAACGCGGATTTGGAAATAATCGTCGGTGTGACCACCTGAACAAATCCATGCTGACGTAATACTCTTGCCAACTGGTCCTCAAGATCAAGCAACCCTGGCCTATGCTTTACCTTACGAAGTTCTTCAAGCTTTTGTTTTCCCCTCTTTACCAATTCATATTCCGCATCTTGAAAGGCGCGATTACGGCTAGCAGTATCTGTAAAGCTCATATCAAGCTGTTCAGCTGTAGCGTTCAGTTCTATTAACCGTTGTAATTGAACCTTAGACCAAGAAATAGTCACCAAAGGCACCCTCCAGTCAAGAACACTTTGATAGAGTATTGGCGGGGAGTACGGGAGTTTCACCCGCCTGCACGAATTTAGAGTCCGTGTGATCCATACGATCCACCCCCCATATTAACTCCATTCTCACATTAATGTAAGATATATGCAATGCTTTTTGATTTTACTCCAAGTTAATTTCCGCATTTTTCGGAAGAGCTAACCCACAAGCTACTTCAATACCTTATTAGTGCAAATCTCATTCCTTATTGACCTAAGGATTGAGACTTTAACTGTCCTTCTTCCAGGACTTTTCCATTAAGTAATTGGTCCCGACCCGTTCTCTACACCTTTTCCAGAGCAGGCTAAATAGAGCATCTCATATATGCCGCTAAAACGTTGAACATATAGCATATATTCCTTCTTCGCCTGTTCGAAACTGTGGGGGTTCATCACCACAAGGCTAGCAGCAGAATTCGAGGAATGGGGAGGCCTTGTCCGGGTTGATTTATTCTCTTTTTTCGTGAGGATTATTTCCAAAGGCTTCGGTTCTTCTTTTGTTCTTTTGACCTTTTTCAAGTGTTGAGGCTCCTTAAGCTGAGGGACGAATCGTTTTCCAAAATAGAATAGAAGGATGATACCAATAGCAACGACGACACTTTCCAAACTGCTTCCCCTAGTCCCTCCCCCCAGTCCTTTAAATATATTTAGCAACCTGTTTCATTTATCAACTGAAGCAACAAGGCTTCCCGAAGAGTGGATACTCCCGGGAAGCCTTTGCTTGTATGCAGGGATCTGCCGTGTGGTTCAGATGAAACAGGCCAAAAGAACAGCTTTAGGCTATTTTATTTTCTTAATTGCCGGTATTTCTGCCTGTTGCTATTTGGCTTATCCGGCACAGTCATTTCGATCAACCCAAGTTCCAGGGCCGGACGCAAATAATTATTACTGAACGTAGGACGGTGTCTGATTCCTAGCCGTTCCAAAAGCTCTTTTGCCGAGAACGTTTCATTCTCCAAGACCATCATCAGGCGTTCGACTTGTTCGGTTACTTGTTCGCGAATCAGGGTTTCTACCGGAAGCCAATGAAACACCGGCTTCCAGCAGCTTAACAGCAAAGTTTGCCACATTCGACCCATACGCCCGTTGCCATCGGCAAAGGGATGTATGAACTCAAATTCATAATGAAATAGACAACTTTTGATGAGGATGTGTATCGGCATTTTTTACCCAATGAAGTAAATCGCTGATCAGTTTTGGCACAAGTTCAGCCGGCGGAGCCATATGTACCAGTTCACTCCCGGCAAAAACACCAACCCCCCGGAACGGAATCGACCGGATTCATGGGTCAAGTCCAGCATTAGGATTTTATGTGCTTTTAAAAGATCGTCCATATTATACGGATCAAACGATAGCAGGAGATTATATGCCTCGTAAGCATTTTTTACTTCACGAATTTCCTTTGGTGCGCCAAGAACACGTTTGCCATTTATCACATCCGTCATTTGTTCCAGGGACAGAGAATTGTTTTCAATCGCCTTCACAGCTTCTCCCGCAAGGCATTGCAATGTCAGAAACACCCAGAACCGTTCTTGATCATCATGCCCGTTTATTATCCCCGTTTTCTTGCGCGGAAGAAATTTTATTTCTTATAATCTGCATGCGCTCATCAAGCATGGCGCTGATTTCCGCACATTCTGCAAGCTCCCGTGCTAGTTCTTGGCTTTGGTTTTCCGGGATACTCTTTTTGTAGCGCAACTTGTGTTCAAGACTGGCCCAAAAATCCATAGCAATGGTCCTGAGCTGAACCTCCACTTTCACGTTACGCTTTTCTTTGTGAAGAAAAATAGGCACTTCCACAATTAAGTGAAGACTGCGATATCCACTCGGCTTTGGCTCTTTGATATAGTTCTTACGCTCAATCAGGGTGACATCGTCCTGTTCCAACAGGCATTCCTCCAACATGTAGATGTCTTCCGGGAAAGAGCAGATAATTCGTAGCCCGGCAATATCAGTGATGTTTTCCTCTATTGCTTCCAAGGTAATGGGTATGCCCCGGTTACGAATCTTTTTGATCAGGCTCTTCCTGGATTTGATCCGCGACTTGATGCCTTCTATAGGATTCCTGTCATATTGAAGAGAGAACTGTTCATTTAACACTTTGAATTTCGTCTCAACTTCCATGATGGCACATCGATAATAAGACATCAGCATATCGTACGGTTCTTTATTTTGACGAATGAATTCTAAAAATTCGTCTGACATCAAATTATCCCGTACGAACTTCTCTTTCCTGGTTTTGAGTATATTTTTTAAGTCCATATGAAACTCCTTTTGTATGCCCTGCGAAATGAAACCTTTTGGCTTGGGCTAGGTATTTAGTATTTATGCCGTTTCTCTTAAAACTCCGATTTACGGTTCAATTATACTTTCAATTTGTGAATAATTCTACCGCAGAAGTAGCTACCCCTTCACACTGATTATAAGACAAGTAATGGACAAAGGGTTGTGATAACGTGATTTTACACACATCTTCTCTTTCTGCATCATGTTAAAATGAACGAAGAATTTCGAAGGAGGGGTCAATAATGATCAGAAAGATGATCAAAATCGATGAACAGGCCTGCGACGGCTGCGGATTATGCATTACTGCCTGTCACGAAGGGGCGCTGGTGCTGGTAAATGGCAAAGCCAGCCTGCTCCGCGATGATTATTGCGACGGGCTTGGCAACTGTCTTCCTGCCTGCCCGAAGGATGCGATCTCTTTTGAAGAAAGAGAAGCGGTGGAATTTGATGAAGAAGCCGTCAAAAAACATCTGGAAGGCCACCATCACCATCATGACCACCATGAACACACCTTGGCTTGCGGCTGTCCAGGCAATCATGCCGAGCTGCTGAGCCGTCCCGAATCCACCTATAAACCCGAAACCCAGCCGGAAGCTAAATCCCAGTTGAAGCAATGGCCGGTGCAAATAAAACTGGCTCCCCCAAACGCCCCCTATTTCGATAATGCCCATCTCTTGATCGCTGCCGACTGTAGTGCCTACGCCTACGGGAATTTCCACAACGAGTTTATGCGTAATAAAATCACCCTGATCGGCTGTCCAAAACTTGATTCTGTGGACTACAGCGAAAAACTGACGGCCATTCTGCAGCAAAACTCGCTTAAATCCCTGACCCTTGTCCGGATGGAAGTTCCCTGCTGCGGTGGTTTGGAAAGTGCGGTGAAAACCGCTCTCAAAAACAGCGGCCAAGTCATACCCTGGCAGGTCGTCACGATCACAACCAACGGCCGGATTCTGGAGGATTAGATTCATAACGGCAATGTCTGAGGCAAAACTTATAAGCACCCCTGCGCAGACAAATACAACTGAGCAAAAAAGGCTTCCTGAAGAGTGCATACTCCCGGGAAGCCTTTTTTTCGTTATGGGCAGTACTTTTCATAGCTTCTCCCGCAAGGCATTGTGGAGGAAATCTTGGATCTTCTCCTTATATATAATGTGCAGCTCCGGGTTTTTCCCGGCAAACCGGGTCATTTCATAGGCCAGTTCCTTAAAGTTCTTGAAAAGGCTGTCATATAAAAAAGCGATTTTATTGGCCTCGGCCTTGCCATAGGCTTCATTCAAAGCCGCCTCCATTTGTTTGATGGCTTTATAACCTGTCCGCTCTTTCAGCTTGTCATAGGAGGCCTTTTTATTCTCGATCTCCTGCTCCAGCTTTCCCTTCACCCTCTCCAAATCATGGATTTCGGCTTTCAGGCTGTCCCGTTCTTCGGCCAACCGGGCATTCTTATCCTTTTCCTTGTCCAGATCATCACGAAGATCTGCGCTCTCCTGCCTGGCCTGATCCCGCTCGGTCACGGCCTGCCCTGCTTCCTGCAGCGCCTCTTGCCGCTGCTCAACGGCCTGTTTCAGCTCCCGGGTGCTCATGCCTTCTACATCCATCTCCATCAGGAACTCAACCCGCTCTTCCTTGGGAAGCCCTAAAAGAATCAAGGCTTGAACAGAGGTCAGGTTCGGCAGAATCCGGCCTTCCTCAGTCTGAATCCCCTCCCCGCCTTGGAGCATCGCCCGATTCTGAGAAGATCCTCCGGCTGGGGACAAGGGAAAGTATTCTCCATAAGCATCAAAAAGCGTAATAAAACGCTGGGCGGTTCTTTGGGAGTAATTGACCGATACCTCCAGCCATTGCCCCCACTCCCCATTGGGAAGCATGGTTCTGACCTCTTTGAGCCTGCGCCCGATCTCGATAGTATGGATAAGGAAAATTTTCTCCATCTGCCGCTTCATGGTATTGATCTCGGAGGCAATCACAACGGGGGTCCGGTTGGCTGCTAATTCATCCATCATGCAATCCATCCTCTCCTGCACCTGGCAAATCTTCTGTATGTTCTATCCATAGCATATGATCCGCCTGCTCAGAGTGACCGTCGCCCCAAAACAATGTCCAGGAACACGACAACGTTGTCGCGGCCCTGGACAAGCCCTATCTCCATATCTTTTTAGCTCCGGCTGTAACCTCCGGATAAATCGAATCATAGGGTATAGAGACAGGCCAGGTATCCGGTCTGCTGATTAAACAGAGGAGTTGAATTGAATGGCCATTGTTTCTGAACCACTCAATTCTGCATTGGTGGTGGTCTATCAGGATGGCTCTACTCCTGCCGGAGCTCCGGTGAGCCGCCAGAAGAGTATAAGCTATGTGCGTCCCGATGCTTCAGAAGAAGCACTTTATGAAATCGCACAGGCGCTGTTCAGTCTCTCCCTTCATCCGGTTCTGGATGTGCTGCTGAAAAAGAATTTCCGGCTGAAGGAAGAATAATAATGAGCAGAAAAATCAAAAAAGAAAGGATGGGGCTTCATGGCAATAGCCACTAATAAAATCCTCCGGCTCAGTTTCAGTACTGCCGGAGGAAAGACGTTCACTCTAACAATTCCCAATCCCCGGGAGGATCTGAGCCAGGCTGAAATTCTGGCCGTCATGGATAAAATGATATCGGAAGATATTTTAATGACGACCAGCGGCGCTATCACGGGAGTCAAGGACATTAGGGTCGTCAATACCGTCATCAATGATTTATTCGATCCTGTCCAGCCTTAAAGGCAGCAGCGTGCCATTTGTGCCGTAAAGAATACCTTGGGATTGCCGGCTAAGGTCACTTGGCCGGCGGTCCATCCTCTTTTCCTAGAGCAACGGCCTGCACAAAACCTGTCCAAGAACAAGACAACATTGTCGCGCCCCTGGATAATATTAGGCAGCCGGGGGCCCTCCACTCCTTCCCAATTCGGAATCACGGTTTTTATCCTGCAAAGCGCATGCGAAGCTTTGTTACCCGTCTCAAAACAACGGGACGATGGAGTTCGGCGGCACATAAAGCATTCATGGCATAATCCACCTGGCATACCAAGTCTTAGTCTCTAATGTGTTCCTTTATCCAGTTAATTATATCCTCTTCATCAATTGTCCCTTCTGCTGTCTCTAAACCTAAATCAATCAGCTCATCCTGAGTATAAGTTATCATTACTTATTCATCTTAAGTAGTATAAGCATTACCGCAATACCAATTCTTTTATTTCCATCAACAAATCCGTGATTGTTGATTAAGCTGTGCATTGTAACTGCAATCTTTTCAATATTACTTGAATACAAATCTCTACCATCATAAGTCATAAAAGGCCTATTCAGAGCACTCTCTATAAGTCAAATATCTCTTACTCCGTTAGAGCCACCCGTTTCTTTAATAATTTTTCTCGTGGAAAAGAATAATATTTTCAATACTTAGAACCCTGATCACTTTGCTAACTCCTCAAGCGCTTCTCGATTTTCATTAATAACTGTTTCCATTAGAGTTTCAATTTCTCTTTGCTCTTTGGACTTTATGAATTCAACAAATTCAATGACTTCTTTCTTTTTTTCTTCAGTCAACTGCTCAAAGTCTTTTAGAAGCTTTTCCGCTAAAGTCATAGCGCGCACCTCTCTTACATATATTAACAATTATAATTATACCACATATAACTCAGATAATCCCACTTAAATTTGTGCCTGAGTGGTGCAGATACCTGCACAAAACCTGTCCAAGAACACGACAACGTTGTCGCATTCCTGGATAAGCCTCTTGTTTCACTCTACAGCGAGTTGCCGCCTGACGATGACTTGATTTAAATGGTCACAGTAATTTCTTTAAGCAGAACCCTCTGAAATTCCGGCTCCGGCAAAGGTTTAACACTTAAATGAAATTCCACCTCACTGATATCGTCCGGCAAGGACGGTGTCACCACGAAGGAATGCTGAATTGTTTTATCTGAACCGCTTCCTCTGTTTAGGGTGCATAGATATTCCGGTGCAATAGACAGTTCAAACATCGCATGTCCCAGATGGACAAAAGGTTCAGAGGTGATCATTTCAGTTTCAATATGCACAATACTGGCATTGCTGTATTGCTTTATATAGGTTACAGTATGAGACAATTTATCAACGGTCACTGATCTTAAAACGGGAATAAATTTCAAAAAATCGATCGGCTCTACCGGTACATGGATATGCTTCTCACTGTGCAAATGAGCAAAAACTATGCGCAACCAATCTTCCTTAAGGACGAAGGCTTGGCTCCAGTGGGAAATCAGGTCCGGATCAGGAAAACCGGGATTTTGATTGGACAGCTCTTTGCGCTTGGCAAGGAGGGAACAGATCTCTTCGTCCAGAGGAGCCAACTCTTTGCAGTAATAATCCGTAGGCGGGTGAAAAGGCACAGCGTTCATGAACTCAACCTTCTTTCCAGTTATTTATGAATCCTTCTTCTGTTACTTCCACCATGATCTGCTTTTTCCTGCCTTGGCAAGGGGGGCTTACAGTGGGCATAGGATGTCCCCAAACACGACAACGTTGTCGCGTTTGGGAACAAAGCCGATTTTCGTTAGTTTTTCCAATCAGAGCCCAAACTTCCTTATTCACACTCACAGCCATCATCCTGAATGACCACGACTTTGCTCTCAGGAAACGGCGTTCTCGTATTTTTTGATTCTCAGCATAGGTAGAGTTGGCACTACAGAAAATGAATAAAGAGCATTAGATTATCACTGGACAGTGAAAAGTTTTCAGCCTTAAGAAGCCCATGAATCTGCGTCAGCAGAGGGCAAATCTTGCTTGGAACGAATAATTTGGGTTACCGAAAGGTGTCTGCTTTGGGCAAACCGTCGAAAAATCGACTGCCGCAAATGGGCCGGTACGATGGCCTTCATGCAAACGCCGGAGTGCCGGAACACTCAGAAAGTAGCGGTCCAGCAGAAGCAAGGCCCCGCCAAACGAACGGGCGGCGGTGAAGGCTTGAGCGATCATTTGCACGACATGGGAATCCTGCCGTTGGGCTTGCGGAGTCCTCCCAACCCAAAATCGTTTTGACGCCGTCTTGCAGGTTCATGAACAGAGGCAGACAGAACCACTTTGAGTGGGGAATCGGCCAGAATGCCGATCGCACCGAACAAATGGCCGAAGATTACTCGCCTTTGGACGAATTCTCGGATTCCTGGTAATTTTTAAGGAGAACTCTTCACTGTCCAGTTTCTTAGTGGTTATTATTTACCAGAATTACGAGTTTTCTGACTGTACAAAAATCATATCACTCCAGTAGCAAAATTCTGTAAACAAACGGCATGGTAAAAATATGGAAATGTCACAAACTTTTCTTGACAAACTGATTAGTTTTTAATGCAATGCTAATGATTGACCATATATAATATTGGCCAGTGAACAGTCTTTTATGAACTACTTTGCAACTCAGAACTTTGAAATTGACCATAATGACAAACGAGTTTCGATAATCAAAACTCGTTTGTCGATTAGACTGTTCCTTCTGTGCTGAAACGGGATTAAGCTTGAACAGAATTCTTCGAAGCGGCTGGGGTTTCGTATTTACGATTCCATCCAGTAAATACTGAGAAAAACAGAACCGCTAATAAAGTCCAGTTATATGGATTCATTAAAGCCGTCCAAATCGATGGCAATGGAAGATTAAATGCCTGAGCAGCGGAAGACATAGCCCCATACCAAACAATAACACAAATATGCCAGGGCAAGGTAAAGAACATCGAACATACTGCACAGTCCATGAGATTAGCCCGCCTTGCAGGAGCTAGGTTAAATTTCTTACCAATTGGTTTTACGAAACTTGGACCAACGAGTAATTCTGCTGGTGCATTTGCTGCAATTGGAATCGATGCTATGATTGTTACAAAAATAATTGATAATTCCGCTTGCCTAACGGTTTTAGCGATTGTCTTTTCAGCCCATTTTAATATGCTATTCATAACTCCACTTTCTACTAATATCTGAGTTACGGCTAACACGAGAAGGGCAAATATTATCGCTCCGGTTACACCAGAAATCCCTTTTTCAATTAATCCTGTTGATTCCCCTCTTTGAGCGGGAATGTGAAATAATACTGAAGGTACCATTTTGCCCGTTAACATCGCTATAATTGCTGCGCAAATGTTTCCCCAAATCAAAGACTCTACAATATGCCTTCCTTTTAGAGCCAAGACGACAACGACTGCAAAGCTAGCCAACATAAGGAGTCCACGTGGGTCAACCGTTGCTGCTATTTCAGGTAAATTCGATACTGTGCCGCCACCGCCAAATATCATTATTGGTATTACGGCCAATGCGGCAGCTGTCAATGAGAGAGGGGCACGACTACGAACAACATCCTTCATTGTCGCTTCTTGGGTGAACGCCGATACAATCGTAGTATCAGATACTGGTGCTAAATTATCGCCAAAGGCGGCACCTGCTAAAATCGTGGCGCCTAACATAGCTGGATTAGCGCCAAGAAATATACCAGCTGGGTATAATACTGGCATAAGGGCAAGTACTGTTCCCGTGCTCGTACCCGTTCCCAGTGAAAACATCATTGCCGCTAAGAAGGAAACCAAGACAAAAATTGCACCTGTTGCTCCGGCTTCCATTCCAAACCATAGCAAACCTTCAACTAGACCTCCCGCAACCATCAACTGGCCAAAAACACCAGCAAACAACCAAGCCGTAACAATTACTATACCATTCTTATCACCTAGTCCTCGGAGAACCGCTTGACAATATTCAAATTTATTTTTAGCAAATAACAATCCTGCCACGATAGCAAGCCAACCGCCCGCCCAAAAAGCCTGTGTTCCTCCACGCTCAGCAACCGAAAGCCAGACTAATATCCCAATTAGTACAAACAGTGGAATTAGTCCACCTAGTATTCCGCCATACATATCAAGTTTTTTACTCGCATCGAATTCATAGCTGTTCTCTACTTCTTGATTAGCCATCTTGCTACCTCCTAATAAAAATTATTAAATTTTAAATTCATATTAAGCAACGATGCTTTGTTTCCACCTGACGTAAGTCCCAAAAGATCATCTCTTTTAATGTAAATATTGGGACCGCCCAGTGCTTTGCTGAAGTTGGGCAGGAATTCCAAGGGGGTTTTACCCTTCCGTGTAACGTCTGCGCTTAAATTGTGCTAGATTCATAATAATAGCCCCCACTTTGTAATAATTATTTCTTGCACAAACCTTACTAAGTCTTCGCCCTAATTGGCTGTGTTAAAATACTCAGACTGAAAAATTAGCAGAAGGCACAGGGTCATTTTCAGAATTGCCAACAATCATGGCAGCGGAAGCATCGCCGGCAACATTTAAAGTGGTACGCGCCATATCTAAAATACGGTCAACACCTGCTACCAGAGCTATACCTTCTAAAGGTAGACCAACTGAGGAGAGAACCATTGTCAGCATAATTAACGCTGCACCAGGAACGCCGGCAGCTCCAAGGGAGGCCAGTGTGCCTGTTAATACGATGGTGAATTGTTGGGCTATTGTCAAATCCAACCCATATACTTGTGCTACAAATAGGGCTGCCACACCTTGATAAATTGCTGCGCCATCGCTGTTAATGGTTGATCCTAGGGAAAGCACGAAACTGGATACATCTTTAGAAACACCTAGGCCGTCTTCCACAGATCTAAAAGTAGAAGGTAAAGCGGCTGCACTTGAACAGGTAGAAAAGGCTACTAAGAGCGCTGGCAACATAGCTTTATAAAACTTGATAGGACTAGCTTTTCCTATAAATTTAATAGCTGCCGAATAAATAAATGCTGCGTGGATGAAGCAGGCCAAAAATACAACGAGGATGATCTTAGCCATGGGAGCCAAAACAGCAAGACCATGAACAGCAACAACTGGGACCATTAAACCAAAGACACCAATAGGAGCTAATGCCATGACAAAATTGGTAATTACAAACACTATTTCGGAGAATCCTTCAAAGAAATTGCGTACCGGTTCCGCCTTTTTGCCAACAAAGGTGATCGCGACACCTACAAAAAGAGCAAAGACAACGATCTGTAACATGTTTCCTTTTACTAAATCCTCTAAAGGATTAGCAGGAATAATTTGCAAAATCATAGCTATGATCCCTGGAGATTCAGTTGCTTGATAGTTTGCATCAACTGGTATTTGAATGCCAGCACCAGGCTGAATCATATTAGCTAGTGTCATACCGATAGCAATGGCGATAGCCGTCGTACTAATATAATAGGCTACAGTTTTTCCGCCCATTCGGCCAAGCTTTTTTACATCACCAACACTTGAAGCTCCTACAACAAGGGTAGAAAAGATCAAAGGAACAATAACCATTTTAATTAAGCGCATAAACAACTCACCAAGGGGCTGAATATAACTCTTCGCGAAGTCAGCAGGAACAACAAGACCGACGAGGACTCCTAGGATTAAACCGATGAAAATTTTTGTGGCCAAATTTATTCTTTTCATTAGTTTCCCTCCATCATCATTTTTAGTTGTCAATAAGAACAAACGCAAAACTAGTTTGAGGATTCGCGCACTTTTCTTTCGGCGTATCGAATCGCAGAGCAAGCGAGTATCTTTGTCGGATCGATATACTTTTCATTGATATTAAACTTCTCAAAGGCAATAGGTAATTCGGTGCAGCCTAAAACCAGAATTTCGGCATTTTTCTTTTTTAATTGAGCTATTACGCGATAGATACTTGTCAAGTCAAAGGTGTCTTGGCCTACTTTGATGGCTAGAATCAAATCCGCTATAGCTTGCCGTCCCTCTTCATCGGGTTTAATAACCTCCATATCATAGGAAGCAAATGTCTTATCATAGACTCCCGTATTATAAGTCCCTCTTGTAGCAAGCAGCCCTATTTTCTTACAGCGAGTGCTCTCTTTTTTAATCTCTTTCGCTGTTTCTTCAATCATATTAATAAAATCAATACGGAGATGCTTTTTTATAGCATCATAAAAGTAATGGGCAGTATTGCAGGGCATTATAATTGCATCAGCGCCCATGCTTTGAAGTTTAAGAGCTGATTCAACCATTGCTTTCTCCGGACTTTCCCCGTCACCTAAGAGGAAGTCAAGACGATTTGGAATTCCTGGATAATTATCAATAATAAGATGAATATGGTCTTGATCTCGAGTGGCCTCTGTTAACGTGACAATTTTATTAAACATGTCCACAGTAGCTAAAGGGCCCATTCCTCCTAAAATTCCAATAACCTTATTCATAAATTACACTCTTCACTCCTGTTAAGGAACTGTGCAAGATCCCTAATTTGATTTGAGTGAGATGACCATACCCTGATGGTCATCTCAATTAGTTGCTTATTCTTTTTCTTAAACTATTTATCCTTACCAAGAATTGTTGGCATATAGGCATACAATGCCGGAGATCCGCCGGTATGTACAAACACCACATTCTCACCTTTTTTCAATTGGCCTTGACGAATCAATCCGATAAGCCCTGCCATTGTCTTACCAGTATAAACTGGGTCAAGCAAGATTCCTTCAGTTCTTGCAAGTAGTTGTACTGCTTCTACCATCGTTTCGGTAGGAAGAGAATATCCCGGTCCGACATATTCATCAACAACTTTTACTGCTTCACGGGAAATTGCTATTTTAAGTCCTATTTTCTCTGCAGTTTTATTGGCAAGATCGAAAATTAGGTTTTCCTGAGCTTTAGTTGAACGGTTAACACTGATGCCTGTAACAGGAATATTCATGTTGTTGCCTTGGAATCCAACAAGTAATCCACTGTGTGTTCCGCCACTGCCGCTTGCACAGACAAGATGGTCAAAATTGATGCCTTTTTCAAACATTTGCTCAGAAATTTCTTGAGCACATGCGACATAGCCCAGGGTGCCAATAGGGTTGGAACCGCCGCCGGGAACTATATATCCTTTTCTGCCTTCAGCAGCAAGTTCATTAGCTACCTTTTGCATAGCTTCCAGCATATTGGAACCGCCTGCAACAACAGAAACCTTTTCTACACCCAGTACATGGAAGAGGAAGTTGTTACCGCTGGCCTCAAGGTTGTAGCTGTCTTTTACTCTTTCTTCAAGGACAAGTCTGCATTTTAACCCTTCTTTCACTGCAGCGGCTAACGTAAGACGGCAGTGGTTGGATTGGACTGCTCCACAAGTAATAATGGTATCGGCACCTTGATCCAGAGCATCCTGCATCAAAAATTCCAATTTTCTCGTTTTGTTGCCACCTGATGTAAGCCCCAAAAGATCATCTCTTTTAATGTAAATATTAGGGCCACCCAGTGCTTTGCTGAAGTTGGGCAGGAATTCTAAGGGAGTTTTACCTTCTGTGTAACGTCTGCGCTTAAATTGTGCTAGATTCATAATAATGTCCTCCATCTTGTTATAATTATTTTTTACACAAGCTTGCTGGAAGCTTTAGCCTTTACGATGTTCCCATGGGTACCGTTGAGACATTTAGATTTTATATCTCCGCAATGACTTCGATTTCGATATTCGCTCCTTTTGGCAAGGCAGCAACTTATACGGCAGAATGGCTCGGCGGATTCTTATCAAAGAATGTAGCATAAACCTCATTAACTGCTGCAAAATCATTGATGTCCGTTAAAAAAACCGTACCCTTTACCACCTTATTTAAATCTGCCCCCGCTGACCGAAGAACAGCTTGGACATTTTTAATGGATCGAGCAGTCTGAGCTTTGATGTCCTCGGGAAACAGCCCCGTGCTTGGATCCAGCGGTAATTGACTCGAAACAAACACATAATTCCCCGCCTTAATGCCTTGGACATAGGGTCCCATGACTGCCGGCGCAGCATCTGTTTGAATAATCTCCTTCAAAGTTATCACCTCCTCCGCTTGATCATCTTATTTCTTTCACAAGATTAAGCAAAAAAATGATTCCTTAAGATGGCCTTGTGTTATTTTTAAGCTTATCTTACAATATTTTTTAATATTTTACAACAATTTTAGCATAATTATTAAAAAATTTTAGCAATCACTGAGGGGGGATGATTACTGGTCGAGTAGCAAGGGCGCCTCGCAACGCCCGAGCCCTTACAGATCCGTGCTTGCGCGATAAACACACACGGCTCCTCATCTTAAGATTCGCGTCTTGCTAACCATAAATACTTACTCGAATTCTTGGTTGTATCAAAGGGAATACTTTGAGCAAGTTGTTGAACCCTTCCCATGTGTAGCTGCGTTTCTGGCTTCTGCGATTGAGCCATTTGAAGAGCGCCTTGAGCGCCCGGTAATAGTAGGTTTTGATGCTCTTGCTGTTATCCGTAATACCATAGTATTGGTAGTGGCCACGCAGTTTTGCATTGGTTTCTGCGATCATCGTTCTGACTGGCAGATGCCGATTGGTTCTTATCCAGTCGTTCATCTCTGCGTAAATTCCATCCTTTAATTTCTCCAAACTAAATTCTACTTTCCCAAGTGAAGGGGTGGAATTTAGTTTGAAAATTAAGTGCATTGATCAAACTATAAATAGCGCTTGTTAAAATCATCAACTTATCTTAAACTATTTGAAGAACTAATTTTATTGAGGTGATCTAATGAGTCAAGCTCTTAACTCCATCCATCCCAAACTTGCACAATATGTTCCTTTTGCTGATGCTTTGGCGGAAACACTTGGTGCCAGTTGCGAAATAGCTATTCATGAATTCTCTCACCCTGAAAGTTCGGTCGTATATTTGGCGGGCAATGTGGTTGGCCGTCAGATTGGATCTCCCATTACTGAACCATTACAATTGCAACTTCAGTTATATGGTGATAATGTTCCCAATATATGCAACTTTACGCGCAGGTTAAAAGATGGCCGAAACACGAAATGTTCCAACATATTTATTCGGGATGAACAAGGTAAAGTAATCGGCTGCTTTTGCATCAATTATGATCTATCATTAATAGAGGCAATGAAAAAGTTTACGGAGGAATGGATACCTCACGAGGATAAAACCGAAAATTTATCCGAAGAAAAGTATGGTGGCATTTCCCATATCTTGGAGCAAATCATCAGCGATACATTATCCAGGTATTCCAAACCTGTTTCATTAATGCAAAAAGAGCATAAACTAAAAATCGTTGAGGTTTTAGATGAAAAGGGTGTTTTCTTAATTAAAGGAGCTGTCGATGACGTGGCCAATGCGATTGGGGTGTCCCGTTATTCTGTCTATAACTATTTGGATGAAATTCGCGCCGCAAAAAAGTAGATTTTTGAAAGACCAAACCGCTTCCAAGTCTTATTTGAAAGTGGTTTGGTCTTTCTTTGGTTATTACTTTTAGTTCATGGCATTCTTAATGGCTGCGCAAGTGACGGCTGGACCTACCGACGCGCGGCGTTGCGGCCTGCCAGCCAGTCAAAGGTGGTGCTGCGCCCGGCGGCGGTACCGGCCAGCAGATTCCACATAGCTGCCATGAAAATAACCGCCTAAGCAGTCGCCTGCGACGTACAGGCCTTCGATGGGGTTACCGTCTTTCAGTAATCACCTCAAAAATACATTTTATGCGTTTTTTTGCATAAAAAATCAATATGCAATTATTGCATACTATAGAATGAGCTCGAGGTGATTCATAATGTATCAACGGTTGCGCGATTTACGGGAGGACCGGGATCTGACTCAGCAGGATTTGGCAGATTTACTTAAGGTGAGTCAGACGACTTACTCTAGGTATGAAAGCGGGGCACTCGATATTCCCAGCACTTCGCTGATAAAGCTTGCGCGGTTTTATAAAACCAGTGTTGATTATTTGCTGGGGTTGACGAATGATAGGAAGTCCTACCGTTGAGATGGATCTCGCTTCGTTTCATAATAATGTTCATTACAGATGGCCGCAGACTTAAACGGTTAAGCCTCAATACTATAAATAATACATTAGCGGCCAAAGGCACGGCTTAATAGGGAAACTTATTGAACTATACCCCAAACTGGTACGGAAATGCAAGAGATAGGCGTTGTCCCAAAAGGGATGACGCCTATCTCTTTTATGTTGATGACCGCTCGATCAATGCTGCATAGGTATTCCGGTGCAATAGACAGTTCAAACATGACATGTCCCCAAACACGACAACGTTGTCGCGTTTGGGGACAAATCCGATTTCCGAGTTTTTCTTAATTAAGTCCAAAACTTTTTTAGTCATAATCACAGCCTTCATCTTGAATGACCACGGCTTTGCTCTCAGGAAACGGCTCTCCATCCATGAATTCGATTTCTCCCTCCTGCTGTGCCTTTAACAGGATATCCATGGCATCAGCAACTTTAGCCGCCAGTTGAAAATACATTTTTTTATAGTCCGTCATTCCAGTCTCTACCCCCTATTTCAAGCAGCGGCAAGGCTCCGGGCCTTGACCCGGTCCTGCCGTCTGCTTTGATAGGGGAAATTAAAAAGCACATGCGAGGTTTTTTTCACCCTACACATGTGCTATGCTTCGTTATCTGCTGAATCCTAACACCTAACCCCAATCAATCGGAAACAAACCGGCTGTGAACAGAAAAGCGGTCCGCAAACCGGTATGCGAACAATTCCTTTCCGCTGCCTGGGTCAGGAATAGGCTGAATCTCCTGCTGCGTGAAGCCGCACAGTCTGCTCTGTTCCCTGCCGACACCTTACCTTATTACAGTTACTTCACCCGCGGCACAAGCGCTTTGCTTGTGCGGAAAGGGGCGGCATTGTATAATAAGGATGTCGTCGTGGACAGCTGGACTGTTACGTGTAGGTGCTGGTTCACCTGCTCGTGCCTGAGGGTGCTGCAACACTCTTAGGTCACGGCGACTTTTTAATTTCCACCTAGTGTTAATTATAGCTTTTTTGGGGGGAAATGCAAGGTGTGGGGGAGGGGGAATTTGGGGTGGATGTTCAGGCCTGTTAATTTCCAACTTTACAAACAAGTTTTCGCATTAGATAATAATAAATATTCTTTCCCCGTAATGCTCATATAAAAGGTATATCACTCTAGTATGCTAAACCCTTGGGGAATACTCCACTTGATATATTTAATCAATTTCAAAAACACGCTTGACTTTTAGTGTTTAATATGTAAAAATTAGAACATGTAAATATTGGGAGGGAACGTTCTATGGCAACTTTTACTTCTCTTAACATGGAAGACGATGCTCGCCATGCGATAGCAAATGGCATTTTCACCGCTGTCACAAGCGATATTCCTGAACTTGTTCAGGATTATAATCTTCCGACTTCAAATGGTGTGGGTTTATTCAGATGGAATTTTATCAATAAAAATATTTCCGAAAATCTAGGGGGGAGATTCCAACTTAGCTATGCTAAGCGCGGCCCTTGGAAATTCCTGCTTCTCTTCGAGCGTAATAATGGAATTACTTTTTCTATTATGACAGAAAAAAATCTCAGCAAATTACAAAAACGCTTACCAGAGGGAACTCATTATCTGGAATCCCTTATTGCCTCTAATACGGGATATGATATTGTTGAAGGACAACTTTCACTTGAATTTGAGCAAACTTCTCGTGACAGTGATGCAATCAATAAACTCCGAGAAGAATTGCTAAGCGAATTTGCCGGCATTATCAAAAATCATATATTAATTTTGTTCGACTACGATGATTCCCTTGTAATATCCGCAAGAGCAGTATTGCTAACCCCTGAGCTGGGTATCGCATATTCCGAAGATTGGAGTCATCTCCTAAATAGCCCATATATAATTGGCAAGACTTCTATCGTTGAAGATATGAGAGATGATGATAATGAACCTCTGGTTCGCATGAAAGGTCAAAAAGAAACTCCTTCCGAAGATTTGGTCTCAATTTCTGAAAAGCCAGAAACCGCAAACATATAGTATGAGGTAGAGTTGATTATGGATAACTTCAATCCATCGCGCCTTAATGAAGCGCGGTTGTACAGGAAAATGACAATTGAAGAATTGGCCAACAATGTTGGAGTAAAAAAACAAGCCATTTCACAATTTGAAAATGGGAAGAATTCTCCCGAATTCGATACATTAAGATCTATTAGTAGCGTTTTAAATTTCCCTATTCGCTTTTTTATTGAGGATAGTGACAGCAACATTCTTGTGGGAAACACATACTTTCGCGCCCCCTTTTCTAGCAATAAAAAGGATTTAAACTCACAACGCATCAAGGCAAGATATGTGGCCTATATTCAGAGTTGTCTATCTGAATATGTTGATTTTCCGCCGCTTAATTTGCCGCGCTTTGATGATATTGATAACATTGAACAAATCGCAAATCAAGCCAGAGATTTTTGGGGATTAGGTAGAGAGCCTATTTCCGATATGGTTGCACTTTTAGAGCGGAACGGTGTTATCGTATCAGAGTTCTCGACCGAAGGAAAAACTATTGATGCTTTTTATCAGTATGGTGAAGTTTTCGGACAAGAATACTACTGTGTCGTATTAGGCACTGATAAGTTGACATTTACCCGCCGTCAGTTTAGTGCCGCCCATGAATTGGCTCATATATTGCTACATGAAAGAAATAACGATATAGACGAACTGGATAGAGTAGAGTTTCGGAAGCGAGAAGATGAAGCAAACAAATTTGCTTCCGCCTTCTTATTACCTAAAGAAGCCTTTATACGTGATGTTCAGCCATATGCTAATAAACTAAACTATTACATCGAACTGAAACGGAAATGGAAAGTGTCAATTTCTGCAATGATTATTCGGGCGTTTGATTTAGAGGTTATTAGTTCAAATCAATATCAGTATCTAATGCGTCAAATGTCGCGTAATGATTGGCGTAGCCAAGAGCCTTTGGATGATTACATGGCTGTCAAAGGTCCCAAGGCATTAAAACAAGCAATTAATATGTTGATTCTAAACGATTACCTCACACCGAAGCAAATGTTTCAATTATTTGCAAAGTATAAAACGTCTCTGCCTAAAGATGTTATTGATGAAGTTCTTTGTTTAGAACCCGACACCTTGCCAGACGAACCCGATGAAAATTTAGAAGGAAAAATAATAACTTTGGTTCCGCGCATGAATCTTAGTTAGGATGGTGGTGAGAGTTAATGAGAGCAGTATCATTATTTGCAGGTGCCGGCGGAATGGATGTCGGATTTTCAGATGCCGGAGTGTCTATTGTCTGGGCCAATGAATTGGATTTAGACGCTGCGCAAACCTATATAAAAAATAATCCTGATACAATGTTGCGGCAGGGAGATATTAAGAGACTCAAAGAGGAACTCCAACAATTTGATGAAGGTAGCATTGATTTAGTATTTGGTGGACCTCCCTGTCAGGGTTTCTCTGTTGCTGGAAAAATGGACCCGGATGATGAGCGCAGCAAGCTTATATGGGAGTACATGGATGTTGTAAATATACTAAAACCCAAAATTTTTGTCATGGAAAATGTAAAAGCACTTGGTAAATTGCAGCGTTGGCAATCTGTTCGAGAAAAAATAGTTAGCAGGGCACATGACATGGGATACACTTGTTTTTATAAAGTCCTTAATGCTGCTGATTTTGGAGTGCCACAAAAAAGAGAACGTGTATTTTTCATTGGTTTTCTTGACACTGATGCAGACGTAGAAAAAATATTCGAAACAGAAATTATAAAGTTGATTAAACCACGAGTTACAGTGCGCGATTGTTTAAGGAAGCTTCCTCCGGCCGGCACAGAAGGCAACCCGATAACATGCACTGCTAAAATCTCATTAGCGGCTAATCCTGTTATGAGAAAATCGCCATATGCCGGTATGTTATTTAATGGGATGGGACGTCCATTGGATATAAGCAGTCAGGCTAACACTTTGCCCGCCTCAATGGGAGGGAATAAAACACCGATTCTTGATGAGTTGTTGCTAGAAGATCCGGAAGCTGAAAATTGGGTTGTACAGTATCATACCGAACTTGCCCAAGCTAACAAGAAGGTTAGCAGGATAGTGCCCTCCCATATTCGTCGAATTACAACTGTTGAGGCGGCTGCCATACAAACATTTCCTCCCACCTATCAATTTGTAGGAGAAAAATCCTCGATTTATCGCCAGATTGGGAATGCAGTTCCCTGCAATCTTGCATTTGCGATTGCAGAAGCAATAATATCTATCTATAATGAAGCGTATTTGACAAAGGCTCGTGTATATGCCTAAAAAAGAGAGCGGACTATGAGTAGACCGCTCTCCTTTTCTATATTGCTAACACCATTTTGATTGAATCATTCCACTTTACTTTAATAGCCGCCGGTACTTCTCTTGAATCTAAAAGAACCAACATCTTGCTAGAGAAAATTGTCCTCGCATTTGATGGGAGCGCAAGAAAATTATTTATTATGAGTTCAACAATGTTAGCAAAATTTACTTCGTAGCCTTGCGAAAATAGAGTTTTTGCAGCTTGATGCGCAGTATCGTCGGGTTCTGTATTAGTATATATAAACAGATATTCTTTGACATCATTCAGTATAATCTTTGTATTAAAAGTAGATACAATTCGTCTTTGGTCGAGCGGCCTTTCTGTTATCTCTATAGCTAAAAAAGTAGTTCCGTTAGACTTTATAGTCACGTCACCTTCTGCGCCAGTTGCATTATCTGCGACATTTATTCCTTGCCATGTTATTTCCCAATCCAAAGAATGTTGTTCTGAAAGCATTTGAAAAAATGCTATAGTAATAAGAACGGGAAACAGACCGCCACTTTGATGACTTACCAGGTCAAGGAGCAATTTTCTATATTGTTCTATGCTAAATCTTCCAGTTCGAGCTAAACGTATATATGAAGCATTGCGCAGTATAATAAACCTTTGCAACAAACACATAATAAAGTTTTCCGTATCTGCTTCTGTGTTACAGTTTTCTACAACATCTAGCAAATCTAACATAGCAGCATAGCCCACTTTATCCCGAAGCCCTTCTGCCGTCTCGGGTAATAGTTTTACGCTTCGGCGAAACGCTGCTAAGTAAGGGCCTTTGGAGCAAGGGAATAGCTGCTCTTGGAGAAAAGGATTTACACTATATTCATCAAGAGAGCGGCCGTTAAACGAACCCTCTCCGTGCTTTATATATGGAAGCCGTATATTTACACTTGAATCTATTAAGTGTATTAATGCGCAACCTAACAGCGCTTCTCGGTATGATTGAGTATTTGAATTAAATAATGCATCAAGGTTTTCTTTATTTTCCTCTAATGCCTTTTCAACATCATCACTAATGCTGTCAGATACTCGATGATATAGTGAAAGAAGTATTCTTTTCGCTTCTTGATAATCAACTTGAGCCATATAAAATCATCCTTAATATATTTTTTCAAACCTATCTTTTACAATACCAAGTTATGTTTATGGTGAATTTGATTTATAAGTGGCCACAACAACTCCATCCAAGGAGGAAGCTAATGTCTCATAGTGCTATCTTATCAAATATCGAAGCATTGTTCAATTTCTTTAAAAACCATTGACTGTCACTGTATTTCAAGTCTGTTATCAAGAATTTATTATAGCTACTACAGCGAAGGATATCATGGGTAAGATAGCGGACATTACTGATTGGAGTTCAATTCACCGAACATCTATTTGGCATTTTCTCTCCAATTGGGTATAGAATAAACCCTATCGTACGGTTCGGAGAGGGCGGGGTACTTTGTTGTTAATCAGCCCTATTCCATTAGAATCCTCAAGAAGGGATAACTGTTTGTTTCGCAAACCATGATAGGAAAATGGATAGTGTCGAGAGTGCTCGCAACTATTTTTTCAATGAGACTACTAAATGCTTCATACGATATCAGTTATAGTAAATTGTATTTATTGAATTTGAACAAAATTATGAGTAGCCATTTATTTGGGAATGGCGGCTGTATAACATATTCCAGAACCTAGATGGTTCACATGGTTTATTCCACCAAGTGCCATCCTTTTTCGGTATAATTAAAGTCTTTGAACGTACTAGTATACACTTTTTTCTTGCTCGACTCACAGAAACAAAGCAAAGTCTATGAGCTTCATCAATTTCTCGCTGAGAGGTGTTTTTGTAATATGGAAAGCTCCCTTCTTCCATGCCGAGCATAATAACAATATCAAATTCCAAACCTTTAGCTCCATGTCTTGTAGATAAAACAACTTGGTTCTCTGGAAGCCCAAGATTAGTGAACTGGCCTAACGAAAAATCCGTATAAAGTTCATCGCTTAGCAGCTCATTAAGTTTCTTTAGATTTTCGATTTCATCCGGATATATTTCCGAATCGTGCAATAAAGTCTCTATTTGCAGCGAATCAAGAACAAAATCAAACCACTGTACAAGCGTATTCGCATAGTGGCGGCTTTTATCCAGAATGGTATAGAGGTTCCGCTTGGCTAGAATCCCGTTATCATAATCAATTGATTGCCTGTGCTGCATTAACAAGAAGTCCCAATATTCAAAGATATCATCAAATAAGACTTTACGAGAAGATGACACCCATGCAGCGCAGTTTTCCATCCATTTTATAAAATCGCTTCTGATGAAATCTTGCTTGGCTAAGTAATAAGGAATTCCCTTACTCTGACAGAGCTTTCCTAAATCTTTTAATTGATTATTGTAGCCGGCTAGAATAGCAATCTCATGAAACGGTATACCTTCTGCAATACAGTCTTCAATAATACTAGTTGCAACCTGATATTGTTCGTCCATCCCTTCTTCGCATACAAAAAATTCAATGTTCGCCGGGTAATCTTTAAGTGCACCGCGTGCTTTGTAATTGCGTTTAATATTCAAAACAGTCTCCGATGCTTCGATAATACCTTTGGCACTGCGGTAATTGTTCATTAACCGAATACATTGATTAATAGATTTCCATTCGGATAATTCAACGAGATATTCTGGCGAAGCCCCTTGAAAATCATATATTGATTGATCTGCATCGCCAACAGCAAAAATCTTGATATTTGTACTTTGCAAAAGTGATAAAACCATTTCATGCAATGGCTTTCCCAAATCCTGATATTCGTCAATAACAAGCCATGGAAATTTTGCTTCTAGCGCTTGTTGCACATAAGCTTCATTTTGGATAAGCATGGTCGCGATTTTTACCATACTAATATAATCAATATAACCACGGCTGAACAGTTCTCTCTCAAATGCTACGGCAACCCGCAAAGCAACGTCATAACTAGGTATAGACACCTTACTGAACCCACTAATGTCACGAGTTCGCTCTTTATCCATCTCTTCAATAGTTAACTCATCAGGTATTTGTTTTTTTATACGCTGAAACAGCCGTTTTCTTTTCGAATCGGAAATAATTTTAATCGGATAAGGTATTCCATAATTAGGATATAGTTTTGCAAAAGGCATCAATACTTCCGATAAACAAAAGCTATGAACGGTTCCCAAAAATACATTACCACGTCTTTGGAGTCCCAGTAATTTCAAACGTTCCTGGAATTCACGGGAGGCTTCACGGCTAAAGGTAAGACAGGCTAATCCTCTTGGAGGGGTAATGACTTCGCTTAACAGACGCATAACTTTCAGCGTCAAGACCGTGGTTTTTCCACTGCCTGGACCAGCAATAACAACGGTGTTACCTGTGGAATTATACGCTTCAATTTGTTTTTCATCATCGCTAATTTGAGAAAGTTTGATTTTAAAGTACTCATTCATCAAGTTCGCCTCGGACTTCCATACAAATATATTCAATGGCGTCCTTAACGTAGTCTGGAACCATCGTTCTTGTACAAATGGAAGCTAATCTTTGCGAGAATCGCCCTTTGCCCACATTACTATGTGAAGATTCTATTTGAGCAAGGCATTTTTTGTAGTTCTTTGAAACCAGATTAGCTTTAAAATTATCTTTTTGTTGTTGCCCACCCTCTGTTAATTCATTAAAAACAGAACAAATTATTGCTCTATCTGACTCTTTACCAATTTTATTTAATATATCTGTTTCAAACGTATAGAAGCCGACAAAAATCCCATGTTTATTCAATTTTTCATCTTGTTGGGTAATATCAAGCTCCGCAAACCGTGCAAATTCATCTTCATCTATAAATAATTCATATAACTCTTCCATTCGTTCATTTCCGAAATACCCAAAATTTGCATGGCTTTCGTCCGATAAATCTCCAAATATCTTCTCTCCATTGACAGTATGATAATAGTCTCCGTCCGTTATAATTACGTTAGGTATGCCTAGCAAGTCGGCAAACTGTTTGTACGGCCAGAAGTTAGTTGAATTTATGTTACATACAATCACGCCTAAGCGGTCAAGGTCACACCCCAGGCGTTTTGCAAAACTAGGTACGAGATATTCTTCAGCAATTCCTTCTACAAAGATGATGCCTTTAGCTAAATATATTTCGCCTCTTTTTACGTCAATATATCTTTCTAAATCGGAAATTTCCTTATCCGGAGAGTTTAAGTTTGCCGCTGTATAGACTTCTGTGCCAGACTTATTTCCCACTAAGTGAATGATGGATTTGATGGGAGCCACGGACGAGATATGCGTTGAATGTGTTGTAATAATCAATGAGGCATTTGCTTCTAGCACGACATATTTATAGAGCAATCGTTGAAAAATTGGATGAAGGTGAGCCTCGGGTTCTTCAATGGCCAGAATTGTAACTCCGTTTGTATTTGAATTATGCTCATATAAAAAATCATAAAGTTGCGAGTCCACATCTTTTAAATCGTAGGTTAAATGGTAGCCGGTCTGATCGTCACCTCGATAATACCTTTGCACAATCTCGTCCCCGTCTTGTTCCGTCAACTTTTTGTAAAGAGTCGGAGATAAGTAAGTTTTAATCGTATCATCCTGGATCAGCAAAAGAGTAAGGGTAATGTACAAAACATTATTTATACCTAAACTTGTATTTCCGGACTCTCTTTTGTCGATTAATGGGCGCAGAGCGTAAAGCAGTCGAGACGCGTCAATATCCATTGTCCGCAACGAAATGCCAAATTCATCTTCTGAATATGAAATTATAGAGTTAAAGAGCTTACTGATCTTTGTTTGGAGGTCGTTAATCTCCGGAAGGTTAAGCATGTTTGCTCCGGACGATTTTAATGCTTCAGAAATCTCAATGAGATCTTCTTTTCTGATATCATATTTCTGCTTGATTATGCGTGTTAAAGGCGATGTTCTGGAGTTTCGCATTTCGGCTTCTACATCGCGTATCGCTTTGATTACTCGCATATTCAAATATTTCCTATCTCCATGCGTAAAAAAATTAGTTTCATCGTCTCCTTTGTAAATTATATAAGTATAATTAACTTTACCAGACGCATCTTCTTGCGGGAAAAATTTATAGGAGAGTTTTAATACTTTACGACCATCTAAATCGACAGTTGCGTCACTTAATTGGCAAAGTACGTTTTTTATGTGGAAATAATTATCTATGTACAATTCGATTAATATTTCTTGGTTGTTTTCCATAGGAGCTTCAAGCCCGTCAAAGAAATCAGACTCCTCAAGCCGCCTATCTTCATCCGAAAGACTGGGGTCAAGAATCAATTGCATAGCGCGTAATAAATTGCTCTTGCCGACGTTATTTTCACCGATAATAACTTGCCTATCGCTTAAATCAAAACCAACCGATGAAAAGTTCCGGTAATTCTTAATATGAATCTTGCAAATCTGAGGCTGATTCATATCACAAACACCTCCTAATATTGAGAGTTAAGATTTTGTCATTGAATATGCCAACAAAATAGCATTCAGTCTATTCCTTCTGATTCCTAAAATTATAATACCGGTATCAATTCTAGCACTCATTATCAGTCAATACCTCAAGAAATTCTTTGGTTTCTCTTTCATTCTAGGATCAACAAAATACTTCCACAATTGCTGTAAGTCTTCCGGCAGCCCTTCTTGCTGGGAGGATTAGGTCCAGACACATTAATTAATAATCAGATGGTCAAAATTTCGTCCGGACGTCTAGCTTTAACAAGCACATCATACTGGTCGTCCAACTCCTTTAAATAATTTTGGAGTATCATACCCTCCGCATATAGTATTTTTCCCACTGTCTCCGCTACTTTTAGTCCGTTCACAAGGATTATCGGATATTGATCGTCGATAACTTCCTGCTGCACACTGGCTGAAAAATAAGACGTTGTCACATAGACGCCGATCCAACCTCGCTTTAAACGTGCGACTGTTCTTGCGATATTTTGGCCATTTGTAGGTTTATTAGGCGTTTCACATTTTGCTTGTCCAAGAACAACCAATTTTGTACCGGCAAGCCCTTGCCCAATATCGAGTCTCGTTACAAAGTCAACTCCTCCGTCCGACGATTTTTGAGTAACCCATCCATGCGTCAATTCTGAACCCGACTCTTCAAAAATGTATTCCGTTACTCGTAAAGCTAATAACTCGAAACTATGACGCGAAGATTGATAATAATTGTAAATTTGGGTAAGGATCTTTTCTTCTTTTGTACCTGCACTCGGTTGCTGATCATGAGTTTTAACAATTGACAGAGCCGAAACTTTTCTTCTCACTTCGTGGAGATGACGCGATCCCCTTTTTATCCATTTTCTCCACGATTCAGGCGCCAATTTCAATGTCTCGCCAAATCCCAAATCCTTATCTCTTCGCGCATTTATCCATTGCCATGAAAAGTCCTCATTTTCTTTCTGTAAAGAAAAGACACACAAATCAAATACGTAGTTCGTAAAATAATTTCCGTTTGAATCATATTGCGTTACAAGTTCCGCTCTTTCAACTATGCCAAATCCTTGGAACAATAGATTTCCTTTGGAACGTCCATCAAATGGCACGCGGTTAAAGAAAATGATTGGCGTCGCTAATCTGCGATCCTCTTCTTTTGGTGAAGAATGGAGTTTAAACGCTTCAAGTAATAGTTTATTCCCCGCCGTCTCTTCCGGTCTCATAGTATTTGATTTATTGTCGCCATAATAACAAACGTAACCATAGTCGGAATCATAGGAGTCCTCCCATGGCGTTTGTTCGGTTCCTACCTTATGGGGGCTACTTGAAATAATAATAGCCGGCCGGCGAACTAGACCATCCGATCCAGCCACCTCTTGTATCGAGTGAATACCTCGCTGAAATATTAGTTGTGTCATTGATTTTGGATCGTTAGTATAGTAGAAATAATTTGGGAGTCCGTCGACAACGGGAAGAGACGGGTCCTTTTTTAATGCCTGGCTAGAATAGCGATATATTTTTCCGATCTCCATATTTTACGCCTTTCCGTAATCAATTTGATTGATTGTTTAAAGCTAATTGAGTCGTTAAACTCTTTTTGAATCCAATAGAACGAGGCCACACTCTCTCGGAAAATGTGTCAAAGCCGATAGGCATACTCAAAAAATAGAAAAGAGTTGCCGCTCAACCTTGTGAATCCATAAATCAATTACCGTCATTGATCTTATCAAGTTTGGACCCGATGCAAACCTGCAGATTCGAGTCGGCTAAGGAGTTTCACAATGTTTTTCTTCTTTAACTCGCACTCCCAAATGCGAAGAACCGTCCACCCTAGTTTTTCAAGATGCTTTGTTACGGTTTCATCGCGCTCCATATTTCGCGATATTTTACGCCGCCAAAATTCTTCGTTTTGCTTAGGTCGAGTGTTCCGACAATCGTGACCATGCCAAAAACAACCGTCTACGAAAACGGCAACCTTTTCATGATGAAAAACGAAGTCGGGTTTCCCGTATACCTTGTATTTACGTCGCCAACCTTTGATGCCGTAAATACGAAACAAAGCGATAAGTTTTTCCTCCGTGGACGCATTATTTGAACTCTTCACATGGCTCATAATCTCGGAACGCTTATCTCGGTCAAATATATCGCTCAAGTTATTCCGCCTCGTTCCAATTTGGTAAATATATAATCCGCTTGTCGATAGGCAAATTGCGGGGGTAACGCGTTACCAATCATTAAAGCGATGTCCGTTTTTGATACTCCCGGGGGAAATATATAATCCCGAGGGAACGTCTGTAACATCGAGGCTTCTCGCGCTGAAATCGCACGATCTTGTTCAGGGTGTAAAAAACGTCCCTTTGACGGATTTAAACATCCGCCGGTAATTGTCGACGAAACGTCGTCCCAGCGCAATCGTCCATATACGTCTCTAAAACCAATGCCTTCTCTTCTGTGGCATTGCAATATATACTCGTCCGGCAAATCGGTCCGACTGCCGCCGTCGTGCGGCACAAGTCTAATCATCTCCAATATGCGAGGAATATGATGCGCAACGATTGTCTGCGCATAATCGTCGCTTTCTTCGGGGGTCTCAAGATTCCCAATAACATCTCTGACGGTCGTAATACGATCGTCGCCTGCGGGAATCGGAATACGTCCGATTTTTGAGCCAATCATTACAAATCGTTTCCGTCTCTGGGGAACGCCGTAATTGGCTACGTTTACCACTCGATAATCCAATTCATAGTTTAAAGCGGCTAAGCGATTGCGTATTTCAACAAATAAAGGATAACTTTCAATCGCCGGCACGTTTTCAAATATAAAAACATGCGGATTAAACCTCTCCACATATTTAAAATATTCACTTACCAGCGTGTTCCGTGGGTCGTCTATAGGTTGACGACGATTATGGCGACGTATTGAGGAAAAACCCTGACACGGCGGACAACCGGCAAGCAGATGGATTACTTGTCCGTCGCAGGCTGCCGCCACCTCGTCTAGCGATAATTCCGTGATATCGCGCTCGAAAAGCCGTACTTCAGGGTGATTTGCCCTATAGACGAAAGCCGGGGCCGAGCTCTTCTCCACACCGGCCAGTACATTGAAACCCGCATCCTTAAGACCTTGGGTAACACCGCCGCATCCGCAGAACAGATCGATTGCATTATAAGGCATTAGGGGACTCCTCCTTGCTTATTCCGTCCAACCATGAAGAGAAAAACCCAACGTTTCGATCGGTAATGCGGCCGATCAAGAGCGTTCGATCAAGAAGGACGTTAAATTCTTCACAGCTGGTCTCCGGAAGCAACGCACAAGCATGACAAGCGGCTAAGTTCATAGCGTTTCTACCTTGACCTCCACTTTCTCCGCAAACCGGATCGTTGGAACACCAACGCGCGCTTTCTAACGCGGACGCAAATACCTTTCGCAGCCGGCCGGGCAAGCCCTGCCGTACCAAGCCTCCGAGCGTTCCCTCGGAATCGCCGCAGGCCGTATAGATAAAGATGCCGCACATCGGAAACTCGGGATGATCAAGGTCGCAGTATATGCGTTCCCGTAACGACGCGCTGTTGTAACCGCTCTCAAAGCTTAACCGTTGTATAAGTAGGTGAGACAGAGTGTGTAAAAAGATAAATTTAGGGTCGATTTTCATTCCGGATAAACGTTCGTTTAACGCGGCGTTTTTCCGCAACTTGGTTATTTGACTTTCAACATGATCATTGGTCGCAAGCCAATTTACTATGAAGTCATTATCAAATTGAATAAAAATCCCTTCGCCGCGCACTTCGTATCCGGGATACCATCGCGTATCCGGCTTCTTTACGCATTGAAATCGTCCCGCGTCTTGAGGCGGCATACCTAAAGACCCGGTGCTTGCCGGATCAAGGCGCGTGAACCCTACAAGAGCGCGTACCTCTCTGATTTTATGGAGTAAAGCTACCTGCGAGACACCCCGGATGTTGTATTCGTCACCGTTTCGCTCTTCTCTTTCAAAATCGTCATCGACGGACGTTTGAAGCATCGAGCCGTTAAGAGCGCTATATTCCGCCTGCCGATAAACCTCCGAGGACGCGTCGTTTTCGCCTTCGGTATCGAACTGCGTTAATAACGTTATTAATATCGGTCCGATTATTTCGGCTTCAATATGAACGGAAGAGGAAAGCTCACTCACCCAATCGTTTAATCTGGTGTTGATAAAAACCTCTCGGGTTCCCGGATTATACTTATCGTTATCTTTAACTTTTGATAAGAAATCTATATATTCCGCAGAGCTGATTATTTTTGTACGAAGACGATCGGAATACGGCGGAATCACTAGCGAACTGTCCACTTTGGGATAGTAAACGACGGAAGCGCCGCGCTGCTTTGCTTGCGGAATCCGCCCACAGCTTTCCCGCTCGTTACGCCAAGGCATGCGCCCATGGCAATCGTAACCCGGAATTCTACGCAAACCGTTTTTATCAAACGAATGTTCAAGGGTCGCTTTAGCCTTACAATTTTCGTTTTCGCAGCTTACCGTCAATCCCTCCAAACCCGCCGAAGAGTTGACGCCGGTCTTGAACTTAAGGTGCGGATCCCCGCAAACGTCTTTTTTCGCAACGGCGTGTACCCACTCAATCCAAGGAAAATCGTCTATATGACCGGCGTCGCAGGCTACGACAATACGGGCCGGAACAAGGTTTATCCCTTTGCCGCGGGGTCCTCTACACGCTTCGCCGAGGCACACAGGCTTTTCCATATCCGGCTTTTCTTCCGCGCGAGTTCCGCCTTTTTGTCTATATTCCTTTAACCAAAATGATAGCGGCTCCAACCTTCTGCATTTGGGACAAAAGTACCAGCGGGGGAACCGCGTATAGGCGATTCCTTGCTCATTAGGGTGACTTTTATCGTGAGGAATCGCGAAATAATCCACGCCTAGTTGACGTTCCAAGCGCTCGTCGCGAATAAGTCTGAGTTCCTCGCGAATGCGTCTAAGTTCATTATCATTTTCACTCCAATACTCGGGAGCGGCCGTCATAAGCGTTTGGTCTGGGAAATCGACCATTGCCCCGACGCCGTATTGAAGTATGGCTTGAGCGGCCCGGACGTTGTGAGTCACCTTTCCTTTCCCCAATTTCACTTTTTTCGGTTCGTTTACCACTATTATTCCTCCCATATCAGCATTCGAGCGGATAAACTTTGATCGACGTTTCTCATGGAAGTCAACGTTGCATACGACTGTTCCTCTTCCCACATGCCGAACGGGCGCAACAATCTATGCTCGTCTGACCCGGGTAATTTTCGCATGAAACTAAGTCCGTAATAGAACTTATCCGTAACCGGAATGTCTTTGGCTAACTGAGTCCATTCCTCAAAAAAACTTTCTACCCGAGCGGAAACCACGCTTATATCCGCTCGTTCCTCGGGACTTATGTGAGCATATACAGACTCTATACGTCTAAGTAGTTCTTGCTTAACCGTTTCCAAGAATGGATAATCACCTGTGAAATTTTTGGCATCTCCATCCCCAAGCAATCTACGATCACAGTTTCTTATGATTCCAACCAATACCGCATGTAGCGCTCTATCGAGAGAAGGCTTTGAAAACGGCGTTACGCTGGTAGGCTCCACATATCTATAAAAGGATTCATGGTAGGCGTGGAATTGCTCATAGTGAGAACGATCGCGACTTTTGGTCCCGTCATACAAAACACAAACCAGGCCGGGATTTTTGCGACCGACTCGACTCGTTGCCTGAATATACTCGCTTGTCAACTTCGGTTGGCCGACGACCGTCATTAGATTCAAACGATCCACATCCACTCCGACGGAGATCATATTAGTTGCCAACAATACGTTGATCGCAAAATTATTTGAGGCTTGCTTTTCTTTTAAATAGGTTGTCTTTTCCAGTTTTTTTAGGCGTTTTACGAGAGCTGTCGTCGGTACGCGACTCGTTAGTTCCTCCGCCATCGATATTTTGCGAATGAGTCGATCCGTCGCTATTCTACGGCAGAGTCTTTTCATGAAATCTTTGATGTCATCGTCGACAAGTCCCGAACATTTACCTAAGTCTCGTAAACTGTTGAAATAACCCGTAAGGGTCCAATACTGATCCTTAACCATATCGTCGGCATCAAGCATGGACACATATTGCAGTAAAGTCGACATAACCTTGGTTTGCAACATTGCTTTTGTTTTCCCAGATGGGAAAATCCCCACATACATACGTCCCGGCTGCTCGGCAACGTCAGCTTCTTTGGCAAAGAAAGAATCGGCCGCATCGATACCGGACGGGGGAAATTGAAGGACTGGACGATTATAAAGCTGTCTGCATTGATCGCCGGCACGTCGTATTGTGGCGGTCGAAGCGACGATTTTAGGACGAATCCCTTTTGACGAACACAATGAGTCAATTGCGGCTTCATATAGACCTACGATTGATCCCAATGGACCCGATATTAAATGCAATTCGTCCTGAATTATTAACTCCGGGGCTCGATTATTTGAATAAATGCTAAAAAATTTACCTACCTCTCCATTCCACGCCAACATAGCAAACTTATCGACCGTTGCAAATAATAATGTCGGAGGATTACGATATAGTTCTTGATCCACCACCTGTACTGGTAAATTGTTTTCAAATGGACATTGTGGACGAATGCAGTGCAAATAAAAATGTCTTTTATCGTACATTTCATATCCCCATTTTTCTTTGCCATGATCGCTTGCTTTTTCGGAGGGAACTAAACTTGCACCGCACCAAGGGCATGTAAGTACTTGGAACTTATTAAAATAGTCATTTCTATACTCTATGGACCCTTTGCTTTTGTTTTGTAAATCTCTGAGGTGTTCTTTGGCTCCTAGAGGATAATCGTGAGACGTATTTTTATTCGGCGTGTGATCTCCTCCAATCCACAAGCCGATGGAAATCGGCTCTTTCCATCGTTTATCACGCCGCCTACTATTATTCCAAAACTCTTTTCTAATTAAGTCACAGGCACATATTAGGGTGCTCGCCCGTGCAAATTGCTGAGAAGTAAGCAATCTTAACGTATATCGCATTAGAACCGCCGTTCCCTCGGAAGAATCGGGATACTTTAAGCGCCGGTAGAAAATAGTAAACGCCGTCAACGCTAAATAGGCTTCCGTTTTTCCTCCGCCCGTGGGAAACCAGATAATGTCTACGATATCTCTATCACGCTCCATTTGCTCGACTTGCATTAAAGGTTCGGTATCCGTTAAACCGCGTATATTCATTAAGAAGAATGCGGCTTGAAACGGACGCCAGATAAAATCTTTATATTCATTATCCAATCGAGCATAATCCACGCTTTTATACGGCGAATCCGTCGGTTCTTCATCGTCCGGCACGTCTTGAACGATTTTTCGATGTTTCATCTGCATTAACATGGCTCGGTTGGTCAACTCAAAGGCTCTCATCGCATCATCGTCATTACGTAGGCAGGTAATGCCGTCTCTCATTCGAGCGGCCGCTTTTTCACATAAGAGAATATGCTTGGCGGCAATCGCGTCTAATTCTTCGGAAAGGAGCTCCCTTTTCGCACCCTCTTTCAAATCCTCAATCCAGACTTCATAGGCCAATATTAAGGATTCCAGAGCGACATATTTATCTTCCGCGGAGTTCATCGATAAATCGGAAAAGTATTTCAGAGAAAGATATCTTTTCTCTACCCCTCTCTTAAACGCATAGTCGGGGTCCATCTGAGGAACTTCCGTCCTCGGCATGAGGTCCGTATATACATGCCACTCCCCACGATCGATATTCCAATATGCCGATATTCCGTGTCCGGAAGCGTAGCGCGTTCTCCTATGATAAAGAAGCGCAAGAGAACGCTCTTCCTCATCGGCGGAAAATCTCATATTATCGTCGTAAGGCATAATACGAAACGTCGGATTTTTTAAAGACGATACTTCAAGCTTCGGCTGGAATATCGTATTAGTACCGTCATACCGTCCACTCCCTCCATTGTACAGCATGATTGTAACGGTTCTCAACGCTAACCCCAAATCGTTTTTTACGGCGCGTAAATATGCGAATTCTACGCCGCAAATATTTTTGACCGGAGTTCCGTCAAGAGGTAACGTAATCGAATCCGAATGAGAAATCCGTTTAAACCCATATTCTTTATGGCATTGTGCAGCGAGTTTACAAAGCGAATCAAAGAGTATCGAATCGTTAAATTGGTGTAAATTCCATATGTTAATTATTTCGTGTTTATTAACCGACCGTTTCAGGCTAAGTCTATTCCCATCAAGACGTACTATTGATCCGAATACGCTATTTTCAATGTCCTCCGCCGATAAATTTCCCGTGTAAGGAACTAAACAATCCTCAAAAGTGGTATGTCTATATGTGGCAAACGAAACATCCACACATACCGAATCGACGTTTTGATCCACTATAAACGTCATGCCGATTGAAGAGGGTCTATCTTGTGTGGACAATGCCATTACTTCATCCATAGTGTCGTCGGTTTGACCCGGCATGGATGCCAGTGAGCCTCGCCGATCGTCTTCGTCCGGTACCTGACCTTCTTCGGGTTCATCGTCTTGCGCTTCGTCGGCATCGAGACGAGTGGCGTCGTTATCAACTCTCATTTGATCTCCCATCGGAAATAAGACGCCTACGTAATAACGCCTTTCCGGCATGTCGGTAATAACTTCCGTCTCTTTATCGGGTAAACTACAGGATGAGCCGTTCTCGATTGTTTCACCCGAACCGGGACCGACAATCTCCTCGTATAATTTTTCAAACAACATAGCTCGTGCTTCAATGCATTTTTCCCGCATCATATTACCTCCCAAAAGGTCGATTTACTAGATGGCTCGGCGCAAAGCGTTCGCATGGAACAATGCGTTCTATCGTAAGCTTTTTTGCGTACTTTTGAACGTCTCCAAGATAAGACGTCTCATCTCTTGAAAGGGAATCTTGCCCTTTACTCCTCCTAATTCCAGTCACGGATTGAATGATACTCGCTTGAACATAGTTAAGAATTTTTATCCGTTGACTTCTAATATGATCACAGGACTCTTTATAAAGTTGTGCGTGATCGGCGATCTCGTTGTTGTCCGCAGCTAAGCCGATCGCGATAAATGCATCCTCGTCCCGAGGGCCGACGATAATGCTGTCTTCGCGCAACCATGTGCCGATGGTAACGGCATGCCTTGGGTGGCCGAGATCTTTCATGGTCCCCGCTATGTCCCCATATGTAAGATTTTTACTACGCATATAATCGTTTAATATTTTCTTCCAATATTTCGATCTTTCGTAGTGTTCGGCTAACGTGCTATTCCCACGTAAAATAAGGCGTTTGAGAATGTCGTCTACGAAATCCGTTATTTTTTCACTGTCCGCTGAAAAAATAACAATGTCACCCGGCAGGAGATCAATAGGGGATTTTTCAACAAGCTTTTTTTCTTTCTCATCAAAAACGTACGCCGTATAATACTTAGAGAACAACGCCCACTCGCCGGTGTCAAATTGTACGAAACGTATCGCCCGCAGTGTTGTGGTTGAGGAATGGAGGTGGCTTAACGCCTCGCCGATCACTGCGTCCGTTTCAATATTTGTAAGTTCCCTTTCAAGGAATTCGATTTCGTCCAACCCATGCTCGTCAACTTGATCCTCCGTGTCAAACGACTTGGTATCCACCGTTTCCCCAAACATTTCCGGAGCGCTTCTTTTTGCCGCGCTATTGATCGCCGCAAGCGCTCGCTCGTGCATCCTTTGATAACAGTCGTTCTTAGCGACCTCGTCGCCGTATTCCAGAAGCATTGTTTCCGACGCCGCTTTGCCGGCAAGAGGATTAAATCCGTCTCTTTTTATATTTGGGGTTGCCGTGATTATTAAACGATCGAGGACGACATCTTGCGAAAGGCGGGAGGAAAGTATCACTCGCACTTGCGGAAAATCGGAACAAATTTCTTCGATTACGTTCATAAAACTTTTCTTCGGCACAACCACGCCGCATAATTTTCCTTCGTCACTCGCGATTTGTAAGCAACGAAGTAATTCGTCCTTTTTAAAGTTATGAGCCGATATGGATTTATACGCATTTTTCAAAGCGATGGCGACTAATTGCGCGTCTTCTCTATAGCCTTTATCTGATAACGAGTCGGCCAATTCGTATAATCTGCCGACTTGTTTTTGGGGAGAACGTATACGCACTCCGTTACTCTCAATGTACCGTTCATATTCATCCATAGTGAAAGCCGCTTGCTCAAATAAATTAATCAAACCATACGCACATAATATATACTCATCCACGTCCGGGGCTTTTTCACGTATATGAACAAGTTTTTTTAAAAACGTCTTGCAATACTTGAACTCCAAAAAGGCGTCCAGAGATTTAACCACATCACGCCGGATGCTACTATCAATCGTTCTATTGATTATGTCCATAATTGCGCGATCATCGGGGTTTTCAGGCTGATGGTATAGGTCGTCTATTGTCGATAGTAATATTTCCGGCGACCACACGACGGTCCGAGTATTGTCGGATATAACGGCATTGATCGAGTCGGATATTTTATCGGCAGACTGAATAATGATAATTCGACCGTTTTGTCTACGACCGATTAACTCCTTGATATCGTTAATCTCCGAGGCGGATTCAGTAGACTCGATATCGTCAAGAATAACCGCAAATATACGCTTCTCATAATCTTGATCGTCATGCAAGATTTCACGGGCAAGCGATATTCGATTCGTGAATAAGACCGTCGGAACACTTTTTCCAACTTCACCAAAATAAAACCTTTTCTCGTCTACCGAACGAGCCCATGCGGCCGGAAATACGTCGGCAAATCGAAAAACCCCTTCATCGTCGATGAACGTCATTCTATCCATGATATATTGGGCTTTGTCCCTAGAACAAACGACCAGGGTACAGAGCGGTTGAACTATCGCCTGGTTCCGATATGTACCGCCAACAAGGCCTTGAAGATATTCGGAGGCTTTTGCTACTTTTGCTAAAGAACCTCTGCTTCCTTGCGTACCGGTTTTTAACGAAGAGCCGTTATTCGGGCGTATATTAAGTCCGAAATCTAACGGAACCCTTGTCGTGCTATTCACGGCTTTTTTGTTATCATCGGACTTTAATATACATACATCGCCGTCTACGCCGACGAATCTATATCTTTCGATTCCGAGGCTTACCATTTGATCGGGATTAAATCGTCGATAATACTCCTTCACATTTACTTCGCCATAAAACACGCTTGCGAACGCGGCGCAAGCAATGGCACTCGGCAACAGCCTATCTGTTCCCGGGTGAACAACTAACAATTCTTTGGCTTGAGACTTATCATTGAAAACCCTTATGAAAAAATCTCGATTCGTTTGCATATATTTATTGCAAATAAGCGGGTACGAGTTAAGCGTTAAGGGGACGGCGCGCATTATAGAATACGTTTCATTAATGGCGTCCTCCATCATCTTCATCCTCTCTCTAGTTTTTCATCGTATTAATACGATTTCCGGTAGGTGTCGCTGCTGCCCTATTTTTAAAATTCATACCGGGAACAAACCTTATTACCTTTAGATAAATCAACCATACTAACTAAATTTTCAAGGGACCCTATTTAGAGTTTTTGCTTAAAAAGTAAATTAGACATACGGGTCAACCTTTGATATAGAATTATTTCTTAATTTCTATATCCTTCACAATTCACCAAATATTTCTATATTCCTCTTTAATCTTCTTAAATCCTGTTTAATTTTCAAAAAATATATCTGATTCACCTTAAAAACAACTTATAACTCAGTGGCTATTCAAATTTAATCTTAAGAATTGATATAGCACTTATAGATCAAAGTTGTTGATTATTAATTACCTTCTCACCTAAGCTCCTCTCCCGCCTAATAACTCCTGTAAATCTTTAACCAATTTCTCCTTATATACTAATCCCTAATCCAATCCGGTATTAAAGCTTAATTATCACCAGCTTGGACTTACTATTTACTATTTTCTCATACTAATGTAGAGAACTTTTTGGGACAGTATCACCATAATTTGCTGCTGCGGAAAATGATGGTAACCTCAGCCCAGCGTTTTTCTCGGGAGAAAATCTATTTCGATGCGGAATCGAAGCAAGCAGTCAATAAGCAAAACTGTATGGTGCAGAAAATCGACAATCAGGCGGATCCCATGTATTTTACGTCAATGTTGTCACCGCATTGAACGGCTGGACATCTGGTATCCGCGTGGTTTCTATATTAATTTTCCCCCGGAATTTCGCGGAACAGACAGCTGGAAAAGTCGCTGATGACCAGAGCTTTTAATCCAATATTAAGGTAAAGAAACCCATCCGATATCATAAGCTGATGATATCGAATGGGCTTCTTAAATTCATATGAATATAAGGTGCTTGGGACATGTGATGTGATGAGAGTCTACCGTTCCCCTAATTACCCGTAATTCGGCTCCAACTTTTCGACTACTGCTTCAATCGGTATAAAGTAGGGACAAGAGAACCCTATCACCCCTCACCAACCTCCATAATCTTATCACTCACCTTCTCATCATCCACGGCGCCCACCAGTTTTCCCTGAAACTCCCCGTCTTTGAAGAAAAGAATCTGGGGAACCCCTTTGAGGGAAAATCTTTGGTATAAAGCCTGTTCATCTTCCACATCGACATAATAAAACCCGAATTTGCCCTCGTAGTCAGGCTGCATTTCTTCCAGAATCGGAACTACTCCTTTGCAGACATGACAGGTTTTTCTCGAAAAGATCACCAGGCAGGGGCTCCCTTGATCATAAATAATCTCTTCAAAGCTCTTGGCATTTAATCGTTGTAAGGACATATCTTTCCAACCTCCTGTTGGCTTTAAATTTCTTCCGTAAGAATTTGATGGACAGGTGAGCCCTCGGACTGAGCCGGTAAACGAACGCCGCTCAGGAAAGCCATGGTCGGCGCGATATCTACCTGACGAATGACCCGTTCCGTTTTAAAGCCTTCTTTGATTCCCGGTCCGGCTGCCACAAAAATCGGGGAAAGGGATGTATCGGCATAGCCGTTTTGGGTGGATAAGGAGTCCGCGTGGATAACATTGAAGGTCTCTTCTTTGAAGTAGACGATATCCCCGCACTCCGGTCCGCTCAGACCGAGAATCACAGCATCCTTATTGCGCATAGCCAGGGCCACAACCCGTTTGCCGGTTTTGTGATCCCGGTATTGGTACAAATCGGAGATGATCTGGGTTTCCAAATCGTATTGGTCTTTAGGGTCAACGATTCCGTGCTCATCTCGGCCGATCAAGTTGATATAAATATGATTGCCGCGGCTGGCCACTGCTTTGGTATTGGCCCAATCAAATTCGTGAGTCCGGTTGCCGTTTTCATCCAGAAGCATTTTGGTATAACCCAGTTCTTCCATGACCGGTGTGGTGATGCCGCCGGCTTCACCCAATTCCACGCCGTGATTTTCCTGGCAGCTCAAGCCATGATCCGCAGTGACAATGATAGTCCAGCCTTCATCCAGATAAGGCAGGAATCTTCCTATATAATTATCGGTCTGAATGTACATTCTCTCGATAAATACCTTGTAAGCTTCTTCATTATTCTTCCACATCTCCTGATGCTTGGCAAAATGCCAGAACAGATGACCGCCATTATCCACATTATGCAGATGGGAATAGATGATATCATACTTATTATGTTTCATAAAATAGGTCAGGCAATCGGCCTGCCATTGTGAATAGTGGTCCCAGGTGGGAATAAATACTTTGTCAACCAGGATTTCGTTAGCGCCGTTCACTACCGGTCTGTTAGGAACATACCCGATATTATCGATAACTTCCTTGTACAAACTCTTGGGGTGGAATAAGTCATCCCGGCTCACATCCAAGGCCATACCGATCAGCATGGTGACCTGAGAACCGTCAGGACTGATGGTTAAGGCGTGGTAGTTTCTGTTGCCTAAAACAGGTTCTCCGTCATCATTCGTGATGGTATCCACCACATCATAAGCTGATTGTTCGGCTTTAAGAGTCACAAGAGGCTCGGCATCCTTCTTGGATTTATAAACCTGAACCGTATCGTAAACACCCTGTTCGTTTTGTAAAAGCAGGACCGGACGGCGGTCCAGGCCTTTGCCCAGGATAATAGTAAACTCCTTGGCGCCGGCGGGTGCATTAGCCCAACCTGCAGCTTCTTTGATCGGTGACTTGACTGAATCGGCAATCATTTTGGCCAGGACATTGACCTCATTTTCCTCTTCACAAGTAATGATATTTTTAATAACTTTGGCACCGCTTGATATGGCTGCTCTTAAATAACTGACTTCCCCATCATCTTCAAGTAATTCTTCCACATTCTCAATGATACAACCGGCGCCAGGGGTAATAGTGGAAGTATTCGGCAGGAATTGTACCTCTGTAAATTTATCTGAAGCAACGACTATCTTGGAAATATCTATACCGGCAATGCCAGTATTAATGGTCTGGGGCTGAGTACCGTCAACAACATGAAGGTTGGGACTATCCGAAGTGGCAGGCCATGAGCTGCCCGGCCAATGCCATACCAAGGTTTTCTTGTCGGCTTCTTCAGCATAAATATTCCACAGCGGTTCAGCTTTGCAGCGTCTGGAGTCCAGATTATAGACCAGACTATCCAACTGACCATGATTATGCCCAAAGAAGCAGGTAATGCCGTGGGTTCCCGGATAGGCGCCGGTAGACAAGGTTGTCCAGAGAGTCGGTGTAACGGTGGGCACGGCCCCTAATAAGACCAGATCGTCCCGGCAGGAGCCTCTGTCGATGAACTTTTGCAAATTGGGCATTTTGCCTTGGTCCAGGAACTTTTTGGCCAGCCTTGGCTCAAATCCATCGACTCCGATCACTGCGATTTTTTCTGTTAGAGCTTTCCTCTTCATTTTCATAATCATCCTTTCGTCATCTATACTATGCAAATTTTTCAGCTTATCCTGAGTTCATTGCCCAATGCCCCCGGAAATCATCTCTAAAAAAATTATACTATAGTTAATCTGGGGTGATAATTAACGATTAAGGAGGATTGATAAGCTATAGCTATCAATTAAATCAAGAGCTTTATTGGCCATGATGGACAAAACCATTAAATTTTGAACTTCTCCACCATGGTATTCAAGTTTATAGCGTGTTCGGCCTGGATCTGGGCGGCCTTAGCCACGTGCTCCATAACCTTGGCCATCTGGCCCATATTTTGGGCGATTTCCTGGGAACTGCCGGTGGTTTCCTGAACTGAAGCCGAAACAGTTTGAATGGCGTTACTCATTTGTTCGATGGCGGTAAGCATTTGTTCTGAAGTCGCAGCAAAGTCTTCCACCAGCGTTCCTACCTTATGGGCATCTTTGGCGTGCTGTCCTTCCGCCTCCACAAGCATCTCATAATCAGGAATGACCTTTTCCTCAATAAACTTTAAAACTTCCGAGGAATTTCGGGAAAGATGGCCAAATGCTTCTGTTACTTTACTGATCACTGCATGAATTCCAGCCACAGTCTGTGCCGATTGTTCGGCCAGCTTCCGTACCTCCTCTGCGACAACCGCAAAGCCCCTTCCCTGCTCTCCGGCCCGGGCTGCTTCAATAGCGGCGTTCAAAGCCAGGAGATTGGTCTGCTCAGCAATACCGTCGATGGTTTCAGCCATGATCCTGATTTCCTGAACCACTTCACCGTTTTTAATCGCTGCGATGATTTCTGCTTGTTTTTGCTGATAAATGCTCAGGGTCGCTCCTCTTGAAGCTTCAGCATTTTCACGCATCATCTGGGCCTTCTTCTCGATTTCCTGGACAATTCTGCTGCCCTCAGAGGCTTTCCCGGCAAGCATACCGGCGCCTTTGCTGATCTCCGTCCCCGAGGCTAGCATTTCTTCCCCAGAGGCAGCAGTCTCCTCCATTCCTGCCGCAATCTGTTCCGCCCCGGCATTGATGTTTTGTCCCTGAGCGTTCAGTTCCTCAGCCGACACCGATAATTCCGCTCCCACTGTCTTAAGGTCTTCGGCAGCTTCCTTAACATGTTCCAGGAGGCGGCTCATGTTACTGTCGATATCATCATAGGCTCGGGCTAATTGGCCAATTTCATCCTTCCTCCTGATTAAACTTTTTTGTTGATCCGTAGAAAAATCACCTTGGGCAAATAATTTGGCTTGCTCAACTGCAGCTAGAATCGGACGGCTGATCATCCTGCCTAGGATCAGGCTGAGCAACAAGGCCAAAGCAAAACCGCAAGCCGTCAGTATCATAATAATCATTCTGGCTTCAGCAAAATCCTGTTCCGAAGCACGCTGAAGATCTTCGTTGTATGCCAAGGAACAACGAATCATGCTTTCGATGATTCCTTCTACCTTAGCCTGCTGCAGACCGGCTTGCTGATTAAAGTCGCCGGCTAAGGCATAGTTTTTCAGTTCAACTGCTGTCATCGCCTTTTCTCTCAAGTCCCGGTAAACAGTTACCTCACTTTTGAATTCCGCTAACAGTTCTTTTTCTTCTTCGGTTAAGTTAAGCATTTGATACTGCTGGATCAACAGGTCGTTATCCTCGATGGACTGGGCAATAACCCTTCGGGAATCGCCGATCACTGCAGGATCTTCCGAAACCTGGCTCTTCCAGACTACGCTGACCATCTCCGCAGCCCCTTTATCAAAGCTCTTATTCAAGTCTTCCAAAATGAGAATAGGCTGGATGCCATCCTGGGTAATTCTTTTGAGGTTATCGTTGACTTTACCCAGGTTAATCAGCCCGGTTATGCCAACAGTCAGGATTAATAGGGCCATCAGCAAAAAGCATATAAAAAGTTTTCTACTTGTTTTTAAATTAATAAACCATCCCATTTCTACTGATCCCACTTTCTTTTTGAAGTACTTCAGGTAAACGTTCAAAAGAATGAGAATGGATTTTTACATAAAAACCCATTCTCATTAAACAATTACACTATTGGATCTCCAAAGAGTTACTGACGAACGCCTATGGAATCAAACAATTGGGTATAGCGTTCAACCTGTTCTTTAATTGAATTATTATAATCTGCAGTATTCATATAGCTGATATTGGCGTGAAGTTCTTTCATCTTGTCCATAAACTCCGGATCTTTTACCATTTCGGCGATGGTTTCATCCCATTTCTTCACGATATAATCAGGGGTGCCTTTCGGAGCACTTATACCCCCATACCAAGTCACGTTAATATCTATGCCAAGTTCCTGACAAGTAGGTACATCCGGGAATAAAGGGCTCCTCTCTTTGGCTGCGATAGCAAGAACTTTTAATTTACCGCCTGCAGCAAGAGGATAGGTTTCCTGCACGGACTGATCACCCAAAATGGCATGGCCTCCGGCGATCATTGTAATTCCCTCACTGCCGCTCGTTACAAGAATCGGTTGGGTTTCTTTGTAATCCACGCCAATGGCTTTACACAATTCGGCGGCAGTAAGTGCATTCATACTTGTCGCGCTTAAACTGGTATGGGTTAATTTTTCCGGATTCTGCTTAGTCCATTCGACAAGCTCCTTCATATCCTTAAAAGAAGAATCGGCCGCAACAGAAAAACACATGGGGTTTTCCACAAATTTAGATACAAAAATTCTATCCTCAAGCTTTATCGGTGGGTTTTTCATTCCGGCAACCATCAACACGGAAGAGGCAATATTATCTGCCACGACAGTATATCCGTCCGGTTTACCCTGCATTAAACCATACTGCAATCCGGTAACATTACCCGCACCGGGTTTGTTAACTACCAGAATAGGCTGATTCCATTTTTTGCTTACATAATCGGCAACAGCACGGGCTGTCAGATCCGTGAGACCTCCGGGACCGGCCGGAACCACCAGTTCTATTTGCCGTGTCGGATAAGGCGGTTCCTCCTTGGCAGTTTGTGATGGCCCCTGGGCGGATTGTGATGAGCACCCGGCAAGGATAACTGTCAAAAGCAAGATACCGATGACCCAAATCATTTTCTTTTTCATTAATAAATCCCCCATTATTATTTATTTTACTTCAAAACCAGAGTTGTCTATTCTGCTTTGAGTCCGCCGCCTGAGCTTAATGGAAATAACCAGAAAGATACCGGTGGCAACAAGGAGAGTTAAGGAAATCGGGCGTTGAAAGAAAATGAAGGGGTTTTCAAACGCCATCCCAAAGGACTGTAAAAGGGACCTCTCCAACATGGGGCCAAGGATAAAACAGATGATGAAAGGGACGACCGGCCAATTAAATTTGTTCATAAAGTATCCTAAAACGCCGAAGATCAGAGCGACCAGAACATCAAACATATCGTTGCGGACAGTATACGCTCCCACGATAGATATCAGTAAAATAATCGGAGCCAAGATACCATAAGGTATTTGCGTTAACTTAGCCCAAAGTCCAACCAGAGGAAGATTGAGAACCAGACACATCACATTCCCGATAAACATGCTGGCGATGACTGCCCAGACAAAGTCTCCATTCTGTTCAAACAGCAATGGTCCGGGGGTAAGGCCGTAAATCATCAGCCCACCTAAAAGAACAGCCAGAGGCGGGGAGGCCGGAATGCCAAGGGCGAATAAGGGAATGAAACCGGCTGAGCTTGTGGCATTATTGGCGGACTCAGGGGCGGCTACACCTTCAATGGCCCCCTTGCCGAACCGTTCCGGTGTTTTTGAACATTTTTTCTCTAAATCATAGGCCAGAAAGGTGGTTACCGCCGGGGAACACCCGGGCAATAATCCCATAAAGAACCCCAGGGCACCGCCGCGGAAGATGGATTTGATACTTTGCTTCAAATCTTTAAGACCTGGAAAAACCGAGCCGATATTGCCCATGGAGATGGCGATTTTCTTCTCCTCGATCCCGTTCAGCACTTCACTGATGGCAAACAAGCCGATGACGACGCTGATCACATCAAGGCCGCCCCATAAGGAGGTAGAGCCAAAGGTCAGCCGCGGCATATTGGTCATGGTTCCCAAGCCGATCAAGGAGAGAAGGTAGCCGAAAAAGCCCATGGCCAAGGCTTTGCTTATGGATGCTCCCCCTAAGCTTACGACGATGGTCAGGGCCAGCAACATCAGGGCAAAATACTCCGGCGGACCGAACTTAAGCGCCTGCTCGGCAAAAAGGGGTGCAAAAAAGGTCAGGGCAACGATCCCCATGATCCCGGCGATAAAGGAACCAATCGCCGCGATCCCCAGAGCCGGTCCTCCCCGTCCCTGCTGGGCCATGGGATAACCGTCGAGACAGGTGGGCACAGAAGCCACTTCCCCGGGAATGTTTAACAGGATCGCCGTGGAGGAGCCGCCATACATGGCTCCATAGTAGATTCCTGCCAGCATAATGATCGCCTGTGTCGGCGGCAGGACGGCGGTAAGGGGCAGCAAAATGGCAATGGCCGAGGTCGGCCCTAAACCGGGCAGGACGCCGACCATGGTGCCGACAAAAGCGCCCAGGGCAGCCATCAATATATTAGAGGGTTCCAGAGCCAAGGCAAATCCGGAGAACAACATTTGTAATGCTTCCATCTAAATACCCCCGTTAAAAAATAGTGATGAGCGGCTGTGGAAATGGGGTCTTCAGCCACATTACAAAGATTCCGTAAAAGACAATAATAAGCAGCGCCGAAAATACTGTACATCGCAGCCACCCATAATCACCGATGGTTCGGAATAAACCCAGGCCGATCATAAAGGTACTGGCCGGGTAGCCGATGACCTGCAATAACCCCCAATAAGCGAACACTAAACCCATCACGAACAGCATCTTTTTGCGCAGCTGTCCGGTGGGGAACTCCGCCTGTTCATCTCCCTGGGGCTTAAGCACAAAGAGGAACAGCCCTCCGAGAATAAGCAGTGCCACACCCAGAAAGCCGATAAATGTTTCGTCACCGACTATGGAGCGGCCAATATGCATAGGATACAGCCGGATCGCTTCATAAACAGCCAACCCGCCGATAACAAGGAGCATTCCACCGGCGATCCGGTCCGCCAGCAAAGTTTTCACGGCTCCACACCTCCTCCGCAAGGTGCTGGGGAAATTTCAACTGCGGTTTTACCATAACGTTGTATGTTCATAAACTTCCTCCCCTACATTTTGCACTGAGTCTGATCATGGGCTCTAAAGCTGCAGTCATATCACCTTCCCCATGGTTTGATTGATTGAACTGTTGATTAGTCCAAGGGATTACATTCACAACATAGTGTTTATTTATTTCCAATTATCTTTTATATGAATTATACTATAGTTAATCTGAGGTGATAATTAACGATTAGGAATGATTGATAAGCTATAGCTATCAATTAAATGGAGGTGATCAGATGGAAATGCGGCAGCTTCGCTATTTCGATTCTATAGTTAAATATGGAACAATGAGAGAGGCAGCAGCCAAGCTTTTTATAAGTGAACCTTCCATAAGCCAGCAAATCAGTGAATTGCAAAAAGAAATTGGCTTACCGTTATTTGAGAAGCAAGGAAGAAACGTCGTCTTAACTTCGGAAGGCAAACAACTTTTACCCTTAGTACAAGCCATCCTTGAAGCGGTTACAGAGCTTGAAACCGGTATTTCTGAAATACTAAATCCCGGATCCGGACTGATAAGGCTCGGTGTCATTCCTATTACAAGGCTGGATTTAGTTCCTAAAAAGCTCACAGAATTCGTTAAAATTTATCCTGATATTTGTGTTGAACTAATTGAAAGCGGGACATTGGAGATTATTGAGCGGCTGCTTAACGATACCATGGATGTTGCTTTAATTGCTGCAAACAGTAGAATAAAATCACTCATGGAATTGTCAGGTATTAAATATAAAGTAATATCCAATGCCAATTCGGTGGCGGTTGTCTCATGTTCTCATCCTTTAGCAAAGTATGAGAAGATTTCATTCAGCCAGCTCTTGGATGAGCGAATCATTTTGCGTCGTCAAGGGATTTATCGCGAAGAGATTGATAATTTTTTGGGAGACTCCGTAAAACATGATGGCATTTATTCCACAGACACCTATGAAACTTCTATCAAACTAGTCGATTCAAATCTCGGAATTGCCATAATGCCTGAAACCTTTATTAGCGCCTATGGATTAAATGAAGGCTCTAAAATAAAAATACTTTTCCTGGATGACTTCCAAGTATCCTTGGATATATGCTTTATTTATAAAAAGAGAAATTATTACCCATTGTATCTTACCAATTTCATGCGGATATTTACAGATACTCATGATTAATGTGCAGTAAGCCCACCGGAAAATCCGGGGGCTTACTGTTTTTCATCAGCGCTCAACGACAACGGCGATACCCTGCCCGCCGCCGATACAAAGGGTCGCCAGGCCAAGCTTATCCTTGCGTTTTTTCATTTCGTGCAATAAAGTAACGAGAATACGGGTGCCACTGGCGCCGATGGGATGCCCTAGAGCAATGGCGCCTCCATTGACATTCACCTTCTCCGCGGGAAAGCCCAACTCTTTGGCCACGGCCAGGGTTTGTGAAGCAAAGGCTTCATTGGCTTCGATCAGATCGAGCTCATCCAGCGTAACATCTGCCTTCTTCAAGGCCTTTTTTACGGCAGTGACCGGCCCCACTCCCATAATCGCCGGGTCCACCCCTGCCATTCCGTAGCCTTTAATGGTCGCTAGATAAGGGAGTCCCAGAGAATCAGCTCTCTCTTTACTCATCAGCACACAAGCCGCGGCAGCATCATTAATGCCGGAAGCATTCCCGGCGGTTACCGTGCCGTCTTTTTTAAAGGCCGGTTTTAACTTCGCTAAAGTTTCCACCGTTGTTCCCACCCGGGGATGCTCATCGGTATCGAAAATAACCGGTTCTCCTTTTCTTTGCGGGATCGCCACCGGGACGATCTCCTCTGTAAAGCGGCCTCTTTCCATCGCCGCCACAGCCTTGGCCTGACTCCAGGCCGCAAACTCATCCTGCTCCGCGCGGCTGATGCCGTATCTTTCAGCCACATTTTCTGCGGTAATGCCCATATGATAATCATTGAAAGCACACCACAGGCCATCCTTAAGCATGCTGTCCACAATGGTTCCATTGCCCATGCGTTGGCCCCATCTCGCCTGCTCCAAGAGAAAGGTCGCATCCGACATGCTTTCCATCCCGCCCGCTACAACACTATCGGCATCTCCGGCCATAATAGCCTGGGCAGCTAAAACGACCGATTTAAGTCCGGAACCGCAAACCACATTAATGGTTTGGGCTGTCGTTTCCACAGGCAACCCCGCTTTCAAAGCCACCTGGCGGGCAGGATTCTGCCCAAGTCCGGCTTGCAGAACATTGCCCATGATGACTTCATCCACTTGTTCTCCCTTAATACCTGCTCTGTGCACCGCTTCCTGAATAACCAGCGCTCCTAAATTGATGGCACCATATCCTTTCAAAGTGCCTCCGAATGAAGCGATGGGCGTACGAACCGCACTGACGATGACGACGTCCTGCAAATCTATCCCTCCCCGCTGTTCACGTATTAAAGCTTGCCTTCCAAATTTTCGTATTATCTGTACATATAGCCTCCGGCTACCAAAAGTTCCTCGCCGGTAACAAAGGAGGCTTCTTCACTGCACAAATAAGCGATAACGTCAGCCACTTCCGATGGTTGGCCCATTCGCTTAAATGCGGTTTTATTGATATATTCCTCAAGCGCACTTTCCGGCACGGCGCGCATCATCTCCGTATCAATCACCCCAGGGCGCACACAGTTCACGTTGATGTTATATCTTCCGCCTTCTCTGGCCAGACTCTTGGTAAAAGCAATCGTGCCCGCTTTGGTGAAAGAATAGTTGGCCTGCCCGGCTTCGCCGCTGGAATTGGTGGAAGACAAGTTGCAGATCTTGCCGTACTTTTTCTCTTTCATAATCAGCCAGGCTTCCTGGGTGCAGTTAAACAAACCTTTGCCATTCACGGCCATCACATCATCCCATTGCTGCTCCGTCATTTTATGAAAGATGGCGTCCCGCGTAATTCCGGCATTATTGACAAGGATATCCACCGTACCAAACTTCGCCATAATCGCTGCAAAAGCAGCCTTTACTTCGTCACCCCTGACAACATTGCAGCCTAGACCGATAACCTTTTCGCCGCTGGGATCAAGTTTCAGCGCCAGTTGCTGGGCGCCGGCAGCATCCACATCAAGAACCGCAAGCTTTGCTCCCTCCGCGTAAAACTTTTTGACAATCGCTTCCCCGATACCTTTGGCTCCACCGGTAATTACGGCAACTCTGCCCTCAAATCTTGCCATAAACAACACCTTCCTCTTTATGCTTTTTGTCTTTGAGATCCCTCTCAAATAACTTTTGAGTCAATCTTTAGTACAAGCAAAAAGCATGCCAGGTTACCAATGAAGTTCTTTGCTTAGATTTATCAAGTTTTTAGGATTTTTCCAACCGCACTTAAGGATACACCTCTTTGCCTATGGTAAATTTGCAATAAGATATGTAGCATAGCTACAACATGTCTTATTACCACGACTAAATGAAGTCGCTTAAATGGACTGAAGGTAAAAAGCAAGCCCCTCCGGAACCGGCTGGAGAGGCTTGCTTTCTTAATTTATGTTCAACTTTTTTCCCGCTCCCTCAGATGGGCGACCTGAACCTTTCGGTAGATCGCTGAGCGGTCGATACCTAATATCCGTGCGGCTTCACTTACGCACCCATGGCATTCCCGCAAGATATTCTTTATATATTCCTGCTCTACTTGACTCATGATCTTCCTGAGCGGGGCTTTGGAATTTACCTGAATGCGAAAGGTCCCGTTTTCCTCATGATCTTGGCCCGCTGCACGATTTCCCGGCCGATTTGACATGTCCTCAACCTGATAATCGATCACACGGCCCCTGGTCGTGATCACCAGGCGTTCAATCAAATTGCGCAGTTCGCGGACATTTCCGGGCCAGCTATAGTTCAGAAACCCATTGAGGGTTTCGGTTGAAAACACCTTGTCATACCCATATTTTTTATTTAATTCCTTCAGAAACATATGACTTATGGTCATAATATCCTCCGGGCGGTCGCGCAGCGGAGCCAGATGAAGAGGCACAACATTAATACGGTAAAAGAGATCTTCTCGGAATGTTTTATTCTCAACCATCTTCTCTAAATCACGGTTTGTGGCACAAATCAAGCGAAAGTCAATTTTGCGCGAAGTGATGCCCCCTATTCTTCTCACGTCGCCGTTCTCCAGGACACGCAATAATTTGGCCTGCAGGACAAGGGGCATCTCACCGATCTCATCCAGGAAGATCGTTCCCCGATCGGCCAGTTCAAATAATCCGGGTTTTCCTTTGGCATCCGCGCCGGTAAAGGATCCTTTTTCATAGCCAAACAGTTCAGCTTCAATCAAATTTTCGGGAATGGCTGAACAATTCACGGTGATAAAGGCTTCCTTGGCCCGGCGGCTGATACTGTAGATATACTTGGCCAATATTTCTTTGCCCGTACCGGATTCGCCGTACAACAGGACAGAAGACTCTGTGGGTCCTACCCAGTTCGCTTCCAGCACTATATTCTTCATGGCCGTACTCTCAGCAACCAAATGCTTATTTCTAACGCCTTGCTCTCTTAAGTACCGGACCTCCTCTTTATAGCGCTGAACAAGTTCCCGCTCTTTATCCAAAGTCTGGGCCAGTTTCACGAGGGTATCCTGGTCCCGGCTGTTGCTGATGACCATGGTGATATTGCCTAGCCTATCGAATAAGGGCCGGCTGGTGCACATCAGATTGACTCCATCCCTGGTTTTGATCGTCCCGGTCACGGTGGTTCTCTTTTCAATAGCTTCCAAGGCTATGGATTTATCCCAATACCCTTCTTCAACAAGCTCCTGGATATTTTTACCGACCATCTGGTTAATAGACAGGTTCAGCAGCCGTTCGGCCGTCGGATTGGCCATTAAGATATTCCCTTCAGCATCGGTAACAAAAATGGAATCATAAGAATTATCCATGACTTCCTCAAGGGAATAGGCGTTGCTATGCATAGAACTCGGCTCAATCATTGATCGTTCACCCTTTTATTAATTCTCATAATTCGCTTATAAAAACAATCGGTATAAATCATTATAAGTGATTATGATTTTTTGAACAATCCTTTCAGGTTTAATCCGTCGTACATATTACACATGTCGTAAAATAACCACATCCCACGTTGTAGTATTACCATATATCCCGTTACCATGGTCAATCACCTCAACTGTCAGAAATTCCTCTCTGCTGCGTTTTTCCTTGGCCGGCTCGATGGCTGGCACGGTTATTGCTATAGATTGAGTTCAGACAATAATTCTATAGCTGGAAAGGAGCGTCTAACCCATGGATTGGAGAGAAACGTATAAGAAGCGTTTAAGAACTGCTGATGAAGCCGTGAAAGTCGTTCAATCGGGCGATTTTGTTATACCCGGCCATGCGGCAAGCGAATCGGAGCTGCTGGTCAATGCTCTCGTCAAACGTTACCAGGAGTTGGAGAATGTGACCATTATCCAAGGGGTGTCCCTGGGCAGCTCGCCTTACTGCCAACCTGAAATGGAAGATCATTTTATCTTAAGATCCATATTCCTCGGCGCCAATACCCGAAAATCGGTCTGGGATAACCGCGGCACCTTCTTCACGCTGATGTTTCATGAATTTCCCCGGGCTTTCCGCGAAGGTCATTTGAAATCCGACGTCTTTTTGACCATGGTCAGCCCGCCCGATGAGCATGGCTACTGCAGTCTGGGCATGTCGGTCGATCACTCCAAAGAGCTGGTGAAATGCGCCAAAACCGTTATCGCCGAAGTCAATCCCAATGTTCCGCGGACCTATGGCGATACCCTCGTCCATGTTAATGATCTGGATTACATTGTGGAAAACGACAGTCCGATTCTGGAGCTTACCCGTTTTGCGGCCATGAACGAAGTCACGCAAGCCATCGGCCGCAATGTGGCGGCGCTGATTCAAGATGGCGATACCCTCCAAATGGGCGCCGGGACTATTCCGGATGCCATCCTTTATTACCTCAAGGATAAAAAAGATCTGGGTATTCACACAGAGATGTTTTCCGACGGTCTCATCGAACTGATTGAGGCCGGAATCGTCAATGGCTCCAGGAAAACCTTGAATCCGGGGAAAATCGTGGTAACTTTTGCCCAGGGGACGAAGAAGGTTTACGAATATATCCATAACAATCCGGTGTTTGAGTTTCGGGCCGTGGATTATGTCAATAACCCCTGCATCATCGCGCAACATGACAATATGGTGGCGATCAATTCCGCCCTGGAAGTTGACTTAAGCGGTCAGGTTTGTGCTGAAGCCATTGGTCCCCAACAATACAGCGGTATCGGCGGTCAATTGGATTTTATCCGCGGCGCCGGGGCTTCCAAGAATGGCCGGCCTATTATTGTTCTTCAATCCTCAGCCAAAAACGGAACGGTATCCAGAATTTCCTGCCAATTGAAGCCGGGAACCCCTGTAACGACCACCCGCAATGATGTTCGTTGGGTTGTTACCGAATACGGGGCTGTCAATTTATACTGCAAATCGGATAGCGAAAGAGCTGCGGCGCTGATCGGCATTGCCCATCCCAACTTCAGAGAACAGCTGAAACGGGAGTACCGGGCAATATATGGCCGGACTCTATAAAATCAGGAGGTAACTATCATGAGCTTTATAAAAAGTAAAGAGGATATCGTTTGTGTCAGTGCGGTTCGGACTCCTTTCGGTAAATTCGGCGGCTCAATGAAAGATATCGATGTGTACGAACTGGGGGCCATTGCCATGAGAAATGCCATGGCAAAAATCAGCCTGGATCCGGCGCTCATTGATGAAGTATGGTGGGGCAACGGCGATACCAGCAGCACCAAAGATCCCTTCACACCCGTGGTGGCGCGCCAAACCATGCTTAAAGCCGGAATCTCACCCGAGACCCCGTCCATTACCTACGACCAGGCCTGCACCTCAGCCCTGAGCACCGTTAAATACGGCGCGCTCAGCATCAAACTGGGGGAAGCCCAAATTGTCATGACCGGGGGTTCCACGAGTTTCAGCATGGTTCCCTTTTTGCTCCGCAATATTCGCTGGGAAGGCAAAAAGCATTCTTCCTTTCTGGTCGAAGACCCGATTATTCCCTTAGGCTATAAGGATTATGCACCTGTAGCAGTAGACTCCGGCAACGTTGCTATGGAGTATGGAGTATCACGGCAAGAACAGGACGAGCTGGCGCTGGCCAGCCATGTTAAATACGGCCAAGCCTGGGAACGGGGATTTTTCAAGAGTGAAATGGAGCCCCTGGAGATTACGCAAAAAGATAAAAAAGGGAAAGTCCTCTCTGCCAAAGTTTTAGATAAGGATGAGCAATTCCGCCCTGATATCAGTATGGAGAATCTCGCCAGATTAAAACCCATTTTCGACAACCCCACCTGTACCGCAGGCAATGCTCCGGGAATGAATGATGGCGCTGCGGCTCAAATTATTACGACCAGAGAACATGCCGAGAAATTGGGCCTGCCGATTCTGTATACCCTAGTCGGGATTTCTGCGATAGCCCTGCAGCCAAGAATTATGCCGGTATCCCCTGCTTTCGCTATTAAGAAATGCCTGGATGACGCCAAATTGACCATCGACGACATGAAAGTCATCGAAATCAATGAAGCTTTTGCCTGTGTCCCCTTGGTCTCCCTGAAACTCTTAGCCAATGAACGCTTCTTAAAAAGCGACTATAAGGCGATGGTCAAAGAAGCTTCAGCTCAAGCCATCTTGGATCATGATTCTGCGCACTATCTGAAGCTGAAGGAAAAGCTCAACCCGAACGGAAGCGCCATCGCTGTAGGTCATCCTAACACTGCAAGCGGTGCACGCCTTATGATGACAGCTGCCTATCATCTCCGGGAAACGGGCGGAGGCTATGCAGCCTGTGCAATTTGTGGCGGTTTAACCCAGGGTGCCGGAGCGATCATTTGGGTGGAGTAAGCAATTTCTGCGCCTGCTGCTGACCAACAAAGAAGCCCATCCGATATCATGAGCTGATGATACCGGATGGGCTTCTTATGATCATTACTCCGTCCTTTGAGGCTTCTCAGCCTCTCCGCTAAAGAACTTCACCACAGAGGCTTCTGCTATAAATCTGTACTATATCTTCAAACTGCACTTCTTCAGGATGATTCTTCAGTTTATCCTTATTGGAAAGGAAGTTCTGTGCATACTCCATTATTTCTTCCTCAGTTATCTCGACCCTTACATTGATCAGCTTTTTAAAGATTCCTTCCAGGTCTGCCAAGTCATCCAGCTGCAAAAGGTTCAGCATTTTTTCAATCTTTGTTTTATCCTTGAAAGATTTCAAATACTCCATGGTTAAAACACTATTCGCCAGTCCATGAGGCAGTCCCTTGTAATAAGTAAGGGGATAACCCATCCCATGGGGCAGGGATGTCCCACTTTGGGATATGAGCATACCGGCCAAGGTGGATGCCAGCATGATATTCGAGCGGAATTCCCGATCCAGTTCCTTGTCGAGTAATCTTTTAAAGCAGTCTTTAAATAACTCAAACCCTTTTTCAGCATAGATATCGGACATAGTCGTACTTTTGGAGCTTAAAAATCCCTCCACTAAATGGGTAAAAGCATCCAAGGCGGTGTTGACCGTTATATCATAGGGTAAATCATAAGTGTATTTATAGTCCAAAAAGGCGGCCTTGGGGAAGATAATCTGCCCTAAATTTTTCTTTGTCTTTTCTTTGTTTGAAGTGACTATGCTGTATTGAGTGACTTCCGAGCCTGTCCCCGAAGTGGTTGCCACAGCGACCACAGGTATGCTTTCAAGTTCCTTGCCGCTGAAGATATTATCCGCATCAATTTCAGGATTTTTTATAAATACTGCGATAGCTTTGGCAGCGTCCATAGGGGAGCCGCCGCCGATACCTATCACAAAATCCACCTGGTTTGCTTTGCCTATGCCGGCGGCTTTTTCAATGGTTTCTAAGGATGGATTCTCCTCTACTTCATCAAAGAGAAGGTATTCTACTCCTGTTTCTGAAAGGGCTTGCGTTACATCATCGTAAGAACCATTCTTTTTTGCCGAACTTCTCCCTGTGACAATTAATGCCTTACTGCCTATTGCTTTAAATATATCCTTATTTTTCAATACTGCATCTTCACCGAAATATAGTTCAGCAGGCATAAAGTATCTGAATTCCATAATATATCTCCCCTCAATCTACCGGATGGCTCCAGAGCCACCCGTTTTAAAGCCGGCCACCCATGGATTCTCTGTTTTAGGCCGAACTTCAATATTATATCATTATCATCTGAGACAAAGCCAATCTTCTTTAATCCTGGCGGTCCTCTTAAGAGACCATTTCATCATCCTTTACAGCGGGCGGTTTATTCGGTTCATGGGTTCCCACTGCTCCTTTATCGCATTTGTTGCCCCAGGCATCGATCAACGCTTCATTCCTGTAGATACAAATGACTTCACAGTTATTGGGGCAGCCCTGACATTCTACACCCCGGGTATCAAAATGCATCTCCGTCATACTGAAGTCAAAATCCTGCTCTTGGCCGGAGCTTTTGGCCAGCAAAGCCGCGCCTAAGGCTCCCATTAAGTGAGCATGCCGGTCTACATGGATGGTTTCCCCGGTTGCTTCTTCAAAGGCTTTAATCACCCCGACATTTTTGCTGACTCCCCCCTGGAAGACGATGGGGGCTTTGGTGTGTTTGCCCTTGCCGACGTTATTCAGGTAATTGGCCACCACCGCTTTGCACAGTCCGGCCACAATATCCTCTTTTTTATGCCCGATCTGAGCCTTATGCACCATATCCGACTCAGCGAAAACCGTACAGCGGGCCGCTATTTTGGTGGGATTCTGGGAGCGCAAAGCCATTTCCCCAAACTCCTCAACCTCCAGCCCCAGCCGCTTGGCCTGGGAAGACAGGAAAGAACCTGTTCCGGCGGCACATAAGGTATTCATGGCATAATCGACCACAATACCATCTTCGACGAGAATAATCTTGGAGTCCTGACCGCCTATCTCAAAAATGGTCCGGACATCGGGGTACACCGACAGGGTTCCCACGGCATGGGCCGTGATTTCATTTTTGACCACCTGGGCATTGAGGAGGGCCCCGATCAAGCGCCTGGCCGAACCGGTGGTGCCCACGGCCTTAACCTGGATATCCTGGCCTTCAATCTGAGCCTGGAGGTCCCCGATGACTTCTTTAACAGCGTCCACCGGGTTCCCTTCCGTCCATAAGTATTTCTCGGCCAATATCTTGTTGTTTTGGTCAATGATGACACCTTTAGTGGAAATGGAGCCGCTGTCCACTCCTAAATAACATTTTGCCATTGTTCTTTTTCCCTTCTCATCATAAGCATGTCATGGAATGCTTCTAATCTTGTGAGCACACCGGTCTCCGAGGTCTGAGCATCGAAACTGAAATACAGGACCGGCATCTTATAATCACTGCTGATATTCTGGATCATTGGCATGGAATTGACTTCAGGGGTACAGCCAAAGGGCTTAATATGAATGACCCCGTCATATCCGGCTTCGGCCAGCATTCTCGCCCGGGCCACACTGTCTGTACCGTCGGCGCCGATTTCATATTTCAGATAGTTCCCAGCCCACTCCAGCAAGTCACTGGATTTGGGATGATGGCGCAGTAAATAGGATATGGTGATGAAGCGGGTGACCTGGATGCCTTTTTTCGCTAGTTCCTTTTCGATATAACAGCTGCTGAAAGGCTCCATGAGGGTGTAGAGCTCTCCCACGATCCCTACTCTGAGGGGATTTTCCGGTTTATTGACCTCCTGCCGGCGGAACAGAGCATCGTATTTTCGATAGATCTTATCCAGACTCCGGAAGCCATCCACCGCTGGAAGCTCCTTGAGGAATTCCTCGTGCAGCAGCTCAAAGCTGCCCTCCTGGAGGGCAAAACCAATATGGTCCCGTATGTAGTGGTCGATGGAGTCCATGGCCTCGATCATTTTAAAGGTCAATTGAAAGTAGTAGGCGAAGCGGACAAAGGATAGTTGGGGATTCAGACGTTTAAAGCGGTTAAAAAAGGCCAGGGGATTGACATTTTGGTTGTCTATAATGCTGATAAACTCAAACTCATAACCCAGGTCTCTTAAGATCTGTTCCTGAATTTCACCATAATACCCGAACCGGCAGCCGCCCCCGGACTGGACCAGGATATTCGCTCCTTGTTCCAGGGCTTCAAGATAGTTGCCCAGGTTATATTTAAAGGGCACACATACAAAATCCGGACTGTACTTTGCGCCCAGTTCCAAGGTCTTTTTGGTGATTTGGGGTGGGGTCAAAACCTGAATATTTTCTAAGACATGCCTGATCAGAAATTCGATGGGGATATGATAATTTCCCATATGGGGAAAACTCATGATCTTTTCCTGGCTAGCCAATTTGCGCTTTCCTCCCGGCTTTTTTTCTTTCCATAATGATATCGACAAAGCTTTCAATTCTGGTCTGCAAGCCCGCTTCACCCTGAAGTTCATCCACGATGAGATTGGCCATGGGAACACCTTTTATTTTCCTCAGGCATAATTCATTGACCAGGGAATCGGGACCACAGGGGAAGGTGGAAATAAAGATGATCCCATCGATTTCCTTCTGATAATGATGAATCGCGCCGATGAGTTCTTTGTTGAAGGTCCAATACAGGGTGTCCGAGATGAGCCTTGATTTTTCGGAGGTTTTCTTTTTGTCGGCAACATCGGCATAAATCGGCACAATATCTAAGCTTTCCAGGTACTTGATGATGGGATACCCCACCGCCTTATCGTAGGTGTTATAATCATGGGAAATAATCAGGATCTTCAGCTTGTCTCCAGTCCGGATCAGGCTCTCCTGCTCCGCAGCCAACTGGTGTTCCTTATTTTTTTGGATTGCTTTTGCCTTAAGATAGGCTCTTAATACCTGGAGAGGGTTCTTGCCCAGTTCCTTCCCCATCTTCATAAACCCTTTGAATTCACTTTCTTGATGTGCCATATCGACGTTGTAGCTGAGCAGGTTAACCTCTTTAAAGGTATTTTTGACGATATCGTAGAGGGCGTTGAACTTGGTGCACACTTCTTCATTTTTGCCAAAACCTACGATCCTTGGTACTAAAATGTAATCTGCTTTTCCTCTGAGGTAAGCAAGATGGCCCATGTAAATTTTGGCGGAAAGGCAGCTTTCGTCGATGGAGGAATCGATGCCGTCTTTCAGGATTTTCTTATTGGTTTCCGGGCTTAAAATGACCTGGCAGTTTAATTCCGCAAAGAAATTTTGCCATAGGTATTGATATTTAAAGTATAAAAAGGCCCTGGGTATTCCTATGGTGATTTTATCTTTCAATAGTATGTCACTTCTTTCATGTCCGCTTTATTGATCAGGAGCTTTGCCGCTCCTTTATGGACATTCTAACCATTTATGCCAAGAATTCTACATCCTTTGTATTTTTTAATAGTCTTGCTTGTCTCTATTTATTTTCTGGAACAAGAACAGAAACGATTTATGCTTTAAAAAACAACGCCGGCCTATCTGCCGACGTTGTTTTAATGAGTCATTAGATTATATTCTATTTGGATTATGGTATAAATCGGTTGAACACTGGTATACCTAATTCCCGGTCCATGCTTAAGAAAAACTCCTCTTGGGAAAGGACTTTGCCTTGAGCAATTTCCTCTTCTCCTTGAGTCAGCAGCTTTAACAGCCCAACGGCATTTTTAAGCTTCTCGTAGGATTCCGTGTCCAGCAAGACAGCTCTGGCCTCCCCGTTTTGAGTGACATAGACTGGCCGGCGTGATTTGTTGACCTAGTCCAGTACCTCGGCTGCATTGGCCTTTATATAAGAAATAGGTCTAATATCTTCTTTACCGTTCAAGGCTTACCACCACCTATGCAAATATAGTGCCAAATTCAGTCCGATAAATCAAAGATTCTCCATTGAAGATTGCACATCAATCAGGTTACCTGGTTTTAACGGCAAAATAGGTTTGATCAAGAGCAATGATATTTTTTCAGGTATCCCTTTTTTGAATCAGATAATAGGCTTAGCGTGAAAGCATCATATCCTCAATGGATCTTTCGGCAACTGAAACCGATGTTGACCATTTTGCCAACTTTGACAAAATGGTCAGTCATAGCATTGTCACTATTCTGCAAGAAATTCTCCCTTATCACCGGCGGGGCTATAAAACCAAGCCTTTCGCCCGGGTTAAGGCCACATAATATATTTCATTCGTGTAGGATTTCTCAACATCAACCTTTTAGGCAGTGTTTTATAAAACCAGGGTAATAACGACTGAACGTCCACTAAGCCCTATGTCCAGTGTCCTGTCGGGTCTATATTCATGATCGGTTCGTTCATGCAGTACCCATAGAGATTCAAGCTCAATGAATCAGCCGGCTCGCCCGCATAGCCCTGTGGGTAACCAAAATTCGTAACCGGTTGCAAATTTCAGGGGACAAGCTTTTTAGACTTATACTCCTTCCAAGCAGAAAAATATTTTTGCGAAAAACACTTGATTACTCCTATTCTTTACATTTCCTCTTATTTGCTTGGTTACCGTTCAAGTAAGTATTTATTGTCTATCCAGCGTTTTCATTATTTTAATTGAAAGTGTTCTTGCATTATAACTTTGCACAATTCCATATAGCTCATCTCCGCTCTCTATTAAATCAAATACCTCTTCTGAATATACAGCTGGAATGTGCCCAAGCTTAAATCTATGATCAACTGAAAACACACTGACCGCATACATATCGTAGGCATTATCTCTATCCTGCTCTAGAAGAACAAAAGATTCCGGATTAATGGCGTTATTTTCATAAGCTTTGCTATAGTCATAGAAAAATATCCCGACCACGTTACAAGATAAATATTGATTTTTTTCAAACTCATGAGACATTTCCCTACGTACAGACCTGAATTTAGATACTTGGTTTAAGGTATAGTAATCAAAATTTTGGTCCAGCAACTTTGCCAGTTTGTCAGGATAAATTTTTACCAGCCATTTAGTGATGTCATCTTCACTCTTTCTTTCCTTATCTTCGGCATAAAACTTTGATAAGGTTATAGCGAGTTCTCTTGAATCAATCCCCCCAACGCATAATTCAATAGCGTTCCCATCCTTTGTACCGTATTTAATATATTGGGGCATAACACTTAATGTAGTTTTAAGGAACGTATTTTCACAGAATACCAACAAAGCGCTAAACGCCCAAGGAAGTTTATATTGAAACATTTCTCTTATATACTGGGTACAATTTTGTGTTTTTTCTTCAATGCTCCCATTTGTATGGCTAAAATAATTGTCTCTAATATTTATATATGTATCCCCGCTTAACCATTGTTTTAATACCCCATAATTATCAATTTTCTCAAAAGGCGACGTGAATTCTGGGCACGCTAAAATCTCAGAATATATCTCTTCGGATATTATATCTAAGGATGAAAAAATAGCCACATTAAATTCTTGGGATATCTTTTGGACAATTCTGTTTAATTTTATGTTTGTACTGTAAGATAGACCAGTACAATTACATTTTTTTAGGAAGTCACTTGGAATATTTGAAGCGACTTGATAAATTGCTTGTGTTACGGGTTTAATTATCTGCTTGGTAATTTCTGATGTATTAATAAAAAAGCAATTAACATATTCTTGATAAAATGATTCAAAATCATACGTTTCTAATTGTTCATAAAGCGAAAATACAAATACTTGTAATCTCTCAATCATTTTTTGTACATGTATTTCCTGAGAGATTCTTTTTCCTTCAACTATTGATTCTATCAAGTCTACAGTATCGTCCATATTGTTTGTTGCGTCCTCTAATGCGCTTCTTAATGGGGTTTCCAGCAAGCTTGGATTTGTAAACAATAAAATCTTTTCCTTAACATTATCTTTGTAATATTCATCATGCTTGAAAATAAGAATTTTACCTTCAGTATCAGTTAATGCCCTCCCGATTCTTCCAACGATATTTTTATAATCACTGTTATTAATTCCTCTACTACAATCATAATTAAAACAGCTTCCAATAATCAAAGTACTGACTGGCAAATTTACGCCATCGGCCAATGTTGTTGTACAAGCCAGAATCTTAATAACACCTCTTCGATAAGCATTTTCGATTGATGTTCTCACATCTTCCGGCAAATCTCCGTTATGGAATGCGACGCCATAATCAAGAGCTTTGCACAATCTATGATGCGCTCCTAATTTCTTAATGACTGTCCTTTTCAAGTCGTTTAATAACGGTTCATTGGTCATCTTTCCAAGATACTTGCTACTTCTATCAATAAAACTATTGATATCATCTTTCTTAAAAAAATAAATTAATATCGGTCGTTCATTAAGATTTGTAATGGCTTTCCAACAAAGATCAAACTTTGTATCAGAGTTATTAGAATCATAACCGTTTTTTGTCTTTTTTCCGTGAACTTCCTTGTAGAAAACTGAATCCATAACTGCACGATGGTGCTTATACCGGAGAAACAAAGAATATGGTTCTTGAATTACTTGTTTGGCCAAAATATTCTTTTTAGAATATACGAGTTTTTTACTTGAGGGAAGGAAATATACCCCATATAATTTTCTGGTAGGCGACCACTTGCTCAAATGAAAAGAGATATTATCATTTATAACACTTTGTTCGAGATTACTAATTATTGCTGACATCATTATAATTTTGTATTGATAAGTTCTCTGGAAAAACATAAACCACCCAATTAGCGTTTCAAGTAACCAACCCCGCTCTCCATCACCAGCTTTGTGAAACTCATCAAATATTATTAATCTGACCCAAGACAGTATTTCACTCTTTTTTCTTATAATTAAATCTAATTTCTCTGGTGTCAAAACGTAAACTTGGGGAGAAGTAAGATTTAATTCTTCAATCGTGTCAATATCAATTTCTCTTTTTATATCTATTCCAACTTTTCTAAATCTCCTAAAGAAGTTATTTTCTATTTCATGCGTCAAAGCTAAGCTTGGAACTACGTATATTGCTATTCCGGCATTTTTTATTAACGATTTAAATATGGAAAGCTCTGCAATCATTGTCTTACCGGCACTTGTTGGCATTGAAATTATAGAAATATTATTTTTGGGGTTATCTGAAAGGAAACTTTCATCTTCACTCTCTACTTTTATAAGAAATTTCTGAGAAGGCCATAACTCGTAGAGGTTTTTAGTATCAATTTGAGTAACTACTTTTAAGTAACTTTCTAAATCAGGCTCTAACTTCAGGAGATTGCGTATTGAACATCTATACATTTCTAAAGCAACTTTATAAATGAGTGAAAAAGCAAAGAAATATTGGGAATTACTGTTAAAAAGTTGGCTTTTATAGTCTGAAAACTTGACTATAACTTTTTCAACATCTCCTCCGAAAATCATATGTCTTGAAAATTCTTTGAGAATAGTAATTATTTGTGCGGATTCCAGCTCAGACTTTGGCCTTCGATATTTAACGATATATTTATATTCTCTCGACAAAAACTTCAGAAAAAGAAGATATATGAAATCTTTGCCCTGAATTTTACTTAGTTTACCAAACCCTTCTTTTGCAAGTACAATACCATTCGCTTGATTTTCAGATAAAGAATAACATATCGAAGAGAAAAGATTATATTCCCATTGTTCTTCAGGTTGAATAATTGACAATTTTGATAATAATTCAAAACAAAACGCCGCTACGGTCATGCCATATAAACGCATATTATTCTCAGGGCTTTCTGGTTCAAGATTAATATCTATCAAGGCAGAAAGTAAATAGAAACCAATTTTACTTATTATCTCTATGTCATTGTACATTTCCTGTTCCTGACTTTTTTGCCCGAGTAAATTACGTTTAATTACTTCAAAGTGGATTTTTTCTAGGGAAGCGCAAATATCTTTGATATCAGATTTATTTTCAATAAGACTTTTTAAATTTGAAAATAAGCCATCTAAATTTATAATTTGCTCCATATCTCATCTCTCACCTGCCTTATGATATTTTCAATATTATAAATACCAATTAGCTTTATCCTTCTACAATGAGGTGAATCAAAAACAGCATCGGCTAGCTCTGTCTTAAAACCTGAAAACACGCTCTTATGAATATTTCTATGATGGTAATTGTAATTAATAACACCGGAAAATCTTTTTCGAGGTGTAAACGTCTTTTTAATTCCGTAAAATAAAGTTAACATTTCATCGATAAATGTCTTTAATTCTTTATCTTCACATTGCGAATAGTTTTCTTTTATGCCCATATACATTTCGGAAAAAATTTTATTGGCACGTAACTTGAACATAGTCAATATGTCTGTTGGTCTGGTTCCAATACTGTTTTGCGTAGTTTTTATTTCTCCAACAATCATGTAATAACCATTGGCGTCTTTTCTTATCTCGACAAAGTCAATACCCGGCTCTTTAGATGAGAATTTAGGTTTACATGGCTCTATATGGATTTTCTCATCCTCTAGTAGCTGTTCTCGAATTATGTAATAAAAACATTCTCCAATATATCCAGTTATTGCATCATCATCAAAAGAGGAAGAATAGGTTCCTGTTTGGCTGTATTTGCTGTCACTAATAAAACCTTTGAAAAAACAATTTGCAATTCTTTCTTTTTGCTCGTCATCGTTAATTGAATATCCGTCAACTGCACGGTACATAGCATCTCTATCTTGCTCGTTTCCACATCGCAGTCTACATAGATACTTTGCGAACTCCTTGCAGAATGAAGACATATCAACCTTATCTTCAGGCTTCATATTAATTTCTAATTTGTGGCATTCATTAAAAACAGTATATTCACTAACATCAAACCATTGTTTAATATCTGGAAATTCCTTCACGGCATCCTCCACAATACTTATTAAACTATGCGCATCTCCGATAACAAGGAATAAACGTACACCATACAGCTAAAAGTTAATGTATAGGGTATGACTTTAGTAAATTCCAATTTCGACAATAATCCAGTAAATCCTTCCCAGCCATTACAGCTTATACTTGCAGGGAGGATAAGTTCTATGACGAGGAAAGTCGACTTTTAAGCAAGCTGGAATCGGCAACCAGAAGCCCAAAACACTGACTGAAAAGTTCTTGGCTTACCGTTCGGCATTGAGTCTGACAATGATGGACTGCGACATTCCCGGAATCACAGCCGATACCATCTGCAGGTTCCCCCTTTGCGTGACCTTTGCGTGACCTTTGCCGGAACGCACCGTTTTTCCCCCCAAAAACAGATCGGCATCGAGGATCTAGCCGGCGAAAAATGTGTCGTCTGGGGTTCCCCGGAACTGATTATGAGGCCGCTGTATGACGTGAGATTAATTTATTTATAAAAGCAGAAGAACTAAGCCACGGGCTTTATTCCTTCTGCTTTATTTTTGCATAGACGGTTTAACTTGTTTTTTCTCCTTATGAGCCAATTCATTGTAGCGGTAACATTTTATTTTAAAAAATGCCGGCATATCTGCCGACGTTGTTCTAATGAGTCATTAGGTTATATTCTATTCAGTTAAAGGGTAATGCCATAATATCTTCTTTACCGTTCAAGGCTTACCACCACTACAAATATAGTACTAAATATGGTCCGCCAATTCAAAGATTTCTTATACATTCCCCCATTGACTTTATTTACAAGTATTTATTGGAGCCGCTCCAGCCATCCTTTTTTACTTTTAAGAGATATGTACCCGAAAACTGAAAACGCAAGTGCTCCTATGCAGTCTACAATCAAGTCTTTCATTGTGTCTGCAAGAGCGGCCTGTCCTATGAGCGGCGTTCCGTTTTCAAGTGCGTATTTTTGCATGTTGGTTAAAAATAAGCTATCTATTGTAAATTCGTATATTTCCCAAACAACACCTAATGCCACTGCAAAACAAAAAGTAAAAATAGCCACGAACAAAGGTGAAAGATATACCGGGATTCTGTCAGTATTATTTAAGAAACTGATAAGCGTCAGACCCAATGCACCAAGCATGGCTCCGCTGAATGTATGTAAAATCGTATCCCAATGCGGTACTTTATAGTAAAAGGAGCGCACCTCTCCCAAATAAATGGCACAATAAAGGAATACCGCATAAGCGACAATCATACCCGATGGTATGACAATTTTGAACCGTTTTGCGATAAAGCTAGGCAGTAGCAATGCAAGCGTTCCAAAAATACATTGCAGCAACATTAGAGTATAATCGCCCTTAACTCTTGCGCTAAGTTCCCCCTGATCGGCAACGGTCGGCGCTTGAAAAATCTTTACTGTCACAAATAGGGTGGAAAGCACCATAGTAAAAAAGATAAAACCGAACAAGGTTTTTTGATTAAATAGTTTCTTTAACATAAATTTGATTTTCACTCCAATTTAGAATTCAATCGAACATAAATGCTTTGCCAAACTTAAATTCATCAATATCGATTTTTACTTTTCTCTCTATAATCAAGTTGTTCTACCGCCTTTCTTCAATAATATGGTATGTTTTTCACCAATATCATTTCGGCACTCTTAATGTGTGTTTAATAATTATACATCCCTCCTCGTATAATACCAAACTGGCTCCTCGTCTCTAATTATTTGTAAAATTACATTCTCCGTCAAAATAGAACTGAATTGTGTGTAAGTTAAAAGCTCCATATAAAGAAATAGTGCAAGAGGATATACCTCTACACTAGCTAGAATAAAAGAATTCAAAACCACTATTTCTTTTTTCGTAGTAAATGCCGGTTCCTTAATACACGGTACTAGCCTATAAAAAACTGACTACATTCCCTCATTTAAGCCGCTGCTGATTCTGGAAAAAATCCTGCCAAGGATCACTGCCCTCGATCCTCCGCAGGGCCTCCGCCATATCGACCCCATCTGGAGCCACCATATCCAGCTCCTCCCAGAGGATAGGCATGGACACCCCCGCTCCTTTTCTAGCTCTCAGGGAATAGGGGGCAATGCTGGTGGCCCCTCTGCCGTTGCGAATCCAGTCGATAAAGATCTTGTTGGTGCGCTTGGCCTTTCTCACGTTGCTTGTATAGCGATCAGGCCACTTCTGCTCCATAACCTGGGCGACGCCCCTGGCAAAATCGTGAAAGACCTCCCAGGAGACGGCGGGTTTTAAAGGGACCACCACATGGTACCCTTTGCCCCCGCTGGTCTTGAGATAGGAGTTCAGGGAAAGTTCGGCAAGAATATCTTTTATATCCCGCACACCCTGGCGCACTGTACCCAGATCCATTCCCTCATCAGGATCCAGATCAAAGACCAGTAGATCGGGTTTTTCCAGCTCATCAACACGGCTCCCCCAGATGTGAAATTCCAGGGTGCCCATCTGGGCTTCGGCGATCAGCCCGGAAATGTTCTCAATATAGAAGTAATCTTCTGTTCCCCCGTCACTGGTCAGAATCGGGATGGTCACGATTCCCTGGCTGCCGGGACCAGGATGCTTCTTATAGAAGCAGGTCTGGGCTACCCCTTTGGGACAGCGGACAATGCTGAGAACCCTGTGGCTTACATAGGGCAGCATCCGCTCCGCCACCTTTTCGTAATAGCGGATCACATCCACTTTGGTGATTTCGGGCTGGGCGAAGATCACCTTGTCCGGGCTGCTGATCTTGATTCCTTCGATGATAATGCTGTTGCTGTTGGTTTTCATGGGGCTTCTCCCTTTTTGAACAGGCTGAGGCTGTATTTCCTCATCTGCTTTTTCCCTTTGTATTTCCCGGGGATTCTTATCCCCCCGCAGGCCTTTGAAGCTTGCCTGCCTTAGCCGATCCTCTTTGGTCCATTCCGCAAATTGGATTTCCGCCACCAGCTCCGGCTCAAGCCAGGTGATCTTTTCATTAGACCTGGGCTTGGGCGCCGCCTTGAAGGGTGCCACCCTGCTCTTGATGCTCTTAAACTTTTCCTCAAGCTCTTTCATGTCGGCTTCGCTCAGGCCAGTACCGGCACGCCCGGCATAAACCAGTTCCTCCCCTTCATAGACCCCCAGGAGAAGGGAGCTTATCCCGCTGGTTTTTTTATGAGAAAGGGTATAGCCGCCGATGACAAATTCCTGCCTTTTAGCGCATTTAAGTTTGATCCAGTCGCCGTTTCTTGCTCCGCTGTAGAGGGAATCGGCTTTTTTTCCGATGATCCCTTCCATCCCGCCCTCGCAGGCCGCCAGGTAACTTTCTTTTCCCTTTCCTCTTACATGCCTGCTGTAGTGAAGGTTTGGGGGAGCATCCTCCATCAACCCCGCCAGAGTTTCCTTCCTGTCGATCAGGCTATGTCCCCGGAGGTCCGCCCCATCCAAGGCGAGAAGGTCAAAGAGGATATAGGTCAGATTTTTGGCCCGGGGGTTTTTCAGATAGTTTTGCAGGGCCTGAAAATCCGTTTTGCCCTCCGGATCTGTGACGACCATTTCCCCGTCCAGGATCATGGCCCTCCCCTCCGCCCAATCAAGGAGGGAAGAGGCTACATCCCGGAATCGTTCCGTATAATCATGGCCGTTCCTGGTTATCAGCCGGACGCTGTTTCCTTCAATATAGGCCACTATTCTGTAGCCGTCGTATTTCAACTCATAAAGCCAATCTTTTCCCTCAGGAATGGAATGGACTAATTTGGCCAGCTGCACCTCGATGCTGCTGAAGGGGTTCTGGGTGAACTTTTCGTCCTCCCCTTCTTCAATTTCCGCCATAGTGCGTCCGGTCCTGATGCTGGTGGTTAATTCGGCAATCCCGTCAGCAGTTTGGGCATATTCGTCTTTTTCTTTAAGTAAAAGCCAGTTGTCTTTTTTCTCTCCGGCCTTTTCTTTCATCCGCACCAGGGCCCATTTTCCTTTAAGCCGTCTTCCTTTTAGTACAAACTTCAGCACCCCTTCACGGAGTCCCTCATCCACATCTCCATAAGGTTCCCAGGAGCCTTCGTCCCAGAGCATGACCACACCGCCCCCATATTCCCCTTTGGGAATGGTCCCTTCAAAATTCCTGTATTCCAGAGGATGATCCTCCACCTGTACAGCCAGCCTTTTGTCCCGGGTATCGTAGGAAGGTCCCTTAGGCACCGCCCAGCTCAAAAGAGCTCCCTCCCATTCCAGACGGAGATCGTAGTGATCTCTGCGGGCCAGATGGTGCTGCACCACAAATTTCAGATCCTCCTGGGAGATTACTCTTATCCCCTCCGGCTCCAAGGTTTTGGCAAAATTCCTTTTTTGATTGTACGGATTGAGTTCTGCAGTCATAGCATCACGCCGGTTCCTTCTCTTTTTTAGCTAGTGTTTCCCATTGAAGAATAAGTATCCGATAACTTATGCATTCCCATGGCGAAAGCTTAAAAAAAATCAATATACCCCTTGGGGGTATATTGAAATTATTCAATCAACCCTTTATAATACTCTTATAAGGGTGGAAAACAAATCTAAGAGTAAAATACCGATCAGCTAAACAAAATACTGATAAGGAGGGTGATCACATGCATATTTCTGAAAAAGCAGCTGAAAAGTTAAAAGAAATCATTGCTGCCCAGGATAATCCCCAGGACACTCAGCTGAGAATTGCTTTCGGCGGCTTTGGCTGAGGGGGTCCGCAATTAAGTTTAACTCTGGATGAGTTAACTCACCAAGACGATATCTCCGTCGAATCCCAGGGAATTACCGTTGTCTTTAATTCCAGTTTAGAAGACTATATCTCAGATTCAGTAATCGACTATTCGGATAATTACTCTAACAGAGGCTTTTCGATTAGATCGGCAGGACTTTCTTCCTGTTAGCCAAAGTCCGCTAAAAGAACACGAAACAGGCGAGCTCAGGATCAGTACGCTGGAGGTTTAGGTATATTCAAATACTTAAACCTCTATTTTTTTATCCATTGCTAACCAGGATCAGGCAAATTTCTCAATGACGGCTACAGGCTCAAAATCCGTAAGCTTGCAGACCTCTTTGAAGTAGATCAACAGAACAAACATATCCCGCGGCTCTTCAAACTCATCCACATGCTCGATATTGATGTGTTTCCCGGCAAAGAATGTCTTAAGATCCAGGTCCTTGTTCTCTTCCTGCTCTATCAGGACCTTGTATTCATCGACCAGCTTCTGCAGTCTGACTTGGTTCTCATCATTGACCTCGATATCCGGAAAGCGATAATTCTTAGAGTTCTCCCCGAAGCAAATCATCTCCTTGAGGGTTGATTCCCTTTCCGCTGCAGCCTCTTCTTCAGGTCTTAACATCATATATTTCTTCGGCATCCTTCTATCCTTTCTCTATTCAATAGTATTTCATGATACTATACATTCGAGACAGCCCAGCAGTTCCCTCTTTACTTTTATCGATTTTGGGAAAGGCCACATGAGCTCCTTTGAATAAGGTTTTCCCATTTTTGAAGAATGATTTGCAGCCTTTTTCCCGTCTAAAGCGTATATAGGGTGAAGGAGGTGAAGGAAATGGCCTATAAGTCTGCCCGGCCGGAGGACTTTGAGGTGTTGGTAACCACCCATGAAAACAGACTTTACCGCACGGCACTGGCGATTACAGGAAACATCTCCGATACCGAGGATATCGTGCAAGAGGTGTTCCTGCGCGCCTATGAGAAGGCTCCCCCATTTGAATCGGCGGAGCATGAAAAGGCGTGGCTTCTGCGGGTGACCGTAAACTTGTGCAAAAGCCGTCTGCGCTCACCTTGGCACAGGCGAAGGGAGCCTTTTCTCAACTCTTATCCTGCTTCAGAACCAAAGCAGCATGAATTGCTGGAGCAGATCATGGCCTTACCTTCCAAATACCGCACGGTCATCCATTTGTTCTATTATGAGGATTACTCCATTAAAGATATTTCTGATCTGACCGGACAAAAGGAAGCTACCGTAAGAAGCCATCTGACTCGTGCCCGTCAGAAGCTCAAGCTTTCTTTAAAGGAGGACGATTATGAAAGCTTATAAGGAATACATGAATAACATTGAAGTTTCTGAGACCTTACATCAAAGACTTATATCCTGTGCCGGCAAGGCCCAGCCCCAACACCGGCCTCCTCGGATCAGGCGCTATGCCACAGCTTTGGCTTGTCTTGCCTTGGCCATGGTCAGTGTGTTTACCCTCCCCCGCTTAATGGAGCACCCTATAGCGCCGGGACCGAATAATCCAGGGGTTTCCCAGTCCGGTGATATCTTAAGCAAATACCCATTAATGTTTAATCAATCCCGCGACCACCTTGCAGCATCCAATATCGCAATTCCCGGTCATTTTTGGCAGGAGCTGACTGCGGGCGAACTTGATGCTGTTTTCCCTGGCCTTACAAACACCCGGACTATCTCGGCAACCGCAAACTTTTCAAGTGATGGACATGAGGCCACTTTATTCAATATCGACGCCCGTGTGACGTCCCCATCCGGTCTTGAGACCACTATCCAGCTTGCCCCCGGCAATGTGCAGCTTGACTATGTGTTTGATGTGGAAGCCAAAACCTCGGATATTCTCGGCACAGAGGTTACGGCAGGATATTTTGAGACCCGGCCCAACAGTCGGGGGCAGCGGAACATCATCTACTTTGCTTCCTTCAAGCTTTCCGACCTGGCTTACTATGTCGAGCTTGGCGGCCCGGAAACTGAAAAGGAGTCTCTTAAGCGCGAAATCTCAGAGCTGATTGGCCTCCTGATCGAGGGAGGCAAGGCCGATCTTACGGTGCTGCATCCTGTCCTGCCCGAACTGCGGGAAGAGAGGCTCACACTGGAGGAAGCCCGGGCCGATGCAGATTTCGGTGTCTATCTGCCGGCGGCCCTGCCGGAAGGGTTTGCTTTTGAGGATGCTCTGCGCCATATCAATCAGATAGAGGATGCTCTGTTTGTTAATTGGACAAAAGGCATGGGCTATATCGATTGGCGGGTTTCCCTGCTGGAGGATAAGGACAAAGGGCGGATCACATTAATTGCTCATAGACAGAATTATGACCTATCCCTCTATCCCATTCCCCGGGCTGATTCTGTCCCTAAGGAGCTGAGAGAAATCGTGGATAATCCTATCTTCCTTAGGAATGAACTGACTCTGGATACAGTACGGGCAAGGGCCTATGAGGTTGCCGATGCCGGGGATGAGCCGGGTCAGCGGATGGGCTTCAGCGTGTTGTATGGGGATGTCCTGGTGGAGATCGGGGTTAAAGGCGCTTCGCCGGAGGTTGTATTTGGGATTCTGCAGGGGATTGGGAAGTAATATCCCTTGACAACACCTTGTACACTTTGTTACAATATCAAGGAGATACTTAGGAAAGCTTGCGCCCACAAACCCAAAAGAAAGACTTTTGTAATTTTCTACAAAAATAGCCCAGTTCTTTGTAATTTTTCACAAAGACTGGGCTTTTGCTTTGACCATAATGGGATCTTAACTAGCCGATCATGCTAAAGAATTCTTGTCCCTCTTGGCGGGTAATAAAAAGTGGAGGGCTTGGTTAAGCGCAACGTCGGCAAAGGAGCTGTCAGGCGCAGAATCTTGTCCGTCGGATTCCCCTGGATTTCCCTTAACTGCAAGGCTCCCGTGACGCAAGCCTGTACACAGTAAGGACTATTCCCTTTATCCAGCCGCTCATGACAAAGCTGGCACTTGCCGGCTTTACCGGTCTGAGGATTGAACTGAGGAGCGCCAAAGGGACAAGAGGCCACACAGGATTTGCAGGAACCGCATTTATCCGGAAAATGAAGGACGATGCCGTCCCGTCGCTTGGCATAAGCTCCGGAGGGGCAGACCCGCATGCATTCAGGATTAGCACAGTGATTGCAGGCTGTAGAGAGGAAGAAACGGGAAACCTGACCCCGGTCATAATCCGCATTCTCCACCTGCCGCAATTTCCGCCAGGTCAGGGAAGGGGGTAAGCGGTTATGATTAGCGCAGGCTTTGATGCACGCCCCACACCCCAGACACCGGTTCACATCCAAAAAGAAACCCAATTGCTTAGCCATATCTTCCCTCCTCAAGAGGTGGTTTTCCTGATTCCCACAAAGGTCTCGTTCAAGGCCAATCCATAAGCCCCTGTGGCATATTTCCCCATATCGGTTAACTCGCCAAGGTTAAGCAGGTTCAGATGGGGGGACTTTAAATTGGCTCGGTTCTCCTGATAGATCACGATCACTTCCGTTCCGATGCTTGGGTCCGGTTCTATAGTGACCGGGAGGCTCCCTCCCCGATTCCATAGGATGGCTTTGTCCCCTCTGTGCAACCCATAGGTTTCTGCGGTTTTGGGGTTGAGACGGGCTTTCGGAAAGGTGTTGTTCTCACGAAGACTTTCAGCGCCGCCGCTGCTCTCTTCGGAATACAGATACACCTGGGAGTTCAGCCCGGATAAATGATGAGGTGTAAGCAGACGTAGAGGAGTCTCCGCAGGTGGTTTGCGTGAAGGGCGGTAAATGGGCAAAGGAGGGAGGCCCCATTCCTGAGCTTTTTCCGAGTAAAACTCGTATTTGCCCGAGGGAGTTTGAAATTTCCGCTCCTGCCAGGCGGTCCCGGAATAGTTTACTCGTCTGGGGCCCTTAAGGAGGTCCTCTGCCGAGTGGATTCCCAGTATCTCCAGCATCTCCGGCCCGATGGCACCAAGGACCCACTCCTTTTCCGATCCTTCCGTAGGAAAGGCCGAGCTTCCCGGCGAGCTCTGATTAAGGCGTTTGGACAGGTCCCAGGTAATCTGTAGATCGGAGCGGGCTTCTCCCACCGGTTCAATGGCCGGTTCATTGATCCCGATATAATAATGCCAATAGCTGGCATGGAGATCCCAATGCTCATAATGGGTGGTCACAGGGAGAAAGAGGTCTGCGGCAGCGGAGGACCGAGTGTGAAAGAGGTCACTAACCACGATGAGCTCCAGGGTCTCGCTGAGTCTTTGCCACTCGGCATGATTGGCATCCTGCTGAAAAGGGTTGCGGCTGGCTATCCAGAGCATTTTCACAGGGGGATCGGCCTCTAAGGCCAGCTGAGGAAACTGATTAATATCCAGCTCCCGGTCCTGAGCATGGCCGCATTGGGAATGAGCTAAGGGCCCGGAAAAACGCCAGGTTTCAAAATGCCCATACTGAACTCCTCCGCCGGGGCGGCCGATATTCCCGGTCAGGGCACCTAAGGCATCGATGGCTCTCAGATTCTGCCCCCCGTTGGTATAACGCTGAAGGCCAAAGCCTGCCCAGATACAGGCCGGCTTCGTGGCCCCATACTCCAAGGCCAGTTCTTTCATCGTATCTATGGAAACCCCCGTCACTTCCGAGCATTCCTGGAGATCAACCTTCAGCTTCAGGTAATCCATGAATTCTTCATGCCCCAAAGAATAGTTCGGCAGCTCCGGGTCTGTGAGCTGATGGTCCACGATGATTTTTGCCAAGCCTAAGGCTAAGAGCCCATCCGTACCTGGATTTACCCGCACAAATTGATGAACCCGGGCAGCCGTAGCTGAAAAATGAGTATCCAGACAAATGACCTTGGCCCCGTGATCCATAGCCCGAAAAATGATCGGCATTTGATGAGCGGCATTCCAGGCGGGATTGGCTCCCCAGATCCAGATGAGTTTAGCCTTCTCCATATCCAGAGGGTCGGAGCAAAAAAAAGCCCCGAAATCAAAAACTTGAGCCTCTACCCCTGCCGACCAACAAGGAGATCCTACGGCTCGGGTCGTAGGCCCAAGACCTGTCATAAAGGCCTCTAAGGCATTGTGCATGATTCCGAAATTGCCGGAGTATTTGTTATGGGCTATGGGAAGAGTGGTCCTGTATTTTTCTTTGATGGAAACTATTTGCCGACTGATGATATCCAAAGCTTCATTCCAGCTGATCCGTTCCCATTGGCCCGAGAACCTTTTGCGTTGACGCATGGGATATTTGACCCGGTGAGGGCTGTAAACTTTATGGGTCTCATCCATAACCTTTGGGCAGAGCTTGCCACGGGTATAACCCTGGGAAGGATTACCCTCAATGGATACCAGTCTGCCATTGCGGGTCGTGCTGATGATACTGCAGGTATCGTAACAATTCCGGGGACAAATATGGTGATGTAAGGTGTCCATGCTGATCCCCCCTTGCGAAGTATCTCGTCAACCATAATTTCGCTAAGGGTGAGGGATTTCCTGCTTATTATTTATGGGAAGTGTTAATCCTGTCACCATTAGCTTAACCGCTGTTTCGCTGATGTGAATGGTTTCCTCGAAGCAAGCAGCGTTCGAATGATAAAATGTCAAATCACGATAGTTTACATATTTTGCCTCCCCAATCTCTTATTTACTCCTTACTTATGATATAATATTTTATAGCTTTTCATCACGGATAGGAGTGTTAATACGTAGATAGAGGACGCTTAAGATGGACCAAATTGATTTTGATCAAGGATCATTGACCGTAACTTGGGCCGGACGTTCAATTTCCTTACTACCCAAAGAATATGCTCTTTTGGAGTACCTGTACGAGCACTTGCAGCAGACATTTTCTCGAAATCAACTCTTAGATGCTGTATGGCCTTTAGAATCACCCATTGATCGAACTGTTGATGATCATATCTATCGTATTCGAAAAAAATTAACGCCTTGGCACCCCTTGGTTAGGATCGAAACGGTACGAGGGGTTGGTTATCGTTTAATCACGGAGCAGCCAAAGTCTGAGCATAATCTCTTACTTCATGCCCCTACTTTTACGCAGGAGATGCAAAAAATCAGTAAGCTCTACTTAAAATTCGGCCGCGGCGATGCTCTTCTTGCGCTCCGCCGTCACAAGGAAACTTTCGGTGTAGCATGGGATACTTCCTTTGAGATATTAATTCGCATACTGGAGGGAGATGTTCGTTTCCTTGTGGAAGATGAAAGCATCCCCTTTTCTGATCGAGCTTTTCACTTACTTTATTTGAATCAACTCCTCGATCCCCACGAGAATCGCCACTATGTGGAGGCTGTTTTGCAGAAAGAACTTCTTCCGAGGGTATGGCAGTACGAGCTGGAGAATATAATTATCATTTCGATGCTGATGGATTGGGGTGATTACGATAAGGCCAAAGCTAAATTAGACTTCTTATCCGCCGAAGTATCACGCCAAGGTTGGGATGGCCTGATACCCTACGTTGCCAACCTAAAAATTGAACATGATCTACATATTGGGGACTGGGAAAACCTCACAATTGATATAAAGGATGCGGAAAACCTGCTTCAGCAATATCCTTACCAGCGGGAGCAAGGTCAATTCACCATACTAAAAGGTATCGCCCTCTACAGGGTACTTCCCCATGATGCACTGTCCTTTATTGAACTGGGTCATTCACTTTTAACCGAATCGCACTTTTTGCCTCATTTGATCAGAGGCATAAGTACCGTGAGGTATTTTGCAAAAAAGTTCGAGTGGGAGACTCTATCGGGGCGTTATGACAACCAGTGGAACCAGCTGTCTCGCCGCATTGGGCTTGCTCAAAGCAAAGAAAAAATAAATGAGCTGCTACAAAAGCATTTAATACACCTCTGATATTCTTCTGACAAAGTTTTGTTACTTTGAAAGAAAGAACTATTGGAGGTTTTTTCGTGAGTATCATTGAACAGCCGTTTAGCAGTCCACTGTGCATTCGAGGTTTTCGCCGATTAATAGGCGGACAAGTACTCTCAGACCTTGCCAATTGGCTGGACTTTATTGCTTTGAGTACTCTTATTGTTTACACCTGGGGCTATGGTTCCGCGGCTATTGCCGCCTTATCGATCTGTATGGGGCTGCCGTGGGTTATTATCGGCCCTCTGTCAAGTGTAAGGATAGCACGTTTACCCGGAAGGCATGTCTTAGTCGTATGCGACTTGCTGCGGGCTGGGATTGTCTTTGGAATGATATGGGCACCCTCCCTTAACGTTCTATTAACTCTTGTGTTCTTAAAAATGAGTATAAGCGCAGTCTTCGACCCCGTTCGTCAAGGTGCCATTAAAGGTTTAGTGGAGCCGGGACTACTTGCAAAGTCTATTTCCCTAAGTCAGCTTTCCGTAAATTCCTCGAAAGTTCTTGCTCCCATAGCGGGAGGAACACTGATTGGTTGGTTCGGGGCTGAGTCAGCTTTCATCGTTGGGTCAAGCTTCTATGCTTTTTCGGCTTTATTGTTGTGCGGATTGCCTCAATGGGGAGTGCCGGAGGAAACAAAGCCAAGACAAAAGAAAGACCTGCGTGAAGCGTGGAACCATATCTCTTGTCGGCCTTTGTTAAAGTCCGGAATCCTCTATACTGCTGCAAGTTTCTTCTTAATCTTTTTGTATGATGGATTATTCATCATTTTGGCGAAAGCTGCCGGACTAACTGAAGGTCAATTCGGATTACTCCTTGGTTCTGTCGGCATGGGCAGTGTGGTCGGCGCACTATGTGCCGGACAGTGGAGAGGTTGGGAAAAAGATCCTTTATCTCGTATGACTTTGGCGGGAATGACATCAGGCCTGCTTCTTGCTTTTGTCGGTCTTAAAGCTTGGGGGACACTCCCTGGCACTCTGTGGTTTTGGGTTGTCTTATGTGTGTTGATAGGACTATGCAGCGCTCAGACTGCTGTGGCTTTTGGATATATTTTGCAAACCGAAACGACCGATGATACCGTAGGACCTGTGTCAGCTTTAGCTAACGCCCTGCAGACAGTCTCTATGTTGATTGCCCCGATATTAGGTGCTATGGCAGTTCCATTAATAACTCTTGGAGGGGTGTTTTTATCCGCGGGCACTCTTATGTGCGGGTTAGCTTTACTTTACCGGTTGATCTATATGGGTTGCAAATAGGATAGGGTCCATTTTTTCATCCTCGATAAATATTTTTCAATATAATTTTTCACTTTTTAGGTGTATAATTTCCATATATATACTTCTTTCTCAATTAAAATTAATAGATAAAAAGGGGGGAGCGCTATGAACCAACAATTAAGGGAATTGCAAGCAGAACTTCAGGAATTAAAAGACCGGGTTGCCTTTCTTGAGAAACAAGCAGGAGTATCTGGACCGTCCGCTTTAAAACAGCCCGTTTTACCACAAAGAGAGCTGCCCATAGAAGGTCAAAACGAACGACCGCCCATGAGACCCTCTCTCCCTCCCAAAAAAACAAGTCTAAAAGGAATGAGCGAGGAAAAACTCGCTGGCACCTGGTTTAACCGGTTAGGAATCCTGGCGATCATGTTGGCTGTCGCATTCTTTCTTAAATGGTCCTTTGATAACCACTTTATTGGCGAGTTGGGCCGCATCGTCATCGGTCTTGTTATTGGTTTAGGCTTCCTCGGAACCGGCGAATATTTTCAACGCAAAAAGTTTGTTATCTATGGTCAAGGGTTCACTGGTGGAGGCATCGCCATCCTCTACTTCTCTGTCTTCTCAGCATTTGTTTTTTATCATTTAATTTCCCAACCTGTTGCTTTTGTCTTGATGATTTTAATCACGCTAACCGCTTCCTTGCTCTCTGTCCGGTACGATTCCCCTGCCGTCGGCATCATGGGTATTGTCGGAGGCTTTGCCACACCGTTCTTATTAAGTACAGGTCAAATCAGTCAGGTTGTTCTTTTCACTTATGTTGCCATCCTTGATGCCGGGGTTTTATTGGTTGCCTATTTTAAAAAATGGCCAATTTTTAATTACCTTACCTTTCTGTTCACCTATATGTCCTTTATTGCCGGACATATCAGCAGTCCTGAGGCCTTTAATCCCCTGCGTTTCAATACGCTCTCTTTCAGCTATCTTACCTTGTTTTTCCTGATCTACTTAGCCATTAGCTTTACTCGAAATATCCGCTTAAAGGAATCCTTTCTCTGGGCGGACATCAGCCTAATTCTCCTTAATGCCATCGCCTATTTCTCATTATCATATCAACTGTTGGTAGACCATATTGAAGGCTGGATCGGATTCTGGGCAGTTTTCCTGGGGCTAATCTACCTAATCATGGGCGTGTTCATTTACCGACGGTATCCCGGAACCCGAAGCTTAAGCCTGACACTATTAGCACTTGCTGCCGGTTTCATTACCCTGGCAATCCCCTTGCAATTAGACGGCTATTGGGTCACTATATCATGGGCACTGGAAGCCGTGATCATTTTCTATCTCAATCTTAAGATCAATCCTCAGAAGATCCCACTGGCCGGTTTTTTGATCCTGACATTTGCAATTATTTCTTTGTTCACATATCCCTTTACGATTACGGGTGAGGAGTTATGGGTCTTCTTAAATAAGGCTGCGGTTGCGTTTCTTTTTGTTATCATCGCTACGGCCTCCATTGTATGGCTTTTTTACCGACACACCCGTAAATTCGAGGCCAAGGGGAATTCTATTTTCCTCCTCAGTCTCCAAGTTACGCTTAACCTGCTGATTATTATCTTCTTAACTCTGGAGATCAATGCCTATTATGATTATCTCTGGTCTTTGAATAGCGATGCGGATTACTCCCGATTGGACAGTTCTCAGAACTTGATCCTGTCGCTTGTTTGGGGCTTGCATGCTGCGATACTGATCGTTTTGGGATTCTGGCGCCGCCTAAAAGGGATTCGTTGGTTCGGGTTGGGCTTCTTGGGTATCGTGATTTTGAAGGTATTTCTTTACGATCTTTCTAACCTTTCCACGCCCTATCGGATCCTTTCGTTTATGGGATTGGGCATCATCTTGCTGGCTATATCCTGGATCTACCACCGTTATAAAAATCTGATCGTGGGAGATGATGATTTTGAGTAAATCCATCCCGCATATTCTGACCAGCTTTTCGCTGTGTATGATGATCTTGTCCGTAATCTTCCCCATTCCGGCATATGCTGCGATCAGTGACTTTCACTATCGTGCTTCAGTCACTGTTAATTCGACTGCCGCTTCCTATAATCTTCTGGAACTGACCGACGAAGTTCTCGGCCAAACTGAGATTGGATCTCCGGATTTACGCCTCTATAACGGCAATGAAGAGATTCCCTATGCACTCGTTACTGAACGAGATTTTGACATCGCTACCCAAGTTGAACGTGCAAAAATCCTCAATCAAGGAAAAGACGCCCAAGGAAATCTGCAACTTGAAGTGCTTGTTCCTTCAGGCCAATGGATCAAACAATTGGCAATCATCACCTCAGCTAAAAATTTTATCCGCAGCGTAAACGTTGAGGGTAGCCATAATCAGCAGGATTGGATCACGCTTACCGAAAATAGCACGATTTTTGACCTGACTGATGAACAGAAGTCCCGACACTTCGAAGTCAATCTCCCCCAAACGAATTTCCCCTATCTTCGACTAATCATTAATAATGATGGAAAAGGAGACTTCCATTGTGACGGTGTTAGTCTTTCTCTTCAAAACCAAGCTGTTGCACTGAACGCAACTGAACGATCCTTTTCCATGCTCGCTCAGAGCAATAATGATGGCGTTCAGGAATACACGTTTGATTTGCATCAAAGCCATCTTCCCGTGGAAGAATTAGAAATCATCACCGATGCCGTGAATTTTAATCGCAGAGCGGAGATCTATGCCAGTGACAACAATAAGGACTGGGATCAGCTTGCCCAGGGTGAACTCTTTTCCTATCAGCTGGATAAATTAACAGCTAAGCAAAGTATGCTCAAGCTCAACTCAAATGTCCGTTATCTTAAACTGAAAATTATCAATCAGGATAATGCCCCATTAGACATCCGGAGAATACGCATGAGTGGCACAAATCCGTTACTGGTTTTTCCAGTCAATCCAACAAAGGAAACCTCACTCTACTGGGGAAATCATCAGATTCAAGCCCCTATTTATGATATAGAAAAATTCAAGGGTAATATGGACTTTTCAAAAATTCCTCTAGCTTCCCTGGGAGCTGCAACAGAAAACGATGCTTACCAGTTTAAAGACATTCGCCCCTGGACGGAAAGAAATTCTTGGCTGCTGCAGGGGATTTTGGTCATCGTCGTAGTCTCTCTCCTAATCATCATCGTCCGCAGTATCCGTAAGATCTCTTCGGAATGATCCTATACCGCTAAAGCAAAAAACACCCCGGACCCTCCGTATCAACGGTATGGGTCCAGGGCTTTATAAGGGTTACATTAACGCTGTAATGTGTATTCCCACAGCACTGGCATAGAAGAGTCCTCTGCCCAGTAGTTCTCCTACCACACCGCAGGTGAGGGCGAGGAGAATGAGCTGGGATTGGGGATTATTCTTTTTGCTGATGGTATTGAGGATGAGGAGGATGGGGAGAATCCAGCCGGCTACCGCTCTCAGCCAGAATACAGGGCTGGTGAGAAGAACTTGGGCTGTGGTCGCTCCCTCGGGAGTGGCCTCTAGGAGTGAGAAGTAGAGGAGATAGAGGATGGCGCTGACGATGACACTGCCCAAAGCGATGCTGAGAATCTGCTTCATCTCCCCTGCAGCCAATGCCTTGCGGCCTAAAACGGCAGTGACCAGGGTACCCAGGATAATGCCGGTCATCAGGAAGAAGATCGTCGGTCCCAAGTTATTCCAGGCAGGAACCCGGGGCAGGGTGTAAATCAAGGCACTGCTGATAATACCCAGAAAGCCCAGGACCGAAGTAAGGGCTAAAATTCCGGTGAGCTTGCTCCCCGGCTTTCTGGAGAGGAGGGCCAGATAAGCCCAGGCTCCAAAGGTAAAGACGAAGAGAAGGATTTCCCGGCTTAACCAGGAGGTGCCCAGATGGGTTAAAGCCCGATAAGCGGCCAAGGGATGTCCTAAGTGGAAGAGGGAGGCGATCATCGCTGCCGCCAGGAGCACCCCAGAGACCAGGACGGAGCTTTGGATAAAACTTTGATACTCGGGGCTGGCCGGGACAGCCTGTTTACCCCGTTTTCTTTCCAGCAGCCAGAGACAGAAGATGATTCCCACGGATGTTTGACCAAGAACGGTAAAGAGCACTAACGGCCATTCCCAATGTCCCATTATACATCCCTCCTTATTTGCTTCCCTTGTTTCGGGCCGATAAACCGTATGGACGGATGGGTGACTGCCGGATCAGGCATTCCCGGCAAGGTGGTCAGAACGCCGGTCTTTAAATCCAGTTCATCAGTAATCTCCACCATCTGTAAAGCCTCCGGGATACAGGCAGCTACACAGGCCGGCTGCTCCCCCTGATCCAGGCGCTGATAACAGAGATTGCATTTTTCTACTTTTTTCACTGTGGTGTTGAATTGGGGACGGTCATAGGGGCAAGCCATGGTACAGAGCTTGCAGCCGATGCAGCGCTCCTGATCATGGATGACAATGCCATCCTCCCGTTTGGTATAAGCCCTGACTGGGCAGACCCTCAAGCATTCCGGGCTTTCGCAATGGTTGCAGCCTACAGAGATAAACATCCGGGTGGGGAGGGAAAAATCCTTTTCCCGAAGCTGATAGACCTGACGCCAACGGACCGAGGCATCGCTTTGATATTCATTCTTGCAGGCCATTTCACAGCCCCTGCAGCCGACACATTTTTCCGAATTATGCAAGAAACCTAATTGCTTACTCATGCTTCATCCCCTCCTTACGCCTTCTCAATAGCTACAAAGTTATCGTGGAAGGCAATACCATCCATACCTGTGGCTTGTTTACCCATATCAGCAGGAATAGCCTTCACGGTGTAGTTCACATTGAACTTGGAATCTTTGTACCAAGCCTCATAGCTGACGATGACATCGGGAGAGGTGGTCCTGGTCAGGTGTGCTTTAATCGTCACTTCTCCTATATCATTGTAAATCCTCACCTTATCTCCCTCGGCAATACCATGCTTAGCAGCAAGCTCAGGATGAATCTCGACAACGGGTTCAGGGTTGGCCGCCATCATCCAGTCAAGGTTTTGGAATTGTGAGTGGATTCCATGCTGAGGATGGGGTGTCATAAAGCGGATTGGGTATTGGGCAGGGGCTTTCATTTCTTCCACCCAAATGGGGATAGCAGGGAGGCCGTTACCGGCAGCTAATTCGCTATGAATCTCGATTTTCTTCGAGGGTGTACGGAAGTTGCCATCTGCCCAAGCGACCGTGAGACTATTCGCTTTGCGTGGACCATCCAGCAATTCTTTATAACTGGAAATTCCCAAGAGGGCATGAATTCCGTCATTGAATTCTTTTGCTGTCCATTCTTCGGGATCACCCTCTGTGGGGTAGGTACAGGATCCAGGCTCTAAGGCATTCATGGCTTTGGACAAGGCCATGGCGATTTCCACATCGCTCTTGCTCTCATACATAGGTTCAATAGCCCGTTGATTGATGCCTACCCAGTGGTGCCAGTAACTGGCCATAACATCCCAGTCCTCAAAGTGAGTGGTGGCGGGCAGGACGATATCGGATAACTCCACATTCTGATTAAAGAAGGAATCTACAGTGACCACCAGTTCCATGGAGTTAAACATCTTGATAATGTCATTGGTATCCGGGTCTTGGGAAACGGAGTTCCGACAGGCGAACCAGAGCATCTTTACCGGGGGATCAGTTAAGGCTTGGACGTCGGCAGCAAAGTTATTCATGTTAACGGCGCGATCCGTATAGGTTCCGTTAGCCCCTGGCATCCCCACTGAACCTTCCGGCGCAGGCATGACCATGGCATGATAGTTGAAGCCCCAGGTCTCCAGATGTGCGTAGTTGACGCCGCCGCCGGACTTGCCCACATTACCGGTCATTACACCTAAAGCATCAATGATTCGGACATTTTGCCCACCATTGGTGTGCCGCTGCATACCATAGCCCACCCAGATGGAGGCCGGTTTGGCAGTAGCATACTCATGGGCCAGTTGAATGATCACATCCTTGGGGACACCGGTTTTTTCCGCAGCCCAGTCCAGGGTGATATTCTTCTTGACATAATCTGCCCACTCATCGAAACCAATGCTGTTCGCTTTGACATAATCCCAATCCACCAGGTTATTATCTAGGATGTAGCGGGCCATGCCGAGGGCAAGGGCACCATCGGTACTGTTTTTGATCTGAATATAGAGATCCCCTTTGGAGGCAGTTGAGGTCAGAATCGGGTCAATGACAACTAATTTAGCTCCCCGCTCCTTGGCTTTCATAATGAAGGGCAGGGTGTGAATACCAGTCCAGGCACAGTTTGATCCCCAAAGGATGATGTAATTAGCATTGGCCATATCTTCGGGGTCATTATTGACAATGGTACCGAAGTCGTAGGTTTGGGAATCGATACCTGCCGGCCAACAAGGAGTTCCCACTGCTCTCGTAGTGTAACCAATACTGGACATGGTTCCTTCAATGCCATAGTGGGTAATGCCAAAGTTTCCGGAGTATTTATCCATACAGATAGGGAGGGTGGAACCGTAACGCTTTTTCAAATCCAGGATCTTCCCGGCAATGGTATTCATAGCTTCATCCCAAGTGATCTTCTCCCAGTTCCCTGAGCCCCGGGGCACTTGCTTCATGGGATACTTGATCCGATCCGGACTATACACCCGGCGGGTATAGTTATACCCTTTAAGACAAAGCTTACCATTGGTATAGGTACTCTTGGGATCTCCCTCTACTTTTTTTAGAACCCCGTCTTCTACAAAGGAGATCTGGGCGCAGGTGTCATAACAGTTGCGGGGACAGACATTGCGGAAGGTCTTAACTCCTGCTTCAGCCCCGGCAGCATTCACGAAATCCGATTTAGCCAGCATGTTAAAACCGAACAACCCGGCCCCGGCGGTGACTGCTGCAGTACCCCCGATAAATTGACGTCGAGTGATCTTCATAATTTACCTCCTTTTTTGTGCAACTCCATGTGTAGGATTGGATATTGGAACAAATCTCACCGAACAGGTACCACAACCCGCTGTATGATCTCTCCCAAAGCAAGGTAGAAGGGCTCTCTGGCTGAGGCGGATAGGGCCTTGACAAAACCGGGAAGCCAAGCGGCAAGATGCTCCTGACAAAAAGCATTGTAATTCTCGATATAGGCTTCGGCTTTTTTGGGTTGGTTTCTCTGTTCACGTTTTAAAGCCTGAGTCAGAAGATACGCGGCAAATTCCAGTTCTGTGGCGATGAAATCATCCGGTTCGTTGCTTTGACCTGCCAAGGACAGGCCCTGGGAGCGGTACCAGCGGCGGACATCCAGGGTGGATTCCTGCATCACTTGCCTTTCTCCATGGCGGTACACCGACTCATAAGGGGGTGCCGGAGGGGACTGGGGCCCTATGAACAGCCGATTAAATTCGTAGACCCATCTCTTTTTATCATCTTCTGCCTGGACCTTAAGCAGCTGATCAAGCAGCTCCCGATCCTCCTTCTGATCCCCTGCCTTTTCCTTTAACCACTTCCTATAGGCTTCAATTAACCCTGCCAGGGTCTGCTCGAGCTTCTCTCCCCCTGCGGAGAAAACCCGGCTGAGAGCCATCAGTGTCTCGACTCGGATAGCAAGATTCCGGGTGCGTGCCGTTCCTGCAAGGGGACACATCAGCTCTGCCATTGAAATCCCTCCCTCATTCTTAATTTAGTGAATTATTTCTTTTTCCTAACTCCACTTTACTTGTTTGTCTTTATAGAACTTCATGAAAATTTAACACTTCCTTCGTAACAAAAAACAAAACCCTTGCCTCCCATAAGGTGCAAGGGTAATTATTTGTCGAACTTTTTAGACTCTTTTGAAGGGAGAGATTTTAACAGAACGGTTTATTCCTGCCACAAGGACTTAAGCCGGCCTATTTTTAAGGCGATAAACAAATTCATCCGGGTTTCCAGGCTGCTCAGATCCCGATCCAGGACCTCGGCGGCCTTCTTCAAACGATAGCGCAGAGTATTGGGGTGGAGAAAGAGCCGGTCTCCCGCTTGATTCAAATCGCCGTCCGAAGCCAGATAAGCCAGCAAGGTCTCCTCCAGGTGCAGATTATTCTCTTGGTCGAATTTAAGCAAAGGCCCTAATACCTCATTGCGAAAATCCTCCAGCTCCTGCTGCTCAAGCTTGAGCAAAAGCCGCATAACCCCCAAATCCTGAAACAGAATCACTCGCTCCTGGAGATTAAACAATTGCCCCAGTTCCAATGCTGATTTAGCCTCTTGAAAACTACGGTGGATAAAGCGGGTGGAAGGATAAAGATTGCCCACTCCAAACATCATGGACCGCTCCTCATTCAGGCCTTCCAGTAAGATCAAGAGGGGGCTGAGAAGTCTTTTGGCTGTGGCCTCCCATTGACTGAGGGGAATCATCCCTTCCAAGGGATAAAGAAGGACGATCTGATCATTGCGTTCCAGGAAGATGGTCCGGGGCTGATTCCGCAGTACCATGGACACTGCATCCAAAAGTTCCTGAAAAGCCAGCTGGTCCGCCGAGTCCGGGTCGTAGCCGGGAATCTCCCCTACGATCACCAGATGAGGCTTGGTCAGATCCATGCCCCAAAGCTTGCCCCTTGATTGCACTACTTCCAGGGAATCGAAATTATTGTAGAGCAGGTCAAACAAAAAATCCCGATAGTGCTGCCGCTCCGTATCCTCCACGGATTGGGCTTTAGCCAGCTCAAAGTAAAGGAGAACCGCTGTCTTATAGAGGAACAACCTCCCCACAGGGTCCAGTTCCCCATGCTCTATTCCCAAACCGATGTATCCCAACACCCCCTGATGGCCTGCCAAAGGATACCAGCTTAAAGGGATGTCCTTATATTGTGAGTCGTTCCATTTTCCTATGCCCAATGGGGTCTCCATCGTTAAATCCATGGATTTGAAATGGGACAGCTTCGGCGTCACAAAAGAAATGGGATGAACGGGAAGGCATTCCCCTCCTTCCCAGGACAATACCTTAAAGCGTTTATCCAAAAGAAAGAGGTCGATTCCCAGAGTTTTGTTTAGTTCAGCAAGAATACTCAGCCCGTATCCCTGGGTAATCTGCTCGGTTAAATCCCTTGTGAAGGCTTCGCAGGCACCAAGAATTCTTCCTTTTTCCCGCTCCACCCAGTCCGTTGCCTGGGCGCAGAAATCTTCCCAGGTGGCAGAGAGTGCGCAGATAAAGCTGCCCTGAGTACACTGTGTCTTTTCCTTACCTTCTGTTATACAAAGACGAAGGTATTTCCCCTGATACTCCAGGTTCACATGCATACCGGCTAAGGGCAGGCTCAAAGACTTGCCTGAGGGCCCGCCCTCTTGATCCCCAAAGGACAGCGTTTGGATCGCCAGGGTCAGCATCTCTTCCTGAAAAAGGGGATCTTCACGAAGAGGTTCCAGCTTCTGCTGTTCAAGAAAACGCCCCAGGGTCACTCCCTCAGGTAAACTATGATCCAAGCCCCTCACCTTCCTACCGGTATTTTAATCGTATTCGCTTAAGCTTTCTCCTTTCGTTCCATAATTCCTGCTTCTTTCCTTTCACCGGTCCTGGGTAAGTATCCGTTTCGAGCTGAAGTAGGTAAGCAGGAAATACCCGCCGTAAAGCGCGATAATCAGAAGGCCGGAAGCTAAGCAGGAGGCCAGAATATTAACCTCCCCCACCCGCAGAACGAGTTCGCTGGCTACGATAATCGCGACCACGGAGTGGATCACGGACAACACAAGGGGCAGCGCGAAATAGAGGGAAACCTGCTTGAATAAACTGCCCGCCAGCAGCTTTCCGCTCGCCCCGAGCTTGGACAGCAGCTCATACCGCGCACGGTTGTCGCTGGCTTCGGAAAGCTGGGCGATGGCGAGAACGCTGGCGCAGGCAAGTATGAACACGATTCCGATATAGAGGGAAATATAGGTTATCCCCGCCACGGTAGAGCTTTCCTGGGCGCCATAATTGCTGCGGATGCTTTCGGCCACCGCCGAGCCCACCGAAATGGCGGAGATGGCAATAAACAGCATAAGGCAGACAAAGGACATGGACACATAGGCTGTGTTCATTCTGCTGTTAAGCTGTCCGAGGGTGAACAGGTTCAGCCCTTGGAAATAGACCCCTTCCATTCTGCGGACCAGCTTCAGGAAGAAGCCGGAGAAAGAGTAGAAGAACAGAAAGGTTCCGGCAGTGCCGAGAAGAACAGAAATCATCAGGGGCTTGCCTGAGTGGAGCATTCCGTTTTTGATGATGATGGAATAGGCGCTCCCAAGGATCGCCAGGCTGATGATAAACAGGGCGACGGATACGTTAAAGCGTGGAGCGCGGAACCCTGACATCTTTTTGTCGGCATAAATAAGGTCAATGAGCTTTTGTCTGCTGATGTTGGCCGTGTTGAAGACCATAACCAACAGAAAGGCGATGCCAAAGTATAAAGCGCTTTTCCACACTGCCGAAGGGGAAAAGGCCAAAGCAAACCCGGTTACGCTTACCCTGAACAGCTTGGCCGTGAGAAGGGCCAGCCCCTGGGAAAGCACGATGCCGAGAACAACTCCCACCACGAGGGACACCAGGCCGACCAGGGTGGTTTCCCAGATCAGGATGCGTGAAATCTTACCTTTCCCCATGCCCAGAATCAGATAGATCCCCAATTCCTTCTTGCGCCGCCGAATCAGAAAGGCATTGGCATAAAGGATCAAAAAGCCCAAAATCGCGGAAATGAACAGGGACAGATAAGACATGATCTTGTTTACGCCGAGAAGGGCCATCGCCTGGTTCTCGTTCAAATCCATCATGACGCTCCCGCTGTCCAGGGAATTGAAGATATAGAACATAGCCACGCCGGCGATGATGGTAAGAAAATACACCCCGTAATCTTTATAGCTTTTGCGGACATTGCGCACCGCTAACTTAAGCCCGCTCATTCCGCTTCCCCTCCCAAAACGGCCATCACCTCAATGATTTTGTCAAAGAAGTCCTTCCGTGTATCCACCCCGCGCCGCAGCTCGGTGAACAGCCTGCCGTCCCGGATGAAGAGAATCCGGTCGCAGTAGCTTGCGGCGAAGGGGTCGTGGGTCACCATGAGAATCGTGCTCTGCAGCTCCTGCACCATGGCGCGGAAGCTTTCCAGCAAGGCTTTTGCGGATTTGCTGTCCAGAGCGCCGGTGGGTTCGTCGGCCAACACCAGAACGGGATGGGTTACAATCGCCCGGGCTGAAGAGACGCGCTGACGCTGTCCCCCCGACATCTGTACAGGATACTTGGCCAGCACGTCCGTGATGCCGAGCTTTTCCGCGACAGCGCGGATTTTTCCATCCACCTGGCGGGGATTCGTTTTGGCGATCGTCAAGGCCAGAGCGATATTCTCATAAGCGGTGAGGGTATCAAGGAGGTTATAATCCTGAAAAATGAATCCCAGCTTGCGGCAGCGGAAATCAGCCACCTCCGAAGGCTTCAGCTTGGTAATGTCCTTTCCTTCAATCAATATCTGCCCCGCCGTCGCCCGGTCAATGGTGGAAATACAGTTGAGCAGGGTGGTTTTGCCGCTCCCCGATGAGCCCATCACTCCGATATATTCTCCCGGGAACACTTCAAAGCTCACACCGTTCAGGGCTTTCGTAATGTTGCTGCGGTTTCCGTATATTTTTTCTAAATGTTGAACTTGTACAATCGGTTGCATAAGAAGCTCCTTTCGGTTGATATGCTTACAGTATAAATCCCGCCCAACACATCTGCCATGGATGGACCTTACAGCAAACTTACACTAATGTCACATAAGAATTTCTTGGAAATGTAATGGCTATCTCGGTACCCTCATCCGCTGCCGCCGAGAGAGTGAGTCCCAATTTGCCACACAGTTCCTGGCAGAGATAGAGTCCCATCCCTGTGGATTTCCCGGTTATGCGTCCGTTTTCCCCTGTAAAGCCCCGCTCGAACACACGGGGCAAATCCTGAGGGGGAATCCCGATACCGTCATCCTTAAGGGTCAATACTCCGTCCCTGAAACTAAAGGCAATGGTTTGCGCGCCGTATTTCACCGCGTTATCCAGCAGCTGCTGCAAAATAAAGAGCAGCCATTTGGAATCGGTATAGACCATTCCTTCTGCTTGCAGATTTATTTTGACTTTATTGGCGATGAGGTATCCGGCGTTTTTCTTAAGCAGCTGGGCAATCAGGGTTTTCAATTCGGTTTTCCGAATGACATAATCCTTTTCCACGGAGCCGCTTCGGGCGTAAAACAGGGCTTGCTCCACATAGTTTTCGATCTTGTCCACTTCATCTGATACCTTAGCGTATCCATTGTTCTCACAGATCAGCTTTGCCGCGCTGATAGGGGTCTTGATTTCGTGGACCCACAGCTCTACATAGTCCCGATAGTCGCGGATTGCTCTCCCGTGTGCCCCAATCTCGTCGTTCATCGATTTACCGACAGCCTGCAGCACTTCCGCAAGGGCTGCTCCTTCATAAAATGTGGGAGCTTCCATAATTTCAGAGATATAGTGCTTTCTGTCCAAATCGTTAAGCTGGGAGAACAGCTCTTTATAGAATGCTCTTTTGGGGAGGTATTCCCCCAGCAAGGCGGCAAGGCTGCCGGAAAGATACACCACATTGACGACGATTATGGCGGCAGGGGGATCATTCAAGGCGTATAAAACAAAACCACCGATCCCGGCGGTTAACAAGACCATGATGATGAAGAGCAGCTTGTCTCTTAAAAAATCCCTTAATTGCATATCCTATACCCCTGTCCCCGTTTCGTTTGGATGACATCCACCGCCCCTATTTCCCCGAGAGTTTTTCTCAGGCGGTTGATGTTTACCGTCAGGGTGTTGTCATCGACAAATTCGTCCGTCTGCCACAGCTCCGTCATGATCTGTTCCCGCGGGAGGATTTTACCCTGACTTTTCATCAGCAAGGTCATAATCTTCAGCTCGTTCTTCGTGAGTTCCCTGGTCTGTCCATGGAAGCTGACTGTGCTCTCCCCAAGGTTGAGGGTCAGCCCTGCGGCCTGGAGAATGAGCTCGTTCTGATGGCCATATACGCGGCGCAGAACGTTCTCAATCCTCGCCAACAGGATCTGAACATTGTAAGGTTTGGTAATAAAGTCGTCCGCGCCGAGATGCATACTCAGCAATTCGTCCGTTTCCGTGCTCCGGCTGGTGACGACGATCAGCGGTACAGAGGATTGTTTGCGGATTTCCCGGCCGATATGATGCCCGTCATAGAAGGGCAGGTTCAAATCAAGGAGAATCAAATGAGGTGCGGCATTCAGCGCCGTGTTGACCATATCCTCAAAAGCATCCGGCGCGGCAACTTCATAGCCGTGCTTTTCCAGCAGGCTTTTAAGTTCGACCCGGATGATGGGGTCATCTTCAATAATCAGAATCTTGCTCATGGCAACTGCTCCATTCCCTATTCTCCATTCTCCAGCTCAATATCATCTGCCTAAGTCTATTTTTCTTGATATGTTATTTGATCGCAACGGCCTCAAAGGTTATCATCTGTTCCTCCTTCGCCGTAGTGTGCCCATTAATAATCTGAAGAAATCACAATATTTTTGAAGCCCACACGTTTAAGAAGTAACCCTTCACGCCACTTTTCATATCGTCCATGGGAAATGGTGTATTGGTTTATATAGTCAACTTCCACAAGTTTGTTTTCTAAGGTGATGATATCTCCGTTGGCTCCTTCGGGAAAAATAAATAATCCGAACTGAGTATATCATAAAACCCTAAAAAATTTAAAAACTCCCACCTTCCAAGCACCGGAGGCCCCCCCCGCTGTTTCATCGGCTGCAAAAACGGCCGAAACCGGCAGATATCCCACCGGTTTCGGCTTAATTTATTCTTATAGTATTAGGGATACTTTTATTGATCTACCGCTCCACCCCGCCGCTGACAATACTGTAATAAGCCCGGGAGGTAAAGAGATATACCATCACATAAAACAAGGTGAACACCAGATAGCAGCCTACCGTTACGGCAGCGAACAGACGCGTATTGGTCAGGCTGAACAGAGCCAGCAGCTTCGAAATCATCGGAAAGGCAAACGCTATATGAACGCCCGCAGCTGCAAGGGGAAGAAAGAAGATGGTCAGCACCTGGGAATTAATACTCTTCCTGATTTCTTTTTTTGTCATGCCTACTTTCTGCATGATGTCGAACCGGGCCTGATCCTCATATCCTTCACTGATCTGTTTATAGTACATAATGAGCACCGCTCCCAGTATAAAGACAATACCCAGCAAAACCCCGAGGAAAAGAAGTCCCCCGTACAGAGCATAGAAGTCGGCCCGGTCCCGGGCAGCGCACTGGGTGGATACCGCGGGAAACTCAGAGTCCTTCAGCTGCATCTCCCTGACCGACCCCGAAATATCTTCTCCCAGGGCAAACTGCTCTTCCTCAGAAAGGTTCAGATCAAACCCATAGTAATAGTGCAGACTGGAAGCATTATCCCCGTAGATCTCCTTTTGTTTCTCAAAAACAGCATCGATGGCGGCAAAATCCGGGACAACGATATAGAGGGAGGGAATAGTCTGCATAGCGTCCACACCGTTATCCACAAATTCCGGTACACTCTTTTTGATCTTCAGAGTACCGGCCCCTTCCAAGGTAAGCCTGTCATAGGGATAATCCGATTTAGTGCAGTACAGCAGAGCCTCGTTTTTGTCCAGAGTTTCCCTGGTCCCCGTCAGCCGGTTATAGTCCTCCAGGGGAATGATAAACAGCTGCCGAATGTCAGGCGGAAGAATCTGCCCCTTTTCACGATTGAAGCTCACCTGCTCCCCTTCCAGGTATCCGGCCACACCCAGATAGCGGTAATTGAGAATATTTTCCGGCTGGACGCCCTTCTTTTGCAGCGCCTCACCTAGTGCGTCAGTCACGGCAACCGTATAGGCCGGATCGACGGAATAGATATCAACCGCCACGTTCCGCGGATACCGGGAACGCAGGCTGTCTTCCGCCCCTATATACAGGCAGACTGTTGAAGACAGCATCACCAGAACCATGGTGGAGAGTATGCAGATGGAGGCCAGCCCGGCGCCGTTGCGTTTCATACGGTATACCATAGAAGAAACGGAAACAAAATGACTGGTCTTATAGTAATACCTCTTGTTTTTCTGCAAAAGTCTGCAGAACACCACAGAGCCGGCGATAAACAGCAGATAGGTCGCTATGATCACCATCACCACCGCCACAAAGAACCAGAGCAGGGCTTCCAGGGGCTGCTGGATGGCGAGGGCCAGATAATAAGCGCCGGCCAGAATAATGACTCCCAAAAAGGCCACCGCCCAATTGGCTTTGGGGGGCTTCTCACCTACCGTGTCGCTGCGCAGCAATTCCACCGGTTTGGAGACATGAATCTGCCGCAGCCCATTGAACAAAATCAGCAGAAAAATAGCGGCGAACAATGCCGCGGCCTCTAAAACAGAACCCCACTCCACCGAGAATCCGGATTGGATGGTGCTTTTGAGCACATGGGCCAGGGAAAGTTCGGCAACCTTGGCAAAAAGGATCCCGCAGAACAGGCCACCGGCCACCGAAACAACCCCGATCAGGAGGCTCTCCCAGGTAAGAATCCGGGCCAGGTTCCATTTTCCCATGCCAAGAATATTATAAAGGCCAAATTCTTTTTTCCGTTTCCTGATCAAAAAAGAATTGGTATAGAACAGGAAAATCAGGGAAAATACCCCCACGACCCCGCGGCCGAAGGACAGAATCATCTGCAGGGAGCCCCCGCCGGGCATGGCGCTGACGGAAGGATTTACGGTTAAAAAAGAGATAATGTAAAACATCATGACCATACCCATGCAGGTCAGGATATAGGGAAGGTAGATCTTGCGGTTTTTGGCAATGCCGGTCAGGGCCAGTCTGGGATAAAGTCCCTGTGTCATGGTCTGTCGCCCCCCGTCGCCAGCATGGTAAGGGTGTCGGATATCTTCTGATATAACTCCTCGTTGCTGCTGTTGCCCCGGTAAATCTGGTGAAATACCTCCCCATCCTTAATGAACAGCACCCGGCCGGCATGACTGGCCGCCTTGACGGAGTGAGTCACCATCAAAAGAGTCTGCCCCTCCCGGTTGATCTCCCCAAACAGGCGGAGAAGTTCATCGGTGGCCTTGGAATCCAGGGCTCCGGTGGGTTCGTCCGCCAGGATCAGCCGGGGATTGGTAATCAGGGCCCGGGCTACAGCCGCTCTCTGCTTCTGCCCCCCTGATACCTCATAGGGATACTTGGCAAGAAGATTCTTAATCCCCAGCTTCTCCGCAATCGGTGTGAGCCGTGCTTTCATCTCCGGGTAGGGCTTGCCAGCCAGCACCAGGGGCAGGAAAATATTATCCTGAAGGGAAAAGGTGTCCAGCAGATTAAAATCCTGAAACACAAAGCCCAAATTGTCCCGGCGGAAGGCGGCAATTTCAGACTCCCTGATCTTGCTCAGATTGTGCCCCTCAAGAACAACTGCACCGCCGGTAGGCTTGTCCAGGGCCGCCAGAATATTGAGCAGGGTTGTTTTGCCGGAACCGGACTCACCCATAATGGCCACATACTCTCCTTTTTCCACGCTGAAGGACACATTGGCCAGGGCCTGAATTTTCTGGCCCCCAAACCGGGTGGTATATACTTTTTCTAAATTATTGACTTCTAAAATAGTCATTAATTTTTCCTCCTCCGTTTTCTTCAACTATAGTGTAGCGACACGCCCACATTTCGCCCAATGACTTGTCTGAAAGTGAACGTACCACTACACTAGTTTAAGAAAACGGGGAAATATCCGCCATCGCTTTGGCTTACATTTCCCCGTTTAACCTTACCATTTTGAAAGGTTGCCCCTGCGGTTGGCATGGTGATCCCCAGAGAAGCCGCAGCTGTACGCCTAAGCAAATCGATGCTTATCGTGGCAGGATCTCCGGGCCCCTACTGGACCGTTTTGATATGCATGTAGAAGTCCCGCGTCTGGACTATGACGAACTCCACCAGCCGCCCGCCGGAGAAGAGTCACAGGCTGTTCAAGACAGGGTGCATAAAGCCCGGGAACGTCAGTGGTCCCGTCTGGGTGACATTAAAACCAATGCTGAAATGAACGCTGCAGAGACCATAGAATTCTGCAGCCTGGATAAAAGCAGTGAAGAGCCCTTAAAACGAGTGTTTAACCGCCAGCATTTAAGTACCCAGCCATGACCGGATTCTCAGGGTGGCTAGAACCATAGCCGATCTGGAGGGGGAAGCGAATATCCTGTCTCGTCACCTGGCAGAGGCATTTCAATTCCATGCTTTGGATCAGAGTCAGTTTATTATTAATTGATTTTTTATGCCAAATGTGCCTGCAATAATCCAGCGTTCGCTTGATTAACTTGGGTCTACTTCATCATAGACCGCTTTCACAACCTTAGTGTAATTGCCTTTGTTAACATCCTGTATAGAGGCATCCTGGTCTAGATCGCTCCCAGGGGCAAAAGTTGGCTCCTTCAATTTGTTCTTTTGGGTCTGCTTTGGATTCTTTTTCACGGTACTCCTTCCTTTCCTTTAGGTTGACATTCGCACAATTTGCAAGATGATTTTCTGATTTATTGAGGTCTTCTAATCAGGATTTTAAATAAGCCTTAGAGTAATTGTTTCTTCTTTTCTTGCCACCCTTGTACGTCAACAAGAATAGACCTAAATCCTTTTTTGTCAATTCTTTTGGTTGCACCTGACCACCATTTCCAAAAACTTTCACTGTCTAAATTAACAAGAACAGATTCTTCCACTCATAGCACCTCTGGTAAAGTAATATTCCCCAAGCATGAAAACATTAAGACATCTTCTTATCTACGGAATTGCAGGCCTTGTTATCGAGGTCTTTTATACAGGGTTAGCCGCTTTACTGCAAGGGGATCTGAGTATGCACGGGTTTACTTTCCTTGTTATGCTGCCGATCTATGGGCTGGGGGTTTTTCTCGAACCGGTTCATGACCGGATCCGCGAGCAGCCATGGTGGCTGCGTGGGCTCGTTTATTTAACCCTGATCTGGAGCATTGAATATCTCAGCGGTTTAAGCTCTACGGTTCTGCTCGGCACTTGTCCCTGGCACTATAGGGATCCGTTGAATATTAACGGATTTATTACGCTGAGAATGGCTCCGGAATGGTTCCTAGCCGGGCTTGGCTTTGAAGTGCTCCATAATACTTTAGAGGAGGCAGCCATCTAACTCTTTCCCGGGGGTATCTTTAAACGTTCACCTTTCTTTCTAAGCAAGACAGAAATGAATTACACTAAAATTGTAGCAAACAGGCTACCAAAGAACACTCAGCTACGGGCAGGTAGCTGAGTGTTCTTTTATTTTATCTTCTGCGATTAATAACAGAGAGAACTTAAATTCGTTTCTTCTGGTTTTTCGTTTCCCGCTTTCCCAATCTCCAATAGTTCTATGGTTAACTCCAATCGCTGCAGCAAACTCCTCCTTAGTCATGCAACTGATGAGCCTTGAATGGGGAAAGGCTGCTTTTGCTGGCGATTCGAGCGCTGGCCTTCACCGGCTGGGATATTTTAACCGATGCGAGGTTGCTGAGCAGGGCGAAGCGGGAGTTCCTGGCCAGAGGGTAAAGCCCTATTTGTGCCTTTCGTGTTATAACATATGAGATATGCACCTTTCTGTTTGGAATTATGGTGAGTTTGGTTACTCTTCCATTTTACCTATGTACGCACCTTTGCAAATAAATCATGGTACCTTCCTCCAATAGCACACATACATTATGGTTGAGAGAAAAAGGCCATTTTTTTTTTGCAAGGGTGTGATTTATTTTGATCATACATACGGTAAAACGGGGAGACAACATCTACTCCATCGCCAAACGTTATGGAGTATCCATGGAGCAGATCATCAGCGACAACAGATTGGATAATCCTGATCAGATCATGATCGGGCAGGCTATTGTTGTATCGTCGAACACTACCCGGAAATCAGGAACCATCGACGTGAACGGCTTTGCATTTCCCAGCATCAGCAGCAACACTTTAAACAATACCTTGCCCCACCTCACCTACCTGAGCTTTTTCAGTCACCAGGTCAGTGCCGATGGCAGCCTAAGCACGTTAGCGGACGCTTCGGCCCGGCAGAGGGCACGGCAGCAACGCGTCGCCCCCTGGTTCGTGATTACCAATCTCAGGGAAGGCGGGGGTTTTGACAGCGACATCGCTCACGCTGTTTTAGCCAGCGAGCAGGTTCAGAACACCTTAATTGAAAATGTGGTGAACAACCTCGCCCAGGAGTATACCGGGCTGGTAATTGACTTTGAGTATATCCATCCCCAGGACAGGGAGAGCTTTAATAACTTCCTGCGCAGGATAACCGACCGCCTTCATTCCCTGGGCTACACCGTCGCCACCGCCCTGGCCCCCAAAACAAGCGGAAGCCAGCGAGGACTGCTGTATGAAGCACACGATTATCCTGTACACGGGTCGGTTGTGGATCATGTTATTCTGATGACCTATGAATGGGGATACACCTATGGCCCGCCCCAGGCCGTTGCTCCGCTCAATCTGGTGGAAGGCGTGGTCAGATACGCCACGTCCGTTATGCCCAGCCGTAAGATCATGATCGGGATACCGAATTACGGTTATGACTGGACCCTGCCCTTCGTCCAGGGTTCGGCTGCCCGCTCCCTCTCCAACACAGCCGCAATAAAACTGGGCGTTGAGCAAAAGGTAGAAATCCACTACAGCACTACGGCTCAGGCTCCTTTTTTCCACTACTATGACGGCAATGGCCGGCAGCATGAGGTATGGTTTGAAGATGCCCGCAGCATCCAGGCCAAATTGGCGCTGGTCAATAAATACAAGCTGGGCGGAGTCAGTTACTGGACGATCAACAGCTTCTTCCCGCAAAATTGGGTTGTGCTCGAAGGGATGTACACGGTGAGAAAGGTACTCTAAAACTTATGCACCCTTCAGCGCCTTAGCCGCATAATCCCACATGACCTGATACCCTTAGGCATTGGGGTATTTTCCATCCTAAGGTTGCCTATTCTGTTTCCAATTCAGCGCTTTTCAGATCGATCCGGATCTCCGTACCCCTGCCGGGAGCAGAGCTTGCGCTAATGTCATGACCCAGATTGCGGCAGATACGGCGGCAGAGGTAGAGCCCTATTCCGCTGGCTTTCTTGTCCCTGCGCCCGTTAAAGCCGGTGTAGCCCTTTTCAAAAATACGGGGCAGGTCTTCCGGCGCGATGCCAATGCCGGTATCCCGGATACACAGGGTTTTCGGCGCTTCCAAAGTAATGGAAATTGTCCCGGACCGGGTGTATTTAAGAGCGTTGGACAGAACCTGCTCGATGACGAACAGGAGCCATTTTTCATCCGTCAAAACCCGGCTGCCAAGGGGCTCATATTCCAGCCGGATCTTCCGGCGAATAAACTGAGAGGCATATTTGCGCACAGCCTGTTTGAGTATGCCGTCCAAATCATACTCCCGGATCACATAATCCGTTGCGGGGCCCTCCAGCCGCAGATAGCAGAGGACCATTTCCACATACTGCTCAATGCGCTGAAGCTCCTCCCTCAATTCCCGGCTGTGGGCGGTATCCCCGTCTTCCCCTTGCAGGAGAAGCCCCATGGCGGCAATGGGTGTCTTGACCTGATGGGCCCATACCGTATAGTATTCCACAAGATCCGTATACCGCTCCCGCATTTGGTCGGTCAGCTGCAGCTTATCTTCATAAAGAACCCGGATGACAGCCTGATAGTCTTCCTCCAGGGGCCCCCAGGGCACGGGAAGTCCGGCGGCGGTCACCGTGATTTCCCGGCTCAGAGCCTCCAGCCGTCTATGCTTCTCATAAAAAGCCCCATAATCCCAAACCACAAGGATCAAGCCGACGAAAGCACAGATCACCGCTCCGTAACCCACTGCCCCCACCGGCAATTCATAAAGGGCAAACACCCCGGCAAATATGACGCAGAAGCCCAGAAAAGCCCCTATTATTTTGCGATGTGATTTCAGGTAAGAAAAAAACAAGCCCATAGACCGGCTCCTATCCCCCTCACTCTACCAGGTATCCCCATCCTTTTTTCGTAAGGATAAAGTCCTTCAATCCTGCGGCATCCAGCTTTTTGCGCAGGCGGGTCATGTTGACGGTCAGGGTATTTTCATCCACAAAGCTGTCCGTTTCCCACAGCCGCTGCATCAAAGTATCCCGGCTGACCACCCTGCCCTTGTTTTCCATCAGGGCCTGCAGAATACGGTAATCGTTTTTCGTCAGCTCAATATGCTGCCCTTGGTAGGTCAGGCTGGCGTCCGAAGTATTCAGCAGGGCCCCGCGATGTTCCAGTACCTTGACCTGCCCGGCAAAATGATAGGTCCGGCGCAGAATGGCCTGAATCTTTGCAGTGAGCACATTCAGATCGAAGGGCTTGGCGATAAAATCGTCTCCCCCCATGTTCATGGCCATGACAATATTCATATTATCCCCTGCGGAGGAAATGAACATAATGGGAACCTGAGACACTTTGCGGATCTCCCCGCACCAGTGATAACCGTTATAAAAGGGCAGGGAAATATCCAGCAGCACCAGCTGAGGGTCCAGTTCGGCGAACTCGGCAAGAACATTCCGAAAATCCTCCACACAGCGGGCTTCCAGACCCCAGGATTGGATATGTTTCCGGATAGCCTCCGCAATGGTAGCATCGTCTTCGACAATCAGAATTTTATACAAGCTATCCCCTTCTTACACATACAGGTGATTAGAATAAATGGTTTGAAATCTCACTATTTATCATAACTCTTCCAGGCGGGAAAGGCAAAAAAGCAGCTGGTTGTGGAATCCAGGCCGTGCGGATGGAGGATCTTCCATAATACAGCCCGTCCCAAATACGAAGGCGCCTTCGTATTTGGGACGGGCCGGCAGTATATTTCATTCACCCACGGATTTCAAAGGCATTCCGCTAATCTAACCTCAGCAATAAGGTTGCTTATTTTCTGTAAGCCCGACCAGGTAGTCGATACTGGTTTTATAAAACTCTGCGAGCTTAATCATGATATTCAGCGGAACATCACGCTCCCCTCGCTCATATTTGGAGTATAAAGATTGATCGCACCTTAGGTATTTCGCAATTTGTTTTTGAGTTAGGTCATGATCTTCACGAACATCACGTATTCTTAACCGCATCAGCATCACCAAAGCAAGTATATCTTAGGACTATAAGTCCTATTGACGTATTGGACTATTTGTCCTAAAATCATACAACAAAAGTCCCCTATGTGATTGTAATTATTATCGGCATTTATGATGACATTTGCCCACTTCGCATACAAACAGGCTAAAGCTTAACAAATAAAAAAAGTGCGTCTGCACTTTTTCAAAACTATAGTTTTTCATCAACTACCCACGTTATAAAATGGTCAACCAGTTTAAGTTTTTTCTCATCGCAAAGCTTAATCTTTTGATTGATTTGAGCAAGCAGGCTGTCATTCTCGTGTCTGACGATACCTAGCAAAAAGTAATCCGGAGTGATATCCAGGGCCTGGCATATTTTCATCAATGTTTCGATGCTGGGAATAGAATGGTTGTTTTCTATATTGGAAATGTGGTTGTTACTAAGTCCCGTAGCTTCTGCAACATCATCCTGGGTTAGGTTCAACACCTTGCGCCTTTTCGCAATCCGTTTGCCTAATTCTTTATAATTAATCTCCAAATCTTATCACCCTGTTTAACCTTATCAATTATGGATAATATTCTTAACAAAATGTAAGGGTATTTATACACTTGTACTTGTATCCTTATAGATATATAATGGTTTAAATACCTTTTTAGTTGTATCTAAAAGGCTTTGGAGGAGACGAGTATTGCTTACTATCGGTATTTGCGATGACAGGCCCTTGTGTCGCCAGCTATTGGAGGAATTCATCCATTTATATGAAGAAGAAAAGAGAGTTCTATTTGATATTTACCAATTTGGCAGCGGCGAAGAGCTTCTCGAAGAACTTCATAAGCCTGGTATGATTCTTGACCTTCTTTTTCTTGATAATAGCATGAAAAAGCTGACCGGCCTCGAAACCACCCAACGAATACGGCAATCCGATTCCATGTCAGCATGTAGCATCGTATTTGTAACGGCTGATGTTCACGATCAATTCATGCAGGTCCAACAAGTAGTAGGCAAGCCTATTACCCGGGAGTGTATTGATACACTATTAGACAAGGTTCTGGCCAAAAAGACGTAATAGTAAGCTTTACTTTTTAAACCTCATCTTCCATTTTCGCAAAAAAACACCTCCCACAATTTCAGCTTGACATGGTTTAACTATCATTTATTATAGTTACTATGTAAATGATAGGTAGGAGGACAATTATGAAATACGAGCCTAAAATCGAAAAAGAAATCATGTGCCCTATCGAATATGGACTTAATGTTTTCGGAGGAAAATGGAAAGCGAGAATTTTATGTGTACTCTCTACAAACACAGTGATTCGTTATAATGCCATCAGAAAGGAGCTCGGCAATATTACTGATGCGGTCCTTGCCGCTATGCTTAAAGAGCTTATTGCCGATGAATTAATTGAACGAACACAATATAACGAAATTCCTCCCAAAGTAGAGTATGCACTGACAGACAAGGGGCACTCAGTGTTACCGATTCTTCAAAACATCTGCCAATGGTCACGACAGCAGACCAAAGATGAATTGGAGAAAAAACTTCCCCCCTGTAAAACTTGCGACCAGCTTAAAAAATAGTTACTATTAAGTTTATTAGTCACTCATAAAATTCCTAATATATTGAGCGTTCATAGTGGGTTTGTTATACTCCAGTCATGGTCAAACCCATAAAAATTAACGCCAATGGAGGAATGGAATATGAGTGTAAAAGCATATCTTGAAATCACTATGGTGATTAACGAAACCAATCGCCCTGCGGCTGGAAAAGTCTATGCTGACTACCGACAGCCTTTCTTGCGCCAAGTTAAAGGCGCACTTACCAAAGATTTGCTTATCCGTAAGGAAGATGTGCAGGTTTTGCACGGCTTTGACAGCGTAGAAAATGCCCAAGCATACTTGAGTAGTGATATGTTCAAAAATGATGTTTTTGTTGGTCTTAAACCCCTGTGGAGTACAGACCCTGATGTAAAAATTTATACTGTCGCTTAAATTAAGTGCAATCGCCACAACAAAAACCGTTATGGCAGCAAAATTATAATGCCTTTTTATAAGCAATAACGCCATGCGGCGGTTTTGAACTGTTCAAAACCGCCGTTTTTCTATTGAAAAATATCCTTGCCACACCATGGCTGACAGATCCCCGTTTATATTCTCTCCTTCACTCCCTTCGCTAAAAAATCCATGATCTTATTTCTATACACTTCATAGGTCTCCGGCTCCTTGGCTGCGAACTCTTTCATCTCATACAGCAGCTCTCGATAATTCCGTACCATGCTCTCATATAAAAAGGCGATTTGATTGGCTTTAGCCCTGTGATAGGCAGCGTTAAGATTGTTGCTCATTCTTGTGATGGCCTTGGCGGATGTACTCTCTTTTTGGGATTTCAACTCCACGCTCAGCCTCCCGACTTTAGCCGTGACCTCTGCCTGAGACTTGCTTAACTCCCCGTTCTTTATCTTCAGGCTATCCAGCTCCTTGGTCAGCCGATCGATTTGATTTCCCTGATCCTCCACAGTTTCCTGAAGTTCCGTTCTTTCCTCCAAAGCCCGATCCCGATCTTCGACAGCCTGACGCCGCTCCTGAACCGCCTTTTCCAGCTGGCGGGTGGACATACTCTCCAGATCCAACTCCGCTATAAATTGAGTCCGCTCCTCTTCCGGGACACCCAGAAGGATAAAAGCCTGGGTATAGCTCAGATTAGGCAATGCCTGGGCCTCGGGGCCGGGAGCATTCAGTGGGGCCGTGCCGGCAGAGACCGACGGCTGACTCCCATAGGCATCAAAGACGCGCATCAATTTCTGGGCCGTTCTATCCGTGTAATTTACGGACTCCTCCAGCCACTTCAGCCACTCCCCATGGGGAAGCAGCTCCTTGGCCTCCCTCAGGCGGCGGCCGACCTCAATGGCACCGGCCAGAAGGATTTTCTCGGTCTGGTGCCTAATCGTGTTAATTTCAGCCGCGATTAAGTGCGGCGTCCGCCCTGTGGTCAAATCACCCATATGCTGCAAATCCTTTCCTTGGTTGTTTTTACACTCAGCATATGGAATTATGCCCCCGAAGGTGCAAACCTTTCTTAACACAGCAAGTCCCAAATACGAAGGCGCCTTCGTATTTGGGACTTGCCTAGTTGCCGCTTATATTATATTTCTTCATCTTCGACGATTAAATAGTTTGACAAGTCAGAAAACAGAAATGTATATAGCTAGGATAACATATCCAATTGACTCGAACAACACTTGCAGGTTAAATAGCCCTTGTGTGCCAACATAGAACACTGGTTGGTTTCCAATGTACAAAAATGGTGCAGGAGCTTTACCAATTCCAATAAAAAAATCATCGCATTCTGACGGAATAGACGGATATTTCCGAATATTTTGCCCATCGGATGAACTTTTCCTTCTCTAAACTTGAATGGCATGCGAATTGCATTGTAATAATAAAACAACATCCCGAAAGGGAAATAAAACTTACGAGGAGGATAAACAATGTCTGTAGTGCATCAAGTTTATGGCTACTACATGCCAACTGTCAACCTTATGGGAGCGGGTGCAGCCCAAGAGGCAGGGAAACAAGCAAAGATTTTGGGGGGCAAAGTTGCACTTCTGGTGACGGACGCTTTTCTTAATCAGAGCGGACTGGCCAAACAGATTGCGGAGATTATTGAAGCCGAGGGTGTTAAAGTTGTCATCTATCCTGGAGCAGAACCCAATCCTACCGACAAAAATGTTCATGATGGTGTCGCGGTGTTTGAAAATGAAGGCTGTAATATGATTGTTTCACTGGGAGGAGGATCTGCTCATGATTGTGCCAAAGGTGTAGGACTGGTTGCTGGAAACGGCGGCAATATCCGTGATTTTGAAGGAGTCGATAAATCCGAAAAACCAATGGTACCTATGATTGCTATCAACACTACGGCAGGAACAGCCAGCGAGATGACCCGGTTCTGCATTATTACCGATACGGATCGCCATATTAAGATGGCTATTGTGGACTGGCATGCTACCCCCAATGTGTCCATCAATGACCCATTGTTAATGATCGGAAAGCCTGCCCCTCTGACCGCCGCCACCGGTATGGACGCCTTAACCCACGCTGTTGAGGCGTACGTTTCCACTGCAGCTACGCCCATTACCGATTCAGCTGCTTTAATGGCGATTAAGCTCATCAGTAAGTACCTTCGTCGTGCTGTTGCCAATGGCAATGATTTTGAAGCCCGGGATAAAATGGCCTATGCTCAATTCCTGGCAGGTATGGCGTTTAACAATGCCAGTTTAGGTTATGTTCACGCCATGGCCCACCAGCTAGGCGGCTTTTATAATCTGCCTCATGGTGTTTGTAATGCCATACTTCTACCTCATGTATCCCGCTTCAATCTGATTGGAAACCTTGAGCGCTTCGTAGATATCGCAAAAGCTCTGGGCGAGAAAGTAGAAAAATTACCTGCCAGAGATGCAGCAGAAAAGGCTTTGTCCGCAATTACAACATTATCCCAAGACATCAGCATACCCAGCGGACTCTCTGAGCTTGGCGTAAAAGAAGAGGATCTCCAAACCATGGCAATCAATGCAATGAAAGATGCCTGCAGTCTAACCAATCCCCGGCTTGCTAAGCTCGATGATATTATTCAGATTTATAAAAATGCTTTATAAGTCTTAGCACTAAAAGGGGCGGCCCTGTGGCCGCCCCTATGCCCTTTGATTAAGAAAACTCCCTTTAACCTACAAATAATTTGCCGTAATGGACTCCTGACACTCCTTCAATTCACCGGGTGGTCCTTCAAACAGAATCTGTCCGCCTTTGCTGCCGCCTTCGACACCTACGTCAACAATCCAGTCGGCATTACGAATCACATCCAGATTATGTTCAATGACAATTACGGTGTTGCCCTTCTCCACCAGCCGGTCAATGATGGCCAAAATTCCCGTGATATCGGACATATGCAAGCCTGTAGTCGGCTCGTCCATGATATAGATATTGCCTTTTTTGCTCAATTCCTTAGCCAACTTTAAGCGCTGGCATTCTCCTCCGGACAGGGTGTCCAACGGCTGCCCCAGAGTCATATAATGAAGGCCCACATCCACAATGTGCTTCAGCTTGTTTTTGATTTCTTTCTGGCTGAAAAAATCAACCGCTTCAGCAATGGTCATCGCCAGTACGTCAACAATGGAGCGGCCATTATACTGATACGCCAGAACCTCTTGCTTAAACCGTTTGCCGCCGCATTCCTCACAGATCGTTTCTACCGAATCCATAAAGGAAAGATCGGTTTCAATATAACCCCGCCCTTTGCACCCCTCACAGGCCCCCTCCGAATTATAACTGAACAGCCCGGCGCTGACCTTATTTTCTTCCGCAAACAATTTACGGATTTGATCCATAATGCCTGTATAGGTGGCCGGATTGGAGCGCAAATTGGCGCTGACGGCGGACTGGTCGATGATAATGGCCTCCGGATATTCCTTAGCAAAGACCCCATTGACAAGGGTCGACTTGCCGGAACCGGCCACCCCTGTCACCACCGTGAAAATCCCTTTTGGTACTCTTAAGCTAATGTTTTTCAAATTGTGTAAAGTACTCTTTTTCGTTTCATAAAAATCGCTGCTGGTCCTTGGCTTACTCTTAATCGGCAGACTCCTGCCCATATATTCCCCGGTCAGGGTCTTGGACTTCAGCAGGTCGCCGTAAACACCCTCGAACATGATCCGCCCGCCGCTTACGCCCGCATGGGGTCCTACATCAACAATATGATCGGCCACCCTGATCACGTCAGGGTCATGCTCAACCACGATGACCGTATTCCCTTTATCCCGCAATTTGATCAGCAGTTCATTAAGTCTGTGTACATCCCTGGGGTGTAAGCCAATGCTCGGCTCATCAAAAATATACATCACATCCGTCAAGCTGCTGGTCAGGTGCTTGACCATTTTAACCCTCTGGGATTCACCCCCGGACAAGGTGGAAGTTTCCCGGTCCAGGCTGACATAATCAAGCCCGATTTGGATTAAATCATGCAACCGCTCCGTCAGATTTTTGATGATGGGTTGGACGTTAGCATCTTCAATCTTTCGGATTAAACCAAGAAGCTCATCCACCTGCATAGCCGTCAGATCAGCAATGGAATAGCCCATGATTTTCGATGCCAAGGTATTTTCGTTATAGCGTTTACCCCCGCAGTCAGGACACTGCATTTCCGTCGTAAACGGCGCGATTTTCTTCTGGGATGCCTCAGATTTTTCGTACTCGGTTTTGATGTGCTGCCGAATAAAACGCTCCACCAGACCTGCATAAGTGGTGTTCATTCCGTCAACGATAGCCGATTTGATTTTCTCCGGCTGATGATAGACCAGCTTGTGGTACTCCTCCGGAGAGTAATCCTTAATTTTTTTATCACAGTCAAAAAAGCCTGTAGAGGCATATATTTTCCACTGCCATGTCCCAGGGGTAAAGCCCGGCAGCAAAATCGCCCCCTCGTTCAAGGACTTTTCCTTGTCCAAGGCTTTCTCCAGATCCAGAGTAACCGTCCTGCCGATTCCCTCACAGATCTTGCACATGCCATTGGGGTCATTAAAGGAAAAATACTGGGAAGGCCCGATATGGGGCTGCCCGATCCGGGAAAACAACAGCCTGAGCAAGGGATTGATATCCGTGATTGTACCCAGGGTCGAGCGGGAGTTACCCCCGATCCGTTTTTGATCCACAATAATCGCTAATGAGAGGTTTTCAATGGCATCCACATCGGGATGACCATACTTCGGTAAAAAGCCCTGAATAAATTTACTGAAGGTTTCATTCAATTGCCGGCCCGCTTCCTGGGCGATCGTCTCAAAGACAATGGATGATTTACCTGACCCGGATACACCGGTAAAAATGGTGATCTTCTTTTTGGGGATGTTCAAGCTGATGTTCTTTAGGTTATTCGCTCGTGCGCCAACGATTTCAATAGAGTCATGTACCATATTGGGTCTCCTTATATAGAATATTAAGCTGCCCTCTCACAACCAGAAAATGAGAATTTCCTAATATTATGCCATATCTTGGAGTAAAATAATAGAAGGTTCCCCAAAAGTCATAATGGCCACCCCAACTATATAAGTAGTTATGTGTTACTTATCTTTAAATTTGTGTGAAGCCGCTTCTTCTTGAAAATAATCTGCAAAAGCATAATTAACAGCACATTAGCCACAGCAAAAACACCATAAGTCGTAAGATAGGTTCCTGTTACATCAGCCATAAAACCCACTAATGAATTACCTATGGCACCACCAAGGAATATCATAAGGAGTTAAGGTTGAGAATATTTTAACAAGAATCGGGTTGCCCAAACCGATTAGGATCGTTAATAAATAGGCTTTGGCCTGACTTCCATCCACTAAAAAGGCGGAGGCTAAGGCCAACCCCCACATAATAAACAAATACCAATTGGTAGCAATGATCCCAAAGCGGTCGATGATCGCCCCTGCCAAAAGCTTGCCGACGATCAATGCACCCCCGAAAAGTGAAAATACCACTGCAGTAAATATAGGATCATAACCGATAGAGATCAGAAAAGAGGGAAGATGATTATTGATAGGACCTATCATAATTCCTACAGAAAGTACCGTAATTATCAATCTCCAATATCTTTTCGAACGCAGAGTTTCTGCGAAAGTCATCCCTTTAACCTCAAAATATAAAGGCCCTTTCCAGGCCAAAGCCCTCAATCCAATAGGCTACTATAGGGGGAAAAATCATACTCCCAATACCGGAGCCCATAGCGCTGAGGCTTATGGCAATTCCTCTCTTGGTACTGAACCAGCGGGTAATTAAGAGTGATGCAGGAACCATGCCTCCGCCGCCGGAACCAATTCCCACCAACAAAGCAGCCGCATAACACTGAAGCAATGTTTTGCACCAGGCAAAAAGAAGAAAACCTTCAGCCATGCACAAACCAAAAATAAACATAGCTATTCTGGTACTATAACTCGATAGATTCTCCCACTGAACACTAAAATTAAAATACTGCCGACGCTGATCATGGACATAACCGTGGAAACCTGGATTTTCGTCAGGTCTAACTCCTCAGCCAAAGGTGTGACAAAGATCGAAAAGACGTTAATAGCCAAACCTACACAGCAAAACACCATAATCATACAACCGAAAACAATCAACCAGCCATAATGGAATTTCTTCTCAGGCTCATTCATACTGCACTTGCCAACATATATCCTAAACCGGCAAGGGCAAGATCTGCTAAAGTCATTTAAAACCCCTCCATCATTGCTAAAGTGGGACCCGCCATCCTTCCAACCCGCCTTTAGTTATTTATTCGAAATCAGACTGCCAGCTAGCGAACAATCATCAACTATCTGTATCTTACCACAAATATACCGTTAATAAATGCAGGGATCTTTCATTCTCCAATATTTAAAAAGAACACGAGGCAAACGGTTTTTTTGCTAACCTCGTGTCCTATTTTTTTAAACTCGGATAGTTTTTTGGCGGGAACGTGTAGGAGTCGAACCTACCTCGGCCGGATCATCCGCCCGATAACGGATTTGAAGTCCGCAGAATCCACCGGAATCCATTCGTCCCCTTAATTCCTTATATCATAGACTACTTTCTACTGACTTCATTTCAGCTTAAGCTTGTAACTGACAAAGTCTGAATTGTGACCTTACACTACATCACTTGATGTGGAGAGTCCCTCAACTACTAATACTTTTAGAAGACGTCGAGTGGAATACTCTTCTGCTCAGATAAGGCAGCACGAAGAGCAAGACTACTCCCAAGGCGAGAAGAACGATTACGGAAAGCCACTCCATCCCTCCACCCTGATGATAGAGCTGTGTTCCCACCGTCGGCAATTCCTGTCCTCCGAACACAAAATTATAACGGAGAGCAAAAACCCCTGCCAGACTGAATACCCCCACCAGACCTAAGGTCGCGGAAGATTGTTTGAGGGAAAGAAGGATCAGGGGCAATACGATACCCACCGCAATTTGAATTCCCCAGAAAGTAAAGGCCTTTTCCCCTGCCAGAAGATTCATGACCGTCAGCTCTCCTTGGGCTCCCAAGAAAAAGACGGTGAGCAGATGGAAGAAGACAAGGCAAACTTCCAGCACCACAAACCACACTTTTAAGGTGTGCAGGGCACTTTCATAGTCGGCCCCGGGAACCATCTCTTGAGTGAACACTTTCTTCGTCAGGCTGATTAAGCTCAAAGCCGCAACACAGCCGGATACTAAAAACAGAACCGGCAGCAAAGCGGAATTCCAAAGGGGTTTGCCGGGAACGACTGCTAAGAGGAAGCCGGTGTATAGCCCTAGGCAGACTGCCAAAACGGCACCTATTTTACCGAAAAGCTTCACTCTTTTCTCTTGGCCCTGCCACAAGAACCAAATATAGGGCACACAGACAATTCCATAGAACAAGAGGATGAAAGACCCCCAAGACATGATGGAGGTGGGATTAACATTAAAAAATAAATAGAGGGCTCTGAAGGGCCGGCCCAGATCCACAACTAAGGCGAGCAGCCCTGGAACCAAGGCTGCCAAGGCCATGAGCGCCGCAGGTTTGGCTAAAGGTTTGACAGGTTGCCAGCCAAAAACCGTACTTAACGCTGAGATTAAAAACAAGCCTGCACTTAGCCCTGCCAGAAAGAAATAGAGCACGATGAGAGGACCGAAGGCAGCGTGATGCTGTATTTCATAGACAAAGGAAAAATCCATTCTACTTCCTCCCTTCCAAATCCTTTAGGCTTATTCCGTCAAAGGCCTCGTCTAAGCCGATATAGAAAACACTGGGCTGAGTACCCAGCTCTGAGCGCAAGACTTGCGTCGGATGTTCAGCAAGCAAACGAGTAATTTCACTGTCAGGATCATTTAAATCTCCAAAAATACGGGCATGAGCAATGCAGTTGGAGACACAGGCCGGCATAAGTCCTGCCTTAATCCGTCCGATGCACAAATCGCATTTTTCCGCCATTCCTGTTTCCGGATTCAGGAAACGGGCATCATAGGGGCAGGCCGCAATGCAGTAGCGGCAGCCGATACATTTGTCAGGATCAATGACAATGATGCCTCCCTCATCCTTATGAGTCGCGTTGACCGGGCATACGGTTTGACAAGGAGCATCTTGGCACTGATTGCACAGGCGGGGAAGTTTCACTCTCGTCACATTAGGGTAGATACCTTTGTCTCCTTCAATAACCCAGGAACGATACACACCTTCCGGTATATTATTCTCCATTTTACAGCTGACAGTACAGGAATGACATCCGACACAACGGCGTAAGTCGATGACCATACCATAGCGCGGTTCCGAATTAGCACTCAACGCAGATTCCTCCTCTGCTAAAATAATTTTTTACATCTTGATCATCTTCATGGAGCCAAATCTCCAGGGTCTTGATTGCCTGAGAATAAAAACCGTTTTCCAGGGTCCTTAAAGCCTCGGCTAAACTGGGAATCCACATCAAGAGATGTTCAGCCATGAACTCCTTTTGAATCTCAAGCCATCTTTCGGCATTGCCCTCCCGTGCTTCTTTTCTGGCCTCATGTTCCTGTTGGCATAAATAAGCCATATACGCTAATTCAAACCCGACATGGTCTGCCAAGGGAATATTCTTAAGAGGGGAAAACAGCTCCAGGCGATAGGGATCAAACCCGGTTAACTCATATTGCTGCTTGATCTGAGCTGTCAGAGAGGTGTTGATCTTTCCGAAGGACGGTTTGGGCTTTTGTTTAAAACATCGCAGGGCCGATTCATAAGGAGGAACATATTTCCCGGACATCGGAACAAAAAAGCAATCATAGTAATCCTGGCGAAGTCTCTCCATTGTTGCCTGTGCCTCTTCTGGAATCCTTATGCCGTTCTTATCCTCTAAAAGCTCACCTGACAATGAGCTTGAGAGTTTTTGAATGGTGAGCCATTTTTCCAGTGTTGGTTCCTCCACGAGGAGACTGGCAAAAAAGGCATAGGAGTGAAAACGATCCCTTGTCCAGTCCATTACATCTTTCATTTTTCGTCCCCCACTACACCTTGAGGATTTTAAAGGCACCGCCATTACGGCTGGTTCCTCCGGTGGACATTTCACTGAATCCGAAGATCCCATTTTTAACTTTAGGATCGATTAAGCTGATTCCCGAAAGAAAGACTCCTTGCCCCGACCCGGGATAAGCTGACACTTCTTTCTCCCCTAAAGTGTATTTTTTGGCACCATACTCCCAGTGACCATAGCCATAGGCTATACCCACTGAACCTCTGGCGATCCCTTGTCTCACCTGTAAGATTCCCTCAGCTTCCCCTCCGGTAGCGGAAACCAGTCTTACTTTGTCACCGGATACAAGGGCCAATTGCTCAGCATCTTCCGGATTAATCTCTACCTTATTGGCTTGATTCAATTCCCTTAAAATCGAGTTTTCCAGCATAGTCACACTTCTGAATTTTGCTTTATAGGAAACGGCTTTAAAGGGCCATTCTGATTCGGGGAAAACCTGATCAAGGGAGGTGCCATCCGATAATGTCTCCGGATTATAAACAAGAGTACCTGTCTGGAAGTGTTTGCCTGTGAACGAGTTTTTGGCTAAAGCCATCTGCTCTACATACAGATTAAAACACCCTTCATGGGGATATCTTGTGCGATCTCCCTCATAACCTTTGCCAAATTCTTCGAACCTTCCTCCACGGGAAAGGATAAAAGCGGCTTTGCGGTGTTCTTCTAGTTTTAAGCAGTCTTTCCAGTTCTGCATGTAACTTTCCAGATCCTGAATTTTCATTTCCTCATCGGTAATATCGGGAACCGGTTGACCATCAAAAGCCACATTGGCAACGCCCCGCAGGAAGTAATCCTCCGGTGTATTCAGAGCATACGTATTTCCATCCGCGTCCTTTAAGGCATTCTCACCGAAGCCCGGCAAACCTATTGCTTTTGCTACATCAATAATATAATTTTCGTAGCAGGCATAGCGGTTGTCACTGAGCTTGGCCGTTAACGGTGTTACAACAGGCCAACGAAGGGTGGTTACCTTTTCTGAAGTATTTCCCTCACTATTGGCAAGCCCCCAACTTTCATAAGGAGTGGTATCAGGTATGATATAATCTGCCAACGAAGTTGTTTCACCCATAAAAGCGTCAATGGCAATGAGCAGGGGTACTCTTTCTACTTTTTTCAGCTCATCAATAATATCTTGCCGACCTGCTGCAGGAGTGGTCATCAAAGGATTGGACATCCAGACCATCACCACTTTGGCTTGGTATGGATAACTGTTGACCACGGAGAAAAGGGCCTGATTGTCCGAAGCGCTACCAATCGGATGCCAGGGTAATTTTGACGGATAAGGATTCTCCCCTTTGGCAACCTTTTGCTTATATTCAGGCGTCTTCTCATAAGGAACTCCAGTCCGGCTTATAAGAACCCCTTTACCTTTAATATTAGGCGCGTTAGCAACCGTCCCTAAGTCATAACGGGGACCAGCTTCAAGAGACTTATAAGCGACACGGCGTTTAAGCATACCACCCTTTAAGTTATAGCAGCCCACCATTGTGGCCAGGGTGTGCATAGCATTGGCTATATCATACCCATTAGCAGAGGCCGTATTACCCGTTCCATCGACCGCAACTTTAGTTCCATGGGATGTAAACTCTCTGGCTATTTCAATGATTATCTCTTCAGGCACTTTACATATTTTGGAGTAATCAGCAATTCCTTGACTGAAGACACTTTCTTTTAAAAGTGCAAAAGCCGTTTTAACCCGTATAGACCCACCGGACTTATCCTGTACTTCCCCGTCAAAGACCAGATCAGCTCTGGACACTTGATTATAGAGGACAGGCTGGTTCGTCTCCGGGTCGATGACCATGAAATAATCCACTTTTTTCGCCGGATTGGCGTTGGGAGGCACTTCCAAACCCAAATCCTCTGCCCGCAAGAGCTTGCGGTTGTTGGGATGATTCTCATCCACGATCACAAGATGAGAGGCATTGCACCAGCTGGCAAATCCTTTGCTCTTGGCGGCATCCAGATGAGGAGAACTTAAATAATCTTCATTATAGCGCTGATTATCAATAATCCAGTGCAGCATTCCCATAATAAAGGCTGAATCCGTTGTCGGTTTGATGGGAATCCATTTCGTATTTTTACCAACAGGAGAAATGGCACCACCGCACAAAACCGGATCGACTACGACTACTTTGAGTTTCCCTTCACCTGTTTGCTTGGCGACCTGCCTTGCAATAGTAGACATGGGCTTTCCACTATGACCGGGAAAGGCCCCGATATATAGGATAAACTCCGCATGGTTTACATCCGGTCTCATATTTTGACCGCTTGCTAGTACCTGACCCGCAGGTATTTTCGAACCCCCTCAGGTGTAGCCGTGGCCAAAATTATTGGGGGTACCAAAAGCACCGGTAAAACGGCCGGCAAAGGCAGTCCGTCCATCTCCCCGTCCTCCGAAGTGAACCAGTTGAAATGATTTGGGTCCTAATTCAGGATTCGACGTATCCATTGGGGCATTAGGGTTATAAACATTCTTTATCCCCTCAATAGGAGCTGTTTCTCCCAGATGGGCAAATGGAGTGCCCCCCTCCACCGTTTCCTTGACCGCTTCTTCCCAAGTGATAGGCTGCCATTTGGCTTCTCCCCGCTTATCCGCGCGTTTGAGGGGAACTAAAATTCGGTTGGGATCATGATGCGCTGTCAAGGTTGCATTTCCTCTGGCGCATAAAGCCGCTCTACCCTCATTCCCCATGTCCCGATAGGTACTGAAAGACAGATAGGAATCCAGGAGAGAAGTCTTCATGGAGAGATGGGGCTGAGCACTGGAAGGATTATAAGGATTGCCCATAACCCGGGTTGCCAGCCCTGTCTCCTTATTTATTTTTACTCTGTTTCCACATGAACTGTAGCAACCCAGACAAGCACTATTTCTCATTAAAATATTGGGGTTAACCTCCACACTCCCCAACGTTAAATCGATTCTTGCCTCTACCTCCTGACTGCTGGTCTTTTTCGGTATAAACCCTGGAGGCTGTTCGGCTATAATCATTCTGTCATAACCGAGGCCGCTTGCTGTGACAATACCCGCAGCTGCTGTGAGCTTGATAAAATCACGACGCTTCATAGATAAATCATCCTTTCTGCATAATAATTAAGACAGCATCCTATCATTAATGCAAAAAGCTTGCCAACTCGTATTAGAGGTAATAATCACAAGTGTAAGCCTCACCGCCCGGCAAAAAGCGCAAAATGACCCGGTCAAAATGACAAGCATGGGCATTTTGACCGGGTCGAGTAGCTTTACGCGCAACGCACCTTCGGGCGTGATCTCCTGAAACCTTCCACTGGAAGGTTTCTTGATCGGAGACTCACGTTCTCCATAGCTCCAGGGCTGGTTAACTCGCTTACTTAACAGCTTCGCCAAACCCCGCTACTTTCTGCATGTTAACCGATGGCTACACTACGTTAAGAAAGCGACCTTAACCTGACCGCCCCTCCGCTAAATCCGTTCGCTTTTGTGCGCAAAGCTACGCTTGCGGGTCTTTGGGGCTGTGTAGCTACACTGCTCAGGCCTGTAAGGCAACCCAAGGATTTTGCTTTAAGGCAGAGAACGAATTCTAAGCGAGCAGGTAAGCAATCTTCGCAAAAAGACAGCAGCGGAATCGGGTTGGAAACAGGACGTTTCCAACCGGCTATGAGGCAGGAGCCGCACCCGACGCAGCGGAGGTCTTGAGCGATTAGATTGCTCTGCGCGGCTTATGGAGTGAACGTCGAAAGCAAAATCCTGGAGAATTCTCCTTCAGGTTTTTTTATCCCAGGGATTCGATCCCATACTCTTTTACTTTGCGATACAAGGTTTTAAGACCGATTTTCAATTCCTGGGCTGCTTTTGTCTTATTCCCCCCTGTCATTTTCAGTACCTTTAGAATATGTTGACGTTCGCAGTTCGCCAGAGAAAGATCGACGTCTCCCAAGTCAGGAACCTCCCTCTCCATCCCCTCTTTAGGAATGGTTATCCTCTTTTTCATTTGAGGATGAAATAAATGCTCCGCTTCGATCGTTGAACCGTAGGAAAGTAACGAACCACGTTCAAGAATATTGGCCAGTTCTCTGACATTTCCCGGAAAATCATAGTCTAACAGCACTCCGAGAGCCTCCGGGCTCAGAGTTTTATTTTTCAGGCATTTCTTGGTTAGTAGATAGTCTGCCAGCAAAGGAATATCCTCTCTATGATTTCGTAAGGGAGGTACCTCTATTTGCACCACATTTAACCGATGATACAAATCCTCCCGAAACCGTCCAGCCGCAACTTCTTCTTCCAGTTTCTTATTGGTCGCGGCGACTACTCGCAACTTGACTTTACGGGATCGGGTAGCTCCCACACGAAAATATTCACCATATTCCAGCAATCTGAGCAATTTAGCCTGAGTACTCAATTCCATCTCGGCAATTTCGTCTAGAAAAAGAGTTCCCCCTTCAGCGATTTCAATTAAACCCATTTTGGCACCTGTCGCTCCCGTAAACGCTCCCTTTTCGTGACCAAACAACTCACTTTCGACAAGTTGATTCGGTAAGGCCGCACAATTTAACGCTTGAAAAGGCTTATCCTTTCTTGTACTCCAAAAATGCAGGGACCTGGCAATGAGCTCTTTGCCGCTGCCGCTTTCTCCCAGTACAAGAATGGTTGCTTCGCTGTCCTTCACCTTTTCCACCATATGAATAAGTCCTTTTATTTCCGGGCTTTGCCCGATAATCGGTTCGCTCCCGGTTTGACGTCTTAAAGCTTCGGAAAGCCCTGCCGCTTGCTCTGCCAAACGCTTTTTTTCATAAGCTTGGGTCAAGGTGAATTCCAGTTTGGTTGTATTGCAGGGCTTGGTAAGATAATCATAAGCACCTTGCTTGATGGATTGAATAGCCGTCTCCAGGCTGCCATGCCCTGTGAGCACCACAACTTCAACAAAGGGATCGGTCTCTTTGGCGTGTGTTAATAAGGACAGCCCTTCGCCGTCGGGAAGACGCTGATCCAGAAGAATCACATCATAACTGACCTTACCCAACCAATCCAATGCCTGTTCGATAGTATGAGCCAAATCAATATTGATTTTTTTCCTGGCCAGCCTTTGTTTCAGGAGTGTAGCATAATCCACTTCATCTTCAACGATCAGCAGTTTCATCTCATTGCACCTCTTTCGTATGCGGCAGCTTGACCGTTACTGTGGTTCCCTCCCCCAGCCTGCTTGCCATGGCAATCGTCCCTCCTGCCTGTTTGATTAAGCCATAGCTTACAGCGAGTCCTAACCCGGTTCCGAGTCCAGGCGGTTTGGTGGTAAAGAAGGGTTCAAAAACTCGTTTTAAATCCTCGCTGTTGATGCCTTCCCCATCATCTATCACTTTCAAGCAGACGCAGTCAGCCTCATTTTCCGTCACTAACTTCAAAACACCGCCCGGTTTCATAGCCTGAGCCGAATTGCAAAGAAAATTAAATATGACCTGTTGGATCCCCGGGCCATCTCCCCAAATTAAGGGAATAGTCCGATCTAAATCATACTGTACCTGCACTTGCTTTTTTTGCAGCATATAATGATTCAATTCCAGTGCTTTTTGGATGAGCTCATTTAAATTATAAAAGTCATAGGCATTATTCTGGTTACGCTCTTGACGAGAAAAATCCAATAGATTCTGGGTTATCTGAGAGCACCGGTCAGCCTGTCTGGCTATCAAATCCAGATAGCTGTCTATATCTTGTTCTTTCTCCGGTTGATCGGAGTTCGTTTTTTGGAGTTCATAACGCAATTCCTCGACGGAAAGACAGATGGTTGCCATAGGATTATTAATTTCGTGAGCTATGCCTGCAGCCAATAGCCCTACCGATGCCATTTTATCCGCCTGGCGTAAGGCACTTTCCAGTTCGCGCTTCTTCTTCAGTTCTTCACTCAGTTCATTAAAGGCTGTTAACACCTCGCCTATTTCATCCTGGCTTTGAATGGGCAGCACAAAACCTGCTTCTCCAGAGGTAATGCGCTTAACGCCTGTCTTTAAGATATCCAACTGCCGGAGGAAATAGATTACAAAAAACAAACTTATACCCAGAACAAGGAGCATCAAGATCAACGTGCTTAACCCAAAGGTATTTCTCAAATGGATATAGGATGAAAAGGCTTTTGTTTCCGGTTGTTCATAAACAACCGCCCAATCCGTTCCGCTCACTTTCGCATAAGCGCCAACTACCTTTTCACCGGTATAGGACACATATGTTCGAACCAAAGGATTTTCCTTAGTGAATTCTTCCTCTTCCTCCGTCAGAAAAGGAAGGCTTGCCTGTACATTTCTATTAGAGAGTACCTGGCTGAAATCCTCATGCCCAATTAAGTGTCCTTCTTGATCCACCAGGAAAAGGTATGCTCCGGAAGTCCCCGATACTTTAGATAAAAGATCCACAACACTACGCAGGCTGATATCTGCCACAATTGCACCCTTAACATCATTGCCCTGCAAAATAATCGGGATGGCCAATTGAAAATAAGGCTGGCCGTGACTATCTAACAACACTGGACCGATATAGGTTTGATAATCCTTGATGAATTTAAAGATGTTCTCAACATCTTTTTCCTGGATTGTCACACTTCCCCCAACATCGAATCGGGATACTCCAGTGATTTCATAACCTTTTGCATCAAGCAAACTCATTCTTTCCACATAGGGAAGATTGGTAAGACAGCTATAGAGCACACGCTCCTGTTCCTTGGTATCATGACCTATCAGAATATTGCCATTCGCTTCCGAGAGAACAGTTATAGCCCGCTCCGCTTCCTCCAGAAGGAAATTTATCTCTTTGACAACTCGGGAAGTCCCATAAGAATGCTGATATTTTACAGATTCCCAAAGATAATTTTTAGCTCGTGATAAGTTGTATCCTCCCAGAAAAAGCAAAGGAATAAGGGACATAATAATACTAAAAGCGAGGAGTTTAAAGGCAATGCTTTGGAAACGCTTTGCATATTTAGGAATATTCATCAATGGGAATCATCCTTCAACTTAAGCATTGTTTTCTATCGAATGAATTCTGACGCACAAGCAAAACCTGCCGGATCAATCTCAGCTTCAAAAGCCTCCGCCGCCTTGGTATTGATGATAAAATCAACACGAGCCGGCGCTTCCACAGGAATGGCCGCTGGATCCTGTCCTTGAAGTATCTTAGCGACTATTCTGGAAGCTTGAATTCCCTGTTCTCTATAATCCATCCCATAGGAGGCCAGAAATCCTTTTTTCGTCTGATTAGCACTCACCCCAAAGCTTGGGAGCATCTTTTCCTGAATAAGAGGGCTTATGGAATCCGTCACCGACTCCATCAAAAGGCTGCATAGCAGCATCACCCCATCCACTTCCCCAGGCTCGATCCCGCTGATGGCATTTAATGCCTCGACCTCATTCTCAACTCCCACCGGTATCACAGTCATGTCAAATTGAGATGCCACACGATTCAGAAAATCGATGGATGGATCCACTGGAGTGATAGTCTTATCATAGAGTACCATAACTTTTTGTACACCGGGCAGTAAACGTTTAAAATATTCCAAACGCTTACCCGATAATTGTAAATAGTAGTTATCCACTCCCGTTATCTTTCCCCCGGGTTGAGCGTAACTCTTCACAAGGCCAAGTTCTTCTGCGAAACCTACCCCAATGAAGACAATAGGGATTTGGCTGTCTGCCGCAGCCTGTTGGAGGGAAAGTGTCTCTCTTTCTCCCGTGCCAATTAATAGATCGGGACTTTGTCGAACCAATTCTTGGGCAAGCTTGGGAAGGTCTTCAATTCTATCTTTTGCACTGACTATTCTAAGCTGGATATTGACGTTTTCTTCATAGCCATATTTTTTTAATCCCTCGATCATGCCTTTAACTTTATCACTACGCAGATCAGAACCCATTAAGACGCCAACTGTTTTTAGAGGGGTTTCCTGAGGAAAAACATTCTGTTTGTTATAGCCGACCAGCGTAAAGCATAAAACAAAAAGCAAGACAAATAAGATTGCTTTATTTAAGCTAAATCTATAGTTACGGAATTCCATCTTGATGTTCCTCCCTTAAATTTCTTAATCTTTATCTATGTTGAGTTATGTGCAAACTTACGCAATTTGTCCAAATAATTTATGTCATATAGAGTTAAAATTTTAAAATGCTTATTATATCATAACGCGAAAAATTAGTTTATACCAGAGTCAGAGAACAATGCAGCTCACACCTAATTTGGGTAAGCATGAACTTGAACCATCTGAAGGCTTTTTATTTTTTCTCTACTCTGAGGGACAGGGTGTGCCCTACACCAAACTCGTTAAACCAGCCTTTCAATAGTGATATGATCCTGAATATTCTCCACCAAATAAATCTGAGCACGCTTCACCGTTTCCACAAGTTTTCTCTCATAATATTTTTTAGGCTCCCCTGCTGGCTCGGTTTTTCATAAAAAACCTTTCTGATATGCCAATAACAATCCCCTTAGTTAACTTAGGCTAACTAAGGGGATTTAACAAATACCTAAGTAGTGCTTGCTAAAAAGCACAAAATTCCAATAAAAACCTGATATCGCAAGGGTTTTGGTACATAGCTGTCGAATCCTAAGTGCATGGAAATATGAAGTTTAATTAAAAAAACCGTGCACTTAAAGATAGAACGATATACCGTAAACGGAGCCCACAACTTACTGATTAGGACGATCCGGGAAGTCCGCAAGCCGATAGACCAAGCCTGAAGCTTACAGATAGTGGCTTGATTGCTTAAAGCCAAATAAAGAAAATCAGGTAAAGGAGACCTATTTGATTTGGAGAGACCATTAATTGAAATCCGTAACCTTCGCAAAGAATACATTATGGGGGAAGAAGTTGTTGTTGCTTTAAAACGAATAAACTTCTCCATAAATCGCGGGGAACTGTGCTGCATATTTGGTGCCTCAGGTTCTGGAAAAAGTACGCTTTTAAATCAATTGGCAGGGATGGAAAAACCCTCTAAGGGGGGCGTAAAAATAGGCGGCGTTCCCATTTCGCATTTGAATGAAGATCAGCTTGCCGAATTCAGGCAAAAATATATCGGTTTTGTCTTCCAGTCTTATAATTTGCTTCCTATGCTAACCGCCACAGAAAATGTGGCCCTGCCCCTGATGTTTCGAGGTGTTCCGGAAGAAAAACGCAACGCCATGGCACGGAGCATGCTTCAAAAGGTTGGACTTGGGCATCGATTGCATCACTATCCCGGACAGATGTCGGGCGGGCAGCAGCAGCGGGTGGGAATTGCCAGAGCCTTTGTCACAAAACCTGCGGTTGTTTTTGCGGATGAGCCTACCGGGAATCTGGATACCAAAACAACCAAAGAAGTTATGACTATGATCAAAAACTTTGCCGGGACGTTTAAGCAAACCATCATCCTGGTCACCCATGACCCGGAAATGACAGTTTATGCCGACCGCATTGTGACACTGGTGGATGGCGAGATTGTCAGCAATGAAATAAAAAAACAAGCCGATTTAACCGGAATTAAGGAGGAATTATGAAAAGCACTCTGCAAAAATTGCGTTACATAATGGCTATGCTTTTGGCTGTAATTTTGATCGTTTCCCCCTTGACGACTGCTGCAGCATTAGGGGCCGATGCAACCGGTATAAAAAGCAACCTGGTTATAACCGGATATAAGGTTACTGATACTTCTGGAAACATCCTATCATCAGTCCCCTCGGGTTATCCGGTAAACCTGGAAATCACGGTGAAAAATCCAGGCATTAAGAGTTCTGAAGTATCAGGTTCTGCGGATATTGACGTATCCAAATTAGTGGATAGCTTTTCAGGGGATGGTAGTCCTGCAGTTACCATAACCTCTCAAAGCGATGCGCCGCTTGCCATGACCATCAAATTCTCTAATGTTAAGTATACCGGGTCCGGTAAAACCTTTAAGTTCATGGTTGGCTACAAGCGCTTATCCGTAGACTATGACATCACCGACTTATCTATAACGGAATGCGTTGATCAGGAAAACAAACCTGCCGATAACAAAGTAAACCCCACCCCCACCCTGCTGATAACCGGGTCTCTCAACCGGGACACCCTGAAACCCGATCAGCTCATGGATCTGACCATCAACATTGAAAACCTCAGCAACTCGATCCTTCAGGATGCGGTGGTGTCACTCACCCCTTCAGAATCGATTTACCTTGTGGCCGGTAAAACCACTTTCTTTTTAGATACCATTGGCGGCAAACAAACCAGGTCTTTTACCGTGAAAATCCAAACGGGGAGTGAGCTACCCCCGGCATCCCAAAGCGTTGGCGTGGATCTCAAATATAATTATGACAACGGGAATGCCCTCGTCCAAGGTACCGCCAGTGAAAGAGTCAACCTCATCAGCGAAGCCGATGAATCTTCTGAGCCCATTCTCTTCATCAGCGGCGTTCAAACGGACGAAGTCCTGAAAAGCAACGGCGAGCGGGATGTGACGATTCAAATCGTCAATATGAGCGATAAAGCCGTTTCCAAGATCAATGTTGTGCTCACTCCGTCGGACTCCATTTATTTTCCGAACGGCAAAAACTCCTTTTTCTTACCCAACATGAAAGGCCACAGCGAAGAACGCCTCACCGTGAGAATAAAGGCGGCGGGTGCGCTGACCTCGACGCTGCAAAGTATCGGTGTCGAGGTAAAATACTCCTATACCAGCGGCAGCAGCATTATCCAGGACACGGCCACCGGCAAAGTTGCTATTGTAACCGCTGACAAATCCCCTGCGCCCATTCTTTTTATCAGCGGCATCCAAACCAAGGACATCCTGAAAGGCGGCGAAGAGAAGGAGGTCACTCTGCAAATAACCAATATGGGGGAGACCACCGCTTCCGATATTACAGTTTCCCTCAATCCCTCAGACTCCATTTATTTCCCGGAGGGTAAAAACTCCTTTTTCTTAAAAAGCATTAAGGGCTACACGGAAGAAAGCATCACCGTCAAAGTAAAGGCCGCCAGCGAGCCGTCCTCATCCCTGCAAACCCTCGGTGTCGATGCCAGCTATTCCTATGACAGCGGCGGCGGTATGGTACCGGGCACGGCCTCCGGCAAAGTGGCTGTAGTGACTGAAAGCCATAAGGAAGCCGACGCCTCGGTCCCCTATCTCATTGTCAGCAATTACTCTTATGGGGGAGCTCCGGTAGCAGCCAATACAGCCTTCAAGCTGTCCATGGATTTTTACAATACCAGCTCTAACTTGAACATTGAAAATATTGTGGTAACCCTGGAAACAGGTGAGAATTTTTCTGTAGCCAGCTCCTCCAACACCTTTTACTATGAATCTCTGGGGGCGGGACAAACCCTTACCCAAGCATTGGATCTGCAGGCCTTGCTTGTCGCCAATGCCGGTCAAACCAGTATATCGGGTGCCAAAACCGTAGAAGTCAGTTTTAAATATGAGTATAACGCCGGCAGTAAACGCGCCACCAACACAATGAGCGAAAAATTGTCCATCCCCATTTACCTGCCGGATCGTTTTGAACTGGCGCAGCCCCAATTACCTGATTTCGTCTCTGTCGGGCAGGAGTCGGTTATTACTTTAAGCTATGTGAATAAAGGGAAAAATCCTATATCGAATGTCGAGGCGGCGATTGAGGATATTGCAGGGGAAATGGAAACGCCTGCCAAGGTCCAGCAGCTTGGCAATATTGAAGCGGGAAAAAGCAGCACCATCGGCTTTGCTTTTATCCCGTTACAGCCAGGAGAGCTGTCCTTCACCATCAAAATTACGTATGAAGACGCTAATTTAGAACCTGTCATCAAGGAATTTCCGGTGCTGGTCTCAGTTTTTGATGCGCCTCCCCCCATGGATATCGGAATGCCTGAAATGTATCCTGAACAAGAAAGCAAAATCCCTCTCCCTTGGCTGATTGGCGCAGCCATTGTCTTGCTGGCGGGTACAGGAATTGCCGTAAGGCGCATTAAGAAAGCCCGGGCACAAAAGAAAATAAGCGCCATCGACTTTTCCTGGGAAGAAGACGCGCCCGCCCAAGACCTGCCGCTGACGGAGGATAAAACCGACGGCAGCCTACCAAGCACAGATGAGTCTTCCAAATCAGAGGTATAGAGCATGACTTGGAAAGATATTTTAAAAATGTGCCTGCGCAATTTGCGCCGCCGCAAATCCAGAACCTTATTGACCGTGCTGGGGGTACTGATCGGGTGTTGCAGTATTGTCATTATGGTGTCCATCGGCATCGGCACGAAAGTCGCCCAGGAAGAAATGCTGGCTGAAATGGGAGATTTGACAATTATCACCGTTATGGTGCCCAATATGGGCAACGATCAAACTAAACTGGATGACGCCGGCATCAGAACGATTGCTCAGATACCCAATGTCATCGCGGTATCGCCTAAAATCTCTCCCGACGAACTGTTCAACGATATTTACTTTAAGATCTACGCCGGAATCGGTGACAGATATATCAACGATTGGCTCCCGGTGGCGGCCTATGATAGCTCCAGCCTGGAAAAGCTGGGATTCAAGCTTATGGATGGAGCATACCCCGCCAATACTAAGGGTGTGCTGGTCGGCGAAATGTTTGCTTACAATTTCCGAGATTCCTATCGGCCGGAAGGAAGCAATCGGGTTGACCGTTATGCCAATATCGATTTTGAGAATTTCGATATGGACCAACTCAAGAACAATATGCCGGACCCCTACTTCAACCCGCTCACGGCCCCCCTGACTCTGGTCCTGGAAAAGGAAGGCATCGCCAAGTACAGTATCCCCCTTGAAACAACCGGACGCATCAAAGAAGATTACAACAAAGGTTACGAAACCAGCGAAGGTATCTTGCTGGACCTGGCTTTTCTGGAACAGATATTAAAGGATTCCGGTGCAGCAAAAAACACCACCGAAAAGAAAAGCTATCAAAATGCTCTTGTTAAGGTAGACCACATTTCCAAAGTCGCCGAAGTGGAAAAGGAAATTAAGCGGCTTGGGTTTGATACGCGATCTATGGAAAGCATCCGTAAGCCCATGGAAAAAGAAGCGCGGCAAAAACAGCTGATGCTGGGGGGACTGGGGGCTATTTCATTGTTCGTGGCCGCTATTGGGATTACCAATACGATGATTATGTCAATCTCTGAGCGGACCAAGGAAATCGGCATTATGAAAGCGTTGGGCTGCTATGTAAAGGATATCCGACTCATTTTTCTTACGGAATCCGGTATTATTGGCTTCCTGGGAGGAGTTGTCGGCAATATCGTCAGTCTGATCATTTCACTGGTCATGAATTTTGTCTCGGAAGGTGCCGGCGGCAGCAAAATATCTATTATACCCCTCTGGCTTATCGGCTTTGCCGTTGTCTTTTCAATTTTTATCGGGGTAGGCTCCGGGTACTATCCTGCAAACAAAGCAGTGAAAATATCTGCTCTGGAAGCGATTAAAAGCGATTGATTCCCCTCGTGATGGGCACCCCCGGTCTTGGCTATACACTCCCGCGATCCGGGTACGTTAGGAACTTTCAACCCTTGGACTATATCCATGCAGGACGAACAGCTCTTGGGACCGTGCAAAAATTCAGTCTTAAAACTCAAAGTAGGGACAGACAATAAGGAACGGCCTTATCCAGCTGCAAAAGTGGGATAAGGTCGCCTGTTTTTAAATATTATACAGATGAAAGGGAAGCTGTGAAAATCAAGTTTTAACACAGCCCTCTAGTGTCCCATCGCCTTACCGGTTCATCGTAAGGTACTTAGATCTTATCCATTGGCTAAAGCAGCAAATGCACCTGATTGCGCCCCTTTGACTTAGATAAATACAGAGCCTTATCGGCACGCTTCAGTACGTCGGTGAAATCCCCATCGTTCTCTTTAAAAAAGGAAAACCCAATGGACAGGCTGAGACTGATCTCCTCCCCTCCCTCCACAGGAATTTTCAGGGAGGACACCATGCCCAGGATTCTTTCCCCAAAGGCCAGGGCATTTTTTTCCTGGAGCCCGTAAAAAATCACCACGAACTCATCCCCGCCCCAGCGAATGATTTTATCGGAACTTCGGATCATCCCGCTGATGGCCTTGACGACTTCGATCAAAGCCAGATCCCCCACGGAATGACCATACTGATCATTGATGTTCTTAAAATAATCAAAATCAAAGATCATAATCCCGGGGCTGCGACCGCTGGCCTGATACTCCTTAAATGCCCTGCTTAAATCATGAGTCCCGCTCCTGCGGTTGCCGGCCTTGGTCAGGGAATCCTGGTTCATCTCCGATTCCAGCATTTTTCTTGATTTCCCATAACGTATTTTCTCAATCAGCACTACCAGGGAAAAGCTGACAAAAAGGATGACTACAAATAACAGCACCAAGAGCAGGGTAAGCCGGGAAGCGAGGATGTGGCTTTTTTCAGTAGTCTGATCGATATAGGCTTGAATGTCATTCTGATAAACACCCATGGCAATAACCCAGTTGTAATCCTTATACAGTTTGGCATAGGTCAGCTTCAGGGACACTTTTTCACTGTTCAGTTCCTTAAAATAGTACTCGAAATACAACTCGCCATCTTTTTTTACTCCCTCAAGTTCAGTCAAATAGGGTCGATTCCCTTGGATATCGGTCATGTCGGTGGAGAGATACGCACCCTCGGTTTCCGGCAGATTCGGGTGAACCCGCCGGATGGCATAATCAGGTCCGCCTTCATAGTTGAGTATTTCATTGACCCAGATGTAGGTATTGTCTTCAAATCTTGAGTTTCTGATGATATCCGCCATCTCCGCTTTAACAAGCTCTTCCACATAGGTTTTGCTAACACCTAAAAGGATGTTCCTCTCTCCATGAGTCAGAATCGTGTAAGCAGACAAACCGGGGACTACGGCATTAAGGGTGCCCTCCCAGGTAGAACCCGCCAGATTCTGAGAATCATAAATCGCCCCGTTTTCCCCCATGTCCCACAAAATCACGGACATAAAGCTATAGTCCGGATTATCCCTGAAAAAGGAGATCAGGAAATCATTGAATTCCGCATCGGCAAGGCCCATTTTGAGGTTGATGGCAACCGCCGTTCTGCCCACAAGCTTCTCCATGGATTTCGCTCTGGCTTCTCTCCTATGGTCAATTACCGAAATCAGATTATCAATGGTATTAGCCAAAAAATTCTTTTTTAAGCTGTATACTGTTTTTTGGGTCTCCCCAACGTAAATAAGGCCGATTTTATCCAGTGAAAACAAATAAAACAGGATCATTACAAAACAGAGAATACTGCTGATTAGGATTGAGGTTAACGTATATTTGCGATTAATAGCGCAACTCTCCATTTCCCTGAGAAAAAAAGCTCAAGTTATTCAAGTTCATTGTAAACCAAGGAGTCCCTCCTGTCCAACAGCCTCCCACCAAACCATTTTAAAAGCTATAGGCGAATAGCCTTTCACTGCTATCCGCCTACTGCCCTTTTCCGAGTAACCCCTCTGAAGAGTTACTGTCTTTTTTATACCAATGTGCAGGCCTTCCCTATCCCTCGCCCTAAAATAACTCAGGGAAAATATCCTCAGGCAATTCCTCCCCATAATGAACATAGCTCAGTGTGAGCCCTTGGGGAGGTGCCGTGACTCCCCCCCGTGTCCGGTCAAGGGATGTCAGTATATCCGGAATCCCCTCCGGTTGAATGCGTTTTTTCCCCACATAAACCAGGGTTCCGGCAATAATACGAACCATGTTATAAAGGAATCCATCGCCGATGCAGGTGATCCGGATATCTCCCTGATTCTCCGCCACTTGGCACAGATAAAGGGTCCGTTCAAAGGTCTTGCTGGTTCCCCCTGCCGCTGAAAAAGCTTTAAAATTATGCCGTCCCACTAAATATTGAGCCCCTTGCCGCATCCTTTGCCAATCCAGCTTAACGGGCTCATGCAAAGAATACAGCCGAGTAAACACATCCGCTACAGGACGGTTATCGATCTGATAGTCATAACGTTTCCACTTAGCAGAGAAACGGGCATGAAAATCCTCGGCCGCTTCCTGAGCCGCCAGGATACGGATATCCCGGGGAAGCAGACTATTAAAGGCCTTGGGAATCTTATCCACAGGAATCCGGGCGCCTGTCCGAAAATTCACCACTTGACCGGCCGCGTGGACACCGGTATCCGTCCGGCCCGCTGTATTGAGGGTTACTTCTTCCTCCACCAGCTTAGCCCACACCGTTTCCAAAGTACCCTGAATAGTGGGACCATGGAATTCCGGTTGGCGTTGAAACCCATGGTAATGAGTCCCGTCATAAGCAACCTTTAGACAAATATTCCTCTTGTCATCCATCTGAGAGCTATCCTTTCTATCTTTAATATAGCATAGCCTTTCCTATTCATATTAAAACTCCCGCTCACCACCGTCAAGGCACCGTTGACCCCCCAAGTTCCCCCGCCTCCCCATTGCCCTAGGAAAAACGACCGTTCGCCCTCCGAAGGAATTCTTGTCCCAATCATTGTGCCCCGGATAACTTCCCGGAAAGCTCCTCTAATCCCGGCCAGCAGCCCTTTCATTCCCATTCCGTTTTCTTCCTTTTCCCTCTTTGATACAATGCAATAAACATTTTAACCTACGAACTATTGAGGATGGTATGAGAGAAGGAGGATCACTATGGAAGAAAAGAATCTTGAGGCTTTGTTGGAAGAAGATAGACAGTTCGCCCCCGGTGAGGAATTCCGCAAAAATGCGGTCATTCAAAGCGCGGAAATCTATGAGCAGGGGAAGAGCCTCAGCTTTTGGGAAGAACAGGCTAAACAGCTCTCCTGGCTGAACCCTTGGGAGAAAACCCTGGAGTGGAATCCACCCTTTGCCCAGTGGTTTGTCGGCGGGAAACTCAATGCCTCCGCCAACTGTCTGGATCGCCATCTCCATGATTGGCATCGCAACAAAGCCGCCATCATCTTTGAAGGAGAAAATGGGGATAGCCAAGTCCTTACCTATCAGGATCTCCATCGTGAAGTCTCTAAATTCGCCAATGTTCTCAAGGCCAATGGGGTGAAAAAAGGAGATCGGGTCACTATCTATCTCCCCATGATTCCGGAGGCCGTGATTTCCATGCTGGCTTGTGCCCGGATTGGGGCTCCTCACAGTGTGGTCTTCGGGGGCTTCAGCTCGGAGGCCCTGCGGGACCGGGTCATTGATGCTCAGGCTAAAGCCGTGATTACTTCCGATGGCAGCTTCAGACGGGGCAATACCATCCCCTTGAAAGATAACACCGATATAGCCTTGGACGGCGTGGACTGTGTAGAACATGTCTTCGTCATCCAGCGGACCAAGCAAGCCGTGCAAATGAAGGAAGGCCGGGACCTTTGGTATCATGAAGAAATGAAAGAAGCCTCGGCCGTGTGTCCGGCGGAGCCCATGGACGCAGAGGATATGCTCTTTATCCTCTACACCAGCGGCACCACAGGTAAGCCCAAAGGAGTAGTCCATACCACTGGGGGCTATATGGTGGGAGTATCCACCACCCATCGCTGGGTCTTTGATCTAAAGGAAGAGGATGTTTACTGGTGCACAGCCGATGTGGGGTGGATTACCGGTCATTCCTATATTGTCTACGGCCCTTTGGCTAATGGAGCCACCGTCCTTCTCTATGAAGGAAGTCCCGATTATCCCAAACGGGATCGGTTCTGGGAGATCGTCGAAAAATACAAAGTCACCATTCTCTATACAGCCCCCACTGCCATCCGAACCTTTATGAAGTGGGGCCCCCAATATCCACAAAGCCGGGATTTATCCAGCTTGCGCTTATTAGGTACCGTGGGCGAGCCCATCAATCCGGAGGCCTGGATGTGGTACTACAAATACATCGGCGGAGAACGGTGCCCCATCGTGGATACCTGGTGGCAGACTGAAACGGGCATGATTATGATGACCCCTCTGCCAGGCATTACCTCCCTAAAACCCGGTTCCTGCACCGTTCCTTTCCCAGGAGTCCGGATCGAAGTGGTGGATAACAGCGGCAATCCTGTTCCTAAGGGAAGCGGCGGCTACCTGGCCATTAAGGAGCCTTGGCCTTCTATGCTGCGCAATATCTACGGAGACCCGGAACGCTTCGAGCGGACGTACTTTGGCAACTGGCCGGGAGTCTACTTCCCCGGAGATGGAGCCAAGTGGGATAAGGACGGGTATTTCTGGATTCTCGGCCGGGTGGATGATGTCATCAACGTCTCCGGTCATCGGATCGGCACCATGGAAGTGGAAAGCGCTTTAGTGGATCACCCCTCTGTTGCCGAGGCCGCCGTCATCGGCAAGAACCATGAAGTTAAAGGGCAAGCTCTGGCCTGCTTCGTCACCTTGAAGGAAGGCATCGAAATCACCCCCGGTCTGGAAGACGAACTGAAGAAACATGTGGCCAAGAAGATCGGAGCATTGGCCCGGCCTGATGATATCTTCTTCACTGCCGAACTGCCCAAGACCCGCAGCGGAAAAATCATGCGCCGCCTCTTAAGAGATATTGCCGAAGGACGTGCTATCGGTGATACCACCACCTTAGCCGATGCCTCTGTAGTCAATACGCTTAAAGCCAATTACCAGGAGTAAGTCAACCCCATAGTGAGGAGTCCCTCACTACTATGAGGCCAGGGATTCCCCTGGCCTTTCTTTAACCACTGTGACCTTGAATTGCATGAGCCCTGACTCCTGAATCCTGTCAAAGATGACCCCAGTCATAATTTTATAAAGTACTAATATCTTACTCAGATCTAGCTGCATAGTAGTCTGACAAATCCCAACGTTCCCCAAAGGAAAGGAGAGAGATTATGAATAAGAATGTACGCGGGTGGACTGTAACCTTTGCCGGCACAGGCATCAACCTTGCCCTGGGAGTTCTCTATACCTGGAGTGTTTTCGCCGCTGCCTTGACCGAGCAGTTAGCTTGGTCGAAAACTGCTGCCTCTCTTCCCTATACCGTGGCCTGTGCCGTATTTGCCCTGATGATGGTTCCCGGAGGCCGCCTCCAGGACCGCTTCGGTCCCCGCTGGGTGGCTACGGTAGGAGGGCTCTTTGCCGGGGGAGGACTGATCCTCAGTAGCTTGACGGATTCTCTCTTCGTCCTTATCTTAACCTTTGGAATCATCGCCGGAATTGGGATCGGCCTTGGGTATTCGGCAGCAACCCCGGCAGCTGTAAAATGGTTTCCTCCTCAAAAGAAAGGCCTGATCTCAGGAATCGTCGTAGCCGGTTTCGGGCTGGCCTCCCTCTATATCGCTCCCCTGACCAATTTCCTCATCGGGAACTTTGGGGTCAAAAGTGCCTTCCGCATAGAGGGATTGATTTTCCTCTTTGCTATCGTTGCCCTCTCCCAAGTATTGGCGGTTCCCCTCGCTCCCACCCCCTCGGCTGCTCCTTCCTCCCGACAAACCGGCCCCGCTTCCTCAACCTCCGTACCTCCTCAAGCCGCCACCTCCCTCAATGTCTCCCCCTCATCTCCTGCCCCTGCAGCAAAAGCAGATTTTACCTGGCAGGAAATGCTTAAAGATTCCCGCTTCTATCTCCTTTGGGTTATGTTTGCTGCCGGTGCTACAGCAGGTCTCATGATCATCGGGCAGCTCTCCACCATCACCAAGCTCCAAACCGGGGTCTCCTGGGGTTTTGCCATGGTCGCTTTGCTGGCCATCTTCAATGCCGGGGGCCGTGTCTTGGCCGGTTGGCTTTCAGACCGGATCGGCAGAAGCTGGACCATGCGGATCTTTTTCAGCCTCCAGGGACTTAATATGCTGGCTTTCACCCTTTACAGCAGCCCCGCTCTCATAGCCCTGGGAGCTATTATGACCGGCTTAAGCTATGGTTCCCTCCTTTCCCTTTTTCCCTCAGCCACCTATGACTTCTTCGGCACCAAAAACGGTGGTGTCAATTACGGCCTGGTCTTTACTGCCTGGGGTGTAGGCGGGGTCTTCGGTCCCCTGATGGCAGGAGCGGTGGTGGATCTGACCAACAGTTATTTCTATGCTTACTTGATCTCTGCCTCCCTCTGTCTCGTCGCAGCTTTCCTGACCATCTTCTTAAAAAGTGGCCCCCTCGCACTGGAAAAAGCGTAGCTGTTCCATGCCAATACCCAATTTCGACCTATACAAAAGACCGTTGGTTCACCAACGGTCTTACCTCTTTTATACTCTGCTGCACACTTCCGACAAAACGGGGCAGGAAAATCCTTCTAAAAATAGAAGTAGTAATCAACTGAAAAGTAAATGAGGTTTTGAAGGAGTTGGCAAGTTGTTTACGATACCAATTGTCTATGAAGATAATCATTTACTGGTCGCTGATAAGCCACCCAATATCCTGTCCCAAAAAGATAGTACCGGGGATATAGATATGCTCACCTTGCTCAAGCAGGATATTAAAATGCGTTATAATAAACCCGGCAATGTCTATTTAGGACTGGTTCATCGTTTAGATCGGCCGGTAGGAGGGGTTATGCTCTTTGCCAAGACCTCTAAATCTGCGGCAAGACTTTCCGAACAAATCAAAAGACAGGAACTATCGAGAACCTACTTAGCTCTGATTCATGGCCAACCCTCCAAGCACCAAAGCACCCTGGTCCACTACCTGCTCAAAGACGATAAGCGCAATCTGGTATCCGTGGTCAGGAAAGACATGAAGGGGGCAAAAGAAGCCATTCTTGATTATCATGTTGTCCGGCAGCAGGCCGATATCAGCCTGGTCAAAGTCAAATTGCGTACCGGCAGACCCCATCAAATTCGTGTGCAATTTGCTCACCTTGGGCATCCACTCTATGGTGACCAACGTTATGGCCGGAACCCTAAAACCATAGGACAACAGATAGGCCTTTGGTCATATGAAATTTCCTGCCTGCATCCCATCACGAAAAAGAATATGAAATTCAACAGCTCCCCCTTCAAACATAAACCCTGGAGTCAGTTTCAATCCCAGTTGGATATTATTTGACATCACCTATAGTGCCATGGCTGTACAGATTCATCTATGTTTCCCTCAGAATTCAGCTGAAAATGACACCCCCGCGAAAAATGCGGGGGTGTTTTGTTAATTATTTTAATTGCGTTAGAAAAGCCGGCAGGCCACCCAATGCCCCGGAGAAATCTCTTTCAACTCCGGTGCGGTTTCTTTGCATACAGGCATTTCCTTAAAGCAACGGGAACAGAAGCGGCAGCCGTCTGGAGGGTTAATGGGGCTGGGCACATCTCCCTCTAAAATAATCCGCTGCTTCTTTTTCTCCGGATCAATGATAGGAATAGCAGAAAGCAAAGCCTGGGTATAGGGATGTAAAGGATTGGCATACAGCTCCTTCTTTGGAGCTATTTCCACCAGTTTTCCCAGATACATGACCCCGACCCGGTCGCTGATGTGCTTCACCACGTTCAAACCATGGGCAATGAAGAGATAGGTCAGCCCGAATTCATCCTTCAGATCAGCCAAAAGATTGAGTACCTGAGCTTGAATGGATACATCCAAAGCTGAGACCGGTTCATCACAGACAATGAGCTTGGGCTCTACGGCCAAAGCCCGGGCAATCCCTACCCGCTGGCGCTGACCTCCGGAAAATTCGTGGGGGTAGCGGTTTCTTTGATGCTGGGCCAGCCCCACACAGTTCAAAAGGTAAGTGACACGTTCCTCCACTTTATCTGCCGGCAATAAATTATTGATCACAATAGGCTCGGCTATGATGTCGCCTACGGTCATACGAGGGTTTAAGGAGGCGTAAGGATCCTGGAAAATCATCTGAATATCCTTGCAATAGGCTCGACGCTGATTTTCCTTAAGCTTGGTGAGATCCTTGCCTTCAAAAATCATGTTGCCACTTGTAGGACTGTAAAGGTTGACAAGAATTTTCCCCAGAGTGGTTTTTCCACAACCGGACTCCCCTACCAAGCCAAAAGCCTCTCCTTTATGAATGGTAAAAGAGACATCGTCCACAGCTTTCAGCAAACTGCTGGGCTTGCCGAGAAAATTGCTTTCTACAGGAAAGTGCTTAGAGAGATTTTGAATTTCCATTAAGACGCTCATTGGGCATCCAATCCCCCTTCCTTAGCCTCTTCGTATAAAAAGCAGCGCACCTTGTGCCCGTCGATCTCCAGAAGTTCCGGAACTTCCTTGGTGCAGCGTTCCATGGACCGGTCACAGCGGTCGGAAAAAGAGCATCCAGGAGGCATATTTAAAGGATTAGGAACCATGCCCTTGATCATATACAAGCGATCATCGCTGTCATCATCGATCTGAGGGATCGAGTTAAGCAGCCCCACCGTATACGGGTGGAGAGGTTTTTTGAATAAGGCCTTAACCTCAGCCTCCTCCACGATTTTTCCGCAATACATAACGATGACCCGGTCCGCTGCTTCTGAAACCACACCCAGGTCATGGGTGATCAGCAAGACCGCCATATTGAATTTTTCCCGCATATGATAAAGCAGATCGAGAATCTGGGCCTGAATAGTCACATCAAGGGCCGTAGTCGGTTCGTCAGCGATCAACAGCTGGGGCTCGCAGGACAAGGCCATAGCGATCATGACTCTCTGACGCATTCCCCCGCTCATTTGGTGGGGATAATCATCAGCTCGTTTTGCCGCCGAGGGTATGCCCACCATGTCCAGCAACTCAATGGTTCTGGCCAGAGCCTCTTTTTTGCTGATCTTTTTGTGGATCATAAGACTTTCCATAATCTGATCCTTAATCCGCTGGACTGGATTCAAAGAGGTCATGGGTTCCTGAAAGATCATGGAGATTTTGTTGCCCCGAATATCCTGAAGCTCCTTCTTGCTCATCCGGGTTAGATTCTGAGAGTCAAACAGAATATCTCCGCCGGCAATTTTGCCGGGGTTCTGTAAAAGCCCCATAATGGACAGGGAGGTCACGCTTTTACCGGAGCCCGATTCCCCGACAATAGCCAGAATTTCACCTTTATCTACAGAAAAACTGATATCATCGACGGCCCTCACCGTACCGCGCTTCAGTTTAAATTCCGTTTTTAAGTTTTTTACTTCCAATAACATCGTACTCATACCCCTATTTTATTCTGGATTTTGGATCAAGAGCATCACGAAGCCCGTCGCCCAATAAATTAAAGGCCAAAACGGTAATCGTGATGGCGATGCCCGGGAAAATCAAGGTATAGGGTGCGGTAAAAATGAAACCTCTTGCCCTTCCTAACATATCTCCCCACTCAGCAAAGGGCGGTTGGACACCCAGACCTAAAAAGCCAAGGGCTGCTGTATCCAGCACAGCCGTGGAAATTCCCAAAGTGGCCCGCACGACGATGAGGGATACGATATTCGGCAGGATATGTTTAAAGATGATACGGCTGTCCCTGTTGCCAATCACCTTGGCCGCCTGCACATAGTCACTTTCTTTGATAGAAAGAATACTGCCCCGGACGATGCGGGCATACTCCGGAATGGATACAAGTCCAATGGCTATGACCGCTTTATCCAGGCCCTTACCCAGAGCAGCCATGAAAGCAATGGCTAACAAGATGGAGGGGATGGCCAGGATCATATCCATGAATCTCATGATGATGGTATCCGTCCTGCCACCGCGATAGCCGGCGATGGCTCCCAGGACAACACCGACGGTGAGAGAGATTGAAACAGCCGCAACTCCAACAAAAAGAGAAATCTTCGTCCCATCCAGAACTCTGCTGAACAGGTCTCTGCCCAGCTGGTCTGTGCCGAACCAATGCTCGGCATTAGGATGAATAAAGCTTTTGGACATATCGGAATAGTTAGGGTCATAGGGCAAAACCTGGATCCCCAGGAGATTGCTCACCCAGACCACGAGAGAGATAAGAACCAGCATGATGATGATACATAAGCCGACCACTGCGGCCTTATTCTGCTTGAGTGTATCCCACATTTCCTTCAGCTGCGATTCTGGTTTTTCCACGTATTCAGCAGCCTGCAGATTGATATCTGAGCTTGAAACATTAGTGTTCTTCATACAAGCTACCTCCTACCTGGAATATTTAATACGTGGATCTAAAAAGGCATAGATCACGTCGACCAGCAAATTCATCAGTACAAAAACCGTGGCAATGAGCAGTACAACTCCCTGCACCACCGGAAAATCGGACTTAAGGATGCAGGCTACGGTATAGGAACCGATACCCGGCCAGGAGAAGACGGTTTCTGTCAGCACGGCTCCCCCGAGCAGACTCCCCAATTGGAGACCGATAACCGTGACGATCGGTATCAGGCCATTGCGGAAAGCATGCTTGCGTATGACCTTCCCTTCGGACACCCCTTTAGCTCTTGCTGTGCGAATATAATCCTGCTGCAGGGTCTCCAACATGCTGGAACGAGTCATACGGGTAATGATAGCCATGGAATACATGGCAAGAGCTACACCCGGCAAGATCAGATGCTGGAAGGCATCCATAAAGGCCTCCATATCTCCGGCAATCAGGCTGTCGATAAGATAAAACCCTGTAACATCCATAGGCCTCAGCAAAGGATCGATCCTTCCACTGGAAGGAAGCCAATGGAGAGTCCCGGAGAAAAGAATAATCAGCAAAATTCCCAGCCAAAAGATAGGCATGGATACCCCCACCAGGGCTAAGAACATACCCGCGTTATCAAACAAGGAATTCTTTTTCACCGCGGAGATAATACCAATAATAATTCCGAACACAGAGGCGATGATAATAGCAAATAAGGCCAATTCAATAGTGGCCGGAAAACGGGACATAATTTCTTCAATGACCGGTGCCTTGGTATAGTAGGATGTCCCTAAATTACCTTGCAGGGCACCTGCAACAAAATTCAGATATTGAAGGGGAATGGGGTCGTTCAAACCGTTGGCCTGCCTCCAAACATCCACTGTCTCCTGAGTCGCATGCTGCCCTAAGACAATGGGAGCAGGATCAGGTGAGAAAACACGCATAATCAGGAATACAATGATGGATACCCCTAATAATACTGGAATTAACATTAAGATTCGTTTAATGATATATTTTAGCATCTCCAACACCCTTCGGCTCTAAAGATAGAGAAAATCCGGTTTTGCTTATTATGAAAAAGCAAAACCGGGAACCGGTAAAGATACCGGTTCTCGGCAGCCTACTCTTTTTATTGCTTGGATACTCCGGCAAACGGGGTAACACCAGTTACGTGATATAAGAAGTTTTGGACATTTGGTCTGTACGCTGCAAGGGTCTGAGCATGGGAAATGGGGAGCCATGCTGCGTCTTCAGCCGCAATCTTCTCCAGCTCGGTGTAAATCTTATTGCGCCCTTCACCTGCAGGAGCTTTAATTCCTTCTTTAATCAGGTTGTTAAATTCAGGATTATTGTAACGGGCTACGTTCATAGTCGGGTCTTCATGAGCCAACAGATACATAAAGTTGTCAGGGTCCCCGTTATCCCCGATCCAACCATAGAAGCAAATATCATAATCTCCCGCTTTAACTTTCTCTTTATAAGTAGTCCAGTCAAAGGAATCGATGGTAACGGTTACATTGACTTTGGAGAGATAACCTTGAATTGCTTCAGCCAGTGCCTGACCGGTAGCCGCATTATAAGGTCTGGGATTGGTATAGGTGATGATATGAACCTTTGTTACTCCGGCAGCCTTGAGAGCTTCTGCAGATGCCGTAGGATCGTAGGAAACTTGAGCGATGCTTGGGTCATACCCTTCCATAAAGGTAGGAAGAATGGAGGTTGCGGTCTCGGAATAGCCTTGATAGAGACTAGTGACCAATTCCGGGACATTAATGGCTTGAGAAATAGCCTTGCGGACCTTAGCATCATTAAAAGGTGCTCTTGAAGTGTTATAAGCCATGTAATTGGTATTCATCCCGGGAGCTTGGAAGACCTTATTTCCTGCGCCGGTGATCTGATCAACGACGGTGGCATCAATTCCATCGATCATATCTGCTTCACCGTTATTTAAGGCAATCACACGTGCAGAATTGTCTTTAATGAATTTGAAAATGACATTCTTGGTCAATGCCTTATCGCCCCAATATTCATCACTGCGAACTAAAACGATGTTTTCATCTTTTGCCCAGCTCACAAATTTGTATGGACCGGTTCCTACAGGGGCTTGGTTCACATTGTTGTTATTATCCTGTAGGGCCTTGGGGCTAACCATGGGAGCACTCATAACCATTGCCAGGTTATTGAGGAAAGGAGTGCTGGGATCAGTCAAATTGATTTTAACGGTGTAGGTATCTACAACTTCTACATTCTTAACCGATCCATAAACAAAAGAACCATAAGCCATGTCTGGAGTGGCTTGGGGTGGGATTTGACGGTCGATATTGAATTTTACAGCTTCAGCATTGAAGTCTGTACCGTCATGGAACTTGACCCCCTCTTGAAGATAGAAAGTGTAAGCAAGACCATCGGGACTTACATCCCAGCTTTTCGCCAAAGAAGGCTCAACTTTTGTTGAATCCTTGTTGTACTGCAAGAGGCCCTCATAAATATTGATCATGACCTTCGCCGATTCACCATCATCGACAAGGGCTGGGTCGAGTCCTCTTGGCTCAGCACCCTGAGCATAGATTAGGGTTTCCTTTGCTTTGTCCACTTTTTCTCCTGAACCAGAGCCGCCGGTACTTGCACTGCTTCCGCCGCAGCCAGCAATGGAAACGCTGACTAGAAGCGCCGTGAGGGCAAGGGCGATAAACCGTTTTCCTTTTTTCAACTTCTTTCTCCCCTTCTTGTTATATATTAGTTGACCTTATTTTATTCTATCACTCAATAGAATTCTGTCAATAATCTAAATTTTTTCTACATTATAAAACTTTAGACTGATCTAAGGAAAATTCAGCTATGCTATATTATTTCTTAAGTATTTGGAAAAACGATTTATTCTTTGAAGGTCAGGCAAGTCCTGCTGCTCGAAATGATGAAGAGAATAAAAAGGAAGGCCTAAAAGCCTTCCTGCTTCTCCTAATGATTAAATTGCTCCGCTTGAGGAATCAGGATCCTATACATTTCCGGAGGGATACTGCTTTCCCAATGTCCCGTGAACTTTGCAACCCCAACTACCATAAACCAGGTCACGACAAGAATGATAGCCGCCCTTTTGGGGTCGAAGGCCAGTCTCTTACTGCTGAATGGAGGGGAGCTGAATTCCAAGGTCCCTTTTACCGGACAACTCTTAACACAGTTCAGACACCCTGAGCACTCCGGTGACAAAATATCTTTTGCTTTAGCTACTTTGAGTTGATTAGGACAGACTGCCGTACATTTTTGGCATGAGATGCATGTATCCCCATTTCTACGGATCTTCCAAGGGCTGAAAATACTGAGCAGGCTCATCAGCGCACCATAGGGACAAAGATATCTGCACCAGAAGTTCTGGATAACTGCCGAAAGCAAAGCAAGAACTGTAATAACGGTCATGCCCGTCACGGTAAGGTTTTTAAAAAAATCCAGCATTTTAACATCAGCGATCATATTATAAGGAGTCTGCAGAAAACCATAGGCACTGGGGCCATCCATGAAGATCAGGATAAAGGCCATGAAAAAGCTGAGAAGAATATATTTCAGAGAACGCAAAGGATAATCCAGCCAACGAGGAAGAACAAAATTCCTGCCCAAAAGCTTCCTCCCGATGATAGCCAATCCCTCGGATAAGGTGCCAATGGGACAGATCCAAGAGCAGAAGCTCCGTTTGAATACAAGAGAAAGGGCCATAGCCAATAATAAGATGACAAGTCCCGCAGGATGAATACTATCAAATATCCCTGTATACAGCCAGGATTTCAGAGCTACCAAGGCACTAATGGGCAGAAAAGCCTCCACTCCGGCCGGCCGGTGGACCAGCACGGTGGCGCTAGGATCGGCATAAGAGTTGACAAATCGAATGAATTGAATGCCGATAAACAAAATAACCAACACAAATAAAAACTGCACCGCCCTCCGCTCCAGGGGTGCCCGGTCTTGATTGAGCAGGTTCAATCCGGTTATTTTTCTCTTTTTAATATTCATACTGTCCATCCTTCTTCACAATCTTTACTCAAGTTTTTTCACACATCTCATTTTACTTAAAAATTCCATACCAAAGTGTGATTACAATCACTTAATAGCGTTTCTGCTGAGGATGGAAAACGTCTCGGGTCGTGTAGCTTTACGCACAACGCACCTTCGGGCGTGATCTCCTGAAACCTTCCACTGGAAGGTTTCTTGATCGGAGACTCACGTACTCTAAAAGTGAGCGAATTTAAGCGAGCGGAAACAAAACTTCGCGAAAAGCACGCAGCGGAGAAAGGTTGGAAACAGGACGTTTCCAACCGGCCATTGAGCACAAGTGCGAAAGCAGTGCTTTCGAGGAGCGATTTGGCCGGACGAAACCCGGATGAGGGTTTCGCCCAAGCCGCCACGCCACAGAGAAGGACTTAGCGGCGTAGGTCCTTTCGGAGCGGAGAGCTTGAGCGTTAGTTTTGTCCGCGCAGCTTATGGAGCAAACGGTGTAAAGCAAAATCCTGGAGAATCAGCTTTTCGGGCCTTTTTCAGAGCAGCATAATCGAACGAGAACGCAAAAAGCCAGGCTTAATATAGCCTGGCTTTTTTCATAGAGACCAAGAATCATGTTAATCTATCACTAGACGAGTTCAATAAGAACCATTTCTGCAGCGTCTCCGCGGCGAGGCCCGACTTTAACGATCCGGGTATATCCACCTTGGCGCTCAGCATACTTTGGAGCAATTTCTGTAAACAGTTTGGTAACGACATCTTCTTCCAACAGGTAAGACAGAGCATGTCTGCGTGCTGCGAGATCCCCTTGTTTGCCGAGAGTGATCATCTTCTCAGCAATCGCGTTTACCTCTTTGGCACGGGCTTCTGTGGTTTGGATGCGCTCGTGTTTTAAAAGGGAGGTCGCTAGGTTGCGAAGCATTGCGCCTCTGTGACCCATGTTTCTTCCCAATTTACGGTAAGCCAATGTTGTTCCCCTCCTTTTGCACCGAATTAGTCATCGGCTTTGCGGAACCCCAAGCCGAGCTCTCTTAACTTAGACTCCACTTCTTCCAAGGATTTACGACCGAGATTACGCACCTTGATCATATCCTCTTCCGTCTTCTGGGTCAGTTCTTCTACTGAGTTAATGCCGGCCCGTTTCAGACAATTGTAAGAGCGGACTGAGAGGTCAAGATCTTCAATCGTCATCTCCAGGATTTTGTCTTTCGCTTCTTCTTCTTTCTCTACCATGATCTCAACATTATTGAGCTTGTCGGTGAGGCCGATGAAGAGACGCAAATGCTCACTAAGAATTTTCGCAGCCAGGCTGGTCGCTTCTTCCGGTGTGATACTGCCGTTGGACCAGACTTCCAGGGTAAGCCTGTCATAGTCTGTGACCATTCCGACACGAGTGTCCTCAACGGTATAATTGACCTTATAGATGGGTGCGAAGATGGAGTCGATGGGAATGATTCCGATGGCTTGGTCTGGCTTTTTGTTCTTATCAGCCGAAACATAGCCCCGTCCTCTTTCGGCAGTCATCTCCATGAAGAGACGACCATCCTTATCCAAAGTTGCAATCTTCAAGTCCGGATTGAGAATTTCAATATCTGCATCAGTAATGATGTCGCCGGCCTTGATGACTCCTTCCCCTTCGGCTTCCAGACGGAGAACTTTGGGTTCATCCGTATGTCCTTTTATAGCAAGGCTCTTGAGGTTGAGAATGATGTCTGTAACATCTTCCAAAACCCCTGGTACAGTAGAAAACTCGTGGAGTACCCCTTCGATTTTTACTGATGTGACTGCCGTCCCTGGAAGAGAGGAGAGAAGAATTCTTCTCAAGGAGTTACCCAGGGTAATTCCATATCCCCTTTCGAGAGGCTCAACGACAAATTTAGCATAAGAATTATCGTCTGTACGTTCGACACATTCAATCTTGGGCTTCTCGATTTCTAACATCGGAATGCACCTTCTTTCTCGGGAACTTGATATCAACAAGCCATCCTAAGCTCATGATTATTAACGGGAGTATTTTTCAACAATAAGATGTTCTTGGATGGGCAGTTGAATATCTTCTCGATCAGGTAGTGCGATGATTGTTCCGGTTGCAGCATTAGCATCCAAGCTCATCCATTTCGGTGGAGTCCGATCCAAAGAGGATAGGATTTCCTTCATGCGTGGTGAAGACTTGCTGCCTTCTTTGACACCAACGATGTCCCCAACACGAACGAGGAAGGAAGGAATATCAACACGGCGGCCATTGACGGTAAAGTGACCATGACGCACCAGTTGACGAGCTTCCGGACGGGATGTAGCGAATCCCAGTTGGAATACAACATTGTCAAGGCGGCGCTCTAAGAGACGAAGGAGATTTTCACCCACGATCCCTTTTTGACGGTTGGCCTTATCGTAGTAGCTGCGGAATTGTTTTTCCTGAACGCCATAGATCCGGCGAACTTTTTGTTTTTCACGCAACTGAATACCATATTCAGTTGGCTTCTTGCCACGGCTTTGGCCGTGTTGACCAGGGGCATAGGCACGACGATCAATCGCGCACTTGCCTGTATAGCAACGATCTCCCTTAAGGAAGAGCTTCATACCTTCCCGGCGACATAAACGACAAACAGGTCCTGTATATCTTGCCATGATGACACCTCCTTATACCCTTCTACGTTTCGGAGGCCGACAACCGTTATGCGGAATCGGCGTCACGTCTTTAATCATATTAACTTCCAAACCGGCAGCTTGGAGAGCACGGATAGCAGCCTCACGGCCGGCACCCGGTCCCTTAACAAAGCATTCAACTTCTTTCATGCCATGTTCCATTGCCGCTTTGGCAGCAGTTTCGGCAGCCATTTGAGCAGCATAAGGAGTGCTCTTACGAGATCCTTTGAAGCCAAGTGCTCCCGCACTGGACCAAGAGATCACATTACCTTTTGGATCGGTAATGGTGACCATACTATTGTTAAATGTTGACTTAATATGGGCAACGCCAGTAGCGATATTTTTACGCTCACGGCGTTTTGTGCGTACAACTTTACGCGCCATCTCGGTAATCCCCCCTTATTACTTTTTACGTTTTGCGCCAACAGTCTTGATCGGACCTTTACGGGTACGAGCATTCGTCTTAGTACGTTGACCCCGTACAGGAAGTCCACGACGATGACGTAATCCACGATAGCAGCCGATTTCCATCAGACGCTTAATATTAAGGGATACTTCCCGACGCAAGTCACCTTCAACTTTAATTTCTTTATCGATAACTTCCCGGAGGCGGTTCACTTCCTCTTCGGATAAGTCACGAATACGAGTGTCCGGGTTGACGCCGGTTCTGGCGAGGATTTTTTGTGCGGTGGGAATCCCAATTCCATAGATATAGGTCAGTCCCACTTCAACACGTTTTTCCCGCGGTAAATCTACTCCAGCGATACGTGCCATCTAAACTTTACACCCCCATAAGCTGTTACACCATTGGGACAGACATCCCATGGCTGTTAAATTCATTCAAATAAACAAACCATCCGCAACAAACTCTAGTTAAGCAAGTAGACAGCTCCCGCTACATTGGATCTAACTCTAGGTCCAATCAGCCGCGCAACGGTGAGTCATTTTGTCTTACCCTTGCCTTTGTTTGTGTTTCGGGTTTTCACATATCACCATGACTTTGCCATGGCGCTTGATGACCTTGCATTTTTCACAGATTTTTTTCACAGAAGGCCTTACTTTCACTGTAATCCCCTCCCTTTGGTCCTTTACTTAAACCGATACACGATCCGTCCGCGAGATAAGTCATAGGGAGAAAGCTCCACAGTGACCCGGTCCCCCGGCAGAATACGTATAAAATTCATGCGAATCTTCCCGGACACATGAGCCAATACCTTATGTCCATTGGATAATTCCACTAAAAACATGGCATTGGGCAATGGTTCCAGGACCTTTCCTTCAACTTCAATAATATCTTCTTTTGACATGTTCAGCCCTCCTCCGGCACTCTATCGGGTGTACTTAACTCCGAGTTAATATCTCAGGGCCATTTTCAGTAATGGCTACTGTGTGTTCGAAATGGGCAGATGCTTTACCATCCTTCGTCACGACAGTCCAGTGGTCACTCAAAACTTTTACTTCATAAGTTCCCAAGTTAACCATGGGTTCGATAGCCAAAACCATCCCGATTTCGAGTCGTGGCCCTCGGCCTGGCTTACCGTAGTTGGGAATCTGCGGATCCTCATGCATCGCCCGACCGATTCCATGGCCGACATAGTCTCGTACAACGGATAGACCGTGGGCCTCTACATGGGTTTGTATGGCGTGCGATATATCCTGGAGGCGATTGCCCTTAATGGCTTTGGGTATACCCAGCATTAAGGATTCTTCCGTAACCCGCAGCAGCAGCTGCAGTTCTTCGGAAATGTCGCCTACGGGTAAGGTAATCGCTGCGTCTCCCACATATCCATCAAAAACCGCACCACAGTCAATACTGATAATATCTCCAGATTGCAGAGTCCTTAAACCGGGAAAGCCATGAACCACTTGTTCATTGACGGAAGTACAGAGAGAGGAGGGAAATCCGTTATACCCTTTGAAGGCAGGAACGGCACCGCATTTGCGGATATACTCCTCTGCGATTCGATCCAACTCCCCCGTGGTGATTCCGGGCCGTACGTTTTCACGCATCAGCTCCAAGGTATCCGCCACGATCTTCCCTGCCTTACGCATCACGGCAATTTGAGAAGGGTTCTTCAACTCAATCATGCCCATGCTCCATAGCGTCCACAATATCTTGCAATACTTGTGCAATATCCTGATCCCCGTTAATCTCCCTCAGAAGTCCCTTTTCCCGATAATAATCGATCAGGGGCTGAGTTTGATCATTATAGACCTGCAACCGGTTCTTGGCGGTTTCCAAAGTGTCATCGCTGCGTTGGTAAAGCTCTCCACCGCACTTATCGCAAACTGCTTCTGAAGCGGGTGGATTGAAAACCATATGGTAGGTTGCTCCACACTGCCGGCAAATCCGGCGGCCTGTCAGGCGCTCAAGGAGTTTTGCTTCAGGAACTTCGATATTGATCACGCCATCAAGGTTCATCTTGAGCTTGGCGAGAATCTTATCTAAGGCATCCGCCTGAGCGACTGTCCGTGGAAAACCATCCAATAAGAATCCTTTACTGCAATCGGGTTCCGCCAATCGCTCGGCGACGATCCCGATGGTTACCTCGTCAGGGACGAGAGAACCGGCATCCATATATTCCTTAGCTTTCATCCCCAGGGCAGTTCCTGCTTTAATAGCAGCCCGGAACATATCCCCGGTAGAAATATGAGGAATCTGATATCTCGACATTAAATCGGCAGCTTGTGTTCCTTTACCTGCCCCAGGGGGCCCCATGAGGATTGCTCTCATCAGGTAGTCCTCCTTACTTCATGAACCCTTGGTAGTGCCGCTGCATAAGCATGGACTCCAGCTGTTTCATGGTTTCCAGCGCAACGCTCACGACGATCAGCAATGAGGTTCCGCCCAGAGTGATGTTGGGAATTCCAGTCAGCCCGATGACTAAACTCGGAAGAACCGCAATCAAGGCGAGGAAGGTTCCCCCGGCTAAAGTAAGCCGGCTTAAAATCTTAGAAAGATAATCTGAGGTAGCACGGCCAGGGCGAAGTCCAGGAATGAACCCGCCATACTTCTTCAGGTTATCTGCCACATCCACCGGATTAAAGCTGACGGCTGTGTAGAAGTAGGTGAAGAAGATGATCAGCATCGCATACACGATCAGATAAGGAATCGAGGTCAGCGAGCCGTTCATGACCAGCCACTTATTGACGAATTGTACATAACCAGAGGTTGATGGCATCCAGGTTGCGATGGTGCTCGGGAAAGCGAGCAAGCTAATCGCAAAGATGATGGGAATAACCCCGGCTTGGTTGACCTTCATGGGAATATGTGAGGATTGGCCTCCGTAAACACGGCGTCCAACCACACGCTTGGCGTATTGAACCTGGATTCTCCGCTGACCTTCTTGGATAAAGACTACTCCGGCGATGATCCCCAGACCAATCACGATAAGTCCAAGTACGGAGAAAAGTGTAATCTCTCCAACATTGAGGAGTCCGGCGATACGTTTAATCGCATCCGGCACTCCGGCTACGATCCCGGCGAAGATGATCAAGGAGATTCCGTTACCGATCCCATTCTCAGTGATCCGTTCTCCCAACCACATCAGGAAAGCTGTTCCTGCGGTGAGGATCAAGGCCACTAAGAGGTAAATGAGCCATTCCATTCCCGCTTTGGGAATGATGAGGGCTCCCCGCAATCCAAAGGTCATACCGAAACCTTGGATGAAGCCAAGGATGACGGTTCCATAACGGGTATACTGGGTGATCTTCTTTCTTCCGAATTCCCCTTCTTTAGCTAAGCGTTCAAGAGAGGGGATGACGATCGTCAAAAGCTGAAGAATAATCGAAGCTGTAATATAGGGAGTAATACTCAGTGCAAAGACTGAGAACCTCCTAAAGGATCCACCGGAAAAGGTATCCAAGAAATCATATAAAGTCCCCGACCCCAACATGTTTGACAGAACGTCATGATTGATGAAGGGGATCGGAATGTGAGCACCAATACGGAAAACAAGAAACATGAGTAAGGTGAATCCGATTTTTGTCCTGATTTCTGGCAGCTTCCAGGCATTTCTCAGGGAATCGACAATCATCTTATTCCACCTCGACTTTTCCACCAGCAGCAACAATCTTATCTGCTGCGGTTTTGCTGACTTTGTCCACTTGGACAGTCAAGGCTTTGCTCAGTTCTCCTGTTCCCAATATCTTTACGCCATCTTTAACAGTTTTGATGAGTCCTACTTCAAAGAGGCTCTCATAACTGACAACCGCACCATTTTCAAAGCGTTCTTCCAAATCACGGACATTCAACACAACATATTCTTTCTTGAAGATGTTGGTAAAGCCACGTTTGGGGATCCGGCGGTAAAGAGGCTGTTGGCCACCCTCGAAACCGGGACGTACTCCGCCGCCGGCACGGGCTTTTTGGCCCTTATGACCTTTACCGGCAGTTTTACCGGTTCCGGAGCCAATTCCACGGCCTAAACGCTTAGGAGCTTTCGTTGAACCTTGTGCAGGCTTAAGTTCATGCAATTTCATGCTCGTCAACACCTCCTTTTATTCTGCGACGTTTTCCACCGCAACCAAGTGTGCGCATTTGCGGATCATCCCTTGGATATTGGGGGTATCGTCATGAACTACACTAGAACCCATCTTTCCTAAGCCAAGAGACTTGAGGACCTTGCGTTGGTTTTCTGAATACCCGATCGGGCTTTTTACGAGTGTTACTTTAATTTTCACTGCCAACCCTCCTAACCCAGAATTTCTTCTACGGTTTTACCGCGGAGTTTAGCAACGTCTTCCGCCCGCTTCAGAGATTTTAAGGCAGCCATCGTAGCGTTCACCATGTTGTGAGGATTTGCAGATCCCAGGGATTTGGTGAGAATATCGGATACACCGGCAGCTTCAAGAACGGCACGGACTGCTCCGCCGGCGATAACTCCGGTACCTTTTGTTGCAGGCTTAAGCAGAACGGATCCTGCTCCGTAGTTTCCTAAGATAGCATGGGGAATGGTAGTGCCGATCAAGGGTACTGATACCATATTCTTTTTAGCATCTTCAATGCCTTTGCGAATTGCTTCAGGTACCTCTCCGGCTTTACCAAGTCCAGCTCCTACATTACCGTGGCCGTCTCCGACGACGACCAGGGCGCTGAAGCTGAAACGGCGTCCCCCTTTGACAACTTTTGCCACGCGGGCAATATGAACGACTTTTTCAGTCAACTCTAACTTACTCGCATCGATTTTCGCCAATGATTTTCCCTCCTTTACCGTGTCTTAGAACTCTAGACCGGCTTCACGAGCTGCTTCTGCAACAGCCGCGATCCGTCCGTGGTAAATGTTTCCGCCACGGTCGAAAACCACTTTGGAAACTCCCTTTTCCAGTGCACGTTTTGCAATCAGTTCGCCGACTTTTTGTGCTCCTTCAACATTACCTCCAGCAAGCTCGGAAGCTTTGAACTCGGAGTCCAAGGATGAAGCTGCTGCTAAAGTTACGCCAAGATCATCGTTAATCACTTGGGCGTAAATATGATTGAGACTCCGGAATACAGCCAAACGGGGACGTTCTGTTGTGCCGAAAACGCTCTTCCGGACTCGCTTATGCTTCTTCAGGCGAATTGCTTTGCGGTCAATTTGCGTGATCAAAGGAAACTCACTCCTTTCATTTGTGCAAGAGTTTTTGCCCTTGCCTTACGTCTTACTTCTTACCGCCTTTTTTGGCACCGGTCTTACCGGCTTTACGACGGACGACTTCGTTCTCATACTTAATCCCTTTGCCTTTGTAAGGCTCAGGTGGACGTTCCTTACGGATCTCGGCGGCAAAATCACCGACCAGTTCCTTGTCCATGCCTTTAACAATGATTTTGTTTTGGGCAGGGACTTCCACTTCGATTCCCTCGAAAGGAATCAATTCCACGGGATGGGATTTACCCACCGATAGAACGAGTTTGTTCCCTTGCTTCGCAGCACGGTATCCTACCCCTACCATATCCAGACTCTTGCTGAAACCTTTCGTAACACCTTCAACCATGTTGGCGACAAGTGTACGGGTTAAGCCATGCAAGGAGCGGCTGAGAGGCTGATCGTCGGGACGAGTCACGACGATTTGTTGTTCTTCCAAGGCAATGTTGATGAGTGAATGCATTTCTTTCGTTAAAGTTCCTTTAGGTCCTTTAACGGTGACAACATTGCCCTCTATGTTGACGTCGACGCCACTAGGAATACTAATGGGCCGCTTGCCAATTCTGGACATTCTCTGCACCTCCGTAGTGTGTGATTACCAAATGTAGCAGAGCACTTCTCCGCCAAGGCCTTCTTGACGAGCCCGCTTGTCGGTCATAACGCCTTTGGATGTGGAGATAATCGCCACGCCCAGGCCACCGAGAACCTTCGGTACTTCATCTTTTTTCGCATAGACGCGCAGTCCGGGACGGCTGATACGCTTCAGTCCGGTAATGACACGCTCACGATTTGGGCCGTATTTCAGATAACAACGGATGACTCCTTGTTTGTTATCGGAAATATATTCAACATCTTTGATGAAACCCTCTTCTTTAAGGATTTCAGCAATCGCTTTCTTGACATTGGAAGCAGGTACTTCAACTTTATCATGATAAACCATGCCTGCATTACGAATGCGGGTCAAGAAATCTGCAATTGGATCTGACATTGCCACTTGAGTCTTCCCCCTTCCTTACGCCTCTTACCAACTGGCCTTCTTCACGCCAGGAAGTTCGCCTTTATAAGCTAACTCCCTGAAGCAAATCCTGCATATTCCGAACTTGCGGATATACGCATGGGGACGGCCACAGAGTTTGCAACGGTTATGGTGACGAACTGCATATTTCGGTTGACGTGCATTGCGCACGATCATAGACTTTTTAGCCACGCTCTAGGACCCTCCTTTTTCTACTTGCGGAACGGCATTCCCAGCATTCCGAGTAATTCACGAGCTTCCTCATCGGTTTTCGCCGTTGTAACGAAAATAATATCCATACCACGGACCTTATCGATCTTATCGTATTCGATTTCCGGGAAGATGAGTTGCTCTTTAATACCGAGCGTATAGTTACCACGTCCGTCAAATGCCTTATCGGATACACCGTGGAAGTCACGAACACGAGGTAATGCTACGTTCATTAAACGATCAACAAACTCATACATACGGTCGCCCCGTAAAGTCACTTTCGTTCCGATGGGCATTCCCGTACGGAGTTTGAAAGCTGCGATGGACTTTTTCGCCCGGGTTACGACGGGTTTTTGTCCGGTGATTTTCATCAGATCGCCGACGGCAGCGTCGATAGCTTTTGAGTTTTGGATGGCTTCCCCAACGCCCACATTAATAACCACTTTTTCGAGCTTAGGAATTTGCATCACATTTTTATAGTTGAACTTCTGCTGTAATGCAGGAGCTATTTCATTGCTGAACTTATCTTTTAGACGAGCCAACTAAGGTCCCTCCCTTCTCGATTATTTTTTGTCGGGCAGGTTCACACCGCATTTTTTGCAAACACGGACTTTTCCAGCCTCAGTTTCCTTCACGCTGACCCGAGTCACATTATTACACTCGGTGCAATACAGCATGACATTTGAGCTAGCGATGGGTGCTTCTTTCTCAAAGATCCCACCTTGGGGCATGCTTTGAGTAGGTTTGGTGTGGCGTTTTACGATATTGACTTTCTCAATAACCACACGACCCTTTTTCGGGAACACTTCCAGGACTTTGCCTTTCTTGCCGGCATCTTTTCCTGTAATGACCATAACCATATCGCCTTTTTTGACGTGTATCTTTTGCTTTACAGCAGCCACTTCATTCACCTCCACTGGTATGGGGCCTTAGATTACTTCCGGTGCGAGAGAAATGATTTTCATGAAATCCTTATCACGCAATTCCCGGGCAACGGGTCCGAAAATACGAGTTCCCCGCGGGCTCTTATCATCTTTAATAACTACGGCAGCATTTTCACTGAAGCGGATATAGGTGCCGTCTTTGCGTTTGATTTCTTTCTTCGTGCGAACAACAACCGCTTTGACGACATCTCCCTTTTTAACAACGCCGCCTGGTGTTGCTTCTTTAACAGAAGCGACGATTATGTCTCCAATGGATGCATATCGGCGCATCGAACCACCGAGCACCTTGATGCACATCAGTTCTTTAGCTCCAGAATTGTCTCCGACTCTGAGGCGAGTTTGAACTTGGATCATCTGTTGACCCTCCTTCCGAATTAAAAGTTCAGTTCTTAGAGAACAACGGCTCTATCTGTGATCTCAATCACACGCCAGCGCTTATCCTTGCTAAGGGGGCGAGTCTCCATGATGACAACGGTATCGCCGGTCTTGGCTTCGTTGTTTTCATCATGAGCCTTGAATTTCTTGGTTTGGGTGATCGTTCTATGGTAAAGCGGATGGCGGACTTTCATCTCAACGGCAACGACGACCGTTTTATCCATCTTATCGCTTACGACTTTGCCCATTCTAACTTTGCGTTGGGTTCTTTCCATGTTAAAAAGTCTCCTTTCCAACCTTAAGCACGGTTAATTTTTAGTTCGCGCTCACGGAGAATGGTCTTGCCACGGGCAATCCCTTTCCTAACTTCCCGGATTCTGGCAGGATTGTCCAGTTGTCCGGTAGCTAGTTGGAAACGCAAATTGAACAGTTCCGTTTTGTATCCATCAATCTCCTTAAGGAGCTCCTCATCGGTCATATCACGGAAATTCTTAGTTTTCATTTGCGTCACCTCCTTCTAATTCCTCGCGACGCGCAATCTTGCACTTAATCGGGAGCTTATGCATGGCAAGGCGAAGCGCTTCACGAGCGATTTCTTCAGGCACTCCAGCCAATTCAAACATAACACGACCGGGTTTTACAACGGCTACCCAATACTCCGGGGAACCTTTACCACTACCCATACGAGTCTCAGCCGGTTTCGCCGTAATCGGCTTATCCGGGAAAATCTTAATCCAAACTTTACCGCCCCGTTTGATATAACGAGTCATTGCAATACGGGCAGCTTCAATCTGGCGATTGGTAATCCATGCTGGCTCCATAGCCACTAATCCATACTCGCCGAAGGTAATGACATTACCGCGAGTTGCTTTTCCATGCATCCGGCCACGATGTTGTTTCCGGTGCTTTACTCTGGTTGGGACTAGCATTTATTTTCCTCCTTCCACCTGAGCGACCTTCTTGGCGGGAAGAACCTCTCCTTTATATATCCAGACTTTTACGCCAATCTTTCCATAGGTGGTATTTGCTTCAGCAAATCCATAATCAATGTCGGCACGAAGGGTATGGAGGGGAACTTTCCCTTCACTGTACCACTCGGTCCGCGCGATTTCCGCACCGCCTAAACGGCCGCTGCAGGAAATCTTAATTCCCTGACCGCCTTGACGCATAGTGCGTTGTACGGTTTGTTTCATTGCCCGGCGGAAGGATACACGTTTTTCTAATTGTTGAGCAACACTCTCAGCAACCAGTTGTGCATCAAGCTCAGGCTTTTTAACTTCCACGATATTGACAGCTACTTGTTTGCCTGTCATGGCTTCTAATTGCTTGCGGAGATTTTCTACTTCAGCACCGCCGCGGCCGATGACGATTCCCGGCTTAGCCGCATGAATCGAAACCTTAACCCGGTTCGCTGCCCGTTCAATCTCAACTTTAGGAACACCTGCTTGTTGCAATTTGCTCTTCACAAATTTGCGAACCTTCAAATCCTCATGAAGGAGTTCCAAGTAGTTTTTATCTGCAAACCAACGGCCTTCCCAGTCCCGGATAATTCCGACCCGGAGGCCTTTAGGATTTACTTTTTGACCCACGTTTTAACCCTCCTTCTTTTCGCCGACAACCACGGTAATGTGACTGGTCCGTTTCCGGATTTGATCCGCTCGTCCCATAGCTCGAGGTTTAATGCGCTTCAAAGTCGGTCCTTCATCCACGTAAATTTCTTTAACAATCAGAGCGTCGGTATCCATTTCATAATTGTGCTCCGCATTGGCTACTGCGGACTTCAGAACTTTAGTTACCGGCTCTGTAGCACCCTTTGGGGTGAATTGAAGAATCGCGAGAGCGTCGCTGACATTCTTGCCGCGAATGAGATTGACGACTTGGCGCACCTTACGAGGAGAGATCCGCACATATCTTGCAATCGCTTTGGCTTGTTGCATTTCGTTGACTCCTCCTTTTAGCGCAGGCCGCTGGACTTTTCACTGCCAGCATGCCCTTTGTAGGTGCGTGTAGGAGCAAACTCACCGAGTTTGTGTCCTACCATATCTTCGGTAATATAGATGGGAATGTGTTTCCGTCCATCATGAACCGCAATGGTGTGTCCCACCATTTGCGGGAATATTGTTGAACTTCTGGACCAAGTCTTCAGGACACGCTTCTCATTGGAGGCATTCATTCCTTCCACACGTGCGAGCAAGCGTCCTTCTACATAAGGCCCTTTTTTCAGAGATCTACTCATTTAATTGGCCTCCTTTCGATTACTTCTTGCCACGTCGTTTCACAATGAAGCGATTAGAAGGATTCTTCTTCTTACGGGTTTTCGCTCCAAGAGCAGGTTTACCCCAAGGTGTAACAGGGTTCCGACCGATTGGGTTACGGCCTTCACCACCGCCGTGTGGGTGATCGTTGGGGTTCATAACAGCACCACGAACTGAGGGGCGGATTCCTAACCAACGTGAACGACCAGCTTTACCGATGTTAATGTTCTCATGTTCAATATTTCCGACCTGGCCGATAGTTGCCCGGCAGTCGATATGAACCATGCGCATTTCACCGGAAGGAAGTCTCAAGGTAGCATATTTTCCTTCTTTAGCCATGAGCTGAGCAGAGCCACCCGCAGAACGGACCAGCTGAGCTCCTTTGCCAGGCTTCATTTCAATATTATGGAGCAGGGTACCCACAGGAATGTTTTTAATGGGAAGAGCATTCCCTACTTTAATATCGGCATCCGGTCCGGATACGACCATTTGTCCTACTTGCAGGCCGTTAGGAGCCAGGATATAAGCTTTATGACCATCCAAGTAATGAAGCAGGGCAATATGAGAGGAACGGTTAGGGTCATATTCGATAGCAGCGACTTTCGCCGGTACACTATCTTTATTGCGTTTGAAGTCAATCAAACGATATTTCCGTTTGTGTCCGCCGCCTTGGTGACGTACTGTCATCTTACCTTGGTTGTTGCGGCCGGCTTTACTTGTTAACGGCGCGAGCAAAGAGCGCTCCGGTGTTGTTTTCGTAATTTCTTCAAAAGTCGACACTGTCATTTGACGACGACCAGGAGAATACGGTTTAAATCCTTTTACTGGCATGGGTTTCCCTCCTTTGCATCAAGCTTACAGGCCAGCAAAGCCTTCAATGCGATCTCCAGCTTTAAGCGTAACAATCGCCTTTTTACGGTCTGCTGTTCTACCTACGTGTTTTCCGACACGTTTCTTTTTACCATTGACGTTGATCGTACGAACATCAACGACTTTTACTTTAAACATCTTTTCCACTGCATTCTTGATCTCAATCTTGTTTGCAGCTGTGTCCACCCAGAAGGAGTACTTGTTTTCCTCAATAAGCCCAACAGACTTCTCGGAAATCACTGGACGTTTGAGTACATCACGAGCATCGCGCATTACGCTAACACCTCCTCCGTTTTCGTTACCGCTGCCTTCGTCATGACGATGACATCGGAATTGAGAAGATCGTAAACATTCATGCCTTCTACTGCAGTGGTTTTGACTCCTACAATATTGCGGGCAGAACGCTCAATCGTTTCAATAAATTCATCCGTAACGATTAAAGCTTTTTTGCTGACATTAAGGGCTTGCAGAACTTTAACCATTTCCCGGGTTTTTGCTTCGTTCAAGCTCAAATCTTCCAATACGATCAGCTTTTGTTCGTTTACCTTGGAAGAAAGGGCTGAACGCAAAGCCAAGCGGCGGACTTTCTTAGGTAGGCTAAAGCCGTACTTGCGGGGCTTGGGTCCGAAAAGCACAGCGCCGCCTCTCCATAGAGGGGAACGAATGCTGCCTGCACGAGCCCGGCCGGTACCTTTTTGACGCCAGGGTTTACGGCCGCCTCCGCGAACTTCTCCACGGAGTAAGGTGGAGTGAGTACCACGTCTTTGGCTGGCCAGTTGTCCTACCACCGCTTGATGCATGACATGGATATTTGGTTCGATACCGAATACATATTCATTCAGCTCAAGCTCTCCAACAGAAGAACCTTGCATATTAACTACTTGAACCTTTGGCATTGCTTATTCCTCCTTTCTTACAAGTTACTTCGCCTTAACGGAAGGCTTCAGAATGAGCAATGACTTTTTCGCGCCGGGTACAGCGCCTTTAACGAGAATCATATTTTTATCCGCATCCACCCGAACGACTTTTAGATTTTGAACGGTAACCCGTTCGCCACCCATACGCCCAGGCAGGTTGCGGCCCTTAAATACACGAGCCGGGCCTTTCGCGCCGAGGGAACCGGTACGGCGATGATACTTGGAGCCATGCTTCATGGGTCCGCGGCCGGCACCATGGCGTTTAATCATCCCTGCAAAGCCTTTACCCTTGGAGATTCCGACTACATCTACTGCATCTCCTGCAGCAAACAAGTCAGCAGTGATTTCTTGTCCGATTTCGTAAGCATCCACATCATCCACGCGGAACTCACGAATATAGCGCATCGGCTTCAGAGAAGCTTTTGCAACATGTCCTTTTTGCGGCTTATTCGCCAGTCTTTCCCTCAGAGCACCATAGCCAACTTGGATTGCGTTGTAACCATCCGTTGCTTTTGTTTTCTTTTGGATGACATAGCAAGGACCTGCTTCGACCACAGTCACCGGAATAAGATGTCCTTCTTCCGTGAAAACCTGGGTCATACCAATTTTTTTACCCAAAATTCCTTTCGACACGATTGCCACCTCCTGAACACTTTGAAGTGCACCGGCTCTATGGCCGGAGCACGAGAGCGTTCCAAATTTGAATTGATATTTTTGAAGCGAGTTGACCCTGAACACCAATCCACAGTGCCGGGTGTTTCGCGCCACAAACAAAAATATTATATCATAAACTCTAAATGAACGCTAGTTTTTTTCGACTGTCTGAATCTTTAATCTTTCCAGACATTCTACTTGAACCAGCGTTTAATTCTCAGATTTTATGACTTGCCAAAATTAGAGTTTGATTTCGATATCAACGCCAGCAGGGAGATCTAAACGCATAAGAGCATCCACTGTTTTAGAGGTTGGCTCCAGGATATCAATGAGGCGTTTATGAGTCCGCATCTCGAATTGCTCGCGAGAATCCTTGTTAACGTGGGGAGAACGAAGGATGGTATAAATGCTTTTTTCAGTGGGAAGAGGAATAGGTCCACTGACACGGGCACCTGTTCTCTTTGCCGTTTCAACAATCTTCTCTGCAGATTGATCCAATGTTTTATGATCAAATGCTTTAAGGCGGATACGAATTTTTTGACTGCTCATTTTAAAAAAACCTCCTATAGTTCCGTTTAACGGATGTACTGGGTCCAGAAATTCCCCGATGAACAGCGGAGTCACTTTCATCGCAACCTTCTGCACCAAATGATCAAGGCCCGAAGCTCGATGCTTGAGACCTGATTGCCTTTATGACATGAGTCAGGATGCCACAGTTGGACTGTGGCATCCTTCTCATTTAGACTTAAGATCTAATCTAGACTTACTAGACTTAAGTTCCATACCTGCGTAACACTAAAGCCTATTATTCGATGATGCTGACAACTACGCCGGCACCAACGGTACGGCCACCTTCACGAATAGCGAAACGAAGTCCTTCTTCCATAGCGATAGGAGCGATGATTTCGCAAGAGATGGTAACACGGTCCCCAGGCATAACCATTTCAGTTCCTTCAGGAAGGGTTACAACACCGGTAACGTCGGTTGTACGGAAGTAGAATTGAGGACGATAGTTGTTGAAGAAAGGGGTATGACGTCCGCCTTCTTCCTTGCTCAGTACGAATACTTCGCCGATGAATTTGGTGTGAGGCTTGATGGAACCGGATTTGGCAAGAACTTGTCCGCGTTCGATATCTTTACGATCCACACCGCGGAGAAGAGCTCCGATGTTGTCCCCTGCTTGAGCTTGGTCAAGAAGTTTACGGAACATTTCAACACCGGTAACAACAGACTTACGAGGAGCTTCAGTCAAACCAACGATTTCAATTTCGTCACCGACTTTAATAATACCGCGTTCTACACGACCGGTAGCAACGGTTCCACGACCGGTAATGGTGAACACGTCCTCGACAGGCATGAGGAAAGGCTTGTCAGTAGCGCGCTCTGGAGTTGGAACGTATGCATCAACAGCATCCATCAGGTTCCAAATCTTGCCGCACCATTCGCAATCACGGGATCCGCAACCGCATTGGAGAGCTTTCAGGCCAGAACCGGGAACGATGGGAATATCGTCACCGGGGAACTCGTATTCAGATAGAAGTTCACGAACTTCCATTTCAACCAGTTCCATGAGCTCCGGATCATCCACCATATCGGCTTTGTTAAGCCATACAACGATGTAAGGAACACCTACTTGGCGAGCAAGCAGAATGTGCTCACGAGTTTGTGGCATAGGACCGTCAGCAGCGGATACAACGAGGATTGCACCGTCCATTTGGGCAGCACCGGTGATCATGTTTTTAACATAGTCGGCGTGGCCTGGGCAGTCAACGTGAGCATAGTGGCGATTGCCGGTTTCATACTCAACGTGTGAAGTGGAGATGGTGATTCCACGCTCTCTTTCTTCCGGAGCCTTGTCGATTTGGTCGAATGCTTGGGCTACTGCACCGCCTGCTTTGGAAAGAACGGCGGTGATAGCAGCGGTTGTGGTGGTTTTACCATGGTCAACGTGACCGATGGTTCCAACGTTAACGTGGGGTTTAGTACGTTCGAATTTTTGTTTTGCCATTTTAAATTTTCACTCCTTCTAAATAATAGGTAGGAATAGAAGTTTCCTTTTATTTGGGGCGAGGCCCTGCTTCGAGAAAACATCCCGCTCTCGAACCCCGCATCACGAACAATTTATGCTCCAGCACGTTTCGCAACAATGCCTTCAGCGATATTCTTGGGCACTTCCTCGTAGTGGTCAAACATCATGACATAAGTTCCACGCCCTTGAGTCTTGGAACGAAGGTCAGTGGCGTAGCCAAACATCTCGGAAAGGGGGACAAATCCACGAACCACCTGGGCAGTTCCTGTGGCTTCCATTCCCTCAATCCGTCCACGACGGGAGTTCATATCACCAATAACCTCACCCATATACTCTTCAGGCACAGTGACCTCTACCTTCATAATGGGCTCGATAATGGCAGGATCAGCTTTCGCTGCCCCGGCCTTGAAGGCCATGGAGCCGGCGATCTTAAAGGCCATTTCGGAGGAGTCTACATCATGGTAGGAACCGTCATAGACTGTGGCCCGAATGTCCATAACAGGATAGCCTGCCTGGATACCATTTTGCAGTGCCTCTTCGATCCCTTGACCGATGGGAGCAATGTATTCCTTTGGAATCACGCCACCCACAATTTTGTTGACGAACTCAAAGCCACTGCCTTGCTCCAGGGGCTCAATCTCAATCCAGCAGTGTCCGTATTGTCCACGTCCACCGGATTGACGAACGAACTTACCTTCAGCTTTAACAGCACGGCGAATGGTTTCTTTGTAAGCAACCTGAGGACGTCCAACATTGCACTCGACTTTGAATTCACGCTGCAAACGGTCAACGATGATTTCCAGGTGAAGCTCACCCATTCCTTCGATGATGGTTTGTCCGCTGTCTTGGTCGGTATGCATTTTAAAGGTAGGATCCTCTTCAGCCAAACGTGCCAGAGCTGTGCCCATCTTCTCCTGATCTGCTTTCGTCTTGGGCTCAATGGCCACGTTGATAACAGGATCAGGGAATTGCATGGATTCGAGAATAATAGGGGCTTTATCATCACAGAGGGTATCCCCTGTGGTGGTGTCTTTCAAGCCCACTGCAGCTGCAATATCTCCTGCATAGACTTCGGGAGTTTCTTCCCGGTGGTTCGCATGCATTTGGAGGATACGGCCGATTCTCTCCCGTTTGCCTTTGGTTGAGTTATAAACATAGGATCCCGAATTCAGGACTCCCGAGTATACCCGGAAAAATGCCAATTTACCCACGTAAGGGTCAGCCATGATCTTAAAGGCCAAGGCAGAGAACGGTTCTGTGTCGCTGGAATGACGCTCATCAGCTTCACCGGTCTCCGGATGCACCCCTTTAATATTCGGTACATCAGTTGGGGCTGGCATATACTCTACAACCGCATCAAGTAGTGGTTGCACCCCTTTATTCTTGAACGAAGAGCCGCAGACCACTGGGATAAACTTCAGCCCAATTGTTCCTTTACGGATTCCATTACGAATCTCTTCTTCGGTCAGTTCTTCACCTTCGAGATATTTCATCATGAGTTCTTCATCTGTATCAGCAACTGCTTCAAGAAGTTTCTCACGATATTCATTGGCTTTGTCGACTAAGTCTCCGGGGATATCGGCAACGTCACTGGCGGTGCCTAAATCGTCCGTATAGATTCTAGCCGTCATGGTCACGAGGTCGATGATTCCTTTGAAATTCTCCTCAGAACCAATAGGTAGTTGGATGGGTACTGGGTTAGCACCTAACCTGTCAGCAATCATAGATACTCCCCGGAAGAAATCGGCACCCAAACGGTCCATTTTGTTGATATAGGCGATACGGGGTACTCCGTACTTGTCCGCCTGCCGCCATACTGTTTCAGATTGAGGCTCAACACCGCCGACAGAACAGAAAACTGCTACAGCGCCGTCGAGTACACGCAAACTGCGCTCTACCTCGACTGTAAAGTCCACGTGCCCTGGTGTATCAATAATGTTAATCCGGTGATTTTTCCATTGACAAGTTGTCGCTGCAGAAGTAATGGTGATACCACGTTCTTGCTCTTGGACCATCCAGTCCATAGTAGCTGCACCGTCATGAGTTTCCCCGATTTTATGAACACGCCCAGTGTAGAACAAAATACGCTCGGTCGTGGTCGTTTTACCCGCATCAATATGGGCCATGATCCCGATATTCCGCGTTTTCTCTAATGGAATTTGCCTTGCCACTGATAATCCCCCTTTCTGCCGTAGTCATTCCCCATTGTGGATGATTTTAAGCATATGCTTTGATCATCCTACCAACGGTAATGCGCAAAAGCCTTATTGGCTTCGGCCATCTTATGCGTGTCTTCTTTTTTCTTAATAGAGCCGCCGGTGCTATTGGCTGCATCCATCAACTCACCTGCGATCTTCTCTTCCATGGTCTTTTCGCTGCGTTTGCGGGCATAGCTCACAATCCAGCGCAATCCCAAAGTTTGACGACGATCGGTGCGAACTTCGATGGGTACTTGGTAGTTAGCACCACCGACCCGGCGTGCTTTTACCTCCAACACAGGCATGACATTCTTGAGAGCGGTTTCGAACACTTCAATAGGATCCTTACCGGTCTTCTCGCGAATGATATCAAATGCATTATAGCAAATGGATTCTGCAGTACCTTTTTTACCGTCCAACATAATTTGGTTGATAAATTTGGTCAACACCCGGTTCTTATAGATGGGATCCGGCAGAATCTCACGTTTAGCAATATAACCTTTACGTGGCAAATCATTTCCCTCCTTTACAGCGCAATTCGTATTCCCCTCGTTTCATACGGCTTACTTCCCTTTCTTAGGACGTTTGGCACCGTACTTGGAACGAGCTTGCATCCGTTTCTGAACACCTTGAGTATCAAGGGCTCCACGAACGATGTGGTAACGAACACCCGGAAGGTCTTTAACACGGCCACCGCGAACAAGGACAACACTGTGCTCTTGCAGGTTGTGCCCGATGCCTGGGATGTATGATGATACTTCAATCGTATTGGTTAAACGCACACGGGCAACTTTACGGAGAGCAGAGTTCGGCTTCTTTGGAGTTGTCGTGTAAACCCTGGTGCAAACCCCACGCTTTTGAGGTGATCCTCCAGAGGCGAATTGTTTACGTTGTAAAGAGTTATAGCCCCATTGCATAGCTGGAGCTGTTGATTTCTTTGCAATCTTAGAACGGCCATTGCGAATTAATTGATTAATCGTCGGCATAACTACACCTCCTTCCCAAGAGAGAACATATCAAAGGAATTGCTTGCTTCAGCATAAAGCAAGCAATCCCCAAAACCAACACATTTCGGAGCTTCCTTGTCTATTCGGATAACAGGGCTGCTACGGCAGCACCGACTTCAATTCCACAGGCTTTCCCCAGTTCAATCATGTTCTGAACTTCCTGGACTTGAATCCCTTTGTTCCGACACTGTTCAAGAATGGGACGAACCACATGGCTTTCCGCATCCTTTGCTACATAGACTCGGAGTAAACTCTCTTTTTCCAGAGCCCGCAGAGTTTGCTTTACTCCAACGGTTCTGTTTTTCGATTTTTTTAAGGCTTCATCAAGCATTAAGATGCTTTCCTCCTCAAGATTAGCGGTGATTTGTGAAGAAACACCATATTTTTCCCAAAACCGTTAAATCACACTATAGTATTTTATCATTACGAATTTACAGTGTCAAGATTTTCAACTTGTTCTTCATCAAGATTAATAACTTTTACATTCCGATAACGGGACATTCCCGTACCCGCCGGTATAAGTTTCCCGATGATGACGTTTTCCTTGAGCCCCAAGAGAGGATCCACTTTTCCTTTAATGGCTGCTTCCGTAAGAACACGGGTAGTTTCCTGGAAGGATGCCGCAGAAAGGAAGGAATCCGTTGCCAAGGAGGCTTTGGTGATTCCCAGAAGTACCGGGCGTGCTACCGCAGGTTCTCCACCCGCAGCAATGACTTTGGTATTCTCTTCTTCGAAATCAAAGACATCAATCAAACCGCCGGGCAAGAGGCTGGTATCTCCGGCTTCTTCCACTTTAACTTTACGAAGCATCTGACGAACCATAACTTCGATGTGTTTATCGTTAATATCCACACCCTGCAGACGGTAAACCCGTTGAACTTCGCCCAAAAGATAAACCTGGACGCCGCGGATTCCCTTAACCTTGAGCATATCATGAGGATTGATGCTCCCTTCGGTAAGTTCATCTCCGGCTTCAATCCGGTCACCTTCCCGAACCTTCAAACGGGAGCCATATGGGATAGTGTATGTCATACGCTCTTCATTGTCACCGGTGACATCCACTTCACGACGGCCTTTGACTTCGCGAATTGCGACGATACCGTCGTTTTCCGAGATGATGGCTTGACCTTTGGGTTTACGGGCTTCAAAAAGCTCTTCAACACGGGGCAAACCTTGGGTGATATCGTCCCCGGCTACACCGCCGGTATGGAAGGTACGCATAGTCAACTGAGTTCCCGGCTCACCGATGGATTGGGCAGCGATGATTCCGACGGCTTCTCCCATCTCCACATGATGACCTGTCGCCAGGTTGCGTCCGTAGCACTTACGGCATACCCCATAGCGGGTTTTACAGGTGAGTACGGAACGAATGGTGACTTTATCATAAACAGCGGCGATCTCCTGAGCTTGTTCCTCCGTAATCTCGTTATCGGCGGTAGCCAGGATTTCTCCTGTCTCAGGATGCTTTAGGTCTTCCAAGAGGAAGCGGCCCACGAGGCGTTCTTCCAGCTTCTCGATGACCTCCGGGCCATCCTTGACATCATCCACGGTAATTCCTTGGGTGGTGCCGCAGTCTTCGTCCCGGACGATGACATCTTGAGATACGTCTACAAGACGACGGGTGAGGTAACCGGAGTCAGCGGTCCGTAGAGCCGTATCGGCCAACCCTTTCCGTGCTCCATGGGAGGAGATGAAGTATTCCAAAACAGTGAGTCCCTCACGGAAATTGGCTTTAATGGGTAACTCAATGGTTCGTCCCGAAGGATCCGCCATAAGTCCCCGCATACCAGCCAGCTGACGGAGCTGTTGAATATTACCCCGAGCACCGGAGGTGGCCATCATGTATACCGGATTGAATTTATCCAAGGAATACATCAGGGCTTTGGTCACGGTGTCCGTAGCTTTCGTCCAGATATCGATTACCTTCTCATACCGTTCCTCATCGGTAATCAAACCACGACGGAATTGCTGCTCGGTTTTGTTGACCATACCATCGGCGTCAGCAAGAATCTTTTTCTTTTCTTCAGGTACTGTAATATCAGCAAGTCCAACGGTCATCCCGGCGCGGGTGGAGTATTTAAAACCTAAACTCTTGATTCCATCCAAAAGCTGGGCCGTTGCTTTATAGCCGCCGAGGCGATAGCATTTGGCCACCACATTATTAAGAACCTTCTTCCCAGCCACTTCGTTGATATACCCTACCTCCGGCGGGATAACTGAGTTAAAGATGAGACGGCCAATCGTGGTTTCCAAAAGTTCTCCGCTGGGCTGGCGAACTTTAATCATCGCTTGGAGGTTTGCCTGCTTGGTCTCATAGGCTAGAACCGCTTCATCTCGATTCTTAAAGATCTTACCTTCCCCAAGTGCTCCCGGACGTTCCATGGTCAGGTAGTAAGAACCTAAAACCATGTCCTGAGTGGGTGAAGCGACGGGACGACCGTCTTTTGGGTTCAGAATATTATGAGCGGAGAGCATCAAAAGTCTTGCTTCTGCCTGAGCTTCTGCGGAAAGTGGGACGTGAACAGCCATTTGGTCTCCGTCGAAGTCTGCATTGTAAGCAGTACAGACCAGCGGATGAATCTGCAGGGCACGTCCTTCAACCAAGATGGGTTCAAAGGCTTGAATTCCTAAGCGGTGAAGGGTTGGAGCACGGTTCAGAAGCACGGGATGCTCGGTGATCACTTCTTCAAGAACGTCCCAGACCTCGGAACGAACCCGTTCCACCATCCGCTTAGCGCTCTTGATATTATGGGCGTGGCCTTCTTTAACCAGCTTTTTCATGACGAAAGGTTTAAAGAGCTCCAAAGCCATTTCCTTAGGCAGTCCACATTGATGAAGCCTTAGATTCGGTCCCACCACGATAACGGAACGGCCGGAGTAGTCAACCCGTTTTCCCAGAAGGTTTTGGCGGAAGCGTCCTTGCTTTCCTTTGAGCATATCGCTTAGGGATTTCAAGGGACGATTGCCGGGGCCGGTAACGGGACGTCCCCGACGGCCATTATCGATCAGCGCATCCACAGCTTCTTGCAGCATCCGTTTTTCATTGCGAACAATGATATCCGGCGCCCCCAGATCCAAAAGACGCTTGAGACGGTTGTTTCTGTTGATTACCCGGCGGTAAAGGTCGTTGAGGTCGGAGGTGGCAAACCGTCCTCCATCCAGCTGTACCATGGGGCGGAGCTCCGGTGGAATGACGGGAACGACGTCCATAATCATCCAATCGGGACGGTTTCCTGATTCTTTGAAGGCTTCCACTACTTCCAGGCGGCGGATGGCCCGGATTTTCCTTTGGCCGGAGACCTCCTTCAGCTCAACCCGGAGTTCGTCATTAAGCTTATCCAGGTCCATTTCCTCAAGAAGAATCTTAATGGCTTCGGCACCCATGCTGGCTTTGAAGCGGTTTCCGTATTTATCACGGTATTCACGGTATTCGGTTTCCGTGAGAAGTTGTTTTTTCATTAAAGAGGTATCCCCAGCATCGGTAACAATGTAGGATACGAAATAGAGGACCTTTTCCAAGGAGCGGGGAGACATATCTAAAAGAAGTCCCATCCGGCTGGGAATACCCTTGAAGTACCAGATGTGGGAGACAGGAGCGGCCAGCTCAATATGGCCCATGCGCTCTCTACGCACCTTGGAACGGGTGACTTCTACACCGCAGCGGTCGCAGACAATCCCCTTATAGCGAACCCGCTTGTATTTGCCGCAATGACACTCCCAATCACGGGTTGGTCCAAAGATTTTTTCACAAAAGAGTCCTTCCCGCTCAGGCTTTAGGGTTCTATAGTTGATAGTTTCAGGCTTCCTAACTTCTCCATGAGACCACTCACGGATCATCGTCGGAGAAGCCAAACCAATACGCATCCGGTCAAAGTTGTTGACGTCTAGCACGGTTCTCTCTCCTTTCACCCGGGTCTATTCCATATCGTCTTCATCAAAGGTCATGGGTTCATCATCGATCACTTCTTCTTCCTCTTCGAAGAATTCCTCGTCCTCACCTTCAGCGGTTTCATGAGCCGCCGGAGCCGGGAGCTCTTCATGAAGATCGATGCCAAGCTCTTTCGCCGTCTCGGTCACATCCTCATCGATCTCGCGGATTTCGATCTCTTCATCGTTTTCGGAGAGAACACGAACATCAAGTCCTAAGCTTTGCAACTCTTTGATGAGAACCTTAAAGGATTCTGGAACTCCCGGTTCAGGGATATTTTCACCTTTAACGATAGCTTCATAAGTCTTAACCCGTCCGACCACGTCGTCGGACTTGACGGTAAGAATCTCCTGGAGAGTATAGGCTGCTCCATAAGCCTCCAGAGCCCAAACCTCCATCTCTCCGAAACGCTGACCGCCGAATTGAGCTTTACCGCCCAAGGGCTGCTGAGTAACCAAGCTGTAGGGTCCGGTAGACCGGGCATGAATCTTGTCATCCACTAGATGGTGGAGCTTCAGGAAGTACATATACCCGACGGTAATCTTATTGTCGAAGGGTTCCCCCGTCCGTCCATCGTAAAGTATGGTTTTGCCTGTCTCAGGAAGTCCGGCTTGTTTGAGGGTCGCAAAGACATCATCTTCCTGTGCTCCGTCAAAGACCGGTGTTGCCAAACGAAGCCCAAGGGCTTTCGCCGCCCAGCCCAAGTGAGTCTCCATAACCTGACCGATATTCATCCGGGAGGGAACACCCAGGGGGTTCAGGACAATTTCCACAGGAGTACCATCAGGCAGGAAGGGCATATCCTCCTGCTTCATGATGCGAGAGATAACCCCTTTGTTTCCGTGGCGTCCGGCCATTTTATCCCCCACGGAGATCTTCCGTTTCTGAGCGATATAGACCCGTACCAATTCGTTGACTCCAGGAGCCAGCTCATCTCCGTTTTCCCGGGTAAAGACCTTTACATCCACGATCTTACCAGCTTCTCCGTGAGGTACACGAAGGGAGGTATCCCGTACTTCACGAGCTTTTTCGCCGAAGATGGCTCTTAAGAGGCGCTCTTCTGCTGTAAGCTCCGTTTCACCTTTAGGGGTAACTTTTCCCACCAGGATATCCCCAGGGCGAACTTCCGCACCGATGCGGATAATTCCCCTCTCATCCAAATCCTTCAGCACATCTTCCCCTACGTTAGGAATATCCCGGGTGATTTCTTCCGGTCCCAGCTTGGTATCCCGGGCATCGGCTTCATACTCTTCAATATGGATGGAGGTATAGTAATCTTCTTTAACCAGCTTTTCGCTGATTAAGATAGCATCTTCGTAGTTATAACCTTCCCAGGTCATAAAAGCGATCAAAACGTTGCGGCCGAGAGCCAACTCACCATGATCTGTGGACGGACCATCGGCGATGATCTGACCCGCTTCGACTCGTTGGCCTTTCATGACGATAGGACGCTGATTGATGCAGGTTCCTTGGTTGGAGCGCAGGTACTTCAGGAGCTTATGCTTCTCTAAAGTTCCGCCATCATGGCGGATGATGATGTCGTCGGCTGTAGCCCGCTCCACGGTACCATCCTTAGTGGCTAAGACGCAGACCCCGGAGTCCTTAGCTGCCTTGTACTCCATCCCGGTTCCCACATAGGGGGCATCGGTACGCAAAAGGGGTACAGCTTGCCGCTGCATGTTAGCACCCATCAAGGCACGGTTGGCATCATCGTGCTCTAAGAAGGGAATTAAAGCCGTAGCGATGGAAACCATCTGCTTTGGAGAAACGTCCATATAATCAATTCGATCCGGTGCAACCAAAACGAAGTCCGGACCATGGCGCCCATCGATCTTTTCTTCAATAAAGCGCCCTTCATCTGTCAAGGGGGCATTAGCCTGAGCTACGACGAATTTCTCTTCTTCGTCAGCGGTCAGATAGTCGATCTGATCCGTAACCTGGCCGTTGATCACTTTGCGGTAGGGAGCTTCAATGAATCCGTAGGGATTAATCCGGCCATAGGTACTTAAAGAGCCGATCAAGCCGATGTTAGGTCCTTCAGGAGTTTCAATGGGGCACATGCGGCCATAGTGAGAGTGGTGAACGTCACGCACTTCGAAGCCGGCCCGTTCACGGCTTAATCCTCCAGGTCCCAAGGCACTGAGACGGCGTTTATGGGTCAGCTCAGCCAAAGGATTAGTCTGATCCATAAATTGGGATAGCTGACTGCTGCCGAAAAACTCTTTAATGGCCGCCACCACCGGACGGATATTAATCAGAACCTGTGGTGTGATGACATCCACATCTTGAATGGTCATCCGTTCACGGACCACCCGCTCCATACGGGATAAACCGATACGGAATTGGTTTTGCAGAAGTTCTCCTACGGAACGGAGGCGGCGATTGCCCAGATGGTCAATATCGTCCTTGTAGCCTTCTCCGCTCATGAGGGCCAGCATTTGCCGCAAGGAAGCCACGATATCTTCCTTAGTCAAATGATGAACATCGCTGGGAACATTCAGATTTAACTTTTTATTGAGTTTATAGCGACCAACCTTAGCCAGGTCATAACGCTTAGGATCAAAGAATAATGCTTCTAATAGAGAGCGTGCACTATCCACGGTGGGAGGCTCTCCCGGACGCAGACGTTTGTAGATCTCTACCAAAGCTTCCTCTGCAGATTCCGTATTATCCCGCTCCAAGGTAATCCGGATATGCTCGTTATCATCGAAAAGCTCGGCGATCTGCCCATTGGTAGCATAACCCAAAGCCCGAATCAACACGGTAGCCGGAAGTTTACGAGTTCTATCCACACGAACGAAAATATTATCATTAACATCCGTTTCAAACTCTAACCAAGCTCCACGGTTAGGGATAACCGTCGCTCCGAAGACCTTCTTTCCGCTGGGGTCGATGCTTTCGGAATAATAAACACCAGGAGAACGAACCAGCTGACTGACGATAACCCGTTCTGCTCCGTTAATAATGAAGGTTCCCTTAGTGGTCATCAAGGGAAAATCGCCCATGAAGACCTCCTGCTCCTTCACTTCCCCTGTCTCTTTATTAATGAGACGAACTTTAACTCGCAGAGGTGCCGCATACGTTACGTCGCGTTCCTTACACTCTTCCACATCGTATTTGGGCTCTCCTAAGCTATAGTCTATAAATTCCAATACGAGGTTGCCCGTGAAATCTTGAATCGGGGAAATATCTCTAAACATTTCCCTTAACCCTTCATCAAGAAACCACTGATAAGAGTTTTGCTGAATTTCGATTAGATTTGGCATGTCGAGAACTTCTCGAATTCTGGAATAGCTCCAGCGTTCCCGCGTCCCTACCTTAACAGGATAGAACATGTACGCTTCACCCCTCAAGTGTGATGTCCTCGCCCCGAGGATTGTATTATGACATAAACAGCCAAAAGCAAGGCCTCATTTGCAAAACCTCGCTTCGTTGTTTATGGAGATCCCTCTTTCATGATCGAATTAATCAAATGACAATCTCCCCATCGTCACCTTTAGTACTATCTGATAGAAAGTTTCTATCGATGTCCTAAGTTACTGTTTGGAATAGTCTGGATAATTCGTCCATTTTATGTACAGTAACAATTACTAAGGATACCAAGATTATCTTCTATTGTCAAGCAGAAATATTTCTTTTTTTGCAGTTTTATGTCCTTTATGAAAATTATTTTCAAATACTCCCTGTTGCTAAGTAGATTATATCAAAATTGTGTCCAAATAAAAAACCGTTTTCGCGCCGATAGGCTGAAAACGGTTTTCCAAATAGACTAAACTTATTTAACTTCGACAGTTGCACCAGCTTCAACGAGCTTAGCTTTGATAGCTTCTGCATCATCTTTGCTGACTTTTTCTTTAACAGGCTTTGGAGCGCCGTCAACCAGTTCTTTAGCTTCTTTCAAGCCAAGACCGGTGATTTCGCGAACAACTTTGATGACGTTGATTTTTCCAGCACCAGCGTTCATGAGGACAACATCGAATTCAGTTTGCTCTTCAGCAGCAGGAGCAGCGCCACCGGCAGCAGGAGCAGCAGCTACAGCTACAGGAGCAGCTGCGCTAACACCAAATTCTTCTTCGAAAGCTTTGACGAGCTCAGCAAGCTCAAGAACGGTTAAGCCTTTTACGGCTTCGAGAATTTCAGCAGTTTTAGACATTGAAATTTTCCTCCCTAATATCACTTTAAAATAATTTTTGTTTTTGAATCCATTATGGAAATCATTATAATTCAGCTACGACGCCTTTGGGACCATCCCCCGCATCATAACCCGAACATCATGGTGCGAACCTCGCGCCATCGACTCTCGATTAAGCTTGAGCTTCTTTAAGCTTACGCACTTCTTCCAAGGCATAACCCATTTTGCGGATCGGTCCTTGAAGCACGTTGGCCATGCCTGTGAGGGGTGCTTGCATTCCCCGCAGGACTTGAGCAAGGAGTACTTCGCGCGAAGGAAGTTCTGCAAGGGCTTTAACTCCCGCTGGATCAACCACTTTCCCTTCGACCACACCTGCTTTAATGGCAAAGGTCTTAGAGGTCTTAGAAAAATCGGATAATATTTTAGCTCCTGCAACCGGATCAGCACTGAAAGCGACGGCTGTAGGTCCTTCAAGAAAACCATCCAAACCTTCGATACCGACTTCATGAGCTGCACGACGAACCAAGGTATTTTTCAATACATGGTATTCGACACCGGCTTGACGCAGTTGGGCACGCAGTTGAGTTACTTGAGAAACGGTCAGGCCGCGATAATCAGCCAGTACGACCCCTGTGGAGTTTTGGAACTTTTCCTTAATCTCCGCAACCACTTGTGCTTTTTCTTCGATATTTGGCACTTAAGTCCACCTCCTTCCGAAATACCCACACTAGTAGAAAAACCTCCGCTTCGACTGCAGAGGTTAAGAAGGCCCAATATAACTTAAGGCTATCTTTCCAACCTCGGCAGGACATTAAGCTCTAAGAGCACCTGCTGTCTACAGTGGAAGGCTGTTCAATTCTAGTAGAGTATATCTTATCTATGCAAACCTGTCAAGAAATATTCCAGACACATTTTGGAATCCAATTAATTGGCTTTGACCGGGTTAATCCGCACTCCGGGTCCCATGGTCGAAGACACAGTGACGCTACGGATATACTGACCCTTAGCAGCAGCCGGCTTCGCTTTAACCAAGGTCTCAACAAGAACCTTATAGTTCTGATAGAGTTGTTCTTCGCTAAAGGATACCTTGCCGATTGGGGCATGAATGATACCGGCTTTGTCAGCACGATATTCAATCTTACCAGCTTTGATCTCTTTGACAGCTTTGGCTACATCAAAGGTAACTGTACCGGTCTTGGGGTTTGGCATAAGTCCCTTAGGACCGAGCACACGACCCAGTTTACCGACCATACCCATCATATCCGGTGTAGCTACAACCACATCGAAACCAAACCAACCTTGCTCGATTTTCGCAATCATATCTTCTGCGCCAACAAAATCTGCACCGGCAGCCTCAGCTTCTTTAGCTTTTTCGCCTTTAGCAAATACTAACACACTCCGGGTTTTACCGGTTCCGTTAGGAAGCACCAGGGCTCCACGGATTTGTTGGTCCGCATGACGGGTATCAATACCGAGCTTGAATGCTACTTCAACAGTTTCGTCAAACTTTGCCTTAGCGATCTTCTTAACGACTGCTAAAGCTTCCATAGGCTCATGAAGAGCTTCACGATCAAAAGCTTTAACTGCTTCTTGATAGTTTTTACCTACTTTGGCCATTCTTTAACCTCCTAGTGGTTCTTCGGGACGAGCCCTCCCACAAAAATCTTAACCTTCGACGATGGTGATTCCCATACTGCGTGCAGTACCTTCAACCATGCTCATAGCCGCTTCAATGCTTGCCGCATTGAGATCTTTCATCTTGGTTTCAGCAATCTCACGAACTTTAGCTTTGCTCACTTGAGCTACCTTTTTACGGTTAGGCTCTGAAGAACCTGAATTAATGTTCGCAGCTTTTTTCAACAAAACAGATGCCGGCGGAGTTTTGGTAATAAAGGTAAAGGAACGGTCCTCATAAACGGTAATTTCAACCGGAATAATCAATCCCGCTTGATCCTTTGTACGCTCGTTGTATTCTTTGCAGAAGGCCATAATGTTGACCCCGTGCTGACCAAGAGCTGGACCAACCGGAGGTGCCGGATTTGCTTTACCTGCGTTGATAGCTAATTTAACCAAACCAACGACTTTCTTTGCCATAGTTACACCTCCTTAATAGGGTAATTTACTGCTTAGTCGACTTTCTCGACCTGAGCAAAATCAAGTTCTACCGGAGTCTCCCGTCCAAACATGGACACAGAAACCCGCAGCTTCCCTTTATCTTCAAGGATTTCCCGAACAGAAGCGATGAAATCCTTAAAAGGACCTGATGTTACACGTACGTTTTGGCCCACGGTATAATCCACACGTGTGCGGACTTCTTCCACGCCCATTTGCTTTAAAATAGCTTGTACTTCATGATCCAGCAAAGGGATGGGCTTTGCCCCGGTGCCGACAAAACCTGTCACACCCGGAGTATTGCGCACCACATACCATGAATCGTCCGTCATATCCATTTCCACCAGAACATAGCCCGGGAAAACTTTACGCTTGGCGACCTTCTTCTTCCCATTTTTGATTTCAATCTCATCTTCCATGGGAACAAGAACACGGAAGATTTTATCTTCCATATTCATGGATTCTACGCGCTTTTCAAGATTGGTCTTCACCTTATTCTCATAACCGGAATAAGTGTGAATAACATACCAGTTCTTAGTCATATTTCGAACAGGAACCTCCAATACAAGGCCCCAAACTAACTTGCCGTACTTTCAGGGCAACCTGTTTGAGTACCTATCCGAGAATCTTGGTTATTAAAATACTTAATCCGCTGTCGACAATCCATAGCATGACAGATACAATAGCTACAGCGACGAGAACTACTCCTGTATAAGTCAAAAGCTGTTTGCGGTCCGGCCAGTGTACTTTTTTAAGTTCACTCCATACTCCCTTAAAGTACTCTGTCGACTTTTCTTTTGTAGGAGCATTCGTTTGCTTCTTAACTGCGCCCATCCAATCACATCCTTACAAGACTCTGAGCTACCATTACTGACAACGCAGCCCGGCGTACAGACTTTTTGGCAAATACGCAAAGAAATTTTGCCCAAACGCCAAGCTATGAATTACTTGGTTTCTTTGTGAGCTGTGTGGGACTTGCAAAACTTACAATACTTTTTAACTTCCAAACGATCTGGGTTATTTTTCTTATTTTTTATGGAAGCATAATTCCGGTTTTTACATTCGGTACAAGCTAAAGTAATGCCAACACGCATTCACGAACACCTCCCTGGGCACAACTAAAAATCCGCATTCAATCCATGCTCATAATACATTATCACATGTAATTTACCATGTCAAGAATTTGAAAAATTCAGTATGTAATATAGAAAAACCGCAAAGCTATTAGCCATGCGGTTTTTTGTCCTTGGTTGCGGGAGCCGGATTTGAACCGACGACCTTCGGGTTATGAGCCCGACGAGCTACCGCTGCTCCATCCCGCGACGTCAATCGAGATTCGAGGCACGAAGTTCACGATTCGAACTTCATTTCCTCTCAGATGGTTTCAATTTATTCCAGATCCACAGGATCCCGAATTTTGATAATGGTGGGCAGGAATGGATTCGAACCACCGTACCTTTCGGAACAGATTTACAGTCTGCCGCCTTTAACCACTCGGCCACCTACCCAAGTCACTCATTCATTATATACCAAAAGCTAAAAAAATACACCCTTTTTTATAAAAGAAATCTGCAGCTAATGGCTAGACCACAAAATGAAAAACCGACTTCATCAAGCCGGTAACATGATACTCTTTCTTTTTATTAACTTAATATCCTAGTCAAACACCGGTCATAGCAAAGCATAGCTTATCCATCACGACGTTCCAGGTAACGCTCAAGCTTTCTTTTTACTCTTTGGAGAGCATTGTCAATGGATTTCACATGCCTATGTAGGTCTACTGCAATCTCTTGATAGGATTTGCCTTCGAGGTAAGCCATCAGGACTTTCCACTCCAAGGAACTCAAGATCTCACCCATCTTTTCTTCGATATCATCGAATTCTTCCTGACTGATGATCAATTCCTCGGGGTCGGTTATTCTTGTTCCGGAGATCACATCCAGCAAGGTTCTATCCGAGTCTTCGTCATAGATAGGTTTATTTAAGGACACGTAGGAATTCAAAGGGATATGCTTTTGCCGGGTAGCTGTCTTAATGGCTGTAATAATCTGCCTTGTAATACACAGCTCAGCAAAGGCTCGGAACGAGGAGAGCTTATCACCACGGAAATCTCGAATCGCTTTGTAGAGCCCAATCATCCCTTCTTGGATAATATCTTCACGATCTGCTCCAATAAGGAAGTATGATCTTGCTTTTGCTCTGACAAAGTTCTTGTACTTATTAATTAAGTATTCCTGTGCTTCGGCATCACCGTTTTTGGCCAGCTCTACGACTTCTTCATCCACTATGACTTCATTCGTGTCGCACTCTTCCAACACTTCGAGTTGGGCGTTAAGTGTCAAAGCGATCCCTCCCGTATCATGGTGATGAAGATGTTGTAATGGATTATCGCTCTTGTCCGCAAGAACATACTCATTATACCTTGGAAAAAACGGAAGCGTCAAGGCGAAGTTTTAGAGGTTCTGTCGTCTCATGCACTCTACAAGCCGAGTTTGGGCTTTTGGACCCGGGTCTTCGCATTATAGGACCCGGTTACCCTATTTTTTAGGCAAGTTTTTAATGTTTTTTATTTCCCCTCCGCTGACGAAGAACCTCGTACATTAGAATAGAACCCGCCACACTGGCATTTAATGAATTGATCTGTCCTCTCATGGGGAGGCTGACGATCTCGTCACAGGTCTCTTTGATCAGCCGGCTCAATCCCTTACCCTCACTTCCTATGACGATGACCCGTGCTCCTGTAAGGTCGGAGCCATAGACTTCCGTTCCTCCCGCTTCAGCCCCAGAGATCCAGCACCCCGCCTTTTGGAGATCCTTCAGGGTCTGAACCAGATTCCCTACCCGGGCTACCAGGACATGCTCCACAGCACCGGCTGAGGTCTTAGCTACAGTGGCGGTCAGGGAAACACTGCGCCGCTTTGGGATAATCACCCCATGGACACCTGCAGCATCGGCTGTCCGAATGAGGGCGCCTAGATTATGAGGATCTTCCACTTCATCCAAGACGAGGATAAAAGGATCCTCGCCTTTTTCTCCGGCCAGAGCGAGGATATCGTCCACTTCGGCATATTCCCGCGGGGCAACGTAGGCTAAGACTCCCTGATGCTTGGCTTTTTCGGTCAAACGGTCAAGGGCTGCTTTATCCACGAATTGAAAGGGAATCTTCTGGGCCCGGGCATGGCTGACCATGTCCTGGAAGCGGCCAGTCGTACCTTCCGATTGGAAAAGGAGCTTGTTGACAGGCTTGCCCGATTGGAGAAGTTCCCAAACGGCATTGCGGCCGTATACGATTTCGTCGGTCATAGATTAGGGTCATCCTTTCCTTTTTGCTTCTTCAGCGCCTTAATCCGGCCACAGCTCATGGCCCCTTCGTGGCAGATCCCTTGGGTAACGCAGGTGGGTCCGGCTTGGCCAAAGACATTGGGAGCCACTTCCCGGACTAGCTCCAGCATTCTTTGGGCAAGGATGCGGATTTCCCATTGGGCGCGCATGCAGGTTCTATGCTCGAAGAAGTTCATTAAAGAACGGGCATTAAAGGTAGCCATCAACGAGGTGGTACAGGCGTTGGGCAAGATATAGCGGGCATCTTCTGCAGGGACCATAGCCAGCAGGGCTTGGTATTCTTCTTGCAGAGTGGCCATGACATTCTCGAAGCGTTCCAGGGCTTGAGGATTACGGCGTATGGTAGGAGGTATGACGAAGTCAAACCCTTCTTCTTTTACATAACGCTGCGATCGTTGAGAATAGCTGGCGATCCGATGGCGGACCAATTGATGGGACAAAGCACGAGATACGCCATCGATGGAGAATTGAAAGCTGACATGCTCAAAAGGTGAAAGATGACCCATGGAGCGAAGCTTCTGCACGAAATTGGCTACCCTTTCCTCATCCAACTGTTCCATGAGCTCCGGAACCGGATCAGGCGAATAGCACAAACGGGCAGCGGCCGCAATGACTTTTTCCGGATCCGGTGTGTATTGAATCAGTTCAATATTCACTTCTCTCTCCCCCTATAATCAAGTCATCTGTGAAAGACTCTTCTTCCTTGGTGGTTTCACCATTACCTTTTTCTTCATCCTCTTCCCGAATAAACTCGTCCACCTGCTCAAAGGCCCACAGCATACGCTCTGTCCTGCCGGTCAACTGCCAATAGCCCACCAAGGCTTCAAAAGCGGTGGCATGGCGGTAAGTTATGACATCGGTGCTTTTAGGATGGCCTCCTTTGGCATTTCTCCCCCGATGAACCACAGAGGTTTCCTGATCATCGAGAAAGGGGAGAATGTGATGAAGAAGCTTAGCTTGGGTCCCCGCCCGAACATATTTGGTAGCCAGACGGTGAAGGTCCTTAACCTTTTCATAACCGTTATTGAGAAGATGAGTCCTGACCCAAAGCTCATAGACCACATCTCCCAGGTAGGCTAGGGTAAGGGCATTCATTTCCTGCCAGGATCTTGGCATGGGATCGGGCAGAATGCCCTTCCCTCCTTTCTTATTTAAGCGTCCAACGCGCTCCTTGAGGAGTATCTTCCAGGACAATCCCCAGATCTTTCAGCCGGTCCCGGATCAGGTCGGACATTTCCCAGTCTTTCTTTTTCCGGGCAATGGCTCTTACTTCCAGAAGGAGATCCATGACCTGCTCCAGCTTTTCGTTACCGGCTTCAACCTTGTTGGCGGGATTAGCCAAATCAAAGCCCAGAACATCAGCCAGCTTCCAAAGAGTACCCCTGGCCTTAAGCAGTCCTTCGGAGCTGTAAGGATAGGCCTGAACATGGGCGTTGATGACTTTTCCCAATTCAAAGAGACTGGCATAAGCCAGAGCAGAGTTAAAGTCGTCGTCCATGGCCTCTTCAAATTCCTTGCGGGCTTCTTCTGCCGCATCCCTTAGTTTTTCATCCGCAGCTGCATCTGCACAGGCCTGTCCTTTGCGGCCCAGTGCTTCATCGGCCAGACGGATACTGGTTTGCAGACGTTCCAAACCTTTCTGAGCCATACGCAGGTTCTCATCATCAAAATCCAAAGGGCTGCGGTAATGAGTACCCAGGAGATAAAAACGAATCACTTCCCCAGGAAAATGTTCAAGAATCTCACGAACAGTAAAGAAGTTCCCCAGGGATTTAGACATTTTCTGCTGATTGAAGGTTAAAAAGGCATTATGCATCCAATAGCGGGCAAAAGTCTCTCCATGGAGATAGCCTTCCGATTGGGCAATTTCATTTTCATGATGAGGGAAGACCAGATCTCCCCCTCCCCCGTGAATGTCAAAGCCCGAGCCCAAATATTTCAGGGACATGGCGCTGCACTCAATATGCCAGCCGGGACGGCCTTTCCCCCAAGGGCTTTCCCAGAAGGGTTCTCCGGGTTTGGCATTTTTCCATAGGGCAAAATCCATAGGGTTGCGTTTGCGTTCTCCTACTTCCACTCGGGCACCGGCTTGCATATCCTCAAGAGTCCGGCCGGAAAGCTTGCCATAAGCAGAGAGCTTGTCCACTGCAAAATAAACATCCCCTTCCACAGCATAGGCTAAGCCTTGCTCCTCCAGACCTTTAATAATCTCAATCATCTCCGGAATATGATCGGTGGCTTTCGGATGTATGGAAGCCGGCATCAAGTTAAGGGCCTTGGCATCCTTAAAGTACTCTTCAATATATTTTTCTGCCAGCTCCAGGGGATCCCTCCCCTCTTCATGGCCCCGATTAATAATCTTATCATCAATATCGGTAAAGTTTTGAACAAAAGTTACATCATAGCCTTTATATAGAAGATAGCGGCGGATCATATCAAAGACAACGAGCATCCGTCCATTTCCCACATGGAAGTAGTTGTACACCGTTGGGCCGCAGGTGTACATGCCCACCTTGCCCTCTTCCCGGGGTATAAACTCCTCTTTTTGATGGCTCATGGTGTTGAATAGCCTAAGTGCCATTGAATTCAGCTCTCCTTTTCCCCTAATTTTTTCTCCAAATAATTAATTCGTTCCATTAGTATTTGCAGCATTTCCTGAACGGGATCCGGCATTTCTTCCGCACGAATCTCCTTATTGCACACAGATTTCGTAACCACATGCAATTCCTTAATAGGCACTCCATGGCGGGAGACCACTTTTCCAGGAACTCCTACCACAGTAGTATTGCTGGGAACAGGTTTAGTCACTACAGATCCTGCCCCGATTTTAACATTATCTCCAATTTTGATGGAACCTAATATCTTAGCTCCTGAACCGATAAATACATTATTCCCAACGGTAGGGTGTCTCTTCCCTTTTTCCTTACCTGTTCCACCTAAAGTCACCCCTTGGTAGATGGTCACATTATCCCCTACTTCGGCAGTCTCCCCAATGACCACTCCCATACCGTGATCAATAAAGAGCCCCTGGCCGATTTTTGCACCGGGATGAATCTCTATTCCCGTGAAAAAACGAGAGGTCTGGGAGATTAATCGAGGGATTAAAACCATATTCCTTTTATACAAGCAGTGTGCCAGACGATGTGCGATCAACGCATGAAGACCCGGATAACAAAGGATAACCTCAACTATCGTTTTGGCCGCCGGATCTCTTTCAAAAATCACATTAATGTCTTGCTTAATTTGGCCAAGCACCACATATCACCTTCTATATATTAAATCCAAAAGAAACAAACCCAATAAAAAGGAAACCCCTCGTCCAGAGACGAAGGATTTCCGCGGTTCCACTCTGATTGAACAGTTTCCTGCTCCACTTATAGCCTTAACGCAGCTTTACGGAAGAATGTGTCCATCCTTCTAACGCTCCAGGACGCACTTCAAAAGATCCTCCGGGATGGCTTCCACCTTTTCCACCCTCTCTTTGACACAGGTATCTTTCTACTCTTTCCCTTCATGACGTGCATTTCATATTCAGATTGCATTAATGGCAACATCTTATCCAAAAAGAAAAAGGATATGTTGTATTCTATGCAGCTTGAGCTCATGGTGTTAGTATAGAGAATCCTTAGGAACCTGTCAATAAAGGAGAAGTTTGTCTGGGGTGAATGTCAATGGTGTTGCTGCTGTGCGGGGGTAGAGACGGAGGTAGGTGGGTCGGGTCAAGTAGCTTAACGTACATCCGTTCACTCAATAGCTCCAGGGCTGGTTAACTCGCTTTCTTAACAGTCTCGCCAAACCTTAGGGTAGTACCTGGTGTGAACCGGCGGCTCGCCTACGTTAAGAAAGCCTCGTTAACATGGCCGCCCCTCCGCTAAATCGTTCACTCCCGTACGTTAAGCTACTCTGGCGGGTCCCCCCTAAGCCCTTCTTTCATGTTCTTCCGGGGCCTTCTCCGGAGCATCCGGCCCTGCCGCTCAAGCGGCGCCGGTAAAGACGGAAAAAGCGTCTCAGAGCAGTCGGACCTGCTCGACGCTTTCCTCAACGCGCTACTAAAGCCCGAAAAGCACCCCAAGGATTTTGATTTCCGGCAGAGAACGGATTTAAGCGAGCAGGAAAGCAATCTTCGCGAAAAGACAGCAGCGGAGTCGGGTTGGAAACAGGACGTTTCCAACCGGCTATGAGGCAGGAGCCGATTTAGCCGGGTACCCGACGCAGCGGAGGTCTTGAGCGATTAGATTGCTCCGCGCAGCTTATGGAGTGAACGCCGAAAGCAAAATCCTGGAGACTCCTCTTTCAATGCTTGCAGACCTTTGTCAACGCAGTCAGCGCAACCCCCTATGCCTGCCGAACCAGCAACGCCTGCGTTCTTTCCAAGCGGCTCAGGACATTATCCAGTCCTAAAAGAGGAACAATGTCATAGAGTTCCGGTCCATGCATTTGTCCGGTCAGCGCAACCCGGATGGGCATAAAGACTTGCTTACCGCCCAGCTTCATTTCTTTGGTGATCTGCTTAAACAAAGGCTTCACCGTATCCACACTAATTGTATCCAAGCCCTTCAATTTTTCCACAAAGAGGTCTAGCACAGCCGGAACTTGTTCCCCTTGCAGGATCTCCAATGCTTCCCCTTCCGGAGCAGGAACCTCTCCTCCCCGCACATAATGGACAAAATCCTTAACCTGAGCTATATAGGAAAGATGGTTGATGATGGCTTGGACATAGTGAGTCACCCAGGCCCGATCTCCTTCGGAAAGGGTTCCTTGAGAAATGACCCCCATCTCTTGAAGATAAGGCACAGCCAAATCTGTGAGACGGTCGGGATCTGCTTTCTTTATATAATGAGCATTCATATAGTTTAATTTATTCAAGTCAAAAACTGCCGGACTCTTAGAGACCCGATCCAAGGAGAAGGCCGGGATCATTTCTTCCAGAGTAAAGAATTCTTCTTCCCCTGCCGGTGACCAGCCCATTAGAGCAATGAAGTTCACCACCGCCTCCGGCAGATACCCTTTGGCTTGATAATCAATAACCGCTGTATCTCCATCCCGTTTGCTCATTTTTCTTCCTTCAGTATTAAGAATCAAGGAGATATGAGCGAATTCCGGAGTAGGAAGACCCAAGGCTTGGTATATCAGCACCTGGCGGGGGGTGTTGGAGAGATGCTCTTCCCCACGAATGACATGGGTCACATTCATTGTAGTATCGTCGATGACCACGGCAAAATTATAGGTAGGGATGCCATCGGATTTAACAATAACATAATCCCCGATTCCATCACTGTCAAAGATAACTTCGCCCCGCACTCGGTCATTGATCACAATCTGCCGGCCCTCAGGTACCTGGAAACGAACCACAGGCTTACGGCCTTCCTCTTTGTATTTTTTGTGTTCTTCTTCTGAAAGGTGACGGCATTTGCCCAGGTAACGCGGAGTATCCCCTTTAGCAATCAAGTCCTGTCGCTCTTGCTCCAGCTCTTCTTCTGAGCAATAGCAATAATAGGCGTTTCCGCTGGCCAAGAGCTTGTCGGTATATTCCTGATAAAGAGCCAGGCGCTCGGTCTGGCGGTAAGGTCCGTTGTCGCCGCCGACCTCGATTCCTTCATCCCATGGAATGTTTAGCCAGCGCAGAGCCTCCAGGATATTGTGTTCTGATTCCCGGCTGGAGCGCTCTAGATCTGTGTCCTCACTGCGGACGATAAAGACTCCGTTTTCTTTGCGGGCGAGTAAGTAATTAAAGAGGGCGGAACGCGCACCGCCGATATGTAAGGGGCCCGTTGGACTGGGGGCAAAACGAACTTTAAGCATAGGTATCCTCCTTGAATAAATAGTTTAGCTCAAACCTTAACCAAGCACACAATAGCCTGAGAACTGATGCCTTCTTCACGGCCTTCGAAGCCCAAGCGCTCTGTGGTGGTTGCCTTTATTGAGACGTTTCCTATGTCGGTCTTGAGAGCACGGGCGAGATTCTCCCGCATTTGAGAAATATGTGGCGCAAGCTTTGGTCGCTGGGCAGCGATAATACAGTCAACATTACCGATTATATAGCCTTGTTCCTCCAGTAGCTCCATAACATACTCAAGAAGCTTCATACTCGAAACCCCTCGATACCGCTCATCGGTATCCGGGAAATGCTTCCCCAGATCCCCTAGCGCCAAGGCTCCTAAGAGGGCATCCATGAGAGTATGGGTTAAGACATCAGCATCGGAATGACCTAGCAGTCCTTTTTCATGAGGGATATCTATCCCAGCCAGTATCAGTGGACGTCCTTCCACCAGGGCATGAACGTCATAGCCAATTCCTACTCTTAGCATTGGTTATCTCCCTTTGAATTTTTCTAACGATTATTATACCATTACACACATTCTTTTAGCACGGTCTAATGAGTTACGCCTTGCGTTTGGCAAGGATCATTTCGGCTAGATCCAAATCTTCGGGAGTGGTGATTTTGATGTTTTCCAGGGATCCCATAAGGGTTTGGACCGGATGACCCAGCCACTCGATAAGAGCGGCGTCGTCAGTGGTAAGATAACCCACTTCTCTTGCTTTGCGGTGGGCTTCTTCCAGAAGGGAGCGCTCAAAAACTTGAGGAGTCTGGATAGCCCTTAGAGTTTCCCGAGGGGGTGTCTCTATGACCTCACCCCGGGCATCCACTCTCTTAATTGTATCCTTTACCGGAATAGCCATAATTGCCGCCCTAAATTTTGCCGCCTCTGTAAAAAACCGGTTCAATTCCAGACATGTCAAAAGGGGGCGGGCCCCATCATGGACCGCCACCCTTTTGATTAAGGGGCTAAGAGCTTTAACCCCCGCAAATACTGATTCTTGACGTTCTTCTCCACCTAATACGATGGCAGAGACCTTCTGAAAACCTTCTGTACAAACCAGTTCACCGATTCGTTCCCGATCCTTTTTTGAACTAACAATTACAATCTCAGCGACAGCCTCGGACCGTTCAAAGAGTGAAAGGGTATGGGTGAGAATCGGGCGTCCCTGTAAAGAGAGGAATTGCTTATTAATGGAGGCCCCCATACGTTTTCCTTGACCTGCAGCAGGGATAATTACACCCAGCTTAACCAAGGGCATTCACCTCATTCGTCGCTGACAGGCCAATCGACTTTTTTTCAACAAGAGCTTTGGGTTTGGCAAAAATCATTCGTCCCGCGGCTGTCTGCAGGACGCTGGTTACCAAAACGGTAATGGTTTGTCCCATATAACGCCGACCTGTATCCACAACGATCATGGTACCGTCATCCAGATAAGCCACGCCTTGTCCTGGTTCTTTACCCTCTTTCATCACCTGAACTTCCATCTCTTCTCCGGGAAGGACAATAGGCTTCACCGCGTTGGCCAGCTCATTGATATTGAGGACCTTAACCCCTTGCAGCTCTGCCACCTTATTAAGGTTATAGTCGTTAGTGAGGATAGGAGCACCAAGATTTTGCCCTAAGCGGACCAATTTGCTGTCCACCTCAGAGATATCCTCGAAGTCTATTTCCATGATCTCCACATTATTAGCCAACTCTTCTTTGGAGATCTGGTTTAAGATATCCAACCCCCGACGACCGCGATTGCGCTTGAGAAGATCGGAGGAGTCAGCGATATGCTGAAGCTCTTCCAGAACGAAGCCCGGAATAAGAAGGGTGCCTTCGAGAAAACCGGTCTGAACGATATCCGCAATGCGCCCATCGATAATCACACTGGTATCCAAAATTTTATAGTTGGGTTGAGAGGCTCCTATGTTTTGTCTATGGTTACCATCCTTACCCTTACCTTTCTCTCCTTTATCCCCCTTAAATCTCGGAAGAAAGGTAAAAAAGCCCAAGACCTCTTCTTTACGTTTTACTCCAATGATCAAACCTAAGTAACCAAAGGAAACGCTTAAAATAATGGATATCACAGACCCGATAACGGGAATGCCTCTTAAGGCACTACTTAATAAACTAGCAATTATAAGTCCGATAATGACGCCAATTGCTCCACCAATCAAATCGTTTATAGGCACTTTAGTCATGCGAGCATCGAACCAGGAAATCATTTTCAAAAAACCTCGCATGCTCGCCGGAGCAATCAGAAAACCAAGAATAGCAAAAACAGCTACCATCGTTACGTAAGTCCAAATGGGGGAAATCTGCCATCCCAGAGACTGGAGCACATCAAGCCTCAAAAGAATAACATTAAGGTAAAAACCTATGGCACCTGATAAAACCGTGATGATAACGCGCACTATGTTGCGAATCATCATTTCACCTCCTTTATAGTATTTTGGCTGAAACCTTTTTTCATTATACTAGGAATTACCATATATTTTCAATTCTAAAATTTAGGCAAGAAGCCCCCTAATTCGCTCTGTCATCTCATCAGCTTTCACACCCTCGGCCAGAATCAATTCACTGACGAGAATCTGATAAGCACTATCATACATTTTCTTTTCACCTGTCGATAGCCCCTTTTCCCTATCTCTTTGAAAAAGGCTGCGCACCACCTCCGCAACAGAATATATATCCCCGCTTTTTATTCGGTCCATATTGGCCCGATACCTTCTATTCCAGGCCAAAGCAGGAAGAGTACTTTCATTTTCTAGAATTTTTAAAACCTGAGGCACCTCCTCTAAAGAGATAACCTCCCGTATACCCAATTGATTCACATTATTTAAAGGTATATAAACCTTCATATTCCCTACCGGAATATTCATGACATAGTACTGTTGGGACTCTCCAAGAACCTCTCGCTCTTCGATAGCTTCGATGATACCCGCTCCATGCATAGGGTAAACTACTCTATCTCCGATATCAAACATTCAGATCCCCCCTTATACTCATTATAGCAATATTTAAATAGGGGGTCAAAAATTTTTTAATTATATCACAGACAAGCTATTCTGTCAATTTCTTCTTTGTTTCGGTTTTTCTCTTATCAGGATTCCAGGATTGTAGAAAATTGACAACTCTACCAACCGGTCGCTATAATTAAGGTGTCAGAAAGGAGTGAGGAAATAATTCATGGAAAATCTCACGGATCGCTATCAAACACTCGTTGAATCTCTCTTAATCCGCCACCAAAGTGTCTTGGATATCCTGACCAAGGGGCAGGAAACCTCCGCTCGAGTCAATCGAGCCGTAGTGAAGACTGTGACCAATTGTGGCTGCTTAAGTATAGACGCCCACAAGAAGCCCATCCCGGAAGAAGCGAGTTTTAGCGACTTAAAGAATTTGCTGGACAGCCAACTTGATGGTGAACTTTGCGAAAACTGCAAAGACATCATTGAAACGGAACTGGGCAAGCAGCTCTTTTACATAGCCGCCTTAGCAAACGCTCTGGGGATTTCTCTTGACGACGTCATCAAGAAGGAGGAAACACGACTCTCGACCCTCACCATCTTTAACCTCACCTAGATACCACTCAAATCTGACGTTTCCTTTCTCCAAAGGTCCCGGTCAGAATCTTTGCGATTCTCTATTAAGGGTACCATGTGAACCTTAAATAAACCATAAACATTCTCTTAACTTTTAGTGAAAAATCTGTTACAGCCGTATCCTCAGGATACGGCTTATTTTATCCCTCACCGTATCGGTCATTACTGCTCGAACATGACCCGGACAGCCTCCTCAACCGTCTTCACCGGAATCACCGTAAAATTCCCCGGCGCTTTCACCGCTGAGAAATTAATCTGAGGAACAATACAGCCTTCAAAGCCTAATTTTACAGCTTCCTTCACTCGATTCTCGATCTGAGAAATCCCCCGCACCTCTCCTGTAAGCCCCACTTCCCCAATCAAGGCATAGCGCTTTAACGGTCGCTCCCCCAGGCTGGAAGCGATGGCTGCAATGCAAGCCAGATCCACTCCCGGTTCCTCAATACGGATACCACCGGCAATATTGATAAACACATCCTGGGCCCCAAGATGAAAGCCCACCTTTTTATCCAAAACAGCCAACAGCATCAAAATCCGGTTGTAGTCGATTCCCGTAGCCGTACGGCGAGGCGGTCCATAGGTAGTAGGAGTAACAAGAGCTTGAATCTCCACTAACAAAGGTCGGGAGCCTTCCATAACCACCGCCACCGAGGACCCGGGCGCAGTGGATGAATTCTCTCCCAGGAATACTTTCGAGGGATTAGATACCTCCACCAGACCGTCTTCATGCATCTCAAAAACTCCAATCTCATTGGTGGAGCCGAAACGATTCTTCACAGCCCTTAACAAACGATAGACATGATGACGATCCCCTTCGAAATAAAGCACCGTATCCACAATATGCTCAAGAACTCTGGGGCCGGCGATGGCTCCTTCCTTGGTCACATGACCCACGAGAAAAACAGGAATCTCCTCCTCTTTGGCTAACCGCATCAAGAAGGCCGCTCCCTCCCGAACCTGGCTTACGCTGCCTGCCGCTGCCTGCAAATCCTCCAGCACCATGGTTTGAATAGAATCTACAATCAATAAGCCCGGCTGCATAACCATGACCACATCCCGTACAATCTCCAGTCGAGTCTCTGTCAAAATATGCAGACGGGATTCCTTAATCCCCAACCGCTCCGCTCTCAACTTAATCTGCTTTTCCGATTCTTCCCCGGTAATATACAGGACATCCATGACCTTAGCTAATAATCCCGCAGTTTGCAGAAGAAGAGTGGATTTGCCGATTCCCGGTTCACCACCCAAAAGAACAAAGGAGCCGGGAACGATCCCCCCTCCCAAGACTCTGTTCAGCTCCTGACTGCCTGAGCTGACTCGTTCTTCCTCCCGGATCTGAATCTCTGTCAAAGGCGTTGCCTTAACTCCTGAGGGGGTACGTTTGGCGGTGGAACGCTCCAAAACTTCTTCTACTAAGGTATTCCATTCCCCACAGCCCGGACATTTCCCGAGCCAACGAGGGCTTTCCTGTCCGCAGGACTGACAAAAAAACCGCGTCTTCACCTTTGCCAAAACGGTATCCGCCTTTCCTCTGAATATGTTCTATTATACACTAACAATAATATTATACGTCATAAAGGGTTTAAAACCCTTTTCATTCTATTGGAATCCGCTTAAGAATACAAAATTCATAAGACTGGCCTATAAAAAAACCATAGGCCAACCCAAAGGCTGGCCTATGGTTCGTAATTCTTCTCCTAGCATTTAGATTGACTTAACTTTCCGTCAGTCACTCAGCAGCCTCGGCCTTTTTGCTTTTGCGAGCTTTGACTTTGGAGAACTTCATCTTGTTCCCTTCCTCTTCCACCTTAATCTTGTCTCCGGACTTAAACTCTCCGAGAAGAATCTTTTCCGACAAACTGTCTTCAATCAGACGTTGAATGGCCCGACGAAGCGGACGAGCACCGAAGGCAGGATCGTTGCCCTCTTTAGCAATAAGCTCCAGAGCACTCTTTTCTACCTGCAGATCATAGCCTTGCTCCTTGAGACGACCATTGACTTGCTTCATTAAAATCTCGGTAATCTTCATGAGCCCTTCTGCTTGGAGAGAATGGAAAACCACAATTTCATCCACCCGGTTAAGGAACTCTGGGCGGAAGGTCCTTTTCAGTTCCTCCATAACTCGTGAGCTCATATTTTTATACTCGGTCTCTTCATCCCGACGGGATGCAAAGCCCAGAGCTTCTTTTCTCATAAAGGAGGCCCCTACATTGGAGGTCATAATTATTACTGCATTTCGAAAATCCACAGTTCTGCCCTTGGTATCGGTGAGGCGGCCATCCTCCAAAACTTGCAGCAGGATATTGAAGACCTCAGGATGAGCCTTTTCGATTTCATCCAGTAGAATAACACTATAGGGCTTACGGCGGACGGCTTCCGTCAATTGCCCCCCTTCATCATGACCGATGTATCCGGGAGGTGCCCCTACCAGACGGGAAACGGCATGCTTCTCCATATACTCGGACATATCAATACGAATCAAAGCATCTTCCTCACCAAATAAGGCTTCTGACAAAGCCCGAGCCAGCTCTGTCTTACCTACTCCAGTGGGTCCAAGGAAGATGAAGGAACCCACTGGGCGTTTGGGATCCTTTAACCCTGCCCGAGCCCGTCGCACGGCACGAGAAACAGCCTTCACAGCATCCTCTTGTCCCACCACTCGTTGATGGAGGGTCTCCTCCAAGCCCAGGAGCCGTTCACTTTCTTCTTGAGCCAGCTTCTTCACAGGGATCCCTGTCCAACTGGCCACGATCTGAGCGATATCATCGGCAGTGACCTCACTTTGGTTCACATCCCGTTTGCTCTCCCAGGTGTTGCGGAGTTGGGAAAGCTCCTCCCGAAGTTGATGCTCTTCATCCCGGAATTTGGCTGCCTTTTCAAACTCCTGACTTAAGACTGCTGCTTCCTTCTCACCCTTCAGGGTTTCGATCTTTTCTTCCAAAGACTTAAGATCCGGCGGAGCTGTAAAGGCTGCCAAACGCACTCGGGAAGCGGCTTCATCCATTAAGTCGATGGCCTTATCCGGCAGGAAACGATCCGAAATATAACGATCGGACATTTTCACTGCGGCTTCCACAGCTTCATCGGTGATCTTGGTACGGTGATGGGCTTCATAACGATCCCGTAAGCCAAAGAGAATCTGAATGGCCTGCTCCACTGTGGGCTCTCCTACCGTAATGGGTTGGAAACGCCGCTCCAGAGCGGGATCTTTTTCGATATATTTACGGTACTCATCCAAAGTTGTAGCGCCAATGCATTGGAGCTCTCCCCGGGCTAATGCGGGTTTGAGAATATTAGCGGCATCGATGGCCCCTTCAGCCGCTCCGGCACCGATTAAGGTATGGAGCTCATCGATAAAAACAATAATGCGTCCGTCCACACGAATCTCTTCCATGACCTTTTTCAGGCGCTCTTCAAATTCCCCGCGATATTTACTTCCTGCCACCACGGCCGAAAGATCTAAGGTAACCACCCGTTTTCCCGCTAAGGTCTCAGGCACTTTATTACTCACTATCCGTTGGGCTAAGCCTTCAGCAATAGCCGTTTTCCCTACACCCGGTTCTCCGATGAGAACGGGGTTATTTTTGGTACGACGGCTGAGTACTTGAACCACACGCTCAATCTCATCCTCCCGCCCCACTACCGGATCCAGCTTGCCGTCCCGAGCTTGTTGGGTCAAATCCCGACCAAATTCATTCAAAGCCGGAGTATTGGCCGTACCGTTATTCTTAACTGGGCTGGGCCCGGGGGCACCGCCGGGCATGGGAATATCATCCGATTGACCTCCTAAGAGCTGAACCACTTGCTTCCAAATCCTTTCCGGGTTCACGCCGAGATTGCGAAGCACCCGAGCCGCCACCCCTTCTCCTTCCATCAAAAGGCCGAGAAGCAGATGCTCGGTACCGATATAGCTAACCCCATGGCGACGGGCTTCTTCATGAGCCAGCTCCAATACCCGTTTAACCCGGGGAGTCAGGCTCACTTCTCCGGTAAAAGGCTGACCGATACCGGTCAGGTTACCAATTTGTTCCCGAATTTTCTCCGGGGTCACCCCGATTCCGTGAAGGGATTTGGATGCGATACCTTCCCCTTCCGCTACCAAACCAAGAAGCAGATGTTCTGTCCCAATCACACTCGAGCCCATACGCTTAGCTTCTTCCGAGGCAAATTGCAGCGCTTTAAGGGCCTTTTCCGTATATTTCTCATTCATTTTGATTTCACCATCCTTGTTTTAATCCATAAATAATTTATTTCGCTTCAGCCATAGCCTTCCGCATATAACTGGCGCGCTCCTCATCCCTTTGCTCCGGGCTAAGCTCCCGCTCCAAACCATACTGCAGGGAAGCAGGCAGAGTCTCCACCAGCAGAGTGCTGAAACTTTGCTGATGAGGAGGAAGAATTCCCATATCCACTCCCAGACGATCTAGGGACAGGCATTGGAGAGCATCCTCAGAGCTGAGAAGCCTTGCGTTTTCCAGGGTTCCCCGGGCTCTCCAGACCTTATCCTCAAGGGTCAAGGGAGCTTCCCGAACCAAGCCTTCCCTGGCGTGGACTTCCTGCTCGATAATTTGGCGGGTCACCGCTTCCAGGTGGGTGATGGTATCCTCTTCACTCTTGCCTAAAGTAATCTGATTGGATACTTGATAGATATGCCCAAAGGCTTGGGAACCTTCCCCATACAATCCCCGGACGGCTAAGCCTAGATGATTGAGAGCCCCCAGCAGCTGTTGTACACGGTTGGTCATGACCAGTGCCGGCATATGCACCATCACCGAGGCACGCATGCCTGTTCCCACATTCGTAGGGCAAGCGGTCAGATAGCCTTTGGCTTCCCGATAAGCAAATTCCAGGTGTTCCTCCAACTTATCATCCATGGTATTGGCCAAGAGATAGGCTCCCTTGAGTTGATCCCCCGGCAGCAGCACTTGGATTCTCAGATGATCCTCTTCGTTGATCATCACAGAAATCCGATGATCCGAGTTGATGGCTACCCCCCGGGATCCTCGGGAATTCACCAAGGCCGGACTGATCAGGTGTTTTTCCATCAGCACATATTGCTCAATAGGAGTCAAATCCTTCATTGAATAATAGGTTAATTTATCCTGATCGATAGTCATGGATTCCAGCTCACCGGAGACTTTCTGTTCGATATCCTGGGAAGCTTCTTGGGAAAGCCCCTGAGGAAAAGGAACCCCTTCCAGGTTACGTGCCAGACGAATTCGGCTGCTCAACACCACCGGGGTATCCGGGCTTTCCTTCATCCAATCACTATTCTTCAGCAGATGTTCTTTTCTCTTCATGTCTCATCCCCCTAGCTTCTGCTCGAGTTCACGAATTTGGTCACGTACCACGGCGGCTGCTTCAAACTCTTCCTCGCGAATGAGCTCCTGTAGCTTCTCCTTGAGTTTCTCAATCTCCACCTTTTCGCGAATAGCAGCCCCTTTACGGGCAGGAATCTTGCCTACATGACGGCCGCCCCCATGGATCTTGCGCAAGATGGGCTCGAGCTCGGACTGGAATTTATCGTAACAGCCGCTGCAGCCCAGCTTTCCTGCCTGGGTAATCTCTGAAAGCCGACGTCCGCATTGGGGGCAGGATTCTTCCTTTAAGGCTTGGGCATTAGTGGTAAAATTAAAGAGGGACTGTAAAAAATCCGGAATAATCCCCGGGCTAAAGACAAAGCTCACTTCTGGTGCATTTTTGGCGCATTGATCGCAAAGGTAAAATTTGACCATTTCTCCATTGACGATCTTGGTAAACTGGACATTGGCCTCTCTCTGTTTGCAATGTTGACAGAGCATAGCGATCCCCTCCTGTTTTAATGCAAATCCTCACGGCTTAAGGTCAGAAGGATTCGTTTCATCATATGAGCCCTGAGACCATTGATGGTGGGATTTTCCGGTCCCAGGGTATCCCGATGGATAACGGTACGAATGATCTCTTCTTCCCGCCGGGTAATAATCTCATCTTCAACCAGGCGTCGCAGCAGGTTAAAAGCACGACTCTCCCCTAACTGGCTGCCGATAAGCTGTTTCATTATATTTTGAAAATCTCCATCATCCTGAAAGCCCAAGCGGACAATCCGCAAATATCCGCCGCCACCGCGACGGCTCTCTACTAAATACCCCCGCTCAATAGAGAAGCGAGTATCAAGAACATAATTAATCTGAGATGGAGCACATGAGAACTCCTCAGCCAGAACACCCCGTTGCAGAATAACATGGCCCTCCGCCGATTGTTCCAAGATCCGCTTCAAATAAACTTCGATGCGGTCTGCTAGATTTCCCATTACACGACACTCCCTTGATTATGACATTCTCTGACTTTATGACCTTCTTTGACCTTTGATGATATTTTACCCTAAAATTGCATTTTTGCAAATACTTTAAGTGGATTCTTTCTTCATATCCTTATCAAATTATCCTTCCCTATTTCTTACAACTCATTACATAGTGCAGAAAAAGTTCCTTTGAATAAAAAAACTTCGTTTTTGCTAATCAAGCAAAAACGAAGTATGCCCATGTCCCTAGGGTAATGCATCCCATTAAAGATAATACGATGTAGACTTTAGTTCCCGACCAAAAGGGCTGCTCCCTTTCGAAGAAATCTTCATTGATATTCCCTAAAAAATCTTCGTTGGCTTCGTCTTCATTAAAGTCCCTCTTAAAGCTTTCATGTTTATTTTCTTGATTATTAAAACTTCTTTCAAAAGTCTTTCCATCGAAAGGATTTCTCTCCGAAACCTTTGTCTCAATAGTGCTCTTTCCGAAATCTTTAGTCTCCTCAATATCTTTGAAGGGAGCCTTCCTCAAGAAGTCTCTGGACTCAGAACCCTTACTTCCTGTGCCCATAGGTTTTCTCCAGGACCCCGCCGTCCGAGATGCAATATCCTCCCAATGAATCGTACCCTTTAATAGATAGTCAATCTCCTCTGATGTTAAATGAATTTCTTTTTCCTTCATGTCTGTACTACGCTCCTATTGGGTTTAACTTACACATTTTGGTATTCGCTAAAAAAAGAAAAAACCCTGCTTGCTACAACAGGGCTAAAGACCTATTTTTTCTAAGAACTTTATACCAATTAATACGGATCACTGGAATTCATAGTGCAAAACCTGCCGAACAGACAGTGTCAAGCCTACTTCACAAGCAATACAGGAACCGGTGACTTTTGCAATACTCGTTGGCTGACACTGCCCAGAACAGATCCTGTAATGGGTCCATAACCGTGACTGCCGATGACCACCAAATCGATGTCATCCTTCTTAATCTGATCGATAATCTTGATGACCGGATGGCCAATCTCCAGCACTGTTCTGGTCTTCACTCCTTCTGCGGAACCTTCCGCCATAGTCGCGTCCAAGGCCAGCTGGCCGTTCTTGGCAACATCTTCTTGGGAAAAAACATAGCCATATGGTACAGTATTGCCCCAAAGAGTTTGAGGTGTATAGGTCACATGAATGAGTACAATTTCTGATTGAAAAAGTTTGGCCAGCTCAACAGCCGTCTTAAAGGCCCGCACAGAGAATTCAGAAGCATCAGTTGGAACAAGAATCTTTTTATACATAGAAATTGCCTCCTTCCATAAAAGACTCCCGTCAAGGACTCTTCTTACTTTAATTTTAAGTAGTTATTTTTTAAAAAGCAACTTATAATAGTATTTTATAGATATTTTTTAAAATGTAACAAGAACATGCACTGAGGTATGATGCTCAACAGGCCAGCTTGTTTACTATCTTAGAAAGAAGTGGGAAATTTTGCAGCCCTATGTAAAATCATCTCGTTATGGCTGGAGCAGTTGGAGCATCTTAGTCATAGCCTTTATTACCGTCTTTTTTCATCGCTTATCTATTGGTTCCGTAGCCGACGAGCTGACCCGCGAAATTCCCATGAATTCTGTGACTCTGGGAAACCTGACTGCCATGAACTATTACGCCTACGCCCTAATGCAAATCCCCGTGGGCATCCTGGTGGATCGCATCGGGGTCCGCAAAATCAATTTCTGCGGGCTCTTGGTCACAGCGGCTGGAAGCATTCTGTTCGGATTGGCCCATACCCTGGAAGCCGCCTATCTCTCCCGTTTCCTCGTCGGCATCGGCTCCTCGGTGATTATCGTCTCCATCTTCAAGATTCAAGCCACCTGGTTTCCCCTTTCACGCTTCTCCGCGCTGTCGGGTCTGACTTCCTTCTTTGGTAATTTTGGCTCCTTGTTGGCCCTCTATCCCCTGACCTTTCTCTCCTTGACCTTTGGTTGGCGGAATGTCTTTTATTGGATGGCAGGAATCTCCCTTTTGTTGGCCCTCCTGGTACTCTGGGGAGTGCGGGATGCCAGGACGGGGATTTACAGCCCCTCTCGGGAGACAGCCGCAACAGGTCCAATCAGCCGCTTAAGGCGAAAAAATTTCCAAACCTCAGATCATACCACCACTGAAGTAAAGCCCGCCCCTTTCTTGACCTACCTAAAGGAAAGCCTCTCCAGCGTTCTCAAAAACCCCAAAACCTGGCCCAATGTCCTCACCCTCTTCGCCTTTACCGGATCCAGCACCACCTTACTGGGGCTGTGGGGAATTCCCTTGATCACTCAGATATACTCTCTCGATAAAGCCACTGCAGCGGGCTATGTGACCTTTGCCACCTTTGGCTTTATTCTGGGTGCCCCTTTGGTCTCCCTATGGGTCCGTTTATTAAAGGGCATCCGCCCTGCTCTCTTAGCAGGGACAGGACTCAACCTGCTGTTGTGGATATACATCACCATCATTGCCGGTGGCCACCCAGCGGTACAACTCTGGCCCGCCTTTTTCTTCATCTTCGGGCTTCTCATCATGACCCATATTCTTGCTTTTTCCAATGTCACCGCTGTCAACCCGCTCAACTACAGCGGCATCGCTACGGCAATTACCAATATGGCTGAATTCATTGGCAGCGCCATAGCCAGCTTAACTATTGGTTTAATTTTGGATTTCAGCGGCAATCCCACTGCCGCTTGGTGGGTGATCTTGAGCATGGCTGCTTTAGGTTTTATAGCCGCCCTGCTTATGAAAGAGCAGCCCATTCAAATGTAAAAAACGAAGAACCCTCTACGGGTTCTTCGCAATATCACTATCTGGAGTAAATTATAGTTTCGCCTCGAACTTCACCCTTAATATACTTCCGGCAGGGGCTTGAAATAACCTTGAGGATGCTGGCAAGCCGGGCAAAGATCAGGAGCTCCGGAGCCTTCATGAACGTAGCCACAGTTCTCACATTTCCAGGAGATCTTTTCGTCTTTTTTGTAGAGGGTGCCGTTTTCCAATTCAGCAGCCAAGCGGGCATAACGCTCTTGGTGATGAGCTTCTACCGTGGCAATTTTGCGGAAAGCCACAGCGATATCGGCATAGCCTTCTTCGTCAGCACTATCGGCGAATTTATTGTAGTCGACTACTTCTTCCCCTTCGCCAGCTGCGGCGCTCTTTAGGTTGGCCAAAGTATCCCGATAGTTGAGAGGATAATCAGCGTCCACACGGAAAACTTCCGTTTGATCACCGGCATATTTTTGCAGGAACTTATAGAACACTTTGGCATGCTCTTTTTCGTTGTCTGCAGTAGAAATGAAAATGTTTTGAATAGCTTGGTGTCCTTCATTCTTTGCAACACCAGCGTAGAAGGTATAACGATTGCGTGCTTGGGACTCCCCCGCAAATCCATTAACTAAGTTCTGAAACGTCTTTGAATCTTTGAAATCCATTGATACAAACCTCCCTATTTTTGCTTTTGGTAGTATACCAAGTATTGATTTTTCTATACTGAGTCACCTTTTGTTAAATTCTTCATTTAAGATTGCTTTTCCTGCCTTCTTTTACAAAGTTTTTTGAAATAATTATTGATTATCCGATTTCAGGATAATTTTTCCTTGGGAGCGGATTGTTATTTTTTCTTCCCGATGATACGTTATTAGGGCGACTATTTATCTTTATGATTGATCCAATTTTTAGATGTATAAGAGGTTATACTATGAATACGCAGTATCTGAACAAATTCAATATCCCTCGACCTATCCTGGTTCTGGTTATCGGAGGACTTATCCACTCTGTGGGCAGTTCCTTTATGTGGCCCCTAAACAGCATCTTTATGCACAATATCCTGGGCCGTTCCCTCACCGAGGCAGGCGCCCTTATCTCCCTCCAGGCTCTGGCCACCCTAGTAGGGCAATTTATCAGCGGTGTCCTGGCGGATCGTTTTGGTTCCCGAAGGGTCATGATCTGCGGATTGGTCGGAGCGATTCTTCCTCTCATCTTAATCGGTTTTTTCCCCGCTTGGGAAGTGTACGCCCCCAGCATGCTCTTCTATGGTTTTTCCATTGCTTTCATTTTTGTCCCCATCAATGCCTTGGTCTTTACTCTATGGCCTGAGGGCGGGCGTCGAGGGTTTAACCTGCTCTATGTATTCAACAATGCCGGAGTAGCTGTGGGAACAGCTCTAGGCGGATTCATCGCCGCCCTATCCTTTAAATTGGTCTTTTTTCTCAACGGTTTCTTCTTTTCCGTTTACCTTTTAATGGTGCTTTTCCTCTTACCCGCAAAAGATATTCAGGCTAAACCAGTGAGCAAATCCCGAGTCAAAGTGCCCATTTTCCGGGATCGCGGATTTCCTGTTCTTATCGCTCTTTGTGCTGCTATCTTCCTCATGTGGGGTGCCTATATCCAGATCAACACTGTTCTGCCGGTAACCATGACGAATCTGGGGTATTCCTTGCCCCAATACAGCATTCTCTGGACCTTGAACGGCGTGATCATCGTAGCCTTCCAACCGGTCATCCATTGGATTATCCGCCATTGGGCACCTACCCTCTCCCGTCAATTCTATGTATCCTGTCTATTCTACGCCTTAGGCTTTCTGATTCTTCTGGGCAATTTTCCCTACCCCTCTTACTTTATCATGATGATCATCATCACCTTGGGAGAAATGCTGGTTCTGCCCGGTGTTCCGGCTGCGGCCGCCCTCATCGCTCCGGAAGGGAAAACAGCCACCTATCAAGGGGTGGTAGGGGGAGCTTCCTCCGGCGGCCGAGCTCTTGGCCCTATTCTAGGAGGATGGGCCTTTGACCATTATGGCGGAAACATGGCTTGGTCTTTGTCCCTTTTCTTTGTCATCGTCGCCCTATTACCCTTCTATCTCTATCAGCGACGGGAAAAAACCTTCAACCAAGGGACTGAAGTCAAGGAACAGGCAGTATAGAACCTATTCTTCATGGTTTCCTAAGGTTCCAGTACAAAGAAAAATCACCAAAGGATGAATGCTATGCCACTACCTATTGTTGACTATAAATTCTGCCCCCAATGCGGGAAACCCCTCCAAAATGCCGATTTCTCCGGTCAACACCGTCCCCACTGCCCGGATTGTTCCTTTGTTTTCTGGGGCAATTTCTCCTTAGGAGTAGGGGGAGTGGTCTGGCATGAGGGAAAAGTCCTCCTGGTTCAACGGGCCCATAATCCCGGCAAGGGAAACTGGACCATCCCCGGCGGGTATGTGGAGCAAGACGAACAAATCGCCGTCGCCGTCGCCCGGGAAATCAGGGAAGAAACCGGCATCCTGTCCAGACCCCTTTCCGTCATCGCCTTGCGGGATCGCCCCGGGGAAAAGCATGATTCCTATATTGTCTTTCTCCTGGAATACTTAGGGGGTACTTTGCAAGGTGACCCTAATGAAGTAAGCGATCTGGGCTTCTTCACCCTTGAAGAATGCGAAAATCTCCCCATAGCCCAGCTCAGCCTCAGTGTGATTAAAGCCTCCAGTACCCTTCTTGTCCCTGCACCTCTGGGTTTCCTACCCCAGACAGGGGTAAAAATGATCGGTGGCAACAAGGCTATTTTGTATCAGATATCGAAGGAGCAGGCTTAAGGCAGATTAAAGACCGACTATCGCCAAGGATACGCAACAAAAGCAGCATGCCATTACGAAAAATGGCCATGCTGCTTTCTATTTGCTAAATTATTTTAAGTCATCAGAGGCAAGGTGAGTGTGCCTAAATAATCTTAGCTCCTACCTCCATACAAGGTTTTTAATTCCTCTTCTTTCATGGTAAAGCTGTGCTCATCATCAGGGAAATTCATACTTCTTACTTCATCCGCATAGGCTTTCAATCCCTTGATCATGAGTTCATCGGCGTTGACATAAGCTTTGACAAACTTGGGAGCCCGATTCACTCCATAAGTGAGTATGTCATGGTACACGAGAACTTGTCCATCGGTATGAACACCTGCTCCGATACCAATGGTGGGAATTGTCAAGGTCGTAGAAATCTCCTGGGCAAGCTGTTTAGGAATACATTCCAGGACCAGGGCAAAGGCTCCAGCATCCTGGCATTCCTTCACATCCTCCAACATTTTTTGAGCAGCTTCCGCATCTTTGCCCTGAACTTTAAAGCCACCGAGAAGGGCAGCTGTTTGGGGTGTAAGACCAAGATGCGATACTACAGGTATCCCTGCGCGAACAAGGGCTTTAATATGAGGGATCATCTCGTCCGCCCCTTCCACTTTCACAGCGTGGGCCCCCGTCTCCTGAATCAGCCTTGCCCCATTGAGCAAAGTATCCCTGACAGACAGATGGCAGCTCATAAAAGGCATGTCCGCCACGATAAAAGTGTTCGGAGCCCCACGTTTAGCTGCTTTCGCATGATGGACCATATCCTCCATGGTAACATAAACCGTAGAGTCATAGCCCAGCACCACATTGCCCAGAGAATCCCCCACAAGAATCATGTCCGCTTCTGCTTGTTCAGCTTGCCTGGCCGAGGGGTAATCGTAGGCGGTAACCATGACAATCTTTTTCCCCTCACTTTTCATTGCCCAGAAGTCTTTGGTGGTTTTCATCATTTTTCCTCCTTTTTTCAGGAGAGAAGACAAAACAGAACAACAAAAAAGTTCCCCCTTGTCAGAAGGAACTCGCAAAAATGCAGCACTGTTTTATCCCTCTGTCCCGGTCCGTATTGGATACAGGCAGTATAAATTGAATGGTTCTCATGAAAAGGTGCAGTTCGAATGATACTGCCCACATCAAGTATAGCAAATTCTATCCGGCACGGCTATAGTGATAAAGATTAATTTCAGGTTCTACATCTGACTGCTAAACTATATAATCAATACCCCCTTAAAATTTTCAGGCTCTGCGTATATCTTAATAAGCATAATAAATAAACCATCCGTCACCTAAAGACTGATGGTTTATTTATTATTTGACTCTATGCAGCATACAATTCACAATTAAAGGAGGCCAAGAATCTCTATGAAAAATTTCCCGGATATCCTGGGGAAATGCCAAACCCTACTTGGCAAAGCCTTATCCAAATTCCGTATGTTGAATTTGAAATCCTTTTATAAAAAACCTAAGTTTTGGCGCAACCTGATCATCCTTCTTTTGTTCGTTCTTCTTACAGGTCTGGGCTCTGGTATTTACTGGATTTCCACCCTGGATGTAAGTAAGCTGGAAAGTCCCCTGGCCAAGCCCACTTATATCTACGATCAGGCAGGCAACAAAATCTCCCAGCTCTCTTCCTCCCGTATTGAACCTGTGACCCTGGAACAAGTCCCCCAGCATACTCAGGAGGCCATTATCGCTACTGAGGATAAACGTTTCTATATACACCAGGGCGTGGATATCCGCTCCATCCTCCGGGCCCTCGTCCAAGACCTGAAAACCCAGAATTTCTCCGAAGGGGGCAGCACCATCAGTCAACAGCTGGCCAAGAACCTTTTTCTCACCTCAGACAAGACCCTGAGCCGCAAGCTGAAAGAAGCAGGCTATGCCATTAAGATTGAAGCCACTCTCTCCAAAGATGAGATCCTAGAATCCTACCTTAACCATATCTATTTCGGGGAAGGGAACTGGGGGCTTCAAGAAGCCGCTCACTACTATTTTGGCAAAAATACCGAAGAGCTGAATCTGGAAGAATCCGCTCTTCTCGCCGGAATCCTCAAAGGCCCCACTATCTACTCCCCTCTCAAGAATAAGGAGCTGGCCCTCCAGCGCCGGAACCTGGTCCTCTCCATGATGGCCGACCAGGGCTATATTACTGCAAAAGAAGCTGCCCAAGCCACAGCTGCACCCATCGTCCTGCGCACCAAGCCTTTAGATAATCTATCCGGGAAATACGCCCCCTATGTGGACTATGTCATTGAAGAAGCCATCAACCGTTACGGCTTTACCGAAGATCAGATTCTCACCCTTGGTCTGCAGATTTATACTCAAATGGATGCCAAGGTTCAACAAGCCGCCGAAACCGTCTATAAGGATGATCAATTCTTCCCCCAAGGCAAAGATGATCAGAAGGTCCAAAGCGGTATCGCCATTCTTGACCAACATACCGGGGCTATCCGAGGTCTGGTAGGGTATCGGGGAGAAAGCGCTTTTCGCCAGTTTAACCGCGCCTCCCAGCTCAAACGCCAGCCCGGCTCCATCATCAAGCCCTTGATGGTCTATGGCCCGGCCTTGGAAAAAGGCTATCGGCCCGACGCCCTCCTTTATGATGGACCTCTGAATCTGGACGGCTATACCCCGAAGGATTGGGATGGCCAAACCCGGGGCTGGGTGACCATGGAAGAAGCTATTCAGCAATCCTGGAACATCCCTGCAGTCTGGTTATTTGATCAAATCGGCATCGAAGCCGGCAAAGCCTTTGCTCAAAAAGCCGGCATCCCCTTAACCGAAAAGGATGCCCATCTAAGTCTGGCTCTGGGCGGGTTTGCAGAAGGTGTCTCTCCCCTGGACATAGCCCAGGCCTATACTGCCTTTGCCAATCAAGGGCTCATGCATACGGCTCATGCCATCATTAAGATTACCACCGCCGACGGACATGTCTTAGCCCAAATGCAGCCGGAAAGTGTCCAAGTCACGGACTCTCATCATGCCTATACCATGACTCTTCTTCTCCAAAACGTGGTCCAGCAGGGAACCGCTCCCAAAGCCGCTCTGGGCAGTCGTCCCGTAGCCGGGAAAACCGGCTCCGTGGAGCTGCCTCCTACACAAGAGTTTGCAGGCATCAGCAAGGGGCAAAAAGATGTCTGGTTTGTAGGCTACACACCTGAGCTGACCGCCGCCATCTGGATAGGCTATGACCAAACAGACCGGGAGCATTACCTCACCACCTCCGGCGGATCCGGGCCCGCCGTCGTCTTCCATGAAGTCCTTTCCCTGGCCCTCAAAGACACCCCCATCAAGCCCTTCGAGGTTCCTGCCGGGTATGTGAAGGATTGGAATATCTGGCCCGAAGGCTGGGACGATGATGAATACGGACGGGATGATGACAAAGATAAAAAGAATAAGAAAAACACCAAGGATAAAAACCAGAACAATAAAAATAAAAACAAGGATAAAAAACAAGGCAACCAAAGCCCGGAGTATGACTATAACGAGATCTGGGATAACTTTTTTCAAGGGCTCTGGAGGTAGAAACCGGGAATTTCAGTCCTTATCTTTCTTGACGATTCTTAACCTATCCCGCGGAGAAGGTTCCAAGCCTTTGATACCTTGAAGCCGCCGTGGATAGACCAACAAATCCGACTCCAGGGACTTGCACAGGGTCTCGATATCCTCAGGGTTAATAGGGAAATCCATAGAGAAATAAGCAGGTTTACGGCGGGTACGGACCCAATCAGGGCAGGTCTCATGACCTAAGGTAACTTGCAAAGTCTGGATCTCTTCATCTTCTCCTCTAAGAACCTGAAAGAGAAGGTTAGGCTCAATAAATTCCAACACCTCAGACCCCGGTTGTTTATAAAGTATATCCCGTAACCATTTAATCAGAATCCCGACTTCCCAAGTTAAGAGACTCGGGTCTCTTTTAACCCAGGTCTTTTCCCCATGTTTACAATGGACCTCAACGATCAGCCAATTAGAGTCAAATCCCAAATCATTATCCATATCAGGAAACTCATACCCCACAATTCTTAATGAGAATTCGTCTCCATAACTCCCTTTGAGCATAGTGCTAATCCTCCTTCTTCAAAACGTCTTTACCAGTCAAAGAGAATGGACTTCACCACAGCAAAATACTCGCGAAGATAAGCATTGGGTCTGATATACCAAGGGGTAGAGCAAGGTACCCCCACAGGATTCAGCCCATTGCGCCCGGCTAAAATTTTGGAACGAAACATATGAAAGTCACTGGTGATCACCAGTACCGGTTCAGCTGGATCGAAGCCCTCTACCTGATCAAGTACAAAACGGGAAAACCGGAAATTCTCCATCGTACTGGTGGAACGAGTTTCTTTTAGTATTCGTTCCGGGGCAATTCCCTGTCCCATCAAGTATTGAGCCATAGCTTCAGCCTCTGGAACCCATTCTCCCGGTCCTTGTCCGCCGGAAACCACGACCTTCATCTGAGGATTTTCTTCTAAAATCTCTACCCCCTTATTCACCCTTTCCCAAAGTGTCCAGGAAAGTTGGTCCCCATTCAGACCCGCTCCCAGGATGATCAAAACTTCTCCATGCTCGGGTATGGTATCCTCTGTATTCCAAAGCAGTAGCCCCTCAATCATGAAAAAGGAGCCAAGCAACAGGACTATTCCCCAACGGATTAGCTTGCGCAACCATGGATACCGCTCTTTTAAAAGTCTTTTTTTAAACTCATTACCCCATAATCCCCATAGCAAGAACAAACCTCCCGCCCCCGCGGGTAGGATGGTCCCCAGATTGACCCCTCCCTTAAGAGCAGTCACGATGATTGTATCGAGAATCCCGACGATCCCTACCATGATGCAGATCCGGGAACCCCAGCTTCTCTTCACCATATTTACACCTCTAACCCTTTACCAATCTCTAAACTTGTGAATTTATTATTTAATATTCATGTTATAATTATGCCATCCTCAGGCATATTCCTGCTATTTTTCCAGATTTTCAAACAAATATTAAATATAAAAACAGCAGACTGTAAAAAATCTGCTGTTTGTTTAAAAACTCAGTGATATTTTGTAGTATACTGTATCTCTTTTATCTTTTACTCATATATCTCCATATCGTCAGGGCTTTTATCTTCGGGAGAACCGGTCTCAAGCTCTTGATCCTTAGTTCTTTGATTGGGCTGTCTCTTTGGTGGCAAATTAACCTCTGCCGCTGCCTCTTTCTTCAAAGCATTTCACCTCATTGACAAAGACTTCTTCTTCATTATTAACCGACTTCTCCCCCACTATTCACCCTCTGATCCAACCAGCCCACGATATCCGCCAGGACTTCTTCCCGCTCCGGCTCATGGATCAGTTCATGATAAAGCCCCTCATAAAGCTTGAGGGTCTTATCCCGGGAGGAAATCCTAGGGAATATCCTTTGGGAGACCTTATAGGAAACGATCTGATCATCGGTTCCGTGGAGCATGAGGCAGGGCAACCGGTAATGGTCGGCTTTTTCCTGTGCAAAGGCCACCCCTCGGCAGGCAAACTGATAGAAAAAACCAAGGGTTGCATACTTCAAAACTAAAGGATCCCCATCGGAAATTTTGCGCACCTCCATATTCCGGGTTGTCTTGCCGCTCAATTTAGGACGGATCTTGAACCACTTGAGCACTACATTCAAAAATTTGAAGAGAAAGGCGGGAATAGTTTCCGTCCCCGCAGGCCTATCCAAGGCGGCTCCGCTGAAAACCTGTCCCTGTAATTTTTCTGGGTGGAGAATTCCGTAGTTAAAACTGATTAAGCCTCCCATACTATGACCAAACATAAAAAGAGGGAGTGTGGGATGAAGCCCCTGAACATAATCCACGAAGACATCCAGATCCTCTAAGAACACCTCAAACTGGTCCAAATGACCTCGTTCAGCCTCTGAACGCCCATGGCCCCGATGATCCAAAGCATAAGCTCCATAGCCATGCTCAGCTAAAAACTCCATAAACTGAACATAAAAGCTCGAATGCTCCGCATAGCCATGGCTGATCACTACCACAGCCTTAGGATTTGGGGGGAGCATCTGTCGATAATAAATCCTGATTCCTTCTCTATTTTGAATATGGCTATAATCTCGCTCCAAGTGGTGACACTCCTTTGATGTGCTTATATTATGATTATACCATTTCATGTTATCCGAATCCTAGATATGGGTTATAGCATGTCTCATAACCTACATGGCAGCTCCACTGTAAATATCGATCCTTCGTCCAATTCGCTTTCCACGGATACTCTCCCACCGGAAAGCTCAATGATTCTCTTCACTATGGCTAGGCCCAAGCCATTTCCTTCTCTGGAGCGGGATTTGTCTGCCTTATAAAAACGGTCAAAAATATGCTCCTTATCTGCAGCGGAGATGCCTTTTCCCTGATCCGCGATATCCACCCGGATGCCGCCATCCTGTCTCTGGAGACTCACCCGAATAACCCCATTTTGATGGGAAAACTTTATGGCATTTTGAATAAGATTAAGCCATACCTGCTGAAGCAGATGCTCATCTCCCCAGTAGGTTATCCTTTCCAGGTCAATGTCAAAATCAATATTTTTCTTTGTCCAATCCCCTTCCAGAATCAAAATGGATTTCCTTAATTGTTCATCCAACGCGAACTTCGTCCCTTGTTCGCGGATACTTTTACCGTCAAGTTCGGAGAGCCTTAATAAATTGGAAGACAGCAAGGATAACCTTTCACTTTCATTCACAATAGTATCGCTATATTCCTTCAGTTGCTCCTCGGATAATTGCCCTTCTTGAATGAGTTTAGCGAACCCCTTGATCGAAGTAATGGGTGTTTTAAATTCATGGGAAACATTAGAGACGAAATCCTTATGAATCGTGTCGATGCTCCTAAGTTCCTTGGCCATTAGATTAAAATCCGCAGCTAATCGCCCAATTTCATCGTTACGTTTTATATTCACTTGGGTATTAAAGTTACCCTTGGCCACCTCTTTAGAGGCTTCGGAAATAAGCTGAATTGGTTTTACGATTCTTCTTACCGCTAATAAAATAATGATTGTGCCGGTCACTGCACTAATTTGAAAAGTTAACCCGGTGGCAAACCGTATCCTCTGAAATTCTGCGAAAAACTCCATGCGATCTATAGCCAATTCCGTAAAAGCACTATTTCTCATGATTCCCATGACAATCCAAAAGGTTAGGGAATTTAAGAACCACCAAATTCCCAAGAATATAAGTGCAAATTTCGTGTAAATCGATTTTAAATAGAAACGTTTTTTCATTAAAACTTTTCCACCTTATAGCCCAGTCCCCTCACCGTGATGATTTTGAACTCTTCATATTTATCGAACTTCTCCCGAAGCCTTTTAATATGAACATCAACTGTTCGTTCATCGGTATCGCTATCAAACCCCCATATTTCATCCATTAACTCCTGCCGTGTAAAGATTCTTTTAGAATAACTCAGTAGTTTAAATAATAAGTAAAACTCCTTTTGGGGAAGCATAATGGTTTCTGTCTTCGTCGTTACTGTTAATGTCTCATAATCAAGGGTGATGTCGCCGATCACAATTTTATTCTCATTGGAAATTTTGGCCCGACGAAGCAAAGCCGCTACCCGAAGCAGCATTTCATCAAAATCAATAGGTTTGACCATATAGTCATCGGTTCCCACTGCGAAACCTTTTTTCTTATCTTCGATGGTTTCTTTAGCCGTAATCATGAGCAGCGGTAGGTTATACTGCAATGCTCTCAGTTCCTTGGCCAAGGTATAACCATCCATATGGGGCATCATGATATCTAAAATGATAAGATCAATATGCTCTTGAGCCAATAAGTCCAAAGCTTCTAATCCATCGGCAGCAATAAACACATTGTAGCCATCACGAATCAAATAGGTTTTCATGAGCCTTCGGATACTCTCGTTATCATCAACGACTAATATATTGACCATATCTACATCCTTTCTTAACCCCTAAAAACCATTAGGGGCTAAAATTTATGAGTAAAAAACCTTATTCTTATAAGCTTCGCAGAGCATCAATCGGATTCAGTCGACTTGCTTTCCTTGCCGGAGCATATCCAAAGACAATTCCCACTACACCAGAGAACCCTACCGCAAGCGCAATCGTTGCGATCGAAATAGCGAATTCTGTTCCAATCAATAGGGATGCACCGTAAGCAATAAGAGCTCCCAGCACTAATCCTATAACGCCACCGACGATGGACAGGAATATTGACTCGATCACAAATTGCAGCTGAATTCTGTTTGGTGTGGCTCCTAAAGCTTTGCGCAAACCAATTTCCATCGTTCGCTCAGTGATGGATACCAGCATCATATTCATAATGCCAATACCGCCCACCACCAGGGATATCCCCGCAATTCCGGCAAGGAGCATCGACATCATGGACATCATCGTTTCAAAGGATTCAATCATATCTCCCATATTGAAAATAGTGTAAGCATCATCCTTATAGTTAAAAGCCGGATGGAGTACCCCTTTGATTTCCGTTACCGTATCGTCAGCCAGGGTCGCATCCTCCAGAAATACATCTAAACTGGAAATATTCTTTACCCCTAAACTACGCAAAGCCGTTGTATAGGGGATGACCACCGAGTCATTATTGGAACCCATACTAAATCCGCTCGAGGCCTTAAGGGTGCCAATTACAGAATAGGTTGTCCCGTTCACAACCAGCTCTTTACCGATAGGGTCCACCCCGTAATAGAGCTCATTGACAATATCACTGCCAATAATCGCAACTTGGTTTTTGCTCGCTAAGTCCAAAACATTGATGGGCCTTCCACTTTGCAGCAAGCTGGAATCCGTTTGAAAGTAAACCTCATTTTTACCCTGAACGGTTACGTTCTCAAGGACCTTGCCGTCGGTGATAATTCCAGTCTTTCCCGAAATCGTTGGGGATACACCACTTATATTTTCGACTTGAGAAATGTTCCTTAGATCTTCATCATTAAGCCCCTGTTTCAGCGGAGTTCCCATGACATTGACTATGATTTTATTTGCGCCAAGCTCCGTAACCTGATTGCTGATACTGTTGGTTGCCCCCTGAACAATAGTAATCAAGGCGATAATCGATGCCACTCCGATGACGATTCCCAGCATTGTTAAAAAGGAACGTAGTTTATTTCTAACAATGTTTTCATAAGACATTTTTATACTTTCAAGCAGCACCTATTACACCTCCTGTTCAGTTAAATAACCATCCAAAATATTGACAACTCGTTGGGCGTGACGAGCAATACCGATATCGTGAGTAATCATAATAATGGTTCTTCCTTCATGGTTAAGCTCTTCGAAAAGCTCCATGACCTGAGCGCCCGTCTTTTGATCTAAGGCGCCTGTGGGTTCATCCGCCAGGAGAATCGTCGGCTCGGTAACCAGTGCCCGTGCAATAGCAACCCTTTGCTGCTGACCCCCTGAGAGCTGATTCGGCAGATTTTTCATTTTATCGGCTAATCCTACCTGCTCCAGCATTTTCATTGCCCTTTGTTTTCTTTCCGTGGCTGGGATGCCCGCATAGATTAAGGGCAGTTCTACATTTTGAAGTGCACTTAAGCGCGGCAAAAGCTGAAAATTCTGGAAGACAAAGCCAATTTCCTTATTTCTTATGGCGGCCAGTTCGGTTTCATCCAGATCATCAATATTATGGCCAGAAAGCAGATATTCCCCAGCTGTCGGTACATCCAGACAGCCAATGATATTCATCATCGTCGATTTACCGGAACCTGACGGACCAAGTATCGATAGAAACTCACCCGAGTTCACCGCTAAATTAACGTTATGCAAGACCTCCAGCTCTTCCTCACCCATAATGTATTTTTTGAAAATATTTTGCATCTTAAGAACTTCAGCCATTACTCCTCACCTCCAGGTCTATTCATCCCTCCTCTGGAGAAATCCGTCCCTAGCGTGGCAGCAGCTTTTTTATAAAGAATCTTTTCTTCACTGACAACACCGCTTTTGACTTCGACCGTTGTGCCATCATTGATTCCTGTCTCTATATCAGCCTTTACCACAGTATCCTTTTCCCCATTTTTAAAAACGTAGGGCTTGTTATTCTCATCAAATTGAATCGCCGTCATGGGCAAGGTAATGACACCCTTAACTTCATTACTTACCACCTTCACCTCTGCCGACATGCCGATACGAATATTTTCAGCTTTTTCAAGATCGATGGTTGCTGTGAAGAAAGTTACTCCATTGATAATCTGTCCCTCTTTTGAAATGGAGCGGATCTTTCCTTTGATTTCTTTGTTTATTGCCCCGATTTTGATGGATGCTTCTTTACCTTTGTCTAAGGAGGCAATGTCGTATTCATCGACCTTAACCTGAATTTCAAGGTTATCATAATCGACTACTTCTAATAATTGGGTACCTGCCATAACCTGGGCCTTCTCATCCACATTAAGATGAGCAACTTCACCGCGGATTTTGGCTTTAATTTCCTCTCCTGATGTGGTTTTGATTAAGACGGTTCCCTCTTCAACCAAATCTCCTTCTTTTACTTTGATTTCCGAGACTTGCATCATCTTATCAGCAGTCACAGTCTGACGGTCTTTTGTTTCCACATTCCCGGAAAAAGAGTAATAGGTGGTGATGTCCCCAGTTTTAGCAACCACACTTTCATAGGCTAAGGGGGCAGGTTTCATTAAAGCGGTCATTGCTACTCCAACGATAACCACAGCTATCATACCGGTTACTATCCATTTGAACTTAGTGTTTCTTTTTTTGCTCATTAATTAATGACCTCCAATTTAATTTTTAAATTCGAAACTAATCTTAGCTTTGTTTTATGAATTCATCATGAACTAGGATTTAGCAATATTTCTCTCTACAGCTACAAAGCGTCAATAATTCCAGTTGGTAACCAAAAATAAAAACCACCTGAAGTTAAAAAACAACAGATGGTATCCATAAACTCTATGTATATTCTGATCCATATTTTTTCAGTTCGTCCCTTGCGACGCCGATATACTGGGGCTCAAATGCTACAGCAGTCGGTATATAGTCACTATATTCACCCAACTGATCGATTCAAGTCCGCACTTCCTTGCTGATGCCCTCTCCTGTCACTTTGGGATTAAATAACCAGACTATGGCCCTTTTCCCGCAGCCATCGGCGATGAACAGCATGCTCCGGACAATAACGGGCTACATTCTCCCAAAAATCCGGTGAATGATTCAGATAGAGAAGATGGGAAAGCTCATGAATCACCAGATAATCCAGCACCGGCTCCGGAGCCATGATAGCCCGCCAGTTCAGATTGATATTGCCCAGACTGGAGCAGCTCCCCCAGCGGGTTTTTTGCTCTTTTAAGCGGAACTGGTTATAGGTTACTCCCATTTGGCAGCTCCAGAAATTGAGCTTCTGGAGATACACCGCCCGGGCCTTCTGTTTATACCACTTCTCAAGAATCTCCCGAACAGCCTCTTGCCGCTGCTCTCCCTGAAGTTCCTGAGGCATCTTGATCTCTAAGGTTTCAAGGTCCTTTCTGTAAAAGGCACTGATCATTTTATGAGGTGTATCCATGATCTCCAGGTTCAGCTCTTTCCCCAGATAGGAAACCTTTTCACCCGTCTCATACACCCGCAGGGGCTTGACCGCCGTTTCTTGAAGCTTGAGCCAATTCTCCAAGATCCACTCCTGATTCTTCTCAATGAAGGCCTGAATTTCACCCTTGGAGGTACGTACGGGAGCAGATACTCTGACCTTTTCCGGCGTAATGCGTATAGAAATCCGCTTAGTCCGAGGGCTTTTTCTTTCTTCATAAGGAATAATCGTTTTTCCCAGCTTCAAAGACGAAGGCATATTATCCTGCTCCTAATTATTTTCTCCCCAGGTCCCCTTAAATACGATCTGCGACATGTCTTTGCGAGGTCTTGGATTTCTTTCCTCCGCCGGGTAACCCAAGGGAGTCATAGCTAAGACGCGGACATTTTCGGGAACCTTTAGGATCTCCCGCACCTTATCTTCAGAGAACAGACCCTGCCAACAGGTTCCCAGCCCCTGCTCGGCAGCCGCCAGGATCAAATGTTCCATGGCCAATCCCGCATCCAGCATCATATAGTCCTTGCCTTCCCAGACCTCGGACTCCGATGGCACCCCGCAGAGCACCACAATAAGAGGGGCCTGGAGCAACGCTTTGCGTCCGGGGTTGGTCTCTGCATAGGCCGTGGTCAGCTCTTGCCGTGAGGCCTCATCCTCTACCACGATAAAACGCCAGCACTGGAGATTTTTCCAGGAGGGAGCCAAACGGGCGCATTCCAAGACATACTCCAGCTTCTCCTGCTCTACCGGGTTCGGGAGATAACTCCGCAGACTTCTTCTTTTTTGAGCCAGTTCAAGAAAGTTCATATCTATTCCTCCTCTTCCATTGTATACCATTTATTCTTTATTATTACCTTGAATCCTTCTCCATTGTCATTTACTTCTAAATTTTATAAACCCCTCCTAAATACTGTCAAGTATTGCCGGTAATATTCCGATAACATAGATAAGGGTTTTTTAAGGATGAAATTAAAGACAAGGAGGTCGCCCTATGAAAATTCAAAACTCGTCCATCGTCATGGCAGGGGAATCCAAGTATTCTGAGAGTTACAAAAAGGATGTCACCCTGCAGGGCTGGCTGGGCAAAGATGTCGCCGGAAAGCCGACCCTTAGCCTGGAGAATGCAGACATTCTTGATTTATCTGATTCGCTTAAAGGCCTGCAAAGTCCTGCTTCCAATGTCCATCGATCCCAAGAGATCAGCTTGGACATGAGTGAAGAGGACAGGCGCAAGCTGGACCTGCTCCTAATCATGCTTGAAGCCATCACCGGCAAGAAGATGCACTTCTTGGTGCCCAAAAAGCTCGTCCTCAATGATCCGGGCAATCTTCCCTTTTCCCCCAACCGAATTCCCAATCAAAACTGGGGCATCATCTTCGAATCCAGGGAAGAGTATACCGAAGAGCAGTCCATGTCCTTTTCCGCCCAAGGCCAGGTGACCACTACGGACGGCAAGACCATCAATCTGCAACTTCAGTTGAATATGAGCCGCAGCTTTGCTTATCAAAACAACATCAGCTTCCGGGCCGGAGGTGCTGTGACCATCGATCCTCTGGTGATTAACCTGGGGGTCAGCTCCGCCCAGTTAACAGAGCAAAAATACGTCTTTGACATTGACTCTGACGGCAATACCGAGCTCATCTCCTTCCTGGCCCCAGGAAGTGGGTTTATCGCTCTGGATAAAAATCAGGACGGCATCATCAACGACGGCAGCGAGCTCTTCGGGACGAAAAGCGGAGACGGCTTTGCTGATTTAGCCGTCTATGACAGTGATAACAATGGTTGGATCGATGAAAACGACCCTATCTATGATAAGCTCCGCATCTGGACCAAAAACGAAAAGGGAGAAGATGTACTCTTCGCCCTGGGTGAAAAAGGAATAGGAGCCATCTATCTAGGTAACGTAGCCACCAACTTCGGTCTGAAAGATTCCAGCAATCAATCCCTGGGGGAGATCAGAAAGACCGGCATTTACTTGAATGAAAACGGTACTGTGGGAACTCTTCAGCATGTGGATTTGACCATCTAAGCTTCACATATATCTATATCCTTATCTCTGTTTATCTTTCGAACTTCTGACCGCTAGCTTTCTGCTTAAAGAAAGATATTGGGTTCCGCGCATAAGGATCTCAGATCCATATTTATTGCGAATCTCATCCACCGTTCGATCCAGCTCAGTCTGTTCTTGAACCTCTTCTTGAAACAGGCTGAGCTGCTCTATGCCCTTTTGCAGACGGCTGGCAGTTATACCCAGCAAGCGGATGGGTTTGCCTAGAGGCCATTTTTCAAAGAGCTTAAGACTCTCTTGATAGATCACATCAGTAATATCCGTGGGTTCAAAAAGGGTAGTGGAATAGGTCCGGGTCTTAAATTCTGCATCCTTGACCTGTACCGTAAGGGTCTGAGCCTTGGTCTCCTCCTGGCGAATTTTTCTTCCCACACTATCGGCCAGAAAAAGCAGGACCTCTGCCCCCTGCTCCGGGTCTTTTATGTCTTGGGGCAAAGTGATGGACCGCCCAATGGAATGATCCTTAACATGATCTTCCGGTGTCACAGGCCGATCATCACACCCATTAGCCCATTCATGCAGTTTGGTTCCATAAATGCCAAAACGCTTCCGGAGAACTTGAGGAGAAACGTGAGCCAAATCCCCAATGGTTCGGATCCCCATACCCTCCAGCTGTTTTTCCATCTGCCTGCCGATCCCGGACAGCTCCCCTACCCCTAAAGGCCATACCTTACTCTCCAGATCACCCGGAGCGATAATGGTAAAGCTGCGGGGAAGCTTTATCCTGGTCTTTTGATCTCGCTGATAATCACTGGCCAGCTTAGCAAGAATTTTGCAATAGCTAATCCCTACCGATATCCCCAGACCTAACTCTTCAAGAATCTCTTTTTGTACCCGACGGGCTATCTCTTCCGTACTGCCAAAAAGAAGGTGGGAGCCTCGAAAATTCGCAAAGCACTCATCCACAGAGACCCTTTCGATATGATTTTCGTCTGTGTAGCGCTCAACGATCCGCCACATTTTTTCGCTAAGATCAAGATAGAGCCGAAAATCCGGAGATAACACCACCGCTTCCGGACAAAGCTTTAAAGCCTGAAATAAAGGCATGGCTGTCTTAATCCCACAGAGCCGCGCCTCGTAACTGGCCGTAAGGACAATCCCCGTCCGGTTCCTGGGATCCCCGGCCACCAGCAGAGGCTTTCCTTTGAGCTCAGGATTCACTGCCTGATGGCAGCTGGCGTAATAGCTGTTAGCATCGAAGAGAACGATATCAAAGTCCTTGGATTTATGTTCCAGCATCATGGATCCTTCCCGTCTATCCTATATAACAAATTATACCACAGGGGCGGTGAAAATGATGATACACCGACCCTCTAAATCTTAAAGAAAGAAAAGCCAGGTGACTATCCCAAAGAGGGGAAGGAGAATGCAGAAGCTATACGCCATATAGCCGAAAAAGCTAGGCATTTTTACTCCGGATTCTTCAGCAATGGAGCGAACCATAAAGTTAGGGGCATTGCCGATATAGGTAACCGCTCCAAAGAACACCGATCCAGCAGAAATTGCCAGAAGGTATAAGGGCTGGTCGACTAAGAACTGAGCCACTGCAGGGGCTTCAGCCATACCTGGATAGAATTGACCTAAAGCAGTACTAAAGAAGGTTAGGTACGTTGGGGCATTGTCAAGGAAGCTGGACAATGCTCCGGTAATCCAGAAGTATTGAACCGGCTCTTTTACTGCTGCAGTAATAAAAGACAAAGCTCCGGACTCACCAGCCTTCAATATCGCTAAAGCAGGAGCCATGGTTACAAAGATTCCGAAGAAGAGATAAATGATCTCCAAAATTGGCCCCCAGGAGTATTCGTTTTCCTCACGAACTGCCTTGGGTGTGATTTTCATGGAGATAACCACAATAGCTACAAGTACCAGATTACGGATAACATCCTGCCAGCCAAGATGAACCCCCAGAATAGATACTTCGCTCATCTTAACATAACCGCTAAATAGAATCACACCAATAATTGCGGCTAACAGAATAAAGTTTTGAACGCCTAAAACTTCCAATCTTTTTCCCAACGTTGAATCTCCACTGGAGTTATCTTTGGCTGCAACCCCATTGCAAGAAGATGAAGCAAAGGCTAAATTGCCTTCTTTTTGTTCCTTAGCCAGAAAGTACTTATCGAAAACAATATAAATTAGTAGGAGCCCGGCCAGCACTACAGCCATGGGTGTAATAAGGCGTAAGGTCCAAAAGAAAGGTACTCCATGCAAAAAGCCCAAGAAAAGCGGTGGATCCCCTAATGGGGTCAATGCTCCTCCCACATTGGCAACCATAAAAATAAAGAATACTACCATAAAGGCCTTATACTTACGATCCTTATTCACACGCAGGAATGGACGGATTAATAACATAGCCGCTCCTGTAGTCCCCATCCATGAAGCGATAATAGCCCCGATCGTCAGGAAACCTGCATTGACCCAAGTTGTCCCCTTTAAGGATGTACGAACTAAGATTCCACCACCGACTGTAAATAAGGACCCGATAAGAACGATAAAGGGAATGTAATCCGCGATGAGTAAATGGAGCAGCTCATCAACACCTTGTTTTCCATAAGCTACGATCAGTGGAACAGCAAGCAGTGCTGCCCAGGCAGCTGATACCTTACCAAAATGATGATGCCAAAATTTTGGAAACAGAACAGGCCCCAGTGCAATGGACAACAACATACCTACAAAAGGAATGACTGAATACAATGGCAATAAAGTACCTAAAGAATGTTCCATTTTTTCCTCCTTAAATTTTCCAGCAGGCAAAACCGCGTTTTTAAAAACTTAATATATTAATACCTTAAAAATACCCTCCCATGGTCAAGAATATCTCACCATAGAAGGGCATAAGGTTTACTGGTTAATGTATTACCTCACAAATTGAGTAAGGAACATCGAAATGGAAGGCACATAAGTAATCAACAACAAGACGGCAATCATGGCCAAGAGGAAGGGAACAACCGCTTTGGCAATCTCTTCGATCTTTAGTTTCGCTATACCACTTGAGACAAACAAGTTGACTCCTACGGGTGGCGTTATAAATCCAATAGCCAGGTTGACAACCATGATGATCCCAAAGTGAATCGGATCGATACCAACCTTAGTGGCAATGGGAAGCAGAATTGGCGTGAGAATAACAATGGCCGCTAAAGCTTCCATGAATGTGCCAACGAAGAGCAATAATATGGTAACAATTAACAAAATAAGGTATTTACTGTCGGTTATCGCCAACATCCAGGTAGCGATCCTAGTCGGAATTTGTTCAATCGTCAAGATGTTACCAAAGATGGTGGCCATCGCCATCAAAACAATAATGATAGCAGAGGTACTGCAGGATTCCGTAAAGCAATACACGAAATTTTTTCTGGTAATGCCTTTGTGGATAAAAACGCCTACGATCAGACCATAGAACGCCGCTACAGCCGCAGATTCAGTAGGTGTCATGTACCCGGAATAAATACCACCCAGAATAATAATCGGAACCATCAAGGCCCATTTGGCCTCCCAAAAGGCCTTACCAACACTTCGAAAGGTGCGTTTTCGAGCTTCACCTTTCCAGTTGTTCTTTTTGGCATAATAATAACTGACGCCCATCAAAGCGAATCCAACGATTAAGCCAGGAACAATACCACCCATAAAGAGCTTACCAATCGAGACTTGAGCTGAAACGCCATAAACGACAAAGGGATTGCTCGGAGGAATCATAACCCCGATGGATCCGGCAGCTGCAACAAGTGCCGCAGAAAATCCTCGGGAATACCCCCTTTCAACCATTGCCGGAATGGTTAAAGAACCAATGGCAGCTACAGTAGCCGGTCCTGAGCCGCTTATGGCAGCAAAAAACATACAGGTGGCAACCGTAGCCAAGGCCAAGCCGCCGGTAAAGGAGCCTAAGAGTTCATCAGCCAAACCCAAGAGCCGTTTGGATAATCCTCCTTCACCCATAAAGACACCTGCGGCTACAAAAAACGGGATAGCCATAATGGGAAAGCTATCGATGGAAGTAAAGCAAATTTGTGATATATACTCTATCGGCATAGTATGGGCACAGAGAATAGTGGCTAAAGCGGAAAGACCTAGGGACATGGCAATGGGTACACCAATAAAAACAAAAAGCACAAAGTATCCGAAAAGCCAAGCCATGGCTGGGATATCGAAATCCAAAAAAAGCGGAGAAAAAATTACAGCTACTATCAAAACTCCGATCAGAGTATCTTTTAGACCGCTCTCCAGGATTTGCTTAACCAAGTCCTGGAGACATCGAATCGACATTAAGCCAAAGCCAATGGGTAAAATTAAGTAGGGAATAAAAAAGGGTATATTCAATGCCGGAGAAATCTGAGGATACTTTAACATCATTTGCAAATGATCTATTCCCATAAAAAAGATTACTGCTGTTAATATAAGAATGCAGCCATCGACAACGATCCAACTCATTTTTTGCCACCTATCGGAAAGGCGATCATAGAGAATATCAACCCTGATATTATTTCGCTGTTTGATAGCCAATGGAATCGCTAAATAGGATATCCATATGAAGATAAAGCGTGATGCTTCTTCTAATCCAACAATTGCTGTACCGCCGGTGATATTAGAGACGATATAACGATAGATGGTTTGATAAGTAATCAAAACAATAATAGCCAGCATGCCGATCACAAGAAATGGTACTTCAAAATAGTCATCGATCCATTTAAGCCATTTTTTCCAAGAAGCTTCTGGTTTTTTTGAAATATCTATCATAACTAACCTCCTGTCCTATTTGGACAGAGGGAGCAGGAGTTACCCCCCTCCCCCCCTGTCTTCAAATGCTGTTGCTGTTATTGTTGAGTAGCTGTGACTAAATCAATCAATTCTTGAGGAATTTCCGGGAATTTATCCCAAATCGGACGAGTTAAGGTCTTAAATTCTTCTTTTTCAGCTGGAGACAATTCTTTAATCGTCATTCCGTCATCGATTAGCTTTTGTTTGGCTTTATCCTCCAGCTCAATGGTTACTGTACGCTGCCAATCCAGAGCCTCCTTACCGGATTCTACTAATATCGTTTGTAGGTCTTGAGGCAAAGCATCAAAATAATTTTTATTGATCATGAGCAAATGCATGCTGTAGTTATGGCCTGAGTCAATGCCGTAGGATAGTACTTCACCATGCTTCGCATCCGAAAGCAAGCCCCAGGTATTTCCTTCTGCATCAACGGTTCCCTGTTGCAATGCTGTATACGTTTCTCCCCAGGCGACCGGAGTAGCGCTCATTCCTAAAGCCTCAGCCACAGCAACTTCTACAGGTGAATCCGTGGTCCGCACTTTTAAGCCTTTTAAATCGGAGGCATTGGCGATGGGTTTGTTCGTGGTCACAAAGTTACGGTAGCCATATTCACTGTACATAATGGGCTTCAAGCCGACTTTCGCACACACGTTGTCCAAGTACTTGCCTAGTTCACCATTATCTAAAGCGTCGTACAATTTTTGTTGATTTTCGGGTTGGGTGATATAAGGAAGGTCGAAGACCATGAATTCACGGGCAAAACTGGCCATATTGGGAGATGAGCTGGAGGACATTTCCAAAGTGCCCTTTTGGGTGGATTCCATTGTTACACGGTCACTACCTAGGGTTGTATTTCCGAAGATTTGAATTTCAATTCTTCCGCCAGACTTTTGCTCGACGATTTCCTTGAATTTTTCATAACCCACCGTTACATTATTACCAGGTGCCATGGGATGTCCCAAACGAATGACGACTTTTTTATCAGCAACTCCTGATCCTGCGGCTGGAGCGGCGGCTTCATCAGCCTTTTTACACCCTGACAGAGAAAAGACAAGAAGACAGGATAAGATGAGAATCGAAAGCTTAAATAACCTCTTTTTCATATACCATTCTCCTTCCAAACACTCTCTAGTCTAAAATGGACTTTGCGAGCTCCTTAAGTTGTTCAAATTTTGCGTCCCCAAGCTGGGTATCACTTAGTGGATAATCTTTCCCCAAAAAGTGATATTTTTGTTGTCCTAGACGGTGATACTTAAGCAGCTCATAAGTAACATTGAGTTTACCCTTAACAAGATTGGCAATTTCCTTAATATCTTCTTCTGTATCGTTAAAACCGGGGACCACTGGGGTTCTAATAAGTTTTGGCAACTTTGGAAAGCCCTCGCAAAGCTTATTAAAGTTTTCTAGAATAAGCTCATTGGGAGCACCTGTATACTTTTTGTGCTTTTCGGAGTCCATGCATTTGATATCCATAATAATTGAAGTCAGATATTGACAAACGTTTTCCATGCTTGGCCAATCTGCATAACCACAGGTTTCGATGGTCGTTTTAAGTCTTCTCTTACGGGCTTCCTTTAATGTTTCCGTAACAAAGTCCGCTTGCATTAAAGGTTCACCACCGCTAATGGTTAAACCACCTCCGGATCGTGCATAAAACACACTGTCTTTTTCAACTTCCCTGATCGCTTCTTCAACGGTTATGGGTTTGCCGAAGACTTGTAAGGCTTGAGAAGGACAGACATCTACACATTTCACGCAATCCGTACAGAATTTACGATCAACAAAAATCTTGTCGTTTTCCTCTGTATTCAGTTTGATTGCTCCATAGACACACACCTCCGCACATCGAAAGCAAGCTTTTATGCCTATGCATTTATGGGGATTAAATCCAAGCTGTGGTTGTGTTTGCTGAGACTCAGGATTGCTGCACCACTCACATCTGAGGGGGCAACCCTTGGTAAAAATAATTGTTCGTATTCCTGGACCATCATGAACTGAATAGTGTTGAATATTAAAGACTAATCCATATCTACGCTCATCAGAAGCCCTCGACTCCCCCATAAAAGAACCTCCTCCTTAGATCGCCTCATGCTCTGTTCTAGCGATGATATCGTCTTGGAGATCTGAGGAAAGATCTACAAAGTAGGCACTATAGCCTGCGACTCGAACAATCAAACCGCGATATTTATCAGGATCTTTCTTTGCAGCAAGTAATGTTTCTCTATTGATAATATTGAATTGGACATGCCACAATTTCAAATCGCACCATGTTCTAATGAAGGATACTAATTTTTCGCTACCTTCCTCACCGGCTACGCAGGAAGGACTTAATTTGAGGTTCAACAAGCGAGCGGCCCGATTGCGATAACCATAATTCTTCGAGTAGAAATTGGATAGAAGCACTGCTGTTGGACCATAAATATCAGCACCATGGGATGCTGAGGAACCATCAGCCAGCGGAGTCCATGCTTTTCTGCCGTTGGGTGTTGCGCTGACGACCTTTCCGAAAGGTACATGGGAAGTGAACGGTACAAGTCTCAGATCCAAATGGACACCCAACTCTTTTGAATATTTTTTCGTAAATTCAAGGGCCTGACGATCCACTTCTTTAGCAATAGCATCCGGGTAGGGATCATTGTTGCCATACTTCGGTGTATGCATGAGCATTTCACGGATAGCTTCGTACCCTTCAAAGTTATTCTGAACAGCTTCAATCAACTCAGCCATGGTTAGCTTCTTCTCTTCGTAGACCAGTTTCTTAATAGCAGCTAAAGAATCTACCACAGTCCCATAGCCAATTAACTCAAAGTAACCTAAATCAATACCTCCTTTAATCACGGGTTGATGGAGATCGATACAATTCTCCATACAAAGATCGTGCATTAAAGAACCTAAGGGTGAGGCAAAATGTTGAGCACGCAGCCTGATGATGATATGTTGCTGAATGAAAGCATGTTTAAGGAAGTTGGTTTGTTGGGCAAGATAAGCCTCCCAGAATTCATCCCAAGTCTTGAATTGAGTCGGGTCGCCGGTTTCAAGTCCAAGCTGCTCATTTCCGTATTTTATCATTTTCCCGTTGTACAATGTCATCTCCACTGCCGCAGCAAAGTTAATATAGGGATTACCACTGGTATAGGTGTCCCGGTTGGGCATACGACACTCAGCGCAACCGGATACAGCATAGTCCATTGCTTCGTCAAATTTTGCGCCTTTAGAGAGGAGGAGCGGCACAACTTCCTCATCATTGATGAGTTTCGGGAAACCGGTTCCTTCTTTAATGGTCTCTGCAACTTCATGGAGGTACCGATCGGGGGAGCCAGAATGAATCCGCGCAGCCAAGTCAGGATAATTAAGGGGAAATTCTTGTTTGGATTTTAGGAATAGATACGTGAGCTCATTGGTTGCATCCAAACCGTCGGGAGTCTGACCGCCGACAGTAACGGCCTCCCAGTGAGCATACCCTTCATTGAACGCGCCACCTGTGGGCGATAAGTAAAGGTCAATGAATTGGGCCATGCCAACCCACATGCATTCCAGCAGTTCGATGGTTTGCTCATCCGTGAGGATACCGTCTTCAATATCTTTTTTGTAATAAGGATAGAAATATTGGTCCATCCGGCCATTGGAAATAATCGTACCCGTTTTTTGCTCAATTCTGGAGAACATCTGCACAAACCATTGTGATTGAACCGCTTCGCGGAAGTTGCGAGCCGGATTCTCAGGTACCCAGGCACATCTCTCGGCAATACCCAACAATTCCTGTTTGCGTTGGGGATCCCTTTCCTTTTTTGCATAATCTGCAGCTAATTGCGCATGGCGATTGGCCCAAAGGACAATGGCATCACAGGTGATAATTACCGCTTCGAGGAAAGGTTTCTTTTCCATATTATCTACAGGGCTCATGGGATCAAGGTTGGCCAGCTTTTCCTGGGCTTCTTCTTTAATGCCCTTAAAGCCTCTCTTCAGGATCTTTTCATAGTCGTGCACCCATTGAATGGATGACCGGAAGGATGCTGTTTCGTTGACAATGAACCTTGAAATCAATGGATCTTCCGGGTCATAAGTTACCTTCAAGGTGTCTTTGGGAAGTTCCTTAGCTAAATCTTCGTGGAATGTCTTGCCCTTCCAGTAAGGAGCAACATCTTTGATAATAACTTGTGCATCATCGGGATCGATATCAAAGGGAGACTCCACACGTTGGGGCAGCTGTTCAATCGCTAAGCCAAGGAAATCCCCGTCTAACTCCGGGAAAACAATCCCATAGCGTCCCTGACAGCCGGCACGACCTACAATAAGTTGATCACCATCAATATAGACTGTCATGTTCTGAGCAATGTGCATTAATGCTTTTGCCCATCTTAACTGTAAAGGTTGGCCTTCGGTCACTTTAAAGGACTCTGTAAAATATTTTGCGCGTTCGACATCAATTTTAGGGCGAAGGTTTTGGAAACTCGTTAGAATTTTGAATACTCGCTCACGGCCTTCGAAACTGACCTTGCCCTTTTGTTCATCTAAAATTCTTTGCTCGTGAGGGGATAAACAGCATGCGTTCATCTTTGATAAACTCCTTTCACTCATACTAATTCGTGGGAACCCCTTGCCCGGGGTCTGGACGTGAATGGCAAGTGTGATAACTTTTATAGCTCACTAAGCTGCTTTGGTTAAAACCAAGCCGTCTGTCAATCACTCTCCTTTGTTATTAAGATAACCAATTGCGCTCCTTGCCTTTCTTCATTGCAAAACTTATGCCAACCACGAATTCCTTGAAACATGCTGTCTTCGCAATAATGCAGGGAAAACTATGTTGCAACTATGCACAAACTCTTTCATGCAAAGTGCATGTGCTAACTATCCCAATAGGTAGGACTATGTTGTCATCCTGCATCAAGGTTTCCAAACTGCAACATTTATCACAAAAGATTATATTTTTTGGCTTTTCTAAATATTGTTGAGCGGTCTACCCTCAATACCTCAGCAACCTTCGAGCCTGATTTATATTGATCCAAGGCTTTTTTGAGTAAATTTTTTTCATAATCTCTTACAAGTTGATCCAAGGATTTTTCTTGGTGATGATCAGCGGAGTCTTCCTCCATATTGAGATTGATAAGCATATACTGAGGCAAATCCTGTACATCAAGAGCCTTCTTCTCACCGGTTACAACGAGGCTCTGAATAAAATTATCCAGTTGGCGGACATTACCCGGCCATTTATAAGAAAGGAACACTTGCTCCACCTCTTTAGTAAAGGATATCTGCTTACGATACTTAGAATTGTATTTGTCAAAAAAAGCTCGCATCATGGCGCTGATGTCCCCCTTTCTTTCACGTAGCGGTGGAATCTCAAGATCGGCAACACGTAAGCGATAGTAGAGATCACTCCGAAAACGGCCTTTCTTTACTTCTTCTTCTAAATTCCGATTGGTTGCGGCGATAAAACGGACATCGACTTTTCGAACCTTTGTTGAACCGATATGGATTATTTCTTGATCCTGTAGAACACGCAGTAGCTTTACCTGCAGCTGTAAAGGAATTTCGCCAATTTCGTCTAAAAACAATGTCCCTTTATCCGCCATCTCGAACAGCCCGGCCTTCCCTTTTGTACTGGCTCCCGAAAAGGCACCGTAATCATAACCAAATAACTCAGATTCAATTAAGTTCTCAGGGATGGTCGAACAATCAATTTTTAGGAAAAGTTCATTGCGTCTCGCGCTATATTCATGAATTTTGTGTGCTAAAACATCTTTCCCTACCCCAGTTTCCCCCAAGAGCAAAACTGTGGCATCTGTTTTGGCTATCCTTTTCAATTTTTCCATTAGGGTAAGCATTTTTTTGCTTTTAAATATTTCGGAGTTACTTTTTAAGACCTTTTTGCAATGCTTATTCGCTTCACGGTACTTAATAATCGTATCCTGTTGCTCTACAATCTGCTCCTTTAACCGGGACAATAAAGAAATATCTCTGACAAAGGTCAAAACAAAGCAAACTTTACCTGATTCATCACATATGGGATAGCCGTTTAATAAAACTTTTTGCCCTGTCTTCGTGATCTGCACCGACGATTTATGCTCACCGGTGACCACTATTTCCGGATTTAGAGCCACACTGTATATTCCCTTACCTACTAGCTCCTTAACATTTTTCCCTATAACCTCTTTACATTTCAAACCGGTAAGCTGTTCGTACATGGAATTAACCGCAATAGTCATACCCTCGGCATCAGAAATGTAAACTCCCTCAGAAAGCACTTCAATAACTTGCTGATGAAGTCCAGAAATACCCGAATTACTCCAATAATCCTGTGTCATTGAATAATCCCTCCCTGTACTCGTTGCATCATAGCAACAGGTATGCAGTATTGCACCAATCGCCTTGTCCTTATACCCCCATTCACAAACTCAACTCCGAATCCTTTCACTCGTTGCACCTTTACAACAATTTTATCACCGATTTGCTTTATGTAAATCCCCAGAACATTCTTTAGGCTGATTAGAGGGTTGGAATGAATCTTGCAATGTTGTTTACTGAAGTGTGTTAACTTTGACAGACTATGCGCTCCGGTCTGTCTAATAACAAGGAGGAAGCTTCATGACCATTATTGATTTCAGATTTAGACCTAATACTGAAGAAATCTTAAAAGGAATCTCGAGCAACCCTGCTTTTAAAGGGATGTGCCAATCCATCGATTTTAACAAAATGCTCCCTCAAACTGTAGAGGAAGTTGTTCAGGAGCTGGATCATCATCATGTCGTTAAGGCTGTGATTTCCGGCCGGGATTGTGAAACAACTTACGGTGCAAAATCAAATAACACGAGTGTGATCGAGTTCTGTCATCGATTTCCTGACAAGTTTATCGGTTTTGCAGGATTAGATCCCCACAAAGGAATGGCCGCTATAGAAGAACTTAAACATGTTGTTAACAATGAAGGGATCAAGGGAGCCGCAATTGACCCCTACCTGGCCCGTATTTATGTTAACGACGCCAAATACTACCCGATTTATGCAAAGTGTTGCGAATTAGATATTCCTTTAATTATTGCCACCGGCCCTGGAACCTTAGTTCCTAATGCGGTTATCGATCATGTTGCCCCTCGCTACATTGACTTTGTAGCTCGCGACTTTCCCGAGTTGAAGATTATTGTCAGTCATGGTGGATATCCTTGGGTCAATGAAATGATTACTGTCGCACAACGGAATGCTAATGTCTTCCTTGAGTTATCAGAATATGAATTCTTCCCACAAGCGGACGCCTATATAGAAGCCGCCAACTCAATTCTCAGTGATAAAATCATGTACGCCAGCGCTCATCCCTTTGTTGATTTTAAAATTGCTTTGAAAAATTATGAACAACTCCCCTTTAAACCCGAAGTTCGTGAAAAAGTGATGTATAAAAATGCTGCTAAAATCTTGGGGCTTAGTGATAGTGCTTCCTCCGTGAGCAAGACGATGGATAGTCAACAGATACAAGTTATTATCGAAAATGTGATTGCCCAGCTTTCACAGAAAGGCATGTTAGCGAGTCGCTAACTGAGGGCACTCATGAAAACTATAGGAAAAGCTAACCAGCTCATTGAGGCTTTTCAAGAAGTCATCGAGCACCCCAAGCCCTATAGCGGACATAAGAAGCTTTATAGTGGAGTCGATCTGGGCACTGCTTACACCGTTCTCGCAGTCGTTGATGAAGACGGCGCCCCCGTAGCCGGCGCCATGCGCTTTGCACAAGTCGTCCGGGACGGACTTGTTGTTGATTATCATGGGGCCGTTGAGATCGTGGGGGAACTCAAAGCAAAAATCGAGAATTCCCTTGACGCAGAACTCCTCCAAGCGGGAATAGCCTATCCCCCTGGAACCTCCGAAGGTGACCAAAAAGCCTTTCGCTATATTGCCGAGGCTGTCGGCTTTGAAGTGGCCGTTTCCATTGATGAACCTTCCGCCGCCAATAATGTATTGAATATTGAGAATGGTGCTGTCGTGGACATCGGAGGAGGAACCACAGGTATTGCAATCATTGAAGATGGCCGGGTGGCCTATCTTGCCGATGAACCAACAGGGGGGGTCCATGTGAGTTTAGTTATTTCAGGAGCTTGTAAAATCCCTTTTGAAAAAGCAGAAAAACTAAAAAATGATTCTAATCATCATCAGATGCTGTTGCCAACTATCAAGCCTGTTATTGAAAAATTTACGACTATCATCAGACAACATATTCAAAATCGCAACGTCGATAAGGTTTTTCTTGTTGGCGGTACGGGCTGTTTTACACAGTTTGAAACCATTATTGAGGCAGAGCTTCATCTGCCAGTCATTAAACCAGCCAATCCCTTCCTTGTGACTCCCTTAGGAATCGCTTTAGAAGTAACCAAGGCCTGTTCCTGACGACTAAGCAGGCAGCCCTTATCCTGTCTGCAAATCTTAGTAACCATGGGGTGAATTTATGCGAATTGGAAAAGTAATCAACAGTATCTGGGCCACACGGAAAGATGATTCTTTGATAGGGACTAAGCTGATGATTGTCCAGCTCCTTGATCGTCCCAATGATGAATTAGGCCGCATCATTGTTTGTGCCGACATTATTGGAGCGGGAATCGGCGAAAAGGTCTTAGTCAGTGAAGGTAGCTCAGCACGAAATATGGACAGCTTTAATTCCTCGCCCATCGATTCTGTGATCGTCGGGATCATAGACGAGGAAAAAGATAAATCGGACGAGGTGCCTAAGAATGCGTGAAGAATTAATCCAAAAAATTAAAGAAGCAGGTGTAGTAGGTGCCGGGGGTGCCGGTTTCCCGACTCATGTAAAAGTTGCTGCAAAAGCACAAATCGTCATCGTCAATGGGGCTGAGTGTGAACCCCTGCTTCGAGTTGACCAGCAACTGATGGCGTCCCAAGCAGCTAAAGTGGTTATGGGCTTAGAAATAGTGATGTCTATAACGGGTGCCGGCGAAGGAATCATCGCTCTTAAAAGCAAGTATAAGGATGCCATTGCCGCACTGGAAAAAGAAATTGCCGGCAAACCTATCCGAATTCACATCCTGAACGATTTTTATCCGGCCGGTGACGAACATCTTATCGTCTATGAGTCGACTGGCCGTCTCATACCCCAAGGAGGCATTCCCCTAAAAGTCGACTGTATCGTCAATAATGTAGAAACCTTAATCAATATCGTTGATGCCGTTGCAGGTAAACCTGTGACAGATACCTATCTCACCATTACAGGTGAAGTCAATCAACCCATGACCATAAAATTACCCATTGGAACTTCCATCATCGCAGCCTTAGGGTTTGCCGGTTACCATGATTTAGAACATATGAAGATCATTGAAGGCGGCCCTATGATGGGAAACATCGTCGATGATGTGGCCCAACCCATCACTAAAACCACCAAAGGATTAATCCTCTTGCCACAAGATCATCCTTTGATTAAGAGCAAAACTCTCCCCTCAGACAAGGTTCTGCGCCAATCACGGGTCAGTTGTATGCAGTGTCGTTATTGTACGGATTTATGCCCCCGTTACCTGCTGGGACATAAGATTGAGCCTCACAAAATGATGCTAATGGTTAAACATCTCCAAGGGGATGAAAACACGATGAAAATGGCTTTTTCCTGCTCTGAATGTGGTGTTTGTGAACAATACGCCTGCATTATGGGGCTCTCCCCCCGAGCTGTGAATGCCATGCTTAAACATGAATTATCAAAAATGGGCATTAAGCCTGATCCCTCCCCAGCCAACCGAACTGTCGACCCTCTCCGGAAGCATCGTAAAATACCGATTAAGCGCCTTATTTCTCGACTCGCTTTAACACAATATGACCAAAGTGCACCCCTAAATGAACAGAACTATCCCGTTCACAATGTCGCCATAAAATTATGCCAACATATCGGTGCCCCGTGCAAACCTTCCGTTAAAGTTGGAAGTAAGGTTAAGAAAGGCGATGCCATTGCTTTCCCTCCCACCAATGGCATAGGGGCTTGTCTTCATGCCAGTATCGACGGGGTCGTCAAAAAAATTACGAACAGCATCTTTATCTCTTCAAGTGAAGGAAGTGAAAAATAGCCATGGAATCCATAGGTTTGGTGGAAATCAACAGTATTGCTAAAGGGATCGAAGCGGCTGATGCTATGCTGAAAGCAGCCCAAGTGGACCTTCTCGAGGCAAAACCTGTTTGCCCGGGAAAGTATACTATACTGATTTGCGGTGATGTTGCTGCCGTTCAAAGTTCTGTAGACGCTGGAAAAGGCATTGCTGCCAACTCAGTACTTGACGATTTTATCCTTCCCAACGTTCATCCCCAAGTTCTCAAAGCCATCTCATCGACTACACCCATTACGGAGATTATAGCTTTGGGGATCATTGAAACCTTTTCTGTAGCCTCACTCATCGTTGCCGCTGATACAGCTGCCAAAACAGGTCAAGTGGACTTGGTTGAAATTCGGATCGGCATGGGAATCGGCGGAAAATCTTTTGTGACTCTCACCGGCGACGTGGCTTCGGTGGAATCCTCCGTTGCAGCAGGAGCTGCTCTGGCTTCCGAAAGAGGAATGCTTGTAGAGAAAGTCGTGATTCCTTCCCCACATTATAATTTGAAACAGTGCCTCTGTTAGAAATTCTTCTTCGGAAAACTACTACCTAAGGAGGTGAAATGACCATTGAAAGCCTTAATCACAGCTGCTGATGTCAAAACTACAGCTGAAAACCATCAAACAATACTCTATGTTTCTGAAGAAAGTATCATTACCCCTGCAGCTAACGATGCTGCTAAGGAGTTGGGAGTAGAAATTACAGTCCGTTCCCTTTCTTCACCAAATCAACCCTCGGCTTCTTCCCTCGATCCTGCCCTTCTAGCCAAGATCGTGGAAGAAGTCATGGTCTTCTTAAAGCAACCCCAGTGTCCTTTACCGCCCCATAAAGAAGCAGACCCCTGTGGTTTAAGGATTGTCAAGGGAAGCCATCTGATTTTAGAAGACTTTAATACAGGTAACCCCAAGGATTGCATCAAGATCAAAGAGCTATTTAATAAAAAAGAATGCTCCAACTATTCGGTAGGGATTATGACCCTCGAGAAAACCGACTACACTTCAACGACTACAAAGGATGAAATCGATTACATCGTCGAGGGTACCTTGGAATGTTGTGTCGATAACCGCTGCTATACTGCACAGGCTGGCGATACACTGTATATTCCTGCCCATGCCACCATCACCTTGTCTACTTCAGATAAAGTCAAACTCTTGTATGTCTGCTAACTTACCCTTTTTAATCTGCTAAATTACCCTTTAAAAGGAGGATTTAATCATGCAACAGGAAGCTTTAGGAATGATCGAAACCAAAGGTCTCATCGGTTCCATCGAGGCGGCAGATGCCATGGTAAAGGCCGCTAATGTCCATTTAATCGGGGATGTCCTCGTAGGTGGTGGTCTCGTTACCGTCATGGTTCGTGGAGATGTCGGTGCAGTCAAAGCAGCTACAGATGCCGGTGCTGCCGCTGCACAACGTGTGGGTGAATTGATTTCTGTTCATGTTATTCCTAGACCTCATAGCGATGTTGAAATGATTTTACCTAAAGTAAAATAATTAAATTTTAAATTTAGGAGGCGAACGTAATGCAACAAGATGCATTAGGAATGGTTGAAACTAAAGGTTTGGTTGGATCGATTGAAGCGGCTGATGCTATGGTAAAAGCGGCTAATGTTCATTTAATTGGTAAAGTTCTCGTCGGGGGCGGCCTCGTTACCGTCATGGTACGTGGAGACGTCGGAGCGGTCAAAGCCGCTACAGATGCCGGTGCTGCTGCTGCACAACGTATAGGTGAATTAAAATCCGTTCATGTTATTCCGAGACCTCACGCAGAAGTCGAAATGATTCTTCCCCACGATGATTCAGCAAAGGCGTAAAGATGACCAACACCATAGCATTAATCTCCCACTACTAGGAAAGGATGATTCATCGTGGTATTAGATACTGATTTGGCTTCTATTCAAGAATCTCGTCATCTCGTCAAAAAGGCCAAAGAAGCCCAACTCCAATTAGCCCATTTTAATGAGCAGCAAATTGATAAGATATTGGTATCCATCGTTGAAGCCATCGAAGCGAATGCTGAAAGATTGGCACGGATGGCTTGTAAGGAGACTGAATACGGTATCGTTGAGCACAAAATAGCCAAAAATCTTTTTGCCTCGAGGGAGGTCTATGAATCAACAAAACATATCAAAACCATCGGCACGATCAGTGAAGATTCCTACGCGAAAGTCATTCGCTATGCCGCCCCTATGGGTGTATTAGTAGGAGTTACACCTCGTACCAATCCCACCTCAACCATCATTCACAATGCCCTTTGCGCCATCAAGGGAGCTAATTCCATCGTCTTCTCCCCCCATCCCTTTGCTGTCCAATGCGGATGTGCCACTGCAGAGCTTATCAATGAGGCTGCCGTCAGGGCCGGAGCTCCTGACGGGGTGTGTTCATGCCTCAGCCTAACCTCCCTCCAAGCTACCAATGAACTGATGCACCACAGCGATGTGGCCGCGATTATCGCGACAGGTGGACCAGGCTTAGTTAAATCGGCATACAGTGCCGGTAAACCAGCCTTTGGGGTGGGATCGGGTAATGTTCCTGTCTTCATTGAGCGAACTGCAGATGTCAAGCAAGCCGTCTCTGATATTATGGTCAGCAAAACCTTTGATAATGGAATGATCTGTGCTTCAGAGCAGTCGATTATTGTGGACCAGCCTATCCAAGATGAAGTGATAGCCGAACTAAAAAGGCTGGGTGCCTATTTCCTATCTCCAGAAGAAGTGAAAAAAGCCGGTCGCGTCGTGATCACCCCGGCTGGTGGAATGAACAATGCTTTAGTGGGACAACTTCCCGCAGTAATTGCTGAAAAAGCCGGCATCAGCATTCCCCCTGATGCAAAACTGCTCATTGCCCCTATGGATGGTTACGGCAGGGATTATCCTCTATCCCACGAGAAACTCACCACCGTATTAGGCTTTTACGTGGTTAATGACTGGAAAGAAGCCTGTAATCTAAGTATTGAGTTATTAAAGCTCGGCGGGATCGGCCATTCTTGTGCGATTCATTCCCTTAACGAAACGATCATTCACGAATTTCTTCAAAAGCCTGTTTTCCGGATTATCGTCAATACTCCCTCAGCACTTGGTGGCATCGGTCAAACCACCGGCCTCATGCCATCCTTAACCCTAGGCTGCGGTACATGGGGTGGAAGCAGCATCTCGGAAAATTTGGGACCTCAGCATTTAATTAATATTAAACATTTAACCTACGGCATCAAGAAAGCAACCTTCGCTAAAACACAAACTTTTACAACTGCGGCTTCTTCACTTTTACAGCAGCCCAAGGTGGACTCCTTGAACATACAATCAGACGCTATAGAAGATATCGTCAAACAGGTTCTTCAGCAGTTGAAGGTCTGTTAGTATTATGAGTTAGAGCAGGTGAAACACATGGAGAATAGCCAGCTTATTGCGATGATTACTGAAGCAGCTATTAAACAAATCTGTCATAGATCTGAGAACAACAAGATCCCTGTAGCCATATCCAACCGCCATGTTCATTTATCTCAAAGGGATATCAAAATCCTCTTCGGAGAGCATCATACCTTTAAGATCAAAAAAGTTTTGTCTCAGCCTAAGCAATATGCCTGTGAGGAAAAAGTGACCCTCGTGGGGGTGAAGGGAGTCATTGAAAATGTCCGCATTTTGGGACCCTCCCGCACCCACACCCAAGTAGAAATCTCCGTTTCTGACGGGATTAAACTCGGTATCAGCCCTCCCGTCAGAGACTCCGGCGATTTAGCAAACTCAGCCAGTATTACTCTCGTAGGCCCTTTAGGCTGCCTCACTTTACAAGAAGGCGTCATCGTTGCCGCTCGTCATATCCATATGCATACTACAGATGCAGAACGTTTCGGAGTAAAGGATAAAGAGCGGATCAGTGTCACCGCTGCCGGTCCACGAGGATTAGTATTTAACGAAACCTTAATTCGTGTCAGCGAACACTATAGATTGGAAATGCATATCGATATTGACGAAGCTAACGCAGCCAGCCTGCACAATCAGGATTATGTAGAAATACATCAAACGCACTCCAACACTCAGAAGTCATTCCTATAAATTCTACTATCCTAAATTTTTTATATCTTTAAAAGGAAGGAGACGTATGGAAACCAAAGTTCCCACACGTCTCCTTTTGGTAATCTTTTATATTTTTCTGTTTTCCTTGTCTCTTAAATTATGGGCTAGTGGGAAATTTGTAGGCTAACAAAGGAGGATAAGTCATGAACACCTATGCTCTTATACTAATTATACTCACGGCCTCAACCATACAAGCCACCACTGGATTCGGTTTTGCCATCATGTCCATTCCCTTTCTCCTCCTCTTGTTTGACCCCCGTGATGCTATCCAATTAAATATTATACTTGCGCTTATCATCTCCCTCATGATGATTTATAAAATCCGCCATACTGTTAATGTCAGGACTCTGAAACGATTAATCCTTGGCAGCTTATTAGGTACTCTGCCTGGACTCCTCATCTTCACTATGGATGCCCGGCCATTAAAAGTATTCATTAGTGTGTTATTGATGGTCTCGACATGCTTATTGGCCACAAAAGTTCGCATAAAAGAAAGTGACAGGAAGGAACTCCTGGTAGGGGTGTGTTCTGGATTTCTCACCACAAGCATCGGCATGCCCGGTCCTCCCCTGATGATCTATTATGCAGGAACGAACCTTGATAAAGCTACCATACGCAGTACAACCGTCGCTTATTTTGTGTTTATTAATCTGATCAGTATTCTACTGCAACTCTTCCTTTATGGCAGTACTCCCATAGTCTGGGAGGCCACACTGATTTCTATTCCTTTCATGTTGCTGGGCATTATTCTTGGACAATTTGTCTTTGTCCGTCTTAATCAACAACATCTGCAAAAGATTATTTATCTTTTATTACTTTTTACCAGTATCTACTTACTTTTGACGACAATGATAGTCCCGTAAATGTCAAAGAGACCCCCCGAAGGTCTCTTTTCTCTTTCTAAAAAAATACGCTATTTTTCATTTTATGGATGTTATATTTATGCATGGTAATGTATAATTATATAAAGCTCTTGTGCGTACCATTTTCAACACAAAGTAAGGAGGGGTTATCCAATGCCTAAAAGAGAAGATATTAAAAAGATAATGATTATCGGGTCCGGCCCCATCGTCATCGGGCAGGCCGCCGAATTTGACTATTCAGGGACGCAGGCTTGTAAAGCCCTTAAAAATCTAGGTTATGAAGTGGTGTTGGTGAATTCCAATCCGGCCACCATTATGACAGACCCTAGTACCGCCGATGCCACATACATCGAGCCCCTCAATGTCCGGAGAATCACCGAGATCATCGAGAAGGAACGGCCCGATGCCCTCTTGCCCAACTTGGGAGGCCAATCAGGGCTTAACCTGAGTTCTGAACTGGCCAAAGCAGGGATTCTTGATCACTATGGAGTGAAAGTCATCGGGGTACAGCTGGATGCCATCGAGCGCGGTGAAGACCGGATCGCCTTTAAGGAAACCATGGAACGCCTGGGTATCGATATGCCCAAAAGCAGTCCCGCTTACAGTGTGGAAGAAGCAGAGAAAATCGCTCAAGAACTGGGCTATCCCGTGGTGATTCGTCCCGCCTACACCCTGGGCGGCACTGGAGGCGGCCTGGTCTACAATGTGGAAGAATTGAGAACTATCGTAAATCGGGGTATCTCTGCCAGCATGATCGGGCAGGTTCTGGTGGAGGAATCCGTCCTGGGCTGGGAAGAGCTGGAGCTGGAAGTGGTCCGGGATTCCAAAAATCAAATGATCACCGTGTGCTTCATTGAAAACATCGATGCCATTGGGGTCCATACCGGGGATTCCTTCTGCAGCGCTCCCATGCTAACCATCTCTCAGGAACTCCAGGGAAGGCTCCAGAAATACGCCTACTCCATCGTGGAAGCCATCGAAGTCATTGGTGGGACCAATGTTCAATTCGCCTACGATCCCAAAACCGACCGGGTGGTTATCATCGAGATTAATCCTCGTACTTCCCGCTCCTCCGCCCTGGCTTCCAAAGCCACAGGGTTCCCCATCGCCCTGATCTCTTCCTTGCTGGCTGCCGGTCTGACCCTGGATGAAATCCCTTACTGGCGGGAAGGAACCCTGGATAAATATACTCCCTGGGGTGACTACGTCGTAATCAAATTCGCCCGCTGGGCCTTCGAAAAGTTCAAGGGTGTGGATGACAAACTGGGCACTCAAATGCGGGCCGTAGGTGAGGTCATGAGCATCGGCAAAAATTACAAGGAAGCCTTCCAAAAAGCCATTCGTTCCCTGGAAATAGGCCGTTACGGCCTGGGCTTTGCCAAGGACTTTAACGACAAGACTCTCCCCGAACTTTTGGAGCTGCTTAAGACCCCTACCAGTGAACGGCATTTTATGATGTACGAAGCCCTGCGCAAGGGGGCTGACCCGGTGGAACTGACCGCCATCACCCATGTCAAGACCTGGTTCATTGAGCAGATGAAGGAACTGGTGGACCTGGAAGAAAGGCTTCTTACTTACCAGGGCAAGGAGTTCCCCGCCGAACTCCTGATTCAAGCCAAAAAAGACGGTTTTGCCGACCGCTATCTGGCGAAACTCTTAGCCGTCTCCGAAGCGGAAGTCCGCCGACAGCGTCTCGGACTGGGGTTGACCCAAGCCTGGGATGCCGTACCCGTAAGCGGAGTGGAAAACGCCTCCTATTATTACTCCACCTATAATGCGCCGGACAAGGTCACCACCAGCCACAAGGAAAAGGTCCTCATCCTGGGCGGCGGACCCAACCGCATCGGCCAAGGCATCGAATTTGACTACTGCTGCGTTCATGCCGCTTTCGCTTTAAAAGACCTGGGCTATGAGACCATCATGATTAATTGCAACCCCGAGACCGTGTCCACAGATTATGACACGTCAGATAAATTGTATTTCGAGCCTCTGACCGTGGAAGATGTCTTAAGCATCTATGAAAAGGAACGCCCCATCGGTGCCATCGTCCAATTCGGAGGCCAAACGCCTCTGAATATCGCCGCCCAACTTCAGGAGGCTGGAGTAAGAATTCTCGGTACCGTACCGGAAGTCATCGACCAGGCCGAGGACCGGGATCAATTCCGCAAAATGATGGAGAAGCTGAATATTCCCATGCCCCAGGCAGGTATGGCCAGTACCCTGGAGGAAGCTTTAGCAGTGGCGGAGAACATCGGTTATCCCGTCATGGTTCGTCCTTCCTATGTCTTGGGGGGCCGGGGCATGGAAATTGTCTTTGATGAAGAGCAACTGAAAGAGTATGTGGCGGCCGCCGTGGACATTACCCCGGAACGCCCCATCCTTATCGATAAATTCCTGGAAAACGCCATCGAAGCGGAAGCGGATGCCATCTCAGACGGTGCCCATGCTTTCGTCCCCGCCGTTATGGAACATATCGAGCTGGCGGGGATCCACTCCGGAGACAGTGCCTGCGTCATACCTCCTCTGACCATTGCCGACCACCACCTAAATACCATCATCGATTATACCCAGCGGATTGCTCAGGAACTCCATGTCGTAGGACTCATGAATATCCAATACGCCATTGCCGGGGATAAGGTCTACGTCCTGGAAGCCAATCCCAGGGCTTCCCGTACCGTACCTTTAGTCTCCAAGGTCTGCAATATCCCTATGGCACGGCTTGCCACAGAATTGATCCTGGCCGACTATACCGGGCAAAAGACCGATATGGCAGTAAACTTCAAACCCGCTCAGATCGCCCATTACGGTGTCAAGGAAGCGGTCTTCCCCTTTGACAAATTCCCTGAAGTGGATCCCGTTCTCGGTCCGGAAATGCGTTCCACAGGAGAGGTCCTGGGCATGGCCGATACCTTCGGGCTGGCCTATTTCAAAGCCCAGGAAGCGACTCACTCCCCCTTACCCTTCAGCGGAACCGTACTCATGAGCATCGCAGAACAGGACCGCTCTTCAGTGGTGGTCGAGACCGCCAAGGAATTCCTCAAACTGGGCTTTAAGATTAAAGCCACCCAGGGGACCCAAAAATTCCTCAAGGATCATGGAATCGAAGCCGAATTCATCCACAAAATAGAGGAAGGCCGTCCCAACATCCCCGATGGCATCATGAACGGCGAGATCCAATTGATGATCAATACACCGATTGGAAAACTCAGTGTGAAGGATGATTCCTATATCCGCAAAACCGCTATCAAATATAAAATCCCCTATATCACTACCACCCCTGCCGCTCTAGCCAGTGCCAAGGGAATCGCCGCGTCTCAGGAAGCCGCCGCCAATAAGACCGTGGTTAGGTCCTTGCAGGAATATCATGGTGAGATCGTGTGATTTAGACCGTTGACGGTCCCCTTGGTTGACGGGGATACCGCCATGGGCACCATACTGCGCTACGGCTCCGAAGGGGATACCAGCTGCTGCCAGATTCGACTTTTTTTATCCTTATATCGGGTGTTGATTAAGCTTGATTATAAAAAAACAGTAGATCGCGATGATCTACTGTTTTTACATGACTTTATTTAATGTGTAAGCTCATTAAAGACGAACAACTCAACCTGATTAGAAATTGCCGTCTTTTTTCATTTCATTGAGCAGTTGCTGAGCCATTCTTAGATAATTATCCCATGCGGTGTTGCGTGTGGTATAACCACTTTCTGCATAATTACCGGTATCACCAATGGCTGGAAGCTCGGATAGATCCAAGAGGTTTTGTGTTTTGACGACTTGTTCGTTTAAAGCATCCATTTGAACATTAAATCCAATACGGGAAGGCTCTTCATATTCTACACTGTCATATTTGGATTGTCTGTAAAACTTTTTCAAGTTTGTGTTGTCGATTTCTTCTGGAGTGTCTGCAAAGATTTCATCATACTTTACAGAAATGATCTTTTTATCTTCGACAACTATTTTGAGAAGACCTGTGAGTCCACCTTCAAGTTTTTCAGCAATGCTGTAATACTTTTGATTCGATGGTGCATTCAAAGAACCTTTCAGCTGCTCTGCCAGTGGAAGCATGGATTGCTTGATACTGTTGGACGCACCGGAAACCATATCAAATTCTCCAGTAAGGGTTTGCTTCTCGATCATTTGCTTTTCCACCATAACTACACTTTGAATCCAGGCTGCTCCTTTGCGCTCTCCCATTGTGAAGTTATATTCAGACATCCGTTTGGGAACATCTTGATAAATACGATGGTAGTAATTTGGACGCGTCGTTTCGTTAAATTCGACATGAACTATTTTATCATCATTTTTAACCACCTCTAGGGTTCCCAGGTGTCCTTGACGGAAATGTTCTTCGATTTTATAGTAATCCCCTTTGGTAATCCCTAGCTTCGGTTGAATACTCCATTCGAGATCAAATTTCTTTTTTTCCGGCTGAACACTTGCGTTTTGTGTTTCCTGAGTTTTGGGTACCTCTGGCGCCGTACTCTCTTGACCGCAACCTGTCATTGTTGTTACCATCGCAGCAAGTAGCACTCCTGTAAGCCAACTTTTTTTACCTAATACCATCCTTATCGCTCCTTTTTCTATATCGAGCTTGAGAAGCTCTTTGTGATGGTTTTATCATACAAGAGCTTCCCCTGCATGTGAATGTAATTACTAAGGGTTATCCCCTGACAAAACACGGATTCGTATGTTACGTTCCTATCGCTCATCCTTTTTCATGGCCCTGTACACCATAGGTGGCATTCCCGTATATTTCTTAAATAACTTCCCGAAATACTCTGCATCACTAAAACCCAGGAGATGGGCTATTTCATAGTTTTTTAAGGCATCTTTTTCAACCAATCTTTTTGCCCGTTCTATTTTGATAAAAGTAATATGCTCTCCTACGGTTATTCCCGTCTCCTGTTTGAACAGATCACCGACATAATTCTTCGTCAAATAAAATGCTTCTGCAATTTTTCCGAGACTAATCTGATTTTCAATATGCTCAATACAAAAAAGACATACCTCTCTTACTAGGGCACTGCGTTCAGACCGCAAAACAAATCGATTCAGTGTGTCCATCAGCCTTTCAACATGCTCCATGAATCGCTCCTTCAGGACTTGAAGCTCCGCTTTCTGAGGGGAGGGATTTTCCAGATAATGCTCTACTGTGATGTACTTCTCAAGCCAGGGATATGCCTCTTGTATGGACATGAAAACTTCATCATAAATTTTTTGCAATACCAGAGCCCCTTTAATCCGATCATGCCCTACCCCCTCACACACTTCATCAAGCATCATCTCTATTCCCCTTAAGGCTCCCTTTTCTCCTTGATCCAGCTGCTTCAAAAGGCTTCTCAGCTGTGCCTCAGGATAATAGATATCTACCTTTTCAACCAGCTGTTCCTCTAATGTCTTTACATATTCATTGGCCTTTTTCTTGTCCAATAGATGTTTTTTTGCTTTTTCGAGCACCTGTTTTAGGTCATCATGGACAACAGGCTTAATCAAATAATCAAAAACACCGTATTGAATCGCATGTTTTGCAAAGTTAAATTCACTGTGCACGCTCAAAAATACGACGCAAGAAGCTAATCCCCGCTCTTGTACTTCTTTTAATAGTTCAATTCCATTGATGACTGGCATTTCAATATCCGTAATCAAGAGGTCTACAGGATGCTCCCGAAGCTTTTCAAGGGCTTCTTGACCATCCGATGCCTGTGCCACGATGCGAAAATCCGTTTCATCGCTCCATAAGGTTAACCGCTTAATCTGTTTTATCATAATATCCATATCATCGACAATCATTACCTCAAACATTTTCGCCCTCATCTATGTTGTTTTTTTCTAAGGGTAAAGCAAAATAAAGTTGTGCTCCTTCATTAACTCGTCCCTCAATCCAAACTCTTCCTCTATGTTTCTCAAGTATTTTTTTCACAGTAGCAAGTCCTATACCCGTTCCTTCAAAATCCTGCTTACGGTGCATTCTTTGGAATACGTGGAATAACTTACCGGCGTACTTCATATCGAAACCAACACCATTATCTTTAAAGCAGAATACCCATTCTTCAGCATGTTTGACACTGTTTACGTTCAGGATTGCCTGTTGACGCCCTTTAGTAAATTTAAACCCGTTGGAAAGAATATTTTCAAGGGCTTGCCGTAAGAGTACTTTATCCCCTGTTACCATCGGCAATTCATTCTCAATGACCAAATCCACGTTTCGATCAGGATGAGCTACCTTAAGTTCTTCATAAATATTGAGAATAAGGTCTGCTAGGTTTACTGGTTGGAGTGCCAATTCTTGCTTTGACGTTATGGAATACTCCAACAAACGATGAATCAATGTGATCATATCTTGGCAAATTCCTTTAATGCTCCCTAACATTTCATTGGTCTCTGGATTAAGTTGTTTTCCATAATCCTCAAGAATAAAATTGCTATATCCTTCAATAGCTCGGATAGGCGCCCGCAAATCATGGGATATGGTATAGGCAAATCCCTCCAATTCGCTGACTGCATTTTGCAGTTCACCTGTGCGTAAGAGAATCCGTTGTTCCAGCTCGTCATTAAGCACCCGAATATCTCCTAACGCCTCCTCTAATTGGCGCTCTCGAATTCTCAGCTGCGCTTGTGTCTCCACCACGCGCTGAACAAAGCGAATGGTGATCCCACCCATAATAAAAAACAAAATAATTGCAAATAAGAAGGTGACTCGGGTTTCTTCACTGGGATTGAGATTCCATGAAAAAAAGGGGATCTCATCCGAAATATAGTTGTAAATTCCTAATACAGCTAAGGTAAAACATAAACCGAAAAGAACAATTGCGGACAAAATATACGTGTTATATCTTGCTCCACTAGAGATGGGGAGGTTAAAAAATTTGCGAACAAAAGGAAGGAGGAGCACTGCATCGCAAAAGCCTAATAAAATGGATTCGACAATGATTCCCTTGATTACGAATAAAAGAATAATCCCCATATCTATTTCCGTATAGGCTTGAGGATTCCAAAACGGTGTAATCACTTCATTGAATCGAATAAGTATCGGGAATAGAGTGATATAAACCACAAATCGGATAAGCACATATATCAACTGTAGAAAGTAGAGATTATAGACTCTCTTCTTTGATTTCTGGCGTTTTTCACTCCCATATCCGTGAATAAGAACCCAAAGCAAAAGAGATAGGGAAGGAATCAGCGATGCCCAACCGTTATAACTCCCTAGAATAAACGGATAAAAAATAATAGGGCTGGCTACAACACTAATAACACCATACTTAGTCCCCCAGGCTAATGCCACCAACAAGGGAAGCATCAAACTCCATGTAATGTTAATGGAAAACCCATTAAAATCAAATCGACTTGCAAAGAAAACCCCGACAAAACTAATCAATCCAAACAAAATCGATATGAAGGTCCTGTAACGTTGGCTCATCTTTATCTCCTTAAGTAAACTCTCTAACTATCTTCTTAGTTATACCTCTATTTTTATCGATTTATCATCGGATGACAAGTCTTTTACTTTTTGCTTCGGTACATCTGTGATTTAGATCGTTGACACTCTCCTTGGTTTTAGGATATGATTTCATTAAACCTTGGCTCTGATTTTGGTTATAGACCCACTATATATAGTGTCTCTTCACTAATTTTTATCTATATATGGTGTTCGATAGGATTTTGATGTATAATAAAACTGATCCATTGATCAAGGAATCTCATAGGTGACTGTGTGACCACAGGTGAAAAGGGAAGCCGGTTAGAATCCGGCACGGTCCCGCCGCTGTAAGGGAGATATGCTTCTTGGCATGACCACTGAAAAGGTTTTCGGGAAGGTAAGAAGTATAGATGATCCTAAGTCAGAAGACCTGCCTATGGGTATACCACCAACTCTACGGAGTATAGAGTATGTTGGACTGCTAATGGCATGTTGTTTTTAGCTTCTCGACATCTCTGTCGGGAAGTTTTTGTTTCTTTATCAGATGTCAGGAGATTAGATTGAGAAAAGAGGTAGATTTTATTTGATTACTAAGATTCGCAAGCGAGACGGACGAGAAGTTCCCTTTAACATTGAGAAAATAGCCAGCGCCATCTTTAAGGCGGCCAGCGCCACAGGAGGCAAGGACTATCAATCCTCCCTCCTTCTTGCTGAGGAAGTGGTCAACTACCTCGAGATCAACCTACATAAAAGAGTTCCTTCCGTGGAGGAAATTCAGGACGCTGTAGAAAAGATTCTTATCGAAAAAGGCCACGCCCGCACAGCCAAAGAGTTCATTCTCTATCGGGCAGAACGGACCCGGGTCCGGGAAATGGATACCCGGCTTATGAAAGTCTATGAGGATCTCACCTTTAAAGAAGCCAAAGACAACGATATGAAGCGGGAAAACGCCAATATTGACGGGGATACCGCCATGGGCACCATGCTGCGCTACGGCTCCGAAGGGGCTAAACAATTCAATGAGATGTTTGTCTTAAAGCCAGAACACTCTAAAGCCCACAAAGAGGGAGATATTCACATCCATGATATGGATTTTCTCACCCTCACCACCACCTGCTGCCAGATCGACATTATAAAACTCTTCAAAGAGGGCTTTGGGACCGGCCACGGCTTCTTAAGAGAACCCAACGATATCCAAAGCTACAGCGCTTTGGCTTGCATCGCCATTCAATCCAACCAGAACGACCAGCACGGCGGCCAAAGCATCCCTAATTTTGATTATGGCATGGCACCCGGTGTGGCCAAAAGCTATATTAAACTTTACAGACAAAACTTGCTCAAAGCCTGCGAGCTTTTATTCCCTCAGGAGATGGATTCGGAAGAGCTGGAAGCCCATCTTAAGGATGTGTTCTCCACTCTGGAAAACCAAGGGGGATATACGCCCACCCTTTCCCCTGATCCGGGCTATTTTGAGCAGGAATTAGCTCTGCTCCAAAACCTTCCTAACCTTAAACTGGACAAGCCTACCCTTCGGAAGGCCCAGGACTTTGCCGCTAAAAAGGCTCTCGCCGAGACGGATAAAAAAACCTATCAAGCTATGGAAGCCCTGGTCCATAATCTCAACACCATGCACAGCCGTGCCGGAGCCCAGATTCCCTTCAGCTCCCTCAATTACGGCATGGACACCACCCCGGAAGGCCGTATGGTGGTCAAAAATCTTCTCCTGGCTACAGAAGCAGGTCTGGGCAACGGGGAGACCCCCATTTTCCCTATCCATATCTTCAAAGTGAAGGAAGGGATCAATTATAATCCCGGGGAGCCCAACTACGATTTATTCCAGCTGGCCTGCCGGGTGAGTGCCAAAAGACTCTTCCCTAACTTCTCCTTCCTCGATGCTCCCTTTAACCTGCAATACTATGTCCCCGGCAGACCTGAGACGGAAATTGCCTACATGGGCTGCCGCACCCGGGTCATCGGCAATAGTTACGATCCTTCCCGGGAAACCATCTTTGGCCGGGGGAATCTTAGCTTTACCACCATCAACCTCCCCCGTCTCGCCTTAAAAAGCAACAAAAACCGCACTGAATTCTTTACCATGCTGGATGAGAAAGTTGACCTCGTCATCAACCAGCTCTTGGAACGCTTTGAGATTCAAGCCCGCAAAAAAGTCAAGAACTTCCCCTTCCTCATGGGGCAGGGGATCTGGCTGGACTCTGACCAATTGGGCTGGGATGATGAGATCCGCGAAGTGCTGAAGCACGGAACCCTTTCCATGGGCTTTATCGGACTGGCCGAGTGCCTTATAGCCTTAACCGGACGGCATCACGGGGAATCGGAAGAAGCCCGCCAATTGGGACTGGAGATTGTCCAGCATCTGCGCCGACGCATGGATGAAGCCGGGCAGGAATACGGGCTGAACTTCTCTCTCTTAGCCACTCCTGCCGAAGGCCTCTCCGGCCGCTTCATTAAGATGGATCAGGAGCTTTTCGGCAGCATCCCCGGTATCACGGATAAAGAATACTACACCAACAGCTTCCACATCCCCGTCAGCTTCCCCATCCCTGCCTTTCACAAAATTAAAATCGAAGCACCTTATCATGAATTGACCAATGCCGGCCATATCACTTATGTGGAGGTGGACGGCGACCCGGCTCAAAATGTGGAGGCCTTTGAGAAAATCATCCGCTGCATGAAAGAATCCGGCATCGGCTTCGGCGCCGTCAATCATCCTGTGGATCGGGATCCCATCTGCGGATATACAGGAATCATCGGCAACGAATGCCCTCGCTGCGGCAGAGCAGAAGGTGCCACCCCCTTTGAGCGCATCCGCCGCATCACCGGCTATTTGGTCGGCACCCTGGATCGTTTCAACGACGCCAAAAAGGCCGAAGTCCGGGATCGGATTAAACACCTGAATTGCCTCCACTCCTCTGCGGATCAGAGGGAGGTCTGATGATGGACTTCCAGATCCGGATCGCAGGAATCATTGAAGAATCCATTGTCGATGGCCCGGGCATACGTTTGACGGTCTTTGCCCAAGGATGCCCTCACCACTGCCCCGGCTGCCATAATCCTGAGACCCATTCCTATGAAGGAGGAAAAAGCATCCCTATCTCAGAGATTCTCAAAGGTTTGGCGATGAATCCCCTCCTTGACGGCATCACTCTAAGCGGCGGGGAACCCTTTGCCCAAGCTGAAGGTTTTGCCTTATTGGCACAGTCCGCTAAGCAAAGGGGCTTCCACGTCATGACTTACTCTGGGTATACCTATGAAGAACTTACCGCTCAAAGTAAAAAAGAGCCTGCCTGGGCTCTCTTACTTGAGCATACCGATTTATTGGTGGACGGACCATTCGAATCAGCCAACAGAAATCTGCTTCTACCCTTTAGAGGTTCGGAGAACCAACGAATTATCGATGTGCAAGCAAGCCTGAAGCAGGGGAAGGTTGTTTTGGCCTTGGCTTAAATTCGCAAAAGGTTTGGTTAAACTATCCAAGATATGATATATTTAACTTGGAGGAGGGTTAACTATGGATATAGCAGCTTTGTCCGTCGTTTCCAATCAGGTTCAGCTTAAACAGCAAGCTTCAATTTCTGTCATGAAGATGGTTATGAATACCTCTCAGGAACAAACCAATGCCATGCTGGCCATGGCTTCGGGGATATCCAATGAGATGGAGCTATCTGTGAATCCTCAGCTTGGCAGTCAACTTAACGTCTTGGTATAATGATGTCCTTGTGCCCCGATTTATGCGCGGGATAAAAAGGACCGTTGCCGGTGAACATTGTTTTCCGGGCAACGGTCCTTTTTCGTTTATAGGCTTTTTTGTTGATAAGATTATAATCCATATCCTCTTGAATAGTCCTCAAAACAGTCCAGGCAGACCTTTTTCCCCTCCTGGAGCCTGATCTTATGTTCAGGCGCCCCTTCCCCGCAGCTTTCACAGACCACGGTCCTGAAGAGCTGGGCCTGCTTAGGCACAGTAAAACCAGGCTTTTTAAACTCAAACACTTCCTCCACCGGAGCGGTGAGGATATACTTTTGCCGTTCCTGCCGGTCCATTTCCCCTTGAGAGGGTTTCAGAACGATTCTCACACTTTCCCCTGTGGTTCTGTTGAAGAAGCTGAAGGCCATTTTTCCGGTTCCCCGATAGATAAGATTTCCTTTGCCAAAGCTGCATCCCGCAATAACTTGCACAGCATCGACTCCACAGGCATCATTTTCCGTCACGCAAACAATTTCCTCATCACTGGAGAACTTGAGTCCCATTTTTTCCTGGGCCGCTTCACATGCTCTGAAACCAATGGCTAATCCCGGACACTCATGGCCATGAAAGGCCACCGCTTTTTCCCACAACTGCTCATCCATAATCATCCATTCCTTTCTTTATTTATGCATTATGCTTTATTCGTCTTCATAACCTGCTCGGGGAAGGGCACAACCATTTTAACTCCATGGGAATATTCCATAGCCACCGGTATGCCGTACACTTCGCTGATCACCTTAGCATTCATGATTTCTTCGTCGCCATAGGCATAAATTCCTCCGTTTTTAATAAAGAGAAACCGATCACAATAGCGCAAAGCAAGATTCAAATCATGAATGACCATAAGGACACAGATATCTTCCTCCCTGGCGATTTTCTCTACCAGCCCAAGCATATCGTGCTGATTTTTCAGATCCAGGTTGCTGGTAGGTTCATCCAGGAGCAGCACTTTAGGTTGTTGGGTCAAAGCCCGGGCCAGCATTACTTTTTGCAGTTCTCCACCGGAGAGTTCATCGATATAAGAGAGGGCCATATGGGTTAGCTCCAATTTTTCAATCATGGTTTCAACGATCTCATAGTCTGCTTGGGAGGGGCTGAACTTGATATAGGGTTTGCGCCCCAGCATCACGGCATCGAACACTGTAAAGCGGGAGGTTTCACTGTGCTGAGCCACATAGGCCACCTCTTTCGCCACATTGGTCCGGGACATGCTGAACACATTCTGTTCATCCAGTAGAACCTGGCCGGAGCGAGGGGGTAGTATTTTATTGAGGCATTTAATCAATGTACTTTTTCCTGCACCATTATTGCCCAGAATGGCGACACAATGTCCATAGGGAGCTTCGAAGTGTACATCCTCCAGTACAAGGTGGGTTCCATAGTGAAAGCTAAGGTTCTGTACTTTCAGCATCCTATCTCGCCCCCTTGTAAATCAGATATAAAAACAGCGGCGCCCCGAGAAATGAAGTTATAGCACCAATGGGCAAAACCACCGGCGCTACAATGGTTCGGGAACAAAGATCACTTAACAGCAATATACAGGCTCCGGCTAGCATGGAAGCCGGAAGCAAAAACCGATAATCGCTGCCCACGAACCTTCTAACCATGTGGGGAGCCACCAACCCGACAAAATTAATAATCCCCACAAAAGATACGGCACTGGCCGCCAAAAGAGCGGACAACACCATACTGACCAAAATCAGCTGATCCACATGGATCCCCAGACTTCGTGCCGTCTGCAGCCCGCTTTGTATCCCATTGTAGCTCCAGCTTTTGGACATAAAGTAGATAAAAGTCAGACTAAGAATGACAAAGATAAGGACTATTTCATTCCAGCTGGTACGTCCCAGATCTCCAAATGTCCAATAGACCACCGAGGCCAACACTACATCGTCGGCAAAATATTGGGCCAGAGTGGTTCCCCCGCCGAACAGGGAAGAAAGAGCAACCCCGGCTAAGACCATGGAGGCTGGGGTAACGGTTTTAATCCGGGATAAAGCCAGAATGACCAATACGGAAATGATCCCCCCGAAAAAAGCGCATACGGTGACCAGAAAGGGGTTGGTAATACTGATCGCCCCGCTTCCCGTGGCATTATGCTGCACCCCGGCACTAAAGTAGACAATAGCGATGGTGGCACCAAAGGAAGCCCCCTGGGATACCCCCAGGGTTGAGGCAGAGGCCAAAGGATTCCGCAGTACGCCTTGCATGACACAGCCTGCCAGGGCCAAAGCACCTCCCACCACTGTCGCGGTCATGATGCGGGGCAAGCGTACATTCCAAACAATAGCGTTGGCCTGAGTCGTACCTTCCCCTATGAATGTCCGGAAAACCTCTCCCAAGGTCAGACCGGCGGAGCCGGCTGTCATCGAAAACAGGGCCGTACCTATCAGCAGGGTTATCAGGACAAAGAGCACAAAGCGCTTTCTGGCCATATATTTTCCGTAAGCATCCCGATAGTGAAGTTTACCTGAGTTACTGACCAAGTGTAATCTTTCCAAAGGTTAACCCGGCCTCCTTCATTTCGGCATAGATCCCTCTACCCAAAAACTTTGCAATGATTTCATCGGTCTTGGTCTCCATATCAATATCTGCAAACTTCTCAGGGAACAGCACCTTGCCTGCATAATAAGCGTCGGCTATAGCCACCTCACTATTCGTGGAGTAATTATTAAAGCTAATCATGGAATAAACCTTACCTTCTCTCACCGCACGCAAAGAATTGAAGTAATCAGGCTTCTTGGTATATTCCTCATTGACCAGATTCATATTGCCAGGATCGAGAAAGATGTAATCGGGGTCCCAGACCTGGATTTTTTCCCAATCCACATCGAATCCATCTTTCTGACCGGTCTCATCGGCTACATTGATGGCATTAATGGCCTTAAGGGGACCAAAGTTGGCATAGGTTCCGGCGAATCCGTGGGCACCGTTATAGGTTACGGCACCGGTATACACAACCGGTTTGTCCGTATCCGCAATATCCTTGGTCCGGTCATTGAGGTCGGCCCTTAACTGCTCCATATAAGCAGCCAACTCGGCACAGCGTTCCTCTTTGCCAAGAATCTCTCCGATCAATGTCAGGGATTGAGCCGTATCCTCCCCAAACAGGTTGGCCTGAGTCGCAATGGATACTACAGGAATCCCTGTTTTGTTGGCCAGCTGCTCAAGGGCGTCACTATTATAAAAAGTAAAGATGATATCAGGCTGAAGGGCAATAATCTGCTCTTCATAGGCGGTATAACCACGGCCGCCGCCTTTGCCTATACTGGGGAGGTCTTTGAATTGGTCATGATAGACATAGTTATAAGCTCGTTTTATCTCTCTCGTTTTGTCGATATCTTCAATTCCAATTAGAAGATCAGTGGCCTGGGCATAAGCGATTAACCGCAGAGCGCCTGAGCCTGTGCAAACGATGGAATCGATCTTCGCCGGAATCTCCACTTGCCTGCCCATCATATCGGTGACGACCCGGGTAGTGTCCTCCGTCCGGCCAGGAACCGCAGACTCCTGACTTGTACACCCGGTCGCAATAAGCATAAGTGTCAGTAAGATAAGGGTCAATTTTTTCATGGCATTCCTCTCCTTTTTAGAATTTTTTTCTTTTATGGTCTTCAGGCAAATAAGCCGTTTTTTATAAAGAAACTCATTTCATTGATCCCAAACCCAAATGGACCAAAAAATGAGCAAAAAGAGAAGGTATATTGAACCCTGCCAAGGGAATCCAATATCAATTATTTAAAGATTGACCAACCAGAGGAATACAAAAAACCATGAAGCGTCCTCCCTATAGTTAAGGGAAAGAGACCTCCATGGTCTTCGTTATACTATGATGGAGCGGCCCAAGCTGCGGCCCCTTTTAAGCTTAAGTATAGCCTAACAATTCTTTCCTAATCGCACAAGCCCCCTGGGGGGATATTTCTTTCAATATTCTCAACATTTTCATCCCTTGAGGCAAGGCAGATATATTAGTGTGCTGCCATCATTTAATAAAGCGATCAATGGCCTTATTCATATTTTCAAGAGCCTTTTCATCACCGATTTCCCAAGCCTCAACAATACAATGGGCAATATGATCTTTAAGAATGACCTTACCGGTATTATTAAGAGCCGCTATAACTGCCGATAACTGAATCAATACTTCACTGCAGTCCTTCTCCTCTTCTACCATCCGTTTAACGGATTCAAGATGACCAATTGCGCGGGATAAGCGATTGAGAACGGCTTTGGTATTATGATGATGGCTATGGCCCTTTTCGCTCATTACCATGATTCAGCTCCTTACGAACACATTAAAAAGAAATCAAGATGATTTGCTGAAAAATAAAAAACCACAGAGCTAACCCCTTTTAGGTTAAACCTCCATGGTTTAATTCATCTCATTCATTTCTTTTGAGGTATGATATTCGCTGTGATTTAGCTTTTTCCTCTTTTCTTGATTACTAATTTGCTTAATTGGTCCCTATCGGTCTTCTCTTCTGCCGTCATCATCGCGTCTGCCGCCCCGTCTGTGGGGGAACACGCCCCCATAAAAGCCGTGGAAATCGCCCCTGTGTTCTCCAAAGCCGCGGCCATGATAATGCTTCATAAATCTCTCCATCTTAAACAGGGGCAAATTCCCAAGCGCTTGGAAATTTGCCCCTCGTCAGCTATGGATTTCTCCATAGCTATTATTTCGTCTTTGCTGACTCCATTTTTTCAACTTCTTCCATCAAAATAGGCACACCCATGGCACAGGAATGGATGCTCAATAAGGTGGTACTCTCTAAGACAGCCATAATCTCCCTTTGGGTCACTCCCAATTCAAGGGCTTTTTGAATGTGTCTGCGCACACCTGGGGCATACATATGGGTGCAAGAAGCATCCACCGCGATGGCGATCAGCTCTGCTGTTTTGGGGTCCACAATGCCGGACATCGCCTGCATGGCCATATCCAGGTATTTCTCAGTCCATACCGGATCCAAATTATATAAGCCGTTCCAGTCATTGTTCCAATACCCGTTTTCCTGTAATCTGTTGCATATCGGGGTTTCAACCTTGTTATTCATTTGACAAGCACCTCTTTCTACTATTTATAGTCGTTTATTGGAGTGGACTTTAGATAGCGGCTCCGCCATTCGGACTGATGACCTGACCCACCATATAACCGCCGCCTTCTGAGGCCAGCCATACCGCAAGGGAAGCATACTCTTCAGGTTCGCCTAATCTCCCCAAGGGGACCATCTGGAAAAATTCATTTCTCGCCTGTTCTGTCATCCTGCCCAAAATATCACTGAAATCATCGGTCATGATGCCACCGGGGGCAATGCAATTCACCAAAATTCCACCCCCTGCCACTTCTGCCGCAACCGACCGGGTAAACCCGATCAACGCCGCCTTTGATGCACTGTAATGGGGGCTATGAATACTTGTAACCGACATCCCCGCCGTGGAAGCAATGTTAATAATCCTCCCGGATTTTTTAGTTTCCATGATTTTCAGGGCTTCACGCGTACAATAAAAGGCGCCGTGAATATTCACATCAAAATAGCTCTTCCATTCCTCATCGGTGATATTCATCGTAATTTGGAGCGAATGCCGCGGCACCGGCTTGGTCACCAGTTCATAATGGGCTTTTCTGCGCTCTGCGCTTTGCGGGTCCGTGTTTAATTTGGCTGCATTATTCACCAGGATGTCCAGAGTACCAAACCGCTCCACAACCTTGGCAAACATTTCCCTCACCTGTCCACTTGAGCTGACATCGCATTGCAGGGGCAGGTACTCTCCGCCCATCTCGTCTAATTCCCGAGCAAACTCCGGTTTCATCGGATGCCGGCCGGCAAACGCCACTTTCGCACCTTCAGCCAGATAGGCTTTGACAATCGCTCTTCCTAGCCCCCCATTTCCTCCGGTTACCAACGCCACTTTGTCTTTAAGTAACATATCCTTTTGCCTTCCTTTCAGCTTAATTCCCCGAACTTACTCATTGATCTGTTCAAGTGATTTTCCACTGGCGCGCACTCCCCAGACGCCGACGATAATCGCCGTAAGGACATAGATCATTCCCGTCACAGCGAATACGCCAACATATCCATACATCCTATTGATCACCGGAATGGCCACCATAGCGACTGCCGTGGGGATACGCCCCGACGAGTAAATAATGCCTGAAGCAGCATTTCTGATATTGGTTGGGAATAATTCCCCTAAATAGGTCTGCGTTACAGCGCACATAGCCTGTATAATCACGGCGATTAACACAGCAACCACGTAAATCCCGGTTTTGTTGTTTAAACTCGCGTAGACTATGGACAGGACCAACGCGGCGATATTTAAAGCAACGATCGGCCATTTTCTTCCGCCCTTGTCAGATATGGCAGCAGCTACAAAAGGTCCGGCCACAAAACCAAAGGACATCATCATCGAAAGGGTTAAACCATCCTCAATGGAATAGCCCTTGGTAACAAATAAGGTTGGGGCAAAGCTGATGAAGATAAATCCTGCCGCATAAGCAAACCAAAATATCTCCAGCAGCACCAAAGTATTTTTATATAGTTTCTTGCTGAACATTTCTTTTAGAACATACAAAACACTGACCTTCTCCGTATTGCGTACCACGCCGCTTAAATCGGCTTTATAGCCCGTCATTTTTTCCACGATTCTTTCTGCTTCCGCCACTCTGCCCTTTGACACAAGCCACCTTGGAGACTCTTCCAGCCACAATAATCCTAAGGCCGCGATGATCAGGCCGCCGCCGCCGATAGCATAAACATATCGCCAGTTTTCCGGAGCCAAGGGGATGACCTTCTTGCAGAAAATAGCAATGGCCGGTATGCCGATATATCCAAAGCCAATCCCGAGAGCCTGCCACTTACCCCGGCTCTCCGCAGGCAGCATTTCAACCATATAGGGTACGGCCACAATAATCAGGCTGGCAATCCCAACACCGGTCAAGAACCTCATCACCATAAAGGCCTGGACATTGGTAACAAAGGCATTGCTAAGGGAGAAGACGGAAAAAAATACTGAGCTGGCCAAAAAGGCCTTCTTTCTTCCGATATGATCAGAGATGAATCCACCGAACAAACTCCCCACCAGCATGCCGATAAAAAACATCGAATTGATCTGTCCCACCTGCTCCATGGTGATACCCCAGTTTTTCATCAGAGTCGGCGCAACAAAGGAAAAATTATAGTTGTCCATCATGTCAAACAGAAGGCCCATGGCAATTAAAAGTACGATTTTTAAATGCTTGGATGTAACCTTGACGCCATCAAAATAGCTGGTGAGTACTTTTTGATTCTCCATTGATGTTTTCCTCCTTAATTTTTCATCAAAAACTTGGCATAGCCTTCCAATTCCCTTAGTTTTTCCTGTTCAAGTGTTGGAACACCACTCAAGGGGTATATTCTTCCCAGAGAAGGGTATTTGCTTTCCCCCAAGCGGTGATAGGGCAAAATCTCATATTCGATATCCCTTGGCATTCCTTTTATAAACTCTACAATAGCCCTAATCTCCCGTTTGGTATCATTGAATCCTGGAACAATCGGCGTCCGAACCCGAATCGCCATCTCCGGAAACTCTGTACATATCTTTTTAAAATTAAACAAGATCTTCTCATTGGCAACCCCGGTATACTTTTTATGCTTTTGGGAATCCATGCATTTTAGGTCATAGTAGACCGTGTCTGCATAGTTCAAGACCTTTTCGATGGCTTCCCACTCAGCAAAACCGGTCGTTTCAACGGCGGTATTCAGCCCCCTCTGCCTGGCCTCATTTATGAGCTTGCCGGCAAAATCAGCCTGCACCAAAGGTTCCCCGCCGCTCAGCGTGATTCCGCCTCCTGAACGGGTGTAAAAAGCGCCGTCCTCTTCAACACTATTCAGAACTTCGTCCACCGTCATGGGGACACCACAAACCTCCACCGCCTTAGCCGGGCAGGCTTCGGCGCAATCTCCGCACTGAGTGCATCGTTCCCTGTCAATCGCGACCTTACCCTCAGCCTCCGTCATGGCGCCGGCACGGCAAGCCTTCAGACAATAACGGCACTCTCCAATACCGATGCATTTATTATCATTGTAAAATACCTCAGGATAAGGATGCTGACTTTCGGGATTGGAACACCATTGGCATTTTAAAGGACATCCTTTTAAAAATACGATCGTTCTTATCCCGGGTCCGTCGTGGATCGAGTATTTTTGGATATTAAAAACCTGCCCCGAATTTTGACCTTTTTGCTTTTCCTTCATAATCTGTGTCTCCTTTAGGAGGAAGGGCAGGACCCGCCGTCGCCCGACGGGGCCTGCGCTTTTCCTTTAACTATAGACTCTGCTCTGTTCTGGCAATAATCTCGTCTTGCAGTTCTTTGGACAGTTCCGTGAAATAAGCGCTGTAGCCAGCTACACGGATCACTAAGCTCCGGTATTTCTCAGGGTCTTTCTGGGCGGCCAGCAAGGTTTCTCGATTAATGATATTAAACTGAATATGATAGAGTTTCATATCGCACCAGGTTCGGATGAGGGACATCAGCTTCCGGGTTCCTTCCTCCCCTTTGACTGAACCGGGGCTCAGTTTCAGGTTAAGTAGTCTGGCCTGTCGGTTTTTGGACCCTTTATTTTTGGAATTGACGTTAGACATGAGCAACCCGGTGGGTCCCTTTGTATCACAACCATGTGAAGCCCCGGTTCCTTCTGCCAGAGGCATTCCGGCTTTTCTGCCGTTAGGCGTTGCTCCCACCACTTTGCCAAAGGCAATATGGAGGGTTACGGGGACCATACGGAGCGATAGGACCGTTCCGGGAATCTCTTTGTTCTGTTCTTCTAAATAATCCAGATGATATTTTTCCAGTTCCTTAGCTATCGCATCAGCCTCAGGATCGTTGTTGGCATATTTAGGCGCATTCAGGCACATCTGCCGGATAGCCTCTTTACCCTCAAAATTAACCACTAAGGCATCCAATAGCTCACCCATCGTCAGCTTTTTATCATCAAAGACCAGCTTCTTAATGGCTGCCAAGGAATCGGCTGCAGTTGCATAACCAATGGCATCACAATAAATTTCGCGCAGGCCCCTCTTTAACCAATGGTGAAGATCCCGGCATTCCTCCATACAAATATCATGGACCATCGAGGTCATGGGAGCCGCCATAAACTTTGTTTTGACCTCATCCAATACTGCCTGCTGGGTTAGGACATGTTTTAATAAATAGAGATGCTGAGTGCGGTAAGCATTCATCACCTCTTCAAAGGAGGTGAAGTTTCTGGGATCACCGGTCTCCGCCCCAAATTGGTAATCGCCATACAGTTTCATCCGGCCGTTATTCAGGGTTAACTCCACTGCGGCGCCAAAATTAACAGCACCGGCGGGAGTCGCATAGGTGTCCACGTTCGGAATTCTGTTCTCGACACAACCGGCGATACAATAATCCAGAGCATCCTCATAGCTTACACCCTTAGCCAGGTACAGAGGAACGATCTCCTCATCATTGAGCAGCTTCGGATAGCCCTGCCCTTCTTTAATGATCTCTGTTACCGCTCTAAGAAATTTATCCGGAGTTTGCGCATGAATCCTTACCCCCATATCCGGATAGTTGATAGGAATCCCCCGCTTGGAATCAAGGATCAAATACGACACCTCGTTGGTCGCATCCTTGCCTTCCCGGGTCTGTCCGCCTATGGTAACACCCTCAAAGTGAGCATACCCCTCTGTGAAAGAGCCGGCCGCCGGGCTTGCCATAATGAACATCGCTTCGGACATATTGACCCAGACGCTCTCCAGCAATTCCCTCGCTTGATCCCTGGTCATCCGGCCTTCTTCTATGTCCTTTTTATAGTAAGGATAGAGATACTGGTCCATTCTTCCCAGACTCAAGGAAGCGGCACCCAGTTGCTCCAAGCGGCAGAACATATAAGCAAACCACTGGGTCTGCAGTGCTTCATAGAAGGTCCGCGCAGGATTTTCCGGAACCCATTCACAGATTTCGGCAATCTGCAACAGTTCTGCCTTCCGCGCCGGATTGCTTTCCTTTTGCGCCATTTCCCGAGCTGATTGAGCATACCGCTTAGCCCAGATCACAATAGCATCACAGGTGATGATCACGGATTGCAGGAAGGGTTCTTTCTCCACCCGTTCAAAGGGATTTTCTATCTCCGCCAGTTTTTCCTGAGCTTGTTTTTTGATATCCTTGATCCCCCGCTCCGCAACCTTTTTATAATCAATGACCCAGTTATGGGAGGCTCGGAAGTTCCCTGAACAAAAAATAATCCCAAACTGCTGATAGATATTTTCCTGATCGGCACCGAACATCAGGGTTCGGGTATCCTCCGGCAGGGCTGCGACAAAGGTCTCTGGAAAGGATTTGTCCTTCCAATAGGGTGCGATCTCCTCCGTCATGATTTTGTAATCTTCTTTAGATACATAAAAAGGAGTGTCGGGGCGGCCGCATATATTTTCTCCCATGCGATCCAAATACGCTCCGTCGATTTCCGGATAAAGCATCCCACAGCGTCCGGGATGATTCTCTCCTTTCCCGACGATCAAATCATCCTCCCCGATATACACCGGGATATTCTCAGCGATATGCTGCAGAGCTAAGGCCCATCTGAGAATCAGGGGCTTGCGCTCGGTAGCTTTCATGGATTCCGTAAACAAACGCGCTCTATCCGTGCATAGCAGAATTTGACTTTTACGGATCGCCTCCATCCTTCTGAAGGTTCTCTCTCTGCCTTTATCTTCGTCCTTCATCTTTCCCTCAAGCCACATCTCCTGAGGGGACAATACTAACGGTTCACAGCAAGACATAGTTTTCGCTCCTCTCCCAAAAATCATCTTAGGATAAAACCCACATTCACATAAAAGACTTCCTTTATCCCTCCCATACGTCCTTAATACTTTGGATGGCTCGCCAACTGCTACACTATAAATGCAAAAAGTATGCCAAACACCAGAGTGCGCAAATTGGATTGTTTTAACCTTCACAACTGTAACGTTTTGTATTATAATGTCCGTAACCATGTGTGAAATTTAATACAAATCCGAACGAGAGGAATGAAGACCATGTCTGCCAAAGAACTGGGTACCAAAGACTTCCAGGAAATACTCGACAATATTATGGAGTCCGTTTCAGTCATGGACGAAAATGGTGTTGTGATGTGGACTAACAAGGCTAACCGTGAGAAGTTAGGTATTACTACCGAGGTGATTGGGAAAGAAGCGAAATATCTCGTTCAGGAAGGGTTAATCGATAAAGCCGTTGTTTACGAAGCGATAGAAAGCGGCAAATTCACAGCGTCTATTATCTCTAAAGGAAGTGAAAAGGATGTTATTGTCTACTGCAATCCGGTCTACGATGAAGAGGGCAAGATCAAGTTTCTGGTATCCAGCGCTATGACTTGCAGTGAAGTGAATCAAATCTTAGAGACTCTGGAAACCGAGCGCCGTATCAATAAGACATACCTTGCGGAGATAAAACACTTGCGCAATACTTTGTTGCTGGGAGAAGATTTCGTTATCGAAAGTACGAATATGAAGTGTCTGCTGGAAGATGTCCAAAAGCTAGCTCCCATCGATTGCAGCGTCTTGGTTACCGGGGAATCCGGAGTTGGCAAAGAGGTTATGGTCAAGACCATTCATAAAAACAGCATCCGCAAGGAAGGACCATTTATCACCGTAAGCATCCCGTCCATTCCGGATAACTTGCTTGAGGCTGAACTGTTCGGATATGAAGAAGGCGCCTTCACAGGAGCAACCCGCGGTGGAAAAATCGGTCTTTTTGAACTGGCCCAAGGCGGAACCCTTTTCTTGGATGAGATTGGGGATATCCCCTATGCTCTTCAAGTTAAACTCTTACGGGCCATAGAGAACGGAGAAATCCGCAGGGTAGGCGGAACCAAGCTCATAAAGATCGACACGCGGATCATCGCCGCTACGAACAAGCACTTGGAACAGATGATAAAAAAAAGCCTCTTTCGAGAAGACCTTTTTTACAGATTAAGCGTTATGCATCTCCATATTAAACCCTTGCGGGAAAGGTTGGAGGATATAAAGCCTTTAGGAGAGCAATTCATACAGAACTTTAATAACAAATATAAAACCGATAAAAAAATCACCGAACCAGCTTTTAATTTGATGAAAAAGTATCCCTGGCCGGGCAATGTTCGAGAATTAAAAAATTTGGTAGAAAGGCTGGGCATCCTTTCAAACGGAGATTTAATCACTGCGGAAGACGTACAGGCCGTTCTCAGTAAAATCAGCAATACTATCGATGATATCGACCCTGATCACTTGAGTGATGATTGGAAAACAAACTCCCAGCTTACGGAAGAGTATTCATCCTATGAAAGAACCAAAATACTCGAGGCTCTAAAAACGGCCCATGGTAACAAAACCAAGGCCGCAGAGCTTCTGGGGATAAGCAGGACAAAATTGTACCGGAAGCTTAAGAATCTATAGGCCCATGATGTGCCCTTCGATGCAAATCGACAATGTACTTTTTTATGTCATCATACTCCGGTTGGCAGACTAATATCTTTTTCGCGTCTTTCACAAGCTTTTGCCCGCTGGCGTGGCTATTTCATACGAGGATATCTGCTGCAGTCCAGATAAGTATAAAGATAAAAAGCTTTCCTTCACAGGGGAGGTTATCCAAGCCGACGATGGATTCGGATACCAACGCTTGTTAATCTGCACTTCATATGATGGAGATAGCATCGTTTATGTGGATTACAAAGGCGCGGAAGAAAGCGATAAAAGCATTATATGCAACAAATCATTCAGTATAAGTCAGAAACACAGACAATAAACGACTTGCATTTACAAGTTTGCTTTTATAACATTTGCAAATTGCACATCCGCATAAACACAAGAAATCGAGTAGGAGCCTTGGCGGAAGATTATAACCACACATTCACAGCTCAACAAGAAAGCTGTAACCATGAATCTTAAATCCTAAGCTTTCGTAAAATTTGTGGGCATCTTTCCTTTTAACATTACTGGATAAAGCCATTTTGTAACAGCCTTTTTGCTTGCATATCTCCATTGCGGCTGTCATCATGCGCTTGCCAATACCCATTCGCTGATAGTTTTCCGCAACGATGACATCCTCAACAAGCCCAGAAGGCGCACCCCTGTGGGCGACGTTATCCATAATCGCTAATGAAAAGGTACCGACGATGTTACCTTCTATCTCTGCCACATAAATAGAATAGTCCGGGTAGCTGTAAATTTTACTGAAAATAAAGACTGCGGCATCGATATCGATACCGCAGTCTTTATTTTCCTCCAACGTCCCATAGAGCTTTAGAATACCCTCTAAATCATTTTCCGCGGCATGCCTGATAACTATCATCAGCACCTTGCTTTCTTTACATTTCTTCCAGCCATCACCGTCACCACATCTAAAACCCGCATTATGGAATTTCGCTCTAAAATCCACAGGTGACAACCGCAGTTCCTCCCAATACATATACTTTGTCTGCATTTGCATAACGATTTTGATAGTAAGTCCTTGTAGTTGCCGATGTGAAGAATTATTTACTAAAATAATAGGGGCTTTTTCTTTCGAAGCATATACAGTACCTGTTAAAACATCCGCGAACCCCTCTTCTGTAGTTAAGCAAATACTATTAGAATTAAGATCATTGCCGAACTTTTGATTTATTGTAATATTTCGCTTATATTTATCTGCTCCAATAATTCAAAAATCAAAACCGTAGGCCCAAAGAACACCAGCACATACCCCTTAATATGTCTCTTAAAGTGCGGACGCAGATGCATCTTCTGAAACCCTTCTTTGGTGATGAGCCTGGTCAATAAACTGCTTATGGCCGGAGTAAACATCGCCCCTGCCAGGATGGCTATGGACATACCTTGCCCATAGGCCGCCCCCAAAAGTGGGATGAGTAAAAAAGCCGTCCACCCTAAAGCGATGGACAATACTACAAATACCATCAACCGTTTCCTGGTTAGATCTTTTCCCTCTTCTTGTTTCATAAGCTGGCCCCTTTCACTTTTTCCATTACCTAAAATAAAAATCCCTCTAAACTTAGACAAATACCGGCTTATCTAGTAGAGAGGGATTTGAGAATCAGTTTGTGCATCAACTATTTTATATTCCTTCGAAAACCAAACCCAAATCAACAACTAGATCCGGGAAAACAGTAACACGGACTTTTGATTCCTCTGTGTGAAGTTCGAGTTACTCCGCAGCTTAATCTCACTTCACCGTAGGATCTTCCATGATTCCCACAAATAACGGGCTATTTGTCTGCCAATCTATGATGGCATAGACAAAAGGCCGATCAAATACGACTTGGGTAAGATCGATGGGCATGCTGGTCGTACTGACTCCTACCCCTGTTACCGCGGCGGCTTCCGTTCCCTTTTCATCCACTTTAATATAGGTTTTATGCTTGACTTCCCCGATGAAAAGATCCTTGGTATGGGCCTTATTCATTAATGAGAAATCTGCCCGATAAGGATCAAAGGCAATCTCCATTCCCAAGGCATGGAGTTCATCCTGGAGTTCATCTTCATAGCTGCTTTCAAATTTCGGCAGAGAGAGGTCAATGTTCTTCGTCTTTTTCGTGCTAATCAATGTTAACATTTCTGCGGCAGTGATAGTGTTGATAAAATCCCGGGGAGATTGGCCTTCCCCAGGCAAGATCCCTACGAAAGCAAACCGCTCATCGGTATAAGGGAGAATGACTCCAGTGGCCCCTTTACCTTGGATATAGTCCATATTCCCGCTTCGTCTCATAAATGGAGTTTCTACACTGCCTGCCGGAGCAGAGAAGGTACTTTCATAGGTGCTTCCAGCCTTAAATTGATCCTTCCACTCCCCTTTAAAGTAAATCGCATTGATAAGGTACATCATTAAATCATCGTCAATCTTCTCGATGATCTTATCGATGGTCCCCTCCGTTTTTTCCTCCACCCATTGATTGATTATCTTAGGGGCCGAGGGATCGGCAAAATCAATGCTTCTTATTCCCGCTTGATAATAGTCTCCATTGGTCTGTAAAAAAGCCGGGTCCGCCTCAAAACCATCACGAATCCAAATCGAATTGGCAATACGCACATCCGCCTTATTTTCTTTATCCATCAAAGAGGTCATCCATGCGGATAAGCCTAGATTAAAGTCCTCCGGCTTTATGTTTTGAGCAGACAAGGCTTTGAGCATGGCTTCCCTGGTCTCACCATCGGCCCCATTTAGGGTCATTCCTAAGGCCAGATAGACAGAGGGTGCTGAAATCATGACATTACCGGTGTTAGCACCGCTTTCCCTGAATAAATTCCATGTAAAATCCAGCAGAGCTTGATTCAACTCTCCATCCATTTTTTGAGGAAGTTGGACAGGATTTTTATTAATCCCCTTCATCAAATCCCCGGCAGCTACTTTGGAGTTCCCTGAGCAGCCGGTCAGGGTCACCCCCAGCATCACCGCCACCAAGGCCCAAGTTACAATTAATTGATATTTTCTACTCATAACCTTACCTCCTTCTAATATTAAGTCGTTTATTTGGGTCAAAAGCTGACATGGAAAATCAATCTCTTTAGAGAATTTAGGCAACTATTGCTATAGCCACCCAAAATCGGATTCGTGTCCGATTTCGGGTGGCTATTGTTCACCGATTTACCAAGGCCTGCACCAGTTTGGGGAATCGCCATGTTCTCGTGTATCTATCGTATAAAGAGTATGATATTTCCTTGCCGGCATCTCCACCCGCATCCCACCAAAGGCACGAGATACCCAGCTTTTTCGCTTTCTTCAAAATATAATTTGCCCATATGATCCGCTGCTGTTCGTTGTCCTTGTCAACCGCCCCGAATTCCGTAATGATTACAGGAATCTTTTTATCAATAAAAAGCCTCTTGAGATCCGAAAATAGCTGATCAATAGCTTCGGTGTCCGCAGGGCTTTCCGGGGTAAATACATCCGTTCCGGATGAGCTTTGGGCGAAACGATACGGCGTATACAAATGTACCGATAAAATCATTCGGCTTCCTTTCGGCAAATAAAAACCTTCAAACGCTGCCGTTTCTGCCCGCGCACAGTAAGCAGGCAAAAGCAAATACCGCTTGGCGTTTTCTCCGCCAGCCGAACGCACCGTTTCTACAAACGCCACATTCAGCTTGTTTACCACATCTCTAGCCGCAGGGGTACCAGAACCCCATTCTTTATCCGTTCCAATCAGACGCGGCTCATTCATACTTTCAAACATCAGCCGTTCATCATAGCTTTCAAACCGATGGGCAATTTGCCGCCATAACGCCTGCATCATTTCTTCGGCGCGTGGAAGATTCTCTTCATCTGGGTAGTACCACTGGTCGTGGTGGGCGTTAATGATCACATAAAAGCCGGCCTCCAATCCATAGTCCACCACCTGCTGCACACGATCCATCCAAGCCTCGTTTACCTGGAGGTTATCATCCATGTGGTCCTGCCATGTCACCGGAATGCGCAAAACAGAGAAGCCCGCTTGCTTAATATCCTGAAGCATCTCCTTGGTGGTAATGGGGTTGTTCCAGTATGTTTCATATATGGCAGGATCACTGGTTTCAAAATGCAAATCATAGGGCTCCAGGGTATTGCCCAAGTTCCAGCCCACACCTAAACTCTTCACAAAGCGCAAATCCTCTTTTGCCGTCCAACCCGATATCAGAAATCCCCCCAACATCACGATTAACAAGACCACCACGAATCTGAAGCACTTTCCTGACTTCATTGCTTTAGTCCCCCTCCTTGCCCCTGTGGCGCACCCAGAATATTGAGAGCCAAATCAGAAGAACGGGCGCTTGGCATGGACTTGTTTCCTAACACACTCTCTTTGCGCAAAATCTGATCCACCCACTCCCTCAGCAGACGGCTGGCCTCAGCGTTATGAATATCGTCATAATTTGCCACGGCATATAATTTTTTGCCATCTTGCACATCCCGCTCGTAGCGGCACAGCAAAGCAAGCCCCTCCACTGGGTGCAAATACAGCTCATTTGGCAGATCCGGCGAATCTGTCACCACATATTTGTAGTTAAAATTAATGAGGTGAACCGGCCCATAGTCTGAATGGATGGTTTCATCCATGTTGATACGCGGATAGCGACGGTTTTGATAGAATACCCCTTGGGTACGGCGGGTGATGTTACGGCGAATATCATTGTAGCTCCCCTGCGCTTTTTTTAGGTCGGTGGGCAGAGTCGGCACACGGTCATAGACAATTTGGAGGTACTGGCTTTTGCTATCCCCGTAGTCTGTGATAAGGAACGCGTATTTCCAGCCACCTGGAATAGCGCTCACATGGACAATTCGCCCTTTCAGCTTGGCTGAATATCTGTCGGTAAGCAAATGCAAATTGACGGTTTCGTTTTCGTCAATATCTGTCGGCTTTTTCAAAAAAAGAGCCACACCAGTTTCAGAGAAATCCGTGGTTTCACAATGAATAACACCATGGGCGTTCGTCCCCAGACGACATTCCACCACAGCCGCCACCCGCTCGCTCATGCGGTAGAAATTGCGTCCAAGAGTAAAAAACAGTGCCATCACCAGGTTGAACAGGTTGACCGACAACCAAAATAAAACCACGATGGGCGATACGGTTCCGCTTTGGAATATCATGGCGGTACAATTGATAATACCAATCACCGACAGGACAGCCAACAGCACAAAGGGAATAGCGTACAAGACGGTTGTCGCTTTTTCGCTGCGTACCCTTTCCTTTTTCGTTACACGGAATTTCTTCAGAGAAATGCCAAAGAACTCCGCAAGAACAGGAAACAGCATGAATGGGAACAGAACAGTTTCGTATATGCTGGTCCATTTGGTGGTTCGTATGCCCCGGCTCAGCATACGCAGTGTAATATTGCTGGAAATGTACATAGGCAGCCAGAAAATCAGCACCTCCAGCAAGGTGCACTTGATGACCATGAACCCAAAGACAGCGAATAAAATGGGGGACATGATATAGGACAGCCGTTTCAAGGGTGCATACCAATACCAAACAGAGGCCCAATAGTTGGCTTTCTGCCCAAAGGAAAGCTCTGGCGAAAGGATAATATGCATTTTACGTCCTGTTTGAATACACCCGCGCGCCCAGCGGATTCGCTGCTGAATCAAGTTGGGCAGGTCGGTGGGCGATAACCCACTGGCCAAAACTTCATTGATTGCATAGCAGACATATCCCTTTTTCTGCAACAGGATGCCGGTGGCGAAGTCCTCCGTGATCGCCCCTTCAAAGAAACCGCCGATGTCCTCAATAGCAGCACGGCTCAGCATGGTGTTGGAGCCGCCGTAAATGACGCTGTTGGAACGGTTGCGGGACACCTGCACATCTTTGTAAAAGTAATCCTGCTCATTAGGGATACGGTTCTCTGAATACAAAAAGAATTGAAATAAATCAGGATTGTAAAAGCTTTGGGGGGTCTGCACAAACCCCATACGGAGCTTCTTGCCGTCCTCACGGGAGGCATTTTGCAGATCGGCGTCCACAAAGTAGGGGACACAGCTCATTAAAAAACTGTGCTGTGGAATCATATCCGCATCCAGTGTCACAATCAACGGTGCACTGGTTACCGACATGGCGTTGTTCAAATTGCCGGCTTTGGCACCCTTGTTGTCCTCGCGGCAAATATAATTGATCCCCATCTCCATGGCCAACTGGCGGGCCTCAGGGCGGCGCCCGTCATCACAGAGATGAATATGCACCTTGGATTTGTCCGGGTAATCCAGATACTTACATCCATTGATGGTTTTATACAGCAGATCGATGGGTTCCGTATAGGTGGCAATAAAGATATCGACATCGGGGAACAGATGCAGCGGCACTTCGGGTACCGGGTGATTTTCAATGCGATGCATGTTGAAATAGTGCACCAGTGATTCGAGTGCGCCCAAAAACTCTACCACGAGCAAAGACACACCTGCAATGATGGAAATAACGCCATATTCTATGGGTAGGGTATACCGAACGCGCCAGTACAGGTAAATTGCATTCAAAACCATTGTCAGAATCATCCAGGACCGGTAACGAAAGGCTTGGGACCGGCTTGTTGCATTCATTTGCTTCTCAGCTATCATCTTAAGGCCTCCTTTCAACATACACCATGGTTTTTCCGTCACTAACAAACTGTTGTGTTCCGTCTCCTGTGTAAAAAATCCGTGCGCCTACTTGTTTTAGGGCATCTTGGACGGCTTGGTCGCCGTCAGAAGCAGTGATTACGGCGTACTGCGGCCGCAGCTGTTCAATCAATAAGCCTGAGGACCGGCTGGCACGTCCATGGTGCGCCACCTGATACAGCTGCACGGCCGGCCAATGGATCTGCATCAATTCGTTCAGCCGCTTTTCCTCCGCATCCCCCGCAAAGGCCATATCCACCTTCCCATGCTTTATCCAAAGGGCCAGAGAATAATTATTATCCTTCCGGTAGTGCTTCTCCAGCGGCGGATACACAGTCATCTGCATTTGGCCGCAGGTAAAGCTTCTGGGGCGGGTGGGGTAAATCTGCGCTACCCCCAGGGAATCAATGGTTTGCCTCAAGGCGTCGGCCAGGACATTTTCCTTGGCATAATACGGCTGTATCACACAGCGTACTTCAAACTGCTCAAGAAGGGCGGGAGCACCCCCAATATGATCCTGGTCGGGATGAGTCAACACAAGATAATCAATCACGCTTACCTGCTGTTCCTGCAAAAAAGCCGTGATAGCTGGGGCGTCCACTTCTTCCCCAGTATCAACCAGAATGACGGCCTCACCCTGTTTGAGCAGGATGGCGTTAGCGTCGCTTTTGGTCTCGATGAAGAACACTTCCACAGAACCTTCCGTCGTAGGACCGACATTTACCCGCCACACAAAAAAGAAGGCGGCCGCAAGTATGGCCAAAAAGAGGGAAAGTCTCAAGGCGAAACCTATTTTTTTAGCCATAACCATCTCCTCTCCCCCCATAAAGCAAATCATCGTTTAAAGAAAGGGAACATATCTGCCCCAATGCTCTGAGCCTCACAGGCTACTACCACTAACGAATACTCGCCACTTGCCACAAGCTTTTCCATGCTGGCCACGTCATTTGAAGCCACCACCCGCGCATCCACTTCACCGCACATCAAAGCCAGATAAGCGGCGGTCGTCAGGAAAGTGCTGTCGCACAGCAGCAGAACCTTTTCTCCGTCCGGATTGCGGTGATTCACGATGTGCACCCGTGTGACGCCTCCCCCGAAATATGTTTTAGAAGGGTTGTCATAGCGCGGGTCTCCTACATTCAGGTAATCCATATTCAGCACGGATTGGGAAAACGGGCCGCGGCGAAGGATATTTTGGGAAGAAATCCCCAATGTCAGGTCGGTTTCAAAGGCCGGAACTACTGCTACAAAGTCGTCCAAACCAGAAAAAGGCATGCCTGCGCTGTGTCCGTAATCGCCCAACAGTATCTGGGGATAGATGTAGGCTTCATAATTGGCTAAATCGCTGTAGAATCCATCTGAATCCAGCTCAACACCCAACTTATCCTTTGCCGCATCGGCAACGCTGCCCGCTGCAAACTGGGCGGCACGCGCTGTCCATCGGCTGTCGGTGCGGTAATAGTAGTCCGTGTAGTCAAGGGGTGCTGTTTTGAAGCTTTCGCGCAAGTCCAGATTGCTCACGTGGTAGGCCAATAAATCCAAAAAAAGCTCATCCAGATTACGCAGACTGGAGTGATCCGGCAGATAGCCCTCCGGCATTTTCGTGGTGCCGGGCACAAACTTGCCGGTAGTTCCCACAAACAACACCTGTGTCCCCTTGAGCGCAGCTGCTTGCCGCAGTTTACCCAATCGCCGGGCATATTCCTCAATATTGGGATCTATCTCCTGATAGAGGTTGGTTCTCAGCAGATAGCCATCGTTGTCTTTCACAATGAAAAAAGTGCCGGTCTCCCGTTTGCCCTGCGCCACCAGGCCGATTGAGTATATATCGCGTATCTCCAGACGGTATGGGAGCTGGTAGCGGATGGCGCTCTCCATTTCTTCTCTAAGGGAAGAGGGGGTGCGCCAGCTTTTCAGTGGGTCATAAGCCGCCAATGTGCCAAGCACACTGTCATATGTAAACCAAAGGGAAAACCCGCTTGCTCCAATTAGTACAGTTAACATGAGTACGGCTGCTGCGATTTTATGCCAATGCACCTTTGGGGAATTATCCATGTGATCCGCCTCCCTTCCTTACCTGGCTTCACCTTCTGTGATGTGTCTAATATACAGGCGTGATCACTGCCTTGTTTTGAACAATAAAGACCATGCACACTATCAGCAGCCCGGCAATGAAGACCGGGTAGAGGATAGCCGACAACCTCCAAAGAGATTTTCCTTTACCAGGCCGTTGTGCCAAGGCATTCCACTTGGGCGCCAAGGGTATTGCAAACACTACACCAAGTCCGAGAGGCATCCAGTTCTCCCTTAAAAACACGGGGAGCAGGGTGCTCCAAAAACCGTTGTTGTTCAGCCCTAACATGGAGGCGAAATATTGTCCCGCAGTATACAGAGAAGGGCTTCGCAACAATACAAATCCGAGCAAAACCGCAAGCAGCGTGTATACATGCTTTAAAAAGCGTCCCGAAATGCGCTCAGCATAACCAAAAAAGTGTTCCGCCAGCAAGAGAAGAAAATTCCATACACCCCAGAATACAAATGTCCACTCAAAACCTCCGACAAACAAGGCAAACACTATCCATGTAATAAGCAGATTCCGTATCACAAGGTCTTGATTTTCCGTCCTGGGAAGGAACCCAAATACATATTTCCGGAACCAGGCCAGGGGTGTGATGTTCCAACGGCGCCAGAAATCCGTCATATTCGTGGCTACGAAGGGATAGCAAAAATTCTCCGGCAAATCAAACCCGAACATCTCCCCCAGGCCAATGGCCATGTCGGCAAAGGCGGAAAGTTCATAATACAATTGCAGGCCAAAAGCGAACAGCCCCAGCCAGGCCAGGCTTACCGGCAGTTGTACTACGGTATTGTCCATGGCCGCTTGGGTGAAGATGTAGTTCACCAGATAGGAAAGCTGATCCGCCAGCAAAAGCTTTTTCGCAAGACCTACCACAAATCTGCACAAACCCCGGCTAAACTTGTCAATGGTATGTTGGCGTTCAGTGAACTGCCGACGCATCATCCCATAATCCACCAAGGGACCCAAGGTGATCTTAGGAAAAAAGGCCAGGTGCAGCCCCACATAAAGGGGGTTTTTCTCGGCAGTTACCTCGCCGCGGTAGACATCCAGGCAGTAACCCACCGCCTGCAAGGTGTACCAGGCAAGCCCCAAGGGCATCAAGACCTGAAAAGAGGGTGCCACACAACCAAACCAGGAGGGGAGAAAGGCCAGCATTTGGTTTATCCATTGAAATGCCAGTAAAAGTAGCACATTCATCCCGACGGCTATTCCGGTCAAGGCCTTGCTGCTGTGCCCTTTCTTTTGCCGGGTCGCGATGGCCAAGCCCATGGCATAATTCCATGCCATAGAGAGCAAAAGCGCCAACACATAGACAGTCTGGCCAAAGGCATAAAACACCAGGCTGGCCAGCAGCAGTATGACATTTTGCGCGGGCCGGTAAAAGAAGAAAAGGAAGTACAAAATCAAGCAGGTGGGTAAAAAAACAAGCATAAATGCCAAGCTGGGAATTGGCATAACTAAGCCTCCTATTTACGAGATGCGTAGAAAGCGGGGATGAGGAATACCAGCACGGTCACCAACAAAAGTAAGGGAGAATATATGGAAAGCCCGGTGTTTACGATAGTGGATTTTCGCAATATCCGGAGGTAAGGGCCTATGGCTGCGGCGTGCTGTGTAATGCTGGTTTTCAGCCTGTATACCTCCTGGCGGAATTCATCCGTATTTCTTACCAGTTCATGGTTTTCCCCGTAATTTTGCATGCTGTATCTGTTGAAAGTTGTGTACACATGAGCCCACCGGGTCCACTCTCTGTCGGTGGCTGGGCCCAAATGAGCTACAATGGCATCGATGGTGCCGAGATAGTTCTCATCGGAAAGGGGCCCCCGCCTAAGCTGGGTATATCGTTTTTCCAGCTTTGCTAAAAAATCCGAATCACGTATCAGCCGGTCGAACCATGGCTTGATCTGAAAGGCTGTTACATTCACATTCAAAGGTTCGGATTTGTAATTGTCCATTGCGTTATCCAGATCCCATACCGGACCCATATACAGCTTGCCGCCCACCTCCTTGTACATATAGGTGGAGTTGATACCCGCGTCGTAGCTGCCGAAAAATTCATTAAAAATAAAGTAGTCGATGAAAGAATCCACATCGATATAGCGGGGGTAGGTAGAGAAAACATGCTCGTCGTCAGAATACAGAACCTTTTCAATCCGGCTGATGTCTCCTGTGACAAAATCGATAGTTTCCTTTGTAGCGTTTTTCATGGTGGGATAGATCAGCCCCAGATAATGTTCGTTCAATTCATCAGGAGTAAATCTCAATCCCTTTTGCGTGGCCCAGGTGTCCAGGATAGTGTCATCCTCTGCAAACCGATCGCGCCGGACAATGTAGGACGGATAGGGATCGGAGGATTTTGACTCTGAAATAGCAACGCGCTCCTCACCCTGCTTGATGCTTTCAATCAGCAGATACACACCCTCGTAATAATACCGGCCATTCTCGTGGTACACCACCTCGCAGTACCGTGAATCCGGTGTAAAGGGCATGAATTGTGAAGCAAGGCGGTAGGAAAGGTAATTTCGCATCATGCTTTTGTCAGCCATGGAGCCGTTGAGCACCCATTCGCATTCCGCTCCAAGATCCAGCAAATCCAAAAAATTGTCTTGTCCGGATTCTGTCTGCAGCTTGATTAAATACTGGGCTTTTTGGTACAGCATCGAGCTGTTGCCCCTGCGCTTAATGGCGATGGGACTTACATGATCCGGCTCGCTCTTCAGGTTGTTGAGGCCGCCGGTGTCAATCACGTGGATACTCCCGTAGCGGTAGGGTTCTACCCCGGGAATGAGTTGGAAAACGCCATCTTCACCCTGCTGGGTGCTGATGGGCGGACGCTCGTTCCCGGTATCGATGACAATAAGAGGTAGATGGGTGGAAAAGGTGTCGTCCACGCTCCAATCCTCTTGGGATATTCCCTGCATGACGTTTTCGGTTTTGGGCGCCGCTGGCAGCGGAGCATTGTAAGAGTTAGGATGCTCTGTCCGGTGCGGTACTGCGGTCAGAAGACTTAAACCGAGTACTGCCAAAAGCAATGCCGCTATTGAAATGACAGCTATCTTCCGCTCGTTTCTCATGGACATGTCCCCTATCGGTTGATTTCGTCATTTTGGCTGATTAAATTTACTGCCGTCATACCTTCTATTTTATTCAGATAGGAGGTAAGGGAACCGATCTGTTTCTCCGCCTGCTGCACCTGTTTTTGTGATAACTCATAGATATGTTCAATGAAGCTATTCGAGGTGTTCTTCACTTTAAATTGAGCTTTGCCGCCGAAAATCTGATCAATGGCCTTTTCCAGGGCCTGTTCGGCAACACTTTCTCCCCGCAGCACAAGCAGATAACGGTCGTTGCTCTTTACCGCCCCGAACATCAGCATGAACAAGAAGATGATGCCCGAGCCGATGGCAGACAAAAGATACTCCTGAACGCCACAACAAACACCCACAGCGATACCCCAAAAGATATAAGCAGTGTCTCGCGGATCCTTAATGGCCGTGCGGAAACGGACAATGGACAGGGCCCCTACCATACCCAGTGAAAGAGCAATATTATTGCCGATTACATTCATCACCAGCGTGGTGACGAGGGTGAGCATAATCAGCGACACATTGAACTTAGCGCTGTAGACGGCACCCGAATGGGATATGCGGTATGAGATAAAAATCACTACGCCCAAGATTCCGGCAATCAAAAAATTCAAAAGAATATCTTGTAATGTAAGGGCACCGGTACTCGCCTCCAGCCCAGCCAGCAATTGATCTTTCATCGTTATGTAGCTCCTCCTCTATAGATAAGATAGTGCAACACAATCGGGTTTTACTCTAAACTGTGGGTCATAAAACGCGACATGACATACTTGCTGTAGGATACGGGTACTTTGTCAATGTCATCCAGCAAGTCCTTAATATAACTAAACAGGAAATGGTTATATTTAACCTCCAGCGTTACATCATCAGGCCAGCCCACAGGATACAGGAAGGCATCGTCTCTATACAAATCCAAATATCCTTCCGTTGCCATAAGTTTGCTGTCGAAGGTAATACGGATATCGTTGGCCGGAACAATAAAGGCATACCGTCGGTATTGTACGATGCATTTGGGCCGATACATTTGCTCACTCATAAAACGGTACAGCTGTTGGGCAAGAGGGAGTTGCATCCTAGCCAAGGATGTATAGTCCCCTGTCGTCAAATGAAGAGCCATATCCCGCGGAATTGTGATAGATCGCTTGTGTTGCCAAAGACCCTGCTTCTCTTTCAGTTCTAACTTCGCCGTGGTAGCTTCAGGCGAATAAACGCGCAGTCGTATTTTTCTGCGGCTTTCAAGGCCATCTTTTTTTTCTTCAAGATCACGATTCCAAAGCGTGTCAAAATAGAGTGACCGCACAAGATACCCATCAGATCCATTGTGGGGATCACCCTGCAAAACCTTGCCTATGTATTGCTTTGCTCGCGATGCATTGTCAAAGGCAACACGATACTTGATCTCCCGCCTGCGCACATCATGTATATTACTCATAAAAAGCCTTCCCTTTATCTTCTATAGATTGTGAGATATCCAGTGTGTCAATATATAGCCTTAGGCAAAACACCCATCTTTAAATTATAGCAAATTAGCCTGAATCGGCGCTTGAAAAATCTGAACTAGAATGCTCTTCTAATGGACAAAAAAAGAAAATTTTAAGTACTTTTTTCTTTTTTGAATATTTTTTAGCATCAAGTAAATTCAAGAAAATTTAGACAACTGTTACTATTGTAACATACATAAATAAATCCTTGTGCTAATCTAAAACCAAGAAGTGCACAAGGAGGTAATATCAATGATTGAGCAGTATATGGCCTTAGCCATACAACCTACCATGCGTGGTGCAGAAAAAAGGGAGGATATCAAACGGAATATTGCCCACATCTCAGATGTCATCGATGCCGCAGTATGGTTAAGCGGAATTGAAATGCCGGTAAGACTCATTACTATTCCAGAAGGTGCTCTGCAAGGATTTACTGATGAATTATTTGATTGGGATCACCAATACTTTGTAGATCATATGGCCATTGATATTCCTGGTGAAGAAACTGAACTTCTTGGCAAAAAAGCCAAGGAGTACAACGCCTATCTCATAGCTCAGGCCAAAGTAAAGCACCCTGAGTTTCCCGGCCGCTTCTTTAATTCTGCTTTTTTGATTGATCCGAAAGGAGAAGTCATTCTACAAAGTTACAAAATGCAGGTTTTCTGTCAGGAACATTCCACCGTTCCCCATGATGTGTGGGACAAATGGATAGAGCTTTATGGTTATAAATTAGACTCTTTTTACTCCGTAGCCGACACAGAAATCGGCAGAATCGGCCTCTTGGTGTGCCAAGAGGGGGATTACCCTGAACCGGCGCGAGGACTCGCCATGAACGGTGCGGAAATCATCTACCGGTCCAGTGCTCCTGAACCGGCAGTAGCCAATGGGTGGTGGGAACTTCAAAATAGAGCCCGGGCTTTGGATAATACCTGCTATGTGGTGGCACCTAATGTTGCCACCTATTATCCCTCCCAAGCAGCCGAACTGTCTGTCGACACCTTCGGCGGCCAATCCATGATCGTCAACCACCATGGAGAAGTGATCTCCAACCATAAGTATGGTTCAGGAAGTTCCTATGCCGGAGCTATTATCGATATTGAATCTCTGAGGGAATACCGCGAACGTTCCCTCTTCGGAAACTGGATGAAAGACTTGCGTACTGAGCAATTCAAACTCATCTACGAAGAGCCCCTCTTTGAAAAGAATCTATGTATGAACCGCGCTCCCTTAAAACACAAAGACACCCACGAGATTTACCGCCAGCATGTCCGAAAATTGATCGAACGCGGTATTTGGGTCGAATCCGCTCGGTCTAAAAAATAACCCACGATCTCTCATTATGAATCCATAAGCTAAAAGGAGGATAGCTTCGGGTCAAATCCCGAAGTTTCCTCCCTTTATATTTTTCCCGAAAATTGAGGTTTTGCTACCCATTATTATTGTACAATATAATTGTAACGCAATGATTGGGGGTACGATCATGAATTACTTCGTTCCAAATATCTATTCTCAACCAACGGATACAAACCTATGGAATATTCTTTTAAGCAGTGGGATACCAAGGCATTATCAAAAAGGTGAATTTGTATTCGAGAAGAATCAGCCCAGCAACGGACTTATTTGCCTGAAGAAAGGCAAGGTAAAGGTCTCCAGCTTTTTCTCTGAGGGAAGTGAAAAAATCTTTGGCATCCTCGTAGCCCCCGCAATATTTGGGGAAACAGAAACCCTGGACCAAGGCCCGCGCATGGTCTCGGCAACCGCTCTAAGCAAAGTTGAAATCGTCGCTATTTCTGGGGATAGAATGAAAGAGCTTATCTATGCCTATCCGGAAATTGCTCTATATATTATTCAGTCCATTGGGGTTAAATTAAGATGGACAACTTTACAAGCTGAAGATTTGTCCACTCAAAAAATTGAGGACCGGCTGGCAAGATTGTTATTGGATTTTAAACACTATGGTATTTTCACCAGTAAAAATAACGATAACTGCCTGATGATTACCCATGAAGAACTGGCCCACTTTATTGGCACAGCACGTTCCAAAGTAACAACCTATCTTAACGAATTTGCCCAAAAAGGCCTTATCCATCTCAGACGGGGAGAAATAACGATTCTTGACACGGCAGCGCTTAATAAGTATGCTCATAAGAGTTAAGACCTGTAAGGGGCCCTTCATCGTCATAGAATTGATATTAAAAAAATGAGGAGGTTGATAAAATTATGAATCTAGTAAAAATTACTGCCGGTGGGTTTAACTTCATTGCACGACTTGAGGAAAAAGAGGCCCCCCAAACTTGTGCGGCATTTAAAAAGCTTCTGCCATTTAAAAACAAGATTATCCATGTTCGGTGGAGCGGAGAGGCCGTTTGGGTTCCCTTAGGCGATTTCAAATTAGGAGTGGGCTATGAAAATCCTACCAGTCATCCTGCCAAAGGGGAGATCCTTTTATATCCGGGTGATATTAGTGAAACAGAGATTTTCATCCCTTATGGAGGGGCTTGTTTTTCAAGCAAAATTGGGCAATTAGCAGGAAACCATTTCTTAACGATCATTGAAGGGAATGAAAACTTAGGGAAATTAGGCCAAATTGTTCTGTGGCAAGGGGCTCAAGACATACTCGTTGAAGACTATTCGGCTGCCGAAATCCATTAATGCAATGGAGAAAAATTTAAAGAAAATATTCAGAAACATCAAAAACAAAAGAGGATTTCGAAAAGAAACGGCGAAAACATATATCAAACATTGTCGACAAGCGACTGTCGCGCGTCGGTCATTCCCTATATTTTTAATGGAGGGATACTCACATGAAAAAAACTATGTTTGATCCTGCAGAACAAAAGAAGATTGGAATGCTGACCCCATCTTCAAACACAGCCCTGGAGCCTATTTGCTCAAGAATGGTTTCCGGCTTAGAGGATCTTGTTACCATGCACTATTCACGTTTAGAGGTGACAAAGATTTCTTTGGAAAAAGACGCTTTATCTCAGTTTGATCTCGATCCATTTCTACGTGCCTCAGAATTTCTCGCCCATGCCGATGTTGATGCCATTGCCTGGAACGGAACATCAGGTGGTTGGACAGGCTTCGAATTCGACAGGATGGTATGTGAGAAAATCACCGAAACGACGGGGATCCCAGCAACCACCTCCATGCTTGCTATGCTGGAAGCGTTTGAGGAAAACAATGTAAAGACTCTCCACATGGTTACTCCTTACATCCCTTCCATCGATGAGCTCATTGCTAAACAATTTGAAGAAAAATGCGGTTACAAAGTCATTAATTCTCGCGGCTTGAATCAAACCGTTAACCGTTCTTTCAGTTTAGTTACGCCGGAACAGATTGATGAGATGTGTAAAGAAGTCAGCGTTGATGCCGCTGATGGAATCAGCATCATTTGTACCAATTTAAGATCCACTTGGCAAATCGAACAGCTCGAAAGAGATTATGGCATCACTGTTTACGATAGTACCGCAGTCACTGTATGGAAAACCTTAAAAATGGTCGGTGTAGATCCTGGTGTCGTTAAAGGCTGGGGTAGATTATTTGAGGCAAAATAAATAGCCTCTCGGAATGAAAAGGCTGAAAGAAAAGACAACTTTTGCAAACGGTTCGGAAAGGGGCGAATTCTACAGGAATTCGCCTTTTTCATTCTCCTCGCGATGGATACCCTTGCCTTAAGCTCATGGCTGGTCGCTACATATCCCCATAACGGACTTTCGTAGTCTAGTTGATCGCCATGGGTGGCGTACAAAAACGCCTTTTACCCTCCCTGCTCAAATACATGCTATTTATGGCGTGGTGCAAGACTCCAGCGTTCCGAGCTTACTTTACAAGTGTTCATTAGCTTGCCGATCTCTGATATCTCTATTTCGACCTTATCATTAACATCTAAGGACGAACCGTAACCACCAGGTGTACCTGTTAAAATAATATCTCCGGGTAACAGCGTTGTAATATGAGAAACGAAACTTACTAGGTACTCTATGCCAAAGATTAAATCAGCAGTAGTACCTTTTTGTTTTTGCTGACCGTTTACAGAAGAAGTAATCATTAAATTATGGGCATCAATTCCACTGACGATCCAGGGCCCCAAAGGGAGAAACGTATCGAAGGACTTTGAGCGGGTCCATAGGGTGTCGGCCCTCTGCAAATCCTTTGCAGTTACATCATTAGCGATTGTATATCCCCAGATATATTCATGAGCTTCCTCTTCAGGCACTAGATGCGCTTTTTTCCCTATGACAATGGCTAGTTCCGCTTCAAAGGCTAAATCCTCCGTCATTGCCCATTTGATGATATCATCTCCTGGATTTGTAATGCTTGTCGATGGTTTTATAAATAAAAGAGGTTCTTTAGGCCATTGTGCTCCTGGCTCGAGGACTGTGTCTTTATAATTAAGACCAACACAGACTGCTTTTGTAGGGTTACAAGGGGCCAATAGCTTAAGGGAGGAAAGATCATGTTCTATTCCGGATTCTTTAAAATCGGAAAGCTCCTCACCGATCAGCTCTGCAACTATATCTCCTTTGACTAATCCGAAGCAAATCTTATTACCATTATTAAAACGAACGTACCGTTCCATCGGACACCCCCTGCATATAACTACTGGCGCACTATCCTATATGGTGCTTCCATAATCTTTTTCAATCTGACGTCTTCTAAACCCAAAACCACCCTTAAACAAATTGCCTCAAGGGCAGTGTTAGAAGAGGGGGTTATGCATAATCGTGGCAAAGGATTCTAGCAAAAGTATGCTAGAATCCTTTAGTAATATTAGCGTGTGCGATCCAATAGTGCGGCTAGAGCTGCCGGCAATCCCTTATTCGGCTTCAGGGGGGGTTGAGCAAAGCTTCCTTTCACTGCGTAGCCAGGATTTAGTGCAATAAGCGATTCGCAATGACGCACTGCACTAGACACTCCGTCCACTACAGGCACTGGTAACTGTCCTTCAAGGCTACGGGCAAGACCTGCCAGAGGCGCTCCCGCCAGTATGATAACGTCAGCACCATCCTTCTCGACCGCCTCAATCGCCAACTCTTTTAAGCGCTCAGCATGATCTTCCTGTACAGTACCGATATTACGCAGTGTATCATTCAAAGACCGTATGCTTGCAAGACGGGTCGTAAGGTGACTACGTTCGACAGTTTCCAGATACCACGCCTTAATCCGCGAGGAAATAGCAATAATGGAAAAACGCTGACCTAAAAGACATGCCGATGCTAAAGCGGCTTCCGTCATTCCCACCACAGGAACGTTAAGCATTTCTTTGATCCCCAAGAGCCCGGGATCACCAAAAGCGTCAATAATTACACCATCATATTCCCCCTGGCGTTCAGCTGCAACGCACGCCGCAGCATACCCGCCAATAAGAGCCTCTATGCGAGTTTCAATATACTCTACGCCAAAAGGTGCCGTTGCGAACAACAATTCAGTTTCTGGAGAAGCTACACGTCTTGACTCTTGTGCAATAAGGTTTGTAACGCTTTCTGAAATATTTGGATTTATGACTAGAATTCGCATTACATTTCACTCTCCTTTCTTCTCGAAGACATACGCACACTTGGCCCGATATGGGCTTGACTCAAGCAACACCGATTTTCTTTTCATAGTTGATGAGTGAACCAGCAACAGCAAGGAGGATACCTGCAGCAACGAAGATCAGAAGACCTGCATGGAACGATCCAGTGAATTTTACAATTAAACCGATGTAGATTGGAGTGATAACCCCTGCAATGTTACCAGCGAAGTTCATGCATCCACCGAGTACACCGACATGGTGACGTTGTGCGATGGCTGCCGGAACACTCCAGAAGATACCTGCCCAGCGCAAAAAGAACAATGCAGTGGACAACAAAACAATAGCCATGGTTAAGGAACTTGCTCTTGTGAGGAGGAAGATAGAAGCTGAGGTTGCAAGACCTGCTATGCCAATGCAAGTTTTCATAACCGTGTTATATTTACCACCCACTTGACGCCATTTGTCAACGAGTTGACCACCAATAAGCTCGCCCACAAAGCCACATCCAAAGATGAGTAATGTAGAGAAACCAATAGCCTTAATATCAATGCCCTGAGTCTTAGCGAGGAAACTTGGTCCCCATGTTAACAGGCCATAGAATACGGTATTGAAGGAGAACCAGCCTAAGCACATACCCCAGAAACTTTTGTTGGATAGGTATGTGGATGTTTTAAGCTCCGTCTTGGTTTCTTTCTGAGCTTCTTCCTGTTCTTGAGATAGGTGACTTTGGATATATTCACGTTCAGCCTCATTAACTCCTTTGTGGGTAGCTGGATTTCCCCTAAGGACATAATAGCAGATAACTCCAAGAACAATGGTCAAGATACCGGCGCCTATGAGCGCTCCGCGCCATCCACCAAACCACGCCATGAAAGCAATAATGATGGGTCCGCCGACTGCTGTACCTAATGGAGCACCACTATCGATGATTGTCGCTCCTCTGGCTCTTTCCTTACTTGGAAGCCAAACACCCTGCAATTTTGCTCCGGCAGGCATAATTGGAGCTTCTGTAACTCCGAGGAGAACCCGGAAGAACATCAGGGAGCCGGCGCTGTTTACAAAACCGGTCAAGGTTTGTGCGATTCCCCAGCCCACCGCCGAGCCAAGCACTACTTTCGACGGGTTAACCCTATCAAGAAGGAAACCAGAAGGAATTTGCATTAGGGCATAACCCCAGAAGAAGGAACTGAGAATAACTCCGACAATTGCAGGATCCAAGTTTAAGTCCTTTTGAATCGCGGGCATAGCAATAGATAAAACCGCACGGTCAACATAATTGATAGTGACAAGTACCAACATAGCAATGAAAACGTACCAACGTACATTCGTCGGTTTAACGTTACCCACTAGAGTGCTTTTGGATTCATGATCTTGCTTTGATGCATTCGACATGTTCCTAACCTCGCTTCTTTCAGTTTAATTTGTTGGTGGTAAATTGCTAGTGCTCTTTGGTTTCTGAAAAGCTTTTTGAATCGAATTTGAACTCGAGGATATGAGTGTATTCAGTTCTACTCCTTTCCCAAACTTCTGTATACGGTAGTTGATAGACTGTCGACAGTATATATATTCTTTGTTCTTCGCAATAATCCTTCATAAATTTTAGCGAATTCAGAAAAAAAATTTCATTTACAATATTGGGAGTAATGGCTTCATTCTAAATAGGAATATGGGTTAATCCCTGTTGCGGATTTTCCCTACAAGTTTAATAATGATGTTCCCATGATATCATGGATTAATGTTTAAAACCGAGTGAAGCTGCCGCTTTCTCGGTTTTAAACATTAATCCAATAAGTTTTGAGGAGGAGTTAATTAATGGTGCGGAGTTTTACACTTTACCGGTCTAGCTTTTTAAAGTTTGACGAGCTATAAATTTTCCATCCCCCGGCTCGCCAACATATTTTCCTTCGTCAACAATCAATTCTCCTCGCAGCAGAACCTTATCGACCCGGCCTTTCATCCTCAATCCTTCATATGAAGTGTAGTCGGAAGCCTGATGCTGCTCCTTTGCCGTAATCGTCCATTCTATCGCTGGGTCAAAGATCACAAGATCGGCATCGCTTCCCGGAGCAATCGTTCCCTTTTGCGGAAATAAGCCAAAAATCTTCGCAGGTTTTGTTGCAATAAGATCAACAAATCGCGAAAGATCTATTCCCCGTTCGGTTAAGGTATGATACATCAGGGTAAAACGCTGTTCAATTCCCGGCCCCCCATTAGGGATAAGAGTATAATCATCTTTACCGAGTTGCTTATGAGTAGAATAGTTAAACCCATTGTGATCTGACGAAATAATATCTATACCCCTATTCTTAATACCTACCCATAATCTTTCTTTTTCCTCTTTGCTCCGCAACGGGGGTGATATGACATATTTGGCAGTTCCGAATTCGCCTTGCCGATATTCATCATCGTCCAAGACCAGGTAATGCGGGCAAGATTCTGTGTGAATCGGGGCAGGAGCTTGGGCACCAGTTATGATATTAACTCCCTCCAGATTGCTGACATGGGCAACGAGCATAGAACATTTAGCGGTCTTCGCCAGCGCAATGGCCCGATTAATCGCTTCATTTTCGCTGATTAAGGGGCGGCTCAGGAAATGATAATAGGGTTCAAGTTGTTTTTTCTTCTTATGTCCGTTTTGCAGGGATGAGATAATCGCCCCATTTTCCGCATGAACACAGGCCAGTCCACCTAAACGAGCTAATTCTTCCATAAATTTAAGCAGTTGTTGATCATCCAAGGCTAAATCATTGGCCATAAATAGTTTAAAGGAAGTAATGCCGGAATCGATGAGGTCTTCAATCTCTGCTATCGTCTGCTCATCCGGATTGGTTACGATGACATGAAACCCATAATCAATAGCAGCTTGGCTCTCGGCCAAGGCATGAGCACCATCGATACTTTCATGCATGCTCTTGCCATATTCCTGTAAGACATAATCAAGAATCGTAGTGGTCCCGCCTAGTGCAGCTGCTATCGTTTCCGTATCATATCCTGCTGACAAACTGCCATCAGAACAAGGGACATTCATATGGACATGAGCATCGATTCCGCCTGGAAAAATGAGCTTATCCTGAGCATCAATCTTAACATCGGCCTCACCTCCGATGTTTGTCCCGATGCAGGCTATTTTTCCATCTTCAATTAAGAGATCTGCTTTGATATATTCTGAAGCGGTAATTATCGTGCCATTCTTAATAAGAGCTTTCATACTCTAACACCTCCGTATACAGTCGACACTTTCTCGGCTAGTCAGAAAATATAAGTTTCACGGCGCGCAAAGTCAACCAGAGACTTCGCTTTCGCTAAAGCTCGGCAAAGCCGGATTTTCTTTGAGTAGTTTATTTCTTCAATACGTTTTTATAAGCCAAGCTATAGAACTCAAAATCGTTCGTAATATGAATTCTTAACAATCTCTCGGCCTCAGCCCCATTTCTTTCCGTAAGGGCTTTTAGAACCTCTTCATGTTCATCCAGGTAATCCCCTTCTCTCTGGTAACATTCAAACTCTGTTTTCCGCGAAAGAATAATGAGTGAGCGAATTTTTTCAATGATTCCAATCAAGCGTCTGTTGCCGCTGCTCTGAATAATAATATCGTGGAATTGAGTGTTTGACTCGACAACTTTCTCGTAGGCATTTTTATTATGATAGGCCCGAGCTTGTGTCACAAGGTTGCGCAGGGAATCCAAATCTTCGGTCGTTAGTTTATCTGCAGCGATTTTGGCAGCAAAGGGCTCTACCGCCATTCTGCATTGATAGATTTCTTCCATATCCGAAAATTCCATCGGGTTAACAACCAGTCCAGTGGACGTTACCACGACCAATTCGTCCTGTTCGAGCATGCGTAAAGCCTCTCTTACTGGACTGCGGCTAACCCCCAGCTCCTGAGAAATTTTGTTTTCATAAAGTCTTTCCCCACGGCTAATCTCACCATTCAATATTTGGTTTTTAAGAATCTCATATATTTGAAGATGAAATGGCAGGCTTTTCGTTATTGCACTCATAATATCCTCCTCGAGTTCCATGTCGACAGTCTTCCAAATAAATATATTCGTTATTTTTCCCCTAATTCCTGCCTATTCATCCCCTTTTTGTATACAGAATCTCTCCCTACAGCGGTAAGACACTATTCGTAGGTCATGGCAGCTTATACTTTCTGATCTATCTAAAAAGCCCCGTAGTAAATCTACTACGGGGCAATCCATAGACCTATAAAAATCTTACCCTTCACTCCCCATCTCATAAGGCTTAATCAATCCATACAACGTTTCGATGGTGGGCAGTTTCATATCCTTTTTACCAGCCAGACGGATCGCGGCGCCCTGAAGGCTCTCTACTTCCAGAAGCAATCCTTTGCGCATGTCCTGATGCATGGAGGATGTGGAGCCTTTTGCGTATTTCGGCAGACCCTCCACATTTTGTTCCACGAAATCCTCGGATAAAGCTACTCCGTAGGCATCGGCCAGACTTTTCATCTCTTCCAGGGAATGGCGGTAGACTTTTATCGTGGCCTCATGAGCGCAGATTTGATCCGTGGTGAGATCTCCGGCGGAGGTGACCCCGGAGAATACGGCGATAAAGGCATACTTACTCCAGATTTCATTCAAGATATTCTCCGTATATTTTACCTTGATGTTGGCCTTCGACATCGCTTGTTCCAGCTGCAAGCAAAATTCCTTACCGGAGGGTTCCAATTCTCCGAAGATGATCTGGTGGACTTTGCCGGTATGATGAATGGTTCCTTCTGAGTCGAGAGTGGAGATGATTTTGCAGACGCCACCCAGAACATTCTCTTGGCCAAACTCCTTAGCCAGTAGTTCAAAATGCTCTACCCCATTGAGAAAGGGCAGTATTTTGGCCCCTCGAGCCACTAAGACCTTGAGCTGGGGAAGGCTTGCCGCCAGCTGATAGTTTTTCAATCCCAGCAGCACTAAGTCACAGGCAGGAATATCCTCCGCATTGATGGCTATCTGAGGAGCCTCAAGGGTCAGATCCCCTACCCCACTCTTGATCACCAGGCCCTTGTCTCTCAGCTGAGCTGCCCGTTTCTCACGTACTAAGAAAGTTACATTAAGTCCGCTTTCCGCCAATCTTGCGCCAAAGTATCCTCCGGTAGCTCCAGCACCCACTACTGTTATGTTCATAGCCTCTAGTCCTTTCTCTTAGCTTTTTTGATAGAGCGATTTCTCTATATTCTATTTTACTCAAATCTTCGGATATTGAAAAGAATCCGGTTGTGGTTCATATATCGGGTCATGATAATATGCTTGCTCCAGTTCAATCTCCGCTTTTTCAACTTGTATAGCAACTTGGGCCAGGTAATTTTTCGGATTCTGCATAACGACTTCATCAAGGATGTATTCCGTATATATGTCACCACATATGTTCAAGCCATTATCATTAATATATTTTTTAATCCTGCTGTATAAAGCATCTGTTTGTCCATAGCTGGTATATTCATAGCCAATGACATATAGTCCGGCAGGTTTAAGGAAATTGGCACGAATATCATCATTATTCAGCGTGTAATAATAATTGGACAGAAGGTGATAGCCCTTTATCGTTAAAAATTCTCTTTTGATGATACAGCCAATTGGTCTTCCGAATTCAATCTCTTGACGAATACAGGTTTCATGGAATTCAGAAAGATATTCCCAGGCCTCTTCAAGTGATTCTGTTTCAGGTATATCCGGACCTAGAAATAGTTTTTCTTCCGGGAAATATCCGCATTCAATTTTTCCGGGTTCAATATATCGCCCTTTATAAGTAAGTTCAAGGCGCTTATTAATTAAACTATAGATTCTTTCGAGCCTTATCATCTCCTGCTCAATCAGATCTTTGCGCTTCTCCAATAAATGTATAATATTATCCGGAGAACGCTTATTCAAATAATCCCTCACTTCTTTTAAAGGAATACCCATTTCACTCAAGGTTTTTATAATCATTGCTGTATCAATTTGACCGAAAGAATAGTAACGGTAGCTATTATCACTTACTTTTTCTGGAGAAATCAATTTCTGTTTGTCGTAAAAAATCAAAGCTTTTCTAGATATTCCAGTAATAGAACCAAATTTACTTACTCTTATAAAATTCATGCCACTCCTCCTTTGTCTAATGGAGTTCAGTGATAAAGGAAACTTGCTTCAGGTGGAGTTTTAACTCCACCTGAAGCAAGTTTCCTTTATCCAGGATAAAAAAAGGCTTGACTGTATAGCTAGTGTATACTTTAAAATTCAAAAATGTCAAGGCTATTGCCTTTAACAATTTCAGCTAAACTTATTAAAGGAGGAAAGAATGTGAAAGGTCTTAAAAAAATCATTTTATTCATGGCGCTTATCGCACTTGTCTTCTCAAGTACTGCCTGCACCGCGCAAAAAAGCTCTGAGGTAAAAACATACTTAGGTACAGGTGAGGGAATTCACGGTTCTATCGAGGTTGAGGTTTCTCTGCAGGACAAAAAAATAACCGACATTAAAGTTTTAAAGCAAAATGAGACTCCGGATCTTGGAGGCGCAGCTATTACTAAGCTTATCGAAGACATGCTTAAGTATCAGAGTATCGCTATTGATACTGTATCCGGAGCCACCCTATCCAGTAACGGACTTATAGCGGCTGTTACAAAGGCCTTAGAACAAGCAGGGGTAAACCTGGCTGACTATCAAAAAAAACCCGAAAAAAATCAGGCTGCCAATAAAACGATCAACAAAGAAACTGAAGTTGTTATCATTGGCGGAGGCGGATCCGGGCTTGCAGCAGCAGTATCTGCCCATCAAAATGGAGCTAAGGTCTTAGTCCTGGAAAAGATGCCAAACGTAGGCGGTAATACGCTTATTTCCGGCGCCGCCTATAATGCCGTTGATCCAAAAAGACAAGGAGCGGCAGGAATAGAGGACTCAATTGAAAAGCACTATACTCACACATATGAAGGCGGGGACAAGCTTGGTAAGCCGGAGCTTGTAAGAACATTAGTCGAAAACGCCTATCCCACTCTTGAATGGTTAGAAAGTCTTGGCATGAAATATGAAGATACCATCGAGACAATTGTCGGTTCTTTATGGGCCAGGGGTCATATTCCAGTAGAGCCGCTTGGAACCGGTTATGTCAATGCCTATATGAACTATATTAAACAGCATAGCGATGAAATTGAAATTATTACCCATGCTAAAGCAACGGATTTAATCGTAGAAGACGGCAGAATTACCGGTGTAAATGCTGAAGGCGAAAATGGAAAAATCGTTGCCAAGGCCAGCAAAGGAGTCATTATCGCAACCGGCGGATTTAGCGCCAATGTTGAAATGAGGGAGTCCTATAATACAATTTGGCCATCACTAAAAAATCTTAAAACAACGAACCAACCGGGAGCTACCGGAGATGGCATCGTCATGGCTGAAAAAGTCGGGGCAAACCTTATCGGAATGGAATATATTCAGCTGCACCCTACAGGAGATCCCAAAACAGGCGGACTTGACGGGAACGTGGCAAGGGATATCGAAGACAACATTTTTGTCAATAAAAACGGTCAGCGTTTTGTCGATGAAGGATCGCGCAGGGACGTTATGTCTAAAGCCATATTGGAACAAGAAGGCGCTACAATGTGGGTTATTGTCGATAAGCATTCTTATCCGGAAGGATCAGATGACAGTGAGTTCTTTGGATCAATCGATTCTTTAATTGCCGAAGGCAGGGCTTATAAGGCCGATACCCTTGAGGAACTTGCCCAAATGATGGGTATTAATCCGGAGAATCTTGTCAAAACAGTAGCAGAATTTAATAAACATGTTGAGTCGAAAACGAAAGACCAATTTGGCAGAACTCTTTATCGTAATAAAATTGATACAGCTCCTTTTTATGGCGGAGCACGTGTTCCTGTAGTTCACCATACAATGGGTGGGATTGAAATCAATAAAGATGCTCAAGTTCTAGACAAAGACGGAAAAATAATACCTGGCTTATATGCTTCCGGTGAAGTGACCGGTGGTGTCCACGGTTCAAACCGTTTAGGCGGTAATGCAATGGCAGACATCAATGTCTTTGGGAAAATAGCTGGAGCAAGTGCTGCCAAGAATTAATGGAATATCTATCTTTATTACTGAACCAACCCATCCTTCTCGCCGCCTATAGAGGCGGCGGGTGCCCAAGGGCGGCTAAAATTCAGTATGGACTCAGGCTTTCTCTTCAGCGGGAGTCGAATCTCCCGCTGATGGAAGTCTCGTTCAATGTAAAAGGGCTTTATATCAAGGTATATCTGGAGTATAATAAAGTCAGATTAAAAAAGCTGAGATGCAGGAACATCTTAGCCTATATGCAACCTAATCCGCAAGAAGTGGCCATAGTGGGAATATGGATAGCTAAAAAATAGCCTTTATCCTTGCTCATGGGGCTATTTTTTAGTTATCTCAAAAGACAACTTGAGAATTCCTAAGACGAGTGTTGCGACCGCTGTCGCCATTTTAAGGAGGTTTTTTAGTGAAGAAAAATAAAGGGTTGCTATGGATTGCTCTCCTGTTCAGCATCTTGGCTTTTACCGGATGCATGGGCTCAGATGATCAGTATGCCCCCGATAAAGCTGCCATAGAAACCTTAGTCAACGACTACTTTACAGCTGCCTTTAACATTGATTACACTACCTGGACCGGTGAAAATGAGCTCCCCTTTTTAACTCCCGACCGGGCAAAGATCATGCAAGGACTCTTTGCAGATTTCAAACAGTCTTTCATAGATAATCAGCTTACTCAAGAAGTGGATGCTGTGGAGATTATACGTGTTAATATTGAAACCGAAACCAGCGGAAATGTATACTGTATCGTTAAAGTATCAGGTTACGATAATGGCTCGGCCTATAGGGAAACCATTGAGTATTCCATACCAGTCAAAAAAATTGAAGGAAAATGGCTCATTGATGATTTCAAAATTCAATCCATTGAGTAGTTTTCCGCCAACAAAAAAGCCAGAATAAAATCTGGCTTTTTGCATTTATTGATAGGTTTTCCCGCCGCAATCTTTTTATTTCTTAGCTTGATCCGGTGGGTTTGAATGCTTGCAGGAAGTGCAGTCTCCTCCGCAGCCCCCGCATGGGTTATCCTTTTTCCTCCAGATGGAACGTATGGCCGCCAAAAATCCCACCATGATGAGCACAAGAAGAAAACTACTTAATCCATCCATCGGTCTACACCCACCCTATCATTATACCAAAGAGATTGACTAATAGGGCCACCACCCAAGCGATAACACATTGTATAACCACTACACCCACTGCCCATTTTCCGCCAAGTTCACGCTTTACAGAGGCGATGGCCGCCACACATGGAGTATACAGCAAGGTAAATACCAGAAATACAATGGCTGAGAAGGGAGTGAACATACTTGACAGAGAAGCGGCAGATCCTCCCAATAATACGGTCAAAGTGGAAACCACGCTTTCTTTAGCCATGAATCCCGTGATAAGAGCCGTCGAAATCCGCCAATCTCCAAAACCAAGAGGTACGAAAATCGGAGCAATCATACCCGAAACCAAAGCCAGCAAGCTGTCCTGGGAATCGGAGACCACATTCAAGCGCGGGTCAAAATACTGCAGGAACCAAATAATAATCGTTGCCACAAAAATCACGGTAAAGGCTCTGGTAATAAAGTCCTTGGCTTTGTCCCACAGAAGCTGCCCTACATTCTTGAAACCTGGCATGCGGTAATTGGGAAGTTCCATAACAAAGGGGACCGGTTCTCCTTTAAACATCGTTCCTTTTAAAAGCAAGGCAAAAAGTATCCCCACCACGATTCCGGTAAAATACAGCCCGATCATCACCAGGGCTCCGTACCTGGGGAAGAATGCCGCCGTAAAGAGAGCGTAAATCGGCAGCTTAGCAGAACAGCTCATAAAAGGAGTCAGCAGAATGGTCATTTTGCGGTCCCGTTCGGAAGGAAGGGTCCTGCTGGCCATAACCCCGGGAACAGAGCACCCAAACCCGATCAGCATGGGCACGATGCTGCGGCCGGAAAGGCCGATTTTCCTTAAAAGCTTGTCCATGACAAAGGCCACCCGGGCCATATAACCACTATCCTCAAGGATGGATAGGAAGAAGAACAAGGTCACGATAATCGGCAAAAAGCTCAACACACTGCCCACACCGGCAAAGATACCGTCAATAATCAAAGAGTGGACAACAGGGTTAATCCCGTAGGCGGTCAAGCCGAGATCCACCACCCCCGACAGCCAGGTGATTCCCATGTCTAGGATATCCGCTAACCAGGTGCCGATCACGCCAAAGGTCAGCCAGAAGACCAGACTCATAATCCCCACAAAAGCTGGAATGGCTGTAAATTTCCCTGTCAGTACATTATCAATGGCCACACTTCGGGCGTATTCCTTGCTCTCTTTAGGCTTAACCACCGTTGCATCGCATATTTCTTTGATGAATTTAAACCGCATATCCGCAATGGCTGCCCCATGATCCAAGCCTCTCTCTTCTTCCATCTGTTGAATGATATGGTCGAGAAGTTCCAGCTCGTTTTGATTCAAATCCAGCGCTTTGAGAATCTCCTCATCCCCTTCAGCCACCTTGCTGGCAGCAAAGCGCAGAGGAATTTGAGCCTGTTGCGCATGATCTTCAATCAGATGGATGATGGCATGGAGACAGCGGTGGACAGCGCCGTTATCGTGTTCCGGATCGCAAAAGTCCATCCTTCCGGGCCGTTCCTGGTTTTTGGCCACATGGATGGCGTGATCCACCAGCTCCTGGATTCCTTCGTTTTTGCTTGCCACGATGGGGACAACAGGTATTCCCAGCCTATTCTCCATTTCGTTAATGTGAATAGAACCGCCGTTTTCCCGTACTTCATCCATCATGTTCAGGGCCAGTACCATAGGAATGTTCAATTCCATTAACTGCATAGTGAGATACAGATTTCTTTCGATATTGGTGGCATCCACGATGTTAATGATCCCCTTGGGCTTGTCCTGAAGCAAAAACTGACGGGTCACCAGTTCTTCATTGCTGTAAGGGGACATAGAGTAGATTCCCGGCAGATCAGTGACCAGAGTATTGGAGTGCCCCCTGATGACGCCGTCTTTTCTATCCACCGTCACTCCCGGAAAGTTGCCTACCCGTTGATTGGAACCGGTCAGTTGGTTAAATAGGGTCGTCTTACCGCTGTTCTGATTGCCCGCCAGAGCAAAGGTAAGGAGCTCGCTGTCCGGCAGGGGGTTGCCATCCGCCTTCGTGTGAAATATTCCGGTCTCCCCAAGGCCTGGATGCTTGACCTGTTCCCTCTTCTTAGTTCTTTCCGATAACTTTTCCACCTCATCAACCGCTAGGATTTCAATTTCTTCTGCATCGGCCAGGCGCAGTGTCAATTCATAGCCGTGTATGCGCACTTCCATAGGGTCTCCCAAGGGTGCCAGCTTAACCATCGTCACGATGGCACCGGGGATGACGCCCATATCGAGAAAATGCTGACGCAGGGCACCCTTCCCGCCTACGGAGACAATAGACGCACTTTGGCCTGTTCCTAATTCATTAAGCTTCATAATAATCTCCTAGCCTTCTTTTTAGAGCATCTTAGACTAATATTTCTTTTTAAATCTTAACTACTCTTTTCACATTCCAACCTCATATACATTCCACTACAAAAGTTAGTATAGCCTTACTCGTGAGATAATCAATAGGGTTTATCAAATTATTTAAGAATTTAAGGGCCATTAGCAGTTTATTAACAAAGTTATCCCCTTTATCCACAGCTTTGTGGATATTTTTGTGGATAAGTAGGGGCTTTTATGGAAAAATGGGAAAATGTACTTTAAAATATTACCAATCAAGCTCATCCATTGATTATTGTATAATTTAGTTTAGTAAATACTCTCTTGTTTAAAACAAAATTTCACAAATTAATATCTCCGTAATATTTGGGTAATGTTTTGTTACATTCCTTTAATATTTAACGGTTAAATTGAAGATGTTTGTATCACAAGGAAAGGAGGCAGAGGCATGGGGGTACACGAAGGGCGACTCTATGTGTATCAATTACTAAGACTCTTGTTTGAGCAACCCTTAAGCACTGAAGGACTGAAGGCATTGCAGGAGCAATCCGGTTTGAGGGAGCTTGCTCAAATCAGTTCCGGAGCACAGAGTCTTATCGATTTCTTAGATGCCAACAAAGATACCGATTCCGAAACCCTTGGCAAAGCCATGCTGTCCGAGTATCAAAGGCTTTTTGTGGGTCCGGGACCTATACTTGTACCGATCTGGGAGTCCGTCTATTTCGACCCGGAACATTTGATGTTCGGCGAACGCACTATGGAAGTGAGAGAGTGCTACCGCAAGTATCACCTTGAATCGATTCATAAGAATCGACAGCCTGAAGATCACTTGGCAGTGGAATTGGAGTTTATGATGTATCTGATCGGCCACTATCTGGCGAGTGAGGATGAAGGCCAACAAAGAGAGTTGCTCGGGGAGCAAAAAGTCTTTCTCCGGAAACATCTTGCAACCTGGAAAGATGAATTCCTTCAATTGATGAAGGATTCAACCGACTGCCCTTTATACCGGGGCGGCGGGCAGTTATTAAAAGAGTTTTTAGACATGGAATTAGAGATGTTTGAACATCTAGAGGAGGTCAGCTAGTGATGAACTTATCAAGAAGAAGCTTCTTAAAGTGGTCCGCTTCCCTGGGGGTCATGGGAACAGGAGTTATGTCATTAACCGCTTGTAGTCTGAACAGTTCCTTGACCGGCAGTGAAGGAGCTCCTGCAGGGGAGCAAATCATTCCTACCGCCAGCACCCAGGACTGCGGGGGCCGCTGTTTAATCAAAGCCCATGTGAAAGATGGCGTAATCACGAGAATCAGCCCTCGCGGCGCTTATGAAGACGATGAACCCGGTGCTAATATGAAAGCCTGCCTGCGGGGACGCAGCTACCGCAAACATCAGTATCATCCCGACCGCTTGAAATACCCTATGAAGCGGGTGGGCAAGCGCGGAGAAGGAAAATTTGAACGGATTTCCTGGGAAGAAGCCATTGATACCATTGCCAAAGAAACTCAACGCATCTTTAACCAATATGGGCCTGAATCAAGATACTGCAACCTTGGCACCGGAGACACCGGCGGTGTGATTTCCCGCATGTCCTTGGGTAACCGTTTCTTAAATGCTACCGGGGGCTATCTTCCCTGGTATAACTCCGTCAGCATGGGCAATACTGCGGCCGCTACTCCCTACGTCTATGGGGTTGCCAGTACCGCCAGCAGTCTCGACAGCTTGAAAGACACTAAACTGGTTATCCTCTGGGGACATAATACCACCGAGACGATCTTCGGTGCATCCAATTATTACTTCCGTCAAATGAAAAACCGCGGCTGCAAATTCATCTGCATTGACCCACGCAATTCCAATACGGCGGTGGCTTTTGCCGACGAATGGATCCCCTTGCTTCCCACCACGGATAATGCCCTGATGGACGCTATGGCCTATGTCATTGTTAGTGAAAATCTACATGATCAAGCTTTCCTTGATAAATATGTCCAAGGTTTTGACGAGGAGCATATGCCTGAAGGGGTACCGGCCCATGAATCTCTGGTCTCCTATCTCTTCGGAAAAAAAGACGGTGTGGAGAAAACCCCGGAATGGGCAGAAGCGATCTGCAAAGTTCCTACCGGAACCATTCGCCGTATTGCTCGTGAGTATGCCACCACAAAGCCGGCAGCCCTCATCCAAGGCTGGGGCCCTCAACGCCATTCCTGCGGAGAGAGAACCGCTCTCGGCGCCACCATGCTGGCTTCCATTACCGGAAATGTAGGGGTTCTGGGCGGTTGGGCCGGAGGTTATATCGGTCTGAGCCGCAAAGGCGCCGTAGGGCTTCCTGCCGTACCGAACCCTTATCCGGGATCTATCCCTACCTTAGCCTTCATTGATGCCATTGAGTATCCCGAAAAGGTCACCCAGGAAACAGGATTGCTGGGCGTGGACAAACTCAACAGTCCGATTAAGATGATTCTGAACCTGGCCGGAGATTTCCTGGCCAATCAAAATCCTGATATTAATCGCACGATTAGAGTGTTAGAAGATGAGAGTCTTGTGGAATTCATCGTGGTCAGCGATCTGTTCCTGACACCCAGTGCCCGCTATGCGGATATCCTCCTGCCCGGCAACACCTTCTTTGAACGCTATAATATCGGGGCAACTTGGAACAATGGGGATTATTTCATTCTCTCTCAGAAGATTGTGGACAATTATTACGAAAGCCGTTCCGAGTACGAGTGGTTGGCTGAAGTGGCCGATAAACTCGGGGCAGGGGATGTCTTCACCGGCGGCAAAACCGAGGAAGAATGGATTCGCTGGATGGTTGAAGAGACCCGGGCCAAATATCCCGAGACCCTGACCTGGGATGAACTCGTCAAGGTTGGCATCAATAAATTCCACTATGACGGACCCCGGGTGGCTTTCAAGGAACAAATCGAAGATCCCGAAAGCAATCCTTTCAAAACCCCTTCCGGCAAGATCGAGCTCTTCTCCGAGCGTCTTTATGATATGAAAAACCCCGAAATTCCCGCTATTCCCGTCTATGTACCGGCTTGGGAAGGTCCTGAAGATGAATTGACTCAAAAATACCCCTTACAGTTGATTGGCTGGAAAACAAAGGCAAGAGATAATTCCACCTTCTACAATAACCCTTGGCTGCAACAGGCCATGGTTCAGGAATTATGGATCAATCCTGCGGATGCCCAATCCCGGAGTATTGCCACAGGGGATCAGGTCAAAATTATGAACGACCGCGGCACGACCATGATGAAAGCCCGGGTCACCTCAAGGGTCATTCCTGGAGTTATCGCTGCTCCTACAGGGTCCTGGTTCACCCCTGATGGAAAGGGCGGCTGCACTAACGGTAATCTGAATGTACTGACCACATTAAAAATGACCGCATTGACTTATGGCAATACTCAGCATACCTGTCTTGTGGAAATAAGCAAATTATAAAGACTGAATTTAAGGAGGGATATTGATGAGTGTACAGTATGGTTTTTATATTAATCAAAGCAGATGCAGCGGCTGTCATGCCTGTCAGACCAGTTGCAATGATAAAAATAATCTAGAGCCAGGCCGCCTCTTTCGGCGTATCAAGGAAACCGATGGCGGAGAATTTACACCTCTTAATCAAGGATACGCTCACAATGCCTATGCTTTTTTTACATCCATCTCTTGCAATCATTGTGATCATCCAAAATGCACGGAAGCTTGCCCCAGCGGCGCAATGCACAAGGATCCGGAAACCGGCATTGTCTCTGTGAATCCAAACCGGTGTATCGGCTGCCGCTATTGCACATGGGCTTGCCCCTATGGCGCACCACAATACAATAAAGAAGCTGGTCAGATGTCTAAATGTGACTTCTGCGCAGATTTACTTAGCCAGGGTGAAACTCCTGTGTGTGTCGCCGCCTGCCCCTATGAAGCTCTCGATTACGGCCCCATTGAAGAGCTGCGGGCGAAGTACGGCACACTGGCCGATTCTCCGGATTTACCCTCATCGAATGAAACCCACCCTAATATAGTCATCAAACCTCATAAGAGATAATACATCGATCATAGGAGGGATTATCATGCATTCATGGCCATTATATCTATTCACCCTGGCTATTCAGTCCGCCGTGGGCGGCTGCATCATGCTTATGCTTTATAATAGCTTGCTTAAAGATATTGCCGCAAAAGACACCATGCAAAAAACCAATCTTAAAAGCTTAACCGTCTTGACCATTCTTTCCATTCTCGGCCTTGGTCTCTCATTTTTTGATATCGGCTATCCTCTCAATGCCGTCAACGCTATTACCAACCTGGGCTCTTCCTGGTTGAGCCGTGAAATCCTGTTGACCGTCTTATTTATTGCCTTAGTCTGTCTCTCTTTCCTCGTAAGCTGGAAAAAGCAACACCTTTCTCAAGCCTTGCTAACCACTGCCGGTATTGCCGGATTGGCTCTGATCTTCGCTATGAGCTCCCTATATAGTCACACGATTTTTGAACCCTGGAACAGCATCAATACCATGATCGGTTTTTATGGCTCCGCCATCATCTTAGGGGCTGTAGTGGTTAATATTGTCTTCTTCCCTGTCTTTAAAAGCACCCCTGGCTCCTTTGATGCGGTCAAGCTGCCGACCTTGCTTGCCATCTTAGCTGCCTTCATCATCCAGTTCATCTTCATGGCATCCTTAGGCTCGAACCTTGCCCCTCTCAACCCTTCCCTGTCCTTAGTACGTTGGTTCTGTTCAGCCTTTGCCGCTCTCTTGCTGGTCTATTTATATTTTAAGGCCCCTAAGAAGTCAGAGCTGCTCTATATCTCCTTCGGGCTCCTGTTCGTCGGAGAATTAATCGGCAGATATTTATTCTACCTTCCCTTAAGCTAATCCCAGACCCCTTATCCAAAGTTAAAAGGAACTGTCCGGCTTTTCAGCCGCGGCAGTTCCTTTTGTTATGAACCCAGTCTTATTTGGGCCTGAATTTATACCCGACACCCCATACGGTCAATAGATATTGAGGTTTGGCCGGATCGGCCTCGATTTTCTCGCGGATTCTGCGAATAAATACCGTGACGGTATTGGTATCTCCCTCAAAATCCAGTCCCCAGATTCTATCCAGCAATTGTTCCCGGGTAAAGACTTGCCCTCGGTGTTTGGCGAAAAAGGTCAGGACCTCAAATTCCTTAGAGGTCAGATCCACTTTTTCACCACCGGCATAGACCTCATATTCATTTAAGCGTATCTCTAAGTCACCGACCTTTAGCACCTCATCACTGTTGTTGGGCTCATCGTCCACGCGATGAGGTCTGCGCAGCAAGGCCTTGATACGAAAATCCAATTCCATGGAGCTGAAGGGCTTGACGAGATAATCATCTCCCCCCATTTTAAAGCCAATGCCTTTATCGACAATGTCCCCTTTAGCTGACAGAAAGATAATGGGCACATCGCTGAAGGCCCGGATCTTTTCACATACCGCAAAGCCATCCAGCCCCGGAAGCATAACGTCCAGAATGAGCAAATCCGGGGACTCTCTGGTAAAGACCGCAAGGGCCTCCAGACCATTATCCACATAGCAGAACTGATAGCCGTTTTCCCGTACGATATATTCAACAGCCTTTTGAATGCTTCTCTCATCATCGACCAACATGATTTTCATTCTGCATCTCCCCCTTACTGTCTTTCAATGGGCAGTAATACTATGAAGGTGCTGCCTTTATTCAAATCGCTCTCCACGGAAATAACCCCGCCATGCAGCTCGGTAAGTTCTTTAGCTAAGGCCAACCCTAATCCGCTGCCGTTATACTGCCTTGAGGAGGATGAATCCACCTGGATGAACTTTTCAAAGATATGAGCTTGGTTTTCCTGGGAAATCCCTATCCCGTTGTCCTGAACCGTGATCTTTACATAGTGCTGATCCTCAGCTAAGGAAGCATGAATCGTTACGTTCCCGCCCAGGGGAGTGAATTTAATAGCATTTCCGGCCAGGTTCTCGATGATTCTGCGCACTTTCTCATAATCTCCTTGAATGAGGGGCACACCCCGTTCGACCCGGGCTGTTAAGTGAATATCATGACGCTGGGCTAAGGGGCGGATCACGCATTCCACATTATTGATGACATCCACTAAATCCACCGTCTCAATGGACAGAGAATTCTTGCCGGTCTCGATGCGCGCCAGATCCAGGATGTTGTTGATCATATAAAGCAATACTTCACTGTTCTCTTTGATTTCACAGAGGATTTGTTCTTCCGAGGAGTTTTCAAAGGCTTTCTTTTTGAGGAGGATCTCCGAAAAAATGATGATGGCCGTCAAGGGAGTTCTTAATTCATGGCTGACCATGGCCAGAAAATCGGATTTATACTGACTGTCTTCTTTTAATATGAAGTTGACCTTTTCGAGCTGCACTTGCTTGATGCGCAATTGTTCATTGGCTTTCCCCAGCTCTACGGTCCGCTGTTCCACTTTGTGCTCTAAATCAGAGTACAGCTCCTTCAATTGTTTCGCCATGTTGTCAAAATGGGCTGCCAAGTCTTCGATCTCCTCCGATGCGTCGAAATTATGCAAATCGACGTTCAGATCCCCTTCTCCAACCTGTTTCACCGCAGCCTCCAGTTGTTCTATGGGCCTAGTTACCCGCTTAGTAACAAAGTAGTAAATGGCTAAAACACAACCTATGATAAGTAAGGTAAAGGTCATGCACTGCCAGAATATGTTAAAAACAAGGGCCTGATCTTGAATATCAGTGGGCATGGTAATGCTGATAGCACCAGCTAAATCACCGATCTTCATTCCCTCTTTAGCATAGCCTGAAATATCAATTTCTCCCGCCGGTTCACCGTGGCATTCCAGACAGGTTTCATCAATTCGCATAGGGGTGACATAGCGGAAATAGCGCTGTCCCTCTTCCTTGACCAATTCCCAATAGGAATCTATTGCGGTATCATTAGAAAGTTCTTCTAAAACCTCTTTTTCAAAAGGATCAGGCTCATTCAAAGAATTACGCGGATTCGTATTCACATACCGGATCTTATAGCCGTTTTTTTCAGCAAAAATAACACCGATACTCATTCCTGCCGTAGAACAGTTGAGCCCTTTAAAATCAAAGTCGCCTTTGGCACTGGTATTGATCCTGTGTTGATTGATGGATAAAAATTCCCAAGTAGAATCCAATTGTTGGGTCAGGACCAGACCCTTTTCCTTCAGTTCGTTAACCGCTTGATTTTGTTGAATTTGAAACACCAGCAATATGTTGATGCTCATTAAAATGAACACGATGATGACAGTAGGAATAATGAGCTGATATTTTAGCTTTTTGACTCTCAATAAAACACCCCTGTCTATCTTAACATTAAAGCTTGCGCTATAAAACGCTAATAAGAAAAAAACTCTCAAGCAGGTTTAATAAGTTTTTCATAAGCTTGTGGCAAATAGACCTATTCTGTTTTTTAAGTTCGTTTACTATATCTTCATTGAAAAACACCGATACCACCTGTAAAAGGCAGCATCGGTGTTTGTGTATCAGCAGCAAAGCAATCAGGTTCAGTCCATGTTTTGGGTGCTGACGATTTTTCTGACACTATCCGGCGAAAGATAATATTGGGCCGCAATATCCTCAATCCGGCTTCCCACCCGGTACATCCTCATAATACTTTGATTTCTTTCCCGTAAAGCAGCTTTGGTTCCGCTCATTTCGCCCCAACCGGTCTTGTGGGATGTTTTGCGGGGAATGTAAAGAGTTTGCCCCTGTACATATTTTTGGATTTCGTCAACAAGCTTCTTAGGCAATATATTTTTAGCATTCTGATACTCCATAAATCTCCTCCTGAAAATAGGTACAAAAAATGCGGCATAGGACATGGCCTGTCCTCAGCAGTGCTCAGGAAACAACGACCATGCCTCTACACCCGAATATTTATTTAGAGGTTTGCCACCTCATAAATATCCTTGATCAATTTAACCATCCCCTTTCAGCAGAGATTTGTAAATCCGGACTACAAGTTTATTTTAGAAGCTGCCCGATATAAAAGCAATGGAAAGAATAATTATAATCCTAAAGAAGTTCCTTTGCGAAAAACTCTATCTGCTGATCCATAAATCCATCCGGCGATTCATGCCCATATTCCGGATAGACTAGCAGTTTCTTTTCTCCACAGATCGCCTTATACAGCGAATAGACGGTGGAAGGCGGGCAGACCGTATCCTTTAAGCCCATGGATACCAGGCAGGCCGTTTCTTTTCCCAGCCAGGGAGCAAAGTGAACCCCATCAAAATAGTCCAGGGTGGTAAAGACTTTTTCCTCTCGCTTATGTTCTGGATCATGAAGTTGAAAATACCAAGAAAGCTCCTCCATGGGTCCACCGCTTTGCAGCTGGTAGCTTCTGCGGAAATCAGCCAGAAAGGGAATCGCTGCACTCACTGCCTTCACCCCGCCCTTTAGGTTGACCTCTTGCCCTAGAGCGTTGATCACCCCTCCTGCTATGACTGCTAATCCTCCCCCTTGACTTTTGCCTATACAGCCAATTCGCTTTTCATCCACTTCCGGCTGATTGGCCAGGGCTTCCACGGCCCGAACTCCGTCCAGGTAGACTTGGCGAAGATAATGAGTATGAGGAGATTCCAAACCCAAAGTCATCCAACCGGCATAAGCCCCCGCGGGATAGACTCTGGAATCCGGTGTTTTCCCGCATTGCCCTCGGACATCCAAGGCCAGGACAGCATATCCTTGTAAGGCCCAAAAGAGAAGCTCCGAGATCTGACCCCGGTTACCGGAATACCCATGAAAGCGCACCAGACCGGGCAAGGTCTCACAGAGATTAATGGCTCTGGGCCGCAGAAAATAACCTTTGAGTTCTACCTGATCCCCGGATTGCACAGTGGCCGTGAAGACCTCTACCTTGGACAAGGGATAAGGAATCTCTTCAAGCTCCAGGCGGGCCTTGACCCGAGTGTCCCCTCGCAAACCCTCCAGCCAGAATTCTTCAAAGTCTTGGGGTCGCATCCCCAGATAAGGGATGGTTTCTAATGTCTCTATGGCCTCTTGAATGATTGTCATTCGCCTTCACCTCTACCCTGGATTATCCTTTCTAGTATTTCTATATTTCTTCAAAAAAGCCTCCAACACCTTTTTAATGTGCAGACAGTAAAAAGGAGCGGCCCCTCTTTCAGATGGCTCACTCCTCTTAAGCGTTCCCTTGTTTACTTTTTGGTAAATCCATGCATGTTGGATTCAAGCTCTTCGGCCAGATCGGCCAGTTCCTGACTAGCCCCGGCGATCTGATCCATAGCTGCCGTTTGCTCCTGTACCGATGCGGATACTTCCTGGGTGCTTGCCGCACTTTCTTCAGCAATAGCGGAAAGACTCTGAATCATGTTCATGATGGATTGATTCTTATCGGCTATATCCTCAGTGGAGCTGCTGATAATCTCCGTATATTCTTGGATACTGTCGATAGCCTCAGCGATGCCGACGAATTTGGTCTCAGTGGCGGAGACGCTTTCCGACTGAATCTTAACCACAGAATCCATCTCTCCCATCTTGACCACCGCTTCCTGGGTCTTTAGGGACAGGACCTTGGTGATGTTTTCGATCTCTGTGGTGAAGCGATTGGAGTCTTCAGCCAATTTGCGGATTTCCTCAGCCACCACCGCAAAGCCGCGGCCCTGTTCACCTGCCCTCGCTGCTTCAATGGCAGCATTGAGAGCCAATAGGTTGGTCTGGGCGGCGATCTCCTTAATTTTCAGGCTGGCTTCCACGATATTTTCAGCACTTTCATTGGTCTCCAGGATGGTCTCCCGAACCTCCTGGGCACTCTTCCCATTTTGATGAGTAATTTCAATCAGATCCGCCAGGATCGTGGTTCCTTCATCTTTAAGCTGTTCCACTTTATCTGTGGCTCGGCGCAGATCCTCCACCTTCTTTTGATCCTCTGCCACCAAATGTCCCAGGACATCCATTTGGGCGACGCCGCTTTGAATCTCGGTCGCCTGGTCACTGGCGCCATGGGCAATCCCTTCGATAGTTTTGGCAACTTCCATAGATGCATTGGAGGATTCCTGACTGATCGTCTTTAGGAAGGCGGCTGAACCGGCCAGTTTTTCCGAGGAAGAAGCCAATCCTTCCACTAAGCTACGAATATTATAAATCACCCCTTGGAAGGCTCGGGAAAGACCCCCCACTTCATCCTTACGATTCATGAATTGTTCGGGGATATTCTCGGATATGTTGAGATGCTCGATGATGTCTATCAGCTTTTGAATAGGCTGGGAAATCCGGGAGGAGCTCATAAACCAGATGGCGATTAAGAGAATTATATTAAATACCATAAGTACGGACTGAATCATCTTTAGAGCTTTTACTTTTGCGGCAGAGAATACTTCCGCAGCTGCTACTGCTGCATTGGTAGTGGTAAAATAGGATTCGCTTTCTTGAACGAGAGAGGTAAAGTTTCCACTATTCCGGGCTGATTGGATGGTACCCTTTAAGGATTGCCACTCACTTTTTACCTTGTTCATCTCTTGGATAAAAGCCTCGTCGGTGGCCTTAGGCAGCCCCAGGCTCTCATCACCTTGAATTAACCCTTCGATAATTCCATCCAACTTTTGTATAAGTTCATCGTTAGGCTGCTTTGCCAGCTCCAGCTTAATGAGTCTCTGGGTTGCCCCCCGAACGACTCCCGCTGTATTAATGACGGAACCATCCTGCTGCATTTTCTCTAATTGGTAAAAAACGACCACTGTGCTGGTCACAGAAAAGATCAATAAAAGAACTACAATTGCTCTCAATGTGGATCGTATCGTCACCGACATCCCAGCCTTTCAACTTCAAAATCAAAGCTCTGTAGAAAGTATTATCTCATATCATATCAAAGAATTTTTGATTTTCATATCATTATTTTGTAATTATTATAGTTGCAACCAACTAAAAAGACCTTCTCGGGAATTACTCCAAGAAGGTCTTGCTTAAATCTTAGTAACGGTTGCGTGGGGTGAAGCAATCGCGGCAGTAAACCGGTTTGTCACCACTGGGTTGGAAAGGCACCATGGTCTCTACGCCGCATGAAGCGCAGACTGCCGGATGCATTTGGCGCTCCTGGCGTTGGTAACCGCCGTTACCACGGGATTGTTGCTTTCTTGCTGCACGGCAGGAAGGGCAACGGCCAGGCTCGTTGGTGAAGCCTTTTTCGGCGTAGAATTCTTGCTCGGAAACGGAGAATACAAAATCAGCTCCACAGTCTTTACAGGTGATTACTTTTTCTTGATACATAACAAAAAACCTCCAATATTATGATCGCCGCTACTTAAAAGGAATTTTCATTACTTCCCAGCGCTTTAGGCAACCAAAGAAGGTTCTTACCAAATCCAATATTAATTTAACGGACGCATTTACTATACCAGTAATTCGGTGATAAGTCAATTAGATCTTCATCTTATTCATCCTTCTTTTTTTTCCGGGACAGGGACAACCCTCCAAAGCCGCTGATCACAGCGATATAAAAGCCAAAATCATACCACCAGCCGGTGTTAAACACCTCATAGACTCTGACCTTAGCATTGAATATCCCTATAATCAGGGAAAGGGGCGCAATCCAGCCATGCCAGATACCGGACAAGAAACCTGCCGGATTGTCAAAATCATAGGAGCCATCCCCGGGAATACATCCTGTCAGGGTAAACATCATCAAGACCAGGGTTAAACCCAGAAACATAGTGTTCTTTTTCATTTCCGCTCTCCTTCCCATGTACTTTATAGTGAACAACGGCCCGCCAACTTTTCAAGATCCTCAATCCTTGCTATGATAAAGCTAATCACCTCTGGGGATATACTGTGAACTCTGCCACACTGAACCGAAAGGATGCCTGACATGCCAAAAAGCGTTCTCCTTAACGATGGCCTAACCGGCCACTATATGGACATACTAAGATGCCCCATCTGCCATAACTCGATGCAGCTTATTAATAGGAAAAGTTTAATCTGCGGGGACAAGCATTGTTTTGATCTGGCCAAGCAGGGCTATGTTAACTTATTATCCCATGGAATTAAGACCAAATACAATAAGCAATTGTTTGAAGCACGAAAACTCCTTGCCCAAAGCGGCTTCTTCGAGCCTCTGAATGAACAGCTCTGTGAATTAATCCAGAGGGATTTGAATCTCTCGGAAGCAAAGTCCCAGAACTGCTCCCTAAAAATTTTGGATGCCGGCTGTGGAGAGGGATCTCATCTAGCCAACATCCAACAAAAACTAGGGAAGAATACAGGCATGAGGCCCTTAGGAGTGGGGATGGACCTTGCCAAAGAAGGGATTCAACTGGCTGCCCGGGACTGGGAAAGCATTTTTTGGTGTGTAGGGGACCTTGCCCAATGCCCTTTTGAGGATCGTCAATTCGATGTGATTTTGAACATCTTATCCCCCGCCAATTACTCGGAATTCGAGAGAATCCTAACCGATGATGGGCTGGTCATTAAGGTCGTTCCAGGGAAAGAGTATCTCACGGAATTGCGGGAAATCTTTTACGAAGAAACAGAAAAACAGGATTACTCCAATGCCAAAACCGTGGAGCTCTTCGAAAACCATCTGACGCTCTATAAGACGGTGCCCCTCCGCTATTCTATGACTTTGAACCAGCCGCTGATCGCGAACCTGGTCCATATGACCCCTCTAACCTGGGGAGCCGACGAAGATCGGATCGGGAGGGCTCTCAAGTTGGAATCACTGGAGATTACTATCGATTTGACCATCATGGTAGGACGAAAAAAATGCTCTGGACAGGAACAAATGGAGGTAGTGTGATGAAAAAGGAAACAACTCGAATTAATCTAACCAAAGAACAAAAAGAAGAGATGGCTTCTGCCATCCAAAGATACTTCCTAAAGGAACGAGATGAGGAGATAGGGAATTTGGCTTCCAGCCTCATGCTGGATTTTATCATTAAAGAGTTAGCACCGGAATTCTACAATCAAGGAGTCTATGATGCTTACAAGCTGATGAACGATAGGACCGAAGACTTATTGTCCCTGCAGATTTATCACTGAACTAACCCGCCCTAAGACCCCTACCTCTATATAGGGTTGGTTGTCCAAGGGCGGTTAAGTCCAGTATGGACTCGACTAACCTCCAGTGGGAGCGAATCCCCCACTGGAGGAAGTGTCGTTCAATAACTGGACACCCAGGTAAATTCCCCGCTGTCCCCGTCCATAACCTCGACATCCGCAGGAACACGAACCACTATCCCTCCCTCGCCGAAGCTCATGCTGCCGCCCCCGCCGAAATAACCCTGTCTTTCTCTTTTTAATTGCCTTACTATGAAGCTATTGCCATAGAATTTGAACACGAAGCTCTGCTGAACAGGCTCTTCAATCTTCAGGATGCCCTCTTCCCATCTTATTTCGGGGGGAGGGACCAATTTCGTAAAGTCAATGGATTGGAAAGTATCGGTTCTGGCATAATGAGGCGCTGTGTAAGTTCTGACCTCGATCATCCCATCGGCATCTTTCTTTCGTTCCAGGAAGATTCGCCCATATCCTGAGTTTTCTGCGGTTCTGATTTCTAACTGTGGAGTTTCTGCTGGGTAAGTCTGCCGGCTGTTCTCGACAAGGCCACTTTGCGTTGCAAAAGGCTCATTCTCAAGAATATGGTATCTCCGGCCATCCTCCGACCAATCATCGGGGGCTTCGGCCAGCAGCCCTTGAGCCTGAGCATTGCGGGATAGAAAAAGTTCCCCTTGATCGAGAAAGAGGGCCAGGGGCAGGGAGAGGACCAGCAAGGCAAGATAGGTGCCGGAGATAAGGAGATTGGTCTTCCAGCGATACACAGGTTTCAGCCTGGGATGCACAAACTTAATCAAAAAGTAAATGAAGGGTATGATACACAGCAGGAGGATAATATTGGCAAATAAGAGTTTGCTCATCGTTTGACCTCCATTTTCTTCGTGATCAGCACACTGGATCCGAAAAGAAGGAGCGCTGTACAGAATACCTTTAGGCTAAAGATTCCCAGAGAGGCCTCTGCCGTATAGAACTCCAGGACTTTCCCCAGATTGATATCGAAAATTCTCACGTTTCCGAACCCGAAGACGAAGAAGCCTATCCACAGGATAATTCCCAAACCTTTGCTGCGCAAACTAAAGGTCTGAATCAGATAGACGACTGCCCCCAGCAGGATTAAGTAAAGCGTTGCCGCGACTATCCCCAGCAAAATATCCTGGGGCAGGATGTGCAGGCCCCCAAAGAGAAATTCGTTCTCTTTTAAGGTTGCCGCGATCATCAGACGGTGGATTATTGCCGCAAGGGTGCTTGTCACTCCCGCATAAACAGCATAGGTTAGAATCAGCAGGATATTCGATGCGTGGCTGACCGCCTGGCTATTGACCACAGAAAGCTCTATACTCCGATAGGGCTGAGAGCCCAGCAAAGAGGTCACCACAATCATCCACACAAAGGAGAGGAATAATAGGGCATCTCCCGTATAGGTTTTGAGCGCGACGCTTATAAAATCATTGCCGGAGGACATGGTGCCGCTTGAACCGATGGCGAGCAGGGAGCTGAACAGTTGGACAATAATCAAGGGATAGATCAGCCCGGAATGCCCTTTCAGTTTGTATCCGTATTGCTTGAGTATTACTTGGGATAAGGCACCGGGTGCCGGCTTAATCCCGCTTATAGACATCATCTATTCCTCCTTTCCCTGGAGCGGTGAGATAATTACAGAGATCATCCAGAGCTACCGGAAAAATTTCCACATCCCTGGAACGGATGTTCTCAATATCCTCCGGAAGTGCCTCGGTCTTGACCACCAGGCTGAGACTTCCTTTGGCAAACTCCTCCCGATGAAGGATGGCTTCCTCATTAAGCCTGTTCAGCAGATTATCCTGAAGAACCTCAGCGCTCCCCCGGAACCCCAGGGCATACTGCTTCATATCCAGGGTAGGCTTATGCATCAGCAGGCTTCCCTGATCGAGGAGAAGTATATCCTCCAAAATATCCTCCAGCTCCCCAAGCAAATGACTGGATAGAATCATGGTTCGGGGATGCTCCAGATAATCCTTGAGCACGGCCCGGTAAAAATCCTTGCGCACCGCTGAATCCATGCCTGTGGTAGGCTCATCCATAAGGGTGAGGGGACACCGTGCGGCAATGCCCAGGATGGCATTAAAGATGCTTTTGCTCCCTTTGGATAAATGGCTGTGCCGTTGCCGGGGATTAAGGCGAAAATACTCCAACAGGCCCTGGGCTATTTGACTATTCCAATGAGGGTAAAACACGGCCACTTCCTTCAGGATATCCTTCAGATTAAAGGAATCGGGAAAAGTCATGGTTTCATCCACGAAAACGATTTTCCCGGTAACATCCAGGTTATCGAAGGGGCTTTGGGCAAACACCCTCAGTTTTCCTTGGGTAGGCTTAAGATAGCCCGCTATCATTTTTAATAAAGTGGTTTTTCCCGCACCATTCCTGCCGATCAAACCGGTGATGGTGTTCTCTTCTATGGCGAAAGATAGATCCCGCAGGGCTTGAACTTTACCATAGGTCTTATGAATCTCATATCCCAAGATGACACTCATTCTTTTTCCTCCTCTACCTCCTGATGGGCGCGCTCAATCATGTCCAAGAGTTCTTTTCTCTGCACGCCCAGGCGCACCGCCTCATCCACCAGATCCCTGATCATCTGCCCAAGGATCTGATTTTTGCGTTTCTGCAGGATATAAGATTTTGCATGGGGGGATACAAACATTCCCAGTCCCCGTTTTTTATAGACGATCCCTTCCTCGGCAAGAAGATTAAGACCTTTCGCTGCAGTAGCCGGATTGATCGTAAATATCTCCGCCAGTTGATACTGTGAATAGATGCGTTCATCTTCTGTGAGGTTGCCTTTTAAGATCTCTGCTTCAAGCCACTCGGCGATTTGAAGATAGATAGGCTTAATACTATCTGAATTTAAAATGATCGCCCTCACCTCCGGAATCATATGTGCCACAGTACGTTAGTCATGTAATGCACTGTGGTTATAGTGTAAGCGATAAACTTTATTTTGTAAATACTAAAATCAAATTTCCCTACCAAGAAAAGTAAGTATCTTGCTGAAAAAGGATAAAGGATTTAATCCTAAGTGTGTCGAAATAATGACATGAAGAGTAACAGGAGGGGAAGGTGATACCGTGAGAAAAGCGCTCCTAGCCACATTAATTGGAATAACGATGCTCCTGACAGGCTGCGGTGGAAGTAAGGGTGTGGATTCTCCCATTGGAGCAACATCACCCACTCATTCTTCTACTCTGAGTCAAGAGGAAGCTCTCCGGGTTCTCTATCAAGAACTCTTAGCCAAGACAGAACATACTGTAGCTTTTTTGAAAGAAGCAAAAGTTGGTGATCAGACTATCTATGCTTTTCAACATATGGTGAATGGCAGAGCTCCAGTCGTCGATTTTGTTCATAGCAAAACCGGGAAAGTCTATTATGATAGTGTCGAACTGCTTTTGGATATTTTTATTAATAGTGAAGACAAAGAGCCTTACAAAGTGGCCAGCTACATTAATAAAGATATCTATTATCTGGAGATGAAGTCGGTAAATGACCCGGAGCCAACGACCTGGAGCACCTATGTCTTCAACGAAGATGCTTATACCAGTGCTGAAGAAGCTAAAAAGGCCGTTGTTAAGGTCTACGCTGAGAATCATCCCACTTTAAGTCTCTTAGGCAAACCCCTTGCTGAAGTCGAAAAGATTACCAAGGTTGAATCCCAAAAAGTGCCCGTAGAGACTGAAGAGGGGGGAGCCGCTGAGGCCACTCAGATTAATCTTGACAATACCTTGATTCTTTTTAATAATGAGGCCATTTCTTCGGAAATCTTCCTTGAGGGCCAGCAGGAAATCTTAGGAGTAAAAATCGGCGAGGCCTTTAATGAGGTCAGTGACAAACTGGGAATGCCCGATAGTTTCGGTCAAGATTCGGAGTTCGAGGATATCTATACCATGCGTTACCTCTTCGACGGCTTTCAAATCGAGTTCTATGGGGAAGACAAGGATGCTAATACCATAAGTGCCCTGATCAAAAAACTTTAGTTTATGTAGGAAAAAAGGCAGCTGCCTTATGAACCTTACCGTTCATTGGGCAGCTGCCTTTTAAATATCTAACAGCAGAATAATAATAGATAACAAACTGAAGCATACACTCATCAAACTGATAAAGGCTACTGTTTGTTTGGGGTTGAGACCGGAAGAAATCAAGCGATGATGGATTTGCGTTGCATCCGCCTTGTAGATGGATTCCCCACGAGAAAATCTCTTAAAGACCACGATAAGATTATCAAAAATCGGGACTCCGAGAGCAAGTATGGGAATACTCAAGGAGACTAGGGTAGCCTGTTTAAAAGCGCCGCTTAAAGCGACAATGGCAAGAATGAACCCGAGAAAATTGGCACCCGAATCCCCCATAAAGATCCTCGCGGGGTGTTTATTATATCTTAGGAATCCCAAGGCTGCTCCGACCAGCAATGCCGAAAGCAATGCCGAATCCCCTTGTCCCTTTGCCAAGGCGGCCACGTAAAGCGTGGCACCTGCAATAGCAGATAAAATTCCCGCCAGACCGTCAATGCCATCTGACCAATTGATCACCGTAGTAACCCCTACAATCCACATGATACTTAAGATAAGCTGAACTATATAAGGCAATACAATGTAGTTATGTGTCAAGGGGTTCGTAAAGCCGTAGAAAACGATCCCGGAAGAAAACACAATCCAGGCCGCAATGATATGAACCAAGAGTCTGGGTAACGCCGGAAACTCCTTGCCAAGAGTTTTATACCAGTCGTCAAGCAGTCCAATCAATAAGACGAGAGCAGAAGCGATCATGATGGCCATGGATTGCTTATTTATCGGTCTTACGAAAACTAAGTAACCACTCATAAAGCCTAAAAAAATCCCTACTCCGCCCAGTAAAGGAACGGGGCGTTTATGTTTTTTTCTTTCCGTAGGTTTATCAATAAAGTTCCACTTCACCGCAAGCTTTTCCAATAAAGGTATGCTCATGAAAACAATCATAAATACGAAAAGAAAGGGTACTATGAACTCCATGAAAAGCTTTGCCTCCCTCATATCACCTGACACAATACAAATTAACTATAAATCCTTACTATTATAACATTTATATAGCACTTTATCCTCAAAAAGTGATCAAGCCTTATAGCCTATTCCCAGAGCAATGCAGGCTTTATTATCGCCGAAAATTCAGTCATTCTGATCGACACCCTGGACAGCGATGAACGGGCCAAAACCCTCAAATCTCTTATCGCCCGGTATACCGACAAACCGGTTAAGACCATCATCTACACCCACGGTCATCCGGATCACCGTGGGGGGGCCGGCGCCTTCATGGACAGCGATCCGGAAATCATTGCTTTTGCTCCTTACAAACCTGTCCTGGGACGAATGAATGCCCTCCAAGATGTGCTCAATCAGCGCGGTACCCGACAGTTCGGCTACCAACTCAGCGACGAGGAGATCATTACCCAAGGCCTCGGGATTCGGGAAGGCAAGGTTCAAGGGGAGGGGCAATACGCTATGGTGCCGCCGACCACAGTGTATCAAGAGGAACAAGTCAAAAAACCATTGCACTGATGGGAGGAGAAGAGACTGTTCTAACCGCCATCCGCCAGGCCTTGGATAGCCAGGATTATCAATGGGGTATCGTCCTTGCTGATCTATTGATTGCTACGGACCCTTCCCATAAACAAGCTAAGAAATACAAAGCCCAGGGACTCATGAGCCTCGGTCATATGGAGACCAGCGCCAATGGCCGCCACTATTACCTTGCCTGTGCCAAGGAGTTGCTGGCTGAATTGAAAGGTTAAGATTTGCTTTTCCAGCGTTTAGAAATATGATATACTTTCTCCGTTGTCATGCCGTATAGGTCAAGATCATGATCTACTCATAAGCGATACAACGGAAATGGAGACACCCATGAATAGGTCGTATATCAAATACATAGCATCCTTGCTTTTGTTCGGCTTCAACGGAATTGTGGCCAGTCATATTTCTTTAAGCAGTTATGAAATTGTATTTACAAGAACACTTATAGGAAGCTTGTTTCTAGCTCTTGTCTTTGGTTTTTCCAAACAGAAGATGGGGTTTTTAGGTAATAAATCCCATCTTCTCTATCTGAGCCTATCCGGGGTAGCCATGGGCGCCAGCTGGATGTTCCTTTATGAAGCGTATACCCAAATCGGTGTGAGCATTGCCACCCTTGCCTATTATTGCGGCCCTGTGATTGTCATGGTCCTTTCCCCTCTTCTTTTCAAGGAAAGGATGACAAGTGCTAAGCTTTTAGGCTTTCTTGCCGTGCTGGTAGGTATGCTCTTTGTTTCCGGCCAAGCGATGACTGAGGAGAAGACCCTTTTCGGATTGATGTGCGGGCTATTATCCGCAGTGATGTATGCGATTATGGTGATCTTCAATAAAAAGGCGGTCAGTATAACCGGACTTGAAAACTCTATGTTGCAGCTGATGGCAAGCTTTGCCACCGTCTTCCTCTTCCTTTGCCTGAAGCAGGGCCTTGCCGTCCATATTGCGGCGGAAGATTGGATTCCTATTCTGATCTTGGGCATTGTCAATACCGGTATCGGCTGTTATTTCTATTTTTCCTCCATCGGCAATTTGCCGGTGCAGACCGTAGCTATTTGCGGTTATCTGGAGCCTCTTTCCGCCTTGCTTTTTTCGGCCGCTCTCCTTGGGGAAAGATTAAGCTTAGTCCAAATCCTTGGCGCTCTTCTGATATTAGGCGGCGCTGCTTTCGGGGAATTATATCGTCGAAGAATCCCACCAAACTCTTCTCTTACCACGTAAAGAAATAATTACCATTGTTATTTACTCTTAAAATCTGCTTCCTTATCCGTATTAATGGTTGTATTCATTAAAAGGTTAAGGAGGCGTCGGTTTGAAATTACTGAAATTTCGCGTATGGAATAAAGTGTCCAAGAAAATGCATAATCCCCAAGCCATTAGTTTTGATATCCAAAGCTGCAATCCCTTTGCCGTAAGCATACCCACGAAGTCCTGGGATCCTGTTGAGAAATATGAGTTGCTGCAATGGACCGGTTTAAGGGATGAGGATGGCACGGATGTCTATGAAGCGGATTTGGTTCTCATCGACTATGAGATTTACAAAGTTCACTGGAATGAATCCCAGGCGGCCTTTGAGCTTATATCTCTAAAAGGTTCCCCAGCGAAGGATGCCGACATCCTCCCGACGGGCAAAGTCATCGGAAATATGTATGAAACGGAGAATCTTTAAACCGTTATCTCTTCATGAAGTGATTCTATAGAAAAGGCCTACCCACAAGTGCCGGCGCACAAGATGGGTAGGCCCCTTTTTCTTTACTCAAGAATTCTAACGGATAGATAACAGTCCCAGAAACTCCCTCTGGGGAGGCATCGCTAAAAGGAAGTTTCACAACCCAGTTCATAGTATGTATTATTGTTAAACTCAAACTTTTTAATGACGTCAAGACCAAGTTTTTTAGTATGAGCATAATATGACCTAGGATTGATCTGATTAATAAAGGTGATCAGGATCGGATATTTTTGACTCATTTGCCGTCTGGAAAAATCAAAAACCTTCAGGAGCACTTCCGTACCCCTGTAATCTTTGTCAATACAAATCGGCCCATACTGATAAGAGTTTATTGTCGAAAGGATATTCCCTTTATATTCCGTATTCTTCAAATCCTTAATCATATGTTGAAAAAGAGGCCATTTAGCCCAATACTCCCAGGAGGCAGCCATGGCATAAGCCACGATTTTCTTGTTGTCAAAGGCGACTGTAATTCCATTTTCTTTTTCAATTAATTCTTTAAACTGCTCTTCTGTAAATAAGGTGGTGACGAAGCCATCCGGCTTGTCCTTTTCACTAATGGTGGCAATATGATATTTTTTCTGTAATTCTGCAATAGCAGGTATGTCACTAAGAACAGCGTTTCGATAAATCATTGATATCCTCCGATATTTTATATCTAGTAATGTATTAATACGATTATACACCAACTGAAAAACTGGTGCTTAACAACTTTATTGAGATCGGCAAAGGGTTGAAGGTGTCGCTGCCGGAAGAGAACGGCTGACCGGGAGCGCGACAATCTGAAACAGTCGGCGGAGGAAATACAAAAACCCAAGCAGGCCCTTGAACTGGATGTAAATAAAAAACGGTTGGAAAACAAGAAACTCCGGATGATTCCAACTACAAGAAGCATCTGCCTTGATATTCACTGCAAACAATGTTAAGTTATATCTTTAAAACCTTTTTAGGATGTGGTGTTTTTTGAGAAAGGGGTAATTCTTATAAAAAGTTGGCATTATGCGTTAACAGTTTTTCTGGGCGGTTGTTGTTATGGCATGCTGTCAACAATTGTCAAGCTCGCTTATTCAGCAGGCTTCCCTTCATCCGTAGTAACAGGGGCGCAATATTTTTTCGGAACCATCCTTATCTGGAGCCTCGTTCTGGTTACAAAGGCGAAGAAACTAACCCTCAAACAAGCATTAAAGCTACTGGCGTCCGGCATTCCGTTCGGTCTGACAGGCACATTTTATTATCAGTCCTTACAAACCTTGAATGCTTCACTGGCAATTATCTTTTTGTTTCAGTTTGTTTGGATTGGTACATTAGTCGATTGGATATTTAACAAGAAAAAACCTACAAAAGGAAAACTGGTTTCGATATCCATCCTAATCATTGGCTCTGCTTTGGCTGCAAATATCTTTTCAGGGCAGCGAGCTGTTCTTTCGTGGCAAGGAATCCTATGGGGAATGCTTTCCGCCTTAACGTTTACCACATTTATTTTTCTCAGCGGTTCTGTTGAAAAAAACGTTCCCCCTGTAGTAAGGAGCGCTCTTTTTGCCACCGGCGCCTTGATCGTTGTATTTTTACTGTTCCCGCCATCCTTTTTATTCAATTTTCCGGTTTTATTTCGCTTGATGCCATATGGGCTACTTCTCGGTCTTTTCGGAGTAGTTCTACCGCCACTGCTATTCTCCATCGGAATGCCGCACGTTGGCCCCGGACTTGGTACTATACTGCCGGCTTCCGAGCTTCCAGTAGCAATTATCATGTCTTCTATTGTTTTAGCCGAGCATGTGAGCTGGACACAATGGCTTGGAGTTTTTCTGATACTGACGGGAATTATTTGCGGCAATATCCGGCACAAAAAAAGCAGGGTTGATGCCAATGGGATAGAGGTAAGTTTACCATGATGAGCATCATTAGTTGTATGACATTAGAGGGTTTTACATTATATCCTCTATACTATGAGTAAAAATTGTACGAAAAAGGGCCGAGGGAAATTTAAAATTTCCCTCGGCCCCTTCTATATACCTGATCCTCTCATCACCCGCATTTGGAATAGCCGCAATGGGTGCAGACGACGCAGCCGCTTTCGTGGTTGATGCCCATGCCGCATTCAGGGCAGGCGTTGCCTTCGGCCACTGTGGCCCGGGTCTTTTGAGGGGTGGTGATGGAAGCGCTCTTGGTTTGGACCGGCTTTTCTTCCACGGCCGGCTGGGATTGAACCGTTATGGAATTGATCCTGCCTTTGCCCAGCTCTACATGTTCCTTGATCACACGGGCGATGGCATCGGGGCAGGAGGTGACGTTGACCCCTTCCCGGCGGATGCAAGCGGGGCAGCGGATGCCTTTGACTTGCTCAATGATCGCATCCACGGAGATTCCGGAGCGGAGAGCGATGGAGATCAAGCGGGCTGTGGCCTCGGATTGGGAGGAGCAGCCTCCGGCCCGGCCGGTGTTGGTAAAGATCTCGCAGATTCCCTTGTCATCAGCCATAACGCTGACATAGAGGTTACCGCAGCCGATACGGATCCTTTCCGTGACTCCTGTGGTGGTGGTGGGACGAGGGCGGGGTAATACGGTGTTCACTTCTGGAATGAAGGGCACCTTGGGAATGACGACCTCATCTGAATCCTTTTCAGCTCCTGAAGCCTGTCCCTTGGCATCTTCAGCCTTCTTGGTGATTCCTGTGGAGAGGACTTGTTCTTCCCGGCTGCCATCCCGATAAACGGTTAAGCCCTTGCAGTTGAGCTCATAGGCCAGCTCATAGGCCTTGGCGATATCTTCATGGGTAGCTTCATTGGCAAAGTTAATAGTTTTGGAAACGGCGTTATCCGTATACTCCTGAAAAGCGGCCTGAATGCGGATATGCCATTCGGGCTCGATCTCCTGAGCCGTGACAAAGACCTCCTGAATCCAGTTAGGCACTTCCGGGAAGCCCAGAACGGTCCCTTTCTCCGCAATCTTACGCATAAGCTCCGGGGAGTTGAAACCATATTCTTCGGCGAGGCTTTGGAAGATGGGATTAACTTCGACTAAAGGGGTCCCATCCATGACGGTCTTGGTATAGGCCACTGCAAAGAGAGGCTCAACCCCACTGGAAGCACCGCAGATCATGGAAATGGTTCCTGTCGGTGCGATGGTGGTTAAGGTGGCATTGCGCAGGGGACGGACCCCGTCATAGATGGAGCCTTTATAGTTAGGGAAGGTACCCCTCTCTTCAGCCAGGCGCTGAGACTCCAGGCGGGCCTCAGTCTGAATGAAGTTCATGACCTTCTCGGCATACTCTACGGCATCTTCCGAAGCATAGGAGGTCTGAAGAAGAATCAGCATATCCGCAAAGCCCATAACACCCAAGCCGATTTTGCGATTGCCTTTAACCATCTCTTCGATGGCCGGGAGGGGATAGGTGTTGGCTTCAATGACATTATCCAGGAAACGGGTGGCCATGCGGGTAATTTGTCCCAAGCGCTCCCAATCCACTACGGCTTTCCCATTTTTCTCAGTAACCATGAGTTTAAGGTTAATCGAGCCTAAATTGCAGGCTTCGTTAGGAAGAAGTGGTTGCTCACCACAGGGATTTGTGGCTTCGATATCCCCTAACTGAGGAGTGGGGTTGTCCCGGTTCAGACGATCCAGGAAGATGATTCCCGGTTCGCCGTTTCTCCAGGCGTGGTCCACGATCAATTGGAAGACTTCCGGTGCATAAAGCTGTCCGGCGGCTTCCTTGGTATGGGGGTCGATCAGGTTATAATGGCGTTTTTCCTGGACCGCCTTCATAAACTCTTCCGTAACGCCTACGGAAATATTAAAATTAGTAATCTCTTTATTGTTTTCTTTGCAGGTGATAAATTCCATAATATCCGGATGATCCACCCGCAGGATTCCCATATTGGCTCCGCGGCGAGTCCCCCCCTGCTTCACCGCTTCAGTGGCGGCGTTGAAGACCTTCATAAAGGACACGGGGCCGGATGCTACTCCGCCGGTGGAACGGACGGTGCTGTTCTTGGGGCGAAGGCGGGAGAAGCTGAAGCCGGTTCCCCCACCGGATTTATGAATAATCGCTGCATTTTTTATAGCATCGAAAATTTCCTCCATACTATCATCCACGGGCAAAACAAAACAGGCGCTAAGTTGACCCAGGTCACGGCCTGCATTCATTAAGGTCGGGGAATTGGGCATAAACTCCAGCTTCGCCATCATCTCATAGAAGGATTTGGCCAGTTCTTTGACTTCTTTTTTTGTTTTGCCAAAGGTCTCTTCCACTTGGGCTATGACGCTGGCGACCCGATAAAGCATATCTTCCGGGCTCTCCGCAACCTTGCCATTCTCCTGTTTGAGATAGCGTTTCTCCAGGATGACCCGGGCATTGGGTGTTAAATTGGCTCTCAGCCAAGTTTTCGGTGCTGATTCTTGGAAACTCAAAATTAATCCCCAACTTTCTCTAAAACTTTATCTTTTATGTATTTTCTCTTCTATTTTGGAGGATATTCGCTTAATTTAGAATAGGTCCCTGGGCCTATTTTCCTCAGTCTTAGGGACATAGAAGAGATCACCTTTCAGATCAATCATTTGCTGCTCTTTTTTTCCACTAATTCATGAAGCTCCTCTAAAAAACGCTGTACGTCCTTAAATTCCCGATAGACGGAAGCGAATCGTATATAAGCGACTTCATCCAGATGGACCAAAGCATTCATGACCGCTTCACCAATCGCCTTACTCTGCACCTCACGGTCGCTGCCGTTGCGCAGACCTTTTTCGATCTCATAGACCATCGTTTCGATCTGTTCTATAGAGATGGGCCGCTTTTCACAGGCTCTTAAAATTCCGGCTTTCAGTTTCCCCCGGGAAAACTCCTCCCTGCGCCCATCCTTTTTAACTACAATCAACGGTGTATCTTCAAATTTCTCAAAGGTGGTAAACCGTCGGGCACACCGTTCACATTCCCTCCGCCGACGTACAGCGGTCCCTTCTTCCACTTGCCGCGATTCCAGGACTTTCGTCTCATCATTCCCGCAAAATGGACAATGCAATTCCACACCCCCTATATATAGCGTCCAATCTATCTTATCAACACTATATGTAGTATGTCAAAACTCGAATTTCCCTTTTTTCCTTATTGCACTCTTTTTATGTCACTCGTCCCTCTTCACTCTCTTGCGTATGGACTCGTCCAAAATAATTGCTCTGTCAAAACATGAATTTTGAGACCCAGGGCAGACTATAAAAATACACTCTGTTATTTTTCCAGGAAAATCAGTCTTAAAGATGGGAAGGAGGTGTGCCTTATGGTGGAGAAAAAGCTGCCCGACAAATCGGCCAACCCGGATACGAAACCCTCTCAGAACCATAAGCCGGATAAGGCCCCCAGCATGGATTCTCGGGACGGACATGGTCTATCTAAGGACCAGGTCATGCAAGGAAAGGGTTAAGTGCCGCTGTTCAGTGCAAAAGGACAAAGGAGCTGAGGAAAGGTGAACTTCAGGTTCTCTCTCCACAGCTCCTTGATTACATTAGCCAGCTTTTTCAGTCATGAGGCATCTTTTCTATTTCAAGCTCTAAAAGCTCTCTGTAAAGTTCTTTCCGACGGTCCGCCAAGAAAAAAGTGTCGCGCATGGACTGCCGCTTCGGACTTCTTAAAGTATTGATGGGCTTAGCCGGGAGATCAACCACAAAGAGTGACTCCTGTGTATCTTGATTTTCGGCTAACACTTCTCCCTTGGGTCCGAAGACCAAAACCCCGCCGCTGAACTCCTTATCTCTGTTGTTGGGGCCCACAAGATTACAAGCACAAAGATAGACTGAATTATCATAGGCCCGAGCTCCCAGATACCTCTTCCAAATCTCTTTACGATCTCCGGAGACTACAGGGGAAGCATGGGGGGCAAATTGAATTTCTGCTCCCTTTAAAGAGAAGATGGCTGAAAGCTCCGGAAAATGCCAATCCCAGCATATCCCCACAGAAAACTTGACTCCAGCTGCTTCAAAAATGGGGAAGGAATCCCCGGCGGTAAAATAATGCTGCTCAATACGACCAAGATGGACTTTGCGATAGACTTTTGGCTCACGATCCGGAAAGACAATAAGCTGAGAAATATAGGGCTTCTTCTGATCCGGAGATTTTTCGATCATACCCACAAGCAAGTGGAGACCGAGGTCCCGGGCGCATTCCCTGAGACGGCCTACCGCCATGCTATCCAGTGTGTCCGCAATGTCCGAGGCATCCTTAGGAGAGTAACCATGAAGTGCACACTCAGGGTAACATAACAGCCTGACCCCTTGGGAGGACGCACGCTCTGCTATCCGAGTAATCTCCTGCAGGTTTCTCTCCGTCTCCCCCACTTTCGCCTCGAATTGAGTCAGTCCAATCCGAACATCCTGTAACATGCTGCTATTCCTTTCCTTCTATCCTTCCTGACAGCCGCAGGGATAGAGGTCTTTGTCATCTTCACAGTTTCCACTGATGATATCCTCGATAAGATCCCTATCATGAAGCATATTAATAAGGAAGCGTTCATCCTTAGTTTGAGAAGTATGTGCAAGTGTTAATATATTCAAGGGTCTGTACACAGGGGAATCCTGAATCTTTAAGACCTTAAACAAGCCATTTTCACATTCCCGGCTAACCGTCAGGGAGGAAATAATGGTAATGCCAATACCGGCTGCCACTACCTTCTTGATGGCCTGGGTACTTCCCAGCTCCATGGTTACGTTGATCTGAGAGGATTCAAGGCCCCTTTCCTTGAGAGCCAGTTCGGTAACTTTGCGTGTACCCGAGCCTTCCTCTCTCATAATGAGCCGTTCCTTAGAAAGTTCGGCCAAAGTAATGCTGTGGCGGGTAGCCCAGGGATGGAAGGAAGGAACAACCACCACAAGTTCATCCTGCCAAAACTTCTCGACGATAATTTCTTTATTACGGGGAGCCGGACCCTCGATAAGCCCGATATGAATGCGTTTTTCGATAACCTCTTGAGATATAGTCTCAGTGTTGGCGATCTTTACCTTAAAATCCACATCGGGGCGGATCTTATACAGGTAAGCTAAAATACTCGGCAGAATATATTCACCAATGGTCAGGGTAGCCCCAATATAAATGAGTGCCCTCTGATCTTCAGTTAATACACTAATTTGTTGTTGGGCAACGGAGAGAATGTTTAGTATATTATTCACATGATCATAAAAAACTTCCCCTGCTTTGGTTAAGGTAACTCCCTTATTGGTTCGATTGAAAAAACGTGCTCCATAGAGATTCTCCATATTCTGAATCTGCAGGCTGATGCTGGGTTGACTCATATGCAAGCGCTTCGCAGCCAGGGTAATGTTCTTCGTATCCGCAACTTCCTTAAAGACGACAAACTGTTGTTCAAACAAAAGTCTTCGCTCCTTTCTTACCCAAAAGACCTTGTCCATTTAAAATATTTATATCAAGTTCATTATAATACAATCACTTGACAATGACCGACTTTTTTGGTGCATCACACTATTTACCAAAAAGGGCCATCTCTTCCACAACAAAGAGATGGCTCTTCATTTTTATACTATCAGAAATTCTTATCACCAATAAGAGGGAGTCAGCTGCTTTTAAATAATTCAAAAATGATTTTTGAGCGCCGTTCTTTGTGCTGAGCTGCAAGCTTTACCATTTGTTCCGCCCAATCGGGAGAGCCCAGGGCATGAATATGATTATAAGCAGCAAATACGCCCTTATAGCATATCCCCTCATGCTTGCCATCAATACCGTGTCCCCGCTCCACCTCAAAGCCAAACTGAATCTTGGCTCGATCCAGGTTAAGCACACTGGAGTTATGAAACTCATGGCCACGGACCTTCTGTTGACGAAACCAAAGATTGTTCTCCAGAACTTTCATGACAGTATAACCATGTCCTTGGGGCTTCTTTTCCATCTTGGTATCCAAAGGGAGCAATCCTACCATGTCATAGGAACCATCACCGGTTATGATGGACCTTCCTAAAAACATGAGGCCTCCGCACTCGGCATAGATGGGTAAACCGTCCTCTCCTGCTAATCGTATCTCCTCGCGAAGCGTACCGTTGTTGGCTAATTGCTCGGCAAAGACTTCAGGAAAGCCTCCCCCAATATATAGGGCGTCGAGATCCTTAGGCAAATATTTGTTGGAAAGAGCACTGATGGTCACCAATTCTGCTCCCTTAGACTCAAGGGCATCCAAGTTCTCCGGATAATAAAAGGAAAATGCCGCATCGCGGATCACTCCGATGCGCGGTGCAGAGGGTTTTGCCTTAAGTGAATATCCCTGAGATACAGAAAAATTTGGAGTTGAGAAAGAAAGAGGGGCAGCAGTCCGTGCCAGTTCCATAATTTTGGCTATGTCTACGCTTTCACTAACTACATCAGCAAGATTATCCAGAAAGGTATCGGTCTCAGACCATTCTCCATTGGTGACTAGTCCCAGATGACGATCAGGAATCAGAATCCGCGAATCTTTAGGGATCGCCCCGACTACTGGAATCCGGCAGTATTGTTCGATGGTTTCCCTGGCCAGCTTCTCATGCCGGGCACGGGCTATTTTATTCAACACCACGCCTACAATATTAATATTGGGATCAAAGTGTTGGCATCCCATGACAATAGCTCCTAAACTGCGGGTAATCCGGGTTGCATCAAGAACAAGCAGGACAGGAGATGACGTTACTTTAGCTATCTCAGCTGTGGAAGCGCTGCCATTAATATCTAAGCCGTCGAAAAGACCCATAGCACCCTCAATAAGACTGAATTGACAATCCTGAGAGTGCTGCGCCAGGGATCGGCAGATATCATCCTGATTCATCATGAAGGAGTCCAGGTTGCGGGATACTCTTCCGGCGGCGGCAGTATGCCAACTGGTATCAATGTAATCCGGACCTTTTTTGTAGGGTTGAACAGGAATGCCTTGTCGGCTTAAAGCACGCAGGAGTCCAAGGGTAAAGGTTGTCTTTCCGCTTCGCCCCTGAGGGGCCCCGATAACCAAGCGAGGGATACTGAGAGTATTCATTTGTGGATTTTCATTATTAATGGTCATTGCTCTCATCCTTTCTCTCTTACCGGAGCCCGAACTATCCGGGGCAAAGTCTTAGTTTAGATTATACGCAACCGGTTGGTTTGGGAAGTCCGGCGATTTTACAGGCGCCTTTTCCAGGGCCTGTTGGGAACAGATTGTAGATGGTTTTTTGATCGTAGCCGGTATCTTTGAGAAGTTTACGGACCATGGGAGCTACCCCATATTGGTCAAAGTAGTCACGGAGGTAATTGATCACCCTCCAATGCTCTTCGGTAAGTTCTTCTACATCTTCGTTAGGAGCTAAAGCTCTCGCTACGTCCTCATTCCATTCGGAAGCATCTTCTAAGAAGCCGTCTTCGTCGAGTTCGTAGGACACTCCATTTACTACTAATTCAGCCATTTTAAAATTCCTCCTTGTTTCTTTATTTTGAGTTTTCTTGAGAAAACTTTTATATCTCTTCTCTGACACCAATGACGACTTTGTAGAGGATCGTGATGAGCAGGGCACCGATGGCATAGATCATAAAGGTAATCGCCAGTTCCGTGGCCGTCGGGGTGTATTCCACCACATGTTCCAATGGGGTAGGAACAAATCCGCCTAAGACCAAACCTAACCCTTTATCGATCCAAGCCGCTATGAAGACAGAGAGAAGAGCGAAAGGTAAGATTTTTTCGTTTCGCCGGAATTTAGGGACAACCAGTAAGAAGATCCCCACAAAGGCAAGAACGACAGCAACCCACATAAAGGGTACCAATTGACCATATCCATGCAGACCTGCGAAGAGGTATTGCAAAGGATGCATGTGTCCGGGAATATTACTGTAAAATGCGGTGAAGAACTCCAGGATATAGAAGAATACATTGGCAATCATAGCATAAGTGACAATTTTAGCTAAGGATTGAATGGCTTCCTTTCCTGGGTCGAATGTGCTTACCTTGCGGACGATCATGCAGAGAAGAATCAACAAGGCAGGTCCAGCTGCAAAAGCTGAGGCTAAGAAGCGGGCTGCCATGATGGCCGTAAGCCAAAGATGTCTTCCCGGCATCCCGGAGTAGAGGAAAGCTGTTACGGTGTGAATGCTGACCGCCCAGGGAATAGAAAGATAAATCAGAGGCTTAACCCAAGCCGGAGGTGGGAATCCTTTGCGTTCTGATCCTAAAGCAGTCCAGCCAATCACGAGGTTGAGGAGCAGATATCCGCATAATACACACATATCCCAGAACATAACGGAATGGGGTGTGGGATGCAGCAAAACGTTCAGAATTCTGTCGGGACGTCCCACATCCACGAAGATGAACAGGATACACATGATGACGGAAGGTACGGCTAAGAATTCTCCGAGAATCACGATTTTGCCAAACTTCTTGTAATTATGAAGGTAATAGGGAATGGCAACCATAACTGCAGAGGCGGCGACTCCTACTAAGAAGGTAAATTGGGAAATGTAAAGGCCCCAGCTGACATCTCTGCTCATGCCGGTGACTCCCAGGCCCTCGTTATATTGCCTCAGGTAAGCTAAAAACCCTACAAGGATAACTGCCAGCAAGAAGCCGACCCATAGCCAATATCTTTTACTGCCGGATAAGGATTTCTCAAGCACGCTCCTCACCCCCGATCAGATAGTAGACACTGGGCTGTGAGCCCAATTCCGGCTTACGGCGAATGGAATAATGGGTGCTTAATAGTTTTCTCACTTCAGAATGTGGGTCTTCCAAATCGCCAAAGACAAGTGCTCCTTTGGATTTCTCCACACAGACAGGTTCAAGTCCTTGATCCAGGCGATCCATGCAGAAATTGCATTTTTCTACGACGCCTTTTGTTCTGTGTGGATATTCCGGATTGATCTTCGCAATATGAGGTTTGGGATCCCAGTAGTTAAAACTGCGTGCTCCGTAGGGACAGGCGGCCATACAGAAGCGGCAGCCGATACAGCGGTGCATATCCATTCCCACTACCCCATCTTCTCGTCTGAAGGTAGCCTGAGTAGGACAGACGCGGACACAAGGGGGATAGTTACAGTGATTGCAAAGAGTCAGGAAAGGCATCGTCTTTGTCTTTTCGTCCAGATAATGGTTTTCGTCACCAGGGAAGACATGTTCATAGGTATCCGTCCAGATCCACTTGATTTCATCCTTGGGATTCCCCATATCCGGGACATTATGAAGCTCGTGACAGCCTTTGATGATTTCGTCGATATCCCCCTGAGTGAGTTTGCTCATATCGATAACCATGGCCCAGCGCTGAGCAGCTAATTTATTTTCACTTGTAAAATCTGCTGCTTTAAGAGGTTCCAAGAGTTCAAAGGCATCCAGGGTAACAGCTCCGCCTAACCCCAGGGCAGCGATAACTCCGGCTTTCTTCAAAAAATCTCTTCGATTGATGCTCATTTCTCTGCCTCCCTTGGCCCGGTATGGCATGCCCAACAATCAGGCTCCACTGCCGCATAATTGTGGCAGGAGTAGCAGAACTGGTTATCACCCAGGCTGGCTGTTTCGGCTGTGTAGTAAACCGTTTCAGGCGTATCGTTATGACAGTTCAGGCAGGTGTTCTGGAGACTCATTTCAAATTGTTCTCCTTGACTGTTGGTGTAGGTCGTTTTCCCTTCGCGAACTACAGCATCCCGCCATTCCAACAAGAGCTGCATATGGTTTTCTCTCATGAATGCCGTGCTTTCGATGCACTGGGTTGCCCCTAATTCACGTATCACCGGGGTATCCGTGTTGATCTGTGGCTTGGCATCCGCCTTACCCATATTGTAAAGGAAGGGCATGATGGCGATTACCGCAAAGATCAAAAGACCGCCGATTGTTTTTCCTCCCTTATTCATCTGATGTTACCCCCTTTTCGGGTAAATCCTCGCCGCGCAGGTCTGTGGTTCTTTCCTTTTCACCCGTCATGACCAGGGCATTGGCCACTAGTTCATGCACTCCGGTGACACCCACTCCGGGGGTCCAGTAGTCCATGAGGGCCGGGAAAGCAGCTCTGTCCACAGCGCAGATATTGGCTAACATATTGACACCATATTTGTCTTGAACATATTTTACAGCATTAGCTCTGGGGAAGCCGCCTCTCATACGCTCTTCCATATTCTCGGAAGCATTGAGTCCGGAACCGCTGCCACAGCAGAAGGTTTTTTCACGGATGGTGCTTTCCGGCATTTCATAGAAATTATTGCAGACATTTTGGATAATATAGCGGGGTTCATCCAAGAGTCCCATACCACGGGAAGTATTACAGGAGTCGTGATAGGTGACCTTAAGATGGTCGTTGCGGCTTGGGTCCAGTTTCAATTTACCGTGCTTGATCAGATCTGCCGTAAATTCCGCAATATGAATCATTTTGGTGGAAGCCGCGTTATCAAAGCGGGTTCCTGTGATGGGTGATACCGGAACTTCCAGGAAATCAGCCGGTTCGTTCCAAGTACCCATATACTGATTGACGACCCGCCACATATGACCGCACTCGCCGCCAATGATATACTTGACCCCAAGTCGTTTGGCTTCTGCATAGATCTTGGAATTTAAGCGTTTGGCCATTTCGTTGGAGGTAAAGAAGCCGAAGTTTCCTCCTTCAGAAGCATAGGTGCTCCAGGTGTAGTCCAGACCCAATTCATGGAAGAGCATAAGATAGCCCATGCAGGTGTAGATTCCCGGATCCCCCATTAAGTCTCCGGAGGGAGTGACGAAGAGAATCTCTGCACCCTTGCGGTTGAAGGTCGGTTCTACACGAATTCCGGTGATGTCTTCGATATCATCACACATCATTTCTATGTTTCCGGTGATGGCATGGGGCTCCAGGCCCAAGTGGTTACCCTTCATATAACAGTTGGCCACAGGTCCGGCGATCCAGTCAATATTCAGCCCTAAAAGGTTCAGCAATTCCCGGCCGATGATGGTGATCTCCGCCTGATCGATGCCGTAAGGACAGAAGACGGAACAGCGGCGGCATTCTGTACACTGATAGAAATAATACCACCATTCTTTAATAACCTCTGGAGTAAGGTCTCTGGCACCGGCCAGACGTCCCAGAAATTTTCCGGAGGGGGTAAAATATCTTCTATAAACGGAACGCAAGAGCTCAGCTCTGAGAACCGGCATGTTCTTGGGATCCCCGGACCCGATGTAGAAATGACATTTGTCGGCACAAGCTCCGCAACGGACACAGATGTCCATCATGATTTTAAAGGAACGATACTTGGTCAGCCGCTCACCGATTCCTTCGATGACTGTGGATTTCCAGTTCTCCGGCAACTGCCAGTCTTCATCTACAGGAGACCAATCCCGGGCGTTGGGAAACCCTACTGTTTCCAGGTTTCTGCCCTTGGCGCCCCAGCAGAAGGTACCCGGTTCGAAGGGGGTCGTGACAGGGGTATCCATCCAGTCCGTGGAGCCGGGCTTATAATCTATCTTGGACAGTTCTTCCGACTTAGGGAGTTTATATTTTGCCATTGTTTAATTTCACTCCTTCTCCACCGGGATACCCGCCTTCATCATTTTCGTTCTGAAATCGTCCTCATACTCTTCATAAGTATGGACTTCAACGGGATAGTTCCAAGGGTTGATATGTCTTTCCATACGGTTGTTGCACTTCATGTTCCGGGTAGGGTTCATGAAGATCCCCCCCATATGCATCAGCTTGCTTAAGGGGAAATAGGCAAATAAGCAGCTTACAAAGAACAGATGAACATAAAAAATGGTGCCGATTCCTTCAGGGATATGAGGGGTGAAAGTGAGTAACCCAACGGCAAATTCCTTGATGCCGGCGATATCCACTCTGAATATATAACGCATGAGCATTCCTGTTGCTGCGATTCCCATGAGAAGGAAGAGGGGGAAGTAATCAGCGGCCAGAGAGATGGTTTTCACTTGAGGAACCACAACTCTCCGCAGGAAGAGAAAGGTCAATGCGGCGACAATAAGAATGTCGGTAATATAGAGAGCAGGTAAGCCAATCTGGAAGAAACTGTCCAGACTATCCAAGGAACTGATAACCGCCGGAACCGGCTCCAAAAACAATCTTAAGTGACGAATGAGGATGATTAATAAGGACCAGTGAAACATAAGGCCAAAGAGCCAGAGCCATTTATTGGAGCCATGGGCCAATTGGGGGCCATTCTCCCCATTCCTCAGCTCGGTCTTGGAATTTCGGAATAAGGACCGGAAGAGAAAAACTTCCATAGCCATTCTGAGGATGACTCCGATGTTGGAGGTGGGGTTCTCAATCTTATTTTGCTTAACCCAGTCAAAGGACTTGCCTTGACCTACAGTGGTTGGGATTCGGAAAGGCACAGGGGTACGGGCCCAACCGATGACCCGATAGATGAATCCCCCTAAGAATAGGATGATGGCTGCATAGGGAAGAATAATGCCAAATAGACCCTGTAAATTGGCCAGCCCTACTCCTGCCAGAGGAATAAGCATCAATATTAATACAGCGATTAAAGAAAATAAGGCTTTCACGTTACAACCTCTTTTCTCTTGGTATTGACCAGAAAGGGTTCTGGTTCAGAATTTGGTTCCTCAGGTTCCGTATCAGAACGGGGTGTTACTAAGTCCGCTTGTTGCAATAGCCGGTAGGTCATATTTCTTAATTCCATCGTCTTGAGATCCGCTAGCTTATCGCGACATTCTGAATATATATCAAAAGAAGCAAGTGCTAACTGGTCAATTTGAGTTTCAAACTCCAGAAGAGCCTTGGCCATACGCTCTTCTTCAGCCACCTTGCCCAGTTCTTCTCGAATTATCCTTTTTAAGGGGAACACAAAACTCACAGCCTGGGAAGCAGTAAAACTCTGTACCGCCCTCACCTTAATCATATCCTTTAAAAATAAATGCACTTCATCTTCTTTATTTTCTTGGACTAAGGCTGTAAAGGTTTGCTCAATACCCTGGTTGATGGTGTTTCCTATAGGATTTGCAAACTCATCACGTTTTTCTCTTAGAAATTGGGCTGTGTCTTTGGGATAGGTATTGATGATTTCCCGACACCATTTCTCAATGATGAGGGATTTTTTTTCCGTGAGGAGATTTCTTAAGGCCTTATCCATATAAGCCAACTCCTTGATATTTATTGTGAAAGGAGTTTTCTCGTTGCAGGAGGAGTACCTCCTGCAACGAGTTCCATCTGAGTAGTGTTGTTTCGGAAGGCTTAGGTTGGTTCTTTGACTTTGCCTTTGAGGGCGATGAAGGTCGTGGTGATATAGAGATACTCCACTTTGTCCTCCATAGCAAGTTCCTTGACTGCTAAATCCACATCGGATTTCTTTTCTCCGATTTGAGCAGCAATTTCCTTGCTTTTTGCCTTCTCAACGGTGTCCAGAAAAGCTAAGACCTTTTCCTTAATAACGGGGTCGGCAGCTCCTTTTTGCATATCCATTTCCCCCCTAAATGTATTGAAAGTTTAATGGGAACGCTTAATATTTGAACGCTGCAGATGTACGGAAGGTTTCTCTGGAGAAGATGAAGTCGTCGATGAGCTTGTCGGTGAATTCGATACCGGTTAAGGTAAAGAATCTTTCCCAACCAATTCTCTCGATCCATTCACCCATTTTCTCACCTTTATGAGCATGAGCCGCCCATGTCTCAACGATGTTGCGAACGGCTTCGGTGACTTCCGGCCAGCGAGGCGGGTTGTTAGGCAGGAAGGGGATAACCATCCGGGAGAACATGGGGTTAGTCCGGGCATTAGCTACCTTACCACCAACTAAGATGGCGATTCCATCGTTTTCTGGGTCGATAATCTCCATACCGGGTGCCATGGTGTAGCAGTTGCCGCAGTACATACATTTTGCGTCGTTAACTACGACACTCTTTTCCTTGGGATTGGGACGGATGGCGCCTGTTGGGCAGCTGGCCACTAGGCTGGGAATTTCAGTTCCCTTGCGGATCTTATCATGGTCGATGCGAGGTGGTGTTCTGTGAACACCAACGATTGCTATGTCACTGCAGTGGGCAGCGCCGCACATGTTCAGACAGCAAGCTAAGCTCATTTTCATTTGAGCAGGCAATTTCATGGAAACAAAGTACTCATAGAGATCATCCATAACTGCTTTAACCACACCGGAGGCGTCGGTAGCAGGCGTATGGCAGTGGACCCAACCTTGAGTATGAACGATGTTGCTGATGGATGCGCCTGTTCCGCCTACGGGAAGACCTTTTGCGCCAAGAGCTGCGATCAAAGGTTCAACTTTAGCCGCATCAGATACTAAGAACTCCACATTGTGACGGGCAGTGAAACGAAGGTAGCCATCACAATATTCATCAGCCAGTTCACAAATTTCTCGAATGAAATCCAGGGACACAAGGCGGGGAGAACCAACACGGATGCTGTATAATTCTGCACCGGATTCTGAAACGTGTTTCAAAACGCCTGGTTTCGGATTTTCATGGTAACGCCATTTCCCGTAATTCTCTTTAATGATGGGCGGCAGCTGTTCTTTATAATTTAGTGGCCCCTGATCTAAAATTGCCATTATTAACCACCTCTTACTTCTTTATTTCATCTTCTGGCCAGAAGACATAGGGGTTAGCACGTGGACGGTAAACCATTTGTGGTACGGCAGGCAGACCAACTGAAGTGAGGAAATTGGTCATACCCAGACGGTAGATGGTTTCCCCGATTCTCTCACGAGTTTTACCGTTTTCATCCCACCATTCCCAGATACGCTCGATCATATCTTTGAACTCTTGGAAATCACTTTCTGCTTCCATCTTCATGAAGGGTACGATAACCCAACCCATGAAAGCGGATTGAACGATGGTAGATTTTCCACCCAGAAGGATGGTTGCTCCTCTTTCTTTTCCGGGAGCGATGGCTTTGGGCATCCTATTAATGCAATGCATGCAGCGGGTGCACTCTTCAGCAATAACGCTTAATTCTTGAGTCTCAGCATTGAATTTCATAGCTTTTGTTGGGCAACGGTCACATACTACAGCTTGGATATTCAGACCTTCGGCCACATAAGCTTTGACCGCTTCTTGATCGATGGTAAGGGTATCTCTCCAAGTTCCGATGACGGCGCAGTCAGAACGAGCGATAGATGCGGTGCAGTCGTTAGCACAGCCGGAGAATTTAATCTTGAATTTATAGGGCCACATGGGGCGATGCAATTCATCCTGGTACTGGTTGGTGATGTTATAGCAAGCTTCCAAGGTGTCGTAGCAAGCATGTTCACAACGTCCTGGTCCAACGCAGCAGCTGGGAGATCTTAAGTCAGAACCGGAACCACCCAAGTCGAAACCTTCCTCACTCAAATCATCAAAAATGGGTTGAAGTTGGTCAGTGGTTGTCCCAAGTAAGATAGCATCTCCAGTAGCTCCGTGGAAGTTCATGAGTCCGCTTCCGCGTTTTTCCCAGATATCGCAGATTGTGCGAAGGGATTTGGTGTTGTAGAACCAACCGCTTGGGGAATTAATACGTACCGTGTGGAATGCAGCAAGGTTCGGGTACTCTTCTGGCAAATCAGTGTAACGACCGATTACTCCACCACCATAACCTTTAACTCCAACGATACCGCCGTGTTTCCAATGCCCTCTCTTTTCCTCATAGGATCTCTCTAAGAGATGAAGGAGTTCCTTCGAGGCTTCGTTTTTCACGGCAGCCTTTTTGATTTCCGTCACAAAGCTGGGCCATTGTCCTTTTTCTAACTCATCCAGTTGTGGCGTTCTCTTTTCAGCCATGACCTTACCTCCAATTCAAGAATTCTTTTTGTATATTTCTACATCTCCATAATGGATGCAGCCCCAGTTGGGCAAACAGCTACGCAACTTTCACAACCCATACATTCGGTTTCATCGCCGACAACTTCGGTGATTTCCCCGTTGAATTTCAATAGATGTGCCGGGCAAGAATCTGCACAGGCATCGCAGCCGGAACATGAATCGGGATCAATGGTTATGATGAACATCTTCCTTCACCACCTATCTATCTAATCCTTGTGTGAACTTACACTTTCTAAGTCCATTTAACTACGATTCAAGCTTTGTGTAAAATAGAGAATTCCAATCGTGCGATACAAAATACTCATTGTGTATTATTTAGCAATTATATATTCAGGGCAGGCTGCAAGGCCCCCCAGGTAGACATCCCCCCTTCTAGAAAACTGACATCCTGGAACCCCACTCCTTTGAGGAAGCAGGCTGCATCGTATCCGCGAATACCCAGCTCACAGAACGTGACCACTGGGCTGCCCTGGGGTATTTCAGCATATCGTTTCCTTAGTTCCCCTAAAGGTATTACTATGATATGGGAACCTTCCACAGGGTTGGCCTTGGTCTCATCTCCCTCGCGCACATCCACAAAGATGATGGATTCGTCTTTTTTCAAGCGTTCAAGCAGTTCAAAGGGATTCACGGTATCCACAACCCCAAGTTGCTTGTTCTCCAAAGTATTTGCCGCATGAATCAAGACATCAATGGCCGTAGCGAAAGGCGGGGCATAACTCAAATCCAAATTACTGATATCCTTAACCGTTCCATTGAATTTTAAGATGGTTATAAGGACATCCAATCGTTTAATAGCTTCTCCCGTACCGCAGACCTGAGCCCCCAGCAGCCGTCCGCTGGCTCTTTCGGCGATGAGCTTGATGGTCACCGCGCCATGAACGGGATAGTAATGAACCGCGTCAAGACCGGTACTTAGGCTTGTCATCACATCATAGCCCAGCTCCCTGGCCTCTGACTCTCCCAGTCCTGTCCTTCCTACATTGAGCTCGAAGGCCTGAAAGACCGAAGTAGCGCAAATGGCTGGGAACTCTGAAGCCCTTCCGGCAATATTGTCGGCGATAACCCGTCCCTGCTTGTTGGCAGTCGATGCCAAGGGAACAAAGACTCGGTGGCCCGATAACATATTGACCTGCTCGGCACAGTCGCCACCGGCATAGATGCAGGGATCGTCGGTCTGCATAGTTTGGTTCACTTGGATGGCACCCGTTATGCCAAGGGTCAGACCGGCTTGTCGGGCCAGAGTAACCTCCGGTCGCACTCCTACCGCCACAATGACCAACCCGGTCTCGATGGATTCGTTCTCTAAGGTAACTCCATTGACCTTCCCGTCCTCATCTCCGGTCAACGCTTTGACGGGGCAATTCAGTCTTAGATCAATCCCCCGGCTGCGCATCTTGTGTTCGACGAGAAGGGCCATATCCGGGTCAAGAAGTTTGGGAACGACACTGCCTTGACTTTCGCACAGAGTGACTTTTAAGCGCGGTCCGGCAATGGCGTCGGCCACTTCAATGCCAATTAAGCCTGCACCGATGATGGTGGCATGTTGGATCTTCTTTTCTTTAATCAAGGCTTTAATGTTCACCGCATCATCCAAATGATGTACGGTATAGACATTCTGGTGCTGGATTCCAGGAATGGGCGGGACTACTTCTTTAGCCCCTGTGGCCAGAACCAAATAGTCATAGTCCAGATCACTTTCCTCGCCTGTGGCAAGGTTCCGGACCTTGACTTTTTTCTGTTGACGATCGATGGCAAGGGCCTCGGTTTGAGTTAATACGTTGATGCCCTTGGTATCCTCAAAATACTGGGTGTCTCGAATCAGCCCCGCGGAGGTCTTCATAAGGTCTTCTATTTTGGGGACCAGGTTGCCCAAAAACAAGGGCAACCCGCAAGAGCCATAGGAGATGATGTTCCCCTTTTCAATCACGGTTATTTCGGCGTCTATAGAAAGGCGTCGTAAGCGTGCCGCTACCTTAGGGCCGGTAGCAACCCCGCCAATAATCATAACTTTCACTTTACCACCTCATATTCTTACCCCGCTGCGGAGCGGGTACGGCCTACTTTCAAATAAGGCCCGGAAAGCTAGGTCTCCAGGATTTTGCTTTCGGCGTTCACTCTATAAGCTGCGCGGAGCAATCTAATCGCTCAAGACCTCCGCTGCGCCGGGTTCCCGGCTAAATCGGCTCCTGCCTCATAGCCGGTTGGAAACGTCCTGTTTCCAACCCGACTCCGCTGCAGTCTTTTCGCGAAGATTGCTTATCCGCTCGCTTAAATCCGTTCTCTGCCTTAAAGCAAAATCCTTGAGCTGTCTTTCGGGCTTGAGAAAGACCCGCAAGTGTAGCTTTGCGCACAAAAGCGAACGGCTTTTAGCGGAGGGGCGGCCGGGTCAACGAGGATTTCTTAACATAGCGCAGCCACGGTTCACATGCAGAAAGCAGCAGGGTTTGGCTGCGCTGTTAAGAAAGCGAGTTGGCCAGCCCTGGAGCTATGGAGTGAGTGTTGTGCGCAAAGCTACACGACCCGAGCAACACTCTCCCGATACCACCCCGCAGCATTAGTACCTACTCTTCCAGGAACTCAAAGAAAGGAGTCTTCAGATCAGCCATAGCATTGACGACTAATTCGATCAGGCCGCCGTATTGAACATTAAATTTCTCAGTTGCTTCGTAGTACTCCAGGATATCCCGCATGGTTCCTTTACAGTTGGAGCAGGGAGCACAGATGTATTTGACGGTATGGGGATCTTCGATAGTATCCTGAAAAGCGTTAAGGATCTGGGCGAATTTTTTGCGGGCACTGATCTTTTTAAGGAAGTCTCCGAAATTTTGACTATGCATGATCGCAAAACCGCTGCCCCCACCACAACAGTAGTTATCTACCCCATGGGGGGTCATTTCACGGAACTGGGGGGCGAGCTGATGTAAGACTTCGCGTTGCGGCATAACAATCCCCATTTGTCTTACCACGTTGCAAGGGTCATGAAGGGTCACCGGGAAATTGTTCCGGCTGGGGTCAAATTTGATGGCGCCGGATTTGACGATATCCCGCAGTAAGGGGAAGAAACTTTCCACAGGCACCTTATCCGATCCGGGTGCCATTCTATCCGCCGACACGGCTGCTGCTTTATGAGCATGTCCGCATTCACCTTGGACAACCCGCCGTACTCCCAGATCCTTGGCCACTTTCATTTGTGCCAGGGCAATCTTTTTAGCTTGGGCATCATCATACCAAATTCCATAGTTTACGCTGTCATAGCCCATCATTTCACTGCTGATAGTCCAGTCGATCCCCGCGGCTTCAAAGAGAATGGCAAAGGCGATGGGGTTTTCCGGCCATGCTCGGTATTCTCCCGCATTATGCATCAAGAGAATATCGGCACCTTTTTTATCAATGGGGAATTTGATTTTCAAGCCAAACTTTTCTTCGATTTCCTCTTCTAAGAATTCAACGATATCCAAGAAAGCAGGCTTGGTAAGTCCGGTGGAGGAGCCTGTCTTAAGCTGGTTCTCCGTTCCTTTTTTGTGAATCGGGCTGGGGGCAATCCCCATCTCCATGCTGAAAATCTTGCGAATTTCTTTGGCCATGATGCCATTATCTAACCCCAGAGGACAGGTTTGGGCACAGCGACGGCAAAGATTACATCGATAGGCGGATTCGCCGAGACGTGCAATACTTTCCCAAGTTGCCTCGAGGTCGGCACCTACAAGGCCGCCTAAGAGCTTGCCGCTGGTGGTAAAATACTTTTTATAGATTTTGCGCAGAGCTTCTACCCGGAAAATGGGCCGATAAAGTTCATTGTTACCGGACCCTTCATAAATGTGGCAGGCATTGGAGCAGGTATCACATTTAGCACAATACTCAAAGGAAAGCATCAAGGGTTGTCTCATACCATTGTTGGCGTCGGTGAAAAGCTTCTCTAAACCGCTCAAAAACTTACGGACAAACTCCTCTTCTTCTTCTTTGGATTTGGGGCGGGTTAAGGTATCAATACCAACGAAGCCATCCAAGGAAGTACAGTATTTTTCACGCCATGCCGGTTTTACTTCCATGAAATCGGGTTCCATGCCGGGCTTATCGTAAGGACGCGGCAAAGGCATAAGTTCTTCCACTTGGACCAACTGCTCGTCGGGCCGATTTAAATCACTGGGTCTTAGGTCTTTATGATTTATCATTATGTCAAACTCCTCTCCTCGATTTCATTACCCTTACTTAGGGGACTTTTCCGTAGGTGCAGGTGCACCGGCAATATGGGGGGCTGACCATTTATTCTGAGGGCGATATTGAGCAGCCTGTTTTATTTTTTCCTCAACCTTGCTGCCTGCGACATTCGGATCATTATCCCAGATAACCATGTGGAAGCTAAAGAATTTACCCACATAATGGCTCATCTTGCTCATAGGGATGTATATTAGCATAATTCCGGCGAGAATAATGTGAATCGTCAATAAGGGATCCCCATTCAAGGGTTGGAAAGATAGGACATTAGCCATAGCATAGCGAGCATTGCTCATGGTAATATCTGAACTCCAAACCAAAATTCCGGTTAAGGTCACGACGAATAAGAGCAATAGATTGAAATATTCCTGTGGAGTAGTGTATTTCTTGAGGATCGGGTCTACGACTCGGCGCAGCAACAAGCTGATGGCACCAAAGGACGCTAAAAAGAAACCCACCCAGCCAACCAAAGGTGTCACATAGTAAAGGAGTGCGCCCCAAAGGCCGCCATCGGCAGCTACGGTTCCGCCCGCCAACTGTGTTGCAGCCGCAGCCACAAGAATTACTGTCCAAGCGATGATGAAATAAATGCCCAGGTGAAGGGAATAGGATAGCCACCAAAGAGATTTTTGGTTCTGGAAGAGCTTCTTGATGAAAAGAATCTCCTTCAACATGTCGATGAGCTCGGATGCCAGTGAGGTTTCATGAGGCTTAGCCCACCATTCGGCTTGCTCATAATAGGATCCCCCATGCTCATGTCCCTTTTCTTTGGGAACAGGATAGAGATCCAAACGCCCATGCATTGGCATTTTAGTGTACTCATACGCTTTATACGCAGAGATAGCTAAAAATAAAAACATGGCCAGAATCGCATAAAAAACTAGAAACAATGTCTTCTACCCCCTTGATTATAGTAATGATTGTTAATACTATCACTTTTAGTCTAGGTCAGTTTAAAGTCTTTGTAAAATTTGCTTTTGCAATTGTGATAATCAGAATTGTAGATACCTAGTAGGGATCGATACCATAATCCCCATTGGCACCGCCTTCTTCATACCGTATCCGTTTTATTGGTCTTTGCATTAGCCTGTTATCAGCCTTTGCCTACCACTGACCGAAAGGCCTGCTTAGCTTGCAGGCCGGGAAAAAGGTTGTCCTCAATATACTTAAATAGATAGTCTCAATAAACTTTGTGAATTTTCCTCCATAAGTTATCCCTATGTCGTTCATTTTAAATTCATATTTCACATATTTGGTTATAGGTCCTATAATGAAATCAAATAGAACCTTTTTTCACTTTCGCAATCCGCATGTGATTGTGCATGTTTTCCCTATGCTTATTTTGCCTTAATAGTTATATTATGACAGGCACTCTCATCCTTCCATTTATCAGAATTATTAGACATCTGGTGCCGATTTTCATCCCTTGGATGAATACATAATAACTAAGAATATTAAGGGGGTGATTTACAACATCTTTCGATTACTTTCACATTCACAATCCCTTGGCAAAGGAGGAAAGGAGGAGGAACTGAAACTTAAGTAAAATTCGCTAATACGATATTACTTAAATTGTTTCAAACCCGAATTAGGCCCCGATTATCCTCTAAATAATTACCCTACGAAAGTAATAATGCACTATCATTTGATTTTAAAGCACATTTTCAAATGAAAATGCTCACAATTTCAGGGAGGTGGAAAATTTGTCCACAAATACTTACGCAAGAAAAAGAGCACTTCAAAATGAAGACTGGTGGGCAGCCTGGCTAGGGCTATTTATTTTCGGATTAGGTTTAGGACCTTACTTTGGAATGGACCTGTTAGGATGGGTAACAAAAGCAAGCGTATGGATCGAACCAGCAAAAGCTTTTGCTCCTGTATCTAAAGGTACAGGTCTCAATGGTTTCACATCCTTATTGGTGACTTTCTTATTTATTTTAGCTATCACAACATTGGCCGCTAAATTTGTCGGCTCCAATATAAAAAAATACGTCATTGGTTTCTCCATCATTTTCTGGGTAACCATGGGTTGTATCATGTTAGGTAACATTGCCTATATTGGAGCTACACCCGATAAAACTGCCAGCTATGGCATCGGCTGGTCCCTTGGTTTAGGCGAAATGGGTTATATCATCGCCATGGTAGTCGGTCTTATTATTGGTAACTTCTTTATCAAACAAGCCGACTTTTTAAAAGAAGCCGCAAAACCTGAATTATTCATTAAAATCGGTATCGTTGTTCTGGGCGCTTCCATTGCTATTAAAACTCTCGATGCCTTTGGTCTGGCTACAACAATCATCATCCGGGGGCTCTGCGCTGTTGTTGAAGCTTACTTGATCTATTGGCCGGTAGTTTACCTTATCGCTCGTAAGTTCTTCAAATTCACACCGGAATGGGCGGCACCCCTTGCCTCTGGTATCTCTATCTGCGGTGTTTCTGCTGCTATCGCTACCGGTAGTGCTATCCGTGCCCGTCCCGTTATTCCTGTAATCCTTTCCGCAGTTATCATCGTGTTCGTTGCTCTCGAACTCTTACTATTACCTTGGTTAGCACAAGCTTTCCTGTTTAAAGATCCTATGGTCGCTGGTGCTTGGATGGGTCTGGCTGTTAAATCCGACGGTGGTGCTATCGCCAGTGGTGCTATCACCGACTCCTTGATCAGAGGTCGTGCCTTAAGAGAACTGGGCATCAACTGGGAAGAAGGCTGGATCTTGATGGTCGCTACCACCACGAAAGTCTTCATCGACATCTTCATTGGTGTATGGGCCTTCATCCTGGCTATTATCTGGTCCGTATTCCCCATTGATAAAAATGCTGCTACCAATTCCGGCCAAAAGAATAAAGTCAGTGCCAGTGATATCTGGGATCGTTTTCCCAAATTCATCATTGGTTTCGTACTGACCTTCCTTGTCCTGTTCTTAGTTGGTATGAATAATCCTGAGGGCGTAAAAGCATTAAATACGGGTGTCAATGAAGGTAATGCCTTCAGAACCATCTTCTTTGGATTATGTTTCTTCTCCATCGGTTTAGTCACTAACGTTCGTAAGCTCTGGGCAGAAGGAATGGGACGTATCGTGGCAATTTATGGTATTGCTCTCTTTGGTTTCATCCTCTGGTTCGGACTGTTCATCTCCTGGCTCTTCTACCATGGAATTACACCTCCGACGGTTTAATCACTTATAATGTAAGGGGGAATTAAAATGGCAATTAAAACTGAGCAACAAGCGCCTGCTGCTAAGAAGGCTTACGAAGATGAATGGTATGATCTCCTGCCTATCGAAAAGAAACTCATTGGTGGTTCGTTAGGATTAGGGCTTACACTTCTGGTAATCTTCGTGATCATCTTCAAATTCTAGTCTTTACCTAAATCCTAAAATGTCAAAAGGGAGTATCGCAATACTACTTGAGCAAAGTAGTCAGCGATACTCCCTTTATTTTTATTAACCTGAAACTTTTGAGCTATAGACCTTACTTATCCTCAATAGCTAAGCGATGGTATGCTTAAGCTCTTGTAAAGTAAAACTGGTGCCATCGGTTAAGGTGAACCTTTCATTCTCAAAGCACAGAATGAGTTGGTCCAGCAGTTCTTCTTTTCTCGTTGAGAGTAAATCATCTATATACTGATCATCCTCGATATGTCTGATAGCAAGGATTGCAAGTCCTACTTTGGGGATATCCCTTTCTAAGGTTTTCTCTAAATTTCCCCCATCCACTCTGCCAAACATAATGACATCATTATCCATTGAAGATCTTCTAACCATTACATAATATTTGTCCGAATCCCCCATAACATGGAACTTTTCATTCTCAACAGTTATGGCAATATCTCTAAGGGTGTATAAGGTATCCACATCAATGAAATCCCAAGCCGATTCTTGAACTGCCTGCCGGTGATGGCGTATGACCTCTTTGATTGCATAATTAATATCCATTCTTTACTCCTTCCAAATGTTTATTCTTGATATTGATCTCTCAATCACAAGTATACCTTTAATTATAAGGATTTTCCTTAAATTTTACAGCAATAAATACAAATATCCCGTTTATTTTTCGGGAATATACCTGGGACTAAATCGCGCTCTGGACCCCTTGACCAAGATCGCACTCTCTTTCTCTTTCTTTGCCATATTCCATCTGCCACTTGTCCCATAGTGAATCCGTAATGGCTTCCACTACTTCGGGATCGAATTGCGTGCCTTTGTTAGCCATGATCTCCGCTTTGCACTCCGCCCAGGTAAAGGCTTGACGATAAGCCCGATTGGAGGTCATGGCATCAATACTGTCGCACACTCGATTGGAATGACCGCTTGTATAATGGTCCTTTACCTCCAGCGACGCTGTTAAGCAATCAATAATATCATGCAGCATATTATAGTCACTGAACCGTTTTATCAGCCTATAGAACATAGTTTGATCTCCTTACCCGACTAAAGTCCTTTGCCCTCGGAGAAATATCTTCCTTATGATTTATATTGTTAATTATACAGCAAATCATTTTTATTGAGAACAGTTGTCAATTTTAAAAATAGTTTTTTCTAGCACAAAAGGAAGGCTATCCTTAGCCTTCCTTTACTCTAATTATACAATAGTCGTTAAAACTGGTCTATTCGAGGAATAAGTACCTTATATATTTCTGGGGGAATACTGGTGTCCCAATGCCCTGTGAGCTTAGCCGCAGCAACCGCCACAAACCATATCACCACGACTGCTATCGCCCCTCTTTGTGGCGTTATGATCAGGAACTTAAAACGGGATGATGGTGATGGTGATGATATCGAGGAGGTGGTTAATTCCAGTGTTCCTTGAACCGGACAGCTCTTCACACAATTTAAACATCCGGAACATTCAGGCGACCATACCCTTTGGGCTTCCGATACTTTAAGCTGATTGGGGCACGCCACTGTACAGCGTTCACAGGAGATACAAGTGTTGGCATTCCTACGAACCTTCATTGGGCTGAATACTCCAATCAATCCCATAAGGGCACCATAAGGACAGAGATATCGGCACCAGAAATTTTGGCTCACTACCGAAAGCAAAACGAGTAGTACTATGATGCTCATCCCTACTATAGTCAAGTTTTTAAAGAAATCCAGCATGACGACGTCCGAAATCATATTATAAGGTATTTGCAAAAAGGCGTAAGCTGAAGCCCCATCCATTAAGATAAAAATAAAGACAATGAAAAAGGACAGAAGGACGTATTTCAGAGAGCGCAAAGGGTAATCCAGCCACCGGGGAAAGATATAATTTTTGCCGAAGAGCTTTCTTCCCACCATTGCCAGCCCTTCCGATAAAGTGCCAATAGGACAGATCCAGGAGCAAAAGCTTCTTTTCAGCACCAGGGAAATAACCATTGCCAGCAAAAAGATAACCAATCCCTCAGGGTGGATGGTATCAAAAATCCCCGAAACAAGCCAGGATTTTAAAGCTACCAAAGCACTGATAGGCAGAAAGGCCTCCACTCCAGCCGGCCGTGGAACCCATACGGCTGCCTGGGGATCTGCATAAGAATTTACAAAACGTATGAATTGGACACCGATATAGAGAGTCATCGCTGCAAAGAGCAATTGCACCCCTCTTCGCTCCAGGGGGGCTTTATCCTGTTTAGTTGTTTGGGATACGGTTTTTTTTAGTGATTTTAATGAAATTTTCCCTCCCAGGGGGTTAGTATAAAAACAATCTTTTGAGCAAAAGCTTACAGTGAAATTCAGGATGATGGAGCCTCAAAAAAATGCGCAAAATAATGGATCGGGTCAGAAAACCGCAGCCTTTGATAAAAAGCGCCCCTAATGCATCGTCTCAGCAGGAGAGTAACCAGAACACGAAGCCCATAGACAATCCCATAGAGAAGCTGCATGCAGTCGAGGAGCCACAAGATTTCAACTCTATTTCCTTGTCTATCACCCAAAACCTTCAGCGACTTCACCAGACCTTTGAAGAATCTGTCGATGTCACGACCCGCGAATTCGAAGTCGGAACAGAGGCGACTATTCACGCCTTTATTATCTTTATTAACGGGCTTGTGGATCTGGGAGCAGTCAACCTGAACCTCATCAATCCGCTCATGAACCTGGATCGTAACCTGGAAGATATGGATACTATGGCCTTAATCAAAGAGCGTGCTCTTTCCGTAGCCAATGTCAAAGCAACCCATTCCTTTGATGATGTCGTTGATGCCGTATTATCCGGGGATACCGTTCTTTTCATGGATAACTCAAGAACAGCCCTGATCGCCTCCCTAAGAAAATCTGAAAAAAGAACCGTGGATGAGCCGAAGACCGAATCCGTTGTCCGCGGACCACGGGAGGGGTTTGTGGAAAGCCTGGAGACCAATATAGCTTTATTAAGAAAGAAGATGAAAAATCCCGCTCTAAAGTTCTTCACCATAAAAATCGGTCGTGAAACACAAACTGAAGTCTGTGTCGCCTATATCAAGGGCATAGCCAAGGATAAAGTGGTGGAAGAGGTTAAACAACGTCTTCAACGTATCGACACCGATGCCATTTTAGAGTCCGGATATATTGAATCCTTTATTGAGGATGCCCCGCTCTCCTTATTTCCCACCGTTGGCAATACCGAAAAACCCGACATTGTCAGCGCCAAACTTCTTGAAGGACGAGTTGCCATTTTAGTGGATGGAACACCGTTTGTTCTTACTGTTCCCTATTTATTTGTCGAAGGCTTTCAGAACAGCGAAGATTATTATTCGCGACCTTATTACGCCACCTTCATCCGCTGGTTGCGTTGGCTGGGGTTTTTCTTTGCCACCTTCGCCCCTGGGCTTTATGTAGCCATTACCACCTATCATCAGGAATTTTTACCCCCCGCACTGCTGGCAAGTATCGCGGCAGCCCAGGAAGGTACTCCTTTTCCTACGATGGTCGAGGCCCTTCTTATGCAAACCCTTTTTGAAATTTTGCGGGAAGCCGGGGTTCGGCTACCCCGCCCCGTTGGTCCTGCTGTAAGTATCGTTGGAGCCCTCGTCATTGGAGATGCCGCCATCTCCGCTGGGCTTGTCGGCGCACCCATGGTCGTCATCACCGCGTTAACGGCAATTTCTTCCTTTGTCACCCCCTCCTTAACCGATGTCGGGACCCTTTCGCGCTTTTTATTCATCCTTGCTGCCGGAGTATCAGGATTATATGGGGTGATGTTGGCCTTTGTGGGACTGTTGACCCACCAAGTTTCTCTTCGCTCCTTAGGAGCCCCTTATATGTCACCCTTGGCCCCCTCCACAATTTCCGATTTGAAAGATGTCCTGATTCGGGCTCCTCAGTGGTTCACACTTACTCGTCCCCGAGCTATTGGCGTTAACAATCCCAATCGTCAAAAGCCGAACCAAATGCCCTCTCCGCCGGATAATCAGAAAGGAAAGAAGTAGCATGTTGGAACCAGGTCAAATAACCTCCAAGCAGCTTATTCGCTTACTGGTTTGTAGTCGTATTGTTATTGCACTTACTTACTTTCCTGTCTTAAAGGAGATGTCGCCATCCCAGGACGCATGGCTTGCTTGTATTCTATACTTTCCCCTCCAGATAATTATGGCAGCCCCCCTCTACCTCCTTGCCAAGAGGTTCCCACAACAAACTATTATCCAATACATCCCAGCTATTGCCGGAAAAGGAGGAAAAATCGCGGGAGCACTCCTCCTTGGTTACTTTATCCATCAATCCGCCATGAGTTTAGCTCTGTTCAACCTCTTTATTACCGGTGTAACCATGCCTGAAACGCCGATTCTCTTCTTTTCTTCATCTCTCCTCCTTGCTTGTGCCTATGCTGCCCGTCAAGGAATTGAAGTCCTTGGCCGTTTAAGCGAACTACTATTACCCATTATTCTCATTGCTATTACGACGATTATCTTACTCTTAACAAAAGATATGCACTTCAAACTCCTGCAGCCGGTTCTTGAAAAAGGGATCCTCCCTGTCATGGGGGGAAGTCTTTTTCTCGTCAGCAGAACGTATGAGGTCATAGAATTTGCTATGCTTTTGCCTTATTTAAACCAACCTGCCAAAACTAAAACCGTTTATTTAACTTCTTTTTTTATCATAGCCTTCTTTTTAACGATGATTTCAATGTCCATCATTGCCATACTTGGAACAGGAGCCGCAACACGCACCTTCCCTTTTTTATATACCATCCGACTCGTCAGTGTGGGAAATTTTATTGAGCGCATTGAATCCATTCATTTGGCAGTTTGGATCTTAGCAGCCTTCCTGAAAATGTCTTTACAATATTACATTATTATCCTGGGCTTAAGTCAGCTTTTTAATTTAAAAAGCTATAAATCTCTTATTCTGCCTACGGGTTCCATCCTCGTCTCCTTAAGCCTCCTTGTTGCTCCCAGCCTTGTGGAATTGCAATCCTTTGCTTCCTCAATGGAATCTCATTTATATAACATTGTATTCGTTTATTCCTTGCCCTTCCTTCTTCTCCTTCTTGCTGTTATTCGAAAGAAAGGAGTCCGCTCCCCATGAAAAAATGCCTTTGCTTAGCCCTTTGTTTTCTCCTGCCCGTAAACCTATTGCTTGGGTGTTGGGATAGGAATGAATTAAGCACCCTGGCCATTGTCCAGGCCATAGGGATCGATATGATGGAGGATGGACGAATCAGCCTTTCCACCCAAATCCTCAAACCCGGTGCATTGAAAAGCGGAAGCGAAAAAAGTATATGGGTTGCCACAAGCACAGGGGAAACACTTTTTGATGCTGTTCGCAATGCTTCCTTACAAACTGACCGGCGTTTATTTTTTCCTCATAATAAAGCTATCATCATCAGCGAAGAAACTGCTAAAAAAGGACTTGTTCCTTTATTTGATTTTTTAATGAGGGATGTCGAGGTTCGTGATCTAACCTATGTTTTTGTTGCTAAGGGCAAAGCCGTCGATATCCTCAAAGGGGAACATGAACAGGAGACCAACCCCAGCAAAGCCATTGAAAATTTAGCTGAGACAAGTGTTCTTGCCTCAATCCTGCCTAAGCGCTATCTGATCGATTTGTTATCTGCTTTGGAAAACAAAACCACCAGTCCCATCCTCCCAGGTATTAAAATTCATAAAGAAAACAAAGACAGTACGTTCACAGATATGATTGTTCTGGACAATACGGCAGTATTTAAAAAGGACCGGCTCGTCGGGTGGTTTGATCCTTTTGAAGCACGAGGAGCCCTTTGGGTATTGAACGAGGTTAAAAGTGCAACTATTGTGGTGGAATCTCCTCTGGATGAAGATAAGGCTGTAAGCCTTGATGTGATTAAATCCATTGCCAGGTTAAAACCTGAAATTACTGATAGTATCCTTCGTATGACTATCAAAGTCAAAGTAGAAGGAAATCTAACCGAACAGATGTCATCTGTGAATCTGACATCTCCCGAAAACTTCGCTGAGTTAGAAAAAAGAGCGGCCGCCATCGTTGAAGAAGAAATTATGACTGCCATTGTCAAAGCCCAAAAATGGGGGGGCGATATCTTCAAATTCGGAGAAGAGTTTCATCGCAAGTATCCTCAGGAGTGGACAGAACTTGAGCAAGATTGGGACGAACTCTTTCCTGAAATAGAAGTAAAACTTGATGTATCCGTGCAACTTAATCTAATCGGTCTCAGCTCGGAACCTTTGAACAGCGAAAGAATGGAATAAAGTGAGGGAGAAAAATGAAAGTCATAGCCATAATTACTGTCTTTATAGTTATTGGTCTTATTCAAACGCCGAAACTTGTGCGCAAAAAGCAATGGCCTGAGCTCATCGCCTCCTCTCTTCTTCTCTTTATAGGGTTCATTCTTTCTTTTCTCCAGGTCATAGGGGCAGACTTGCCCAATCCCAATAAAGGAATTCAGGCTATCATTCGGTTCTTCATATCCTAACTTCTAAGGTCATTGATGGGAGGCTTATGGCATGTTGGAAGGCGGTAAAATAAGCGCAAAACAGATGATTCTGCTCCTATTTATCGGCAGAGCCATTACTTGGATTGCTTTTCTTTCTATTTTTGTCATGCCCCCCGGAAATCAGGATATTTGGCTCAGCTGTTTAACGACTTTCCCGGTATACTTGCTTGCGGCTTTCCCTTTCTATTTTTTAGCCAAGCGCTTCCCCAACCAGACTTTTTTTGAATACACAGATACTATCCTCGGTAAGGGAGGCAAACTGATAGGAATCCTCTATATTCTTTTCTTTATTCATAATAGTGCCCTTTCCATAAGTCATTTCTCAGAGTTCCTAACGACTGTGGTGATGGTTCTTACCCCTCCCCTTTTTTTCAGAATCACTTTGCTTCTTTTAGCCGCTTATGCCGCCTATAAAGGCATCGAGAACTTAGGACGTCTTTCCGAACTAATCGCTCCCATCATCATGTTTACTCTTTTGATTGTCGTCCTATCTCTCATTAAAGATATGGATCCCAAAGAACTTTCCCCTTTTTTGGAAAGCGGGTTTTTCCCCTCGTTTTTTTCAGGGCTCTATTTAGTGTCCACAATGATTGAGATCATTGCCATGGCAGTAATTTTGCCTTTTCTCAATGACCGAAGTAAGCTAAAAACCGTGTACCTTCTATTTCCCTTATTGTTGGAGGTGTTTATCTTTATGCTAACCACCACAGTCATTGCACTTTTCGGGGATGACTTGGCTAAAAACCTGACCTACCCCTTCTATAACGCAGTGCGGCTCATCCAATTAGGGAATTTTGTCGAGCGTGTGGAATCTATTCATGTCGCCTTTTGGATATTAGGATTGTTTATAAAACTATCCCTTTATCTTTATGTGACAGCCCTGGGGATAAGCCAGGTTTTCCAGCTGAAAGCTTATAAACCACTCTTACTTCCTCTGGTTTCTATCATCATTCCGATGTCCACAATGTTAGGCAAGAATATTATTGAACTTAAGGAATTCAATTCATTTGAAATCTATCCCTGGTATACCATGCCCTTTATCTTTATTATTCCTCTCTTCCTGCTCCTCACTGCCATAGTCCGTAAGCAAGGAGACTATCGTTCATGAAACTTCGAGCAATCTTCTGTCTTCTTTGTATTTTTCTTACTCTCACCCTGCCCGGCTGTTGGGATCGGAGAGAATTAAATACCCTCTCCATCTCTCACGCTTTGGGTATCGATCAATTGGAAGATGGTCAGGTCCAGGTTTCTCTGCAGATGGCTAAACCGGCCTCCATGAAGAGCAGCTTACAAAAAAGCAGCAGTGGTGGCGGAGAGGAAAAAGCCTTTTGGGTTGTAACCACTACCGGAAGAACTCTATTTGAAGCTCTTCGTAACGGACGCGATCGGATTAGTCGCAAATCCTTCTTTGGTCGCAATAAGATTATAATTATCGGCGAAGAGGCAGCAAAATCAGGAATTACGCCTCTCCTTGATATGTACATTCGAAGGGTTGACTTTCGGGAACTTAGCTTTGTTTTTGTCGTCCGGGGAAAGGCTCAACAATTTATCGAAGCGGATAGTGAACAAGAAAAAGACCCCGCCAAAGCTCTTGAGAACTTAGCCGAGGCAACAGATTTGACTTCAAAAGCTGCAAAAACTACCCTCCTTGATGTCATGAAAGCCTTATCGAATGAAACAACGGCTCCCTTTGTTGCCGGCTTAGAGTTGGTAGAACTCCCAGACAGTAAAAAGAAAATTGTTAAACTCTCTGATACCGCAGTATTTAAAGAGGATAAGCTTATTGGCTGGTTCAACGAAAAAGAAACTCGTGGACTTCTCTGGATTATTGGAAAAGTAAAAAGCGGGGTTATCGTCGTGGAATCTCCTGATGATGAATCAAAAAAAGTAGCCTTAGAAATCATCAATGCCTCCAGCAAGTTAAAGCCGGATTTTATAGATGGCAAGCCAACCATGACTGTTCACGTCGAAGAGCTCGGCAATCTTGGCGAACAGATGTCTTCAATAAACATGGCTACCCCTGAGAACTTCAAGAGACTGGAGAATCGGCAAGCCGAAGTGATTAGGGAGGAGATCAATGCGGCCCTGGAAAAGGCCCAAACTTTAGGAGTCGACATCTTTAAATTTGGTTTGGAATTCCACCGCAAGTTCCCCCAGGAATATCAGGAGCTTAAAGAAAACTGGGAGAAAGAATTTGAAAAAATGACCGTTAACATAGAAGTTAAAGCTAAACTTAATGAAATTGGTTTAAGTGTCAAGCCCATAGAAGTCGATGAAGAGTAAGCAGGAAGACCGAGGCATCGACCTCGGTCTTTTAACTTATGTTCACTTTTTTAACTCATAATAATCCATGGTTGAAGCGACCTCAAAACCACATGAATGATATAGATCAAGAGCATTTTCATTCTTGACATTGACTTGAAGCATTATGTCTTTAAAGTTTCTCTGTTTTAGCTCATGGATAGCCGATGCAAGAATACCTCTTCCGTATCCTTTGCGGCGATTCTCCGGAAGCACTCCTAAACCGTAAATACCCCCAACATTAGAGCTAATATCCAAATGAACCTTTCCTATTGCGCGATTATCGATTTCAGCCATATAGATGATCATGCCAGCTCTCTCTTCTTCCTCAGGTATAAGCACGTCCTCTTCTTGGGCCTCTTTATCAAAATAGATGGAATTTTGTCTGGCAATTTCTTTGATATCGTTGCTGGTCGCTTTTCTCAATACCACCTCACAAGAATTCAATTCTTGTTTTGTATCGTTCTGCAAAAACATCTCGTACTCAGTATGCTCATGTTGTGCGCCGGAAATGCTTTGAATAAATGCCTGTCCTGCCAGTGAATTGCGATCACTCAGTAATAGCATACTGGCAGTTCTTCTCTTACTCCATTCATCTTTTACAAAAGAGAATAAAGTTTTAAATACCCCTTTCTTGCGATAATCCGGGTGGACCATACCATTAACTTCAATGGCCTCCCCGCCAAAATCACTGATGCCTATATAACCAATGAGGAGGTCGTCATCATAATACATAAATTCATTAATTACTTTCAGATTTCTGGATTTCCCCTCTGATCGACTCAGCTTATAATCTAGTTCTAATTTCAAAGTTGTCCGATCATGCTCCAGGCACAGTCTCTGCAGATTATCAATATGGGCATAGCTCTTGGGGTCTAAATTTCCTCTTAAGTTTATGGAAGGATTAAATAGGTTATTGATCATAATCTCTCCTCTTATCCGATTTGCCAACTATCACTCACAACTTAAATTGATTTATTCTTTATTTTGCTCCCATGGTCCTTCACAAATACAAAAGTGTTGTCACTCGACAGCTGATCACTATAGAGAAATCCAAGCCTATCGAATGCTTTGATTTGCTCCAAATCTTCAATAGCATTTTCAGCTATGAAACGGACCATCTCACCGCGAGCCATCTTTACATAAACACCCTTCTCAATAACTTCGCCCCCGATCAGCTCACCGAATACGCACTTAATATATTTTATATCGGCAGTCAGGTATTTCTCAACCGTCTTACTGTATTCAGCCGAAGCAAGATTCAGAATCGTGGTCTCCTCTCGGGTCAATTCCCGGTAGATATCGTCTTTCCAATAGTCATACAGATTTCGGCAGAAGATCGTTTTTAACTTGGCCTGCATTTCCAATCGGTAAGGTACAACTCCGTCGAAAGGTTTCAATATACCATAAAATCCGGATAGAATCCGCAGATGCCTTTCTATATAGTCGAAATAGTCATCCTCAAACACCTGAGGTGCCATGTACTTGTACTGAATACCATCGTAAGCTAAAATAGCTGGGCTTGTGTACCCGGACAAATCCATGGTTTGATAGCGCTCATAGTTCAAACTCACAATTTCATCGTTGCAACAGAGCAGCTTTTTGAGCTTCTCGTGGGTCAGGTTTTGCAAGTATTCTTTCAGCTTTTCGGCTTTTTCAAGATATACGGGCGCGTTGCGGGGCGGAAGAAAGTTCGCATCCATATTCATTTTTTTTGCCGGGGAGATAATGATTTTCATAATTTTCATCCTTCGATATGTTCAAAGACGGGCTTATTCCCTCTTGCTACATCAAGATAACTTCTTTTTTATCTCTAGCTTACCTTATATCCGAAAGAGCCTCTATAGCTTCTGACGTTTTGCAGACACATGCTCCGATATTCCTGGAAAGCTTAAATGCATCCATACTCAAGGAAACAAAGAACCTTCCTATTCAGCTACTTTATCACAACTCAATAATATACCAGGTGATAAGTGTAATTGCCAGTTATTATCTCAAAAGGATAATGAAACCGAAGAGTTTTTTATATAACATTTACTTATAGCATTACTCTCTTTTTCTCCTTTCTTTTCAAGGAATATTTAGTGAAGGAATTAAATCCAGTAATTCTACAAATAGCGCCAGCAAAGGAGGTTTTGATATGCATAAGGGTGAGGTTAGAACCGGCAATGGGAAAAGGAATCAAGCCATTCAGCTAATTTCCCACATTGCAAATGAGATGGAAGAGGTTTTAAATCAGTCCTCCAATGGAGACTGGACACAGGTTATTGAGCCCTTACGTCAGGTCATCAACGCCAATATAGGGAATAATGAATTTCTCGTCATCAATAGTTTAGAGGGCCAAGCTTTAGTCCATTCTAACCGCTTTCGCGAAGGCAACTTTGTTACAAAAGGAGAATTGGAAATCTTAGGCACAAAGAAGGCTATATCACAAATCTATCACCGTGATACCGGCGAAATCTTGCTTGATGTCATCTGCCCTATTTATGTTAATGGTGAACATCGTTACGCAGCAAGAATGGGGATTCCAATACAAAAAAATAAACTCAGCTATGCCTTTGCTCTTGGTTTAGTTCCCCTATTAATTCTAGGAGGAAGCTGGACATGGATTTCCCGCTCTCCAGTGGCTATTAGCCTTAGCTTATTTACCTTAGCCTTAGGGACTCTTTATTCCTATTCTCTCCACAGTAAAGTTATTTCGACCCTAAATGAAACTATCAGAGTTACAAAATCGATCACCAGGGGTAATTTGACAAATGCTGCAACAATTAAATCGTCGAATGAGCTATCCACATTATCCTACGAAGTGAATAAGGTCAATAATGGCATAAAATCAATTATTACGGACATCAATACTATCTCGAAAAAATCTTATGAAATCAGCAACACTCAAGCTACTCATACCAAAGCCCTTGCCGAGAATTACGAACATTTAGCTGCTCTATTCCAGGAATTCAGCGCCGGATCTGTTGAACAAATCGATGGCATGAGAAAAGCTGCGGAGCAAGTTGCGGAGATCAAGTCTGCTTCGGAACGGATTCGCCATAGTACACAAGAGGTTCAGTCATCCTCAAACTCAGCACGGCAGATCAGTCATGAAGGATTACTGGCCGTAGATGAGATTGTCCAAGAGATGAAGGTCATTTCTTTATCAACATATCAAGCGAATACCTCAATCCAAAACCTTGAAGAACAGGCCACTAAGATCGGAGAAATTGTTTCCATTATCAATGGTATTTCTGATCAAACGAATCTCTTGGCCCTTAATGCGGCTATAGAAGCTGCGCGAGCTGGTGAACACGGGCGTGGCTTTTCTGTCGTTGCCGAAGAGATCAGGAAATTAGCTAATGACTCTGCTGAATCCGCTCATCAAATTATGGAGCTTATACATGGGGTTCAGGATATGGTACGTTCCGCCTCTGAAGACATGGGGAAAGGGTTAAAAGAAATAGATAGTGGTAAAGCAGTTATTAAAAAAGCTGGAGATGCAATTCATTCACTCGATCAAGTCATTCAAACGACTGGACAAAAAATTCAAGAAAACTTTAATGATGTCAATCACCTACTGCTTCAAAGTCAAAATCTAGCTGAGGTGCAGAATAATTCTGTCTCGATAGCTTCACAATTCTCACTCGCGGCCCAGCAAGCAGCCGCCACAATGGACGGACAAATGCAATCTACTCAGCAAGTCGCTGCAATGGCCGAAGAGTTAGCTAAGACATCGGATCATTTAGATCGCTTTATTAAGAGATTTAAATTGTAAGTTCATAACATAAAAGTAAAGGCTAAGTCTTTAGATTAATTAGAGGTTGATAGATTTTATTATTGTTTTTCCGTAAGGAAAAAAGCTAACAGCATACTTTAACGAAAAGCAAAAAGACCATCTGAATAAGATGGTCTCTTCGTTACCTGGCAACGACTTACTTTCCCAGGACCCTGCGGTCCAAGTATCATCAGCCCTGAAGGTCTTAACTTCCGTGTTCGGGATGGGAACGGGTGGTACCCCTCCGGTATAGTCACCAGATCTTTATGTGGTTATCTTTGAGCGAACTTCCTGTTCCCTCAAAACTACACAGAGTTGAGTTTTCTTCACTGTAATTAAGCTTTCATCTTTCCTCACCTTAGTCTTGAGCCCCTCAGTGAGGTGACCTTTCCATGACCTTTCGTTAGGTCAAGCCCTCGACCGATTAGTACCCGTCCGCTCCATGCGTCGCCGCACTTCCACTCCGGGCCTATCTACCTGATCATCTTTCAGGGGTCTTACCAGCTTACGCTGTGGGAAATCTCATCTTGAGGCCGGCTTCGCGCTTAGATGCTTTCAGCGCTTATCCGATCCGGATATAGCTACCCAGCACTGCCTCTGGCGAGACAACTGGTACACCAGTGATCCGTCCAACCCGGTCCTCTCGTACTAGGGTCAGTTCCTCTCAAATTTCCTGCGCCTGCGACGGATAGGGACCGAACTGTCTCACGACGTTCTGAACCCAGCTCACGTACCGCTTTAATGGGCGAACAGCCCAACCCTTGGGACCTACTACAGCCCCAGGATGCGATGAGCCGACATCGAGGTGCCAAACCTCCCCGTCGATATGGACTCTTGGGGGAGATAAGCCTGTTATCCCCAGGGTAGCTTTTATCCGTTGAGCGATGGCCCTTCCACTCGGTACCACCGGATCACTAAGCCCGACTTTCGTCCCTGCTCGACTTGTTGGTCTCGCAGTCAAGCTCCCTTGTGCCTTTACACTCTTCGCGCGATTTCCATCCGCGCTGAGGGAACCTTTGGGCGCCTCCGTTACTCTTTAGGAGGCGACCGCCCCAGTCAAACTGCCCACCTGACACGGTCCCCAACCCCGATTCAGGGGCCTAGGTTAGAACTTCAGTACAAAAAGAGTGGTATCCCACCTGTGACTCCACCAAGGCTGGCGCCCTAGCTTCTTAGTCTCCCACCTATCCTGTACATTTCATACCAAAGTCCAATGTCAAGCTACAGTAAAGCTCCATGGGGTCTTTCTGTCCTGTCGCAGGTAACCCGCATCTTCACGGGTATTACAATTTCGCCGAGTCCCTCGTTGAGACAGTGTCCAGATCGTTACGCCTTTCGTGCGGGTCAGAACTTACCTGACAAGGAATTTCGCTACCTTAGGACCGTTATAGTTACGGCCGCCGTTTACTGGGGCTTCAATTCAAAGCTTCGCTCTTTCGGGCTAACCTCTCCTCTTAACCTTCCAGCACCGGGCAGGCGTCAGCTCCTATACTTCTCTTTTCAGATTGGCAGGAACCTGTGTTTTTGATAAACAGTCGCCTGGACCTCTTCTCTGCGGCTCTATCTCTAGAGCACCCCTTCTCCCGAAGTTACGGGGTCATTTTGCCGAGTTCCTTAACGAGGGTTTTCTCGCGCGCCTTAGGATTCTCTCCTTACCTACCTGTGTCGGTTTACGGTACGGGCACTAAGTAAGCTCGCTAGAGGCTTTTCTTGACAGCTTGGAGTCGGTTACTTCGCTACTTATTTCGCTCCCCATCACCTTTTAGGTTTATTCGCGAGACGGATTTGCCTATCTCACACCCTACGGGCTTGGGCGTGCTCAACCAACGGCACGCTTAACCTATCCTTCTGTGTCACCCCATCGCTCAAACGCTTCTCAGTGGTACTGGAATCTCAACCAGTTGTCCATCGCCTACGCTTTACGCCTCGGCTTAGGTCCCGACTTACCCTGGGCGGACGAGCCTTCCCCAGGAATCCTTAGGTTTTCGGCGGGTGAGATTCTCACTCACCTTTTCGCATACTCATACCGGCATTCTCACTTCTATTCACTCCACCAGACCTCACAGTCTGACTTCGCTGCGAATAGAACGCTCCCCTACCCCTGGAACGGAATTATTAAACCCTTAGCTTTTCTTGAGCCCCTTGAGGACATTTGGAAATTTTGCTTTCATTCAAGCCTTTGTCTTCCTCATTGGAAGCAAAATTCCTCATGCAACTTCCCTTAGTGCTCCTTTTCTAAAGACTTAATAATTCCGTTCCAAGCCATAGCTTCGGTGATACGCTTGAGCCCCGTTACATTTTCGGCGCAGAACCACTCGACCAGTGAGCTATTACGCACTCTTTAAATGGTGGCTGCTTCTGAGCCAACATCCTGGTTGTCTATGCAATTCCACATCCTTTTCCACTTAGCGTATACTTGGGGACCTTAGCTGATGGTCTGGGCTGTTTCCCTTTTGACTATGAAGCTTATCCCCCACAGTCTGACTCCCAATCTAAATTCTTGGCATTCTGAGTTTGATAAGGTTCGGTAACCCGGTAAGGCCCCTAGCCTATTCAGTGCTTTACCGCCAAGAATCATTAATTGAGGCTAGCCCTAAAGCTATTTCGGGGAGAACCAGCTATCTCCGTGTTCGATTGGAATTTCTCCCCTACCCACAGCTCATCCCCTGTCTTTTCAACGACAGTGAGTTCGGGCCTCCAGTGGGTTTTACCCCACCTTCACCCTGTCCATGGGTAGATCACACGGTTTCGGGTCTACAGCATGTAACTCATCGCCCTCTTCAGACTCGCTTTCGCTTCGGCTCCGACTTCTCGTCTTAACCTTGCTACATACCGTAACTCGCCGGTTCATTCTACAAAAGGCACGCCATCACACCTTTATGGTGCTTTGACTGCTTGTAAGCGTACGGTTTCAGGTTCTCTTTCACTCCCCTCCCGGGGTGCTTTTCACCTTTCCCTCACGGTACTGGTTCGCTATCGGTCGCTAAGGAGTATTTAGCCTTGGGAGGTGGTCCTCCCAGCTTCCCACGGGGTTTCACGTGTCCCGCGGTACTCAGGATACCCTCACAGTCTTTCTCTCTTTCGCCTACAGGAGTGTTACCTTCTTTGCTCGGCCTTTCCAGACCTCTTCGACTAGAGATACAGACTTAATAGAGGGTCCTACAACCCCAACCCCCGAAGGGATTGGTTTGGGCTGTTCCCGTTTCGCTCGCCGCTACTCAGGGAATCGATTATTCTTTCTCTTCCTCCGGGTACTTAGATGTTTCAGTTCCCCGGGTTGTCTTCTGCAACCTATGGATTCAGTTACAGATATCCAGATATGACTCTGGATGGGTTGCCCCATTCGGATATCCACGGATCAAGGCATGCTTACTGCTCCCCGTGGCGTTTCGCCGCTCGCCGCGTCCTTCTTCGACTCTTAGCGCCTAGGCATCCACCGTACGCCCTTAGTAGCTTGACCAAACGTTTTTTGCCGCCACTTCTAGGTTTTAGATGTTATCCTAATTACAGTTTTTTTCTTCTCTGTGCAGTTTTCAAAGAACATAATAAACATTAGAGAAACCAGATATATTATGGTGGAGGTAAGCGGGATCGAACCGCTGACCCCCTGCTTGCAAGGCAGGTGCTCTCCCAGCTGAGCTATACCCCCACAATATTAATCTTTTATGGTGGGCCTAGGTGGACTCGAACCACCGACCTCACGCTTATCAGGCGTGCGCTCTAACCAGCTGAGCTATACCCCCATATAGAAGACTTTATGGTCCCTCAAAACTAAACAACAAGGTAGCTTTTAACTTCAACAGCTTCATTTCTCATACTTTACGGATTGCTCCGTTTTGCCTCTTCGGCTTTTAGAAGTCTCTTAAGACTTCTCCAACTTTGAATCGTTTCACTTCATTGCTTCCGTGACGTCCTTCAAAGCATCGACCTTAGGATATGCTCACTACCAGAGTGAACATGTCTCCTTAGAAAGGAGGTGATCCAGCCGCACCTTCCGATACGGCTACCTTGTTACGACTTCACCCCAATCATCGGCCCCACCTTCGACGGCTAGCTCCCAAAAGGGTTACCTCACCGGCTTCGGGTGTTGCAGACTTTCGTGGTGTGACGGGCGGTGTGTACAAGGCCCGGGAACGTATTCACCGCAGTATGCTGACCTGCGATTACTAGCGATTCCGACTTCATGTTCTCGAGTTGCAGAGAACAATCCGAACTGAGACCAGCTTTCTCGGATTTGCTCCACCTCACGGCTTCGCTTCCGTCTGTACTGGCCATTGTAGCACGTGTGTAGCCCAAGACATAAGGGGCATGATGATTTGACGTCATCCCCACCTTCCTCCGGTTTGTCACCGGCAGTCTGTCTAGAGTGCCCAACCTTACTTGCTGGCAACTAAACATAGGGGTTGCGCTCGTTGCGGGACTTAACCCAACATCTCACGACACGAGCTGACGACAACCATGCACCACCTGTCTCATAGCTCCCCGAAGGGCACTCCCATGTTTCCACGGGATTCTATGGATGTCAAGCCTTGGTAAGGTTCTTCGCGTTGCGTCGAATTAAACCACATGCTCCACCGCTTGTGCGGGCCCCCGTCAATTCCTTTGAGTTTCAACCTTGCGGCCGTACTCCCCAGGCGGAGTGCTTAGTGTGTTAACTGCGGCACAGAGGGGGTCGATACCCTCTACACCTAGCACTCATCGTTTACGGCGTGGACTACCAGGGTATCTAATCCTGTTTGCTCCCCACGCTTTCGCGCCTCAGCGTCAGTTACAGTCCAGAAAGTCGCCTTCGCCACTGGTGTTCCTCCACATATCTACGCATTTCACCGCTACACGTGGAATTCCACTTTCCTCTCCTGTCCTCAAGATAACCAGTTTCCGATGCAGTCCCAGGGTTGAGCCCTAGGTTTTCACACCAGACTTAATCATCCGCCTACGCGCCCTTTACGCCCAATGATTCCGGACAACGCTTGCCCCCTACGTATTACCGCGGCTGCTGGCACGTAGTTAGCCGGGGCTTCCTCCTCAGGTACCGTCATGCAAGTACAATATTTTCATACCTGCCGTTCGTCCCTGAAGACAGTACTTTACAACCCGAAGGCCTTCGTCGTACACGCGGCGTTGCTCCGTCAGACTTTCGTCCATTGCGGAAGATTCCCCACTGCTGCCTCCCGTAGGAGTCTGGGCCGTGTCTCAGTCCCAGTGTGGCCGTTCACCCTCTCAGGCCGGCTACTGATCGTCGCCTTGGTAGGCCTTTACCCCACCAACTAGCTAATCAGACGCGGATCCATCCATTAACGATAGCATGTTCAGAGGCCATCTTTCCTTATCCCATGATGCCATGGGATAAGCTTATCCGGTATTAGCCCTCGTTTCCAAGGGTTGTCCCGGTCTATTGGGTAGGTTATCCACGCGTTACTCACCCGTCCGCCACTAAGAACTCTCTAAGCAAGCTTATTGAGTTTCTCCGTTCGACTTGCATGTGTTAGGCACGCCGCCAGCGTTCGTCCTGAGCCAGGATCAAACTCTCCATAAAATTTATGAAGAAAATTTGATTGCTCAAATTGTCTTTTACTCATTTGACGAGTCATTGGCTGTTCCTTGTTGTTTAGTTTTCAAAGACCATTTAAGACCATTTTGTTTCGCCACTCTCTGTGACGGAATCTTAGTTTAGCAGATTGATTTTTAATTGTCAACTGCTTTTTTCTAAAGTTTCGAATCATTCTTTAGAAGCTTCTTCAAAACGTTTTCCGTTTCTGCGATGCTATATAATACTATCACTTGATTAAGTTGGTGTCAATATTAATTTCGACAAAATCTTTAAGTCTATAAGTCCCCTTCTGGAGTCCTTAAATGTTGAACCAAATTCATCTGGACAACCTTTACTGCCTACCGCCAAAGGTATTTGTAGGTTGTCCAAAATTCCTTAATATATTGACCTCAACACGGCGATTCTTAGCCCTGCCTTCTTCAGTCGTATTGGCAGCGATTGGTTGGAACTCCCCATAACCAATCGACCTAAACCTCGATTGATCCAGCCCATTGGATTGCAGTAGATACTTCATGAAGTTTAAGGAGCGTCGAGAGCTCAAATCCCAATTGGTGGGGAACTCGGCCGTGTTGATAGGAAGGTTGTCCGTGTGCCCTGCCACTTCTACATTATAATTAGGATACTGTCTTAAAATCTCTGATATAATATGAGCTAACTTTTGAGCCTCAGTCTTTACTAAAGCAGATCCTGAATCAAAGAGTGCGTAATCCCGAATACTGATCATCAGCATTTCATCAGTGATCCGTGTCTCAAGCTGTGTGCTCAAATTGTTTTCATTAATATACTGATCTATTTTTTCCTTCATTTCTCTCATGTCATGCTCTTCTCGTGCGCGAGCCGCAGCCAAAACGCTCTCCGTCTCAGCGGTCACCGGATTGTCGTTTTTGCCCATATTATCGTCCGTAATATCAATGCTTAGATCACTTGTAGATTCAAAGACACTTGTTCCCCCGGTAAATGCGCTGTTAAAGCCAGCCATAATGCGCTCATACTTTTTTTGGTCGATTTGCCCAGCGGCAAATAGAATGATAAATAGCGCCAGTAATAAGGTTAAAATATCCGAATAAGGCACCAACCAGGTTTCATCCATGTGTTCTTCATGGTGCTCTTTTTTATGCTTTTTCATTGCCCATCTCCTCGGTTAATTCTCTTCGCTCGACTGCGGAAAGATAGGCAAAAAGTTTATTATGTATTGCATTGACATTGTCCCCTGCTTGAATCGACAAAATCCCCTCAAGCATCATTCTCTTTACTCCCGCTTCCCTTCTCGAGAAAAGCTTCAGTTTATTAGCCATGGGATGCCATAAAACATATCCTGTAAAAATACCCAGCAAGGTGGCGACGAAAGCAGCTGAAATCAGATGCCCGAGGGCTTCTACCTCATTTAGGTTGCTCAAGGCGGATATCAACCCCACCACAGCGCCCAATACCCCTAAGGTTGGTGCATAGGTTCCCATTTGGGAAAAAATAAGGGCACCATCCCGATGCCTTTCCTCCATCGCCGAAATATCCTCGGAGAGAACATCGCGAATGAACTCGGCATCATTCCCATCGATAGCCATGGCCATCCCTTTTTTAAGAAAATCATCGTCAATCTCTTCTAAGCGGTTTTCCAGAGAAAGTATACCTTCCCGGCGACTTACCGTAGTCCATTCGGCAAACTGCTTGACAAGTTCCTTCTTGGATATCAATTGTTGCTTCGCAAACAAGATCTTAAAGAGCTTCGGTACCCTCTTGATATCCTCCATAGGAAAGCCAATAAAGATGGTCGCTATAGTACCAACGATAATAATCAAAATAGCCGCCGGATTAATAAGCGCGGTAAGACTAGCTCCTTTAAGAACCATTCCAACGCCTACAGCAATAAAACCCAAAAGTAAACCTATCAGTGTTGATAACTCCATACTTTTCTCCCTTTATATAAGCTTTTTCGATACTCCAATATTCGCGGAAAACTCCAAATCTCCTGCTGTAATTTCAAATGAATCCTATTTTGCAAGAGTCTTTTTTCCTATAATCATTAGGTCTTTTTTCCTATTTTTAAACTCTATTTTTACTGATCCCGTATTTTTCGACTTTTCTATAGGAAAAACATTCTTTTAAACCGAACTATATATTATCTTAATTAAATGAGGTACAAATTGATGAAGAATCTTATAGTTCTCGGAACCGGGCATGCCGTTGTGACTCAATGTTATAATACCTGTTTCGTATTAGTAGATAAAGATAATTATGTACTCGTCGATGGCGGTGGAGGTAACGGAATTCTCTCCCAACTACAAAAAGCTAACATACCCTATGACAAGATACATCATGCCTTCATAAGTCATTGCCATACAGATCATCTCCTGGGTATGGTTTGGGTAATTCGTATGATAGGAAGCACCATGGTTGCCGGAAAGTATGAAGGAGATTTCAACCTTTATTGTCATGATGAACTTGCTTCAGGTCTTCATTCCCTGGTTGAAATCACTATGGACAAGAAGATCGCTGATTTAATTGGTCGTCGAATTCATATTATTTCTGTAGCTGATGGACAGCAAGCAGATCTGCTAGGTCATACCTTTACTTTTTTCGATCTTCATTCTACTAAAGCTAAACAATTTGGTTTTACACTTCACTTAGACGGTAATAAAAAGCTAACATTTATGGGGGACGAACCCTATAATTCCTTATGTGAGAAGTATGCAGAGAACAGTGATTGGCTCCTATGTGAGGCTTTTTGTCTTTATGAAGAACGAGAGCTCTTTAAGCCTTATGAAAAACATCACAGTACAGTAAAAGATGCCTGCGAACTGGCTACCCTACTCAATGTTAAGAATCTCATCCTATGGCACACAGAAGACAAGAATATCGAGAAGCGTAAAATATTATATACAATTGAAGGAAAACAATATTTTAAAGGTAATCTTTTAGTCCCTGATGACCTCGATGTCATAGAGCTTTAAAACCATCTATATATGATATTCTTTATTGACCCTGATAAAATCGCCATTTTTCATACACATCCAACAGATAGAAAAAGGTTTCATCCAACCACTTTCTATAATCTTCTTTATCACCGGGCTCCGACTGAAATACATCAATACCCTTTTCCACTGCACTTCTCGTCATTTCAACACAGTCTACTATAAATGCTAATTCTAAAAACCTTAAACTAACGATGTAACCCTCCTCAGTTTGGAGCTTAAGCACTTCATACTGAATTCTATCCAGCAGACGATTTACGGTCTCAAGATCCTTTTGGGGTTGTCCACTCTCATCGGGAATCTCCTCTACCTCAATCATAAAGTATTCCCGTCCCAGCCGCATACAGTATATGATCATTTCGGCATCCTCTTGAGTTAACCGCAACTTTCCCTGAAAATCATTTTCAAGGGAGGTCTTTTCTGCAGAGGGAACAGTCCTTTGAATTTTACGTTTTTCCTTATATTGCTGAAAATCAATGATATTGTCTTTACTCGACGACAAATTCTTCTCTCCCTCCACGTCATTTAATCAAAACAACAACTTACATTGTACCATATATAAAAAGAAATGCTTTTCATTCCTGCAGGAACTCTAATTATATCGTTAAATGCCAGAATTGGCGATATTTATGAAGACTTTTGCCAAACAATCATAGCTTAGAAGCAAGAAAGAGGTACAGTATGAATAAAAACTACACCGAAATAAACTCCAAGGTCTTTGACAAATGGGTTGAGGAAGGCTGGAAATGGGGACAACCCATAAACCACGAAACCTATGTAAAAGCGCAAGACCAGGATTGGTTTGTGGTGTTAACCCCTACTAAACCTGTCCCTAAAGAATGGTTCAGCGAAATGAAAAATGCGAAAATACTGGGATTAGCATCAGGAGGCGGTCAGCAGATGCCCATCTTTTCAGCCTTGGGGGCAGCATGTACCGTCATTGATTATTCGGAGAGGCAGCTGCAAAGTGAAAAAGAGGTCGCTGAACGCGAGAACTATGCCATCGAGCTTGTTCGAGGTGATATCACAAACCCATTGCCTTTTGCCGATGAATCTTTCGATTTAATTTTTCATCCTGTTTCTAATTGCTATATCGAAGATATCCAGCCCGTTTGGCAGGAATGTTATAGAGTATTGAAAAAAGGCGGTATCTTGCTCACAGGATTTGACAACGGCTTTAATTACCTTTTTGATGAGGATGAGAACACTGTAAGGTATAAATTGCCTTTTAATCCGTTGAAGGACCCGCAAATGTATGAGCGTTCCTTGGAAAAGATTGGGGAACCTGCTGGAACAAAATCTGAGCACCATGATTGGGTTTGATTGCGATGAGAGCAAAGTGACTGCCATAGCGAAACTGCCCCACTTCATAAGCAAAGCCAATTTAATAATGCAAAAGTGGCATAATTAATAAAAAAGAAGTCGCAGGATAAAGACCCTCGTTCTTTATCAGCGACTTCTTGAATTAACAGGAAATATAATACATTTCTAATTTAATATTCGTATTACAAGAAGAACACACACCCAAGACTAATAGCCATTGTAAATACACAAAGTCCAACTAGGAAGGCAATTGATTTGGGGGATAATTTCGAACTATCATTCATACCATAATCCTCCTCTCTTTGTCTCCAATTGTTGAGGCTTTTTGCAACAACTTATATTGTGATTATTAACACTTGCACTTGAAGTATACTATACTTACTCTTTAAACTCTATTCAAAAAGTCCTATTATTTCCCCAAAATTTCTACAATATCGCTATATTTGACAGATAGACCTACAATATGACAGATTAACCTACAATATGACCGAAAACATTACAAATAGCTGTTTATTACGCGGTAGACCGTTTCAACCAAACTATGCATAATTAATGCATCATAATCTAGATAAGGTTATAAAGATATTGACCATAACTATTATTAGAAAAGAAATCCGCTAATTTTTCCACCCGCTTTTCATCAATATATCCCAACCGGTAAGCAACTTCTTCCGGGCAAGCAATCTTCAATCCTTGACGATCCTCAATGGTCTGAATAAAATTCGATGCCTGCAGTAAGGATTCAGGAGTCCCGGTATCCAACCAGGTGAATCCCCGTCCTAACTTTTCCACACTTAATTCTTGATTCTTTAAATAAATCTTATTTACATCTGTAATCTCCAGCTCCCCTCTGTAAGATGGCTTAAGATTAGCCGCAATATCGACGACTTTATTATCATAAAAATAAAGTCCGGTAATTGCATAATTGGATTTTGGTCTTGAGGGTTTTTCTTCTACACTCGTAACTTGACCGTCCTGATTAAATTCTACAACCCCATATCGTTCCGGATCTTTTACCCAATAAGCGAAGACAGTTGCCCCACTTTCCTGTTTACCGGCGCGAGCAAGAATTTCCGATAGTCTATGTCCGTAGAAGAGATTGTCACCTAATATTAGAACACAATTGTCTCTCCCAATAAATTCCCGACCGATGATAAAAGCCTGGGCCAATCCCCCAGGACTTGACTGGATTTCATACCTTATGCTTATCCCCCATTGACTTCCATCATGTAATATTCTTTGAAACAACGACTTATCCTGGGGTGTCGTTATGATCAAGATTTCCCTAATACCCGTCAGCATTAACGTGGTGAGCGGGTAATAGATCATGGGTTTATTGTATATGGGCAAAAGGTGTTTACTGACAGTTATAGTAAGGGGATATAATCGACTGCCGCTCCCCCCAGCTAATATGATTCCCTTAGTCAACTCCCATCACCTCTCCTTTAATCACAAACAAAGTCCTAAACGGTCAGACCATGCCTTTGCCGCTGATAACTCCCATCAATGACGCGCTGACACCACTCCCTGTTGTCCAAATACCACTGCACTGTTTTTCTCAGCCCACTTTCAAAAGTCTCCTGAGATTCCCAGCCTAACTGAGTTTTTATTTTTGAATAATCTATCCCATAACGCCGATCGTGCCCCGGTCGATCCTTCACAAAAGCAATTTGCTGTCGATAACTTCGACCATCCACCCGTGGAGACATTTCATCCAACAGCTCACACACATTATTCACTACTTCAAGGTTGCTTTTTTCCTGTTTTCCGCCAACGTTATAGGTTTCACCCAATTGGCCACGCTCTATCACAATTTTTATGGCTTCACAATGTTCGAGTACATAAAGCCAATTTCGGATATTTTGACCATCACCATAAATCGGTAATAATTTATGATCGAGAGCATTAAGAATGATTAGGGGAATCAGCTTTTCCGGAAACTGAAAAGGGCCGTAATTATTGGAGCATTTCGTGGTTAAGGTGGGCAGATTATACGTTTTGTGATAGGCCCTCACCAAATGATCGGCAGCAGCCTTTGATGCAGAATAGGGGGAATTGGGGGCATAGGGAGTATTCTCCGTAAAATATCCTTCATTACCCAAGGACCCATAAACCTCATCGGTTGAAACATGCAGAAAACGAAAGTTATCTTTAATATCCAATTCACTCCAATAGCTGCGTATCGCCTCTAGCAGTTCAAATGTACCTAATATATTCGTATGAATAAAATCATCTGGTCGATCAATAGAACGGTCCACATGGGATTCCGCGGCAAAGTTTATTATGCCATCCGGTCTATACTTTTTCAGCAGACTTGTGACCAAGGCCCGGTCTCCAATATCACCCTTAATAAAAACATAATTAGGATGCTTCGATACATCTGCTAGGGAATCGAGATTGCCTGCATAGGTTAACTTATCAAGGTTTACAATGCGAACACTTCCGGTTTGAATCATATAGCGAATGAAATTACTCCCGATAAAACCACAGCCACCGGTAACGATCCAAAGCTTCATCGTTGTCCCTCCATCCCCTTTGAAAAATACCTCATACAATAAAAAGAGCCCAGACTTCTCTTCCCTCTCAAGAATGATACTATTTTCACATTATTTCCGAATAATTGCTATAGTGAAATCATCGTAAGTACTTATATCCGTATAAAGAATTTTTATACTTAATAATTCTTTCATTATGATGTAACATTAAGATAGGCACCTTTGTTGCTAAAAAGTTTCGCGAATCACAACGAAACACATGAGAGAAGGTGAGCATTTGGACACCTACCAGTTGAAAATTTTTCTTGCTGTATCTAAATTCCAAAGCATTTCTAAAGCTGCTAAAGTCATGCATCTAAGCCAGCCTGCAGTGAGTACACATATCAAGAATTTAGAAGAGTATTACATGGGTCCGTTATTTGAACGGACACAACAAGGCGTTTCTCTTACGAAAGCTGGGCAGGTCTTCTATACCTATGCCCAACGAATCTTAGCGCTTCAAGAAGAAATGGAACAGCAATTAGAAATTACCATGCAGCATGAGAGCAACCAAATTATCGTGGGCGCAAGTACAACGATTGGCAATGTTTCCCTTCCCTGTTCAATCTATTTGTTTAAAGAAGAATATCCCGAAGTAAATATTCGACTCGAAATTGCCAATGCAGAAGAAATACTGCGTAAAGTCAAAGCAGAGCAAGTGGATTTTGGTGTGGTAGAAATACTTCCTGAAATGCCAGGAATCAGTACCCATCATGTTACTTCAGATGAATTGGTACTGATTGTTCCCCCATCTCACCCCGCTCAGACCGATAAAATAACTTTAAAGGAATTTCTGAGTCAACCTTTAATTATGCGTGAGTCGGGGTCGGGTACTCACAAAGTGCTGGCACAATTTCTTGAAGCTCAAGGTTATACTTTTAAGGATCTTAATGTAATTACTGAAATGACCACTATAGACGCCATCAAGTCAGCCGTACAAGCGGGGATGGGGGGAGCTGTCGTACCTCGTTTGTCCGTAAAAAAGGAAGTCTATCAAGGATCACTTAGGGCCCTTACTATTATCGATTTGGATATGCCCTTGAATTATAATATCATAAAGTTCGACCATCATTATTTGTCTTCTAAAACCAGACGATTAATCAAATTTCTCACCGATCCGGAAGAACGCTTTTTATGTTAATGATATAAAAACATTAAAAAGAGGATGACTTTATTTCCCGGAATAAGTCATCCTCTTCTTATATCTGAATTCTTAACGAACTAACATCTATCACAACAAAAACCGCACTAAGAGCTTCGCTCCTAGCCAAGTCCCCATGAATACTGCAACAGCGAAAATCCATCCCGACAGCGAACTTGAAGCAATACCATTAAGTACCAATCCAATATTGCATCCATAGGCAACACGAGCCCCATAGCCCATAAGCATTCCACCGATTAACGCAGAAATCGCGAATTTCTTATCCTTAATTGGATGAAAACGTGCCTGGGAAGCAACGAGTGTCGCCCAAAAAGCACCCAGAATCACGCCTAGATTTAAATATGTTCCATCAGATAATAACAATTGCTTAAGGCTAATATCCAAATTATTAACTAAACCGATCTTTGAACCAATCCATACGGACCATTCCTCAATATTAGTGGTAATCCCCCAAGGTCTTTGCCTGATCACCAGAACCAGCATATTTAAAATTGCCAATACCGCCGCACCAACCCAATAAGCCCAAGGTCCCTTATAAATGATTTGCAGTTTTTTTCCCATAAGACCCTCCCTCTTAGTTGTGTCCTTTGGTTATCTCTAGCCTCCATATCCCATTGGAAACTTCACTTTCCTCGATTTCATGCCCATGTTCCCGTGCCCAGAGAACTATAGCCCTGCTCGTACAACTATGATCCGTTTCTAATACCAACCGATCCCCACATGCCATTTCTTTTAATTTACGCTGTGTTTTGATTATAGGTATAGGGCACATTTCACCCCATATATCTAAAGTATAGGTTACCACGGCTCAGCCAACTCCCTTTTGCTTTTTCTGCCACCAGCGAATGACTTCCCATAAAAGGAATAAGATCAATAGCTGGATAAACACAGCAGGAACCCACCCTACGATATCCGGAAGGGATATCCCCGGAAATTCTTGAAAAATCGAAAGCCAATACGGTAAGGAGTATTTACCCAAAAATGCTCCAAGGAATAGCCCGAATAAGGCAATCATTTGCATGGCGAAACCTTCACCAACACGCATGAGAGTACCGGAAGCACAGCCGCCGGCCAAAACCATCCCCGTTCCAAAAAGAAGGCCTCCGATGAAGGTATGGGCACCAAAAGGAGTTACATACAAATTTAACGGGAGATTAAATATATTGGATAAATAAAATACAATTGCAAAACCGGGAATACTAATTGCTAACAATAATATTAAAGCCTCTGTAAGTTTAGTCGTGCCAATTAACAAAGGATCACGGAAAGCGGCTACAAAGCAAAACCTTGATTTTTGCAAAGTAAAACCAATAGCTAAACTTACTGCGAAAATCAAAGCCAGCTGTATACTAACTTGAATCAATAGCAATAGTAGCAATAGTATAAAAATTGAAAAACCTAAGTTAAGTTTTTGTTGTGATTTTTTTAACATAATAACCTCTTTTACACTGAATCCCCTCTAATTTAAGTTTAATGTTTTTTTAAAATTAGTCAATAAATTTATGAGCACTCAGTCATAGACATAAAAATAGCTAACGGAGGCAGAATCTACTGCCTCCGTTATTAATGATATAACCCTTTGCTCTATAGAAAAATCTTGCCCTTTCTCTATTTATAAGAGTTTATTTAAGAAAATTTTATGGATGTCCTTGTAATTTGTCATCATGACATTGAGCACAATTCATTTTTCCTTGCTCGTTATCCAGCATGCTTTTGGCTCCATTATGACATGTTAGGCAACTCGTAAATTCTGATCCGGGACTATACGCCGGGATAAACTTTCCCTCTTTCCACTTGTTGAGAATCAATACAGCTTCGGCTGCAGTATCTCCTGAGACCTTAGCGCAACGATCTGCTTTTTCATCAGAGTTGATTTTAGCGTTTGCTTCATTCGCCCAAAGGCTAACGGATACATGGCATAGTGGAGAATTGGCTATTGTCGTAATTTGGTTAGGGAACTTGGCAAAGCTATCCATTTTGGTGGATGGAAAGGGAAACATCGTATACCAACCCATTAGTTCATTGCCGACTTGATCGATATCTTTTCCAGCAACCAAATTCATAACAAGCAAGCTACCATTCAGAGCCCCACATAATGTACCCCAGGATAACGCTCCGCCTTTACCATATTTAAACATATCCGTGGGAATGGTATTCCACGGTCCGCCTACTTTTTCCTTAGCAGAGTCAACTAAGGCCTTTCCGGCGGCGTAGCAGCAGCCACCTTCAAAGTAGTTTTCATAAGCGCGTTTCCTTACCACTTCCGGATCCAGTGGTTCATAAATCCATGGCACCGGTTGAGCTTCTATATTGGTAGTGGATGCAGTGGCAGGGCTAGCTGCTTCTTTTGCCCCACATCCGACTAAGGCAGCCCCAGCTGCAAAGGTAAGACCTGCCGTGATGAATTTTCTACGAGACACAATTGAATTTGACATAAACGCTCCTCCTTTTGTTTGGAAAACTTTATAAAATCAAACCATCCTGAGATTGGCATCTTGATCGGCCGACTGATACAGATACTTAAGAATGATCCCCTGCACCAGGTTGAGGTTGAGCATTTGCAGGCTGACTACCAGCGGCATTTTCTGAGGTCCCGACAACCGGGAATCCTTTATTTGCCCATCCGGCACCGGCTGTAGAAGGCATGCCCATACCGGAATTCAAAGATACTGCATCATAACCCATTAACCGAAGAATTGCCACGGTCTGGCCGGCCGTTTGGCCGGTATAGCAGTAGACGATTACTTTTTTATCTTTGGGAAGCTGTTCAAAGGAAGTTTGCATTCCCTTCGCGAAGGGAATATTGACTGCACCTTCAATATGGCCTTTAGCAAAATCCTCGGCTTTTCTTACAGATAAGAACATAACGCTTGGATCTTTGGTATCCAAAGCCTTTTTTGCATCGTCTTCACTGATTTTATAATTGGCATATGTCGTTCCTTTAAGTTCAGCCATTTTCGAGAAGTAATCGGCTATAGCTGCTTGAATTTCCGGTTCGACCTCTGCCTTTCCTTCCTGAACGGCATTGGCTGTGATTTCTGTCACATCGGCTACACCTTCGACCTTAGATATGCCGAGATTCCAGCCAAGATTGACCGATTTCGCATTAAAACCAGCCACATTTAAAAGAGCAACAGTCTGGCCTGCTGTTTGACCGGTATAGCAATAGACCATAATTGTTTTGTCCTTGGGTAAATTTGCAAGGTTCTTAGCGATCTCTTCACCCCATGGAATATTTACAGCTCCCTTAACATGACCTGCATCATAATCCTTGGCTTGACGAACGTCCATGATAAACATAGCTTCGTTGGCTTTAACTTTAGCTATAAAGTCTTTTTCCGAAATTTTGTAAACATCATCCGGCATATTCGCAAAATAATCTTCTGCGGCTTCTTGAACCACATTAGCTTCAGGCGTGGGAGACTGAGGAGTCTCAGTAGATGCGGGTTGTTGGGTAGCCGGTTGAGTCGTTGCCGGGGTACTGGGGGAAGAGGCGGAACATCCCGTAAGTATGAGGGATAAAGACAGAAGAATTGAAAGTGATAAGAGCCTAAACTTTTCCATAAATTTTAAACCTCCTTTTTTCTTTACAAAACTGTCTTTGTTAATTTTTATACAAACTCATTATAAGTGAATAATTTAAATCTGTGTTATAAGGCATTACTATATACCTATCATATAATTTGATATCCTCCCCACTCTTTGAGTTGGTGATATTTGATACAATGGAGGATAGAGATATTAAGTACAAATAGAAAAGAATAACCCTATGTTAGTGAGGAACTTATGTTTAAAAACATCATTACATCAAAATTCATCTACTTCCTTCTAACCTTCCTTTACATAACTTGTAATCTCATCATTCTTACCCGCTTTCCTTTCGTTCATTCGGATGAAACCTGGTTAAGCGGTTTATCAAGAAATATTATGGAGACGAAAAATTATGCTGTAACTGAAACCTTTTTTGACCTTTATCCTCGTAACCCTCATGCCATCAAAAGCCTCTTCCATACTCTGCAAATTCTCTCAATAAAGCTAATGGGGTATGAAATTTTAACCATCCGGCTTTTATCCTTTTTATTTGGGTTACTCACTTTAATCTGGTTCTATAAACTTTGTAATACCCTATTTAATTCTAAAAAATGGGCTTTCATTTCAACTCTGTTTTTGTCCATGGATATTCAATTTGTTTATGCCTCACATTTTGCCCGTCAAGAAATTATTCTACTCTTTATCATGCTGTTTTCTTTGAACTATTTTCTATCTAACTTTTTAAACATGAAACCAATCCACCATCTATTTCTTGGCATGATCATCGGACTTAGTATTGGCGTACACCCCAATAGCTTTATCATCTGTTTGGTTATAGTTTTTCTTTATCTATTTCATATTGCTTTTACGAAAAAGCTTAAACTATCCGGATTATTGACCTATGCTATTCCAGTAGGATGTTTTGCCTTAGGCTTTATTGGCCTGAGTTTATACTTTGATGCCAATTTCATCGGCAACTACACTCAATACGGAAGTCAATTTGGGGTTACCAATACTCTTATCTCAAAGGTCTCAGAAATTCAGAATTTCTATATAAAGCTATACTATGGAATTAGTGGAACTTATTATACCCCTGACATCCGACTGGAGTTCTGTCTTTTCTTCATAGCACTAGCCGCATCCATCATCTTTTTGTTTAAAGAAGAGCAAAAAAAAAGAGTGCTGATATTAAGCATCATCCTTGCCATCGTTGCAGTTAATTTAGGGATCATAGTAATCGGCCGCTTCAGTCAACCGAGTATTATCTTTCTTTTCCCTTTGGTCTATATTCTGGCAACCTATGTCCTAATATGTATTAGTAAAAAATCCAGGATATATTTAGCTTTACTTCTTCTTCTCATGATAACTATTAATACTCTTGTCAATGTTCTTCCTTACCTTAATCGTTCCTATGAAAACTATCTCCAAGAAATCGGAAAAATCGTGCCTAAAGAGCACATCGTCCTCGCCAATCTCAATGCTGAAATGTATTTTGAAAACGGTAAGCTTTACGATTATAGAAACTTAGCTCATCTTAAAGAAGATAATTTGACATTTGAACAATATATCCAACGCAATAAAATTTCTTACATTATTTATCCTGATGAAATGGACTTCATTTTTGCCTACAGGCCCCAATGGAACAATGTATACGGAGATATTTCTTTGTATTATGAAGATATGCAAAGGTTCCTTCGGACAAAGAGTCAATTAGTTTATGAGTTTACAGAACCCACTTACGGGATGCGGATAGCCAGATATATTAATCAAAAGGATTGGAAGATTAAGATATATAAAGTAAATGAGTAAGCCGGGGCTTTCCATGCTCCGGCTTACTCATTTCTTACTAGGATATAGGATTTGGACTATCAACTTATGTTCTCCGAATTCAGATCCAGCAAGGAGTAAATTTGATCATACACTTCGGAATATCCCTCGACACCTGCAGTTCTTGGTCTTGGCAGCGGGTTGAGGATTACCTTTTTAATTCCCCCGCTCCCCCTTCTCCCCATTACTGCTATACGATCGGAGAGTATTATCGCTTCTTGAATATCGTGGGTTACCAAAACAATCGTAACCCCTGTTTCCAGCCATACTTTTAGCAGCAGGTTCTGGAGGGATAACCTTGTCAAGGCATCCAAACTCCCAAAAGGTTCATCCATGAGCAAAACTCTGGGGTTAAGTGCCAAAGCTCTGGCCATAGCAGCTTTTTGCTTCATTCCTCCGGAAAGTTGATGAGGATAGCTGTCTGCAAATCCGCTCAACTCCACTAAATTAAGATAGTTAAGGGCTATCTCACGGTTAGCGGCACCACTGTCTCCGATACGGTTTATTTGTAAAGGATAGGCAATGTTCTGAATGACGGTTTTCCAGGGAAAGAGCTGGTTAAAATCCTGAAAAATCATCATTCGCTTCACTTCAGGTTTCATAATCTCTTGCCCATCCATGAGCACACTGCCCGAATGAGGATGATCAAACCCGGCAATTTGCCTCAAGAGTGTGGTCTTGCCACAGCCTGAAGGCCCTAAAATGGACAGTACCTCTCCTTGATAGATATCCAGATCGATATTATCCAATACGCTGAGGGTCTCATTAGATCGATGATAATACTTACTCACTGATTTAAGGCGGATTGTTACGTTTAAGTCATTCCCCATTTTTTAGTGGTCCTTTCTTCTATGGCAGCAAAGAAAAAGTCTTCTACGACAATCCCAATCAGGACAATAACGAATAACCCGGCAAAGATCCCGGGAGTATCCATAAACACTCTTTGTTTAAAAATATACCATCCTAAACCGCCGTTTAAACCAACCGCACCAAAGATCATTTCCGCACTGATCAGGGCTCGCCATGCCCTAGCCCAACCGATGCGCAATCCAGATAACACATAGGGGAAGGAAGCCGGAATCATGATATCTTTAATGATGTGAAAATGATTTAACCCCAGATTAAGCCCTGCTTCTTTGTATATAGGGGGTATAGCTTTAAAACCGGCCATAATATTTAAGATCATAGGCCAAATCACCGAATGCACGATAATAACAATGATTGAAACAGTCCCCGTACCAAACCAAATAATGATTAATGGCAAAAGAGCTATTCCCGGTAGGGGATGAGCAATAGCGGTAAGGGTATCCACCAAACCGTGAACACCCTTATGACTGACAGCCAGAGCACTTGCCAGAATTGCCGCCAACAGGCCAATCAGGAGTCCCTGAAGGATTAGGGCCAGTGAAAAACTTGTCTGTAAAAGAATCTCCCCGCTGACAACCGAATTTCCCAAAGCCTTTGCTATCACTAGAAGGGAGGGGAAAATCGCCTCTGGAAAAATACCACTTTGAGCCGTAATCTCCCAAACTGCAAGGATCACAGCGATCCAAAACAGTCGAGTCTTCTGTTTACTGCCGAAATCTTTATTTCTCATTGCCTATCCCATAATACTTCCTCTAGATGAGTCGGTTTACGATTAATATAGCTATATTTTTGCATGAAGTCAGCGAATTTCATGACGCCCTGAACCTCGATGCTAAAGGTCGTATCCGAACGTTCTAGGTAGTTCAATAACTCTTCTCGGTCCATTTGGTAAGCTCTTGCCAGAATGCTCACCGTTTCCGTTGGATTATCTTCCATAAAGTTCAGGGCCTCTTCCAGTGCTTTGAGAAAAGCCTCATAAACTTCAGGCTGCTCCTTATAGAACTTTCCGGTAGTAACACCCACTGCAAAAGTAAATTCTTCCCCCATGACCGCCTGCCCATCCAGAATTTGATGTATTCCTGGTTCGTCTAATTCTTTAAATAAATAAGGCGGGGTCGTAAAATGTGCACTGACCTCACTTCGGGCCAAAAGAGCGCTCATACCATCCGGATGATCGAGGGTAATCAATTGATTATCCAATCGTTTAGGATCACCCCATTCTTTTTCACAAGCCATAGATAATAAAATGTGTTGAATGCTTCCCGGTTGTGGCAAAGCTATTCTGTCTTCCTTCGTAAAATCCCGGATGGATTGAATCGTATCTTTATTTACCACAAGTCCAATGGGGCTGGAGGAAAGACCACAGGCAATCTTCCAGTCCATGCCTTTATCCCAACCGATTAGAAACGGCGGAATGGCCATAAAGCCAATATCCAACTCCCCCGCCAGCATGGCCTCCCGAATTGCTGCGGTATTACCCAGCTGCCGCCAGCTTACTTCGATTCCTGGCACACTCTTTTCAAGGAGTTGTTTTTCCTTCATAATTTGCAAAGGTGCATAGGCAAGACCATACTGTTCTGCAATTTTGATTTGAAGTCGTTTTTCCTGAGCTTCACTTGTCATATTACAGCCTACCAAAGCTAAGCAAAAAAATGTTGCGACAAGAATACTTAAGATAGTTTTCCTCTTCATAAATTTGCCCCCACAACTGTACCAAATCATCTGTTTGCGGATTTCGCAACCAACTTTTGAATTATTTCCTATATAGCAAATCAATGAGCATATTTTCACCCTGTGTATCCCTAATCTCTATTTTTTCGAAGGCTTTCTCTATTTTTAATCTTAAACTTTCAGCAGAATCACTTAGAAATATCATATAGCCGACTCGCTGGGTAGCGTTTTGAATTTCTTGAATAGTACTGCCTATGTGATAATTATACCTACCTGATATAGCCCCCGGTAAAGCCATGATTTCCTTCATGGGAGTCATCATTCCTACTGTCCCCGGCACAGTAAAGATCATCTGAACAGTAGCATGGTTTGTATTCTTATAATAATCGTATCTTTCCAGTGCAGAATAATTGACTTCATGCCCTGTCGCATGATTGATCAACATTTCGAGAACATCTACCCCGGTGAGCACCGGCAATAATTCATCCTCATAAGCTCCGCCAATTCTGCAGGCAATCTCATTGATCTTAATACCTTCCGAGCCGATGAGCATTTGAAAATAAATGGGCCCATTTTCAATCCCAAAAGCCTTGACAATTTTGTCCATAAGTTCTTGGATCTCTCCATGATAAGCAGGCAGATGCTTCGAAGGGAAGTTATGCGCAATGCAAATACCGATATGTAGGTCCCTAGAAATTGTCTGTCGATCGGTAACCGTCAATAGATGAGTTCTCCCATCTCGGACCCAGCCACTTAAGGTGATCTCCTCACTCTCATAAAATTCTTCAACAAGAATTTCTTTTTCCCGAGAATAACTCATAACATTTGGCAATAAACTGCGAATCTGTTGCAAAGAGGATACTTTATAAACACCACGTTGCCCCTGACTATCAAGAGGCTTGATGACTAAGGGAAATCTTAATCCCTTTAACTCATCATCATGGAAATTATTGTTTATGAATCTGAATTCTGCACTGGGAATTTTGTTTTCTTTAAAAATCTTTTTCATTACTTTTTTATGAGTTACGGCTTTAGCCTGCTCAATATCCAAAAAAAATGAAAGCCCTAATTCATTCGCAACCTTGGCACAGGTCAGAACAGGTTGATCTGTCCCTACGGTCAAAATACCGTCTATTTTATATTTTCGGGCTATAGATAGGCACCCTTCCACATCAAATGTACTGGTCAATTCGCCGTAATCGGCAAATTTCTTGCCAGGTGCATCTTCAAAATAGTCGGCAACGATTACTGTATGCCCTTTCTCTTTAGCACGGAGCACACTATTCAGCTGAGTATTGCTTCCTCCTAAAATCAACAGCCTTGCCAAAGATGTTCCCCCTAACATCCTATTATAAGAGGCCTTTACCTTGAATTTGTGCTATTTCATATTGAGGCCGAGAGGTCCGCGCAAACTTGAAAAAAACCGGACCATAATTCAGTAAAATCTTAAGGTAAAGCTGTGCTAATTGTAACATGCTGTAGTTGGAACGGCCAACCTCCCTTTTATGATGCTCAACTTCGATATTAGCTGCTTTGACTTTATGCTTAAAGATAATCGCCGAGATATAAACAAAGGAAGTTTGGTCCTTAATAATCTTATTAACCAAATCTCTATGTACAATACGAAAAGTGCTTACCTTAATTTGCGGAGGTTTGTTAATCATAAGATTAAAAAGCAGATCTCTCAATATCCCGCCCCAATATCGGTAACCTTGTTCTTTTTTAATGTTCAGCGGTGGCAAACCATAAACGATATCATAACCCTCTCGAATTTTAGACCAGAGTTTAATTATCTCCTCTGGTGGATTCTGTAAATCATCATCCATAATTACTGCATATGTCCCAGTTACATAATGCAATCCACACATTAAGGCATTTTGTTGACCAAAATTTCTTTTTAGCTGAATGATCTTAACTTCGGGATCTTTGCTATGGATCTCCATCATTTTGCTAAAACTGTTGTCTTTACTACCATCATCGACCAAGATAATTTCATATTCCAGAGATAGTCTCTTAAAGGTTTCCTTCAGCCGGTAGCAGAGCACTTCTAATGTCTTCCGACTATTATAGACAGGTACAACCACACTGATCTTTTCCATTACAATGCCCCGATAATTGTTTCAACATTTTGGATGACATAGTGCAGCTCCGATTCCGTCATCCCAGAATAAATCGGCAAACGCAGCAAGCACTTCGCGGCTTTCTCCGTAACCGGTAAATCACACGGTTTATAGCCCATTTTTTTACCCATAGGAGAACTATGGAGAGGAAGGTAATGAAAAGAGGCCGCCACTCCTTTACGATTAAATTCTTTTAATACAAAGTCCCTTATTTCTTGAGTATTGAATATTACCCAAAATATATGATAATTTGGATCGCATTCCTGGGGGATCTTCATGATTTTAAGAATTCCCCGCCTCTCATAGGGCTCAAAAGCATTACGATAAACCTTATAAACGGCTTTCCTCTTTTCCGTAATTTCCTGCATATTCTCAAGCTGAGCCAGCAGAACTGCCATTAACAGGTCGGATGGGGAATAACTTGATCCAGTATCAATCCAATTATATTTATTCACATCACCCCGCGAAAAAAGCCAACGATCAGTACCCTTCTGCCTCATGACCTCTGCTTTTTCTATGATTTGAGTGTTTTCTTGATTGACCAGTAAAGCCCCACCCTCACCACAGATATAATTTTTTGTACCATGAAAGCTATAACACCCAAAGTCAGCAATTGTTCCTAAATACTTCCCCCGATATTTCGCATTAACTCCTTGAGCTGCATCTTCTATCACCTTCAAATTATGATTTAAAGCAATTGCCATAATTCTGTCCATATCACAAGCTACCCCGGCATAATGAACCGGTATAATGGCTTTCGTTTTTTCTGTAATTTTTCTCTCAATATCAATGGAGTCAACATTTAAGCTCTCCTGCTTCACTTCAACAAAGACCGGCTTTGCTCCGTTCAGCAATACTGCATTAGCAGTGGAAGCAAAGGTAAAAGAAGGCATAATAACTTCATCCTCAGGTTCCAGACCGATAAGCATGGCCGCCATCTCCAGAGCATGAGTACCTGATGTAGTCATCAAAACCTTTCTTGCTCCAAAATTATCCTCTAACAAGGCGGCTACTCGTTCAGTGTAATAACCATCTCCACTTATTTTACCTCGTTCCAGAGCATCAAGGATATTCCTCTTTTCTTTTTCTGTCCAATAAGGTTTATTACTTGGAATATTCATAGGACCCCTTCTATTTACCTTTCATCAATTTGGTTATCTCTTCCGTCGTCTGGAATGCTGTTCAATGCAGTATATATTTCGAGACCTTTCTGATTATCCCTCTTAGTTTTAACATAAATTATTATAAGCCCCTCGGCCAACCTGGCAACATGCCGTTAAACACAGCTAGAGCAGGGCCTGGGTTTATGTCAAATTGATCACTGGGGGTCTGTTGACAAAAGCATAGATGCTTGTCAGCCAACATCGAGATATGACAAGTAAGTTCAAGATTAGATCATTTCGAAATTACTCATCTAGATGACTCGTCTCAAAACCGGCGTTTTTTCACCATCACTCCCCTTAGACCCTAGAAAATCAAAGGGTATCTCCTTCGACATGGTATAATGGTGTAGGGGGTGGCGCCAATGATGAAAGAGCAACAACACAAACAAAACCGGATGCTTTGTGTCTTTATGGAGGACCTCGTGCCGAAAGGGCACTTTCTGCGCAAGCTGGACGCAGCCATAGATTTCAGCTTTGTCTATGACATCATGAGACCGTTATACAGCGATAAAGGAAGACCGTCGATTGATCCGGTTGTTCTGGTAAAAATGCTCCTGATCGGCTACCTCTACGGAATAGACTCCGAACGGAAGCTGGAACAAGAGATCCTCGTCAATATCGCCTATCGTTGGTTTCTAGGTCTTGACTTAGAAGATAAGGTTCCGGATCACTCGGTCTTTTCTCAAAACCGCAGACGCCGGTTCAAAGATACGGAAGTGTTTCGGGAGATCTTTAATACCGTGGTTGAGCGTTGCGCCGAAGCAGGACTCATCGGCGGTGAATGCGTTGTCATGGATTCCACCCATATTAAAGCCAATGCCGCTAACGGACATGCAGAGAAAGTCCTTCTTGTGGAAGGTCCGAATGACTACTGGCTCAAGCTCAACGACGAGCATGGCGGTCATATCCGGCAAAAAACAGAAGAGGCAGACATGACCTTGACGGTTAAAAAAAAGTCTCTCTCTGATCCTGAAGCCGGGTGAATGCACAGACATCCCAAGCCGGCAGGCTTTCACTACCTTTGCCATCAAAGCTCAGATATCCGCTATGGTATCGTAACCGACGTCCATGTTACGCCGGGGGATGTGACCGACGCCCCCTATTGTGTGGAACGGATAGCTTACCAAAAGAAAGAATGTCGACTTCCTTTCCGCTATGCCGGATTGGATAGCGGCTATGATACAGTGGCAGTTCATCATGGATTACATCAGCTTGGAATAAGAGCCTATATCCCTGTCAATCCTGGTCATACAGCCCATTGGCGTAAAGAAAGAGGACTGTTTACCATTGAGGATTTTCACTATGACGTTCAGAATGACCGTTATATCTGTCCTAACGACTGCACACTGCGTTACATAGGTGTAAGAAAAGCACATTACAGAGTGGATAAAAACTATGTCACACGATCAGAAGATTGTAAAAACTGTCCTTTGAAAAGCCAATGTATTGCCGGGAAGGCGAATTACAAAGAAGTCAGACGGGATTTCTATCAAGAAGATCAGGAACGCCATCACGCCTTAGTCGGAACAGCCTTATACCGCTACGTCATGCGCAAGCGGCAGGTAATATGTGAAGGGAATTTTGCTCTTCAAAAGCGATGTCACAATCTAAGGTTCACTCGCAAGCGAGGCATTGAGAAAGTCCAGGAACAATGCCTCTTTTCGGCAATGGCCCTGAACCTGAAAAGATTGGTGAAGTATGGGACAGCACCGCTCAGGCCAGCTGTCTCCTATCCGCAAATTAAGCTGAGGATAGTAAGTCTGCAGAGAAATCTCTCAGTTAATTATTGTTGATGGTCCTTAATCGCTATGATTTACCCTATTTGTCAACAGACCCCTGGTGACCAATTTGAGCTGTCGATCCGTCAAAAAAGCTTGACCAAGCTCTTCGCTTCTTTCAGCCGGCGGCCGATTTCAGATTCAGTCCATCCTTTCGAATGCGTTACGAAGTTACTTCGCGCGTTCAGTATCCTTTTCCCACAGCGCGCACGCCGCGAAACCAACCTGCGCCGCTCAGTTTTCGTCTGTGGTCTTGCGGCTTGGGCGAAAGCCTCATCCGGCTTTCGTCACCGGATGGTTTCGTATCAGCCCTGAAGGTCTTAACTGACCTGTTCGGGATACGAAATGATGTAGTACATCATTTCGGCCAAGCCACACGGCCACATAAACCAGCTACGTGGCGCCGGCGTAGGGGTGGTACCCCTCCGGTATGTTTTTTCCGCAAGGAAAAAAGCTAACAGCATACTTTAACGAAAAGCAAAAAGACCATCTTATTCAGATGGTCTCTTCGTTACCTGGCAACGACTTACTTTCCCAGGACCCTGCGGTCCAAGTATCATCAGCCCTGAAGGTCTTAACTTCCGTGTTCGGGATGGGAACGGGTGGTACCCCTCCGGTATAGTCACCAGATCTTTATGTGGTTATCTTTGAGCGAACTTCCTGTTCCCTCAAAACTACACAGAGTTGAGTTTTCTTCACTGTAATTAAGCGTCCATCTTTCCTCACCTTAGTCTTGAGCCCCTTAGTGAGGTGACCTTTCCATGACCTTACGTTAGGTCAAGCCCTCGACCGATTAGTACCCGTCCGCTCCATGCGTCGCCGCACTTCCACTCCGGGCCTATCTACCTGATCATCTTTCAGGGGTCTTACCAGCTTACGCTGTGGGAAATCTCATCTTGAGGCCGGCTTCGCGCTTAGATGCTTTCAGCGCTTATCCGATCCGGATATAGCTACCCAGCACTGCCTCTGGCGAGACAACTGGTACACCAGTGATCCGTCCAACCCGGTCCTCTCGTACTAGGGTCAGTTCCTCTCAAATTTCCTGCGCCTGCGACGGATAGGGACCGAACTGTCTCACGACGTTCTGAACCCAGCTCACGTACCGCTTTAATGGGCGAACAGCCCAACCCTTGGGACCTACTACAGCCCCAGGATGCGATGAGCCGACATCGAGGTGCCAAACCTCCCCGTCGATATGGACTCTTGGGGGAGATAAGCCTGTTATCCCCAGGGTAGCTTTTATCCGTTGAGCGATGGCCCTTCCACTCGGTACCACCGGATCACTAAGCCCGACTTTCGTCCCTGCTCGACTTGTTGGTCTCGCAGTCAAGCTCCCTTGTGCCTTTACACTCTTCGCGCGATTTCCATCCGCGCTGAGGGAACCTTTGGGCGCCTCCGTTACTCTTTAGGAGGCGACCGCCCCAGTCAAACTGCCCACCTGACACGGTCCCCAACCCCGATTCAGGGGCCTAGGTTAGAACTTCAGTACAAAAAGAGTGGTATCCCACCTGTGACTCCACCAAGGCTGGCGCCCTAGCTTCTTAGTCTCCCACCTATCCTGTACATTTCATACCAAAGTCCAATGTCAAGCTACAGTAAAGCTCCATGGGGTCTTTCTGTCCTGTCGCAGGTAACCCGCATCTTCACGGGTATTACAATTTCGCCGAGTCCCTCGTTGAGACAGTGTCCAGATCGTTACGCCTTTCGTGCGGGTCAGAACTTACCTGACAAGGAATTTCGCTACCTTAGGACCGTTATAGTTACGGCCGCCGTTTACTGGGGCTTCAATTCAAAGCTTCGCTCTTTCGGGCTAACCTCTCCTCTTAACCTTCCAGCACCGGGCAGGCGTCAGCTCCTATACTTCTCTTTTCAGATTGGCAGGAACCTGTGTTTTTGATAAACAGTCGCCTGGACCTCTTCTCTGCGGCTCTATCTCTAGAGCACCCCTTCTCCCGAAGTTACGGGGTCATTTTGCCGAGTTCCTTAACGAGGGTTTTCTCGCGCGCCTTAGGATTCTCTCCTTACCTACCTGTGTCGGTTTACGGTACGGGCACTAAGTAAGCTCGCTAGAGGCTTTTCTTGACAGCTTGGAGTCGGTTACTTCGCTACTTATTTCGCTCCCCATCACCTTTTAGGTTTATTCGCGAGACGGATTTGCCTATCTCACACCCTACGGGCTTGGGCGTGCTCAACCAACGGCACGCTTAACCTATCCTTCTGTGTCACCCCATCGCTCAAACGCTTCTCAGTGGTACTGGAATCTCAACCAGTTGTCCATCGCCTACGCTTTACGCCTCGGCTTAGGTCCCGACTTACCCTGGGCGGACGAGCCTTCCCCAGGAATCCTTAGGTTTTCGGCGGGTGAGATTCTCACTCACCTTTTCGCATACTCATACCGGCATTCTCACTTCTATTCACTCCACCAGACCTCACAGTCTGACTTCGCTGCGAATAGAACGCTCCCCTACCCCTGGAACGGAATTATTAAACCCTTAGCTTTTCTTGAGCCCCTTGAGGACATTTGGAAATTTTGCTTTCATTCAAGCCTTTGTCTTCCTCATTGGAAGCAAAATTCCTCATGCAACTTCCCTTAGTGCTCCTTTTCTAAAGACTTAATAATTCCGTTCCAAGCCATAGCTTCGGTGATACGCTTGAGCCCCGTTACATTTTCGGCGCAGAACCACTCGACCAGTGAGCTATTACGCACTCTTTAAATGGTGGCTGCTTCTGAGCCAACATCCTGGTTGTCTATGCAATTCCACATCCTTTTCCACTTAGCGTATACTTGGGGACCTTAGCTGATGGTCTGGGCTGTTTCCCTTTTGACTATGAAGCTTATCCCCCACAGTCTGACTCCCAATCTAAATTCTTGGCATTCTGAGTTTGATAAGGTTCGGTAACCCGGTAAGGCCCCTAGCCTATTCAGTGCTTTACCGCCAAGAATCATTAATTGAGGCTAGCCCTAAAGCTATTTCGGGGAGAACCAGCTATCTCCGTGTTCGATTGGAATTTCTCCCCTACCCACAGCTCATCCCCTGTCTTTTCAACGACAGTGAGTTCGGGCCTCCAGTGGGTTTTACCCCACCTTCACCCTGTCCATGGGTAGATCACACGGTTTCGGGTCTACAGCATGTAACTCATCGCCCTCTTCAGACTCGCTTTCGCTTCGGCTCCGACTTCTCGTCTTAACCTTGCTACATACCGTAACTCGCCGGTTCATTCTACAAAAGGCACGCCATCACACCTTTATGGTGCTTTGACTGCTTGTAAGCGTACGGTTTCAGGTTCTCTTTCACTCCCCTCCCGGGGTGCTTTTCACCTTTCCCTCACGGTACTGGTTCGCTATCGGTCGCTAAGGAGTATTTAGCCTTGGGAGGTGGTCCTCCCAGCTTCCCACGGGGTTTCACGTGTCCCGCGGTACTCAGGATACCCTCACAGTCTTTCTCTCTTTCGCCTACAGGAGTGTTACCTTCTTTGCTCGGCCTTTCCAGACCTCTTCGACTAGAGATACAGACTTAATAGAGGGTCCTACAACCCCAACCCCCGAAGGGATTGGTTTGGGCTGTTCCCGTTTCGCTCGCCGCTACTCAGGGAATCGATTATTCTTTCTCTTCCTCCGGGTACTTAGATGTTTCAGTTCCCCGGGTTGTCTTCTGCAACCTATGGATTCAGTTACAGATATCCAGATATGACTCTGGATGGGTTGCCCCATTCGGATATCCACGGATCAAGGCATGCTTACTGCTCCCCGTGGCGTTTCGCCGCTCGCCGCGTCCTTCTTCGACTCTTAGCGCCTAGGCATCCACCGTACGCCCTTAGTAGCTTGACCAAACGTTTTTTGCCGCCACTTCTAGGTTTTAGATGTTATCCTAATTACAGTTTTCTTCTTCTCTGTGCAGTTTTCAAAGAACATGGGCTGATTTCTCAGCGGATTGTTAGTTTAGCATTTTTCAGCTTTACTTTCAATCTGTAATTTTTGCCAATTCAAAAGATTGCTCAATGAGCTTCCTTATTTTTGGTCAAAAAAATATTGAGTTTCCATTGCTGGTCCCTCAAAACTAAACAACAAGTTAGCTTTTAACTTCAACAGCTTCATTTCTCATACTTTACGGATTGCTCCGTTTTGCCTCTTCGGCTTTCAGAAGTCTCTTAGACTTCTCCAACTTTGAATCGTTTCACTTCATTGCTTCCATGACGTCCTTCAAAGCATCGACCTTAGGATATGCTCACTACCAGAGTGAACATGTCTCCTTAGAAAGGAGGTGATCCAGCCGCACCTTCCGATACGGCTACCTTGTTACGACTTCACCCCAATCATCGGCCCCACCTTCGACGGCTAGCTCCCAAAAGGGTTACCTCACCGGCTTCGGGTGTTGCAGACTTTCGTGGTGTGACGGGCGGTGTGTACAAGGCCCGGGAACGTATTCACCGCAGTATGCTGACCTGCGATTACTAGCGATTCCGACTTCATGTTCTCGAGTTGCAGAGAACAATCCGAACTGAGACCAGCTTTCTCGGATTTGCTCCACCTCACGGCTTCGCTTCCGTCTGTACTGGCCATTGTAGCACGTGTGTAGCCCAAGACATAAGGGGCATGATGATTTGACGTCATCCCCACCTTCCTCCGGTTTGTCACCGGCAGTCTGTCTAGAGTGCCCAACCTTACTTGCTGGCAACTAAACATAGGGGTTGCGCTCGTTGCGGGACTTAACCCAACATCTCACGACACGAGCTGACGACAACCATGCACCACCTGTCTCATAGCTCCCCGAAGGGCACTCCCATGTTTCCACGGGATTCTATGGATGTCAAGCCTTGGTAAGGTTCTTCGCGTTGCGTCGAATTAAACCACATGCTCCACCGCTTGTGCGGGCCCCCGTCAATTCCTTTGAGTTTCAACCTTGCGGCCGTACTCCCCAGGCGGAGTGCTTAGTGTGTTAACTGCGGCACAGAGGGGGTCGATACCCTCTACACCTAGCACTCATCGTTTACGGCGTGGACTACCAGGGTATCTAATCCTGTTTGCTCCCCACGCTTTCGCGCCTCAGCGTCAGTTACAGTCCAGAAAGTCGCCTTCGCCACTGGTGTTCCTCCACATATCTACGCATTTCACCGCTACACGTGGAATTCCACTTTCCTCTCCTGTCCTCAAGATAACCAGTTTCCGATGCAGTCCCAGGGTTGAGCCCTAGGTTTTCACACCAGACTTAATCATCCGCCTACGCGCCCTTTACGCCCAATGATTCCGGACAACGCTTGCCCCCTACGTATTACCGCGGCTGCTGGCACGTAGTTAGCCGGGGCTTCCTCCTCAGGTACCGTCATGCAAGTACAATATTTTCATACCTGCCGTTCGTCCCTGAAGACAGTACTTTACAACCCGAAGGCCTTCGTCGTACACGCGGCGTTGCTCCGTCAGACTTTCGTCCATTGCGGAAGATTCCCCACTGCTGCCTCCCGTAGGAGTCTGGGCCGTGTCTCAGTCCCAGTGTGGCCGTTCACCCTCTCAGGCCGGCTACTGATCGTCGCCTTGGTAGGCCTTTACCCCACCAACTAGCTAATCAGACGCGGATCCATCCATTAACGATAGCATGTTCAGAGGCCATCTTTCCTTATCCCATGATGCCATGAGATAAGCTTATCCGGTATTAGCCCTCGTTTCCAAGGGTTGTCCCGGTCTATTGGGTAGGTTATCCACGCGTTACTCACCCGTCCGCCACTAACTAACGTCTAGCACTCAGTGTTCTTCATGTTCTTTCTAATAAACTGTGTTGGCACTTTATAATGCGTGGAGCTCTCTCTTCGTTCCACTACGTTCGAGCTCTCGCTTTAACCAACTTCACTGAACACTCAGTGCTAAACGTTAGTCCGTTCGACTTGCATGTGTTAGGCACGCCGCCAGCGTTCGTCCTGAGCCAGGATCAAACTCTCCATAAAATTTATGAAGAAAATTTGATTGCTCAAATTGTCTTTACTCATTTGACGAGTCATTGGCTGTTCCTTGTTGTTTAGTTTTCAAAGACCATCTTTTCTTTCGCCACTCTCGGTGACGGAACCTTAGTTTAGCAGATTTGCTCGTTTGCGTCAACTACCAATTTCTTCATTGTTTTTAGCCTCTCGGCATCTTATGAATTCTTGATATTATAACCCTCTTGAGCAACTGCCCCTGCACCATCCGACCCCTTAGTCCGATGATTTTTAAAAGCTCGCCTTACTAGCGGCGACATTTATAGATTTTATCAAAGCGTCTTCGAAAAGTCAACATCTTTTTTTAATTTCTATAAAAGACTTTTAAAAGCTCCCTCATGGCACAAGTTCTTTCCACGAGGCTTTGTCATAATATCACTGAAATATAACTATGTCAACACACTATTTTTAATCACTTAGTTTTCACCTGATTATAGGAACAAAGCTGCAGTCAGAATATTATCCAATATCCTAATATCGCAAAGGAGCTCTCCCCAAACGTCAAAAAAGCACGGCGAGTGTTCCACTGCCGTGCTGATTCCTATCCGAGCAATTTCATTAAGTAATAATTCTTCTTGCCCCGTCGAATGACGATAAACCGGTTTTCAATTTTATCCAACTGGGCCACGGTAAGGGCTGTATCGGTCTGCCGAATACCATTTACATACACCGCTCCGCTCTCCATGGATTCCCGGGCTTGTCTCCTGGAGGATACTGCACCCACCTTAATCAGTGCATCCACGAGAAGCATCTCCTGATTCTCCACATCAGCAGAAGGTACATCACTAAAGCCTTCTTCCACTTCAACGGCGGTTAGATTTTCAATCCCCCCGGTAAATAAAGCCTGGGAAATCTTCTCAGCCCGCTCGCGAGCTTCAACCCCATGGACCAGCTCGGTTACTTCCTTGGCCAGCATCCTCTGGGCATTTCGTTTTTCCGGTTGGTTCTCCACTTCCTGAGCTAAGCCATGGATTTCTTCAATGGAAAGGAAGGTAAAGAAATTAAGGTACTTCACCACATCCCGGTCGTCGGTGTTTATCCAGAATTGATAGAACTTATAAGGCGAGGTCTTATTCGGATCCAGCCAGACCGCTCCGCCTTCCGTCTTACCAAACTTGGTTCCATCACTTTTGGTAACCAAAGGTACCGTCAAGCCGTGAATCTGACGATCTTCTCCCACAGACATCCGGCGAATCAGGTCCGTCCCTGAGGTGATATTTCCCCATTGGTCACTGCCACCGATTTGCATCTCACAGCTATAAAGCTCGTTGAGCTTGAGAAAATCATAAGATTGCAGAATCTGATAGCTGAATTCCGTGAAGGAAATCCCACGACTCATTCTTGATTCCACGGATTCCTTAGCTAACATGGTTCCCAAAGAAAAGTTCTTCCCGATATCCCTTAGGAATTCGATAACATTGATTGTTCCCAGCCATTCATAGTTATTGGCCATAATAGCTGGATTCTCGATTCCGTCAAAATCAAGGAAGCAACTCAGTTGTTCCTTAATCCGATCAGCCCATTCCTGAACCACCTCCGTAGGATTCAGGGTCCTCTCGCTGGTTTTGCCGCTGGGATCGCCGATTAAGCCGGTTCCCCCGCCCACCAGCGCAATGGGGCGGTGTCCCGCAAGTTGAAAGCGTCTGAGCATTAAGACGGGCAGCAGATGGCCGATATGTAAACTATCCGCAGTCGGATCAAAACCACAATACAAGGTCATGGGTGATTCAAGACGCTTATGCAATGCGTCTTCGTCCGTTGTTTGATAGACTAAACCTCTGGCTTTTAAATCATCGAGAATATTCATGCCTTTCATTCCCCCCTAATTCTTATTATTATACTGTTTTATGACTTCCATATCAACTCGTAAAGATCTATACACAATAGGCCTTTGAACTTGTCCCATAATCTAGAGATTTTGTTAATAACGAAAATATGTTATAATTCTGCTGTGACGAAGTACACTTAAACAGTGTACTTTTTCATCATGTTGTTCACCGGAACAAGACTTGGAAAATTATTATTAATTCAGGAGGGACAAGATATGGCATCTCCCCCAAAAAAAACTCCACCGAAAAGACCTCGAAAGAAGAAGCGTGTTTCAAAATTACGGGTCTTTTTAGTGAGTTTTGGCTCCGTATTCACATTGGCTTGTATAGCCTTATTGATTTATGTCCTGTACGTTGTCGCTGGAACCCCGGATTGGCATCCCGATACCTTGACCAACCAAAAGCAAACTTCCTTTGTCTATGATATGGACGAGAATCAAATTGCCGAGCTCCATGCCGCAGAGAATCGGCAGATGGTGGATTCATCAGAGATTCCCCAGCTTGTAAAAGACACGTTTATAGCTGTGGAAGACAAACGGTTTAACGATCATTTTGGTGTGGATCCCATCCGGATTGCGGGTTCCCTGATCGCCGACTTGAAAAGTCAGTCTTGGAAAGAAGGCGCCAGCACCATTACCATGCAGCTTGCCAACAATGCCTTCATTGAGAACCCTCGGGAAAAAACCCTGGTTCGCAAGCTTCAACAAGCAGCTCTGGCTATCCAACTGGAAAGGGAGTACACAAAAGACGAAATCCTCACCTTTTATCTTAATCGCATCTTTTTCGGTGAATCCTCTTTCGGTATTCAAGCTGCCGCCAAGACCTATTTTGGCAAAGATCTCAAGGAGCTGGATCCTGATGAAATCGCACTTCTTGCCGGGTTGCCACAGGCTCCCAGCGGCTATAACCCCTATTATCACCCTGAAGAAGCTAAAAAACGCCGAACAATCGTACTCGGCGTAATGAGGGACGCAGACCTTATTACAGCCGATGAGTATGAGCAATACAAAGACTCGCCTTTTGAGCATGTGGAAAACGTCAAGGCCAACCGGGCCGAATCGGAAAAACCGCTGGTTGCCGGTACTAATTATCAATATCCTTATTTTGTCGATCATGTCATTGAAGAGCTCATCAATGAACACGGTCTTACAGAGGACCAAATCTTCAACGGCGGCTTAAGAATCTATACCACTGTAGACACGAAGATTCAGGCAGCAGCAGAGAAGGAATTTGCCAATGCTGCGAACTTCCCGCAAAGTGTGGACGAAATCCCCGTTCAAGGAGCTATGACCGTCCTTGATCCCAAGACAGGCGCCATTCGGGCTTTAGTGGGCGGCCGGGATCACAGTACAGCCCGAGGATTAAACCGGGCCACCCAAGCCCGCCGCCAACCCGGTTCAACCGTTAAGCCTTTGGTGGTCTATGCCCCGGCCCTTGAAAAAGGCGGCTTTTTCCCAGGAACGGTCCTGGACGATATGCCTGTTAAGTATAATGCCGGCAATGGCCAAGTATGGGCTCCCGTCAACTACGATACCGAGTACGCCGGTTGGCGCGGTCTTATAACAATGCGTTTTGCCGTGCAAAACTCCGTCAACGTCTATGCGGTCAAACTTATGAATCAGGTAGGTATAGAATACAGTTGGAACTTTGCCAAAAACAGTCTTGGACTCCCCTTAGAAGAAAGCGATAAGGTCTTGAGCTTATCTCTGGGAACCAATCATATGTCCACCTTGGATATGGCTTCCGCCTATGGTGTGTTTGCCAATAACGGGGTTCGGGTGGCCCCTCATGCAATAGATAAAGTGCTGGACTCCAACGGCAAAGAAGTCCTCGTTCCACAGATTACCAAGGAACGAACCATGAAGGAAACCTCCGCTTATCTTATGAACAGCATGCTGCGCAGCGTCGTCACCAGCGGAACGGGAACCCGGGCTCAATTTGGTAATTGGGCTGTTGCCGGTAAAACGGGAACCACTTCTCTGGACCCGGATATTTACGGTTATCGTACCGGTAACCCCGATGCCTGGTTTGCAGGCTATACACCTGAGTATGTAGGCATAGTCTGGATGGGCTATGATAAAGACCCTGACAAGAATCACTATCTCCGTAAAGTTTACGGCGGCCAGTATCCGGCCCAAATCTGGAAAAATGTCATGACCACGGCCCATGAAGGCTTGACTGTACAGACAGAATTCCAGCAACCTTCCGGTATAGTCAGCGGTGACTTCGATACAAAATCCGGATTAATACCCAGCAGTTTGACACCCAAGGATTTTATCCGCAGAGAGATTGCTGCTCAAGGTGATTTCCCCACCCGTGTCAGTGATGTTTGGGTAGAAAAAGAAATCGATAAAGATCATCCTGAATATCTTGCCGGTACAGGCACCATTAATAAAGAGAAAAAAGTGTTCCTTAACATCACCGGCCGTGATCCTGAGGTCACTTGGCCAAGCGATGAGCAGCCCTATAAGATGCCTGAGCAAGAATATAACGAAACGCCTCCTCCCAGCGAGACGACCTCCCCGCCGGCAGGGGATCCCAGCATCCCGATTCCGACCCTGGGAGCTGTGGCTTATGATGCAGCCCAAAGCTTGGTAACCATCCCTGTAGCCTTTCCTGAGGGAAGCGAAGGACTCAGCCTCATCGTGTATGTGAAATTCCCTAACCGTGATTTTGTTCAGCCCTTCTCCAGCGATGCCCAGCCCGGAGTATCAGATCAGATTCATATTCCCTTAAGCATAGAGGGTGAACCTCCCTCACCGGGTAATTATAGTTTCTGGGCATGCTTACGAGACCCCGAAAGCGGTGCAACCAGCCCCCCTTCCAAAGTAGCTATCCTGACTATTACAGACTAAAGAATAGCAAAAGTCCGTGTGAAACTTAGATTTTCACACGGACTTTTGCATAACAGATTTTATATGGGCTTTTTCACTTTGTTATGTGTCGAGTTCAAAGCAACTTATGTTTAATAACGCCCATCCTTGGCTTCTGACAGAATCGCTTACTTCTTCTTAATCGCTAAGAAGTAGATGATTGCCAGAATAACGACGACTCCACCAACAACAATCCATGGGCTCATGGGCTCATGGGCCTCTGCAGGCTCTTCAGTAGGTTGCTCAGCTGGAGCTTCTGTTGGAGTCTTATCCGGAGATTCTACTGGTGTTTCAGACGGAGTCTCTGCCGGAGTCCCCGCTGGAGTCTCTGCCCCACCGCCAAAACCTTCTTCGTGACATGGAGTACAGGTTTTGCCATCCGGACTCAAGTCAGGATAAGCGTTTGTGTTCGCTGCCGAACTTAAGAACAGTCCAACGGAAAGGCTTAAAAACAGCGCAAACATCACTAGAAACCGACCTTTTTTACTCATTTCTACTCACCCCCCTAGGTAGTATAATATCACCAACAACTTGCACGAACAAGTACGTTCTTGGAATAATCCAAAAACTTTTTATTTGTGAAAGATAGCATTTTGGATTATTTGACTGCTCTTAAGTCAGGATGCTCTTGTAACTTATTATAAATCGTCTTTCGGGTTACACCTAATTTCTCAGCCGCCGCAGTGACATTACCGCCGACAGATTTGAGTACATGATCGATAATTATAGCCTCGGCTGTGTATAAGAGCCCTTGTTCTTGTTTCTTCAGACCTTTGGTCAGGACATCTTCCACCAAGCCTCTAACTTGATAGTTTTGATAAGATTCTTGGATTCTCTTAGATAAATAGTCAGCCTTCAGAGTCGTACCTGCTCCCATCAAAATGATAGCTCGCTCGATAGAGTGCTCCAATTCTCGGACATTTCCCCGCCAGGAGTAATTTTCAAGGGCGTCCACAAACTCTTGATCCATCTCAATGGTTTGCCTCAGGCTATATTTACGAGAGAATTTCTCGATAAATTCTTTCGTCAAAAGCAGGATATCTTCCCTGCGTTGTCTCAAAGCAGGTAATTCAATAATGAAAGTACTAATGCGGAAATAGAGATCCTCCCGGAATAACCCCTTATCCGACTCTTCCAGAAGGTCCTTCTTCGTAGCCGAGATTAAGCGGATATCCACAGAGATTTCTTTGGTACTCCCCACCTTTTGGACTTTCCCTGTAGAAAGAACCCTCAGAAGTTTAATTTGATCCTGAACGGGCATGCTTTCTATTTCATCTAGAAATAAGGTTCCCCCGGAGGCCGCTTCGATCTTACCTACTTTACCACCTTTTAAGGCTCCTGTAAAGGAACCCTCCTCATAGCCAAAAAGCTCACTTTCCACCAACTCCGCAGGAATAGCCCCGCAATTAATAGCAATAAAAGGCCTCTCCCGGCGTGGACTGGCTGCGTGGATGGCCTGGGCAAACATTTCCTTTCCTGTTCCATTCTCCCCGAAGATCAGGACCGGAACAGAAGTACCTGCCACATTCAACCCAGTGGATTTTGCTTCGTTTAATTCAGCACTGTTGCCTACGATATCTTCAAAGCTATATAAGCCATCAGTAGCCTTGAGATCTTGACCATTCTCCCCAAGTCGTTGAGGGAGTAACTGTTTTTCTTCTAAGGTGATGACTTTGCTCTTTACGATCTTACCTTCATCCAAGATGCTGCTGTTTAATATGAAGGTCTTACCATTCACCTTAATCTCTTGGCGGGCAGACGCTGAATCCCAATCTTCTTGGGAGAAGAACTCGCTTAATTTCTTTAAGGGATTCTTTCCTTTGCTCAGATTCACCAGGGTTTGAAATTTCTCGTTATAGTGAACCGATTTTTTATGATTGACATAAGCCACGCCTTGAGGAAGCAGATCAATAATATCCTTGATTTTCTTTTCATGCTGCTGGGTAATCGGTAAGTAAAGTCTATCAAAGACCTGGGCAAGATAAGTGACCATCCAATAGGCTTCCTGAGCTCTTTCACAATCTCTTAAACCAATGGCGATTGCTCCCAGGACCTCACCTTGGGGATCGTGAATCGGGGCCGCTACCCCAACCCCTTCTATGTAAGGCCGGTCTTGGTAGTTCAGAGGACTGACCAAAGCAACCGGCCTGTTCTCCGCTAAGGCAAGGGCAGTAGTTGTGGTTCCCACCGTTCTCTCTGAACATTCTCCGATGAGATTGGCAAAAGGACTCCCTATATTATCATGGATTTGCTTGGTAAACCCCCCTCTTGCGGCAAAGGAAAAGGTAAACCCTTCATAATCAATTAATTCTATAGCGTGTTTAATAAAGAAATGATACCGCTCTAAGTACTCTATAAGACGGTTAAGGTCATCGCTTCTCGACTTATCTATGGGATGATGACAAGGTTTTTCAAAGGGATTCACCCCGTATTGCTGACTTCGAACCCATGAATTATAAACTCCTTTGGGAACAATGCGCTGATCCACAGGCTTGCCTTTCATAAAAAGCTCCCGCTGATCTCTGCATTTTTCCAGATAGGCTTTTTCTGTCCCTTGACTTATCCTTTGAAAAAGTTCGTGAGCATTCATGGGGCTCCCTCCATTCAACTATATACGGTGAAGCAAGCGCACTTACTCTTGAATCCACTTTCACAACCGATGAGCTGATTAGGGTCTCTTTCTAAATACTATTCTCTTTATTGATTATACTATCCGGACCCCACGAAAACCATAAAAAAAATTGATTATAGCTCTAGGATACATTAATTGCTTCGATTAGAGCAGGGGACAGGCTCCATGTCTTCAAACCATACAACATGAACTATCCCCTGCATTCACTTTATCCGAATCCATGATTTCCTTTGACTAGGCTTATGTTGTTGTCAAATTCTATTTACCGACTATATGCTTTCCGGCAATATAGCCAAAGGTGCCGGCCGAGGCAATTCCACCGGTATAAACTTCTCTGAAAATACCTGCACAAGGGGGGCAGGCATAGAGATTAGGAATCGGAGTTCTTTGAACATCAAGAACTTGAGCATTTTCGTTAATAGCAAGACCACCGAAAGTATGGTAGATATTCGCGGTGACAGGTACAGCATAGAAAGGGCCTTGGGCAATCTTATTGTGATTGAGCAGCCTGGGAACTTCAAGACTATCTGTGGTACCGTTATCAATGGCCTTATTGTATTCGTTAATCGTTTTCAAAAAGGCCCCCTTATGCATACCATGAATTTCTTGGCACTTTGCAGCCAACTCCTCAAGAGTCGCGGCTTCTACAACTTTACCCCCCTGATCCTTATACATTTTAAGAATCGCTTCGGAACCCGCCACTTTGTCATGAATGGCCTTGTCACCAATCATAAAGGCCATCGCTCTTTTTTGCTTTAATAATTCTTGAGGGAGTCTGGCGTATTTGGCTTCGATGGGAGATGTCTCATCTGCAAAACGTTTTCCTTGAAGATTGACTAGAACACCTGTGGTCTCATCAGGGAAAAGGAAGTTGACCCACATGGGAACGGCAGGGCGCCCGCCGCCGATGCCTGGCAGGCTTTGAGGATCGCCGGCACGCTTTTCCTCATAGACCTCCGGATCATCTTCAACCGCTGGCCCTGGAACAATACCGGAAAAAGTTCCAGAGAAGGTTGAGAAGTTTCCCTGTGTCATGGCTCCAACACCTTGGGCCATAAGCATTCCGCTTCCCGTATTATAGGGAGTTCCCATATTGCGGGCTACATCCCCATTAGGTCCAATATACTTGGCCATTAATCCCTTATTGGACTGGAATCCACCCGTTGCTAAAATAACGGCTCCAGCCTTAATGAAGATGGCCTTGGATTCGCCTTTCTTTATCGCCTGAACACCGCAAGGGATGCCAACCTCATCAATGACAAGGCGTAAAACCCGTGTCTGGGTCATGATTCTACTGCCTTTACCTGTGACGAAGTTCGCCAAAGCATCAAAATAGGCCTTATGCCTAAGATATCCCGGTTCGCCGGATCCTAGCCCATAATCATTATTGAACCCCTTGCCCCCCGGATGCTTTGTGAGAGGAATACCGTTTTTTTGTAACCAAGGAAGATATACTTGCCTAAAGGTTTCTACATACTTTTTAGCAAGTACGGGATCATGCAATTCTTCAGTGTGTTCTTTGTACTTTTCCCATGTGTCTAAACCCCAAGAATGGATGGTGCCGCCTGAATAAGCAGAACCGCCACCAAGAAAAGCACTAATTTCGCAGAGGATGACTTTTTTACCTTCTTCCGCGACAGCTGCAGCTGCGCTTAATCCGCCATTACCGCCACCGACGACGACAACATCCGTTTCCTGATCCCAAACTTCGGGAGCCGCTACCGGAGCAACTGCCTCCGTATTATTACAACCGACTAGAAAACCGGATCCCGCCACGACTGCAGCACCGGCAGCGGCCCGTTTAATAAAATCTCTTCTGTTAATAGTCATTACGATTCCCTCCTGGAATTTTTAGGATTAATTAAATCGTTCTTATTGGGATTTTGAAAGATTTTTTGGGGATGCTTTGACAAGGGTACACTTTCACAAACCATCTTGAGTTTTACCGTTTTTTCCTCTTGCACTCCTTTTAATCTCATTCCATTTACCTCTTTGGTGCTATGGATTTACTGCCCCTGCTCACTGTGGGAGCAGCTGTTATGAATTTTTCTCTTCCCTCCTTTATATACCTACTAAAGACTTCCAACCCCGAAGAGTGATTTGACATCTCTATATAATGCAAAAACTATGCCAACTTTATCTCTTTAAACTGGTTTGTTTAAAATGGCACTTTAGTAGGCTTTGGGAGCTCTCCCTTGGATTTTTAAGTATTATTCCTTTGTGAAAAAATTACACAAGATCATATCTGAGTATTTTTGTAACAGCTACTTGTTGCATTAAGGATGAGTATAAAAGGCCTTGCCCAAATCGAAAGCGCTCTTAGGTTTGGGACAGTCATAACAAAAAAAGAAGAATTAGCTTTCCTAATTCTTCTTTCCTTGTCTTATTCCTTATCGCTTTCAGCCGTTTCTTCCTTTTTACTCTCGGCCGGCTCTTCTTTTTTGCTCTCAGCAATTTCTTTTTTCTTTTTCTTACTATCATCCTCTGAAAAATCGGTGGCATCTTTAAATTCTTTGATCCCTTTACCCAAGCCCTTACCCAGTTCAGGGAGTTTTCCAGGTCCAAAAAGAATCAGAGCAATAACCAATGCAATCACCGCAACAGTAGGAGTGATCATAGCAAATGTTACCATATCTTCACCTCAAGTCAATATTTCATATACAAGCATTATATACATATCCAGCATGAAAAATCCAGAGAAAGTTCTTTTATTTTAATTCGACGACGGTTACTCCAAGATCCCCTTCCCCATGCTGCCCTAAGCGGAAGGATTTGACATGGTGATGCCCACGCAGGAATTCATGAATCCCCAGTCTTAAGGCTCCTGTCCCTTTTCCATGAATGACGTAAACTTGGCCAACACCTGTTAGTACGGCGTCATCCAAGTATTTATCCAATTCATAGCTGGCCTCTTCCACCATCATCCCCCGTAGATCGATTTCCGTACGAATGGTTTCGGCTTTTTTCATACCGACTTTTCCCTGTCCGCCTACGGATCGGGTGGGCTTGGCCACCTTCTCTTCCTGGATCAGCCGGATTTCACTGAGAGGGACATTCAGCTTGATCACTCCTGCCTGGACGAAAATCTCCCCTGAAGCATTGGGAAGCTTAAGGACCTGTCCTTTTTGCCGGAGCTTGGTCATATACACCATCTGTCCCAATTTAATCTCTTGGGGGTCCACTCCCTGAGTGGCTCTAGCCGGAGTATCTTGTTCTCCCACCTTATTGGATAATTTACGAATCCCTTGACGGGTCCGTTCAATAGCTTGTTGATCCTTTCGCTCCTCTTTAAGGGCAAGCTTCAGCTCATCAATAAGCCTCTCCGCTTCTCTCCTTGCTTCCCGGACAATCTCTACGGCCTGATCTTTGGCCATGGCCATAAGCTCCTGATACTCGTCCTCCAGCTTTTGGGATTTCTCCTTCAGGCCAATACTTTCTTTCTCAATAGCCTGACGCTCCTCACGCGCCCGGCGTTTTTCCAAATCAATCTCCCGTTGAGTATCCTCAAGGTTTTCGATTAAATCAGCTACCTGCATTTCCCGCTCTGTAACGAAGGTTCGCGCCCTGTCCAAAACCCCTTCCGGCAATCCCAGCCGTCCGGCGATATAAAAGGCATTGCTTTTGCCGGGAATACCTACCAGCAAGCGATACGTAGGCCTTAGGGATTCCGAGTCAAATTCTACAGAAGCATTTTCTACCCGGGTCGTATTATAGGCAAAATTCTTTAAAGCTCCATAGTGGGTGGTGGCTACAATTCTTGCTCCCCGTTCATGAAGTTCAGCGATTATCGCCATAGCCAGTGCAGAACCTTCCGTAGGGTCGGTACCCGCTCCCACTTCATCAAGCAGGATGAGGGAGCGCCGGTCTGCTTTTTGCACAATCTCGACAATATTTTTCATATGGCCACTGAAGGTACTTAAGGACTGTTCCACACTCTGCTCATCCCCAATATCTGCAAAGATCTGGGTAAAAACCCCCACCCGGGAGTCCGATTCGGCAGGAATATGCAAGCCGCACTGCGCCATAGCTGCCAAGAGTCCAATGGTTTTCAACGCTACCGTTTTTCCGCCGGTATTGGGGCCGGTGACCACCACTGTATCAAAGCGAGTCCCTAATTGGATAGTTAAGGGTACCACTTTTCCCGTAAGGAGAGGATGCCGTGCCTGAACAAGGCTTATCTCCTGCTTTTCGGTAAGAACCGGAGCTCCTGCATTCATTTCCTCACTGAGCCGCGCTTTAGCTAGAATGAAATCCACCCGGGCCAGAGCTTCATGAGCATCGGCAATGGCTTCTGCTTCCCCTTCCACACGGGATGAGAGGAGTAAAAGAATCCGCTGGACCTCCCTTTGTTCCTTAAGAACGACTTCCCGCAGCTCATTTCCCAAGTTGACCACAGCCATGGGTTCAATATAGAGGGTCGCCCCACTGGCCGATTGATCATGGACGATGCCCGGAAAGGATTGGCGATATTCCTGCTTGACCGGGACTACATAGCGCTCCGAGCGCTGGGTAATAATAGGATCCTGGAGAATCTTTTGGTAGGCGGGGTTGCGAATGATTCCATCTAAAGTTTCCCTTATCCTCGTCTGCAAGCGGGAAACACCCCGGCGCAAATCCGCCAAAGCGGGGGAAGCTTGATCCGCTACCTGACCATCCTCCGTAATACAGCGGGTAATCTCCTCCTCTATACCCTTGGGCAGAATAACCTGCTCCATGATTCCTTTAAGATGAGGAACCTCTGTTTTCCCTTCTTGAAGACTTTGCTTTATGATGCGGGCTGCTTTTAAAGTATCCCGAATATGCAGCAGCTCATCCGGTGTTAAGGTCCCTCCCTTTAAGCACCGTTCCAGATAGGGTCGAATTTCTCGAGCTCCCCGTACCGAAAAAAGCGGATTAATCCTCAGTATACTCTTGCCTTCACCGGTTTCCTCCAGGGCCCCCCGCACCAAATCCAGATGAGGATAGGGCTTTAACTGTTCTACCAATTCCCGAGCCCGGAGCATAATGCACTGGCTGGCAAGCCGTTCTAAGATTTTATCGAAGTCGAGTTTCTTAATTACCCGTTCATTGAGTACCATGTTCTCTGGTTTTCCTCCCTTTATCTTTGACTCACGAAACCACACCTCGGAAGTAATGCCCCTTGGTGAATCCCTCCGGAAAACGTTCCCCAAGATAAGCACTGACCTTTTCTGCCTGTTCCTCGGATAGACCCTCCCCTTCGAGAGCTCTCCCCCAACCTTCGAGGAAGACTCGCACCGTATCCCGAATTTGGACGGGGGTTGCCCGGTCCAGTTGCAAACGAATCCGTGCCACGCCCATTTTGGCGAGGCTGTCTAACTCCTTGTATAGATTTAACCTCTTTACATTATAGAGATGCATCCGGCAATCCAAATCTGTCTCAATGGGGAAATCATAGTTTAGCCGATCCCTCAAATAATGAGGCTCCTTCACACAGGGCACCGTGCATTTTGACCCTTTTTTGCCTCCCAAAGTAGCACCCACAGGGCAATATTCGCTGACCATCATCTCCATATCCCCGAAGACAAAAACCTCTGTCCTGGGCCAGCGAGCTAAGGTTTCAATCTGACTGCGCTCAAGCTCTGTGGATAGGGTTACCCCTTGAGCTCCTAAACGGAGGAAATGGGCGACAGCTGCTCCATTAAAGATATTGACGGGATAATCCACCTCAAAGGGCCAATCCGGATCTATAGCCTTCGCCATCTCCAGTTCACCCAGGTTGGAAACCATAATGGCAGGCCGGTCCTCCCAATCCTTCACTTTAAGTAAGAGCTCATACCACCAGGCGCTTTGCTCCTCATTCAATATCCGGGGCAAGCGCAGGATACTCGTCCCTCCCTGCTCCTTGCAAAGCCTTACGCCGGCTCGAATATCCTCAAAGCTCATTCCTTTGCGGGAACGCCAACGTTCTCCTCCCATGGCAATCCGCTTAGCGCCTGCCTTTAAAGCCGCCTTCACTCCCTCGAGATCGCTGACGGCAACGGTTAGGCCCATTGCTGCAGAAGCGGAATCCCTTCGGTAATGAACTTTTCCGCACTCTTGAGCAGACCCTATGAGCTGGTCCCGCTCCAGCTTCAGTCTATTTTGCCATTCTTCACGTCTCCGGTTATAGACTTTTCTGGTGACTTTTTCTTTGATACGGGACTTATGGAGCAAGCTTTCAATAGCTGACCGCCGCATCTCATTAAGCTCACTGACCGGCAGCATGAGCCCTTCCTCCACCTCTAGGTTCAATTCCTCCAGCCGGAAGGGAGTCGTCCCTAAGCGCCCCAGCTGCTGGAAGACATACTCCCGGGTTAGGGCCCGTTTCATGGCCTGTTGAGCCGGAGTTGCTGAATTTATCCGGACATGTTTATCCCGATCCCAGGCCTCCAAAACCAAAGGCTCCCCGATCGAGCCTGATAAGCGCATTTTCAAGGGACGCCTCCGCTGCTCTCTGCCCTCTTGAAAGCTCTGGCGGGCTTTTTCCATTAATAGCTCATCATGAGTTTTAAAGACCCGGTCTCCGGGGTGGGATTTACCCGCAAATTCGATCTGAACGATATCTCCCGGTTTTCCTTCTTCGATCTCCCTCTTGCCTTGCCAAACCTTCTGGACCGTGATCCCTTCCCGGCCCCGGCTTGTCCAGACCTCGATTCCGTCTCCAGGTCTGAGGTACGCCTCTAGTTTAATCTCCAGTTGATTGCCTTTATTCCGGACAATCCTGCCCAGACGGATCCCCCTATTGTTGGGGCGGGCATAGCTCATCAGCTCCGCCCCAGGGTGACTATGGAAATAAGCCTGGGAAAAATCCCGATTAAAAATCTGCAGCAGTTCGGTCTTTTCCTCTTCCGTTACCCCTGACCCACCGTTTATGTCCTCCTCTTGAGAAAGCACGTGATCCAGGGCACGACGATAAATACGAATGACTGTAGCCACATACTCCGGCCTCTTCATCCGTCCTTCCACTTTCAAGGAATAGGCCCCACACTCTTTTAAATTGTCAATCTCCTCCACAAAATTCAAATCCCGTGGACTCAAGAGATGATTACCTAAGTTAGCCTCGGCCAGCACATCCTTTTTCTCTTTATTCATCAGCTGGTAGGTCAACCGGCAAGGTTGAGCGCATCTTCCCCGGTTCCCACTTCGGCCCCCAATATAACTGGACATCAAGCATTGACCAGAGTAGCAGATACATAAAGCCCCATGAACAAAAACCTCAATATCCAGAGCTGTCTTCGCCGAAATGGCCTTCATCTCTTCCGCCGTCACTTCCCGGGCAAAGACCACCCGCTGAAAGCCCAGCCTTTCCACATGACGAACACCCCAGGTCGTATTGATGGTCATCTGGGTACTGGCATGACGCTCCATCTCCGGCAAAACACTGCGGACCATTTCCGCCACTCCAATATCCTGAAGGATTAGGGCATCCACCCCAATCTCGTATAAACTATAAATATAATCGTAGAGTTCAGGAAACTCCTGATCGGCAATCAAAATATTCACCGTTACATAAACCATCGTTTCCCGCTCATGGGCATAGTGTACCACCCGCCTCAGTTCATCCAGATCAAAATTAGCCGCACTGGCTCGAGCATTAAAGCTCCTTCCCCCCAGATACACCGCGTCGGCCCCATTCTCTACAGCAGCTTTAAAGGCCTCATAGCTCCCCGCCGGAGCCAGGAGCTCCATAGGGGCCCGGCCTTCCTCCGAATCCATAATCTCTGACATTCTACAATTCCCTCATTCCTAATATCATCCTCACGATCCCCGGCGTCACATCCTCCAGTCTCTCCCACTGTGGCCATTCCACCGGCTTGTTGGACCAGCCCAGAGCAGGCACCGGATTCTGAGTATGACCTTTAACACTAAAATCCTCTATATTCCCATGATCACTGGTTAAAAGCCAGGCCACATCCTCATGGCGGACCAGGTCCATAAAACCCCCAATAAACTCATCAATCTGTTCAACTAAGGCCACTGCTTTTTCCCAGTCCTGTTTATGACCACGCACATCCGTCTGGAAAAACTCATAAAGGGTAAAATCATAGTCCAAAGCCAGGCGGCCCAAGTTTTGCCCTGCTTCGTAAGGAGCTATTATCGGTATATCCGCTTCTTGTTCCAGCTCTCCGAGAATCTCATTGGTCATATCCTGATAAACCCCTTTTCCTTGCAACAGATCCTCTACCTGACGTAAACGCACCCCACCTGCCAGGGCAGATAAGGTAGAAGCAGTATGTCTCCTCTTCCCGGAAGCTATAATCTCATCATAATGACGGGTAAATGTATTGGCAAACGTCACCTTCTTACCTTGGTCGGCTAACTGTTTGAAAATGGACTTTTCTCTTATAATCTCCGCCAGTTTTTCATTGGGATAAGCATTGAGGTGAAAGCCCAGTGCCTTCGCACCATTTATTCCTGTCCATAAAGTAGTCTGGCCTGTAGCACTTTGAGGAATCCCGGTCACAGCCAAGGAGGGGTCCAGGGGTGTAAAAAATACATGCTCCTTCTTAATCCGGCGCTCATGCCCCCAGAGTAAATGTCCCCCCAGCAATTCATCCAAATGGGGAGTGCGGGCAGCGACAATCGGGTTATCCTGCTCTGTGCCCAACCCAAAACCATCAAGAAAAATCATCACAAAGTGCATTGAACCCACCCTCTACTCTCTATAATACACCTATTTAGTTTATCCAAAAAGCTGCAGAAAAGCCAGTTCTTATCGAAACTAAAGCCGCGGCCTTCACTACGGAAGAACGCGGCTGAGCTTCACTTTGTTCATGCCATTATTTTTTCGAAGACTAAACTGTCTACCCATTTTCCATTGACGTCCATATCGTTTTCAATTCTCTTCGTCATCACAAATCCGTTCTTCTCCAAAACTCTTTGCGAACCCCTATTATCCAGGGATGTTCCTGCTTCGATTCTCCTAAACTTATAATATTTAAACCCCTTCTCCAACGCCATTCTCACAGCTTCTGTAGCATAGCCCTTTCCATTTTCATTCTTACCAATTCTATACCCCAATTCTGCTGTTCGAGTTTCATCATTTCTTATGGAGAAGAAATTGACTCTTCCCACCATTTTCCCGGATTTATCTCGGATAATATACATATAGCATTGGCCACACTTTTGTTCTTCGATTATCTCCTTAATGATCTTATAGAATATTTCGGTTTTGTAATATTCATCCCCTCTTGAAGGTAATGTTTCTTCAAAATAAGCTCTATTCTCTATCTCGAAATTATAAATCTCATGTGCATTTTTTTCTGATACCAATTCCAGACTTATATCCATACTAATTCCCCCTATGAGGTTCTTTCCAAAACAAGGTAATGATAATACCAAGAACCATAACGGCTGCTGCGAAATAAAAGGGATAATCGATCTCCACATCGAACAGCATCCCCCCGATGATCGGACCAAAAATATTTCCCAGACTGGTGAACATGGAATTCATTCCACCAACGAAACCTTGTTCATTTCCGGCTATTTTTGAGAGGTAGGACGTTACTGCAGGCCGGAAGAGATCAAAGCCGATGAAAGCCAGAGTGGTTACAAGCAGGATCCACACATAGTCATGAACAACGGTTAACAAGAAAATAAGGATTCCGGATAGAATCAGACTATACCGAATTAACTTGATTTCACCCCATCGCCCTGCCAGCCTATCGAAAAGCAGGATCTGAATCAATGCTCCAAGCAAAGCCCCCCCGGTAATCACAAAAGCAATTTCTTTGGGCGTAAACAAAAACTTGCCATCGACGAAAAGGCCGAAGAAGGACTCAAAAGCCGATAAACCAAAGGATGCAATCAGAATCAAGGTGAACGCAATAATGTACATAGGAGCCAGCATACGCTTAAGGCTCGTCTTAAGCTCTGGAACCTCTTCAGCCGTTTCACTTGGCCGTTCGGGTTCCTTCAATAAAACGATAGACAATAGGGCCGCGACAGCACCGAGTGCCCCCGCGAAGAAAAAGGGGGTGCGCGTACCAAAATCCGCTAAAAAACCACCGATACCCGGGCCGATAATAAACCCCGTGTTGATGGCTGCAGACATATATCCAAGTGCCTTAGGCCGTTTTTCTAAGGTTGTAACATCAGCAATAAAGGCAGTCACAGCAGGCATTATTAAAGCTGAGCTTACACCCCCTAATATCCGAGCAAGGAACAACACTTCAATTTCTTTTCCTAAGCCAAAAAGCACTTCAGAGAATCCAAAAAGAAATAACCCTGCCACCAGAACCTTTTTCCGCCCCATTTTATCTGCAGCTTTACCGGTAAAAGGTGAACATACAAGTTGAGCGATGGCAAAAGCGGCAGTTAAATAGCCTACTACAGTACCGTTCACCCCTAATTCTTTCATTAGGGTTGGTAATACAGGGATGACAAGACCGATACCTAAAAAGGCAATAAAAATGTTCGTCAGCAATAAGGCTAAAGTGGTCTTCTGATCATTCATGCTGTACTTTTCTCCTCAAAACCATGTTGAATAAATTTCTTCTCATGCTCAATAATATAAACCCTCTAGCAGCTAGAGGGTCAATAAGAAATTACAAGTATCGTTTCATACTATCTTTTCTTAGAGCAATTGCACCTTTAATTCGACCATGAATTCATCTTCTTCTTGCTGGGAGTATCTTGTTGGCATAAAAAGTTCATAGACATGATCTGCTACAGGAAGTTTGTTACTGTGGATATAATGATATAGTCGCTGATAATGCTCTATATACTGATCAGGGTGATACCGAAAAGCAACGCACATAAAACGGCTTTCTGACATCAAGCGGATATTCCCCTTATAGGAGGGATTCTTGTTCAACCGATCGGTCATCAATGGGGTGAATATATGGGTGCATTGAACCTCATCCATAGAATTATAGTCGAGAAAAGGATATATACATCCATAATGACTGCTTATTGTACTGCCTTCCGATTCCAACAGCTTAATCAAGACACTGTAATAGGCACTGGGAATATCCGGCAAAGCGTAATTCTCGATTGGTAGTGTGAGTATACATAGATCTTCAGTTTTCTCAAATACATCTGTAGACAAGGCGGCCTTCATTTGCTTTTGAAACTGCTTCTTCGTTTGATGCAAACTCTTTTGAATTTCTTGCAGCCTCTGTATTTTGCCTTCGATAATATCCTCTTGATGCTCAAGGAAGCCAAGGAGCTCAGCAGAAGTATAATTCAGAACGGCTTTTATCTCTTCCAACGGAGTGCCGACGAATTTAAGTGATTTTATCATATCCAATATATACAATTGAGATTCTTTGTAATAGCGATAATTGGTCTGCGGGTCCACATGAGCCGGTTTGTATAAATTAATTTGGTCATAATAACGTAATGTTGGAATTGAGATATTCGAAAGTTCAGCTATTTGACCAATAGAATAATACTGTTCTTTCATTACTCCTCCAATCTTGGAATCCTACCCTATCAGTATCCGAAAAAGGACTCATCCACTCATTGCAGCTAAATCCCTTACCTTACGAAAGATAATGCTTATCCCAATAAGACTTGATGTCTGTGCTAATACTGATTAAATCCCTAGTCAAAGGCTGCACGGGAGAATTCATAATCTCCGCCGAAGTGTTTTCTTCAATAATTTTACCATCACATAGGACAAGTATTCGGTCACAAATTTCACTGGCAAGAAGAATATCATGAGTTACCATTAAAAAAGCTGTATTTTTCTTTTTAACGATGGCCTTTATGACTGAAACTATTTCACCTTTAACCTCTTGATCCAACATGGAGGTCGGCTCATCAAGAAGTAAAAGGGAAGGGCTGGTTATTAAAGCCCGGGCAATGCCTACACGCTGACGTTCCCCTCCACTTAATTGCGCAGGGAGACGATTCCCGTAAACTCCCCAGCCGAGATTAACAAACTCAAGGATTTCTTCCACTTCTCTTTGACATTGGCGGAAGCTTTTTCTCTTTTTCAGAAAAATAAGGGGTTCGGCCACAGCTTTTTCAACAGTCATTGTCGGACATAAGGAGGAATAGGGGTCCTGTCCGACCAAGCCAATGGAGGGGGACTTATGCACACTGCCTGAATCCGGTTTAATTTGACCAAGAATGATATTAATTAGAGTCGTTTTACCGCATCCACTGGGACCGATAATTCCAAGAGATTCTCCTTCATGCAACTCAAAGGACACATGATCAACCGCTTGAATAATATGTTTCTTTTTACCTTCTTTGCGGATGAATTGTTTACTAACATTGTTCACGTGAAGACAACTCATTTCAGCTCCACCTTTCGATCAGAAATAGTGTTGCCTAGTTCTGCATCATGACTGATAAATAATAATGTCATATTCATTTCCCGTTTCATGCGAAGAATAGTTCCCAGGACATCAGCTTGAACCTTAGTGTCCAGTCCGGTGGTGGCTTCATCAAGAATGAGAATTCGGGGCGTATAGACCATAGCCAGGGCAATGGCAGCTCTTTGTTTCATTCCACCGCTCATCTCGTGGGGATAGCAGCTAAGTACCTGTTTATCAAGGTACACCAGCTCCATAAGATACTCTTCGCGTTTCTCCATTTCCTTTTTTGAGACAGTGGGATCTTGGAGGATTATCATTTCCCGGAGCGATCTGCGAATGGTATAAACAGGGTTGAAGGAGTTCATGGAAGATTGGGGCACAAGGGCAATCTCTTTCCAGCGGATTGCCCGAAGCTCTGCTTCTGTACTAGTAAGCAGATTTTTTCCTTGATAGCTTATTTCTCCCCTTGACTGAGCGTGATAATCGGGCAGCATGCCCATGATAGCGGCCACAATAGTGCTTTTACCCGAACCTGAACGCCCGCGAAGGCAGAGAATTTCTGATTCATAGAGATCAAAACTCAAATCCTTAATAATCGGGTCAACATGATTATCGTAGCGAATCGAAAGAGATTTTATTTGCAAGATTGCTTTGCTCATAACCCACTCTCCACTCGTACATCGCTCTTAGCTTCCAGACTGTAAGTAATCATCATAAGACTCATACTGACCAGGCAAATGCAAAGACCTGGAGGAATAATCCACCAAACCCAAGCGCCTGTTAATAGTGCATTCTTGGCTTGCGCATAGTAAATGATTGATCCCCAACTTTTCGCAACGGGATTGCCAAGGCCAAGGAAACTCATGGATGCTTCAGATAGAATACCGGATTTTACACGAGTGACTGCCCGATAGAGAATTAAAGGTACAAGCTCGCGCAAAACATGATGAGTTAATACATAAACATCGCCGGCACCCATGCCCTGAATAATTTTAATATAAGAGCTACCTTTAATCTCCATAGTTGCCGATCGCAAAACACGGGCCACTCCGGGCCAAGACATAAAGCCTAAAATGATGGACATACTCCAAAGACTGCCTTTTGTGAAAGCAGCTAATATAATGACCGCCGGTAAAAAAGGAATTGTCAAAAAGAAGGTCGTGATTTTCATTAAAAGACGATCAGCGGCTCCTCCATACCATCCCGAAATAACCCCTACTAAAACAGCTATCATCATAGCGACGCTGGCTGAAAGAGCACCAACGAGTAACGAATTGCGTGTACCATAGATGAGCTCGCTGAAAATATCCTGACCGATGTCATTCGTGCCAAGAATGTGGGCTGAACTTGGTTTTTGAAAATTTGCTCCCACCTGTTGATAAGGTGAATAAGGTGCGATCTGCTCAGCGAATACGCCAATTAGTATTAAGAATGAAAGTAAAAAAACACCTATTATGCCAATCATCTTACTTTTCATCAGCTACCTCTAAAGTCGGATCAATTTTGTGGTACAAAAGATCGGCCACAAATAACGCCGCAACCGTTAAAAGAGAAGAAAATAAAAAAGTATATTGAATCAGCGGGTAATCTCGAGCAGCAACAGCATCCCGCATCAGCACACCCAAACCGGGGTAAGAGAACACGGTTTCGACCAATACCGAGCCACTTAAAAGATAACCCACATCCATCATCAACACAGTAAATACAGGGATCAAGGTGTTTCTCATAATATAGCCTAGATTAATCTGCATGGGGGGTATTCCCCTAAACTTTGCCATCTTAACATAGTCTTCACTGATAGTTTTTAGGACACTATATCGAGTCGTTGAGAAGTAAGGCATAAGTGATGTAATGACTAAGGCCGTTGCCGGTAAGGTAAGATGCTTTAATAAATCCAGAATATATGGCCATCCCTGGAGATCACTCCACATCGAATAGGCACCATAGGTTGGAAACCATCCTAATCTCGCACCGAATACGGCCAATAATAGGATGGCTATCCAAAAAGGTGGAATGGAGCTGATCAGGACAGTTCCTAGAACAATAGAAAGATCGCGATTCTTTTTCCGCCGCAAAGCGGAAAGGGCTCCGAGAAAAGACCCGATTAATACTGAAAAAAACAAAGTGACCGACGATAAGAGTAACGTCCATAATATCGCCGGTTTTATGATTTGGTTTATGGGCAAGCGTTTGGAGAAGGAAATACCCCAGTCTCCTGTCACAAGATCGGAAATGTAATATCCAAACTGTTCATAAAGAGGGGCATTTAAATGATAGGCATCAAGAATACCCATTTTCTCCTCAGCTGTCATCTCGGCCACACTTTCTCCCATCAGGGTTTTGACCGGAGAACCCGGCAAAAGGCGGGGAATGAAAAAGTTAGCAATAATGATGATAATAAGAATAATGGTGTAGTGGGCTAATTGCTTCTTCAACGCTTCATCCCCCTTTTGCCATATTTGGAACGATTAATAATGGTTATCCTATTTCCCTAAAAAGGAGTGAATGTTTATGACATTGGTGCCTTTTCCAGCTTTCCAACCCGAGTATTGGGTGGTATTGCAAGCCTGAAGGCCATCATCATAACCAAAATTTACCATACCGGGGTCTTCTGCTATAACGTTCTGAAGTTTACGAAGAGCACTATATAATTCCTCCGTTGTTTTGGCCGTACTGAATTCGGAAGCGATAATTTGGTCAAACTCTGAGTTTGTATAACCACATACATTGGATGTTCCGATGCCTAAATCACCAGAGAATAAGGACACGAGGAAGTCGAGGTTTGTGCCGATGCTTGTACCCCAACCCCACATTGCAAAGTCATAATCTCTTCCTTTCGTTACATCAAAATCCGGCCATACAAAGGCATCGACAGTATCCATTTCCATCACTTTGATCTTCATTTCTATTCCCACCGCTTTAAGCTGTTCAGCGATCATTTCAGCGGTACGAATACGTGTGGTGTTCCCGGAGTACACCAGTATTTCAAATGAGCAGGCTTGACCATCGGGTGTGAGACGGATTCCATTGGCATTTTTCTTATCAAAACCCGCTCCATCTAAGATTTCGTTTGCTTTTCCCGGGCTATAAGAGTACTCAAGGCCTGTAACAGAATAGGGCAAATCCGGTCGGATCAAACCCTTTGTTCCCACTGTGGCATATTCGCCATAAAGGGTTTTCATGATGCCATTGACATCAATAGCATAGGTAAGGGCTGTACGGAATTCCTTTGCATCCATAGGTGCTCTGCTATTATTGATATTCATAATTAAAGGTGCAAAACCGGCGCTTGAGAAAACTTCAATCCCTTGCGCCTTATTAAATGTCTCAACCATTTCAACGCCAATATTCGATGTTGCGGCAGCCAGCTGACCTGATAGAAGGCCTTGCTGTATGGCTGTGTTGTCTCCTATAATCGGCATATTGATTGCCTTTACTTTGGGAGTCCCTCTAAAATAGTCTGCAACAGCTTCAAGCTTATAATATTCCCCAACCTTGTACTCACTTAGCTTGTACATTCCGCTGCCAATTGTTTCCGATATCAACGTGGCATCAGCCGCGTTCTCATATTGATTTTTGGAGATGATGCGCATGGCGCTCAACCCACTTCTGAGGAAATTTATATCTGAGGACTTTAGATTGATGGTAACGGTTCTTTCATCAACAGCTTTGATATCTTTAATTTTATTGCATATTTTACGTAAGCTTGAGCTTTTCTGAGTACCTGGGTATGTAAAAGAAAATACGACATCTTCCGAGGTAACAACTGTTCCATCATGAAACTTTTGCCCTTTAAGGAGTGTGAAGGTATACGTCGAAAAATCATTCTCAACCCTGTAATCATCTTCCACCATCCAAGGGATAATCTCATTATCAAGATCCGTTGTAAACAGTGTATCATAAACTAAACGATTGACAATCAGTCCGGTTGAACTCAGATAGGTAAAGGGTGATAGACTATTTTCATCTTTAGAAATGGCAATGGTTAGTATTTCGGCTGTTTCATTATTTGCCCGACTCTTGGGATCCGCTGAATTGACCTTCTCTGCAGAGCAAGCAGCCAATGAAAGGACCATTATACATGCGAGTGCAAGGCTTATTATCTTTTTCATTCTATCCTCCATTTTTCAACCTTTAATGACGCAGACATCTACTCTTAAATAAGCAAGTTATCAAGTACAAAATGTCCATCTCGTCTGTACGGTTCAGCATAAAGTGCTCGGCAATGGCCTGTTGAAGCAGGATACATATAAAATGCCTTGTCCATCTCGCGCTTCCAGAGCATTCCCCGCTCCAAGGGGGACTCAATATCCTCCCAATTAGGGACCGCCATTTTCCGCTGTCTTAGCTGTTCAGGGGTTTCCTCTTCTTTTTCGCCAAAATAAAGAAGCTGGGCTTCAAGGGCATCCATAGCCGCACATTTTTTCTCCCATACAGGCAGGATATCGACCACACAATTAGGGTGCTCAGGAGTCATATAGTAAAGTGTCGCACTGCGGGCGGGCTTAAGGCCAGGCAGCTCATCCAGAGCATATGCTCTGCCGGCAAGGGCAATGGCTTCCAGAACAAGGGTCATGAATGGCCTTCTTCCAGGATCAAGGTCACTCACGCAATGCTCTGGATCTTGGGTAATAATAATGTCCGGTTGGAAAGTGCGGATGATTTTGATGAGGGCAAGCTTCTCTTCATAGGAAGCCGAGATCTTTCCTGCATCCATATTCAAAAACTCTACAGAAGTTCCGAGGATTGCCGCTGATTTTTTTAAGTCCTCTTGCATCTTTGCACTGGCAAAGAGAATTGCTGCATGGGAAATACCGCCCGCATCGGCATTTTTGCATAGTGCCCCCCCACACTCAACAACTTCCATGCTATAAGCACCTAGCAAGAGCATTCTTTTTCCTGATTCCATTTTAACGCTCCTCCTCTAACATAATTTATTAGAAAATAAAAAAAGCCAAATTATCATCACGTTCTCGCGATGGCAATTTGGCTTCATACCAAATAATATACAGACCTTTTAAATTAAGAATAATCAAACTATCTTGTGTATTAGAGTATAAGAAATATTTATCCCTGTCAAGCCTATTTTTTTCTGGTTTCTTTTCCAATCGTCAAAATTTCTGACCGAAAAATGCATTCGTTCCTACGAGCAAAGGCGTAACAATTAACGTTACGCCTTTGCTCGTATAGCTAATAAACCAATCCTTAATTCCTATTCTTCTTGAGCTTCAATGAGCTGCATGAGGGTTTCTTGTTCTTCCCTGATTTTTTCTAACTCGTCAGCCAGATTCAGAGCGGCCAGGATAGCGATTTGATGAATGGCTAGACGTGGTGTCCGTTGGGCAATGAGACGCATCTTTTTATCCACTTCACGGGCAACCTTCAGAATGTGCTCTGGGCTTTCCTGTCCGCGAATCACATGTTTTTCCCCAAATATCTCCACAATGACTTTTTCATTTTCTTCAGCCATATGACACCCCCCAGATACTATACTATTTTCTCCAGGCAGCTCCAAATTCCTTTTCGATTCCTTCAAGAACTTGCTGGTTTAAGGCATTGACCTCTTCGTCCTTCAGGGTTCGATCCAAGGCTTGATACTTCAGCGCAAAGGCAAGGCTCTTACGATCTTCGGGAATGGGTTTCCCGGTATAGACATCGAAAATATTCACCTGGACCAAAAGTTCCCCTCCCAGCTCTTTGATCCGTTTCATAACATCTTGGGCGGAGACCTCCTGAGAAACTACCACAGCCAGATCTCTCTGCATGGCCGGGAATTTAGGAATGGAGAAGGCGCGAATGGTCCGATTGCCGGCCTCTATCAGGGGAACCATGGCCAGTTCAAAAATCAAGGCCCTTTCCAGCTCCCACTCTTTGCCTAAAGCGGGATGAATCTCGCCCATCAAGCCGATCTTCTCCCCGTTGAGGTAGATATCTGCGGAACGTCCCGGGTGAGTAAGTTCCTGATTATTAGGCAGCCGATACTCGAACTCCAGCCCAAACTCACGAGCCACTTCCTCCAGGATCCCTTTCACTGTATAGAAATCATACTCCGTTACCGGGGTTAGCCAATGACGGGAGGATTTGCCCCAGATAACCCCAGCCAAATGCAGCTCCTCATGAGGAAGCTTAACCAGAGGGCGCTCCTTGCTCTTATAAATACTGCCCATCTCGAAGAGACGAATATCCAGGTTCCTGCGGGAGATATTCCGTGCCGCGATCTCCATAATACTGGGAAGTAAAGCGGTCCTCATCACACTTAACTCTTCCCGCAGGGGATTCAGCAAAGGAATAGCCTGCTCCATATCCCCAAATTGCCGATCAGCATCCGGGCGAGTGAAGGAATAAGTCATAACCTCATTCAAACCCAAACGAACCAGGAGATGGCGCAAAGTACGCTTAAACTCCTGCTCAGGAGTTCTCCGTCCCTGGGTTTGATCCCCTTGAGGCAAGGTAGTGGGAATGCGATCGTAGCCTGTCAAGCGGGCTACTTCTTCGATCAAATCTTCTTCAATGGTAATATCGGAACGATAGGCAGGAATCTGAACTTCATATCCCCCATCTTTTTCTTCATAAGGAAAACGCAATCGCTTGAGAACCTCAGTAATCTCTTCCTCAGTGAGAGTAGTTCCCAGGAGGGCATTGGTCTTTTCTACAGTAAGGGAAACCGCCACATGCTCTGAGAGCTGCCCTGCTTGTTCGATAAACCCTACCGGTTTTCCGGCTCCCAGTTGGATAACCAGCTCAGCCACACGGCCTAGGGTTGCCGCTACACCATGAGGATTGACCCCTTTTTCAAAGCGATTGGACGCCTCTGAGCGCAGTCCCAAACGACGGCTGGTACGGCGAATGCTTACACTGGAAAAATGAGCGGATTCTACGAAGATATTTTTGGTGGAGTCGGTAATTTCACTATTTAAACCACCCATGACCCCCGCCAAACCAAGGGCCTTTTCATCATCTGCTATGAGCAGCATTTCCGGATCAAGCTCCCGCTCCAGATCATCGAGGGTTACCAGTTTCTCACCGGCCTGAGCCCGACGAACATGGACAGCACCGGCGATAGCATCCCGATCAAAGGCATGCAGGGGCTGCCCCATCTCCAGCATAATATAGTTGGTAATATCCACTATATTGCTGATAGGGCGCACTCCCGCTGCCTTAAGACGTTTCTGCATCCACTCCGGAGAAGGCTCAATCTTGACATCCTCTACGACTAAGCCGGCATAACGACGGCACAGCTCCGGATCATCCAGGACAATCCTGGCATTGGGATCCACCGGATAATCCGGGCCTTTTGTCCCCTCCGCCCATGTCGGCAGGTGAAGAGCTCCCCCTGTCAAAGAGGCCACTTCTCGCGCCACATTCACCATACCCAGGCAATCGGGGCGGTTGGGATAGAGCTCCAGATCCAAGACGCAATCTCCTTCACCGAGAACGGTATCCAAAGTTACTCCCAAGGGAGCATCTTTCCCTAAGATGAGAATGCCGCCTTCACTGCGTGGGTCTCCCATCTCTGAGTCCAAATGAAGCTCCTCAGTGGAGCAGAGCATTCCCGAAGATTCCACTCCCCGCAGCTTAGAGACTTCGATATGAACCCCATTGGGGAGCGTGGTTCCCGGTAAAGCCACCGGAATCCGATCCTTGACCAATAAATTCTGGGCTCCTGTGACGATGGTCGTGGACCTGTCTCCCAGATTCACTTCGCAGATCCACAGCTTATCCGCATTAGGATGACGCTCCATACGGGCAATCTCACCGACCACGACTGCATCCAGACCTTGATGCAGAAGCTCGACGCCACCGACCTCGATCCCCCCTCGGGTTAAGATCTCTGCTAAATCCTCAGCAGTCTGATCGATATCCACATAGTCTCGTAACCATTCCAAACTGACCTTCATACCCCTGCCTCCTTAAAACTGCTGCAAAAAGCGCAAGTCGTTATCGAATAAAAGCCGCATATCTTCAATGCCATACTTCAGCATGGCGATCCGTTCTACACCCATACCAAAAGCAAAGCCTGTTAATTCTTTGGAGTTATAGCCGCCCATTTCCAGAACTCTGGGATGAACCATACCGGAGCCCAGAATCTCAATCCAACCGGTGCCTTTACAGATTCGGCAGCCAGACCCGCCACAAAGCATGCAGGATACATCCACCTCAGCGCTGGGTTCGGTGAAGGGGAAGAAGCTGGGGCGCAAACGAATCTCCCGGGACTCCCCAAACATCATTCTTGAAAAGCTTAAGAGAATTCCTTTCAGGTCCGACATGCGAATGCCCCGATCCACCATCAACCCTTCTACTTGATGGAACATAGGGGAGTGGGTGGCATCATCATCATTCCGATAGACTTTACCCGGGCAGATAATCTTCACTGGAAGTTGAGGCCGCTGCTTCTCCATAGTTCGTACCTGAACCGGTGAAGTCTGAGTCCGTAAAAGGATCTCTTCCGTTATATAGAAGGAATCCTGCATTTCCCGGGCAGGATGATCCTTAGGAAGATTCAATGCCTCGAAATTATAATAATCACTCTCAATCTCCGGACCTTCAGCAATCTGGAAGCCCATCCCCAAGAAAATTTCTTCGATCTCTTCGATGACCTTTGTCAAAGGATGCTGATGACCCCGAGGAAGGCCTACTCCGGGCAGACTGATATCCAGTTTTTCCTCTTCCAGTTGTTTAATCATCGCCGCTTTGGACAACTCTTCCTCACGACGGGCCCAGGCAGCTTCCAAGACATCCCGGGTCTCATTGACTACCTGACCAAAAATTGGCCGCTCTTCCGGGCTTAAGCCACCCATCTTCCGCAATTGAGCGGTAAGAGAGCCCTTTTTGCCGAGAACTTTAACCTTCAGTTCCTGCAGCCCTTCCAAAGTCGAGACCTTCTGAAGCTCTGCCAGTGTTTCTTCTTGAATACGATGAACTTCCTGTTGCAATGAAAACCCTCCTAAGTTAAGATTTAACCTTTGACCCAAACTCTTTCCTAATAAAAACAAAAATTCTCATCCCTATAAAAGGGACGAGAAATAACTCCCGCGGTACCACCCTGGTTCAGCTCAATGATGAGCCGCAGCTTCCTTCTCCGCTAACGGTGGAGACCGGGTTTACCTAGTTCTTGTTCAGCAAACCGCTCTCAGGGGAAATTTAACACCCCGGACACAAGCCGGAGATGAGGATTTCTCTTGGTTAAGCTTTCAGTCTTGGACTTAACCTCCCTGGAAAAGAAAACATCCTTTTAACCTGATCATTGCATTTTCTTATTCATTGCCAGATTATTGTTCAGAGTGTACTGCTTATAAAGCAAGTAGGCATTTGGAGAACCGGTTGCCTCAAAAATCTTCCATAACCACTCTGCGGGTGACATGGTTTAGCCCACCTTTCGGTCTGGATTCTTAAACCTGTTCACTAAAATTATAGCACCACCCGCGACCGTTTACAAGAAAACCTGGTCCAAAAGCCGCTCTTTTCAAGTTGTTGAGGTTATTCTGCGCCTTATTTCATAGATAATGATTCCTGTCGCCATAGCTACATTAAGAGATTCCACCTGATGGCTCATAGGGATAGTAATCCGCTTCACCCAGGAGCCCCGGAAAGCCGCAGAAGGCCCGTTTCCCTCATTTCCCACAACCAAAGCCATAGGTTGAACGAAATGAGTCTTATACAGATCCGTTCCCTCAATATCCCCGACAAAAACAGGAATTCCTTGACTTTGACAGACCTTAAGAATCTCTTCCGGTTGGCAATGAGTGAGGATCTTCAGGGAAAAAATCGCTCCCATAGTACTCCTTAGAGCCTTAAGATTGTATACATCCACGGTCCCTTCCGTCAGGCAGACTTGTGTTACCCCTGCAGCCAATGCCGTCCGCAGTATGGTCCCACAGTTGCCGGGATCCTGAACCCCATCAAGGATCAAAAGCATGGGGATCTTGTCCCCTGGGCCATGGTTCATTCCTAAAAGATCGTCCCAGGTCCATTGGGGCCGTTTGACAACAGCAAGAATCCCTTGAGGGCTTTCCGTATCGCTCATTTTTCGAAGCACCCGCTCATCCACTTCGATAATCGGTACCTCATTATCTTTTAGAGCCTTTGCAAGTTGTGGCCATGATTCACTTTTCCGCTCAGGGCAGACAAAAACCTTTGTTAAGTGAGCCCCCCGATAAATGCCCTCTTCCACAAAGCGCCAGCCTTCGATCAGGAATTCGCCGGTCTCCTCACGGAATTTCCGCTTATGGAGATTCACCACATATTTAACTTGTTCATTCTGTAAGGAGGTCAGCATATCATCACCCCGGAAACCATTTGCTCACACTATAAATATTCGATAATAGTGTACCCAAATCAAGATGCTTTCTAATAATTATCGAGCACAAAGCTTTCCTTATTCCCTATGTAAAAAGGGTGCCTCAGCACCCTTTAATGTATTCTTTACTTCGCACTCATTTGAGCTTTAGCAACATTGACTAATTCAGTGAAAGCTGCTGCATCATTGATAGCCAGATCAGCCAACATTTTGCGGTTGATGGATACTCCGGCTTTTTTCAGGCCGTTCATCATACGGCTGTAGCTTAATCCGTTCAGACGGGCAGCTGCATTGATACGAGCGATCCACAATTTACGGAAATCGCCTTTTTTGTCTCTACGGTGAGCATAGGCATAGGCTAAGGATTTCATGACCTGCTCATTAGCCGGACGGTAGAGTTTGCTCTTTGCTCCACGGAACCCTTTTGCAAGCTTTAATACTTTTTTATGACGTTGATGCTTCGTTACCCCTCTTTTAATACGGGCCATAGCGAAGACCTCCTTACATGTTAATCTCTGTCATTCTTCTCATCTCTTATCTGCCCGGCTCATGCCGAACAAGGCTTGTCTCATAATGCGCCCTTAGATTCTAAGGCTGAGACATCAGCAATTATCCTCCGAAAACCTCTTCGATTTTCAATCTTATAGATAAGCAACTAAGCGGGCAATACGTTTGGCATCGGTTTTGTGCATAAGGGTAGCTTTGCGCAGATTCCGTTTACGTTTTGGAGACTTCTTCTCCAGGATATGGCTTGTAAAAGCATGATGGCGAACAATTTTACCAGTACCTGTTTTCTTAAAACGTTTCGCAGCTCCGCGGTGGGTTTTCATTTTTGGCATTGGGATATCCCCCTCTCGTGTTAGTCGTGTTTCACAGGCGCTAAAATCATAATCATATTGCGTCCTTCAAGCTTAGGATCACGCTCTATATTAGCCTCAGCTTTACAAAACTCAGCCAGACGCAGGCATAAAGTTCTCCCAAGTTCCGGATGGGTAACCTCCCGACCACGGAACATAATCGTTACCTTAACCTTATCCCCATCATTTAAAAAGCGTTGGGCATTGCGTGCTTTGGTTTCGAAGTCATGGTCCTCAATATTGGGACGAAGCTTCACTTCTTTGATTTCCATGGTCTTCTGTTTTTTACGGGCTTCTTTATCCCGCTTGGCCTGCTCATACTTGTACTTACCATAATCCATGATCTTACAAACAGGCGGCTTAGCAGTTGGTGCAATTTCCACTAAGTCCAGAGATTTCTCAGCAGCAATACGTTGAGCATCTCTAAGTTGGACAATCCCCAATTGCTCTCCCTCTTCCCCGACAAGACGAACTTCCCGGGCCCGGATTTCGTCGTTAATCCGTAAATCCTTACTAATAACGAACCACCTCCAAAAAAAATCACACAAAAAAAGACGGGCAGAGTTTCCACCCGTCTTCCATACAAATCATGAGCAAGTACGATAGGCTCAGGACCCGAAGATACCTCATCGACTCAAGCCATGAGGTGAGAAGCGGATGGCTTCTACTTGAACATCAATATTATATTGGGTTCTGAGGTAATTGTCAAATATTAATTTTTATATATTTTAATGCGATCAGACAGCCAGTTCTTCCATGATCCTCTGATAAATGCTATTCAGTCCCGGTTCTTTCAAGCGCAAGTCAAGTACTTTCAGCACTCCATCCATAACCGCCGCTATGACTTGGGTCTTTTTATCTTTTGGACAATCAATACTTATAGTTCTTCCTTCGACCTGAAAGGTTTCAATTTGCTTTTCTACTAATATTTTCTCTAAATTATCCGGAATCACGGAAAGATCAATTTCAATCTTCGTTGGCATACCTAACTTATTCTGTAATTCTTTCAAAGTGCCTTGAGCAATAATTTCGCCGCGATTCATAATGCCAATCTGCTGTGCCAGTTCTTCGACATCATTAAGATTATGTGAGGAAAATAATATGGTCGTACCTTCCTTATTCCAGTTCCGAATCATTTCTTTTAATTCCAGGATGCCAATGGGATCTAACCCGGTTGTCGGTTCATCCAGCACAAGCAAATCAGGCCTGTGGATAATAGCTTGGGCCAAACCTAATCTCTGCTGCATTCCTTTGGAAAAAGTTCCTACTCTTCGGTGTCGCGCTTCACTTAAGCCGACTTGTTCCAGCACCTCTTCGCATCGTTTCTTCGTTATTCCTTTTAATTTGGCGTAAAAAGATAGTGTTTCCCAAGCCGTTAAATTGTCGTAAAAATTCATTCTCTCCGGCAAATAACCTACCCTTTTCTTAATCTCCTTATTTTTAACATCATAATTTAATCCCTCAATCCCGATCATTCCGACTGAAGGTTTTACCAACCCTAAAATCATTTTTATTAATGTTGATTTTCCAGCTCCATTGTGCCCTAACAGGGCATATATTTCCCCTTTTTTGATAGTTAAGTTAATATCCTTGACTGCTTGAAACTGACCATAAAACTTCTGGGCATGTTTCACCTCTAAAGTATCAATGACTTCCATAGGATCCCCTCCTAATAATCCTGCCTGCGGCCAAATAGTATCGCCGCAAGCAGAAGAGGTATGATCATCCAGAATAAAAGGGCTCCATATAATAAAAATTCCCCCGACCCCTGGGTAAGCATCCTCGTCAAAGCGACCAACGTGGGACCAAAGGTTTCTTCACCGCCAAGCTGTAAGATGACCAGTACACGCACCATATCCGCCGGATTGGCAAGCAGAAGCAGCAGTAACATGGGAATAATAATGGATACATTCGACAGCCCAGCGACCCCTATAGCTAAAAAATCGTAAACTAAAATCATTAAAAACCAAATAAAAATCCCCAAACCAATCCCTTGAGCTCTTCGTGATACAATGACAGAAATGAGTATGGCTATACTGAGAAATACCAGCGCCAAAATCATGGATAAGATCACAAACATAAGATAATCCATAATATTGATTGACCCTGTTTTCCAGGCGATCACTACCCCCGCCCCGCCAAAACCAACTAAAATGGAAGCAATTAAAGCCAAAGCCAAGCCACCAAACTTGCCGATAATTACTTCAGCCTTATTAATGGGCTGGGTGAGCAGAACATGGAGGGACCCAGCCTCCTTTTCACCGGCTACTGTCGCCGAACCCATTACAAGGGCAATCAAGGGCAGCAAATACAGCACCAGATTCAAAAGACTGGCTGTAACCCGGTTAAATCCCTGCTGCCCACCCACACCGAGACTGGACAAGCCAAAAAAAGAAACCAAGAGGGCAATTAAAGCAAAAACAGCGGTAAACGTTCCCAGCCATTTGCTGCGTATGGATTCCAAAAGTTCCTTTTCTGCTATGGTAACTACATTGACCAGCTGCATCTAATCCCCCCACTCTTCCCGATTAAACTCAATATCCAAGCCGATGGTTAATGGCTCCGTCTGCACTTGCTCCCAGGTCATTTGTTTTCCCCCTACCTCTTCGGCAAATTTCTGAGCCGCCCCCTCGACAGCAAAGGCTACGATCCCGAAACTCATGGGGGTATCGATCCGACCCTGTACATAAAAGGCCTCCTGAGCACTGAGCCATTCCATACTTTCAAAATCTTTTACATAAGAGGCTATAATACTATCCTTTTCCCCTGTTTCCAATCTTCGCATAAAAATAGACATGCATCCGATATCATCAAAAATCTCAACTCGTCCCTGGCTATCAATAATCTGTGCCGCAAAGTGCTCATCGATCACACTCATCCTGCATACAGGACAAATGTCGATTGTAGGGTCAATCTTCCGGGGAGTCCCTGCAACTTCCCCCGCAGAACATCCTATAAGCGATAAACACCATAGAATAATCAAAACCATAATCCTGGGCTTCATTTTCGGCCTCCTCTCAGAAAATCCTCAACTAGTTTTACTCCTTGAGAACTTATTCTAAACGCCCGGGCGGCTATTATCCCTGCCATGAGGAGCATAAGCAAGGAGTATGCACCAAGGACCTTATTGGAAACCTGGTTCTTCTCGAGTTGAAACTGTGTATTCATCTCAATCCCCACAGGCTTAATCAAAGGATATACATCTTCGGCTTTAGGAATCTCTATAACCGGAAACATGTTTTCGGCAAACTCCAAAGCTTTAGCTGCAGGACTGTTTAAAAAAAGACGCACAGTAGGGGCTTTATTCATAAGATAGGTAAAAATATCCCCTGTAAGATAGGGCGTATCACCTATACCGTCTTGATCCAGATCAAACCCCCTATAGTCATTCCAATAGTTGCCTTCCCCTTCGTCATAGAACACATTCCCTTCCCCAATTTTTCCCGCCCGGAAAGCGATTTGCTCCATATTATCCACAAAATTGTTTTTTACAAAGGTATTGAATCCCGAACTGGAAATCAGATCAATCCCAATATCATTAGAGGCCACCATATTATTACGAAAGGTGTTGTGGTAGGACACATCGAAGAGGGCCCCCCTGGTATTACCGAAAATAATATTCCCTTCCGCCAGGCAATCGTTGCAACTGGAAAACAGAACTCCAAAAGAGCGGTGACCACGGTTATAAGCGAAGACATTCTGGCGGAAGGTTATTCTTTTCGAATACATGGGAGCCGCCCCTGCCACATTATTCGTAGCTATATTCCCTTCAAAATAATTATCATCGGAATACATATAGTGAATGGCATAGCGTACCCCATTAATGCGGTTATATAAAAGACGATTATCATGAGCGTAGTTGAAGTAGATGCCATCCCTGGTATCCGTAATCTCATTATTCTCAATCAAATTATTGGATGCTGCAAAAAGATGAATCCCGTCACCGCTTTCCCCTTCAAAGAGCGGCAGTAGTTCATAAGTGCCGGCCTCGCTCATTTCCTTTTCCGAGTCTTTTAATTTATTCTTAGCAGGTCTCCCGACAATCGTATTATTGCGGATCGTATTATGGGGAGATTTCAGCAGATAGATCCCAAATAGATTATTGGATAATTTATTATCTTCAATGACATTAAATGCGGAGTGAATTTTAATTCCCGCATCGGAATCCTGTAATCTTTTGCCGCTGCCCACGACCTGAAACCCTTTAAAATTTACCCCATCGGCCTTAAGGCTGACCACATCCCCCTCTCCTCCCCCATCAAGAATCGGAGTGCCGATTCCTATCAAGGATATGGCTTTATCAATCACAATGTTCCCTACGTAGGTCCCGCTATAGACATTGATAGTATCCCCGGGAGCAGCCCTTGCCAAAGCGGATTGAATACTTTCCGCTGAGCCGCCGCCCCGGACCTCCAGGGTAGCAGCCTGAACTACCGCCGGGATGACCCATAGGAAAAAAAACAGACTCAGCCAAAAGCAACGCCTATTCCGTTTGCTTTTCATGTTCCTTAAACCTCCAAGCAGCCAGCAGCATTAGGATAATGCTCAGCCCCAGTAAATATCCTCCTGAATCAAAGCCCGTATACGTAATAAAATTCGCAAGCTTATTTGTACCTATAATCGGAGGGGTAAAAGGATCTATTTTTATTGCCGCCATGGGGTCCAATTGGGTCCCATAATCGCGTAACCAGCGCCACAAATCATACACCCCAATCATGCCGCCCACAGCACCTAAACCGGCGGTCAACCAGGCGACCCACCTTTTTTTAACCAAAGCAGTAATAAAAGCCAAGCCAATGATGATATAGGCTACTTTAGGAATGACTTTGAATTCGGGAAAATCTTCTTCGCTAATCCACTTCATTCCTATATAGTGATTGATATTATTGATAATGTCGATTCGGCCATCCAGTTTGTCCGGATAGACAATTACGGACAGACCTTCCGGATATTGAGGAGCCACTAAATCTAAATGCCACCAAGGCAGGAAAAGAGAAGCCAGGAGTATTAAACCGGCAGCACCAAACATGATTCTTCCTATGATATTAAGGTTTCCCTTTAGAAGCTTTCTTGCAAAATCCATGGTTAACCACCACTTTCCTATCAGTTAAGGGGGGGGAGGGACCCCTGAGTCAGGATCCCTCTCGATTCTTCTATAAAGCTTTAGAGAGCTTTATAGGCCTTTTGGTTTTACAATGAACCAGCCCTGCATTTCCTGGTGGAGTGCCGAGCAGAAGTTGGTGCAATAGAAGGGATAGACTCCCGCTTTATCTGCAACGAATTCAAATTTCACCGTTTCTCCCGGTTGAGCTTCCACATTGAGGTTATACATGGAAATACCGAAGCCATGGGTAATATCTTCATCAAAATCCGTATTTGTCACATACCAGGTCACATGATCTCCTTCATTGACCTCCACATTATCCGGGTAATAGCGGCTGCGGAAGGACATTTGATAGACCGTGACATTATTGCCATCCCGTTCAATGCGGGCATTTTCCTTTTCATAAACAGCACCCGGTCGATTGGGATCCTTCTCGAATACTTCCCAGGTCTTGATCTTATCTGCTTTGATCATCTGAGCGAAGTGAGGCTCGGGATCTACGGGGACATCCATCAAAATCTTCATTTTATCCGTGGTTAAATCGATAAGCTGGGCACTCTCCGGATGGGATGGTCCAACGGACAAGAATTTATCCTTGGCCAGCTTATTCAGGGATACCAAATACTTGCCGTCCGGATCGACGGTATCTCCCTCAGCGGCACACAGGTGACCGGGGCAATAATGAACCGGGATAACATCAACAATTTCAAAGGTATCGAGTCTCCACTTGGCAATGGTACTGTCGATAAATAATGTGGTATAGGCATAACCATTACCGTCAAATTGGGTATGCAGTGGCCCTAAGCCCACGGGCACTTCCGCCACTCTTACCTTCTCATAATTGACAATCGGGAAACCCCGTTCTTCACCCTGGAAGTCTTTGTTCTCAATGCATTCCTTGAATTTCTCGAAGCTGAATACGGTAGCTACCGGAGCAATCTTTCCGTTGGCAATGAAATATTTGCCATCCGGCGTTACATCCACGCCATGGGGACTCTTCATGGCTGGGATCAGGTAGATAGAACCCGGTACATCCAGAGGGTCAATCATTTTCACCCCATCAACCATTTTAAATTTTCCTTCATTGGCCGCCTGTTCAAGCAGTTTCCAGTTTAGAGCGATGACATAATCCATCTCCCGCTGTGAAGCATTGACCTCCAGCAATTCATAGGCTTCCTCAGTATTATATGTTGTCAAAAACGCCCAACCTTCGCTGTCCAGCTTACCGGCATCGGATAAATCGTAAGACCAGGGAGGCAATAATACTTCCCAGCCTATACTCATCTCTCCGCTTTCTTGATTTATAGCTATCGCGGCCAGAACTCCCTTATAGTCCTCGGAATAGTTCTCAATAGGTGAATAGGTCCCATAAGGTATCGGCCCGGCAAAACGGGAGCCCATCATAAAGTATTCCGAATTCGGTGTCATAAACACAGCACTATGAGGCCCGTAAATATTAGGCACCTCTAAAATTTGAGTGGTTCTAAAGGAATCCAAATCGATCCGGGCAGCCCTGCTGTTGGCATTATCATTGACAAAAAGCCAACGCCCGTCATAATCTCCCTTTGTCTCGCTCAAAGCAGGGTGGTGGAGATCTCCCCAGCCCCATTCGCCAAGCATTTCCTTCGATTCCGCCGTCCAGCCATACCCAACAGCTGATTCAGGGGTAAATACCGGAATCGTTCTGATTCGCCGCATGGAGGGCACACCATAGACAAAGACGTTCCCTGAATGGCCGCCTGAGGCAAACATATAATACTCATCCAACTGACCAGGCGGCACATAGGTCTTTAGGGCCGCTTGCACCACATCATCCGATACACCATCGACAGATATATTCTTTCCTAAAACAGCCTCTGAACCCGCTCCAGGATTAAGCTGGGTAGATAAGTAAACAGCTATTACCAGACCAACCAGCAGCCCTGCCAGGGACAACACAATCTTTTTAAATAGTCCTTTTTCCACTTGCTAAAAACCTCCCTATACATTTGCATGATTCTATTGCTGATATCACTCTTCACTCCGGGTTATTCGTATTTTCAGTACCTTTGCTCTCCTCACCGTCTGGTTGCTGGGCCGCCTTTCCGCCGGCTGCAGTTAATAATTCGAGAACCTGATTTTTTTCATCACCTGTAATATCCATTCTGGCGAACATCTCAGCCATTGTCCCTTCCGGTTCTTGTAAAAACTCGGCGAGGGTCTTCCCAAAACGATCCGGCACATCCCCATACGCCTTGGTAAGATCTGGACCCGTCACACCACCGGCTATTCCGTAATAACTTACTTCATGGCACTGTGTACAGCCCTTTTGTAGAAAGAGCTCTCCTTCTCTTGCTGTTTTACCTGAGGCACCGCTCGGATCGCCGCTTTGGGTCCCTGCAGATTTCTGAGGCTGCAAGCCGGATGCATAGACCAGCTTAGCCTCACGATCATCCGGCAAAGCATAATTCGGTGCGGCGATTACACTCCCGGTTATCCCTACCAAGAAACCCATCCCCAGCCAGATGCAGAAAATTGAAAGCAAGTGAAACGATGGATTATTCCGCCCTTTTCCCGTCATTGATTCACCCCCATACCTTTCCGATTCCTAACCCATAATTAAAAATGCAGGGCAATATAAGTTAAAACCACCATGAGGATCAGTACGATTTCCGCTCCGATAATAACCCATGGCCTCTCTTCGGGTCGGCGGGATGTGCTTTTATCCAACCATGGCAATAAGATAACCCCTATAACCAGAAGTGCCGGAATCAGCAATCCCAAAAGTTGAGGGACAATTTTCAGCAGACCAAAAAGCCACATAAAATACCAATCCGGTTCAATATGAGAAGGGGTCATGACGGGATTGGCCGGGGGGCCCAGATCTTTGGGGATTACTCCAGCCAGAAAAAGAACAACTCCAAGGATACCAAGAGCCACGCTTACTTCAGTCGTTAAATGGTTTGGAAAAAAAGGTACCGTATCCTTATCCAATTCCTTTTTATTGATGTCCATCCTCATCACCTCCTATAGTGGACCGGAAATCCCCTGTTTACGAATCATTAAAAAGTGAGCAATCAGCAGGCCTATGGTAACCACAGGCAGTATCACAATATGGATAATAAAGAATCTCATCAAGGTATAGTCCGTAATCTTGGTTCCAGCTTGGCCCAATAGCAAGAGCTGGTCACCGACGATAGGAATTGACCCCAATATCTTGGTTCCAATAATCGCCGCCCAGTAACCCACCTGATCCAGCGGCAAAAGGTAACCCGTGAAACAGAAGAAAACGACTAAAAGCAGCAGGAGTACGCCCACTACCCAATTGAACTGACGAGGCGGCTTATAGGCACCGGTAAAAACAACTCGCAAAAAATGCAGGACCACCATAATCAGCATCAGGTTAGCCGCAATGTTATGAACCGAACGCAAAGCCTTACCCATGAAGACCTCATTATTGATAAACATCACGCTCTGATAGGCGCCTTCCATCGTCGGGTTGTAGTAAACCGCCAGCACGATACCCGTAACAACCTGAACCAAAAACAACAGAAAGGAGATCCCACCAAAACAGAATATGAAATTACGGGCATGCCTGGGGACAGGATGTTCAGCGATTTCCTTAAGCATGTCTTTTACCTCGACTTCTTTAGCCTCAAATGCCACGCTAAACAACCTCCCTTTGTACCATGACATAACCGTCTTCCACCCAGGCCCTCAAACGGGTTAGAGGTTTTGGCGGCGGGCCGTCCAGCACATTCCCGTCTTCATCGAATATTCCGCCATGACAGGGACATTCAAAGCGTTTCTCCGCTTCATTCCACATTACCGTACAGCCGAGATGGGTACAGACCCTGGAAAAGGCTTGATATTCGTTGCCCTTTTTGAAGATCATGGCCGGAAGACCGTCATAGATGATTTCTTTGGGCTTCTCCAATAACTCGTCTTCTTTAAGAATCGCCATTTTCGGAGGAAGCGGCTTTAATGCCTCAGGGGGGCTTATCATTTTTCCTACTGCGGCTGCAGGGGTTCCCACACTCAAAACCAAGGGTACCCCGGTCATGATTCCGAGGAATTTGCGTCTTGATATTTCCCCTTTATTGTTGTTCTCCATTTTCCATACCCCCTTTGCGGTCCAGAATCAATACTCTCCATGTATAAACGGAAAAAGCGGCTGCAAAGCAAATTAATCCCATAAAAATTGCTACCCAATAGGCGTTTCCAGCTGTCCAACTCCTCGCGATCATAAAGACCAGGGTTATAGCCGCCCATATTCCCAATGCCAAAACCACAAAACCTTCCATATCCCCTTCTTCGTTAAAAAAACTCATCTTTTCACCCCCATCTTTTACTTTTTAGGAAAAATTTTTTGTACGCGGCCGCGAAACTTGGTAAGGAGCAAGCCCGCAATAATTATTGCTGATGCAGTACAACTTTGGCATAACTTGCAATTTCCACTACATCCACTACGTTGTAAAGGAAGCAAAGCTGCAGTTAATCCGATAGCTGTACCGGTTAGATTCTGCTTAACACGATTACTGATAGTGTTGAATTTGTTTCTTATCATATGAAGCATTGGCTACCCCCTATTTGCAACAGCTGAAGATGTCGTCCCCTCCAATTGAATAGGTTTATGTGTTTCTGTAATTCCTTTACTGTAACTTAAGGCTTCCTGAGGACATACCGCTACACAATCTAGGCAAACATTACACGAATACGGACTAACAGATATCCCCTTCCCCTGATCCGTTTTCGTAATAGACCACATGGAACATGCTTTAATGCAAGAGCCACAGCCATTACACTTTGAACTGTCGTATTTAAGTTTATAAGTGAATCCCAGCTTAGAGCCGACCGCGTAGAACAAGGATTGAATAGTTCCTATGGGGCAGCCAAAGCTGCACCAACCCCGTCCACCCTTTATAAACAAGCCGAAAAAGACGAACCAAATTACTACTGTAATAATTGCCGTAGTGCTCCAATAGGCTAAAGCCTGCAGTTCGCCGGTCAGCCCGCTGATAAATCTCTGAAAAATACTAAAGTTACAGAAAGCACAGCAGACACTCCCTCCTAAAAACGGCGTGAGAATGAAACCTGCTAAAAACCCATAGCGAATTGGAGTTGGATTTACTGTACGAGAAAGGTCAATTTTGAATCGATCCGGAACTAATTTACTTAAGTACTCGGTAAGTGCTCCAGCCGAACATAACCAGCCACAAAAAAGCGGTCCAAAAAAGAATGCTATGGTAATAACGATTATGAAACTAAGATAAAGAGGGTCGGCTACAATGCGATACCATTCTGTAGGATCAAAGAGCCAATTAATCGGCATCCGCATGCAGAAACTATGAACATCACTTGTTGAAGGATTATTTGTAATCGACTTCACGACCCGGTTTTAAGGGCCAATTTCCGGCCTTTTTGCATCAATCTTCTCCTTTCCATTCCAATCATCTTCCGTGCGTTAACTTCTGATTGAGCACAAGAGAAAGTAGGGTTGCTGCCACTGCGGCAAATGGTTCCACCGCAGTGGCAGATTGTTCTGCCGATGCACCATATGTCTGGCTATCTTCACTTACCTGGGGTACGCTTCTTCCAGATACTGAAGGATCTCCCCTTCCTCTTCTTCTTGCATGAAAGCTCCATAACTTTTCATCAAAACAATAATTTCTGACCAAGTGGAAGAACCCTGATAATTCTGCACAGTGTCCACGGTATGGCATGCTGTACAGGTTGATTGGAAAGTAAGGTATCCGACCTGCCCAGCAGCCTCTGCTTCCTCCGGCAGGGGAATAGCATAGGTTGCAAAAAGGGCAAATCCAATCACCAAACCGACGACAACCATATTTAGACCTAAAGTTTTGCTTAATCTTCCGGTGACCAACCCCCGCAAATGATTCAACCTCCTTTGTCCATCCTCTGAGAGGAGCAAGTTTCCTTTATCAAGCTTTAATGTCTTTAGAAGTCGAAACAGGGATTTTTTCTTGGAAAACCGCAATCAACCCATCAATTATTGTCAAGCCTCCCAGGACATAGAGAACTTTAGCGGTGGTATGGCACTCCATCGGATTCATGCAAACGCCAATCCCCAGATTTGTGGGCAGGATAATAACGCCTAATCCCAGTATCATCAGAACACCGCCCAAACTTTTTTGAGCAAAGATGGTCTTGTTAAACAGATAGATTAAGGAGACCAAAACTATGATTATGCCTAAAAGCACCTCCCCTTGGCCTGTATAATGACAGCGCATATGGACCATCTTCCCTGTGGTTAATTCCAGTAATCGTTGACAAACTGGAGCAAGATGAAACGGAGTCAAGGCGATCAATAGCCCCAGCACTACCCCCAGTCCGCCAATAACCTTAGCTAATTTTCCGTTCAAAGTTCTAACCTCCATTCATTTAACCTCTGGATTGCAACTGCCCCTGACTTAAGCTGTAAACCCGTCCGGCATAAGCTGCCAATTGGGGGTCGTGAGTAGCAACCATAACAATCTTCTTTTTTCCTGCCTGCTCCCCCAGCCACTTTCCCACAAAGTCCTTTTTCTCCTCATCTAGCTCCGCCGTGGGCTCATCGGCCAGGATTATATCCGGGTCATTGACCAAGGCCCTGGCCATGGCCACCCGGCGTCTTTGACCACCGCTTAGCTGATAAGGTAAAAAATCAGCCCGGTCTCCCAATTCCAGCTGTTCAAGCAAAAGCTCTACTGCTCTTTTTTCCATCCTTCTATCCCTTGCCTTCCCTCCCCTAATCCAGAAGGGAAGCATGATATTCTCCTTGACAGTCAGGGTAGGGAGCAGATAACACATCTGGAACATGAAGCCAATTTTTTGATTTCTTAATTCGGCTAAGTCTTTATCCCCATAGTGAAGGAGGGAGCGCCCGTCTATCGTCACCTGTCCTTCCGAAGGCCTTAACATACAACCCAGGATAAACAGCAGCGTACTCTTGCCACACCCTGACGGTCCATAGATTATGAGGGAATCCCCGCTCCTCAGGGTTAAATCAATGTTGCGCAGGGGAGTAACCCGATCACCCATACCGTCCCGGTAGTGGTGTGTAATGTTTTTTAATGATATTTCCATGGATACCTCCCTACTTTAGCTCCCCTTCCGTTAAAGCGATTACGGGATCCAATCGCGACGAACTTCTTGCCGGCCAGAAGGCTGCCAAACAGCAGATGAGAAGAATAAAAGCGATGACCCCTAAAAAAGCTACACAAAGCTGAGCTGCCTCAGGCAGCATAAACGGAAAAGAACTATGCTTGCTGAGGGATTTCGCCAGATAAAGCACCAGACCATATCCGGCCAGGCATCCTATAACTGCAGCCGCCAGTCCGCTGCAAAGGGTTTCCAGCATAACCAGCTTAAATAGGCTTCCTTTCTCTGTTCCCAATGCCCGCAGCAGCGCTAGTTCCTGCTGTCTCTCCAATACCAGGGAAGAATATCGTGAGGCCAGGGAAGCAATTGTGATTCCACAAATAATGACCACCATCAAACGCAGGATTTCTTTAATCAGGAGCAGCTCTTCTTTAAGTTCGGAAAATAACTTCCCTGCCGTCACGCTCTTAATCCCATTGATCCTGTCGATACCTTTGGCAACTTGACTCGGGTCAGCCTCAGCTTTTGTTTTAACAAGCACCGACGAAACCAACTCTTCCGGGTCCCCAGCCTCTTGCCAGTATTCCTGTAAATAGGGACTTTTTCCGGCAAGCCTCCGGGCCGTTTCAATAGGTACAAAAATTGTATCGTCAATACTCCCTCCCATCGGTTCAAGATAACCGGCAACATCAAAGGGCTCAGCCAAAATCACCACCCTGTCCCCCAAAAAAGCAGGCACGTTTCCACCTACAATAACCTCCGTGTTCTTTAAATCCCTGCCCACCCCTTTCGCTAATAATTCCCTGACCAGAAAATCCGTTTGTGGATCATAACCAACCAGCCGGTATTCTTCCGGGAGACTGCAACAGCTCTGATTAAGAGTCTGGCTGAAGAATTGTGCCGATATAGCTTCCACACCAGGGACTTTCTCGATCTCCCTCAACACTTCTGAATTCATATAAATATTGGCGGGTGCCCCGGTAAATAGGACTTGGCCAGGTTCAAAATGAGCATCTGCCGGTATAGCCATAACATCCGCTCCCAGATTATCGACGGCACTTTGGCCTGCTTTCTCAATACCCCAGACCAACAGTATCCCGGCTGCCAGAGCGGCAGCGCAGGCCATGACGACAAATAGAGTAAGTCCTTGCTGCCAAGGCCGTCTTTTGGCATTCCGCCAAATCAATTTTGCAAACATTCTTTCACCTCCCTGCTAGCGTTAAGGCTATACCTTATAATCAGAAGCTTGAGAAGATTATTACTAATTCATTTTGCAATTATCGTGCCAATAGTACCTAAGCTGCTTTTCTGCAGATGTGTGAACGTTTTGTGAATGTTTAAGGATATCTTTGTGAATCTCTTCTCTGATCCGTTGGGGCAAGAATGTCACTCAATTGTCCCAAAGATGTCCCACTTTTCGACCTTAACCTCAGACAAGAGGATGGATTATCCAAAATTAAGTTGGTACGCCATTTGCATTGAAATCTTATGAGGTCTCTGAGCAATAAAAAAACCCTTGCTCAAAAGCAAGAGTCTTTTATTTAGGCCTAATTGTAAGGAGGTTGTATTTATGGAAAAAGTAACAACTAAAATCATCTTCAGCCTTGTCCTAAGCCTGGTTCTCCTCATCAGCGGTTGCTCCTCAGGCCAAGAACCCAGTCCAACCACGACTACGGCTCCACAAGAAAAAGCCGACATCGCGGTTTTTAGCCAAACTAAGGAGCTTAATCAAATCATTGATTTAGATACTATGAAATTAAGAATCATCAATGTTAGTTTGGTAAGAAACACCGATCCCTCCGAAGATGCCCCCTTGGGTAAAATCGCTTTAGGTATAGAAATCGGGAACACCTCCAACAAGGATATTCAATTTTATCCTGAGGAATTTGAAATGACCATCGACGGCCAGGAAATCTCCTCACCGGATCTCACCCTTACTTCATCTTTAGGGGGGACCTACCCTCCTCAGAGGGTGCAACAGGGTTTTATCACTTTTCCCGTTAGGGAACGTGAAGTCACCTCTGTAAAGAAATTGCAATTAACCATTCCCCCCATTACAGATCAGGATGGCGCATCCACTGAAGCAAAAGAATACACCATTTTTATTGACGATTCAGAAGCTTAATTACCTCTGCAAATCATACTTATTCATCAGTCTATGGATTGTTTTACGATCAATTCCGGCTGATTTAGCCGCCTGAGTGATATTGCCATTATGTTTGTCTAAAAGCTCCTTCATGTATTTTACTTCAAATTTTTTCAACCAAAGATCCTTCGCCTCATGAAAGGAAAGGTCCCCCAGATTCTCCTGCTCAGGGAGAATCTTTTTTTGTTCGGCAATGACTTTCTCCGGCAGATCAGTAATCTCTACCATCTCTGACTCCGACAGGGAGATGGCTCTTTCCACAACATTACGCAGCTCACGGATATTCCCCGGCCAGGAATAACTTTTCATGGTCTTCATTGCCTCAGGGGTAAAGCCCCCAACCTTCTTATCCATATCTTGTGAAAATTTCTTACAGAAATGATTCACCAGTAAGGGAATGTCCTGCTGCCGTTCATGCAAGATGGGAAGCTTAAGAGTAATGACGTTGATTCGATAATAGAGATCTTCACGAAACTCTTTCGTGCGGACCGCTTTTTCCAAATCACGATTCGTAGCGGCCAAAACCCGAATATCGATATTGATCAAGCGATTACCCCCAACTCTTCGAATCGCCCGTTCTTCCAATGTTCTTAAAAGCTTGGCTTGCATGGCCAGAGTCAACTCCCCCAATTCATCCAGGAAAAGAGTTCCACCGTGGGCCATTTCCAACAACCCCTGCTTGGTGTTGTTCGCCCCCGTAAAGGCTCCCCTTTCATAACCAAACAGCTCACTTTCCAATAGATTTTCCGGTAAGGATGCACAATCCACGGGAATGAAAGGCCCTGTGGAACGTCTGCTGTTTTTGTGAATAGCCCGAGCGATGACTTCTTTACCGGTACCGCTTTCCCCCAAGATGAGGATGGAGGCATCGCTATTGGAAATCTTGCCAATCGTAGCAAAGACATCTTGCAGCCCTCCCCGGGCACCAATAATATTATCGGTGTTTAGGCCTTCCTGCAGCTGAGCCCGCAGCAATTGGTTCTCTTCCGTTAAGGCGATATGTTGAAGTGCTTTATTGATGGTCAATTGCAGCTGTTCAATGGGAAAAGGCTTGGAAAGATAATCATAGGCTCCTTCTTTCATGGCTTGTACAGCCGAGTCCACCGAAGCATAACCCGTGATTACAATAACTCTCGCCTCGGGGACGCATACTTTGGCTTTTTCCAGCACTTCAAATCCATCGCATTTAGGCATTTTGATATCTGTTATGATCAGGTCAGGCTGTAGCTTATGGATTTCCTCCAAAGCCTCACAACTATCTTCATAGGTAGTGCATTTATATCCCATGCGGTGGATAACCCTGGCACAGGTCTCCAGCATATCCGGCTCATCATCGATGACAACAATATGTCGATCCTCACCCATTCAAATCACCCTCCCGGTCATTTGGCGCACAGGGTAAAATCATGCTAAAGCAACTGCCCTCGTGGGGAGTGCTCTCCATGCGCAAAAAGCCGCCATGCTCTTTCATGATAGTCAGGCTAATCGGTAATCCCAACCCTGTGCCCAGTTCTTTTTCTTTCGTACTAAAAAAGGGGTCAAAAATAGTATTCATAATTTCCTCCGGTATTCCCGTACCATTATCCTCAATATCTATCTGAATATTATTTTCTTCAGTATTATGTTTCGTGGTAATGGTGATCTTCCCTCCTTCCGGCAGGGCATCTTTGGCATTAGTTAAGATATTGACAAGCACTTGCTCCAGTTGGTCTTTGTTGCCGATAACGGTTGGCAGGTGGCAGAGGTTGAGGACAATGATGATATCCTTACGGGAAAACTGTCTTTCCAGCCAAACCACTGTTTCCTTGATCAAATTCTCCAGATCGACTAAAGCTGTTTCATTTTTCGTTCGCCTGGAAAAAGAGAGCAATCCTCGGGTGGTATGAGCGATCCGTTCTGTATGCTTTTTGATAACCAGCAAATCTTTTACGACCTCTTCAGGCAACTCTTTTTCCGGAGCCTCTAAAAGGAGCCATTCCAACCTGGACAAAATGATTCCTGTAGGATTGTTGATCTCGTGGGTAAGGTTAGCTGCTAATCTACCTGCAGCGGCTAACCGTTCAGAATAAATCAGTTGACGCTGCGTCTTTTCCAACTCTTTAATAGTGTCGAACAATGACCTATTGAGCTGAGTGATTTCTTGATTAGCATCTTCAAGGTTGTTCTTTTCTTGGGCCAGGCGATTCAGCAATTGAGAGCGTTGGAGGGTCGCTGCCACTTGGTTGGCTATGGCTAAGAGAATTTCAAGCAAATCTCGGCTTAGCCCTACCTTAAGGGTACTCTTAAGGGTAATCACTCCAAATACTTCCGTACCTGAAACCAAAGGTACACAAACATGGGATCGAAAAATGCCCCGGCAAGCTTCTCCCGTACAACAGGGACAAGTCTGATCCTGATCAGAAATCATCGGCAACTGATCCCGTATAGCTTTGCAGTTCCCTAACTCCGACCTGCTGCAGCTATATCTTTCAGGGAATATATTGAAGCTGCATTCGTAGTGAGCGAAAATATTTTCCATCTCTTCTTTGATTGCCGGTAATAGTTCTTCGATTTTTAAGGGCAAAAAGCCCGTCATATTGTTTATTTTGTGAAGTGCAGCAATCTGTTTTTTTAGTTCTGCTTCAGAAGATAAGGCTGTATTTTGCTTCACGTCCATTCTATCCCACATCCCTTACTGCATTAATTAATGCGGCAAGATTGCCCGGCTTTGTATCCAAAGGTATTTCACACCCGGAACTTAAAATAAACCGCTTGCTACTGGCTGCCAAATTGATCAACTCTTTACCTTCACGGATGATCTCCTGAGGGGTTTTATTAACAAACCGGTAGGGTTTAATATTTCCGGCCACCAAAAAGTCTTCTCCCCACTTCAATGCTTCTTCCAGCGGGACCTCATAATCTATGCTGGCAATATTCACTCCACATTGGCGATAGTAGGGCAAAAGCCCTTGGCTATTTCCCGTTATCATTAACCAGGAAGCCAGCGTCCCCGCTGATTTGAATTGGGAAAAAATATCACGAATATGGGGTAATAGATAGCGGACAAACATCTCACTGGGAAGAATGCTTTGAGATGCACTAGGGTCTATTACTGCCGAGATATGAGCACCCTGGGCAAGTAAGGCCAAGCCAGATTTTAAAGAAATTTCGGCAGTGAAGCTCAACATGTCTGCAAATTCACAAGGCGAGTCAAGCAAGAGATATAAGAGTCTTTCCAATCCCATCAATTGACTGGCAATACTCATAGGTCCCAAGACGACTCCCACAATAGGCAGATTATCACCTATTTCGGCCTTGAGAATTTTAACGGCTTGTAGTAACTCCGGCATCCTACCATCTGTTAAAGGGTTAAAATCCGGTAATTCGCTTAATTGTTTTGGATCTTCCAGTCTATATTTTTCAATATAGGGATAAGCATTTTCCGGAAAACATATTCTTGATCCCAAAGCTTCTGCTTCGATACAATTATCTCCATAGACAAAAACTGCATCATAGTTGAATTTCCGCTGTGAATTCAACTGACATTGCGCCAAAATTTCTCCATTTTGCAGATACTCTTTTAATCTTACATTCGTTAAAAAAGCTGCCCCTCCAAATACCAGCGGCATACAAAGAGTATCGCCAAAAGTATGGCCTACCAGAGCAGACTCTAACCTCTGTAACCTGTTCACTCCACAACATTCCCTTCATGAAGTTGGAGAAATCTTATAAGATCAAACGCATCTTCCGCTATCATATCCACATCGAGATCCTCTTTTCCTAATTGTTTAACAGCAGCCCCCCCAGCTATCACCATAATATCCAACATACCTTCTTCTCTTAACAACCTCTTTATCTCTCTAATGCCCGCCGCTGAAGAAAAGATTAAGCTGCTCACCCCTATAAAATCCGCCTTCTCCGCTTTAGCAGTCATGACGAATTGAGCGGGAGGAACATCTTTGCCTAAATCGATGACCTTATAACCTACAGTTTTCAAAAGAGTCGTGACAATGTTTTTCCCCAGATCATGGATATCCCCTTGAATTGTACCCATAACGAATACTCCTTTTATGCGGAGGGAACCAAACTCGGCAGGCAGTTTCTCGATCTCCGGACAAACCACCTCATCCACAACTTCTTTCATTGCTCTGGCCGCTAATAATATTTCCAGAAGGTTAAATTGATTCATATTGCATTTCACATCGAGAGAATCCAAAGCTCTTGTCAGCCCTTCTACTAATTGAGTTATCCTATAACCTTTGGCTAATAAATCCCTCGCGATAAAAACAGATTCCTTAGCATTCCCTTGTATGACGTTTTCGACTAAGTCAGCAACATTATACAAGTCTTTACCTCCTTCCTATGAACTATTTAGTTTATATTCCAACCTGATTTTGAGCAACAATTGGCGTATTCCTTCCTAACCTTTTTATTTCTCCCAAAAACGACTATATACCTTTATTTTACTAAATACTAAAAAAATTTAGAAAAATTGCTGGCCAGAATATTCCGTCGCCCGCTCAGAGAAGAAATCCTGTCACAATATAATAAAACTATTTGTACGTCTGGAATAATAACAGTTAAAATAGACTCTAAGGAGGAATCGTCTATGAATAAGATCAGAATTGGTATTGTAGGTTATGGAAATCTTGGGCAAAGTGTCGAGTTAGGAATTCGGCAAAACGAGGATATGGAACTTGTGGGAGTATTTACAAGACGTGACCCTTCAACAATCAAAACTGTTACCAAAGGAGTTAATGTCTTCACAATGGATGAGGCCAAACAGATGACGGATCAAATTGATGTGATGGTGCTTTGTGGTGGGAGCATGTCGGACATGCCGGTTCAGGGTCCTGAGTTTGCGGGTCTGTTCAATACCGTCGATGGCTATGATACTCATGCGAAAATCCCGGAATATTTTGCTGTCATGAATAAAAATGCCTTAGAGGCCAAAAAAGTTTGCATTATTGCCAGCGGATGGGATCCTGGAATGTTCTCAATCAATCGCCTCTATGCAGAGGCCATCCTACCTGAAGGGAATACCTATACCTTCTGGGGGAAAGGAATCAGCCAGGGGCATTCGGATGCGATTAGAAGAGTTAAAGGAGTCAAGGATGCGAAGCAGTATACCATTCCTAAGGAAAGTGCCATTGAGGCCGTTAGAAGAGGAGAGATGCCGGAACTGACGACAAGGGAAAAGCATGGTCGAGAGTGCTTTGTGGTGGTTGAAGAAGGAGCCGATAAAGCGCAGATCGAGCATGAGATAAAAACAATGCCCAATTATTTTGCAGACTATGACACAGAAGTACATTTCATTACTGAAGAAGAACTGGAAAAAAATCACCACGGTCTTCCTCATGGCGGTTTAGTGATTCGTCATGGAAGAACAGGCCTTAATGAAGAGCATAATCATGTCATTGAATACCGATTGGATTTGGATTCCAACCCCAATTTCACAGCCAATGTCCTCGTTGCCTTTGTGAGGGCCGCATATCGTTTAAATCAGGAGGGGGTATCCGGTGCCAAAACAGTTATAGATATCGCCCCGGCCTATCTTTCAAGCAAATCAGCGGAAGAGCTTAGAAAATCCCTTATATAATGGACTCAGCCTTATATCAACATCGCCAAGGTTCCGCTAACAATTAACGCCAGTCCAATCGCAGCTTTTTTCGATAATTTCTCATGGAATACAAGATAGGAGAAGGCAATGGTCACGAGAATGCTGAGTTTATCGATTGGCACGACTACGCTGGCCGGCCCATCCTGAAGGGCCTTGTAATAACACAGCCACGATCCGCCGGTGGCCAGGCCTGACAGTGTGATAAAACCAAGTTCTTTCAGAGGTATCTCTTGGGGAGTAATCTTTTTTCCAGTCACAAACACCACAATCCAAGCCATAACCAGCACGACTCCCGTACGAATGGCCGTCCCAAGATTTGACTCCACTCCTTCAATACCGATTTTCCCGAGAATAGACGTCAGGCTGGCAAATACTGCAGCCAAAAAGGCATAAATCAGCCAGGAATTATTGCTTTGGGGCTGCTCATCACCCGTTTCTTTTTTCTGTATCATTAAGTATGTACCTATGCCGATGCCCACGACTCCTGCTGCCTTCCCAACACTTATCCCCTCGTTCAGGACAATGAAGGCCAGAATGATGGTCAGGACCGTACTTGATTTGTCGATGGGAACAACCTTGTTAATATCTCCTAGCTGCAAAGCCTTAAAGTAGCACAGCCATGATGCGCCGGTGGCCAAGCCGGATAAAACCAAAAACAGCAGTGTTTTTCCAGAGATATCTGCGATCGTCGTATGTGACCCCACCATAAATACCATCAACCAAGAAAATAACAGCACAACAATCGTGCGGATGGCCGTAGCAACATTCGAGTCCGTCTTTTTTATCCCGCATTTGGCCAGAATTGCGGTAATCCCTGCGAAGAACGCAGAGCCAAAAGCATATACAACCCACATCATCTTCGCCTCATTTGCATCGTATATTATGTATCTTCTCTCATTATAGGGTGAGATGATTTCCAAAGCAAAAGGATTTGAACCATAGGTTCAAATCCTTTTGCTTAAGTCTTATACCAATTGCTTTTTGCTTGCAATCTCTTCCTGCACGAGAGCCATGAACTCCGCTACAGAGAGTTTTTCTCCTGAATTGGCTTGACTATAACGGCGAACGGAGACCGTATCCGTTTCCGCCTCTTGGTCCCCGACCACGAGGGCGAAGGGGATTTTGTGGGTTTGGGCTTCCCGGATCTTGTAGCTGATCTTCTCGCGGCGTTCATCCACTTCAGCCCGGATGTCCAGATCATTGAGGCGGCGTACGATGTCCTGAGCATAGTCCTCATGACGTTCGCTGATGGGCAGAACCCGGACTTGAACAGGGGCCAGCCAGGTGGGGAAGGCTCCGGCATAGTGCTCTGTGAGAAGAGCAATAAAGCGCTCAATGCTTCCGTATACCACCCGGTGAATCATGACCGGACGATGCTTTTGACCGTCTTCACCGATATAAGTGAGGTCGAACTTCTCGGGCATTTGGAAATCCAGCTGAATGGTGCCGCACTGCCAGGTTCTGCCTAAGCAGTCCCGGAGATGGAAGTCGATTTTCGGTCCGTAGAAGGCACCGTCTCCCGGGTTAATCTTATAGTTGACTCCCTTTGCTTCCAGGGCTTCCTGAAGGGCATTGGTAGCCATTTCCCAAGTCTCATCGGCGCCCATGGAATTTTCAGGACGGGTGGAAAGCTCCACATGATATTCAAAGCCGAAGACCTTATAGAAACGGTCCACCAGGTCAATGACGCCGCTGATTTCATCTTTGATTTGGGAAGGAAGCATAAAGATATGGGCATCATCCTGAGTGAAATTGCGAACCCGCAAGAGTCCGTTTAAGGCACCGGATAACTCATGACGATGCACTAAGCCCAGCTCTCCCATTCTCAAGGGAAGATCGCGATAGCTTCTCAGCTTTTGCTTATACATAATCATACCGCCGGGACAATTCATAGGCTTTACAGCGAAGTCCTCATCATCAATCTTGGTGGTATACATATTATCTTTATAATGATCCCAGTGACCAGAATTTTCCCACAGGTCGCGGCTTAGGATGATGGGAGTCTTGATTTCGTGATAGCCTCTCTTGCGATGCTCCTGACGCCAGAAATCTTCCAGCTGGTTACGCAGAACCATACCTTTGGGATGGAAGAAGGGAAAGCCAGGACCTTCATCGTGAAGGCTGAACAGATCCAGCTCCACGCCCAGTTTACGGTGATCACGGCGCTTTGCCTCTTCGAGCTTAAAGAGGTAGTCCTCCAGATCCTCTTTTTTGGCCCAGACCGTTCCATAGATCCGTTGGAGCATTTTATTCTTTTCACTGCCCCGCCAATAAGCACCGGCCACGTTCATGAGCTTGAAGGCTTTAACTACCCCAGTAGAGGGAATATGAGGACCGGCACAAAGATCAGTGAAGTTTCCTTGAGTATACATGGAAATCACTTCATCCTCAGGTAAGTCTTCAATCAACTCCACCTTGTACTTTTCTCCTTCTTCAGAGAAATACTTCAAAGAATCACTGCGGGAGATTTCTTTTCGTTCATAGGATTTATTCTCTTTAACCAAACGGCGCATCTCGGCTTCGATCTTTTCTAGATCCTCCGGTGTAAAAACATGCTCGGAATCAAAATCATAATAGAAGCCATTGTCAATAGCAGGCCCAATCCCTAATATGGTTCCCGGGAAAAGGTTCCGTACGGCTTCAGCCATAAGGTGAGAGGTGGAGTGCCTTAAAATCTTTAATCCTTCCTCAGAATCCACCGTGATAATCTCTACCTCAGCATCCTGGATTAAAGTATAAGACAAGTCCTTAAGCTCTCCATTCACTTTCCCGGCCACGGCAGCTTTCGCCAGACCTCTGGAGATGGAGGCTGCCAATTCCATGAGACTCTTACCTGATTCGATCTCTCGGATAGAGCCATCCTTTAACGTAATCTTTACCATCTTGGTCAACTCCTTATTCCTTTCAATTTTTAAACTTTATAATACGGAAAATAAAAAAGCCCTCATCCCAATATGGGACGAGAGCATTATTCCCGTGGTTCCACCCAAGTTAAAGCACCTCCCGGTTGCTTTCCCTTTGATCCCTTAACGCGGGCAGACGTCTGAGCATACTTTGCTTCAACTCAGCACTCCGGGGTGGTCTTCCTCTGCTTCTTTGTGAGAGATGCTTGCAGCCGGTGACATCTCCTCTCTAACACAAACAAAAACAAACTACTTTCCCCGTCATCGTTTTCATTTCATTATATCTATCCCTTTGCTCTTTGTCAAATCTTCTCACAGATAGAACAGTTTTCTGTACAATAACTGACGCGGCCTTCAAAAACCTTGCAGATCGTCTGCAGAGTATCTTTATACCCTTCATAACGAATATGCATCACAATTTTTCGCGGGGCCACAGCAATTAAAGCACTGACGAGAAGATCTTCATAAGTGAGTTCCTGAGAGGTATCCATAAAAGACAAATCATCCATGTATTTTTTGGTGATTTTTTTCCCTTCTTCATTATAAAGGTTGAACTTGCCTTGTCTTGTGATTCCTACATGCAAGGTATGAATACGGGGCTTTTGCGAATCCACAAAGCGCCTGAGCAAATTGATAAACTCTTCATATTCCGTTTCAATGACATGTTCGTTCACTACATAGTTGACGGCTTTATGAATCTCTTCTTTATAGTCCTTGGCCCGGAATCGCAAAAAGCCTTCCATATCAAAGAGGGACTGAGCCTCTATGCATTTGACGATTTGGTTGACCAAGGATGCCTTACGATGAATGCGGTAACCCTTCCATTGTTGGGATTCTTGATTAAGGTATTGGAGAGCCTTCTCGAAAATCTGAACAACTTCCTCCCGTTTCATTTTATATTTGCTTTTGAGCAGCCAGCGGATATGATCTTTTTCCCAATGCTGCAAGATCGTTTCCGCAATAGCATTGGCTAAGTAATAGCTATGAATTTTTTTGGTGGTCTCCCGATCCTCTTCGATCGCTTCGAGCTGGAACTCACAATCTATCAACCAGTGCTTGCCTTGTTGATATTCGTGAAGCACCACCGGAAGCTTCTCCTGCTCTTGGAGCTGCCTAAGGCGCTCATAGATGCTCTCTCGATAATATTGAGTTCCAACCTGAACGGAGTGTTGTTCCACCACCCTGGCATCCCCTCCATAGTAGAGTATATGAGCAAGGTTTGCTCATATTGCGGCTTACCTCGAAATACTCAAGCTATTTCGTAAAGCCATATATTTCCTACTATTGCCAGGTTGACTCTCTCTTATTCCCCAAACTGCAGAAGCACTGTACCTTTGCATACAGAAAGGGAGTATCGCTTTAGACTGCTTTAAAAACAGTTTTTGCGACACTCCCTATTTCACCCTGCAGTTGATTATCTCGTTATTTGAATAAAACTCTTAATTCCAAAATCGCTCTTTAAAATATGGTCCAGTACCCAGCCGAAGATAAACTCTAAAAGTTTGCGAGTATGACCATCCTGGTCTTGGTCGATTGCCGAGAAGTCAATGGACTCTACCTCTTTGATGAAATCATCATGAGCTACCTTTTGCTTAAAATAACCCGGGTACTTGATTTTCAGCATAAAATCTTCTTCTGTTTTGAAATGGTTCACGGTATATTCCTTAAGCTCAGTGATGATTTGAATAATCTTATCATACTTATCCGGCAGTAAGTAATTCTCTAATAAATCATAGATCTGATTGCCAATTTCGAATAGATGTTTATGCTGCTCATCGATCTCTTCCACTCCGATAGCATATTCCTCTTTCCATTTTAACACCACAATCACCTCTCTAACTCTCTATTTTCCAGTACCGACTTGAATATCTCCAGTACTATTTTACAACACCAAACTTGTTACAGCCAGTACCCTGAGCATTATCTACTCTGAAAAAGACCCGGAAGCTAATTCTCCAGGATTTTGCTTGCGGCGTTCACCCCATAAGCTGCACGGAGGTTTGGCTCGACTGTTAAGAAAGCGAGTTAACCAGCCCTGGAGCTACCCTTAAAATTATTCTACGGCATTAGCCAATTGTTCTTTGACATAATTAGGCAGAGCAAAGCATCCTTTATGGATCTCTGTATTATAGTATTGCGTTTTAATCTCCAAACCGTTCCAAGCTTGCTCATCAATATCGGTTAAAGGATCATACTTTTTCGAAGCAAAGCCAAAAAGCCAGTGTCCGGAGGGATAGGTTGGAATATGAGCTTGATAGACCCGGCAGACGGGGAAAAACTCCTTGATCCTTTTATGAGCCCGGCCCATGTTCTGTGCATAGCTTTCATAATAAGGACTCTCATGCTGATTCACCAGGATTCCATCATCCTTAAGAGCTTTATAGCAGTTACCGTAAAACTCCTTCGTGAATAGGCCTTCTCCTGGTCCAAAGGGATCCGTAGAGTCCACAATAATCAAATCATAGCTATTTTCTTTCGTCCGTATAAATCTCAATCCATCCTCAAAAAACAAATGAACCCGCGGATCCTTCAGCTTACAAGCCGTCTGGGGCAGATACTCTTTGCAGACATCCACCACCAGTTTATCGATTTCCACCATATCAATGTTCTCGATGGAGTCATAACGGGTTAATTCGCGGACAGTTCCCCCATCCCCGGCACCAATGACCAAAACATCTTTAATTTTGAGATTGGTAGCCATAGGAACATGGACAATCATATCGTGGTAGATAAATTCATCCTTTTGGGTCACCATCATCAATCCATCCAGGGTAAAAAAGGTACCAAACTCTTTGGACTCAAACACATCGATCCTTTGAAACTCACTCTGGCCTGAATAAAGCTGCCGATCCACCTTAATCGAAAAGCGAACGTTTTCCGTATGCTCTTCCGTATACCATAATTCCATAGCTATTCCTCCACGACTTTGATATTTTCAATATCCATATCCTCTGTACCTGTCAGAAAACAGCCTTTAATCTTAGAGTAAGCGATATAATCAATAATATCCTCCGTGATTTTTTCCCCTGGAGCTAAGATCGGTATACCTGGAGGATAGGCCATGACGAACTCCCCACTGACCTTACCTTTGCTTTCCTGGATGGGTACTGAGCGTTGCTGCGCGTAAAAAGCCTTCTGAGGTCCCATGACCACCACAGGATTGATATACTCATGATCAAACATGCCCGCTTTATCCCGCTGATAGCGTCGTTTAATCTCCGCCAAAGCTGAGACCAGACGCTCCAAAGCCAGGGCCCGATCCCCTACGGAGATAATGGCCAGAATATTGCCGATATCTCCAAATTCGATCTGAATCCCATAGTCATCCCGAAGGATATCGTAGACCTCAATGCCTGCCAGCCCGATATCCCGTGTGTGAATGGAGAGCTTGGTGCAATCAAAATCATAGACCGAGTCCCCATTGTTCAGCTCTTTGCCAAAAGCATAATAGCCGCTCAGCTTATTCACTTCATCACGGCCATAATTAGCCAGATAGAGCGCTTTATCAAAGATACGTTGGCCGTTTAACGCTAAGTTGCGCCGGGAAATATCCAGAGAAGATAAAAGCAGATAGGAAGCACTGGTGGTCTGAGTTAAATTAATCATATGCCGAACCCGTCCCACATTCAAGCGTTTGCCGATCAACAAAAAAGAACTTTGGGTGAGGCTGCCCCCCGTTTTATGCATACTGACTGCTGCCATATCCGCTCCCGCCGCCATAGCACTGATGGGCATATTTTCTCCAAAATAAAAATGGGTGCCATGGGCCTCATCCACCAAGACCAGCATATTGTGCTCATGAGCCAGCTCTGTTATGGCCCTTAAGTCGGAACAAATCCCGTAATAGGTTGGATTATTAACCAGAATAGCTTTGGCATCCGGATTTTCTTCGATGGCTTTCTTTACATCAGCTACCGACATTCCTAAGGGAATACCCAGTTCTTTATTGACTCCAGGATTAACATACGCCGGAATGGCCCCGCTGATAATGAGGGCATTAATCGCACTGCGATGGACATTGCGCGGCATGATAATTTTCTCACCCAGCTTGCAGACACTCATAACCATAGCTTGTACCGCTGAGGTGGTTCCATTCACCATGAAGAAAGCATGATGGGCTCCAAAGGCTTCTGCAGCCAGCTCTTCCCCTTCCTTAATTACAGAGACAGGATGGCCAAGGTTATCCAAGGGTTTCATGGAGTTAACATCCACAGACAAACATTTTTCGCCTAGAAACTCCGTCAATTCAGGGTTTCCCCTCCCCTGTTTATGTCCAGGTACATCAAAAGGCACCACACGCATGGATTTATACTTGAGCAGCGCCTCATAGATAGGCGCCTTGCTTTGTTGTAGTGAAGGCATGATACCACCCCCTTTAGGTTATACAAGATATAATAATACAAAATTTAACTTAAAAAGTCGATAATAAATAAGACTCCATTCCATCTTTAGTTCATCTTAAATTCTACTACATCTTCGGTTCACTGACCTACTAAAACTTACTCAGAGAGCATTAAACCTATAGGTTAGCATGTACCATCATCAAGTTTGGCATTCTCTACGTACCAAAGTATAAAAATACAAAAAAGCCTTGAATCCCTTTGGCAGCGATTTCAAGGCTTTTCTTCTTAAGTATATGGTGGGTTTGAGAGGACTCGAACCTCCGACCCCCGCGATGTCAACGCGGTACTCTAACCAGCTGAGCTACAAACCCTAAATGGTGCCGATGACCGGAATCGAACCGGTACGGGCTTTAAGGCCCGCGGGATTTTAAGTCCCGTGCGTCTGCCAGTTCCGCCACATCGGCAATATTAACGTATTATTGGAGGCGGCACCCAGATTTGAACTGGGGATAAAGGTTTTGCAGACCTCTGCCTTACCACTTGGCTATGCCGCCGAAGAAATGGAGCGGGTGACGAGATTCGAACTCGCGACTTTCACCTTGGCAAGGTGACACTCTACCACTGAGTTACACCCGCGTGGTGCCTTAGGACGGAATCGAACCGCCGACACGAGGATTTTCAGTCCTCTGCTCTACCGACTGAGCTACCAAGGCATGAAATGGCGACCCCGATCGGACTTGAACCGACGATCTCCTGCGTGACAGGCAGGCATGTTAACCACTACACCACGGGGCCCTATGAGTTTGGTGGGCGATGACAGGATCGAACTGCCGACATCCTGCTTGTAAGGCAGGCGCTCTCCCAGCTGAGCTAATCGCCCGTGTCAACTGACGAATTTTAGTATACACAAAAAACGGTTTTATGTCAAAGGTTTTTGTATTATTTATGGTTGTCAATTTTTACAGCTTTCGTTATTGAACTAAGTTATGTTAAATAAGCTAATCATTTCATGGTTTATCCTTTAATATCTTTTCACTGTACTCGCAATTAATTCAACTTTATTTTACGAAACTTAAAATCGCTTCTCTCACGATCTTCGCCGCCAAAAGAGCTGTTCGCTCACTGCTATCCATAGCGGGAGATACCTCCACCAGGTCAAAACCCACCACATCCAGCTCACCGAGAGCATGAATGGCCTTGATGATTTCCCGCGAAGTACATCCCCCGGCTTCCTGTGTCCCAGTGCCTGGGGCAAAGGCCGGGTCCACTACATCAATATCCAAGGTCACATAGACCGGTTTCCCTTTAAGCTCCGGAAGGACAGCCTTGAGGGGCTCTAAAACCTCTTCCACCACTAAATGATTGTTCTCCCTAGCAAAGAGGAATTCCTCCCGGGTCCCGGAGCGTATGCCGAACTGATAGACTCGATTGGGTCCCAGGGCTTCCGAGATTTTTCGCATGACGGTAGCATGGGAGTTGGGCTCACCGAAGTAATCCGTACGCAAATCAGCATGAGCATCAAAATGCACTACCCGAAGCTCGGGATACCTCTCCATAAAGGGCTTAAGCAAAGGATAGGTAACAAGGTGCTCTCCCCCCAGGAAAATGGGGAATTTTCCATCCTCCAACACCTGCTGGGCAGCATTTTCGATCACTTGCAGGGATTTCTCCACATTGCCAAAAGGCAGACTTAAATCTCCACAATCGCAATAAGCATAATCAGAGAGATCCTTATCCAGATACACACTATATTCCTCAATACCGATGGAGACATTGCGAATACTCAGGGGCCCCAAACGGGTACCCGGACGAAAACTCACCGTATAATCCATAGGAATCCCTAAAATTACCGCATCGGCATCTTCATAAGGAGTTTCTCCCCCCATAAATACACCGGGGTTTTCTGTCATCTTCATGAGCTTTTCCCAGGACATAGCACTTCACCTCTTTCTTCATAACCTTCAAATGTAATGGCAAAAGGAGATCTCTCTGTGCGGAGATCCCCTTTATGTAGCTTTCTAATTTTATATTTAAGTATCGTTAAGCTAGCTGGATGAAACCTTCTTCTCTTTCACCACATCATCATATTTGATGGAACGAGTGTGCTTGGTATGGGACCATGATTTATCCTTGCGATTGACGAAGCCTAAAAACACGATAGGAATCCAGCTATAGATAAATACGGGGTATAGGATCAATCCCGCATAGGCACGCCAGGGCAGACGTTCAAGGGCCAAGGCCGCTACAGGGTAGACCAGAGAAATCGCGGAAAGAATCTGCCAGCCTGACCAGGGCATAACAATATCAAAAACTTGGGTATAGTAGGGTTGGAGCCCGGAAATCAGGTTAGCGAACATAAAGAAGGTGGCTATCATGACCAAAGCCGGTTGGAACAAATGGACCGCTGCATCAAAATACATGATTTTTCGTTCCTTAAATGCCTTGTACATCAGGGGGAAGAAATACCGACCCGCTACATCCACTTGCCCTTGAGCCCAACGTTTCCGCTGATTCCAGGCCTGGATAAAGGTCAGGGGTTTCTCATCATAGACAATGGCATCATGAGCCCAGGTCGTCTTAATTCCACTAATTAAGGCCTTCATGGTAAACTCTAGGTCTTCCGTAAGAGAGGTAGCCCCCCAGCCAAGATCCTTTAACACTTTGGTGGAGATACACATACCTGTTCCACCTAACACATTATTAAGGAAGCCGGTGTTATAGCGTGCAAGCTGCAAAAGCCTGTTGGAAAGCCAGAATGTAATGGAGAAGGTGTTGGTGACCCAGGTATCATAGGGATTTTTCGAATCCAGGTAGCACTGAACAATCTGATGTCCCTGACAAAGCTTGCTGTTCATCTCGACCAAAAAGGTCTCATTGACCAGATTATCTGCGTCAAAAATAATGACGGCATCATATTCTCGTTCCAGCTTAAATAAACGATGGAACATCCACTCCAGGGCATAGCCCTTTCCTCGTTTTTCATTATTAAAACGTTGATGGACCAAGGCTCCCGCGTTCTTCGCGATCAAGGCTGTTTTGTCGGTACAGTTGTCTGCTACGACATAGACATCGTAGAGCTCTTTCGGATAATCCAGGTTCAACAGATTATCCACTAAAGGCCCGATGACCGCCTCTTCATTATGGGCTGCTACTACCAGGGCAAAGCTTTTTTCTGGTTCCAAAATCTTTTTCTCCGGTCTGCGAAACAAACCAAACATGGACAACACGAAATAGTAAAATGTCATAAAAATGATAATAAGCTGTACTGGAATCATGATCATATTGAACAAGTGAGAACCGGTAACACCAGACATAAAACCCATGTTCCCAACCTCCTTTTAACCTTAATCATAATATCACAGGGTTATTTTCCTCGCAAGGCGAAAGATGTCTAAAAAAGGGACAACTTCTGCTTGTCCTATGCATTTATATGCAAATGTTCTCTGCATTATACCTTTAATCTATCCAGGAAGGCCCGTGTCTTAAACTTTAGCCGGAGGAAACTATCTTACCGCCGGTAATGAGTCTTTAACCAGAGTAAAAGCAGTAAAGAGGTGGCAAAAACCAGAAATACGAAACTCACTTTAAGGGCAAAAGCAATCGAGGACCAATACATTGAACTCACCGAAGTCCCTGTCACCCAAGGTATTGCTGCCCTGAATATCTTAGCGACGCCTTGACCTATGAGCAAAAAAAGTCCCAGCCCGGAAAGAACAGCGATAACGCCAACAATTCCTATGGGGGTATCCAAATGCCAACGGCGGGTTAATTCCTTTTTCATCCAATAAAACTCAATTCGTAACTCTCGAATAAAGCGGTTCAGCATTATCATTCACCTCTTGCTAACAGATTATGTTAGCAAGGTTCCGCAAAGAATTTGGCCCTTCGGGTATAGAATTGCTAATTTTTGGATAGAATTTCTTCCAAGGAGGTGGATTCATTTGCCTAAGTTCTCCGATGACGGTAAATATGTCCATTGCGCTTTTTGTAATCAGAAATTCCGTTTCGAGTTTGATGCACTTCATCATGAAAAAGAGAAGCACGCCGACAAAATATGATTTGACTTAAAAGAAAGCCGCCCATAATCCTCAGGATTATGAGCGGCTTTCTTAAACTCATGAATTAGTGCGGTTTACCCTGTAAAGGCCATGACCGTAATTACGGTAACTACTAAAAGCGCCAGAACAAATAAACCTGATTTTACGTCCAGATGCAGCTTATCGAGCATTCAAGTCCCTCCTCTTCTTTACATATTGGGGAGTTCGATGACATGTTGATAGGGTTGCAAGAGTTACAGTAAAATCTTCCCATCTACTGGTACATCCATTGCTTCAAATGATGGTGTTAATGATTATCAGTATAATACCATACAATTATGATTATTCCAATATGCTTTATAATATTTAAAAATATTTTCCTTACTCTTTCTTCTTGTTTTTATCCTTTGAACCCTCGGTATGATTGCTATAACGAGATAGTACGGCAAATAATACCCCAATGACTATCCATATCAAACCCGAAGTCAGATTTCCCAAAACAATTTTATAAACCCCCGCCGCGATAAAAGCGATTCCCACTAAGAGGTACCATAAATTGATATTCCTATTCATTAAAACCCTCCTTTCCTTAGTCCTGACTACCTCAATTCTACCTGACAACTCCATCTCTGCCAATAAAAAACTGCCAACGACCTCATCTGACGATAAGATAATTGGCAGCCTTTCATCATAACAGAATAGAAAGAACGATAGCTGCTGCAACCGCGACAACAGCAAGGATAAAAATAACAGATTTCGGGTGAAGATTATAATTGTTTTGCACGCGAAATCCCTCCTTCCCTGCCAAATTGGGGTAGGAGATACTCGGGGTGCGTATTAGAAGTTTACACGAATTGCGATGACCCTTTTAAACACCTCCTTTATTCAAATTTAGTCCAGTAAACCTGCTGGGCTACTATAGGTCGTCTAGTCTTAGACAGCATCCCGATTAGGTCCAACCTCACGACAAGATAGTATTTCGCCACAGAAACCTAAAACACCTTCTTCAAAATATGAAATTTTTCCATAACTCAGAAAATTAATTATCTACTATATTATCTACTTATTCATAGAGCACCAGCTCCCCACCTATCATAGATCATGGACAATAAAAACCTTATAGCCTAAATTAATATCTTCTTTAAAATCTCCAGATACTTCCTGGAAAAGGCCCCTTTCTGGCCCTCCAAATAAGCTAAAGCTTCCTCTACCCCCACTGTCTTCCTATATGGCCTTCCTGCCGTTATCGTATCGAATGCATCAGCAATCATAACAATCTTTACATATTCATTAATTTGATCCTCTTGCAGCTGATTTGGATATCCACTTCCATCTAATCTTTCATGATGCTGAAGTATTATATCATGGCTTAACATAGCAAGCGAACACTCCGCAGTGCATTCTACACCTAATTCGCAGTGTTGCCTGAGGATATCCTTCTCCGTATCACTCAGTGATGTCTTCTTATGTATAATTCTTTTCGGGATAAGCAATTTCCCAATGTCGTGAAGGATCCCCCCTAACCCAAGATCCCAGAGTAATTTTTGAGAAACCCCCGACTCCATTGCCATCATCAAGGAAAGAAGAGCCACATCAATAGAATGGGTATAGAGCCAATCAATATGGTTACCTAATGCCGTGAGATACATATACCATGGTTTCTTTTTTGATTCAAATACTATATTGACAAGTAGAACACTTGCCCGATTGAGCAATTGATCGTCCGCTCGTTTGTATCGTTCATCAAGTTTATATATTTGTTTTTTAATTTTTTCATAGGATTCTTCTCCTGTTAAAGGATGCTCAACATTTACTTGTGTTTTTTCGATCTGCTCTAATTCAGATAAAAAGCCATACTTTCTCTGAAGTCTCAAAAACTGTTTTAAAGTAATTTTAGTCCCCTTAGCTGATAAAAGAAGTCCTTGCTCATTGTAATAATCCCTTGGGCAAACAACTCTTTTCATACCTACTGACTCACCTCCACTAATTATGCTCTTAATTCATACAAAAACTAATAGTTATGCAACAATATTACAATATTGTTGCATAATTAATGGATTGTTTAATAAAGAAACTTCAAAATTTGCTTTTATTCTCACCAAGACTCAAAATATTCTTTAGAAATGAGGTATGATTTGACTATTCATAACCTTAGTTCCTAACATAAAGATTATAATGAATAAGAAAAATGCACATAGGAGGAAATATCATGACTGTCGAACCTATTCGAGATAAAATACAAATACTGGCATTGTATAACCATCTAAACCAGTTTCATCCTAAATATGCTATGATCTTTAAATTTGGAATTAACACCGGATTGAGAATCAGTGATATCATTACACTTAAGGTTTCAGATATTTATTTTGAGAAGCGGCAGTTCAGAGATTACTTGGTTTTAACGGAAAAGAAGACTGGGAAGCTAAAAAAAATTAAACTGAATGATACTCTGCGGGAAGCATTGGCACTTTATATTAGTGAGCAAAATTTAGAACTAGGCGACTATTTGTTTCCCAGCCAAAAGGGGGGCTATATAGGTAGAATTCAGACATACCGAGTATTGAAACATTCTGCCGTCACATTAGGAATAGAGAATTTTGGCACACACAGCCTTAGGAAAACATGGGGTTACTGGACATATAAACTATCTCAGTACAATATTGGTTTGGTCATGGATATCTTCAACCATAGTTCACAGAGTGTCACTCTACGCTATATTGGTATTAATCAAGACCAAAGAGATCAGTTGTATGATATGGTTCAGCTTTAATAGAACATTCTTCTTTGTCTCAATGCCTGAAGCTTCGTGATTAATCTGTCATTATTGACATGCATAGACCCAGTAAGGTATATTGAAAATAAGAAATGCAACAATATTGTAATATTGTTGCATTTCTTATTTTTTATCGCTCCGCACTTTATACAAAGCTTTCGATGCATAGGCTTCTTGATTGCTCTAGATTTTCTCTAAGGGTTTTAAAGTGGGCCCTTCAATGGGGTTACCCTCTATATCGTAGCGAGAGCCGTGACAAGGGCAATCCCAGGACATTTCTGCATCATTCCACTGAACCTCACATCCCAAATGAGGACAGGTGGTATCCACCCTATGCAGGTTCTTCTCAGAATCCATATAAATCCCCACACGACGACCATCCATATTGGCAATCACCGCCTCACCAGGGCTTAGGCTATAGATTTCTTTTCCTCGCATGAGCTTCCCCGCAGCAAAGTCAAAAGCCAGCAAGGAACTATTCGCCACGAAGCTTGCTGCGGAATTTAAAGTTATTTGTCGAGAAGGATCATAAACCCCCTGCCAAGGGGAGTAACCCTTCACGATCCGATCCCGGATGATTAAAGCGGCTACGGTACTGTGAGTCATTCCCCATTTCCGAAATCCCGTCGCAATCAATAGATTAGGCTTACTCTTGCTGATTTGTCCAATGTAAGGCACCTCATCCAAGGTGGTGCAATCCTGTGTAGACCAATAATAGGGGAATTCCTCTACGGTAAAAAGTCCCCGAGCGAACTCCATGAGATTTTTATAGTGTTCAGTCAAGTTTTTCCCATGTCCTGTTCTGTGCTTTTCACCAACGACAAGAATTCTCTCCCCATCAGGCGTGGGCAGTCCCCTCAAGGAACGGGCCGGATCTTCGGCATTAATGTACATTCCGCCGGGAAAAGACTCCTTGGCCTTAAGGACTACAGCATATTCCCTTTCTTGATATATTCTGGATACATAAAGACCGGGTAAAATGTGGAATGGGTAGTGAGAAGCTATCACCACATAATCGGCCTTTACCTTGCTGTCTTGCTGGGTTAGCACCAGAAACGGCCCATCCCCTCGAATATCCACAGCTTTAGTCTGTTCAAAAATATGTCCCCCCTTTTCTCCTATCCTTTGAGCCAGGGCCAGAAGATATTTACGGGGATGGAACTGTGCCTGCTGTTCAAAGCGCAAAGCGCCTTTGATTGAAAGAGGGAGGTCCAACTCAGTTACATAATGGGCGTCAATTCCGCATTGCCGAGCCGCTGCCAGTTCCTTCTCAAGCTTCTCTTTGGTTTTATTCTGCTGGGTATAGATATAAGCCGGCTGCCGCGTGAAGTCACAATCAATATTCTCCCGTTCCACCAGCTTCGCCACGAAGTCTATAGCGGATTCATTGGCTTCAGCATATTGCCTTGCTTTTTCCGCTCCTATCTGCCGAAGGATTTTATCGTAGATGAGGCCGTGCTGAGATGTCAGCTTAGCCGTGGTATAAGCTGTCGTACCCTGGAGGATACGATCTGCTTCCAGTACGGCCACCTTAAGGCCTTCCTGGGTGAGAAGATAAGCCGAGCTGATTCCGGCCATTCCCCCGCCGATTACCGCAACATCAACAGAAATATCCCCTGCTAAAGAGGGGTAGTTGGTTTTAGGTGTGGAATCCAGCCAATAAGAGGGTGGCGTCTCAAGACTTTTATCCAGAAAATACTTGCCCGCTGTATGATGAATCTTCATGAGTTTATACACTCCCTAAAACCATAGTTTTTTTACTGTCTTTCTGCATTGACTGCCTTATTTAGGTTACCCCCTTTTTCCATTATCACTCCTTCTTAACTCCACTCCTTTAGTTTGACCTTATTTATATTCTTCCTTCAAACTATAATTATCAAAACTACAATATGCAGAAAATAGCTCTGAAAAGTCGGGCGCACACCCTATGGATTTGCTACTCTATGCATAGGAGGTCATGGTCAATGAATTCCATCCGTTCGTTGAATAGGGCACTGGAGTATATCGAAGAGCATCTAGCGGAAGACATCGATTTGGAGGAAGCGGCGAGGCTGGCTTATTGTTCCGAATATCATTTCAGAAGAATGTTTACCTTCCTGGCCGGAATCACCCTATCAGAATACATCCGTCGCAGACGCCTCTCCCAAGCCGCCTTTGAGCTGAGAGACCAAGATGTCAAAGTCATTGATATTGCTTTGAAGCACGGTTATACTTCTCCCGATTCCTTTACAAGAGCTTTTAGAGAACTCCATGGTATCACACCCTCAGAAGCCCGGAGGGACACCCATTCCTTAAAAATCTACCCTAAAATGATCTTCCAACTCACGATTCAAGGAGGCAATGAAATGAACTGCCGTATTGTTGAAAAAGAATCCTTTCGTATCGTAGGTCTTATGAAAAGAGTAGCCATTCAATTTAACGGTGTGAATCCGGAAATCACAGCCATGTGGGGTTTATTAAACCCTGGGATGATTCAACAGCTGAAAAACCTCTCCAATATAGAGCCTTTCGGTCTTCTACAAGCCTCCACCAACTTTTCCGAAGGTCGTATGGAGGAAAAAGGCGAACTGGATCACTATATCGGCGTTGTTACTACCCAAAAGTGCCCAGACAATCAAAACTATGCCACCCTTGAAGTCCCGGCTTCCACCTGGGCTGTCTTTGAGTCCGTCGGCCCCTTCCCCGAAACCCTACAGGCCGTCTGGGGAAAAATTTATTCTGAATGGTTTCCCTCTACCAACTATCAACTGGCCCAAGGCCCGGAAATCATGTGGATGGAGAATTTTGATTTCGATTCACCGGATTTTAAGAGCCAAATATGGATACCCGTGAGGAAATAGCATCCCATTGACCTTGCGGCACCCGCAAAAAACCCTCAACAGTCCATTCCTATGGAACAACTGTTGAGGGTTTCGTTGCACTATCAGAAGTATTAACCACTCATATGTATAAAAAAAAGCTTTCCAACTCATTGCGATTCCATATTAGACATCAACGCAAATATAGATTATCCTAATAGTAATATAACTATAGAAAACGGGCAAACCGTTAATTAAGGGTTAGATTGATTAAAAAGGGGGATTTACAATGACAACAGCGTTATGGATTTTAGCTGGATTGGTCTATCTTACATTTGTGGTAATTTATCTAAGACGTGAAATGGTGAAATTATGCCATCCTCATACATTGAACCACGAGAACAAAGTGCCTAATCACCAACCTGAACCCAAAACTCACCTCTTCTTAGTTCATACATCTCGGTAAGTACTAATGACTCCATCACTGGAGCCTTAATGATCCTTAACTAATGAGGGACAGTAAATGGGCGGCATTTACTGTCCCTTATATCCTTAAGCTTGCTGCGCTTAAGGGTATGTTACGAAATATCTTCCAAAGCCTTACCACCGGTTCGCATTCCCCACAGCAACAACACCGCCACAGGGATACAGACCATAATGGCGACCATGTTGTACACACCGGAGAAATAGTATAATCCGAACACCACAGGCACTATATTCTGTAATACTGCAGTGGCTAAACGTCCTGAAGCATTGTGGATGCCTGTTGAGGTATTTCTCATCTTTGTGGGGTAATTCTCTGCAATATAGCTAAAGGTAATAAAATTTAAAGCCATATTGGCAGAGATCAAAAGAAACCCACAAACCACAATAGAAATAAATCCATCGACTCTACCGAAAATCACCGCCAAAACAGCTACACTGACAGCCATCGCTGCCATAGGTATCTTTCTTCCTCCCTTATCCGCAATCAAGGAAGAAAAATAACATCCTGCCGGAACACCAAACATAAGCAGGGTGGAGGCTGTTAGAGCATCTTCAACCCCTAAACCTCTTTGACTCAGAAGAGTTGGGGTCCAGTTGGTGATCACAAATCCTGCAGGTACTGTTAACATAACAAAGCATAAAATCACGAGGGTCCGCTTGATGTATTTCCGGGAGAAAAGACCAATGATAACTTCCATAGTCTTCACTTTAGGTTCTACTTTGGAGGCTGCTTCACTTAAGTCAACCTTGACATGACTTAAGTCTTCAATGACCTTTTCTGCTTCTGTGATTCTGCCTTGAGCTACTAACCAACGAGGAGATTCTTTTAAATACTTCAGCCCCAGAAAGAACCCTATTAAGCCCAAGCCCCCAACATAAAAGATATACCGCCAAGCATCAGGGCTCATCGGAACAACGATTCGGCATAAGATTCCTACCAAAGGAGCAGCCATAAAGCCCACTGAAGCCGTTAGACTCTGCCACTTTCCCCGGGTAGCTGATGGTGACATCTCGGCAATATAGACCTGGGAAGTAACCATCATGCAGAAAATACCAAACCCTGTAACAGCACGAGTTAAGGTAAACATTGTAACGTCCGTAGCGAACCCATTAGCAACTGAAGCTATGGAGAATATTAGGATGGAGCCGAGGAAGGTCTTTCTCCGGCCGATAAAATCCGAGATAACTCCTCCTGTTAAGCCGCCAAGGGTCATAGCTACAAAGTAGGCAAAATTAATCTTTCCCACATCCGCCATGGTGATACCCCAGCTCTTCATTAAGGCCGGAGCAATAAACCCAAAATTCCAATTGTCCATTTGCTCGAAAAAATAAGCCAGCATAATAATCAGGAATAAGATCTTATGGACTGATGTGACTTCCAGACCATCGAAGTAGTTGTTTTTAACTTTGTGAGATGTTTTGCTTGCTGTCGTCTGCGAATTCTCTACCAAAGCTGCCATTTCCATTCTCCTTACTAATGTGAAAAATTAAACTTTTGTTGTTTTATTCTTCACATAACTATAGATTTTACTTTATCCTTGGTCTTTCATTACCTTTTGAACTACACGTGCTGTATTTTGCTAAAGACCCGAGACAACAACTCTCCTTTCCTTTGCACTTGTGTTCTCAATCCTAATTATAGTTAATTGTTATACATCTCACAAAACAGCAATTACTTTACTTATTCCACAAGTAAAACTTGTTAATCATTCATGGTCTTTGCAGTGCTCTCCAGACACTCTAAAAACTTTTGTGCCGGAAGTGACACAGGATGTTCCGCAGAAGTGGCCCAAGTATAAATGAGCTTTAAGCGCATATCTGACTGCACTGTAAGCTCCTTCAACAGTCGATTCTCATTGAGTTCCAGCATAGAAAAGGCACCCATTGCCAACCCGTCAATAATGGTTTGACGGAACAATTCGTTGTTTAGGGTTTTTAAAAAAACCTTAGGCGGAAGATCCGCTCTGCTAAAAATCTGAGCGATGATTTCTTCGTATTGCTGTGTATCATAATAGACCATGGGCAATTTCACCATAGCATTGGCGGATCTCAGCTGCTCATTATTTAAAGCCCATGACTTAGGAACGCATACAATCAATTCGTCTCGCAAAATCTCCTTATAAACCAAGCCAGGGTAGGCTTGCAAAGGACTCCCCTTACCCTGTTCCTGTGCTTCCGGATAATTGATAAGGCCCACTACCGTAGGGTTCTCCTGAATCCAGGCAATAGTTTCTAAGGGGGCTTTTTCCTTAATCGTTAAGTTCACATTGGGGTATTTTGTTTTAAATAACTTTAAAGCCTTAGGCAAAACCGCCGTTCCCGAAACATGAGTATGAGAAAGGGTCAAATTCCCCTCCACCATTTGCTCTTGTCCCTGTTTAAGTTGTTCTAACTCTGTCGTTAATTCATCGTATTTCTCGATGATTTCTTTTGCTTTTTGGACAGCTATTTGCCCCGCATCGGTCAGGCTAATTCCGTGCCGACTTCTATGAAACAGCATAGCATCAAGTTCCTGCTCTAACCGTGAAATGACTTGACTCAATCCTTGCTGGGAAATATGCATCCTCCCCGATGTTAATGTAATGGACTTAGAGTGGGATAACTCTATTAGAAAAATTAAATCTGTGATACGCATTTCAAACACTTCCTCACCGCAGTCGCTTATTTATCTGTATAAAGAGATGAGTGACACTTTGGTCCGGATAAGTTGACCAATTTCCCTTTATTGTACCTGCTTGTTATAAAAGGTTCAATCCCTCTGGCTGCAATTCCCTCTAAGTAATTATTGGCATCAGGATTTTTGCTCTTGCCTGAACCTTTAATACTAAAAAAGATGCTCCCCTAATGAAACAGACTGGCATACACTTCTGTCTATTTTTAGGAGAGCATCACTCAATTCGGTCTTCTCATCAGCACTTTAGAAAGCAGGAATCCTAACTGTGCCTACTCTTAGAATTGCGCTGACAAATGAGTGTCATATCTCTTGTTATCGATATTCAGATAAATTTCAAACTCACCGGACAATCCTTCTCTACTTACATAGAATTGAAAGTCATTGTCGTTTTGCTCTTCGAAGGAGACGCAAGCAGCAGTAACATCGTGAACCTCGGTAGGAATATTATAGAATTTGGATTGCTCGGCTCCCTTTAATTCAAGGAATACCTGGGATCCTTCTTTAAAGCTTGCTCGAACCGCTAAGCGGTCTTCTTCAAGAACGATATTGAGATTGTGTTTTTCCGGAAGCTCTTTTTCAGCATCTTTGAATTTAATTTTCATGAATTCAGGGGTTACTCCAAAACCGCCGAGGAGTTCACCTTTTCCAAGGATAAGGTTGGTTTTTTCATCGTATGGGCTAATTCTTCTCGCCCTGTAGTAATTACCCCCTTGAACCTTTAACTCATACTTTAACTCATCATTTTGTACTTCTACTGTGATGGATTCTAAGGTTAAATGGATATGCTCATCTTTGTATTTGTTCAGGAGCATTGCTCCTAAGCCATCGGTGTGCTTACCTCTGTAAGTAGCGATACCGCCGGAGTGAACCATATAATGGCCTTCGCCGTAATAGTCTACATTGCAGATATAAGGGGAGTAGAATTCGGCCCCTCTTTCCTTACCGTACTGCCATACTTGTTCGATCTCCATTTTATCGGTATTGATTCTATAAATTACACCGCGCGAGAAGTTTTGCTCAGGCTCCACGCGGTTAGCCTCGTTTTTAGAACGATAAGTTCCGTTATCAAAGATGAAGACATCACCATTGGGCAGAATTCTTGCAGCATGCTGCTCATACTGCCAATCAAAGTCTCCCTTGGTAATATTCTTGAAGAAGTATTTTTGCCATTCTTCCGACCAACCTTCGGGATCGCCGATAATCCAGTTCAATGCTCCGCTATCATAGTCAAAGTTGATGACAGCGTCCATATGACGGCCTGACATGGTGATGGAATTAGTGGGTTTATCGTACCACACCGAGTTATTGTGGAACCAGTCATGGTGATTCCAGTCTCCCGCTTTGCCTTCGCCTCTGGGGAGGATTTTTTGCAGATCCCAGGACTTAACGATTGCTCCCGTAGCGCGATCGATTTCTACCACGAAGTCTTCCACGGAATCGTTGAAATCGTTATCAGAAGCAGCTAAGATGTTGCCATTTTCCAACTCAACGGCATCATGGTGGTAGCCACCGGGGAGACGATACTCTTTATAAATCTTTCCGCAGAAATCCATCTCCATGACACCAACGGTATAGTAAGGTTTTTGAACGGTTCTATGGGAAGTATAGAGCAATCTTCCGTTTTCTAATTTTTTAATATCCCAGCTCTGCAGATTGGTAATGCACCATCTCAGATCCCCGGCATAGTCAAAGCCAACCGTTCTTGCAGATTCAATAAGAGGTGTTGTGGTAGAAATCAGCATGAAGTCTTTGCCAAAATACCCTGATGTCGTCTTACAATACTGAGCTTTGTTTACATTGAGTTCTTCAATTTGAACTTTAACTTCAGAGGTTTTACCGTTGCCCAGCTTAACCTCCACGGTATTTACATAATCATCATATAATCCGTAGATCGGTAAAACATGCTCTTTAGCTGCGGCAAAGGTATGGTTAAGATCCCCTTCTACTGCTTTCCCTTTAACCGTGATCTCCGCGGTTGTTTCTTCATCGGTGTTAAAACAAATAACTGCTGCGAGGGGGTTAATAATATATGGATTTTTAACAACCAATGGATTCTCTACAGAATAATTCCCCGATCTCAGTTCTGCTAAAAACTTCTCCTCAGACTCAGCTTGCAAAGTAATGAGGTGCTTTTCGGTATCTAAGTAGGTTCTCAAAACTTCCACTCCTTACTAATAAAATTTAAAGTTAGGTTTTGTCAGCATTACCATTTGAGCATTTGCTCTTGTTCCCTCTAGCACAATCATATACCAATTCATTTGCCTTGATAATAAATAGTTTTTTGGCATATTCCACAACGATTTGTTGTGCTTATTAAATAAAAGCTTAAATGGCAGCTATCTGGTCGATAGTCTGCCATTTTTTTCGCTTTAAGAATGCATAATTATGCGTTCTTACTATATCTTATAAACTTAAAACTGATTATAAATAAAATTCACCTCATTGGATTCTGCCAATACATACATCAATATGATACCTAGTATTATCACCGTATAAAGCAGGCTTTCACTGAGCATAGGTAAGAATCGCTTCATTCACTTCCACCCACCCTTTCCACCCCAGGTGCATGGTATCCCGCAAAAAATATTTATCATATTCATGATCGGAAAAATCAGCAAGGTCGTATCCTGCCTTGCTAATAAGTTCCTTCACTTTTTTATAATACTGAGTTCTATCCTCCTGAGGGAATCCGCAATAATCATACCAAAATCCGTTAACCGGAATACTGACGAACAATGGTTCAATCTCTAATTCCTGACACAGCAGAAGCAATAACTCGAAATCCCTATACTCTGGAGAGTCCAGATAAGACTGGTCTTGCATAGTGCCTTTGAGATCAGGAAGCTTTTCTTTCAGATATTCATTAAAATAACTGTTGTCAATTCCAAATTCATTATTATCCGAAAGAGCTTTCCCCACCTCTTGGGCACGCTTCTTTTCAGATTCCCAATCTACCTCCACATTGAATTGCTTCATTGCCGATTTGGAATCACCCCTCCTATCCCCTTTCCAATGAGCAGTATTTTCCATAAGGGTTCGGTAGCCCTGGACACGGTCCTTGGTTAATAACTGGGCCTCCTTTAATCTATAGTAGGGTTGTAAAACTCCCAAAAAGCCTCGGGCATACCCGGCATCATTGTAGGAGAGGTAGGATAGAATTCGCATATCCATACTTTCATCTTGAACTAATAAGGAACTCACCCGTTGGGCAACCAAGCTTTTTAACTGAGGACTGATCCCTTCATTGTTCAAAAAGGCTAGATAGTGCAGTTGGGAAAAATTCTTCTTAAAGTCGTCAGAGGTTATCCCTGTTTTGCCGAACCACTGGGGAGAAAGAAAGAATACGATCTTTTCTCCTTTAAGGGAATAGCCTAAAGCACCGAAATTAATCAGATGAATCAAGCTTTGACAATACCCTCTACCAATCAGGTCATAATAAACGCCTTCGTATTGTCCCGTAAAAAAGTTTACCGGCTGAAAGGGATCTTTTGACCCGCTCAACTCTGAAGAGCCATAAACCAAGATGCTGTTATCCTTTTCTATCCCGGTCCTCTGAAGTACCATGCCTTGGTTCTTCTGAATATTTAATTTATAGCCAAAGGCCGGGTCGTAAGCCTCATTAATTTTAGAGGCTAGGATCTCGTTACCCGCCCAAACTATAAGACATGAAATGACCAAGGCCAAAGCTAAGGGGAGAAATCGTCTCATCCAGCAACCCTCTTACTAAAGGTGGCGATGATTTTCGCCGGAGTCTCAATATCTGTTCTTTCTATCTCTGTGGGCTCAATTTTGATCCCTAACTCTTCTGCGCCTACTAAAAGTTCAATCACTCCTAAAGAATCCAAAATCCCGGCCTCAAAAAGATTCATATCTCGTTCATTTCGCACCTCATCGGTACCACAGACTCGTTCCAATAAACTTAAAATCTTTTCTTCCATTTTTGATCTACTCCTTTATTATCAAGAGGCTTATAGTATTTGATGATGTTAACCGGTGGCACGCTTCCCGCTCCAGCTCATTCTCCTCTACGCCTCTTCGTTGCCATGGGTTCTCTCCTGTATGTAAGCTACCCTTACGGGTCGTTAGGACCACTCTACTTGAATAAATATCCCGAAAAGATTAGAAAACCAAAGCAAACCAGGTTAAATGTAATCAAAGTGGATGCCGCAGTCCAGAGGGGATAGTTCTTATATTTCTTATAAAGGGTACTATGTCTCTGAAAGTAGTCCGTACTTATAATCAGTACCCCGTGATAAAGGCCATAGAGAATGTAATAGATCTCGGTACCATGCCAAATTCCCATGGTTCCCATAGTTAGCAGATAGCCAAGATAAGATGCGGTGTATCTGTTTTTAAAGCGTTTTTTCTTCATGGAAGCCATGACAAAGCGTGTATATAGGTAATCTCTGAACCAAAAAGATAGGGTCATATGCCAGCGATTCCAAAAATCTTTGATATCCTTACTTATAAAAGGTTTATTAAAATTCTCCGGCGTCCTAACTCCCAGGATATAACTTATCCCAATGGCCATCAGGCTATATCCCGCAAAGTCAAAAAACAAATAGAAGCTATACCCATACATATACTTTACGGTTTCGACTAGGTCATAGGCTTCTGTGGGAATTTTACTCAACCAATAGATGTAGATAATATTCCCTATAATAAATTTATAACCCGCTCCAAGGAGAAGCTTTCGCAGTCCCAGATAGACCCTATGGAGATACTCATCCCGTGGAATAATCTGATTTACTTCTTCCAAGAATCTTCTGGAGCGATCAATGGGCCCTGAACTTAGGGTTGGGAAGAATAAGAGAAAATAAGTAAAATCCAATAGTCTTACTTCCTTAATGAGACCGTCGCTTATTTCCAGAAGCATCTGAACGACCTTAAAAGTAAGATAGGAGATTCCCAAAAAACCCAAAAATCTATCCGTAAAAAGATGACCCCATTTGGATAAAGCCAGGGGAAGTAAGGCTAAAAGGACGGCAAGCCATAAAATCCATCTTTGGGGGTACTTTTGCCTCAGAAAGCTATATCCTTTAACGAGAAAGAGCTCCCCCAGGTAAAATAACACCAGACAAAAAAGCTGAAGCTTAGAATCTGAAAAAAGAAGCCCGATGATGAGCAAAGATGCTAAGAGTCCATAAAGTTTAAGACGTTTTTCCATTACCCCTAAGAGAATGCCTGGAAGTAAAATCAATCCGATGACGTAGAAGAAAAAAAGATTACTATAGGGAATCACTGAAACTCCTCCATAAGTGCAACTCGATTCACTTTGCCATTGACCGTCATCGGCAAAGAATCCCTAAACATGATTTTTCTTGGAATCATATAGTCCGGCAGATAGTTTTTTAATTCAGCTTTGATCATCTGCCCCATCTCAAAGTCCTTTTTATCGAACTTTTTGTTCGGAACCACTACCCCTGCCAGATAGTGAACCCTCTCTTCCTTCTTAATGGGCAAGACCACCGCATTTGCAACCCATTCCACCTTGCGCAGGTTATTCTCAATATCCTCTAACTCAATTCGATAGCCATTCAGCTTGATCTGAAAGTCGATTCTCCCTCCATAATGAAGAAGTCCTTCTTTCAGGTAACCCTCATCCCCTGTCCGGTAGCACCGTTTCACATCCCCGTCGAAGGACTGATTAAAAAAAGCCTTATCCGTCATTTCTTCGTTGCGATAGTATCCCGGGCTTACACTATCACCTACGATGACGATTTCACCCCGGTCTCCTTCCTCCTGAGCGACCCCTTCCGAGTCCATGATGAGAATTTTGCAATCCTCCTTAACCCTTCCTACCGGCAAAGGCTCGCCCTTGGCGCACAACTCCAAATCCACTAAGAGAGCTGTCACCGCCACAGTCGCTTCCGTAGGACCGTATGAGTTAATGACCTTGGCTTGGGGAAATCGTCGGTATAATTTTTCCGCACATTGATTGCTCAAGGTCTCTCCACAAAACATAAACACTTTCATATTAGGAAGAAGTTCGCTCTTGAAGCTGGAGTCCCCCAGGCACATCTCTGCAAAGGATGGAGTTGAGACCCAGACTGTTACTCCGGATTCTTTAAAATGAGCAAAAAGTTCCTTCGGCTCAGCGATCATGGCCTTATCAATACTGTACAGGGTAGAACCGGAGGCAAGGGCCAGATAGAGATCCATCACAGACAGATCAAAGGAAAAGGGGGCCTGGTTCAGGAAGACCTCTCCCTCAGGAAACCGACCCACTCCCACACCCCAGCGGACAAAACTCTCCAGATTAGCCAAGGTTATCTGAACCCCTTTAGGTTTTCCTGTGCTTCCCGAAGTATAGATAATATAATAGGTTTCATGGTGTTTTACTTGATAATCTTTAGGTGGAGTCTTGCCTAAACAGGACCGAATCAATCGGTTAATCTCATTTGATTGGACTGTCCTGATCCCTTCCCGTTCCGGGCTCTCGCCAGGTGAGAGAATCAATCTGGTCTGAGAGCTCCGAATAATATCTTCGATTCGCTGACTGGGCAAAGAAAAATCCGCGGGGATATAGGCATGTCCAGACTTTACACAAGCCAAAAAGCAAATGAGCATTTCATGCTGCTTGTGACCATACACAACAATGGGCGTTCTATCGTCCCCAAAAGTTTCAATTAAATAACAGGCCAAAGCATCGGACGCTTCTTTTAATTGTTTATAGGTAAGTCTACTATCCTTATATTGATGCGCCACTCGATCAGGACAGCTTTCAGCATAGCTGTCTATTCTGGATATGAGATTCAACTTTTAATCCTCCACTCAATGCAAAGGTGTTCCTCCTTATCCTATCACGAATCCGCTCATTTGCAAATATTGGCTTTTAAAGCAGCTTATGAGCTATTGCCCGATTACAACTTTTGGGATACTTTAACTGCTCATTGCGAGTGTCTTGAATTATATAACACAGAATATAATCGTGAACATATGTTTCCAGCCATTATGTTTAATATACTTATGTTATTATCTGCCAGGTTATCCAGTTGTACTGACCCATAAAAAATTAAAAACATTCCAGTGTATTTCCTGACTGTTTTACATCCAGGGAAAGGAATGGTTATCAAATGAATAATAAAACCCTCATTGGAATATCTATCGTCTTAATCGCACCAGTAATTTATTACCTATTCTTTATGATGTGGGCTAATAAACCTTAAAGGTTTATTAATTCGAACCTTATACGCATCACTACTCCATGCCCTGCCTCGTTGCGCTGGCATTAAGCCCCACGCTTTGCTTGGAAGACCTGAACAGCTCCAGTTTCGTCATACCGCCCGCATCGTTCTGGGGCATAATTTCCCCCGCTCCTCTCCCAGTAAACTCAGCAAGAGGAGAGGCTGGGTGTAAGTCAAATTCGTCACTGGGGGTCTGTTGACAAATAGGGTAAATCATAGCGATTAAGGACCATCAACAATAATTAACTGAGAGATTTCTCTGCAGACTTACTATCCTCAGCTTAATTTGCGGATAGGAGACAGCTGGCCTGAGCGGTGCTGTCCCATACTTCACCAATCTTTTCAGGTTCAGGGCCATTGCCGAAAAGAGGCATTGTTCCTGGACTTTCTCAATGCCTCGCTTGCGAGTGAACCTTAGATTGTGACATCGCTTTTGAAGAGCAAAATTCCCTTCACATATTACCTGCCGCTTGCGCATGACGTAGCGGTATAAGGCTGTTCCGACTAAGGCGTGATGGCGTTCCTGATCTTCTTGATAGAAATCCCGTCTGACTTCTTTGTAATTCGCCTTCCCGGCAATACATTGGCTTTTCAAAGGACAGTTTTTACAATCTTCTGATCGTGTGACATAGTTTTTACCCACTCTGTAATATGCTTTTCTTACACCTATGTAACGCAGTGTGCAGTCGTTAGGACAGATATAACGGTCATTCTGAACGTCATAGTGAAAATCCTCAATGGTAAACAGTCCTCTTTCTTTACGCCAATGGGCTGTATGACCAGGATTGACAGGGATATAGGCTCTTATTCCAAGCTGATGTAATCCATGATGAACTGCCACTGTATCATAGCCGCTATCCAATCCCGCATAGCGGAAGGAAAGTCGACATTCTTTCTTTTGGTAAGCTATCCGTTCCACACAATAGGGGGCGTCGGTCACATCCCCCGGCGTGACATGGACGTCGGTTACGATACCATAGCGGATATCTGAGCTTTGATGGCAAAGGTAGTGAAAGCCTGCCGGCTTGGGATGTCTGTGCATCCACCCAGCTTCAGGATCAGAGAGAGACTTTTTTTTAACCGTCAAGGTCATGTCTGCCTCTTCTGTTTTTTGCCGGATATGACCGCCGTGCTCGTCGTTGAGCTTGAGCCAGTAGTCATTCGGACCTTCCACAAGAAGGACTTTCTCTGCATGTCCGTTAGCGGCATTGGCTTTAATATGGGTAGAATCCATGACAACGCATTCACCGCCGATGAGTCCTGCTTCGGCGCAACGCTCAACCACGGTATTAAAGATCTCCCGAAACACTTCCGTATCTTTGAACCGGCGTCTGCGGTTTTGAGAAAAGACAGAGTGATCCGGAACCTTATCTTCTAAGTCAAGACCTAGAAACCAACGATAGGCGATATTGACGAGGATCTCTTGTTCCAGCTTCCGTTCGGAGTCTATTCCGTAGAGGTAGCCGATCAGGAGCATTTTCACCAGAACAACCGGATCAATCGACGGTCTTCCTTTATCGCTGTATAACGGTCTCATGATGTCATAGATGAAACTGAAATCTATGGCTGCGTCCAGCTTGCGCAGAAAGTGCCCTTTCGGCACGAGGTCCTCCATAAAGACACAAAGCATCCGGTTTTGTTTCTGTTTTTCCTCTTTCATCATTGGCGCCACCCCCTACACTATTATACCATGTCGAAGGAGATACCCTTTGATTTTCTAGGGTCTAAGGGGAGTGATGGTGAAAAAACGCCGGTTTTGAGACGAGTCATCTAGATGAGTAATTTCGAAATGATCTAATCTTAAACTTACTTGTCATATCTCGATGTTGGCTGACAAGCATCTGTGCTTTTGTCAACAGACCCCTGGTGACCAATTTGAACTGTCGGATCCCTCAGGGAAGCTTGACCAAGCTCCCCGCTTTTTTCAGCCTGTGGCCGGATCGTACTCCTCCGGTATATTTTTTCCGCTAGGAAAAAAGCTAAAACCATACCTAAACAAATTCCCCATACATAACCCACATAACTCAAAAGGACTACGCATCTCTGCATAGTCCATTCGCTTACCTGGCAACGACTTACTTTCCCAGGACCCTGCGGTCCAAGTATCATCAGCCCTGAAGGTCTTAACTTCCGTGTTCGGGATGGGAACGGGTGGTACCCCTCCGGTATAGTCACCAGATCTTTATGTGGTTATCTTTGAGTGAACTTCCTGTTCCCTCAAAACTACACAGAGTCTTCTTCACTGTAATTAAGCTTCCATCTTTCCTCACCTTAGTCTTGAGCCCCTCAGTGAGGTGACCTTTCCATGACCTTACGTTAGGTCAAGCCCTCGACCGATTAGTACCCGTCCGCTCCATGCGTCGCCGCACTTCCACTCCGGGCCTATCTACCTGATCATCTTTCAGGGGTCTTACCAGCTTACGCTGTGGGAAATCTCATCTTGAGGCCGGCTTCGCGCTTAGATGCTTTCAGCGCTTATCCGATCCGGATATAGCTACCCAGCACTGCCTCTGGCGAGACAACTGGTACACCAGTGATCCGTCCAACCCGGTCCTCTCGTACTAGGGTCAGTTCCTCTCAAATTTCCTGCGCCTGCGACGGATAGGGACCGAACTGTCTCACGACGTTCTGAACCCAGCTCACGTACCGCTTTAATGGGCGAACAGCCCAACCCTTGGGACCTACTACAGCCCCAGGATGCGATGAGCCGACATCGAGGTGCCAAACCTCCCCGTCGATATGGACTCTTGGGGGAGATAAGCCTGTTATCCCCAGGGTAGCTTTTATCCGTTGAGCGATGGCCCTTCCACTCGGTACCACCGGATCACTAAGCCCGACTTTCGTCCCTGCTCGACTTGTTGGTCTCGCAGTCAAGCTCCCTTGTGCCTTTACACTCTTCGCGCGATTTCCATCCGCGCTGAGGGAACCTTTGGGCGCCTCCGTTACTCTTTAGGAGGCGACCGCCCCAGTCAAACTGCCCACCTGACACGGTCCCCAACCCCGATTCAGGGGCCTAGGTTAGAACTTCAGTACAAAAAGAGTGGTATCCCACCTGTGACTCCACCAAGGCTGGCGCCCTAGCTTCTTAGTCTCCCACCTATCCTGTACATTTCATACCAAAGTCCAATGTCAAGCTACAGTAAAGCTCCATGGGGTCTTTCTGTCCTGTCGCAGGTAACCCGCATCTTCACGGGTATTACAATTTCGCCGAGTCCCTCGTTGAGACAGTGTCCAGATCGTTACGCCTTTCGTGCGGGTCAGAACTTACCTGACAAGGAATTTCGCTACCTTAGGACCGTTATAGTTACGGCCGCCGTTTACTGGGGCTTCAATTCAAAGCTTCGCTCTTTCGGGCTAACCTCTCCTCTTAACCTTCCAGCACCGGGCAGGCGTCAGCTCCTATACTTCTCTTTTCAGATTGGCAGGAACCTGTGTTTTTGATAAACAGTCGCCTGGACCTCTTCTCTGCGGCTCTATCTCTAGAGCACCCCTTCTCCCGAAGTTACGGGGTCATTTTGCCGAGTTCCTTAACGAGGGTTTTCTCGCGCGCCTTAGGATTCTCTCCTTACCTACCTGTGTCGGTTTACGGTACGGGCACTAAGTAAGCTCGCTAGAGGCTTTTCTTGACAGCTTGGAGTCGGTTACTTCGCTACTTATTTCGCTCCCCATCACCTTTTAGGTTTATTCGCGAGACGGATTTGCCTATCTCACACCCTACGGGCTTGGGCGTGCTCAACCAACGGCACGCTTAACCTATCCTTCTGTGTCACCCCATCGCTCAAACGCTTCTCAGTGGTACTGGAATCTCAACCAGTTGTCCATCGCCTACGCTTTACGCCTCGGCTTAGGTCCCGACTTACCCTGGGCGGACGAGCCTTCCCCAGGAATCCTTAGGTTTTCGGCGGGTGAGATTCTCACTCACCTTTTCGCATACTCATACCGGCATTCTCACTTCTATTCACTCCACCAGACCTCACAGTCTGACTTCGCTGCGAATAGAACGCTCCCCTACCCCTGGAACGGAATTATTAAACCCTTAGCTTTTCTTGAGCCCCTTGAGGACATTTGGAAATTTTGCTTTCATTCAAGCCTTTGTCTTCCTCATTGGAAGCAAAATTCCTGATGCAACTTCCCTTAGTGCTCCTTTTCTAAAGACTTAATAATTCCGTTCCAAGCCATAGCTTCGGTGATACGCTTGAGCCCCGTTACATTTTCGGCGCAGAACCACTCGACCAGTGAGCTATTACGCACTCTTTAAATGGTGGCTGCTTCTGAGCCAACATCCTGGTTGTCTATGCAATTCCACATCCTTTTCCACTTAGCGTATACTTGGGGACCTTAGCTGATGGTCTGGGCTGTTTCCCTTTTGACTATGAAGCTTATCCCCCACAGTCTGACTCCCAATCTAAATTCTTGGCATTCTGAGTTTGATAAGGTTCGGTAACCCGGTAAGGCCCCTAGCCTATTCAGTGCTTTACCGCCAAGAATCATTAATTGAGGCTAGCCCTAAAGCTATTTCGGGGAGAACCAGCTATCTCCGTGTTCGATTGGAATTTCTCCCCTACCCACAGCTCATCCCCTGTCTTTTCAACGACAGTGAGTTCGGGCCTCCAGTGGGTTTTACCCCACCTTCACCCTGTCCATGGGTAGATCACACGGTTTCGGGTCTACAGCATGTAACTAATCGCCCTGTTCAGACTCGCTTTCGCTTCGGCTCCGACTTCTCGTCTTAACCTTGCTACATACCGTAACTCGCCGGTTCATTCTACAAAAGGCACGCCATCACACCTTTATGGTGCTTTGACTGCTTGTAAGCGTACGGTTTCAGGTTCTCTTTCACTCCCCTCCCGGGGTGCTTTTCACCTTTCCCTCACGGTACTGGTTCGCTATCGGTCGCTAAGGAGTATTTAGCCTTGGGAGGTGGTCCTCCCAGCTTCCCACGGGGTTTCACGTGTCCCGCGGTACTCAGGATACCCTCACAGTCTTTCTCTCTTTCGCCTACAGGAGTGTTACCTTCTTTGCTCGGCCTTTCCAGACCTCTTCGACTAGAGATACAGACTTAATAGAGGGTCCTACAACCCCAACCCCCGAAGGGATTGGTTTGGGCTGTTCCCGTTTCGCTCGCCGCTACTCAGGGAATCGATTATTCTTTCTCTTCCTCCGGGTACTTAGATGTTTCAGTTCCCCGGGTTGTCTTCTGCAACCTATGGATTCAGTTACAGATATCCAGATATGACTCTGGATGGGTTGCCCCATTCGGATATCCACGGATCAAGGCATGCTTACTGCTCCCCGTGGCGTTTCGCCGCTCGCCGCGTCCTTCTTCGACTCTTAGCGCCTAGGCATCCACCGTACGCCCTTAGTAGCTTGACCAAACGTTTTTTGCCGCCACTTCTAGGTTTTAGATGTTATCCTAATTACAGTTTTTTCTTCTCTGTGCAGTTTTCAAAGAACATAATAAACATTAGAGAAACCAGATATATTATGGTGGAGGTAAGCGGGATCGAACCGCTGACCCCCTGCTTGCAAGGCAGGTGCTCTCCCAGCTGAGCTATACCCCCACAATATTAATCTTTTATGGTGGGCCTAGGTGGACTCGAACCACCGACCTCACGCTTATCAGGCGTGCGCTCTAACCAGCTGAGCTATAAGCCCATAGAAGACTTTATGGTCCCTCAAAACTAAACAACAAGTTAGCTTTTAACTTCAACAGCTTCATTTCTCATACTTTACGGATTGCTCCGTTTTGCCTCTTCGGCTTTCAGAAGTCTCTTAAGACTTCTCCAACTTTGAATCGTTTCACTTCATTGCTTCCATGACGTCCTTCAAAGCATCGACCTTAGGATATGCTCACTACCAGAGTGAACATGTCTCCTTAGAAAGGAGGTGATCCAGCCGCACCTTCCGATACGGCTACCTTGTTACGACTTCACCCCAATCATCGGCCCCACCTTCGACGGCTAGCTCCCTTTCGGGTTACCTCACCGGCTTCGGGTGTTGCAGACTTTCGTGGTGTGACGGGCGGTGTGTACAAGGCCCGGGAACGTATTCACCGCAGTATGCTGACCTGCGATTACTAGCGATTCCGACTTCATGTTCTCGAGTTGCAGAGAACAATCCGAACTGAGACCAGCTTTCTCGGATTTGCTCCACCTCACGGCTTCGCTTCCGTCTGTACTGGCCATTGTAGCACGTGTGTAGCCCAAGACATAAGGGGCATGATGATTTGACGTCATCCCCACCTTCCTCCGGTTTGTCACCGGCAGTCTGTCTAGAGTGCCCAACTTGACTTGCTGGCAACTAAACATAGGGGTTGCGCTCGTTGCGGGACTTAACCCAACATCTCACGACACGAGCTGACGACAACCATGCACCACCTGTCTCATAGCTCCCCCGAAGGGCACTCCCATGTTTCCACGGGATTCTATGGATGTCAAGCCTTGGTAAGGTTCTTCGCGTTGCGTCGAATTAAACCACATGCTCCACCGCTTGTGCGGGCCCCCGTCAATTCCTTTGAGTTTCAACCTTGCGGCCGTACTCCCCAGGCGGAGTGCTTAGTGTGTTAACTGCGGCACAGAGGGGGTCGATACCCTCTACACCTAGCACTCATCGTTTACGGCGTGGACTACCAGGGTATCTAATCCTGTTTGCTCCCCACGCTTTCGCGCCTCAGCGTCAGTTACAGTCCAGAAAGTCGCCTTCGCCACTGGTGTTCCTCCACATATCTACGCATTTCACCGCTACACGTGGAATTCCACTTTCCTCTCCTGTCCTCAAGATAACCAGTTTCCGATGCAGTCCCAGGGTTGAGCCCTAGGTTTTCACACCAGACTTAATCATCCGCCTACGCGCCCTTTACGCCCAATGATTCCGGACAACGCTTGCCCCCTACGTATTACCGCGGCTGCTGGCACGTAGTTAGCCGGGGCTTCCTCCTCAGGTACCGTCATGCAAGTACAATATTTTCATACTTGCCGTTCGTCCCTGAAGACAGTACTTTACAACCCGAAGGCCTTCGTCGTACACGCGGCGTTGCTCCGTCAGACTTTCGTCCATTGCGGAAGATTCCCCACTGCTGCCTCCCGTAGGAGTCTGGGCCGTGTCTCAGTCCCAGTGTGGCCGTTCACCCTCTCAGGCCGGCTACTGATCGTCGCCTTGGTAGGCCTTTACCCCACCAACTAGCTAATCAGACGCGGATCCATCCATTAACGATAGCATGTTCAGAGGCCATCTTTCCTTATCCCATGATGCCATGGGATAAGCTTATCCGGTATTAGCCCTCGTTTCCAAGGGTTGTCCCGGTCTATTGGGTAGGTTATCCACGCGTTACTCACCCGTCCGCCACTAAGAACTCTCTAAGCAAGCTTATTGAGTTCTCCGTTCGACTTGCATGTGTTAGGCACGCCGCCAGCGTTCGTCCTGAGCCAGGATCAAACTCTCCATAAAATTTATGAAGAAAATTTGATTGCTCAAATTGTCTTTACTCATTTGACGAGTCATTGGCTGTTCCTTGTTGTTTAGTTTTCAAAGACCATTTTGACCATTTTTGTGTTTTTGTGGCTAAACCACATTTATAAATGATACCAGCAAACTTTGGATTTGTCAACTACCATTTTTTATTTTTGTTCCTGCAAGGCACTTGTTGTTTGCGGAACATTTGATACTATACCACAGTCAACTTTGACTTCTCAATCATTAAAATATACCTTATTTTTATATATTTCGTATTTTTACCTACTTTATCTTCTAATATCTCTCTATATTACTTGATTACACAAATATTATTACTTCATTCATGATTTATTTACAGTCTTTCAATCAGTTCATGGTGCGCAATATAGAGAGAAAGGGAGACGATGCTCATCATGCATTCGTCTCCCAGGCGTAACCCAAACAAATTCGTATCCTTATTGTAAATTACTCATACTTTAGTGCATTAGAAACTTGATGTTATTTTATCGATGTGACCATTATAGGCGTCCTTAGTTGTCTTCTCTAGGCCGCATAGTGGGGAAAAGGATGACGTCACGGATGGACGGCGAATCGGTCAAGAGCATCACCAGTCGGTCGATACCGATTCCTAGTCCACCTGTGGGGGGAAGGCCGTACTCTAAAGCCTGGACAAAATCCTCATCCATCATATGGGCTTCATCGTCACCTTTAGCCCGTTCAGACACTTGGGCTTCAAAACGTTGTCTTTGATCGATAGGATCATTTAATTCCGAGAAAGCATTCCCTAATTCTCGGCCGTAAGCAAAGGCTTCAAAACGGTCCGTATACTCAGGGTGCTCGGCGTTTCTCTTGGCTAAGGGAGAAATCTCCACTGGATGACCAATAACAAAAGTCGGCTGTATTAGATTGGGCTCGACAAATTCCTCAAAGAACTCGTTAATGATCTTACCACGTGAACTTCCCGGTTCAACCTTAAGGCCTTTTTCCTTAGCTGCCTGTTGTGCTTCTTCATCCGTATGAATCTGGCCAAAGTCCACTCCCGCATACTCTAAGATTCCATCGAGCATGGGCAAACGACGCCAGGGTGTCTTGAAATCGATCACTTGGCCTTGGTAGGTAACTTCGGTGGTTCCATGAACTTCTTTGGCAATGGTAGAAATCATGTTCTCAGTGAGCTCCATGATATCCTCAAAATTTGCGTAAGCCTGATAGAGCTCCATCATCGTGAACTCCGGATTATGCTTAATAGAAATCCCTTCATTGCGGAAGTTTCTTCCTATTTCAAATACCTTATCAAAGCCTCCGACAATTAATCGCTTTAAGGGAAGCTCCAAAGCAATGCGCAGATAAAGATCTATATCTAAAGTATTGTGATGAGTGATAAAGGGACGGGCTGCTGCCCCACCCGGAATAGTATGGAGAGTAGGTGTCTCCACTTCTAAGAAGCCTTGGCCTTCCAAGAAGTTTCTCATAGTCCGGATAATCTTGCTTCTCATAACAAAGACATTGCGGACTTCCGGATTCATAATGAGATCTACATACCGTTGACGATAACGGAGTTCAACATTGGTTAAACCGTGAAATTTCTCCGGCAGGGGACGCATGGATTTGGATAAAATCTGAACCTCAGTGGCATGCACTGAGATCTCTCCACGCCGTGTCCGGAACGCAGTACCTTTGACGCCAATGATGTCACCGATGTCAAACTTAGAAATCAGCTCAAACCACTCTTCACCTATATCATCTTTGCGGATATAAGCTTGAATCTGGCCGCTAAAATCTTGTATATGAGTAAATATCACTTTACCTTGGTCTCTTTTGGACATCATACGGCCGGCAATCTTGACCACTTGACCCTCGAGGGTATCGAATCCATCCAGAATCTCTTGGGCCATATGAGTTCTCTGATACCGATCCGCATAGGGCTCTACTCCATATTCTCTTAACTGATCCAGCTTGTCCAAGCGAACCCGCCAGAGATCATTTACTTCATCCATTAATCATACCTCCAACAGTAATTCCTTTAACAATTTTACCAAAACTCAATAACATTAAACAACATACTTAGCTAAAAAGTTCTATAATAAATATCCAATATCCAAAGGTATTTTTAATATTTCATTCTCATAGTGAAACAAAGTGTCGGCAAGAATTCTTGCCGACCTTTTGTCAGGATACCACCTGAGTAGTTTCAATCAATTATCGAATATCCACAATCTCATAGTGCAGAATGCCTGCGGGAACGTTGATTTCCACAACCGTTCCTTTCGCTTGTCCCAGAACTGCCTTTCCTACAGGAGATTCATTGGAGATCTTATTGGAGCCCGGATCCGCTTCTGCGGAGCCGACGATGGTATATTCCTCTTCCTCACCAAAATCCTTATCTCTCAGAACAACGGTAGTCCCAAGAGCGACGAATTCGCTACCCTCTAAATCATCAATGACCCGAGCATTCCTTAGCATTTTTTCCAAAGTAATAATACGGCCTTCAATAAAAGCTTGTTCGTTTTTGGCGTCATCATACTCTGAGTTTTCGCTGATATCTCCAAACTCGATGGCCTGTTTGATGCGTTCAGCCACTTCTCGACGTTTTACCGTCTTCAGAGTTTCTAATTCATCTTCTAATTTCTTCAATCCTTCGATGGTCAGAATTACTTCCTTTTCGGCCATTCAATATCGCTCCCTTTTCTCATCCTACGCATGGCGCTTTTTCCGCGCTTCATTTAAATAAATTAGGGCTTTACTGCCATAATATGTAAACCCCGCTATTTGCATTACTCGTATTATATGTTCACTTCAAAATAATGTCAAGGATTCCGCGATGTACCTATCATACGAATACGCTCTAATATTCTTCCTGAAACTATTAATGTTATGCATTTTCTTGCAAAATCCTTTGGAATAGATTCTTCATTTCTAAGGACGTTTTAGTCTGCATAATATGGTCACGCAGCTGTGCGGCATTGCGGATCCCTTTAATATACCAGACAGCATGCTTACGCATTTCGTTAAGGCCAACCCGTTCTCCTTTATAGCTCAGCACACGATCAAAATGTTCCATAGCACCTTTGATTTTCTGCTCTAAGGAAGGCTGTTCAAGTAAAGCGCCATGATTCAAAAACGAATCAATCTGCGGAATAAGCCAGGGGTTGCCAAGACTTCCCCGGCCCACCATAACCCCATCACAGCCCGTTTCTTCCAAAACTTTCTTAGCTTCCTGGGGGGAAAAAATATCCCCATTGGCTATAACCGGGATGCTTACTCCCTCTTTAACCTTCTTTATCCAATCCCGATTGGCAGTCCCTGCGTAAAATTGCTCCCGGGTTCGACCATGGACGCTGACCATCTGAACACCTACAGCTTCCACCCGCTTGGCCAACTCCGGAGCAACAATCGCATCTGCAGTCCAGCCAAGACGCATTTTGACCGTCACCGGAACCTCCACCGCCTTCACAACGGCTTCAGCAATGCGCTGAGCTAAGGGAAGGTCCTGCAACAATGCTGAACCTTCCCCGTTTTTGACGATTTTAGGCGTTGGACATCCCATATTAATATCAATAATCTCAGCATCCCGCTCCACCGCTAAAGCCGCCGCCTTTGCCATGACTTCAGGCTCTGAGCCGAATATCTGAACAATGCGCGGGGAAACCTCCCCGGAAAGATCCAACATCTCCAAGGTCCGCGAGTTCATATAGGTTAATGCTTTATCGCTGATCATCTCTGTCCAGACATGACGCCCCCCCACGGAACGAACAGTCTCCCGAAAAGCCTTGTCCGTAACACCGGCCATAGGGGCTAGAAAAGCGGGGATACCCAGCTCAAATTTTCCTAAACGCATAGTTCTCCAATCTACCAATCAGGGCTGTTGGTTACAATTTTTTTCATAAATTAATAATAAGCCTTCTAATGTTAAAAAGGGGTCCACGATTTCAATTTCCTGAGAATCCTCTTGGATCAATTCCGCTAAACCGCCTGTGGCAATGACGCGGGTTTCTCGCCCTAACTCTTGCTTCATCAACGTCACGATCCGATCCACTTGTCCGGTATAGCCATAGTATATCCCTGACTGCATCCCCGCTACCGTATTTTTGGCAATGACGCTTTTCGGTCTGACAATTTCAATACGGGGCAATTTAGAGGCCCGTTGGAACAAAGCTTCCGTAGAAATTCCTATCCCCGGAGCAATGGCTCCACCCAGATACTCCCCTCGCTTTGATATCGCACAGAAAGTCGTGGCCGTACCGAAATCGACAATGACTAAGGGGCCCCCATATTTGTGATAGGCAGCCACAGCATTGACAATACGGTCGGCTCCCACCTCACGAGGGTTATCGTAGACGATGGGCATACCGGTCTTCACTCCCGGTCCGATGACCAGGGGCTCCACATCAAAGTACTTGCGCGCCAGCGATTCAAGGGTAGGCATGACCGGAGGAACCACGGAGGACATCACTACGGCTTTAATCCGGGACATATCGAGTCCATTAAGATCAAAAAGATTCTTAATAATCACTGCATACTCATCCACTGTACGGGATTTATCTGTAGAAATCCGCCAATGGTAAATTAATTCTTTTTGGTCGTATACACCAAGGACAATATTGGTGTTTCCCACATCAAATACAAGAATCATAGTTATTCTCCTTAGTTTACAATTAGATCTTTCAGCGATTACTGTTTATAAAAATTACTCCGGACTATACTGCTCCTCCGCTCTGAGGCTCACTTCTCCTGAAGAAAAGGTTATCTCCTGCCCTTCCTGGTCAAGGACAAGTTCCCCATTTTCTCTAATCCCTTTAAAAATTCCCCCGTAGGAGATCCCTGCCTTTTCTATCCGCACAGGCCGATTGATACCTACCGCAAAAGAGGTCCAACGTTGGATAAGACCTTGGACATCGCCCTGCTCTAAAGACTGAACTTCCTTTTCCAGATTAAAAAGCAACTCAGCTGTCAGGTGATTCAGATTAACCTCATGGCCCAAGATATCCTGCAAGGTTATAGCGGGTATCTTAGGACTAAGTGTCTGGCCAGAGAAATTGGCATTGACCCCAATCCCCAGGATAAGGGTCTGTACCGTATTCCACTCTCCGGCAACTTCGCCAAGGATTCCAGCAATTTTTCTTCCCTGTATCACTATATCATTAGGCCATTTAATCCTGACTTCTAATCTATAAAGATCCTGCAGAGTTTGAGCCAAAGCCACCCCCGCACTCAGAGTAAGCTTAGCCGCGTCCCCCAAGCTCAGCCTGGGTTTAAGCAACAGACTCAACCAAAGCCCTCCATCTGGGGACTCCCATACCCTCTGCATCCGTCCATGACCTATTGTCTGACGCTTGGCGATAACCACCGTCCCATGCTCTCCCCCTTGACGCGCCATGTCCTTGATTCGGTCATTGGTGGAGGGCAATTCTTCAAAGAGAAAAAGCTGCCTGCCCAGAGCCTGAGTCCTGAGCTCCTGCTGCAGAGCCCATAGATCTATGGCGCAAGGTATCTTAACGAGGCGATACCCTTTCTTGGTCTGGCCCTCTATCTCATATCCCGCTTCCTTTAATCCCTGAATCTGCTTCCAGACCGCCGCTCGGGTGATACTGAGGGCTTGGCTGATACTCTCACCGGAAACAAATTCTTCTCTCTGTTGGTTCTTTAAGATATCCAGAATCTTATTTCGCACAGTTCTCTTCCTTTTCCCAATGCTCCTTGGTTGAAGCCTTAATATCTCCAATATCCAAGGAAAAGTCCATGGCTTTCACCGAATGGGTGATCGCTCCCATAGAAATAACATCCACCCCAGTTTCAGCCACAGCACGAAGGTCGTCTTTCTTGATGCCACCGGAAGCTTCCACCACAGCTCTGCCTTGAACTATCTCCACCGCTTTACGCATGGTTTCTAAATCCATATTATCCAACATAATGACTTCAGCGCCGACAGCCACTGCTTCTTCCACTTGCTCAAGACTTTCACATTCCACTTCTATCTTAACCATATGTCCGATTCTGCTGCGGGCTGCTTCCACTGCAGAGCGGATGCCTCCGGCAGCCGCAATATGATTATCCTTCAACATTACGGCATCATACAGACCGAAGCGATGATTCTGTCCACCACCCATACCCACGGCGTATTTTTGCAGCATTCTCAGGCCCGGTATGGTCTTGCGGGTATCTGTAATGCGAGCGGACAGCCCATGACATTCCTTTACTGCCTCATAAGTCGCAGTAGCCACTCCGGAAAGTTGCTGCAAAAAATTTAAAGCAGTACGCTCCGCACTCAAAATAGAGCCGACGGCACCGGCGATCTCCATAACAACAGTTCCACGCTCAACCTTTTCCCCGTCTGTTTTTATAATGGACACTTCAAGTTGAGGATCCACTGCCTTAAAGACCTGCTTTGTTATTTCCAATCCACAAACAATTCCCGTTTGCTTGGCATAGATCTTGGCATAAGTCTTAGAGGTTCTGGGGAAAATGGCAGAACTTAAATCCCCCGTTCCCAAATCCTCCTGTAAAGCCCGTTCAATCAACTCTTGATACTGGAATGGTGCAAACATCATAGCCCTCCTTTGTTTGAATGGAATGTTTTAAATCCTTTGTATGGGTTTCAGGATAATCCCAACGGTAATGTCCCCCTCGGCTCTCTTCACGTGCCAAAGCAGCCCGAGCTACACAATGACCGATCGCCAGGAGATTTTTTAATTCTAACTGAGCGATCTCCCTTTCAGGTATAAAGGTCCTGTCCCAGTCCCCTATAAGCTTAATGGCCTTCTTCAAGCCTTCTTCTTCTCGGATAATACCCACATATTCCCACATCAGCTCTTGAAGTTCCTCACGTTTAAGTTGATTTCTTAAATATCCCGGACAGGATTCATCTTTTTCTGTATGGATATCACTAAGCTGAGGGTCCATGAGTCCCTTAGACCGGGCCGTATTCACAATATCTTCCACGATACGCCCCCCAAAGACGAGACCATCCAGCAAAGAATTGCTGGCCAACCGATTTGCCCCATGGACACCATTGCAAGCGCATTCCCCACTGGCATAAAGATTGGGGAGGCTTGTCCTTCCCATTTCGTCCGTGCGGACTCCACCCATCATATAGTGTGCGGCAGGTGCCACAGGAAGTCGATCCTCCAGGACATTGATCCCGTAATCCAAGCAGGTCTGATAAATCATGGGGAAACGTTGCTTCACTTTTTCTAAACCTATAGGCCGGAAATCCAAATATACCTCACCCTTAGCCTGCTCTCTCCAGATCTCTCTTGCTACCACATCCCGTGGCGCTAACTCTTTTCCGGAGATATCTTCCATAAAACGTTCTCCTCGAACATTCAGGAGGTGAGCTCCTTCTCCCCGAACGGCTTCTGAGATTAAAAACCGAGGTGCACCCGGAATAAAAAGAGCTGTGGGGTGAAATTGGACAAACTCCATATCCATTAACTGTGCTCCTGCCCGATAAGCCGCTGCCATGCCATCCCCTGTAGCCACTTCGGGGTTGGTAGTATAACAGTAGAGCTGGCCTAACCCCCCTGTAGCCAAAACCACAGCTTGGGCCAAATAAATCTCCAACTCTTGGGTTTTACCATTGAGACTGAGTACCCCGATGACTTCACCCTTTTGGTTTTTTAAGAGATCCAGTAGGAATTGCTCTTCTTTAACGAGAATCCGCTCTTCCCCAAGAGCCTGGGCAATCAGAGTCCGTTCGATTTCTTCCCCCGTAGCATCTCCATTGGCATGGAGAATCCTTCTGCGACTGTGGGCGGCCTCCTGAGTAAAAGCCAGCTTGCCGTTTTTTCTGTCAAAATGGGCTCCCATCCGAATCAACTCTTCGACCCGCAAAGGACCATCTTCCACCAAAACCCGAACGGAATCGGATTCGCATAATCCTGCACCTGCATAGAGAGTATCCTCGTAATGCAAAGAGGGAGAATCCTCTTGGTCTAAAGCTACAGCGATCCCCCCTTGAGCATGCTTAGTGTTGCTCTCCGGAATCCCCTTCTTGGTCAGCACAGTGACCTCAAAATACTCGCTGGCCTTAAGAGCTGTGTATAAGCCTGCTATTCCGCTTCCGAGAACCAACACTCCTGTCGAATAAATACGACATTCCTCAGCGCGCCAAGGCACCAAATATCTTCTCATGGTTATCCTCCTACCCCTATCCTACCCGTACTATCTTTTTCCTCTATTCTTATCGTTCCCTGAGTCCTACGATAATCCTCCTAATACATGCGACCCGAAAATAACCCCAGAAAAAAGCTAAAAAAACCCGCAAGCGTAGCTTTGCGCACAAGAGCGAGAGGATTTAGCGGAAGGGCGGTCGGGTCAACGAGGCTTTCTTAACGTAGCGGGCCACCGGTTCACATGCAGAAAGCAGCGGGGTTTGGCGGAGCTGTTAAGAAAGCGAGTTGACCAGTCCTGGAGCTATGGAGTGAGCGTTGTGCGTAAAGCTACATGATCCGGCCAACACGTTTCATTCAAGCCATCAGCTTTGTGGATTCTAAGACTCTCGTCCGTGTATCTCCTCATGGGCAATCTTCACCGGATTATTCCCTTCATCCACGAAGATAACCTTCGGTTCATAGGCCCGGGCTGCCTCATCAGTGAAAATCCCATAAGAAATAATAATCACCTCATCCCCCACTTGAACTAAGCGGGCTGCAGCCCCATTCAGACATATGGTACGCTCTCCTCTCTTTCCAGGAATAACATAAGTCTCTAAGCGGGCTCCGTTATTATTATTTACAACCTGAACTTTTTCATTAGGAAGGATATCCGCAGCCTCCAGGAGTTCTTCATCAATGGTAATGCTTCCTACATATTTAAGATTGGCTTCAGTGACTGTGGCCCTATGAATCTTGGACTTCATCATGGTTCGGAACATTTACATCTCCTCCAAAACTTTATTATCAATCAGGCGGGTTGAACCAAAGCGCACGGCTAAGGCGATGAGTACTTTTCCTTCGATCTGTTCTACCCGGCGCAGGTTTTCCGCCGAACGAATCTCTACATAATCAATTTCTCCAGAACTTTCATTTCTAATCAATTCCTTAATTCTCTCTTCGATGCTCTGAGCGGAACGATCTCCCTGACGGATCCAGTTCTCTGCCTTCCCAAGGCTCCTCTGCAACACAAGTGCTTCCGCCCGTTGCTCAGGACTTAAGTAAATATTTCTTGAACTCAAGGCCAACCCATCTTTTTCTCTGACAATGGGTACCCCTATGACTTCAATAGGAAAATTCAGATCCATCACCATTTGACGTATGATTAAGTACTGCTGATAATCTTTTTGACCGAAATAGGCGCGATCCGGCTGAACAATATGGAAGAGTTTGCTGACCACCGTAGTCACACCACGAAAATGACCCGGTCGGGAAGCTCCGCAGAGGCTGTCTCCCAGCTCATTTACTTCCACATGGGTGAGATTCTTTGACGGATACATCTCTTCGACTTCAGGATTAAAAATTAAATGTACCCCAGCCCCTTCGGCCTTCTGGGCATCCCGTTCCAAATCCCGGGGATAGCGGGCAAAATCCTCGTTAGGACCAAATTGCAGCGGATTGACAAAAATACTCATCACCACAAAAGCACCGCTTTTCTTAGCCTCTTCCACCAAAGTCAAATGCCCTTCATGCAAATACCCCATGGTGGGCACCAAGGCTATGCTTCTTCCCTGGCTTCGTTGCTCTTTGATGATTTCCCGGACTTCAGAGATTTTTTTACAGATGATCATGATTCATTCGTCCCTTTCTCAATCTAAGTGCTGAAAATCTATTTCATTAGCCTATTCATTTCTTCCCATACTTCTTTAGAATAAGCCCCCCCGTTAAACTCCATCTTTTTTTGCCCGATGTCCAAGGTATAGAGGCCCAAGGCTCGGTATACGGGGTCGATCTTCACCGGCATGTGCTCCAGATGTCCCCGAATCACATCCACATCCCCCCGGGCTATAGGGCCGGTAAGTGCCTGGGGAAGCCCTACATTTTCTAAGTTCTGCAGAGCGCCCTTCATTAGTGGAAGCAAGCTTTCCAAAGCTTCTTGTTTAGTAATGCCCGCTTCCTCAAATAATTGAACGGCCAGGCTCACCAGGGTTACCAGGTAATTGGAAGCCACTACGGCCCCGGCATGGTAGAGGGGCTTTTGCTGAGGATCCAATCGGTGAGGGATTCCTCCTAACTGAGTTACAATCTCGAAGCCGATTTCATCCGCATCCCCTTCAATCCCAAAGTGAGTTCCTGGAATAAGCTCCACTGCCTGATCAATCCCGGCGAAAGCTTGCAAAGGGTGAAGGGATAGATAGTGTATCGGTAAATCCTTATCCACTTGCATGACACGAGAGCTTACAGAACCTGAACAATGAATCCAAATTTGCCCTTCTTTATAGAGTTTCCCCTGAGTCAATTCCTCAGCGGCTATGCGAATCAACCCATCCTGTGTCGTAATAAAGAGAAGATCTGCTTCAGGGATCCATTCCTCCAGCGGACGCTTCTCCCAATGAAGATAGGTGCAAAACCTCTCATAAGATCGCTGGCTGCGAGAGTGTACTCCTATCAAATTGTGTCCCGCTTCCCTCAAACGAATAGCGATGGCCGTCCCTACAATTCCTGCACCAATTATTCCGAAATTCATTTTAACCTCCCCTAACCCGAAAAAATCCCACCGTCTGCTAATGTAAAAAAGCACCCCACAAACGTGAAGGTGCTATGCTATGCCTTGCTTTCCTTCTCCGTCTCGGTCATAACGATCCAAGCGGTATTCTTAAAAGCCAATTCAATCGATTCTTACTATACTATAAACCTATGAGCTCCTTAGGCCCTGAACATCCTTCCCCAGTACAATTCCTTTAGATATTGTCCGGTTTACTCAGATTCCAGTTGCCATACCTCTCCATCTCCGCTAACTTCTGTAACCCTTCTTCCTGAAGGAAGAATATAGTGGGGAGCAATCTCTCGTAAGGGTGCCAGAACGAACTCCCGCTCTTCCATACGAGGATGAGGAAGAATAAGCCGATGATCTTCCCATACCTTATTATCATAATTTAAGAGGTCAATGTCAATGGTTCTTGGCCCCCAACGTATAAGTCTTTCTCTCCCGAGGGATTTTTCAATCTCCTGACAAAGATCCAACAAGTCCAAAGGTGATAAGGACGTCTCAATCTCCAGCACTTGATTCCAAAAATCCGGTTGATCCACATTGCCCCAGGGCTTAGTTTCGTAGGTGCCGGACTTTTTGATGATCTTAACTTCCGGATGAGTCGCCAATTCTTGGCAGCTCTGCAGCAAATAATACCCCCGGTCCCCCATATTGCTTCCGATACTCAAATATGCTCTCACCGGTTTTTCTCCCTATAAATTTCTACAAAGGCTTCATCAAAAATCCCCGGAATAGGGGCTTGAGGCTTATGAATGACGACACGCACCCCTTCACAAGGGAATTCACCAAGAACCTCCTCGGCGATTCGCTCCGCTAATCGTTCAATAAGATGGTATTTTTCCATCTTGACAATGGTTTTTATACGAGCGTAAACCTCAGCATAATTGATGGTATCCTCCACTTGATCGGATTGTCCCGCCTTGCTTAAATCGGCATAAAGATCAATATCCACTATAAAGGTCTGGCCGAGGATCTTTTCCTCACGGAGCACCCCGTGGTAGGCAAAAAACTTTAACCCTCGTAAAGCGATTCGATCACGCGCCACTAAAGTTCTCTCCTCTCTTGCGACGATAGATGGCATCCGCCATCTGTACCGCTCTCTTATTGGCCTGCACATCATGAACCCGAAGAATATCCACTCCAGCGGCTACACCTACCACACTGGTGGCAAGGGTTCCTTCCAACCGTTCCTCCATGGGGAGGTTCAGGGTTTGACCAATCATGGATTTCCGGGACGTTCCCAAGAGTATGGGGTGCCCTAAAGACCGGAACTCCCCTAAACGACTCATGATTTCCAGATCGATATCCAGGCTCTTGCCGAAGGCTGTTCCGCCAATGCCCGGATCGATGATAATCTGGTCACCAGTTAGCCCCTGTTCTTCAGCAAGATGAATGCTCTTTTTTAAGAAGGCCATCATATCCCCCATGACATGGTGGTAGCTGTTCCCTTCTTGGTTATGCATGACAATCACCGGCGCCTGATATTTACCTGCAACCTCCGCCATTTTAAGGTCCTTTTGCAATCCCCAGATATCATTAATCATATGTACCCCAGCGTCCAGTGCCTTCTCCGCCACTTCCGACTTATACGTATCCACGGAGATCGGAATAGAAAGCCGTGGCAATAAAGCCTTGATGACTGCCTCCAGGCGATTCCATTCTTCTTCGGCACTGACCGGATCATGTTTTAAGCGGGTGGACTCTGCTCCGATATCCAGAATATCTGCCCCCTGCTCAACCAAAGCTTCAGCTTGTTTGATGGCATGTTCAAAGGTATTAAATTTTCCTCCATCTGAGAAGGAGTCCGGCGTCAGGTTGAGTATTCCCATAATCAGGGTCCGCTCACCCAGCACAATTTCCTTCCCGCGACAGGAGAGAACCCTTTGCTTAGGAGGTTCCAGGGCTTCAAGAAGGCTTTTTAAGCTCTTGCCCAAATCTTTTAAGCCAAAGGGTTGAGCCGCCAGCTTCTGACTGAGCCGGCGAAAATGTTTCGTCGTCCCCACCAGCAGAATATCGGTCGCTTCAATCTTATTGACAATGACATTACGATGAACTGCTGCGTCCCCTCCCAGAGAAAGCATTTCCTGCTTAATGATATGGGCCGCTGGCAAGGGCACATTCTCAAGCTTGAGAGCTCTCCCAATAGGCTTACCAACCATATGGGCAATTCCCCCTGGGTCGGAACCGATGTGTTGCATAGCCTTTTTAGCTTCCATTTCGTTGTTCAGGTCAATCCAGCGCAGGGAATAATCTTTCATACATATATGACCTCCTTGTTGGAACCTTAAGTTTTAGATTAGAATGTCCTCCATTGCCTTAGTATATTTATAACATGCGGCCTTACTAGGGCAGCTCTTACAATCCCTTGCCCAATCATCGGCTAAAGCCAGGGCTTGCCCAAGGATACTGCTTGTCTTATCCGGATGGAGACGATGTTCTGAAATCCCTATGACAATTCTCTCAATCTCCGCATCCGTGAACCCGCAATCCCTGAGAATAGGCCTTGCCAACCGAGCGCCCGCCAGCGCATGGTCTTCCTGGCTTTCATATTCCACCCACCGGCCGATATCGTGCAAAATCCCCGCCGCATAGATGCTTTCCTTACCTACGCCATAACTCTCTTCCAACCTGATATTGGCATTATTTGTCCCGGCCTCAGAAAGACTGCCCCTGTCTTCTATGTATTTCTCTAAAAGATAAATGTAGGCAATTCTCGCTACTGCGAGGCCATGATCCGAGCCATGACGGCAGTACACTCGCTCCGCTTCAGCTTGTTTATTTTTGTCCGAAAACTCTTCATAACTCCTATGTTGAAGAATCCGGTTCACCCGAGGCATGGAGATCATGCCGGTACTCCTCCTGTCCAAGACTATCTTCTATAATCTGATTATACCTTTCCCACTTCCACTGTAAAACATTAAACTTAACAACCAAGGGGTTTTATAAAAAGCTTATCCGGGTCGGGTAGCTTTACGCACATCGCTCACTCAATAGCTCCAGAGCTGGTTAACTCGCTTTCTTAACAGCTACGCCAAACCTCTGGGCAATACCTGATGTGAACCGGTGGCTCCGCTATGTTAAGAAAGCCTCGTTAACCCGACCGCCCTTCCGCTAAAGCCGTTCGCTCTTGTGCGTAAAGCTACGCTCACGGATTTTCTTTTCGACTCTTTTCTGGGGTCTTTTTTTAAAGTAACCATCCATGCCGCGGGGTGGCATCAGCAGCATGAAAACGGCTCGGGTCAGGTAGCTTGTCCGACATCCGCGCCACTCAAGCCCGAAAAGCAGCCTAAGGATTTTGCTTTAAGGCAGAGAACGGATTCTAAGCGAGCAGGTAAGCAATCTTCGCGAAAAGACTGCAGCGGAGTCGGGTTGGAAACAGGACGTTTCCAACCGCCCATTGAGAACAAGTGCGAAAGCAGTGCTTTCGAGGAGCGATTTGGGCACGAAAGCCGAATAAGGGTTTCGCCCAAGCCGCCACAGAGACTACTTAGCGGCGCAGGTGGACCCGGCGCAGCGGAGGTCTTGAGCGATTAGATTGCTCCGCGCAGCTTATAGAGTGAACGCCGAAAGCAAAATCCTGGAGAATCAGCTTTCGAGAAGCCGATGCCTAACGAAAATAAGCCCCAGAAAATTTCTTCCTGGGGCAAAGCCAGATGACTTATTTTAGAAGAGACCAGTAATGCGCCCTTCAGCGTCAATATCCATTCTTAAGGCAGCAGGACGCTTAGGGAGTCCGGGCATAGTCATAATAGCACCGGTAATGGCTACAAGGAATCCGGCACCCGCGGATAGACGGAGCTCACGGACTGTAATGGTAAAGCCTGTTGGACGGCCAAGAACATTCTGATCATCGGTTAAGGAATACTGGGTCTTAGCCATACAAATGGGTAATTGACCATAACCTAATTCATCATATTTCTTCATGGAGGTTAAGGCCTCTTTAGTGAAGTTCACACCATCGGCACCATAAACCTCTTTACATATGGTCTCGATCTTCTTAGCGATAGGCTGATCCAATTCATAGAGAACATGGAAATTGGATTCTTTATTATCAACAATATCGATAACCGCTTTTGCCAGTTCTATACCGCCTTCTCCGCCTTTTGTGAAGACTTCCGATAAGGCAAACTCAGCCCCCAGCTGGCGGCAACGTTCTGCTACAAACTCTAATTCTGCCTCGGTATCGGTGGGGAAGCGATTGATAGCCACTACAGCAGGCACACCAAATTTGCCGATATTCTCAATATGCTTTTCAAGGTTCACGATTCCTTTTGCTAAAGCTTCCAGATTCTCAGGCCCTAAATCTTCCTTAGCGACTCCACCATTCATCTTAAGAGCGCGGACTGTCGCTACGATGACGGTTGCCGCCGGCTTCAGCTCGGCGAAGCGGCATTTCAGATCGTAGAATTTCTCAGCGCCAAGATCAGCACCGAATCCAGCTTCAGTAATGACATAATCAGCAAGCTTCATTGCCATTTTGGTGGCTACGACGCTGTTACAGCCGTGAGCAATATTTGCAAAGGGACCTCCATGAATAAATACAGGAGTGTTCTCCAGAGTTTGAACTAAATTGGGTTTAATAGCATCTTTCATGAGCAGAGCCATAGAACCTTCAGCTTCCAGATCATGAGCAGTAACCGCCTTGCCGTCATAGGTGTAAGCTACCACAATCCGGCCAAAGCGCTCTTTCAGATCCATAAGATCCTTGGCTAAGCAGAGAATCGCCATAATTTCGGAAGCCACTGTGATATCAAAGCCGTTTTCCCGAGGAATTCCTTCAGTACGACCACCTAAGCCAATCACAATTTTGCGTAAAGCCCTGTCATTCATATCCATAACCCGACGGAATACAATTTGACGAGGGTCGATGTTTAAAAGATTGCCTTGTTGAATATGGTTATCTAAAAGTGCTGCCAACAAATTATGAGTCGAAGTAATGGCGTGGAAATCACCTGTAAAGTGGAGATTGATATCCTCCATCGGCACAACTTGAGCATATCCGCCGCCTGCAGCCCCACCCTTAACACCAAAGCAAGGGCCCAGGGAAGGTTCACGCAATGCAATCATGGCTTTCTTGCCAATCTTAGACATAGCTTGTCCTAAGCCAACTGTTGTCGTTGTTTTTCCCTCACCGGCAGGGGTAGGATTAATGGCAGTCACTAAGATGAGTTTACCATCGGGTTGATCCTTAAGGCGTTCCCAAGCACTGAAATTGACCTTGGCTTTGTATTTGCCATAAAGCTCAATCTCATCCTCCAGAAGATCCAATCCCTGAGCGACCTCCGTAATCGGTTTCATCGTCGCCTCTTGTGCAATTTCGATATCGGTTTTCAATTAAAATTCACTCCTTTTTCCACTCTTTCTTCTCGGACTATGAAAGTCCCTTTTCCAAATCCTTGAAAACTCCAGTCCAATTATACTAATTCGGCGAGAATATAAGATTCCCTGCTTGGATGCTAATAAATTTTTTGAAAATTATAAAATTTCCCCATTGGAAAAAGAACTTTTTATAGAACTAGGATTAAGGGTTTTTTACAGGAGATACTCCTTTATAGGAAGGAATTTGAACGGTTTTTCTGGACACGCTGACACTCATCCCTAAGCGTTTCAAATCTGGGGCTTCCAACTTTGTGAAATAATCCAGGAGTTGATCCTGATTCCCACTGGCGAGGATTTCATAGGGGACTCCTTCCGTTCGAGTGAAGGGAACTTGATTAATAAGTTTGGTGGTCCCGCTGTAAACGATGGAGGTTGAGGCAACAATCCGCTGACCGTTAATGCTAATCGCTTCCGCTCCAGCAAACTTTAGGGTATTGATTATTTTGAGCAAATCATCGTTGCTCAGAGGAAACACCACTTTATGCTCCTGCTGCCGGTCATCAATGGTAATCATGATCCCCGGACCTTGGACATTCACCGTACCGTCCATCATCCGATAGCGGTCCAACTCGGCGAGAAGGGCCGGACTGGTTCCTCCTTGGGTACGGGCTTGTTCCAACTGGGTTGTTAAGGCTGCGTGCTGCTCCTGAAGCAGCTTGTTTTCCTCTTGAGCTTCTGCCAGGAAATCTCTGGCGGAAGCGGCTCTTTGTGCTTGGAGCTTCTCCAGTTCGACTACGCTTTTCTGAGTCTGCATCTGCAATGTGAGTAAGAATCCCAAGACTAAGGCCACCAAAGTCAAGGGTATGGCCAGGGTACGCTTCTTCATTATTTCGCCTCCTTCATAGGTTCAGAATAGCGAAATTGCTGAGTCTTACCTGCCGGTATGACAAGGGGCTCCGTTGGCACCTCAAGTTTTCTTGTGATTCCATATTGTTGCTGATATTCACCTAAGCGGTCCCAGAAGTAAAAGTTCAAGGCCGACTGCAAATAGTTTACATCTCCTACAGCTTCAATCACATAGGGAGGCATTTGACGGGTCTGGCCAATCTGAATGAAGGCCCCGCTGCAAAAAATTTCCGTGCTGCCAATAATCCGCTGCCCATTGACCGCGATAGCTTCAGCCCCGCCGCTCCAGAGCGAGTTGATAATCTGGCGGATGTACTCTTCGTGAATCAGGTAATAATTGATATCCTCGTTATTAATATCCCGATTCGGTGCATCGTCCAGAGTAATTCGTATACCGGGTCCGGTGACCTTTGTCAGCCCGGCATTGCGTTTCGCTGTTTCCAGTTGTTCGAGAACTACTTTAGAGGCATTCTGGCCTTCTTGGAATTTAGCCAACTCTTCTTTAAGCTTCGTAATATCATTTTTTAATTGTTCGTTTTCTTGGCCGGTCTGAATCAATGAAGCTAGGGTTGTATCTGTTCTCGCAGTGGATCCTGTAGCCCCTGTCGCTTTCAGCAAGGATATGAATAAAATACCTAAGATAAGGCTTGCCACCGTAAGGATCATTTTGCCGTTTTTCGGCAAGTTCATGGTTAATACACCTCTAACTCTTATCAAGAATATATTTTCTTAAAAAGGACACCGAAATCGGTGTCCTTTTTAATTCGCTCTATTTATCACTGAACTAACCCGCCCTAATGCTCCGCCTCTATAGGCGGCGGGGCCCAAGGGCGGTTAAGTCCAGTATGGACTCGACTAACTTTAAGTGGGGGACGAATCCCCCCACTTAAAGAAGTCTCGTTCAATCGCTAAGCCACTCTTCGCCAGCTTTACGATATTCACAAAGTTCTTCGGGTTTAAAATAGAGGGCAATCTCCCGCCCTGCACTGGCCACGGAATCCGAGCCATGGATTACATTGCGGCTGATATCCATGCCAAAGCTTCCGCGAATAGAGCCGGGATTGGCATTGGCAGGGTTGGTAGCTCCCATAAGCTCCCGAGCAAGAGCCACTACATTTTTACCTTCCCAAACCATAGCCACTACCGGAGAAGACATAATATATTGGACCGTGGGTTCAAAAAAGCTTTTCCCCTTGTGCTCAGCGTAATGTTGTTCAGCCAAGGTCTGGTCAACACTCATGAGCTTCATTCCTACCAATTTACAACCCTTTGCTTCAAAGCGTGCGATAATTTGCCCAACCAACCCGCGCTGTACAGCATCCGGCTTGAGCATGATAAAGGTCTTTTCCATAGCCATCCTCCCTAGTCAATCTTATTTTTTTCTTCTTCTAAGGTTGACCCGCTTAATCCCCCGACTTCCGTCCTACCTTCTCCCTCCACAGAGGTCTCCCTTGTGGTCGGTAAAAGATCTTCATTTTCTGTTGTATTATTTTCAGCCTCTGACGGATCTGAGACTTGTGCGGTTTCCACTGGTTTATCAAATTGGGCCATAAGTTCGGCAAATTCTTTGGCTTCAATGGTTTCTTTCTCCATCAAAGTCTGGGCGATGGCGTTGAGCTTATGCATGTTCTCCTGAATAATGGTCTGGGCCTTTAAATAGCACTCATCGATAATACGGCGTGCCTCTTTATCGATAGCATAAGCTACCGCTTCACTGTAATTGCGATCCCGGGCAATATCCCGTCCTAAGAACACTTGCCCTTCCTTTTGTCCAAAGGTAAGAGGTCCAAGCTCCTCGGACATTCCCAGCTCTGTAATCATCTTACGCACAAGACCTGTAGCCCGCTCTAAGTCATTGGAGGCTCCGGTGCTGATCTCTTGAAGAACTAAGGCCTCTGCGACCCGGCCACCTAAGAGCATAGTTACTTGATCCAATAAATGAGACTTTGTCATATAGTTGCGATCTTCCTTAGGAAGGAGCAAAGTATAACCGCCGGCCCGTCCCCGGGGAATAATGGATACCTTGTGCAAGGGATCCGTATGGGTCAGCATCTCTCCTACTAAAGCATGGCCTGCTTCATGGTAAGAAACCAATTTCTTTTCAAAGTCACTGATGACCCGGGCCTTTTTCTCCGGTCCGGCAATAACCCGCTCTACGGAATCCTCAAGAGCATTCATCTTGATCTCCTTCTCATTCCGACGAGCGGAAAGCAAGGCCGCCTCATTGACAAGATTGGCAAGGTCTGCTCCGGTAAATCCCGGTGTGCGGCGGGCTAAGACATCCAACTCTACATCACTATTCATGGGTTTACCTTTAACATGAACTTTTAAGATCTCCTCACGACCTCTGACGTCGGGAACATCCACTACCACTTGGCGGTCAAAACGTCCCGGGCGCAACAAGGCCGGGTCGAGGATATCAGGACGGTTGGTGGCAGCAATAATAATGATCCCTTCATTCCCGTTAAAACCGTCCATCTCAACGAGAAGCTGGTTCAGAGTCTGCTCCCGCTCATCATGGCCGCCCCCCAGGCCGGCACCTCTTTGACGACCTACGGCGTCGATCTCGTCAATAAAGACGATACAAGGGGCATTCTTCTTGGCTTGTTCGAATAAATCACGAACCCGGGATGCTCCCACCCCGACGAACATCTCCACAAAGTCTGAGCCACTGATACTAAAGAAGGGAACCCCAGCCTCCCCTGCCACAGCTCGGGCCAGAAGAGTTTTACCGGTTCCGGGAGGGCCAAAGAGAAGAACTCCTTTGGGAATTTTAGCTCCCAATTCATTGAACTTCTTAGGAAACTTCAGAAATTCCACAACTTCCTCAAGCTCTTCCTTCACCTCATCGGCTCCCGCCACATCGTCAAAGGTGACCTTTTTCTTTTCATCCGTAACCAGCTTAGCCCGGCTTTTCCCGAATTGCATAACCCGGTTGCCGCCTCCTTGGCTCTGCTGCATCATAAAGAAGAAAAAGCCCACGATTAAGAGAATCGGCAGTAAAGTAGTAACCAAACCGGCCCACCAAGGTGTCGTAGCCGGCGGATTGGTCCGCATGCTCACATTATGTTCGAGCATTTGCTGAGACAGAGCAGTGTCACCCGACGGACCGAGTACCACATGCTGTTGACCATCTTTGGTTTTGACTTCATAGGTATTGACATTATCATCGGTACTGATTACAACTTCCGCAACCTGATCTGTAACCACCGCATTATAGAACTTGGTGTAATCCATATCTAAGGGCTGAGTTGCCGGTGGGTTGGCCCATCTTATGAGCATAATCGCAATGAGAATAATCAGTAAATAAACCGCAGCGTTTTTGAAAAATTTCAAACGTCTGGTCCTCCCCTCTTCTGAGAAAAAAATGTCTCATTTTACAAAGACAATATTACATATTATACCACGGGAAAGCCCCTTTTACAACGAATCCGGCCCTTCTTCTTCCCTTTCCTTTTCCCAAGCTTCAAAAAGCTTATCCTTAGATGCTTTGCAACATCTCAGCGTTTAACAAGAACACCAACAGCTCCCCCTCCCTGGCGAAGGGGATAACGATCTCCCCTCTTCACTCCAGGTATCCAGAGAATCTCATTCTCCAGTGCCAGAAGAGGAATCTCCTGTCGTTGATTAGCCGGTACTTTGGCATCCTGGAAAACCTTTTTGAGGGACTTATGCCCTAATCCTGCAATCCACAGGCTGTCTCCATCCCGCCGATACCGCCATTGCAGCTTGTCACCGTTTCTTATTAAACCTTGCCCATCGAAGAAGACTTTATCCACACATTGACCTGGATAATCTTCGTCATCAGCTTCATTTTCCAAGCTGAAAAGACCAACCTGCCAATTCTGCCCCTCTCTATCCCGCCAAGGGATCCATTCACCCCAATTGGCGTCTATAGGTAAAGATGGGGATAGAATACCCGCGGATTCATTAATATATTGCCCCCAGTCCGCCCTTTGAAACCATACCCCTTGATAATCTATCTCGATTTTTAGTCCCGGCAGATCCTGGCTCCAGCCCACCTGGCCCTGAGAAGCCATAACCTGCTCTACATAGTGAAAGGCAATTCCTCGGGGTTCTCCGGAGACCAGCGTGGCAGCTCTGCGAATCAATCGGGATAACATGGCTTTGGGAAGGTCGAAGATTGTCCCCCTCAAACCCACCCTATGCTCTGTGCTAAAGATAGCAAACTTTTTCCAAGCGGCCCGGACTCCCTCTTCCAGGTATTCCTCATCCCAACGTAAAACCTCAGCCGTACGCCCTAGAGTCTCTACAATCTTAGGGTTGTATTCCCGCTGAAGTTCCGGTAACAGCTGTAAGCGGATTTTATTTCTGGCATAGATGGGCTCCTCATTAGAGCAATCTAAAGCATAAGGTAAGTTCTCATTTCGACAATATTCTAGGATATCCTCCTTAGTCACCGAAAGAAGGGGACGGATCAGCTCACCCTTTTGCGGATAAATTCCCGCCAAGCCCGCTGTACCGCTCCCCCGCAGGAGGCGGTAAAGTACGGTTTCTGCTTGATCCCCGAGATGATGAGCCGTCGCAAGCAGGGTGCAATTTTCTTTCCTCATATCTTCCTTCCAGCAGGCATACCGCCATTCACGAGCAGCGGTCTGAAAGGATTTTCCCACCGACTTAGCATATTCTTTGGAATCAAAACGATGAATAAGACAAGGGATCTCCCAATCCCTTGCCATGCTTTTTACCATCTTCTCTTCATCATCCGATTCCTCACGTACCCCATGATGGACATGAGTTATAACGAGAGTGATCTTTTGCTCCTTCATTTCCTTAACATAACGCCACAGTATGTGGGCAAGAGCCATAGAATCGGGCCCTCCCGAAACAGCCATCAAAACCCGGGAGCCGGGCACAATGAGCTGTGGCAATACCTGCTGCTTTAGTTTTTCATACAATGCCCCTGACCCTCCCTGCGGTTATTCAAAAAACGTTCTTTTTCACCACCAGGACGACTCCATCGTCCGCCATGTCATTGCCGCTCATGGCACGCGCTTCCCCCACGATAGCCTCAGCCAATTCCTGGGCGGTCTGTGGATGTTGGCGATCCAAGAACTTTTTCAACCAATCCTTCCCATCTTTTAGTATATCCTGAATTCCGTCCGTAACAAGCACTAAATACTCTTCAGAGCGTAATTTTTCTTCGATAACCGGAATCTCCACATGGTTTAATATCCCTACAGGCAGACTGGAGGACTGAAACATATGAACTTTATCCTCGCGGACAATATAGGAAGGGCAGGCACCTACTTTAATCAACGTAAGATCATCGGACTCACAATCGATGATACCGATATCCAAAGTAACAAAGCTCTCCTCCGGGGAACGCAGGACCAAAATGGAATTCAACGCCTGAATAGCACTTTCCGGTTCAAAACCTGTGGTCAGGAGCTGCTCCAAAAGATTCAAGGCTGTGGAGCTCATCTTGGCAGCCCCCTCCCCTACACCCATGCCGTCACTGACGATGAAGGCGTGCTTGGTGGGGGAAAAGGCCAATGAGGCATAATTATCTCCGGATATACTGTTCCCTTTCTTCGTAAAAGCGGCCACTCCCACATCCAAGAACTGTTTGCGCCGCCGGGCCAGACTGGCCGGTTTGACCTGCTCCACATTGTGGCGGGCATTAAGCTCCTTGGCCAAGTGGCCGATGACTTGGGAAACACTTTGGAATTGACGGGCTAAGGCTTCCTGATTAGCTGTCAGCCTGGAGCGCCAGGATTCTATGCTTTTTTCATGCTCCATAATAAACTGGACCCCCAGCAGCATTTCCTTAAGCTTCCCGCAATGACGCTTCCATTCCACAGGGAGATTCTGTACATTAATATCTTCCTCCCGTTCTACCCATTCGAACAGATTGAACAGCAGGTGGTAGGTCCGATAAAATTCACGAGTCCAGCAGGTGTCAAGGGTGGGACAATTCTTGCAGACTCGTTCCACTAAAACATTCATCAGTTCCGGAATCTCCGGTTTGGACTTTCCTACTTCAGCCTCTGCTGCCTGGGCACTGTAAGCAATTTGATCAAAAATGTCCGCTACCGTCTTCACCTTCGTCACTGTGGACTCTACTTCCGGCATGGGCTTGTCCTTCAAAAAATCGTGTTGGGAGGTTGTGCTGGGGAAAAGCAAAAAGAGCAACAGACCAATCCCCGAAGATAACAACTGTGAATAAAGCACCTCCGGCTGAAGGTAGACAGTGAACATCAGGGTAATACTCATAAAGGCGACCCCAAGCCCCAATTTTCCCAGCTTCTGAAAAGCTCCTGTACCAAAACCCGCCAGACCATAAATTCCGGCAGCCATTAGGTTCTGGGGATTAAACTCCAACTGAGGGAGAAAACCCAACATGGCTCCCACCCCAGCTGCTGCCCCTGCTCCAAAACGCTGGGCAATGAAAAGAATGAAAAAGCTCAGAACCACTACCGAGAAGTTAATCTCTTTAAACATAATGCCATGCAAGCCGCTCAACACCCCGATAAGAATGAGCAGCCAGGCCATTCCCTGTTCACGGGTAAAGCTTCCCCGCCAGAGGGCATCTTGATAACGCAAAGCAAACCAAAAAACCACCGTCAGGCCACCATTAAGGATGCCGAGTACTGCGGCTTTCATCCCCAATGAGACTTCGAATTGTCCGAAACTCAGCACCGCCAAGGCAACACCCCCCGTTACAAGGGCCGTGGAAAGCCCGAGATAAAGGCTCTCCCGTTTGTTGCCGCGAAGCCTGGGCACGAAAAGACTCAGGATGAGCAGAGTCAATAGAATCTCCAACCCGGAAGCCAAGTCCTTCAGGAACAAGGAGGTCACTCCCGCCGTCACCCCCAGCAGTCCCATGATGGTGCCTTTGCGTCCATGAAGCATTAATGCCGCTCCAAAGGCTATCCCAAAGGGGTATAACCCCAAGATACTTCCGCGGGCTATCAGCAATCCTAATAAAAAAGGCCAAAAATGTCCCTCTAAAGTCAGCTTTTCCTTGCGCAAACCCTGCTTGGGTTTCAACGTCGCCCATTCAGCCATAATCTCACCTCTTACCATATAATACCAACATTATACCTGATGACTATGGCAAAGCTTGTCTAGGGAAGGCAGGGATTTGGATTACTTTTCGACTCATTTCATGAATATCGCCTTAATCCTTGTCTTTTCACTCTCAACCTTCAGAATTCTACAACAAAAGATCCTCCGCTCATGTTCAGCATGACACCGTAATGACGGTCTAGTCCTGCTTAACAGAGCGAAGGATGCTAAAAAGACCGCCTTTCAGCGGTCATTTATTCTATAGCACCTCAAGCTTCTAGTATCGGCTTGATCCTCTTCCCCCGCGCTTTGATTCAGTGGCACGACGGAATTCCAGCTGCCGTTCATCGCTATCCTTAATAAACTTGGCTAGTTTGTCTTCAAAGGATACGGTTGGCTGGCGACGTTCCCGTGTCGTATTTCTTGGGCTCGGGTTAGCCTGTTTAATCGATAGTCCAATTTTCCCTTTTTCATCCACATGGATGACTTTGACCTTAACACGATCTTGTTCCTTCAAATAATCCCTAACATCTTTAACATATGCATCTGCAACTTCTGAGATGTGCACGAGGCCTGTGACTTTCTCGGGTAATTCCACAAAAGCACCGAAATTGGTAATTCCCGTTACTACACCCTCAACTATAGTGCCAACCGCAATGGCCATACGAAGCAAACTCCTCCTTGTGATGATTTAAGTCATTATTTTTATTATATCTGTCTGCTGAGAGGACTGTCAAGATAACAAGTCCTGAACAGCTTTACATTTTATACAAAACCCTGGGGTATTTTATTCCATTTTAGGTGCAATACGAATCTCACCCTTACGGACTAAACCTAATTGCTCCCTTGCCAGCTGTTCGATATAACTGGGGGTGTTCAATCGCAGAATTTCTTCCTCAAGGAGTTTTTGTTGCTGAAGTAAATTCTCCTTCTCCTGATTAAGCTGGGCAACGCTCTGATTAACTTCTTTACGGAGTTCGTAAAGCTGATAAGCAGAGCTCAATAATACAAAAAAGGCAAACAAGACAACAAGCGCGGATAGAGGCCGGAAACGGCGCTTTCTGGTCTTGGGGCGGGACTCTTTAATTGTCGGATTCATCTTCGTCAAAATCAAACCCTCCTAGACCTAATTCAGCCTCCGGAATAATACACACAATCTCATAGCCCTTCCCCTTAGCCCGATTAAGCAAGGTTGCTACGGAGCTGGGACTGAGATGCAATTTCTTGGCAATCTGTTCCTGAGACTTTCCGCTTTCCTTTAAGATAACGGCTTGACGTTCCCTAAAGCTCAGCTTCTCCAAACCCCGAATTTCTAAATGCACAACATACACCTGTCTTATGCAAATTATGTCATCTCTATATCCATTCCCACAAGTTATCCACAAGTTGTGCTTAACTTGTGGACAAAATATGGACAAACTGCGGACAAAGACACTACAAACTGTGGACATCTTCTATTATACAGATGCCCACCCCTTTAATCAATCCTCTTCTGTTAATTTTACCCATTAGTCCTAGGCGGAAAGAGACGATCCCAAAGACTTATCATTTTTTTGCGGGTTTTCGCTATGGGTTCTCCAAAGAATGCCTCCGCTATACGAAAAATCAATAGACTGAACCACCGTAAAACAGCATAGGGAGGGATCATGAGTACAGCCAGTATCTTAAAGGGAAACTTCAGCACCTGCAGAATAAGCCAGGCACACCCTTCTATGAATCGGTAGCATTTAAAAAACAACCAAAGAATTATCTTGCTGAGGATTCGTGTATACAGAAACAACCCCAATACACTTCCCCACACAATATAAAACCGAAAATCCAAATGATTGGCCCTGAGAAAGAATTTAAAAAGAAGGAACAGTGCCACAACAGAGAAGATCAAATCTCCGACCATTGTTGTTATTTTTCCCCACCTCAGCCATTTACCCAAGGAGCGATAAAAATCAAAAACAAAGCCCACTGCCGCACCGGCTGCAACGACCCAAATCAAGGCTTCAAAGTCAGAAATCTTTCTCCCCCCTCTCCTTCCCTATCCAATCGCCCTCAGGCATGTCTACCTAGGCAATCAGCGGAAGATTTTAGCCCAAGCATTTTGTCTCGATCCTGAATTGCGGGGATACACCAAAGCATCGATCTGGCCCTCCACCTCCACTTGTCCGGCTTTGAGATCCAGATGCTTAATCCCTAATTTATCCCCTTTGATGCTCAGTACCCCTTGAATGGTCTCCAACAATATTTCCTTCGGATCAAAGGATTGCACTTTGGACACCCCAGTTAATGAAAGGAATTGCCGATTATCCATGGTCAGCCGGTGATTGGATGGATTTTTTTCCATTCCTCCCAGCCCTCCTTTTTCCATTTTTCTTCTTAAACCATATTCCTGGAAGGGCTAATTTATGCCATATTTAGAGCAATACAAAAAAACAAGGCCAGTCTCTCCCTTCATCCGAAAATGAGAAACTAACCTCGTTTATAGCCGGTCACTGAATATACAGCGCCCTTAGGGCTGCTCTGAAAGAGACCTGAAAGCTGATTTTCCAGGATTTTGCTTTCGGCGTTCACTCCATAAGCTGCGCGGAGCAATCTAATCGCTCAAGACCTCCGCTTCGTCGGGTACACCTGCGCCGCTAAGTAGTCTCTGTGGCATTGGCGGCTTGGGCGAAACCCTCGCCCGGGTTTCGTGGCTAAATCGGCTCCTGCCTCATAGCCGGTTGGAAACGTCCTGTTTCCAACCCGACTCCGCTGCAGTCTTTTCGCGAAGATTGCTTACCCGCTCGCTTAGAATCCGTTCTCTGCCTGAAAGCAAAATCCTTGGGCTGCCTTTCAGGCTTGAGCGAGCGGGACGTTATGGGAAATGTGGGGCAAGCCGCCTGACCCGAGCCGCTTTTTCCGTCTTTACCGACGCCGCTTGAGCGGCATGGTCGGCTACCTTAAGAAGGACCTTACAAAAGGCCCCAGGACACCAAGGAAAAGCTGAAAAAGACCCGCAAGCGTAGCTTTACGCACAAAAGCGAACGGCTTTTAGCGGAGGGGCGGTCGGGTCAACGAGGCTTTCTTAACGTAGTGGAGCCACTGGTTCACATGCAGAAAGCAGCGGGGTTTGGCGTAGCTGTTAAGAAAGCGAGTTGACCAGCCCTGGAGCTATAGAGAGAGCGTTGTGCGTAAAGCTACGCGACCCGAGCAAAAGCTTTCATCCTCTGCCGGCACTCAGCATGGCCGGTTGCTTCAGATATCCCCCTGCTCCCCACGCTTTTCATCCTTCAGCACCTCATAAAGCAAATGAGCCTCATTAGCCTTGGCACTGTTGGGCGTGGAAAGAACCCGCACCTCCAGAAGATGGCGCGCCATCTCAAGGGTCACGATATCCCCTGGCTTAACCTCAGCCGACGGCTTGGCAATCCGACCATTAAGCCGGATTTTTTCTCCTTCACAGATGTCTTTAGCCACCGTTCTGCGTTTAATCAACCGGGAAACTTTTAAATATTTATCAATTCGCATGGTAATCCCCTCAAATGTCGTGTTATCTCGACCCAGCGGTCTATAGTAAAGAAAACCCGGCTTCGCCGAGCATTAAACGCATGCTTGCAAATGAGGCGAAGTCGCTGGTTGCACTTATACTTTCTGACAGTGAGAAAAATCAGGCCCTGACGGACCTGATTTATTTCTCAAAAGATTTATTGTTGGACAGCGTCTTTTAAAGCTTTTCCTGCTTTAAATCCAGGAACCTTAGAAGCTGGAATAACAATAGCTTCTTTGGTTTGAGGATTTCTGCCGGTACGCTCTGCGCGATCTTTCACTTCAAAAGTACCAAAACCAACTAATTGAACCTTCTCGTTTTTTGCCAATGCTTCTTCGATTGAAGCAAATACAGCGTTGACTGCCTTTTCAGCGTCCTTCTTGGATACTTCGGCTTTTTCTGCAACAGCAGCCACTAAATCAGCCTTATTCAAAACGATTCCCTCCCAAATATGTATTGAGTTTCAGCGTTATATTTTCGCGATAAATATTCAAACTCCTGCTTTTATTTCTGGATTGTTACCAATCTCTTTGTTTTTTTCTTTGCTTTTGGACATTTCCCAATAATGATCCATCTCTTGGAGAGTTAAATCTCCTAGTTTTTCTCCTGCACGAGCCGCTAATTTCTCCATTTCCAGGAAGCGCAATTGAAATTTTCGGATCGTTTTGCGCAAAGAATCTTCCGGGTCACACTTTATGAATCGGGACAAATTAACAAGAGCAAAGAGTATATCTCCGAATTCCTCCTGGATTCCTTTTTGTTCCGCCATGGCCTCTTCTAATTCCCTTAATTCCTCATAGACCTTGGCTAAGGGGCCGTTAACATCCGGCCAGTCAAAGCCGAATTTAGCCACTTTCTTTTGAGTCTTCACCGCCAACATCAAAGCAGGCAGACCCTTAGGAAAATTAAATAATCCTTCTTCAGCATGTTCCCCCTTTTCCTCTTTTTTAATCTGATCCCAATTGCTGAGAACCTCGGCAGAGTTCTTTACCCGGACATCACCGAAGACATGGGGATGGCGGCGAATCATCTTCTCAATGATGCTCTTGAGAACATCTCGAAATTGGAATTCTCCCGCCTCCTGAGCCACTTGAGCATGGAATACTACTTGTAATAATAAGTCTCCCAACTCTTCAGCCAAATTATACATATCCCGGGCCTCAATAGCCTCAAGAACCTCGTAGCTTTCCTCGATAAGATAGGGTTTGAGGGAATCATGAGTCTGCTCGGCATCCCAGGGGCATCCCCCCGGACCCCGCAGGGTACTCATGACCTCCAAAAGCTTGGTCATCGAAATACCCTCATCATAAGGAGGGACAACTACCGTGGTTAAGTGGTCAAATTTCTGATGATCCAACTGATACAAGGGACATTTTAAAACCTTTTGCATTTTTGTCCCCAGAGCCTGAACTACATAGAGTTCAACCTCATCCGGATAGATATCCATTAAATCCAGCTTCACCTCTGAAGCAATAAGACCATCATAAACCTGGGGTACAATCAGCCATTCCTTACCGGTAATCCCGCTTCCTTTAAGGGCATCATAATTGCGCAGCAAAAAACCTTCCACAGGATCCATAGGTATCGCCGAGAAAAGGGGATCGAGAAAGCTCAAGGCCGGATGCACCTTAACCTGAAAGCGTTTCGACAGTTTGTCCACCAAAAGCACAACGCTGCGTTCGGCTACCGTAGGATGACCCGGAACCCCATACACTACTTCAGGGTATCTCTCACACTCCTTCTCCAAACGGTTGACAATCTCCTCATAGACCCTCTCAAAAGAATTCTCCTGCTCATAAAGATAGTCAAAGGATTCCACTTGAAGCCCTTCTGCAAGCAAATCCTGAGCACAGGGGTGGTTGACCGTCCGGAAAAAAATTCGCTGGGCCTGCTTAAGCATCCGATAATCACCAAGGGTCATGGATTCCAGTCCTGCCGGTCCCAAGCCCACCACATGCAATACATTACTCATCGACATCCCTCCTAGACTTCCTCTAGTGTATCACATCCTTATCCCTTAATAAAAATTCATTAAGAAGAGGGTGAGATGGTTATCATAAAAAAAATTGAAGCGGCCTGCTGCCGCTCCAATCTCTGTAAACCATTATTGTTCCATTTGCTTGGCTAGAAAACCAGCAGCTGTCTCCACTAATTTTAATTCCAACTCACCCATCTTCACATTCGGGTCCTTAGACATCAGAATCACTGCCCCAATGGGATCACCTTCAGCAATGACCGGAGCTATCACTTGGTTCGTCAGCTTACCATGTTCTTCCTCTTCATCCGGCTTACCTTCACCAGCTTTAAGCTGCATGGTCTTCCGTTCAGCCATAGCTTGCTCTATGCTGGTCCAGATGGGCTTATTTAAGTATTCTTTCTTGGAAGCACCCGAGACAGCGATAATCACATCCCGATCGGCGATACATGCGATATGACCGGTTGCCTCATAAAGAGAATCCGCATATTCCTTGGCGAAGTCACCCAACTCACCAATGGGAGAGTACTTCTTAAGGATCACTTCCCCTTCCCGATCTACGAAGATCTCTAAAGGATCTCCCTCACGAATGCGAAGTGTCCGACGTATTTCCTTTGGAATAACAACACGACCAAGATCATCAATTCTTCTTACGATGCCTGTTGCTTTCATGTACGCTCTTCCCTCCTTATAAGTCACTACGAGCCACCTAGTATGGGGCCGTTACAGACACAGCAAGACCACACTAAAGCTTGAGTTAATCCGACAACTGTCCTGCCTGTGGAAAATTTTGCGTTGTCTTTAACTTCATAGATAGTATATATCTGGTGATTCTCTATTATTCATTTTTTTCCATGAAGTTACTAAATTGGATGAGGAAAGTTTAGGGAGTGAAAAAAAGATATACTTAAAAAGAATCTCTTCTTTCTAAATATATCTTCATGAGTCGTCAACCATTCATCTTGTTGAGAATCCTTATCCTTTAAGACGCCGGTTTATATTTCTCTGAGTACTCGATATTGGCCTCTGCCTTGGTCTGCAGCTCGGAGAAATAACTTTCAAATTTCTGAGCCTTGGCATCCGCTAAAGCATCTTCCGCCACTTGATCCTTCACAGCTTCATAATCCGCTTTGGTAGCAGCCTTGTGATCTTCGACTAAAATAATATGATAGCCAAACTCGGACTTAACGGGTGTTTTCGTATAGGTACCTACCTCTTGAGCAAAAGCAACCGCCTCAAACTCGGGAACCATTCTTCCCTTGCCAAAAGATCCCAAATATCCGCCGGAGCTTTGGGATCCGGTATCGGTGGACTTTTCTTTAGCCAACTCTGCGAAATCCGCTCCGCCATCCAGTTGTTTGATAATGGCTTTGGCTTCATCTTCCGTCGGCACCAGGATGTGACGAGCTTGAACCTCTTCTCCCTTACCGCCGTAAAGCTCTTGGTTATTGTCAAAGAAGGTTTTCTCTTGTTCTTTGGTTACCGTCACATCTTTGGTTATTTCAGCGGATAAAGCAAAGTAACTCCTCACTTCATCTTCCGTCATGGCCTGTTGTTTAAGCCATTCTTGATATTGAGTTTCATCCCCAACCATTTGAATAATATTTTTTTCCTGCTCCAAGATCGATGGATCATTGGGATCCAAACTAAGTCTTTGAGCTTCCTGTATGACAAGCCGCGAAGCAATCATCGCTTCAAGAATCTGGCTTTTCACTTCTTCTAACGCCTCTTTGCCTTGTTCGGTGCTAAAGTCCATTCCCATGCCTTCATAAGTCTTTTGCACATTGGAGACTCGAGCTGCAAAGTCCTGCTCTGTGATGGTTTCCCCATTTACTTTGGCAACCCACTGATTCCCACCTGCAGAAGAACATCCAGCTAAGATTAAAGTAGAAACCAGCAACGCTGCAATTATTCCATTCCGGAAACTCCTCATTATTACACACCCTTTCATCCGTTAAAAGCAATTATATCAGGATGCGGATTTTGACGCAATACCATTAAATACCATTAACGTTTTGTGAATAGCCTCTAAAATCTCCTCTTGAACCACAGAGCGCAGACGGACTTTAATCTCAAGATTGCCATTTCCTGTGGTTCCAAAAGAAACCGGATAGGGAGATTGGGTCGCCATGGTCATCAGCATTTCCCCGGATATGCCCGGGTCGGCCGCAAAGCGGAACACAACCTGCTGCTTGACCTGCTGGATCTGTTCGATCTTCATCCTTGAGGCAATCCATTTAATCCGAACGATCTTCAAGAGGTTCTCCACTTCCCGTGGCGGGGTACCGAAGCGGTCGATCAATTCATCGATCATCAGACTGAGATCCTCTTCATTATCAATGGAGACCATCCGCTGGTAGAGGGCTGCTTTGAGCTGACGCTCCCCAATATAGATATCCGGCAGATAGGCATCCACCTGAACCTCGATACTGGTCTCGATTTTTTCCTCCACCTTCTCACCCTTAATCTCTTGGACGGCTTCCTTAAGCATCTGACTATAAAGTTCAAATCCTAAGGCAGCCAAATGACCGTGCTGTTGAGCTCCAATCAAATTCCCTGCCCCGCGGATCTCCAGATCCCGCATGGCAATTTTAAGACCGGAGCCAAACTCGGTAAATTCCCGTATGGCTGCCAGGCGTTTTTCAGCTACTTCTGTCAAAACCTTCTGGGGTTTATATAAAAAGTAGGAATAAGCTCTCCGATTGGAGCGTCCTACCCGTCCCCGCAGCTGATAAAGCTGCCCCAGACCAAGGCGATCCGCTTCATCAATAATCAGAGTATTGACATTAGGCATATCCAAGCCCGTCTCAATGATGGTGGTACACACCAGGACATCGCTTTCATGCTCCAGGAAAGCCAGCATCTCCTGCTCCAGTTCTTTTTCACTCATCTGCCCATGGGCGATTCCATAGCGCGCCTCCGGTACCAGCTGACTGAGGAAATGAACCACCTGCTCCATATCTTCTACACGGTTATGGACAAAAAAGACCTGACCGCCCCGCTGGATCTCCCGGCGAATGGCTTCCCTCACCACATCCGGCCGGAATTCTGCCACATAGGTCTGGACGGGAAAACGATCCTCCGGCGGGGTCTCGATAACACTGAGATCCCGAACCCCTACCAAGGACATATGCAAGGTCCGTGGAATAGGGGTGGCCGACAGAGTCAAGACATCCACATTGGTTTTTAGAGTTTTCAATTTCTCTTTATGGGCAACCCCAAACCGCTGCTCTTCATCGACGATCAAGAGTCCCAATTCCTTGAACTTAACCGAATCCGCGACCAACTTATGGGTCCCCACCACGATATCTATGGATCCTTCCTTTAAACCCTGAAGAATCAGCTTCTGCTCCTTGGCGGAACGAAAGCGGCTCAGCATCTGGATGCTCACGGGATAGCCCATAAAGCGCTCCTGAAAGGTGTTAAAATGCTGCTGAGCAAGGATGGTGGTAGGAACCAGGACCGCCACCTGCCTGCTGTCCATAACCGCTTTGAAGGCCGCTCGCAAGGCCACCTCAGTCTTCCCATATCCCACATCTCCGCAGAGCAAGCGATCCATAGGACGCTGACGCATCATATCCTGCTTAACCTCGATGATGCATTGCATTTGATCCGGAGTCTCCTGATAGGGGAACTTTTCCTCAAATTCCTGCTGCCAAACATTATCGGGGGAAAAGGCGTAACCCTTGGTAGCCTCCCGTTGGGCATAAAGTTTAACCAAATCGAAGGCCATTTCCTTAATAGCACTTTTCGCCTTGGATTTGACCTTTTTCCATTCGGAGCCCCCCAGCTTATAAAGCTTGGGCAGGGTCTCGGCATCACTTCCTAGATATTTTTGCAAAAGGTTAAGCTGATCCAGAGGAACATAGAGCTTATCCTGACCTGCATATTTTACGGAAAAATAGTCCTTATCCACTCCCCCTACGGAAATCCGCTCAATGCCAATAAATTGACCAATCCCATGATGAACATGGACCACAAAATCTCCCGACTTAAGATCCGCAAATTGCAGCCTTTGCCCCGTCTTCTCAGAGGTCTTTCTTCGTTTCATCGGAGCTTTACGCTCCCGTTTATAAATCTCCGCCTCACTCAATACAATCAGCTTGCTTAAGGGGAGTTCAAACCCTTGATCAATAGAGGAAGGATAGACATAGACCCCACCCTCCTGAACCGGCTCGTTGAGTTCATGTTTCTTGGCCAGAGCCCCTCGGTCCCTTAAGCCTTGCAGCATCCGATCCGCATGCTCCTCATCCCCGACAAAGAGAGTCACAATATGGCCGGATTTTTGCCAATGCTCAATCTCATCTACCAAAATTCCGGTTTTCCCCATAAATCCCGTCAAAGGCCGGGCATTTAAGTTGAAGATCCGTTTTGGAGCAACCCCGGGAATTTGCCTGGGTAAGGTGGAGATTAAAACAAAAGGATGCTCTTCCCCATAGTTCAATAATTGTTCATAGCTTACGAATTGATCCTCAGGGCTATAGAATTCCTCACCTTTGGCCAAAGCCTGAGTATATTCCTCAAGCCTTTCCTTCTGTTGGAATTCGAGCTGTTCTTTCAGTCGTAAGGGTTCATCCAAAATCACATAGCGATCCTGGGAAAGCAAGGAGAAAAAAGGCTCCAAGGGCTCCGAAAGGAGGCTTAAATAAGGATAGATGCTTTCATCCACTCTACCCGTCTTCAGCCTTTCTTCAATCCTCTGAGCTTGTTTCATAACCTGCTCGGCCACATCGGAGCGGCCGCTACGACTTAATCGTCCGGCTTGTTTTCTGGCTTGAGCCCGAACCTCCCAGCCCAGCTTTTCAAATTCCTCAGGACGAATCACTACCTCCAAGGCAGGGGCAATTTTAATACTTTTTAAAGTCTCGGTGGATTTTTGGGTCTCCAAATCAAAGACCCGGATGGAGTCCACTTCATCATCAAAAAACTCTATCCGTAAAGGTTCCCCATCCAAGGGAGCAATATCCATGATCCCCCCCCGAATAGCGAATTGGCCTTTGCCGTCAACTACATCCAGCCGCTCATAACCTGCCGTGATCAGCTTCTGAGCAAGGTCCTTCAAGTCATAGGATGTCCCTTCCTTTAACTCCAGTATGTACTCCTGCCAGCGGCTGGGGGAAAAACTCCGCTGATTCACCGCCAGTACCGGTACGACCACCGTACAGTGATTATCCTGTGCCAAACGATTCAGAACCCGAATTCTCTCAATGGTGGTTTCCCGGCTTTTTCCAAGCACTTCAAAAGGCAGCCACTCCGAGGCCGGAAAATAGAGCACATCTTCCTCCGGAAGCCAGGAACGCAAATCATTGACCCATTTTTGCGCAAGCTCCTCCGAATAGGTAATAACCAAACCCGGTTTTCCCCTTTTAAGAAGCTGGGCTGCAAAGGCAGGCTTCTGACTTCCTGTTAAGTTATAGATCATTTGCGGCCATTCCTTATAGGAAATCGCCTTGTCCACTGCCTCAATATCGAAGCCTAAACGCAGATAGTGGCTGAGGGTTTTCAAAAAATCCTTCCTTTCAGGCAACACAAAAACATGAACGTCCGCCAAGGGGACCCCCATTGTAGCCTAGTTTTAAGCATGATTTAATGTAATTATTCAGATATCGAAAGAACTGTAAAGATTAGGGAAACACATACAAGTGCAAGTGTGGACAAGGCGGAGAATAGGGAAATTTCACCCTAAAGAAAAGCGGTAAAGCTTGCTTGCTCCGCCTAGTTTAATCGGCGGTACTCTCCAACTTCCAATTCACTCATACAGTCTGGGCAAAGGGCATAGGCCACATTCCCAATGATATTTATTATAGAGTCGGGACGCTCAGAGGTCAAGTCATCCAGCTCCATCTCCCCTAAGACTTGATCACAGACCTGACAAACCCTCATCACCAGCATAAAAGACACCTCCCAGGAATAGGTTTGCCTGAGAGGTGCAGGGTTATTCATCCTATTGGAGGCTCTCCTTTGTAACTCACTTTAAAGGAATAAACCCCCGGTCCCTTACAGCGGCGGCTCCTTCATCCGATTGCAGCCATTTTATGGCCCCTCTGGCACTATGTCCTTCAGGCAAATCCTTTCTCACCACGGCATAATACCCGTCGGCCAAGGAATAAGAACCCTTGGCAATATTCTCTTCCGTAGGCTTTACTCCTTCAAAGGAGAGGATTTTCAATCGCGAACCGACTCCCGTCACTTCATTCATATTCTGGAGATAGGTATACAAGGTATAGCCTAAGGCATAGCTGTCGGTGGGCTTGCTATTCAAACCCCCGTTATGATAAAAAGCTACCAATTCGAGCATTCCCTCCATAGTCAGCTCAACATAGTTCTTTTGGATATTAGGGTGCATAGGCTGATCATATAAAATCAGGTTATCCAGCTGAGATTGACTGCCGCTGTCGGCATTCCGACAAATGGGGATCAATTCCTTATCCGGTCCTCCCAGCTCAGACCAATTTTTTATTCCATAATCAAGATAAATGGTTCGTACCTGGTCCCCTGTGATACTATCTGTAGTGTTCTCCACCGGTGTAATAAAGATGAGGGCTTCCGCAGCCACAGGGTAGAATTCCAATTCCACTCCGGATTTTTGAGCTAAAGCCAGGACCTCCGAAGAAGCGTAAGGCACAATAATCAGATCTACTTCTCCGGCGATTAGGCGTTTATAGGAGGGCACCGTCTTTGAGACATCCTCCGGCCTATTATCGTTTTCCGAGTAACGATACATGGCCCGATTGATAGCCATGGCGATTCCTTGAGTGGAAGTCGAGCCATCGATGCGGGGGTAGTTCTCATGGGTAATGCCATATTGAGCAGCTGTTTCACTCATGGTGTTATAGACATTGTCCGGTCTCACTTCCTGTGTCGGCACCGGATGACCAGATACAGCCCTTTCCTGATGGGTGCAACCGCTCAGAAGCACAGCTGTTATAACTATAAGGATCAAAAACTGTCTTTTCATACGAACCTCCAATTTCTTACCCCGGCGACATCGGCAAAGCCTCGCCCCGAAGTCTTGTCTGGGTAGCCACAAACACCAAATGATTGAGCGTTGAACTCAACTTTTCCAGTTGAATTCTGCAGCAATGATCTGTTATCCTCCTCTTTTGGAAGATTCATGGTGATCCCTCAGAAGCGAGGGAAAATCGCAGCCTCAATTCCCCAGGATTTACTCCAGATAAGTCCTGGAAAAACTTCATGAACTTTACTTCCTAGCTTAAGTAAGCTAAATTGAATAGGAAAACATTATTACCTTGGGGGTGCAATCAAATGAACCTTATCGTTTACCTGGCTGGTGAAATCCACACACAATGGCGTGAAGAGCTTAAAGAAAAGGCTGCTGCACTTGATTTGCCTATTGAATTTGTAGGTCCCATGCAGGATCATGACTATTCAGATAGTGTCGGTGAGCAAGTTCTCGGAACTCAACCCAATGCTATTTTTCGTGATGAGACCGCTTCAAAGATTAACAACTTAAGAACACAGATTCTCTTAGGAAAATCCGATCTGATTATTGCTCTTTTCGGAGAGAACAAATATCGGCAATGGAATACCGCAATGGATGCCAGTACCGCCATTGCGCTGAATAAACCCCTTATTATTATTCGTCCCGAAGCACTTCACCACCCGTTAAAAGAACTTTCCCAAAAAGCCAACGTAACGGTTGAAACCATCGATCAAGCGATAAAGGTACTTTCCTATATTTTTGAGACAAAAGCCTAATTCCTAACTATAAAAAGCTCGTGTTAAAGAACTGCAAGTTCTCTGACACGAGCTTTTATTTTTAAAAACTCCATAGCAAACTGAGTCTAGGAACCTGAGCCAATAGACCAACTAATATCTCTTGGTGAACAGGAGATGGCGCCGCCTGCCTATATGCTGTGCCGTCAATGATCTCCCAGCGTTCATCTTCAAGCCAAGAAAGATAATCGGCGTAGGTATAGCTTCCTTCTCTTGTGGCAGTGGCATTTAATCAGTCCACTCCTTATTATAATTTTCTACTCTACTCCGGAAAAAATCCTTCACATAGACTCAACATGAGCCTTTGGTGATGCTGCTCATGCAGCCCGAATTGATATCCACATTATACCGAATTTTCTTATGAATTTCACCTATTATACAAATTCATGGCCTTATCCCCATCTCCTTTGGCCCACAGGGCTACCGCCTTCATCCCCTTATCCAGGCTCTCTTCCAGGACGGGGATCTCCTCTTTAGTAAAGGAAGCCAGCACATAACGGGCAGAATCCCAGCCGGCAGGGGGTCTACCAATGCCCACTTTAAGCCTCCAAAACCCCTCTGTTCCCAGTTCAGCAATGGTGGATTTGATGCCGTTATGGCCGCCGGCACTTCCCGAGCTTCTTAGGCGCAGACGCCCTAGAGGAAGATCCATATCATCGTAGACCACTATAATATCCTTTGGGGTAATCTTATAGAATTGAGCCAACTCCCGAATGGAGCGGCCGCTTAAATTCATAAAAGTCTGAGGCTTGAGAAGATAGACCTTCTCTCCTCCCATCATTGTCTCTGCCACCAAGCCTTGAAACTTGGGGCGAAAATCCAGTTTTAATTCTTCAGCTAAGCAATCCAGGAGGAGAAATCCGGCATTATGCCGGGTCTCCGCATACTGTCCTCCTGGATTGCCCAGACCTGCTATGAGCTTCATGAAACTCCACTCCTCTAAGCATATTGCAGACATCCCGTGAATACATTGATGATAGCAGATTTATGTGTTTTTGCACAGGAAATAAAGGGGGTATTACGATTGAAACCAAGTAAACAGTTTTTATCCTTACCGATCGTCTCCCTAAGCGAAGGACAGCATATTGGATATGTGAAAAGCCTGGTCATAGACTCTCAGTCCAAAGCCCTGGCTGCCTTGGTCATTGATCCCAAGGGATTTTTCAAAGACCAACGCATCATTCCCTATGCTAAAGTCGTCAGCGTAGGGGCGGATGCCATTACCATTGACAAAGGCTCCTATGTGGAAAAGTCCGCCAGCTTACCCGAGATCTTAAGCCTCATCAAGGAAAAATTGACCATCATCGGCACCCGGGTCATTACGCAAAGTGGTAAAACTCTTGGCGTTGTGGAAGAGTTTTATGTGGACCCGGATACAGGCAAGATCACTCAGATGGAGATCTCCGGCGGAAAAATAGAAGGGTTCTTCAGTGGCAAGGCCATCCTCGATGCTGATTATGTAGTCACCATCGGTCAGGATGTTATCGTGGCTCAAAAAGGCTGCGAAACCAGCCTCATGATAGCCGATAAAGGAATCAATGATACCTTTAAATCCGTTTTCCGCTCCACCTCCAGCCTTGCCTCCGGAACGGGCCAGGCTTTTGGAAAAATGCTTAGTAAGAATAAAAATAAGGACCTATCTAAGCACCATACCAAGGGAAAACACAAAGGTAAAGGAAAGAACATAGAAGCTGAAAGCGTGAACCCCATACAGGATCCTCCAGCCTCAAAGGATGAGGATATCCTGTCCCCTCCCAACAACCAGCAAGTCGATGTAGCCATTTTGGATGAACCTTCTCCGGAGTCTCCAGATGCTTTTCCTGCTGAGCAATCTCCCGAAGTTAACCCGGAGCAGAGCCAAGTGGCTGAAGCCCCTTCGACAAAAGAACCTGTGGGATAATGGGCTGATGCAAAAAAGCAACTATATAACCCCAATAATAAGGAAATAGATCACTCCCCTTATAGCTAGTGTACTCAAAGTACACTAATCTATAAGGGGAGTGTACTATTGAGCGCATTAATATCCTCATTGTCTCATGGTGGCCTTGCCTTCACCATCCAGAGCCCGTCTACATATCTTATAGGTAGATTGACAAATGAAAGGACGGGCCGGCAAAATGAATGCTCCAAACACCGAACGCACGCCCCCTGTCATCGCGGCGGAAATTAACGCGATTAACCTGGAGTCCAGAAAAATGCTGCTGAAGAATGCTATCGAGGTGGGCCGCCGTCTGAAAGAAGCCAAGGAATTGCTCAAACATGGGGAATGGCTGAAGTGGCTTAAGGAGTCGGTCAATTATTCCAAGAGCACAGCTGCAAACCTGATGCGTCTATATGAAGAGTACGGATACCTGCTCCTCAACCCCTCTGAAGAGGACCCAAATTTCCAAGCGCTTGGAAATTTGACCTACACTCAGGCGGTTCTGCTCCTGGGCCTCCCTGAAGAAGAGCGCGAGGAATTTGTAGCGCAGAATGATGTTGCAAATATGACGTCCCGGCAATTAAATCAGGCTGTCAAAGAACAGAGCGAGGTCGCTCCGGCGAAAGCGCAACCCCAAGCTGAGCCGCAAGCCCAGTCCATGCCCAAAATTCCGGAAGATATCCAAATCCAATACGTCAGCAAAACCATCAATCCCCGGAGGGGAAGGAGCCGGGAAACCGCCCCCTCCCCCTCCCTTATCGTGAACTATGAAGAAAAATGCACCGCTTGCTGTAAAACCATCGCCGACACCTTCCAGGAACTGCTGACCGCACTGGGCCAGCTATCCAGGCTTGATCCACAGGTCAAGGAAAAATGCAGCCAGGACGCCGGCCAACTGGCCGCCTATATGGTGGAAAGGCTTAAAGACTGGCCCCCTGTTGCCGGATCAAATATGGCGGGGATTGAAAGGTACTCCACCTATGAATGGTGATGAACTTGTCACCCCTGTCCACCCGGAAGCATAGACTGTACGGACGGCATAACCGTCAAGTTTCGAAGAAGGGAGGCGGGAAGAATGCCCGTAAATTCACTGCCTTTAAGGGCGGCAATGGTGGTCTCTTTTCAAACTGGGCTTTCTCCGACCGGGGTTCCGATCATCCGAAAAAAAACACTGGGCAATGTACGGTTTAACGCGGCTGAACAAGACATTTATGACGTAGCCCATGCCCTGTTCAGTTTAACCGAACATCCGGCACTGGATGTGGTCCTGCGGAAAGAGTTTGACCTTGTTGATGAGGGGTAGTCTGGAGGAAAATACGATATGGGAGGGAGGTTAGCCCATGCCCATTTCAACCAACCGTGTACTCCGGCTGACGTTCGGCACAACCGGTGGCGGTACGGCCTCCATTACCCTGGCCGATCCTCGGTCGGATTTGAATCCGTCCGAAGTGCTGGAGGCTATGAACACGGTGATCAGCCGAAATATTTTTGTTTCGCCTGCGGGTACTCTTACAGGCGTTCGTGATGTCAAAGTAATTGACACCACGACAAACGACCTGTTTGATCCGCAACAGGCTTAGAACAGCGAAGCTGCCAGCGGATTTTGCCGGCAGCTTCGTTTGGCTTGGGGCTTGTTAACCGAACCCTTTTTTATTCATTCAAACAAATACCTGCCGGCGTGTGTTCATTTTCCATCCGGCACATATTCAAGTAAATCCTCTATCTTACAGTCAAACACAGCACAAATCTTATCAATCTGCTCAATCTCAATTCTTTTGGTTTCTTCGTAATACATCTTGGATAAAGTTGCAGGCCTGATTCCGGTGAGTGCTGACAACGTCTTCTGATTCATTTTATGTTTCCCGAGCAGTTCGGACAGTTTGATTCTAACCATGGGAACACACTCCAATATCTTTGTCTTTTGGCTTGATTTTATCAGCAAGCGTAATAAAAAAGTACATTTACGCATCAATATAACCTCAGCGGTAAATTAATGTGGAATAGAAGTAACATCCATGTTATGATTACCTTAACAGTCATTATATTTCTCTTAGCGTTATTCAAATACTGCCTTAGTATTCTCACAGAATCCCCCACAGTATTCTTTCCGCTGATGTTCAATCCGCTGCGGATTCTTTAAGATTACTATAGGGGAGGCTTGAGGAAATGGAGCTGAATCCCAAAAGGCTGGGCGGGGCCATCAAAAATGCCCGCTTAGAAAACAACTTAACCCAGGAAGAACTGGCCGAGCGGGTGGATATTGCCACTGTCCATATGAAACAGCTCGAAGCCGGCAGCCGGAAACCTTCGGTCGATGTCCTGTATAAGCTGGCCAGGTTCCTCAATTTCTCCGTGGATGCCGTATTCTTTCCTGAGCGGACGGAGGGGCGGGAGCTGCAGCGTAAAATTGAACGCAGCCTGAATAGCTGTTCCCTGCATGAACTACATGTCATTTACAGCACTATGATTGAATTGCGACGAATCCTGTCCTCTCTTCAGTCCCAAGAGGCTCAGCCGCCTGAACGCCCGGAATAATGCAAACAAAGCCCCGCAAGCGCGGGGTGAAATAGATGTAGACAAGGAGAATTCGCCTTATGAAAATCGCTCTATGTGACGACATCCCGCTTCTGCGCCGGATACTGGAGGAGATAATCAGGGAATACGAAGCCGGGAGGAATGTGCGGTTTCAAATCCACCAGTTTGGGAGCGGCGAAGAGCTACTAAGGCAAGCAGAGAAAGAGCAAATCCGTTTCGATCTGATTTTCCTGGACCAGTGTATGAAAAAGCTCTCCGGCGCGGAAACAGCGCTGCGCATCCGGGAGTATGACACGGTCTGTCAGATCGTGTTTTGCACCGGATCTGGGGCTCACCCACAGTTCGCGGAGGCCTCACCGCTGAGAATCCTGGAGAAGCCGATCAACATGGAAGATATCTACGCCATCCTGGATAAGGTAATAAGCGACAGCAAACCACTAGGGAATTCCTGGTAGTTGCATTTGGGTGCCATTTATAGATTCCGCCGTAGAAGGCCGATTATAACTTTTAACATACTGAAAATGATAAAGTGCGCTTCCGTAATTTGGAAACGCACTTTTTATTACCTTTGTATTCATTTTAAGCAACAACAACTTCCGTATTTTTCATATTCACGGGGAAAATCTGATCTTAAGCCCCGAATGAACAGCCCAACCGGTGCGGACAACCCTTTAAAAATTACCCGTCAACATAAGCCCAAGATAAGACGGCTTCCAGACGTGTGTTGACCCCAAATTTGAGAAGGATAATCTTCACCTGAAGATGAGCCGCCCGGACGGTTATCCCTAAAGCTGCGGCAATCTCTCTGTTATGGAGACCCTTTGTTAAAAGGCACATAATTTCTTTTTCTCGAGGCGTTAACAGCCTTTTAAGAACTTCGGCAGGCTTCACAGGGAAATACAAATCATTGAAATCTATTTCAACTTTGGGAAACGCCGACGGGCTTGGAGAAAAATATACGCCCCCTTTAGACACGCTTAAGACAGCCTGTATCATTTCCTCGACGGCACAGGTTTTCAACAACAGCCCTTCGGCTCCTTTCCGGCTTGCCGCCAGAACATAGCCCTCCTGGCTTTGTTCCACCATCAGAATAACCTTTAGATCGGGGTGGGCCGCTTTTATTTTATCCATTAAATCCAGTCCGCCGATATCCGGAAGATAAAAATCCAATAAAACAACATCCGGCACGGAATCACAGAGAAAATTCAGACACGAATTTTTATCCCCGGCAATTCCGATGGTCACTATGCGCGGTTCAAAAGACAGCAACGCCCTGGTCCCTTCCGCAAAAGGCCGGTGACTGTCCACGATGAGCAAATGTACCTGTTCTTCTGTCTCTTTTGATTTTTCCCAATGAATGGACATCCTATCTCACGCGCCTTCATCCATATTTGGGGTCCCGATGTGGGTTTTCACATTATAAAACTGGGATAAGCGCCTTAAGCGTTGTTCCGCGGTTTATTCCCGAAATGATCTGAAGTTCCCCATCCAGGCTATCAATGCGCTCCTTCATTTCAGCCAGGCCGAAGTGGGTCCCTGTCAATAACCAGTTTTCTATCTGGTCGGCGTCAAAGCCCCGGCCGGAATCACTTACTGTCAATTCAAGCCCGGTTTCGTTCAGGGCTATGTGAACTGTTTGCATATTGGAGCCGGAGTGCCGCACCGAGTTCATGATCCCTTCCTGTAAAAAACGATAGGCGGTGACTTCCACATCCTCTTTAAGCCGGCTTTGATGGTCCAGTCCGCTGATTTTCAGAGAAATCAGGGACAATTCTTCTGTCATGATTTTCTGACACAGCCATTGAACTGCAGGAACCAGTCCCAGGTGGGTTAGAATCGGGGGGCCCCAAGCATTGACAATACCATTGAGTTCATAATTCAGATCCTCCGCTCGTTCCTGCAGATAAGAAATCACCTTCAGCGTCTTGTCGTCGGCGGGGCATTCCGTTTTCAGGTATTTCAGCCACCGGCTCAGGTCCATGCTCCACTGCAAGGGACCGGCGCAGATTTCGTCGGTGAGGAGTTTCCTTTTTTGCTCATCCTTACGGAACAACGCGTTGGTGATTCCCTGGAGCTCCATTTTTCTTCGCTGTGAACGCCCGGAACTTTTGGTCAGGAAATGTATTTCTTTGGTCAGCTCGCCGATCACCAGCGACATAATGATCTGATACTGCAACTGACCGGCCAGCAGGGTAAGAAAAGGCAATTCCGATTGCTCAAATTTGATGCGGGAAGAACGCCGGCCAAAGAAAATTCCGCAGGTAGAGTCTTGGGCAATAAATGGGACATAAATCCCGGCCGGGCAGTCGTCGGGCAGCATTTTGGCTTCCAGATCAAGCCTTTGATTCTGATAAAAAAAGTTCTCCAGCATCTCCAATTCCCTGGGATTCTCCTTAAAACGTCCCGCCGCTTTTTTCAGACAGCCGATCTGTGCATTCTCCATAATCATAAAAATCCCGTCAATGCCCAGGCTATTAATCAGCTCATCCAATATCCTATCCTCGGCCAAAAGAGAGGAGAGATTTTCATTCAGGGCAGCCATCTTCTGCTTGAAAGCTTGTTTGTCTTGGGAAAAGCGGCTTCTTTCCCAGAGCCTGTTGATGCCAATCCGGATAAAATGAAAGCAAAGAATAGACAGTAATGTGAAAAGCAGCAAAGCCGAATAGATTTCAAAATAGATCGTGGGCACGATTTGCAGGAAAAAAAGCGCCAGGAAAACAACCAGGCTCAGGATAGCTGCCGCACCGATATAAGAAAGGGCTGTTTCATAAAGCCGGCGGCTGTCTGGCAAATATTTGTTGACAATTATATAGTATAAAGAGACTGGGACAGCAGCTACGAACAAGGAACTCACTTGGGTATAAAGCAATTGTTCAAAATTTAAAATGATTGGAAACGCGGTCAATAATACGAACGGTAAAAAGCCGATCCCAATCCCTAATAGGATAATACCGACTTCATTCTTTTTGGGATGATCTTTGGGCAGCTTTATGAGTAATCCAAGATTCCAAAGCGTAGAAAGAATGCCGATGATCATATTGAATAACATTAATCTTCTTATTAAGCTAACGAGATGAACAATACCCAAAGAATGCAGGAATAATAAGCCAAGAATAGTCAGGAATAGGATGATTGTAATTTTGTAGCTGATTTTATTTATTTTATTTTGATTATAGGCAGGAAAAACTGAAATAAAAGCAATAAGGAACACAGGGACCAACGAAAACGTGATGCTCTCCAATTCTTTAGCCAATAATAAACAACGGCTGGAAGCGTGTGCTAAGACAATCGCCAGGCCAATTATCCAATTCATCCAAAATAAGGTGCGCGCCTGTTCCAAAAAAGGACGCTTGTACCAGGTCATAAACCCTAAAAACCAAAAAGTAAACCCCAGGATGACCAGAGGGGCTTCGCTAAATACCATCAACAGAGCAGGTTGTTTGGATATAGTAACGGTTTGGGCCGTCAGTTCATCCGGTTTCCGAAACTCAACCGTTGAAGCCCCTTCTGCCTCTTCCCATTTGTGGACAGAACGGTGTCCACCGGCATTCACCCCGTTGATTTTCAGGATTTCGTCCCCCACCTGGATACCTGACCGGTACCCCTCGCCATAAGGATTAGCGGTTGTCACCAGCCATTGTCCATTGATGTTCTTAAGCCCGAGACCTATGAAGGGTTGGGTCAGACAAGCAGCAAAATATCCCAACCCCAACACAATAAAGACAATACTGGCAATATAATAAATTTGCCGTTTAAACACTTTCTCCAACAAGTTCTTTCATGTTCTCCTTATACTTTTCGGGAACAGGAATTCCCTCCAAAATTTCCCTCGCTTTTTGGCAATAGATTTCAAACATCACGGTACAGTATTGCGAAACGCCTTCTTCAGCAGCCAGCTGCCTGACATATTCCCTTTCTTTATCCCCGAACCCGTGCGATCCTTCGCTACCCCCTTGCGTCAGCTCTTTAAACCGCTCGGCGGTTTCATCTTTAAGGGTATTTAACAGGTAAACATAGGGCAGGGTTTTTTTATTATTCACAAAATCTTTTTTTCTGGAAAAATCCAGGAAATCATTTAAATCGTTTTTGATTTGATTCAGGATCCCAAGGCTTATCCCAAACTGTTCCAATGAATGGACCACCGTTTCTTCTGCACCGCCTAAGACGGCTCCGATTCTACAGGCACAGGCAGCCAAACTTCCGGCCTTTTGTTCCGCCATCTCAAAATATTGCTCAAAAGACACCTGTTGCCGGCCATCAAATAAAAACTCCTGAAATTGCCCATGGCTGGCGCGTATTCCTGTACAGTGTAAGGTTGCCGCAACTTCTCGAAGCATCCTGTTGTCCGGGATGACGGAAATGGCCTCATCACTGAGCATGAGCAGGCAGATGGCCAGATTGATGGCCTGAGCGTCCGGAAGCTGGCGCCAGGGCATATGCTCATTATCCTGGTCCTGCACGTCATCGAAAATATCCAAGGCCAGAGCAAAAAACTCCATCCCAATGGCACCCGGCAGCACAGCTTCCAACTCCCCGCCCGCACATTCACAACTCATACGCGTTAAATGGGCCCAGCGAAACAATTCCCCCGTAGGGCTGTCGGCATTGAGGCATGCGCGGATCATTCGATCCATTTCCGCACCCAGCCGAACTTTTGTCAAAGTACTATCGATTTCTTTTAAAAAAATCTGGTCAAGCTGAAGGTTCATCAAATTTACCACCACAAATCTAGAGGAGTGGGTCCAATCGCTACAGTGCCCCCGGATACTTCATGCCGGGAAAATACATTTTGAATAACAGAAAATTCGCCAGGCTTTATTTTGCTTTCGTCCGACTTTTCATCTTGCGTTACCAAACGCGTGGGATTTTTGACAGATTCATGGACCAAATTCGCGATAGCTGCATAATTCATCTTAAAACCCCTTTCTGATTAAAACGTAACCTACAGTTTTCCACAGTGTCGCTTAATTACAAAGATGTCCTTCAGCTTGATCCTATACTCACTGTACTTCTCTATTTTACTTATTTTTCCTCTATCGAAATTTAGTTTATTGTGTCGTAATTTGCTTTGGCTCAATTGCCGATTCCCGAAAACTTTACTGATAACATTTTTCGAGGATGAAAAAAGAGAACTATTCTTTTTCTCTCTTCCTGCTCTTACTCTTTTGACTATGTTAAGGCATCTCGGACTTGTCGTGGGCCCCTTGGTACACAATGTGGGATCGGTGGGTGTTATTATCAATTCATCCCTGTTATTAAAATAGAGGAAAACCAAGTGAGAGCTTTGATAGATATAATCCACGCAAAAAAAATCAGAAGGAAGGGTTTTGTCCCTCACTTCTGATTTTTTTATCTAAAATATCAACTCTCCCTGACATTCACGGCCTTTCGGACCTAGGGGATAGAAATTAACTGAACAGCTTACTCACAGAAAGGTCCTCATGAATACGCACGATGGCCGCTCCCAATAAAGGAGCCACCGAGAGGGTTTTAATCTTGGGGATCATGTTTTCCGGATGAACAGGAATGGTATTGGTAATGACCACTTCTTTGATGACGGATTTCTCCAGGCGTTCAAAGGCCGGTCCCGATAAGACAGGGTGAGTACAGCAAGCGTAGACCTCCAACGCACCGCGATCCATCAGGACTTGGGCGCCTTGAGTGATGGTCCCTGCTGTGTCGATGATATCATCGATCATAATCACATGCTTGCCTTGAATATCGCCGATAACGTTCATAATCTCTGAAACATTGGGTTCCGGACGACGCTTGTCGATGATGGCCAAAGGCGCTCCGATGCGTTCCGCCAGATTGCGAGCCCGTTGTACCCCTCCATGGTCCGGAGAAACAACCACTACATTCTCCAATTCCTTGCTCTTAAAGTACTCAGCCAGGATGGGAACACCAGGGAGATGGTCTACCGGAATATCAAAGAAACCTTGAATGGCCGGGGCATGGAGATCCATGGTTACGACCCGGTCGGCACCTGCAGTGGTAATCAGATTAGCCATGAGCTTGGCAGTGATCGGATCCCGGGCCTTGGATTTCCGTTCTTGACGAGCATATCCGTAATAAGGGATAACTGGAGTGATGCGGCGAGCCGACGCTCTTTTCAGGGCATCAATCATGATCAAGAGTTCCATGATATTATCATTGGTCGGATTACAGGTGGGCTGAACCACAAAGACATCCGCCCCCCGGACGCTTTCATCAATGGCGATGGTAATTTCCCCGTCCTTAAAGCGTTTTACTTTAGCTTCTCCCAGAGGAACCCCCAGATAATCAACGATTTCTTCCGCTAATGCTCGGTTGGCATTGCCGCAAAAGATTTTCAACTCCTTGACAGACATTCCAAAATATCCCCCTACTTTTTCTTATTTCGAACCCAATTTTCGATATTCTTTTGAGTACTGCGCTCTACGGCTAAGGTGTGGGCCGGTACATCCTTGGAGATAGTGGATCCCGCTCCTGTCACAGCACCTTCACCGATTTCCACCGGAGCTACAAGATTAGTATTGCTTCCCAGAAAAGCCTTATCCCTGATAATCGTTTTATATTTATTGACCCCATCATAATTACAGGTAATGGTTCCTGCCCCTATATTCACAGATTTCCCCACTTGGGAATCTCCTACATAACTAAGATGAGGAATTTTTGACCCTTCACCGATCTGGCTGTTTTTAATCTCTACGAAGTCTCCCACTTTAACCTTATCCTGAAGAACCGTACCTGGACGCAGGTAAGCATAGGGGCCAATGGTGCAATGGCTGCCGATAACGGCTTGATTGCCCACGGTATGAGATACCTCTGATCCTACTCCCACAGTGCAATCCTTTAAGGTCGTACTGGGACCAATGACTGCATCCTCCGCCACCAGAGTCCTGCCCTGAAGAATAGTAAAGGGCTGAAGTACCACATCCGGTTGAAGCACTACCTCGGCTTCGATAAAAGTGGAGTGAGGGTCGATGATGGTCACCCCTTCCTCCATCCAATAGGACAGAATCCGCTGGTGAACCACATCCTCGGCTGCCGCCAACTGGGCCCGGCTGTTTATCCCCAGCGCTTCATGGACATCCTCAGTGCAGTAGGTACGGATGACTTCCCCTTGAGTATGAAAAACAGAGAAAACATCGGTTAAATAATACTCTCCTTGAGCGTTCTTGGGAGTTATGTTCTTTAGGGCATCCCTAAGCTTGGCAACATTAAAGCAATAGGTTCCCGTATTAATCTCTTGAATCAGCCGTTCCTCAGGAGTGGCATCCTTCTCCTCCACCACACGCAAAAACTTATCTCCCTCTTTAAGAATCCGCCCTAATCCGTAAGGATTCTCAAAGCAGGCCGTTAAAAGAGTAGCTGCCGCATTATTTTCAGTATGAATCTTTACCAATTGTTTGAGGGTCTCCGGCCGGATGAGGGGCTGGTCTCCACTTAAAACAATAATATGATCAACCTCATGGCAATGAGGTATTGCTTGCATAATAGCATGTCCCGTTCCACATTGTTCCTCTTGAACAACCACTTCAGTCCGGTCATCCAAAGTGGCCTCTATCTGTTCTCTGCCATGACCTAGAATAACCATAGAACGGGGAATCTCCACGGAGCGAACACAATCCAAAACATGTTGAAGCATGGGTTTTCCGGCAAGTGTATGCATGACCTTAGGCAATTTGGACTTCATTCGGGTACCTTTGCCTGCAGCCATAATCACCGCAGCCCAATGTGGCATAAACTTCGCCTCCATCAATAGTTTACCCTGATTAATATTCAATACCCAAAAAACTTTAATTCGTCAAAAAACAGCAAATTCCTCTTTCATTATACATCTTCTCTGCCTGTTTTTCATCTTTCTATGGAGTCTTTTCCCTAACTCATGAGCAAAAGAGACCCCTATACAGGGTCTCTTCCTCCCAAATGCTTGTCTTACATTGCTTCCTGGTAAGCTTTTAATACTGCGTTTTGAATCACTTCGCGGGCTGCAGAAGAGATAGGGTGTGCTATATCACGGAATTCACCTTCCGGAGTTTTCCGGCTGGGCATAGCAACGAAAAGCCCGTTTGTCCCTTCCACTACTTTCACATCGTGAACGACAAACGAATTGTCGAATGTAACAGAAACAACTGCTTTCATCTTGCCCTCGACATTCACCTTCCGTACCCGTACGTCAGTAATGTTCATTATGAATCACCACCCTTCTCATCCGGTGACCAGCAATATTCTTACCAAACATATTCTCTATATGGTAAAAAACTCCTTCTTTTAAGCGAAAAAATTCTTTTTTTCGCTTATATGTCCCGATCTTTCTGTAAGGGAAGCGTTTTTTAGAGTGATAAGTAACTATTCTGAGGAATCACCTGGACGACTCCCTTAAAAGGATCCAGCTCCCTGAGCTGAAGAAGGGATAGATAATGATCGACAAGCTTGGGTTCTTCTTCCCGAGGTGTCTCCATCAAGACCCCTAGTCCGACCACATCGGCGTCAAACTCCTTCAAAAGATTGATCATTCCTAAGGCAGTTCCGCCGGCCTTCATAAAATCGTCAATGACTAAGACCTTCCGCCCGGGCTCTAACGCTCTTCGTCCAAGAGTCATGGACTGAATCCGTTTTGAAGAACCGGAGACATAATTGATACTGACAGAAGTTCCTTCCGTGACCTTGTTACCATGACGGATGATGACCATAGGTACCCCTAAGGCCTCTGCAGTAACCAAGGCCAGGGGTATGCCCTTCGTCTCGATCGTAACCACCACATCCGGTTTTTTCTCCCGAAAAACACCGGCAAAGATTAAGGCTAAAGGACGTAAAATAGAGGGGTCGTAAAGAAGATCCGTCATATAGAGGAACCCACCGGCTAGGACCCTGTCCTGACTGCTTAAGCGCTCCGCTAAATTGACAAGAAATTCGCGGGCTTCCTCTGCTGAAATCTCCGGAATATAACGAACTCCCCCGGCAGCACCTGACACAGTCTCCAAACGTCCTTGACCTGTGCAGCGCATGCTTTCCTTAACGGCCAGCAGATCTTCACTGATGGTGGATTTGGCAGCCCCAAAGCGTTCAGCCAGCATGGTCAGAGGAATCAACATATTAGGTTTTGACATGAGTACTTGCATCACAGCAACCATTCGCTCAGCGCGTTTCATCTTTTCCACGGACTAACCCTCTATTCTTTCTCAGAATTGGCTTCACTGCTCTCCTTAGAGTCTCCCAGTTCCTTGGAAAGGCGCAGGGCTTCAAACATAACATTCTCAGCCGTCACAATATGAGCCGTCGCTAACGTTTGTGCCTCTTCCACATCATGGCGGGCTAACGCCTCCACAATGTTGCGGTGTTCATCGATGGCATTCTTAAGCCGTCCCGGAACGGACAGGGAAGTAGCACGAAACCGTTGGATCTGCTCCCGCAAATTGGCCAGGATCTGAATCAGGCGCTCGTTGCGGCTGGCCTTATAGACCAAAGCGTGGAAATCCGTATCCGAGTTTACCATCTGCTCCAGACTCATCTCTTGCCCTTCATAATAAAGGAGGAACCGTTCCATCTCTTCAATTTCCTGATCTGTAGCCCGTTCTGCCGCCAGTCCGGCAGCTAAGCCTTCCAGAGCGGAACGGATTTCAAACACATCCGCCACATCCTTATGGGACACTCCGGCCACATAGGCTCCTTTACGTGGAATCATGACGACGAAGTTTTCCAGCTCCAGCTTACGAATCGCTTCTCTGACCGGGGTGCGGCTTACCCCCATTTCTTCAGCCAATTGGATCTCCATTAAGCGTTCACCGGGTTCAAGAACTCCATTGATAATGGCCTCGCGCAAGGATTCGAACACAATCTCTCTTAAGGGTTTGTAACTATCGAGTTTTACTGGCACCAGCTTTCTACCCATAAATATTTCCCCTTTCTATAGTATGCGTTATCCAGACATTATATTGTCTTTCTCTCCATATCGCAGCAATTCTTTCCGCTTGTTCCGCAGCTTCAATGATTCCAAACACTGCGGATCCGCTGCCGGACATTAAAGCTCCCAGACATCCGTTTTGCTTCATTAATTCTTCTTTGACCCAGGCTATTTCCGGGAGAATCTTCATGGAAGCCGGCTCTAAATCGTTATACAGGAGGGGGATAAGGCTTTCTGTTCTTCCTGATGCCAAAGCCCCTTGCCACATTGCATAATCCAGATGAGAGAATCTTCCTTCCTGGTCAAAGGTACGGTAGGCTTCGGCAGTAGTTACCCCTTGGTCAGGTTTAATGAGAATAAGATTGATTTTCGGAGCATAAGGTAAATCTCTTAATTCTTCACCCACACCGGTTGCCCATTGGGTCCCACCCTTCAGACAAAAGGCCACATCCGCACCCAGCTGGGCGGCAAAGCTCTTCAGTTGCTCCTGAGTATAGGGCTCCTTAAAGAGTTTATTCAGAGCCTGCAAGGTTGCCGCGGCGTCTGCGCTTCCTCCACCTAATCCTGCTTGAACAGGGATATTCTTCTCAATTTCAATATAAATACCCTGGCTGCTCCCCAGCCCGCTTAAAAAGGCTTCCGCTGCCCGGTAAGCCAGATTCTCCGGGCCGCTCCATACTCCGCAGGAGCACTGAATTCCACTCTCCGCCAAGGTCACTCGTATCCGATCATAGATTCCTATGGACTGCATGACGCTTTCCAACTCATGATACCCATCGGGACGACGGCCTGTTATGGCCAGAGCAAGATTTATTTTGGCGTAGGCGAACATTTCAACCTGATTCTTAATCATTACCCTATCCCTTCCGAACGTTCGAATAGTATTTCTATTTATTATACCCTAAGATAACCCGGTTCTTCTAGTATCTGTCTTATTTAATTATTTAACTCAACTTTTGCACCGTGAAAGGTTCTTATTCCATGATGGCAAGGAAGAATATACTTATTCATTCTCTTCTTTATAAATTAATTGCATGTATTTATTTATCAAATAACCAAAGATCGTCTCAAGCTCCTTACGCATAGCTTTTGTAAGTTCTTGTTCTTCTTCCGAGTCTAATCCTTTTGCATATTTGTGATAGAGTTCATGAATCTCATATGCTAATGTTTCAGTTTTATCAGCTAATTTTTTAATATCAGAAACTGTAATCCCATAGTCTTTCAGCTTTTTAAACGCATTTGCTACAAGCAAGTCTTCATTGCAATATAATTCACTTCCTGATGGAAAAAGCAATTCGCTGTTTTCCAATTGGCGAATTTCATGAGATTCCAGGTTTGAGATATTTATGAATTCTTTGCTATTATAAAAAACATGATCTTCCTTTTGCTTGAGCGGGCTTAGGAATGTTTCATAATAATGAATCGCATTTTCTGTTGTAAATCTTTGAAAACCAATATTATCAATTAGTTGTTTTATAATACCCAAAGGCAAGTGCATTTTTTCCTGGAGATATCGGATTACAGGGATAATATCAAGATATATAGCAGGATAATATGCCATGTTTTTTGATGTTCTTATTGGATCCGGAAGTAGGCCTAAGGATAAATAGTATAAAACTGTTGACTTGTTAATGCCGGTATTTTTGGTGATTTCGTTCATTCGAAATTGTTCTTCCAATTAGATCTGAACCTCCACTTATCAGAATTATACACTTATTAGAATTATACATTGACAAGTTAAAAATAACAATTTAATATAGTAATCGATAAGTGTCACTTTACACTTTATAGTATGGGGGGAATGCTTTTTGCACAATAATTATTTAGTAATTAACACAAATCTCTGCAAGGCCATGTTGGAAATGTATCCTTTCCTGCAAGAAGAAGGTACTTGGAAAAGTTAATCTGCCTTTTCACAAGCATGTTAGGTTTGCTCATCCCGACAATTGTGTTGGTTGCTATCAATGTGAAAAAGAATGTGAATTTGGAGCCATCATTAAATATTCAAAAAAGGGGGATGAATGAGCTTTTTGGCCAGGGGAAGATGTTTAATTTAGACACCAAACACAAAGGAGGTAAAGAGTATTGAATAAGAAAGAGAAAAACCGCCGAATAAATATATTCCTTCTTGCAGTATATCTTGGTGTGTTTGGTACAGGGTTAATAATGTTTTTAAAATTCCACGTGGGTGACGGCAGCATACGCGAAACGTTTATAGGTGTGCAGAAGTCAGTATGGTTAAATACCCACAGAGTAATGGCGATCGCATTTCTGACTGGTTGTATAATTCACAAGAGACGCTATTGGAAACTCCTGACTAGGCATCGACTTCTTTTCATTGAATCAATTCTAGTAATGGGAACTGGTTTTTACGCTTGGATAGCTCTATCCCAGGCAGGAAGCATTTTTCAGGAATCAATACAACATCATCGCTTGATTGATTCGCATAACATTATCGGTCTCTTTCTACTTTTCAGTCTAACAGTACACATCAAACGGCGCTGGCATAGGTTTTTTCACATGCAAAAGAAAATTTGAAACAATTAGAAGACTTAAAATGAAAACGGTGATTGTATTCAATCACCCTACCGTTTCCAAGCACGCTCTCCTCCTGCCAAGCACTTTAGCAGTAAGGAGAGCATGCTTCATTGCGATAGCTTTGGAACTAGATGGCTCCTAGATTACCTACTTCAAGAAACCCTTCTTTAGTTAATTGGCCGCATTCGAGACGGAGGGCGATTTCTTCCTCAATAGGCTCCAGGTGTTCATAGAACATTACGAAAATCTCTCCGGGTTTGCAGGTATCCAAGCCGTGGCAGAAAGCTTCCCGTTCTGGAAGAACAACGGAAATTCTTCGGGGATCCATACCTGAAGCAATAGCTTCCTCCATGATAATCCCGGCAATTTCACCAGGCTGCCGTCCCCTCAGATCCCCATCCTCGCGAATAATCAGCCGATGAAAACCTCTGGCCGCTACCTGGGCGACTTCCCGGATGGTTTCATCCGGCCGGTCTCCTGGTACGGTCACACAACCCACCACTGCGGGAGCCTTAAACTTCCTCAAGGTCTGGGCAATGGCCTTAACCCCCGCCGCATTATGACCATAGTCGATGAAGACCTGAACTCCCCCAATCGTATAAGGGTTCAAACGTCCACGATTGCATTCCGGATCGGATGTAAACTCCGACAAAGAAGTGCGGATTCCCTCACCCTCAAGCCCCAGGGACCATCCCACGGCGATGGCCGCTAAAGCATTCTGTAAATTATGGAGGGCCTTCCCATTCCAGGTCACCGGCAGATCTTTTACCCCGCAAATCTTATGGGACTGCTCCCCTTGGCAAAGGAGAATATTCCCCCTGCGTACGAAGACGGCGATCCCTCCCACAGCCAAATGCTTGCGTATAGTAATGTTATCTTTTTCGGTACTGAAGAAAATAACTTTGCCTTTAGTTTTCCGGGCAAAGGAAGCAACTAATGGATCATCGGCGTTGAGGACCACATAGCTATGGGGACGAACGACCTCGGCTATAAGACTTTTGACATGAGCAATATCTTCTAAGCTTTCCATTCCATACTGGCCAAGATGGTCGTTGGCTACATTGGTCACTACTGCTACATCGGCATAATCATAGGCCAGCCCGGCTCTCAATATCCCGCCTCGTGCCGTTTCCAGCACAGCCACCTGAACATCAGGGTGACGAAGAACGATCTGAGCACTTTCCGGTCCGGTGGTATCTCCCTTGAGAAGGAGCTTACCCCCTACATAAATACCGTCTGTGGCGGTCATTCCCACTACTAAATCCCGATTCATCAGCATTTTTCCGATCATCCGCGTGGTTGTCGTCTTACCATTGGTTCCGGTAACCGAGATGACGGGAATTCTTCCATTTCCCTTGGGCAGGACACGGTCAACGATGGTCTTCCCCACATCCAAAGGCCGGCCCACGGTTGGGGATTGATGCATTCTTAAGCCCGGAGCCGCATTGACCTCGATAATCGCTCCACGTTGCTCCTGGTAAGGCTGCTCAATATCCTCCAGGACCATATCTACCCCTGCAATATCCAACCCAACGATTCGCGCAGCATACTCGGCTAAAGCAGCATTATCAGGGTGAACTTGATCCGTAACATCCACGGAAATTCCCCCTGTGCTTAAGTTAGCGCTATCTCTCAGATAAACAACCTCCCCATCGGCAGGTACGGTCTCCAAAGAGATCTGCTTTTGGGTCAAGGTCATCAGGACAACAGGGTCAATTTTTATCTTGGTTAAGGCCTTTTCATGGTCCTCTCCCCGCTGGGGATCGGAGTTGGCGAGATGAACAAGCTCTTCCACCGTAGAAGCCCCATCTCCGATGACATGAGCCGGAATACGCTCGGCAGCTGCCACCATTTTTCCACCCACCACAAGCAGCCGGTAGTTCTTTCCTTCAATATACTCCTCGACGACCACTTGATCCCCATAGGCCTGAGCCACTCGAAAGGCCGCCCGAACCTCAGCCTCGTTCTTAAGCTTCAGGGTCACACCTTTTCCCTGGTTTCCGTTATAAGGCTTGACCACGACAGGCTGAGCCAGCTGGTGAAATCCTTCCACTGCCTCTTCTTCATCCCAGGCAATCACCCCATCGGGAACGGGAATTCCCCCTTCATAGAGCAGCTTTTTCGTCAACCCTTTATCACAAGCAATGTCCACACCGATACAGCTGGTCTGGTCACTCATAGCAGCCTGAACTCTCCTTTGGTTGCGTCCATAGCCCAATTGCAGAAGACTGCTGTCATTTAAACGTATAACGGGAATACCCCGCCCTGCGGCAGCTTCAATAATTGCCCGGGTAGAAGCACCCAGCTCAAACCTTCGAATAACTTCCTTAATGCTCTCGATCTTGCTTGTGACAATGGGTTTTTGTCCGGATAGCAACTCTTGCACCAGGTTATAGCCTTGCTTGAAGCCTTCGATTCCTCCTTCAAGTGAATCGTAATTGAAAATGATTTCATAATGACCTGGATGTTCAGGCAGACATAGGGTTTTCCCATAAGGAATATTCTGTCCTGCACGAGTGAGGAGCTCGATGGTTACATGTTCAATAATATGTCCGACTAAAGTTCCCTCATTCAACCGTTCTACAAATCCTCCCGGTTTGCCCCGGGAGCAAAAATGCTCGTAAAGAGTGGGCAAACATTGAACCAGACGGGTATTAAAGTCTCCAAAGGTGTCGCTTGTTCGTTCTGTCCATTCCTGGAGATCCACGACGGCCCGGATGACCGGTCGATAGCTGTAGACATTAGCTCCCGGGATCGCCTGGATTTTCAGTATCTCCATTGTGCTATTTGTCCTCCTTCAACCTATGGGAAAAGTACACCTCTAGTATTTTTACCTTTTTCCGGCACAATATTCTTTTTTCCCATTTTTCCAGATGTTCTAAGGTAAATACCCTAAGTAAGATTTATGTTTGCCGCTCTTCTTTTGAGGTCGAAACGATAGCCATCGGACAAGATATGCATGAGAACAGGGGTAAGAACGAGGGCTTGGCCCGGCGAAATTTCCGATACATTGCTGGCCATGGTAGGGGAAGCATCCACCACTGTAACGGTCTGGTTACCTACCACAGTAAAATGCCCATCCGAATAGACAAGAATGGAGGTATCTTCATCAATACCCACCCCGAGAACATTAGGGTTTTGGGCGATGGCTGAAAGCAGTCGACCGATACGACCCCTCTGGGCAAAATGTTGATCCACGACAACTGAATGAAGCAGACCAAGACCAGGCGCCATCGTTAAGGTATCTTTTTTGGGCGTACCCGCCTCCCCGCCCACGATCATAGTATCGGACATGGCTGAAGCCCCGGCACTGGTTCCGGCAATAATGACTCCTCTTTGATAAAGGCTATGTAAGGTTGTCCCTAAACGGGTTCCCCCTAAAATTCCTGTGATGCGCAGCTGGTCTCCTCCCGTGAAAAAAACCCCGGTAGCCTTTTGCAATTCCTGAGATACGGATTCCCGATTGGCTGAGACCCTTTCGTCTATATCCAGGACCTGTACCTCAGGAGCCCCTAAGCTTTCAAAGAGCTCCTTATATTCAGAACCTACCTGCTCCGGCATTTCCGTGGCAGCGGTCAAAACCACCACACGGCTTTCCTTTCCCCCCGCTTCTTGGATAAACCGCTTCAGTATTTTACACTCTCCCTTTTTGTCTTCGGCTCCACCGATGATTAAGAGCTTGCCCTCCACGTAATGATTCATGAAATTCCTCCCTTTGCTTGCTTCTCTTATTTTCCGCTTTAACCCCTGCGGATTATTCAGAATCTAAAAAGATTGAGTTTCCTTTACCTTCAGAAAACATACACTGATTAAAGGAATAGGGAAGGAGGTAACCCGATGAATCCGATACCCCAGCGAAAAATTATGATCCGTCGTTCCTCGCGACAAATAGAGCTCTATGATGGCAATCAACTCTTAGCCTGCTATCCTTGTGCCGTAGGCAAAAACGCAACCCCCACTCCTCTAGGGAACTATGCTGTGTCTACTAAGGTTATTAATCCCGGCGGAGCCTTCGGAACCCGTTGGCTTGGCCTATCCCTCCCGGACTACGGGATTCATGGAACAAACAAGCCCTCCAGCATCGGTACTCAAGCATCCTTAGGCTGTATTCGTATGCATAATCATCATGTGGAGGCTCTTTATAACCAAGTCGGCGTGGGGACGCCGGTGGTTATAACGGAGTAGCTGGCCATACCGTGTCCAGGGCCAGTAAAGGATGAAAAGCGTTGTCTGGGCGGGTAGCTTTACGCACATCGCTCACTTCATAGCTCCAGGGCTGGTGAACTCGCTTTCTTAACAGCTGCGCCAAACCTTTGGGTAATACCTGATGTGAACCGTGGCTCCGCTACGTTAAGAAAGCTTTGTTAACCGGTCGCCCCTCCGCTAAATCCGTTCGCTCTTGTGCGTAAAGCTACACTTGCGGGCCTTTTTTAGCACTTTTTCCGGAGCTTTTTATAAGCCTCTTTCAGGGTAGACACCCATGCCGCGGGGTGGCACGAGCAAAGGATAAAAATGTTGCTCGGGCCGTGTAGCCTTATCCTACATCCGCGCCGCTCAGATCCGAAAGACAGCCCAAGGATTTTGCTTTAAGGCAGAGAACGGATTCTAAGCGAGCAGGTAAGCACTCTTCGCGAAAAGGCTGCAGCGGAGTCGGGTTGGAAACAGGACGTTTCCAACCGCCCATTGAGCAGGAGCGATTTGGGCACGAAACCCGGGCGAGGGTTTCGCCCAAGCCGACACGCCACGGAGACTACTTAGCGGCGCAGGTACGCCCGGCGTAGCGGAGGTCTTGAGCGATTAGATTGCTCCGCGCAGCTTATAGAGTGAACGCCGAAAGCAAAATCCTGGAGAATTAGCTTTCCGATCTTTTTCAGAGTAGCCGGCCATGCCTCAGGGGGCTAAAAATGTAATAAGCGCCTGCGTGGATGAATGCAGGCGCTCTTCCATGATTAGTAAGGGCTTCGCGGATACCCCTTGCGGAGATGACCCCGGGTCTCGATTCCGCCAAGGCCGTCGGTACCGGTGACCGTATGCTGAATGATTTCCTTCAGGGATACCATCTGATCAATGGGAGTAAAGGCGATTCTCTCCACGATAAAGACCGGATCAAAGGCATGAATCAAAGTCCTTTTGGGAGAGGAAGCAAAATTAGCTCCTGCTCTGATAATGGCTTCGTAATTGGATTGGCAGGCCCCGGCAAAAATTACCAGGGCATCCCGATTAGGCTGGAAGCGGCGGGCCTCAATGACGGATTGGACGAAGAAGCGGGAACTCCGATAGCTGTCAAGGCTCTTGAAATCCTTTTTTCCTTTGAGAAACCCGTCATGCCCCGTGAGGACCACGATATCCGTAGGATTTTCCTGAAGAATCTGCCGTATCTTCTTAGGCTGCTCCACTTCAGATATGCAGATTCCTTTAGCGTCCAGTCCCAGCTGTTGATATGTCTTGATGCATTGACTTAGATATTCCTCATCCCCATCCAGGTGAAGCACCCGCCCTGGAATTTCATAGAATTCATCCTGAGCCTCTGGAACATATTTACGCTGATTGACCACTATTTTCAGCTTATTGTATATATCCTGGTAATCTTCCCGTTGATAATGAGCGACTTCTGATGGGTTTTTTTCCACCAAATCCTGAAGAGGTGCATCAGCTATAAGCCTAAGATTAATTCCCTTTAAGATTGCAATCCGCTCTCCCTTAACCGACATTATTTGCTCAATACGGAAAAATAAGTCTTGTTTATGGGATTTTCTAGCTACAACGTCGCCAACTTTTAACATTTGCGCCCTCCTTCCGACCTCTTCCCTATATCCTATGACCAAAGAAAAAAAAAGGCATATAAATATAGAAAACTCTGCTTGGAAAGTAAGGTTTACAATACTATTCTTTGAAAGACATTCTGAACAGCTAAAATAAGCTTCCCTGAGGAGGGATAGCATGTACGATGTGATCATTCCCGCCCAAAACGAAGAAAAAAGCATCCTGGCTGTCTTAGCAACCGTATTAAGATTGCCCATAAAAAGAGCCATCTTGGTTCTCAATGGATGTACCGATCGGACTCTGGATTTGACCCGCTCCATCCTGGATCAGCGCATCCATACCATTTATTTTGCTGACCCCCTGGGCATCGATGTCCCCCGGGCCATTGGGGCTCTTTATGCCCGTTCCCTTAATACTCATGGAGTCCTTTTTGTGGATGGAGATACCTCGGGAGATATTTATGACGGCTTATCAAGACTCCTGGCCGCCTTAGACGAAGGTACGGATGTAGCCTTAACCAACTGCTATCCTTACATTACTCACCGCGCTAAGCTGGCTAATCTTGTCCTGCGCTTTAGGGGAAGTTTGAATAAGGAATTAGGCTACTTTCAGTTTTTAGGAAATGCTACCCCTACCCATGGACCCCATGCCTTATCTGCTCGGGCACTGGAACTGCTTATCCCTGAAGCAATCGCTATTCCTCCCCTGACTCTGGTCTTAGCCAAGCGTTTCGACCTCAAGGTTAAAGTAGCCACCTCCATACGCCATCAAGATCTTAAATCCCCTCGCAAGCACCGCCGCCATGCTCGTCTCATCGCCGAGACCATCATCGGCGACTGTGTGATGGGGCTGACTTTGGCTCGTAACGAAGAGGTCACACGTTCTCTGGGAAAACACAAAATGCTGGGATATCATCCCGAACGGCGCTTTGATATTCTCCAGCTTTGGGCAGAATCTTTAAACGCCTCTCATTCCTATTGTGAAAATCATTTAATCATTCCAAGAGATGTACAGTTTAGCGGATAATTTATGAAACTGGTACCTTGGTGTTCACTTTCTGACCTGATATAATATGAGTAATATAGAAAATCCGGCGTCGCCTAAAGGCATTGCCTTTTCAAAAGCCCGTCATGACAATGGCAGGCTTTGATTAATTGTGAGAGGATGAAGCTCTTGTCCCCAAACCGTTTTCCCGTCATTGATAGTTTACGTACTCTGGCTCTTGCCTTAATGATTACTTATCATCTCATTTATGATTTAGATCAATGGACCAATTTGGCTGTTGATGTGAATAACCCTTTATGGTTTATCATCGGTAAAACGGCTGCTCTGCTTTTTATTTTCCTTTCCGGCCTAAGCAGCGGTTTAAGCAAGCATCCCCTTAAAAACGGACTGCGGGTTTTATTTTTTGGGATGATTATTACCCTGGTGACCTATGTCGCCTTTCCCGGGGAATATATCCGCTTTGGAATTCTCCATTTCTTAGGGGTTATGATGGCTCTCTATCCTCTAATTCGAAAACTTCCCAATAGCGTACTCCTTCTATGCTCGGTTCTGTCCATAGGCATCGGATTTATTATCAAGAACCAAGTAGTGAACACCCCTCTTCTCCTTCCTCTGGGGTTCATCTATCCTGACTTTTCCACTTTGGATTTTTACCCTTTATTTCCTTATAGCGGGGTAACCTTCTTGGGAGTTCTCTGTTATCGTTATTTCTTTGCGAACCGAAGCAAGGCAAAAACCTCCGCTTCTTCGGCGAAAAAGAGCAAGAAGAATCGCGATAAATCAGGTCAAAAGGACGCTCAAAAACAAAGGGCAGCCTCCCCCATGGTTACCTGGGTCAGCCGCCACTCTTTATGGATTTACTTGATACATCAGCCCATTTTGCTTGGGCTTGTTTTCGCCTTGAAGGCCCTTGCCTTTATATCTTGAATCTGTGAAGCGCCTGCTTCTCAGTCGAACCCGACACCTCTTTTTGTTTTATCCCATCAATTATCTTCACTGAGAGTGGGCATTTCAATCAACGGCTCTTCTGCCTGAGCAGATGACTCCCCAAATTCGGCATGACTGTCTTCTATCTCAATCAGCTCCGCAAATTCTGTTAACTCTTGTTCACTAATTGCACCTTCAGCAGGGTCTAAAGACACATTATCTTCCAAACTATTACCTTCAAATAAACCCATGCTTGAACCTTTCCCATCAAGAATAGTTGAAGTTGAAGTATTTATCCACGCAGTAAACTCTACACAAGCAGAAGAGACACTAGAGATAGGAGTGCCGGTTCTTAGATATATTTTATCCCCATAGCTCAAGGGAAAGTCACAAGGTAATGTTGTTGTAGTAGTTCTGGTAGTGCGAGTAGTACTGCTAGTAAAGCTTGGGCTTGTTGAATGCTGATACCAAACATTTGGCTTTACATAATGAAAAGAATATTTACCATCTTTATAACCTAATCCTACTCCTGATGGTGCAGGGCTTAGTTTAGGCAAAGTTATTTTTTTAATCTGGGAAGCAGACTGTGTACCTGTGGCCTTATAGCGCACTTCAAATTCCACAGTTTTTTGACTGCTCATTCGTGAATATACCGATAAGCTATAACTGCCTGTACCGGTTAAAGAATACCAGGGACCTCCATCATAGCGATATTGCATGGCGGAGGTTATAGGAGATACTGAATGATTATTATATGGGTCATACGAAACGGCAGGCGCAGCTGGAGATTGATCTGTAAGGGTCCAGCCCCCCCATAAACTCGCGGGCTCATTTTCCTCAGCTTTATACCTAAAATCAATTCTTGCTGTCTCTCCATATTCGAGACTCTGAATGATTGATAAAACACCGTTAAGTAGTATTTCCTCAGGGATCGTCCTATAAATCTGACCGTCGAGACGCATTTCCATATTTTCTGTTAATCCGGTAATCATTCCGGTAGTCCTATTGAGAGATATGTTGCTTGGAAATGGCCCGCGTGGTTTTATCTGTATTATTTTAGCAGGAGAAGCACTTTCAGTATCTGTCTGAGCGTAACGAACCCAAAACAATTTATCGGAAACCGCCAGGGGAACCTGAATGGCACTGCATGTCGTCCAACCGCCGCCGGTAAGCTGATATTCCATTGTAGTGTCCGTACCTACTGCAACGGCATAGTCTGGAAAGGTTTCACTATTATAAATAACAGAAACCGGAGGAGAACCTGCTGGAGAATTACCATACCAGGTTATAGACAGGTTAGCCTCAAGAGTTTTATATAAAGGCGCCCTAGTATCCATTAATTTGATATTATATCTGCTTTGGTTGGTATTAGGGTTTATTTCAAAAACATCGTACATTATAAATCCATATGCCATCCCGTAATTTATAACATTGCCATCTTCATCGAGAAAATGCAATACATTTGAGGTGACCGGAGCGCGCCCATCAAGGGTGTTCGACTGGCTGCCTACTAAATTTCCCATTTGTTTATAATCAATACGAACATATCTTTTTTCACTTGGTAAATTTTTGCTTACATTCGTGCCACTTGCTGTCAAAGGATATTCCCACCATCGATCTTGCCCTGGGCCTGGTAAGGTTTCGGCATATGCATAATCACTTAAATGAACACTTGTTATCTCCAAAGATTGTAAAGGAAGTGCAGGTCCCGCTTGTACAGGCGGCGGCAGAACAACGCTCAATATTAAAGCGCATAATAAAACAAATGTAATAAACCTTTTCATAACCACATTCTCCTCATCTTTTCTATTCGGTCAAATTAATGAGTTGTAAACCAGTCGTCAAAGGCATCCTCCATAGGCCCCTTGTCATTTAGATGCTGCAAATATTGCTTGATCCATATCTCGAAGTCAAAACCAGAATCGTAGCGGCCATTAGCTCCTCGCGACATCCCAAAAGAATCTTTCATCATACCATGTACATCTTCCGATACTGAATGCCCAACAAGTTTTCGAGCATCAAGGTAAAAAGCCATAGCTCCGGGATCCAGTTTCTGATCCAATAGCCATTCTCTGAATGCAAGTTTTGCCTCAATGCTCTGGGGCGTGTGCTTCGAGTTATCATACATACTCGACAGCATATTGGCCGTATTATGGACTAAGAATCGTAGCTGATAATCATCGACATCTGATCGCAACAATTCACCGCACATCGCCATCGTCTCCCGAAAGGTCTGCTCTGCCAAGGGCGGATATTTGGATTTGATAGCCTTGGTGATTTCTTCAAACGTCATGCTCCCATAAGTGGCCTTTCGGGCAACACTGTAAATCTGGCTGGGGCTGTCAAACTGCTGGCGGAGCTCATTATTGTAGGATTCCACTACGTCTTTATATGCTCCGTTGGTTTGAATAAAAAAATTAAAAGCATTAGATTCACGCATGAAGTCATTGCCAAAAACCTGCGTATAGCGTGCTGTGATGGTCTGGTAAATTTCCGTATCACTCATACCGGAATAATCAACCGATTGTGCCTGTTTCCGAACTTTAGCCAAAGTGTGCGATATCTCCCCTTGATCCATCGTAAAGATATTGGGGTCATTCGTCTTTTCGCTTTTCTGACTGAGGTCGGCAATATTCGCCTGCCACCGGCCCAAAGCGATATTATAGTTCAAATACTTATCAGAGTCATTTAAAGCGGAGTGACCGGCTTTCCGGAGGTAGTCTACACCATCCCTCTTATTATAACTCCCGCCATTTACAGATCTTTTTTGTACGACAGATAGTAGATCAATATTTGATGCTTTGATTGAATTAATGAACATTAGATTTCTCCTCTTTTCATTGTAGGTGATAAGTAATACATTACAGGAACTAAGCAGTGAATCGATTAGCCCTAAATGTCACCAGAACAATAACTCTCTCCTTCCCTGTTCCATATTCTTTAATCTTGATACCTCCTTGCCATATTTAAGATAATCCCCTATAAAAGTTATCGTAGAAAAAAACATCAATCTTTAGGATATATATACTAAATTTCAAATATTATCCTTATGTTGCTTTGTTATCCTTTTTCCGACAAATTTAGCGCACACTAGTTTCAATTAGCTGGCGCACAAAAAAAGAGCGGCTTACCCCATGTTTGCATGGATCAGCCGCCACTCCTTATGGATTTATTTAATACACCAACCCATTTTAGTTGGGCTTATCTTTACCTTAAAGAACTTCGCCTTTATATCTTGAATCTACGAAGTGCCTGCTCCATATCCTCTGTCATTTTGGCCAGCATTTGGCTGGAGGAGGCGATCTCTTCCACAGAGGCTGATTGCTCCTCAGTCGAAGCCGACACATTGAGAGTCTGTTCGGCAATGGATTTGCTGATCTGATTGACTTCATGAATGGAGGAAACAATCCGTTCATTGCCATGGGAAATTTCCTCAATCTCATGGGAGATACCCCGAACTTGCTCGGTGACCTCTTGAATAAGCCTGGCAATCTCTTCAAAAGCGCTGCCTGCCTCATAGACCACCTTGGACCCTATCTCAACCTCTTGTGTTCCATTCTTCATAGAGTCTACAGCTTTATGGGTATCCTCTTGAATCTCCCCAATGAGATCGGCTATTTGTTTCGCTGCAATCTGGGATTGCTCAGCCAGCTTCCGAACCTCTTCAGCAACCACCGCAAATCCTCTTCCTTGTTCTCCGGCCCGTGCTGCTTCGATAGCTGCATTGAGAGCCAAAAGATTGGTCTGATCCGCGATCCCGGAGATGGCCTCAACGATCTGTCCAATTTCTTGGGAACGAATACCCAGTTGCTCCACTAAAGAAGCACTATGATTAACCGCTTTTTGGATATGGTCCATTTGATTAATGGTTGTATGGATAGATTGTTGACCTTTCTCGGTGGCTTTTGCTGTTCCCTCAGCTGAACGAACCACATATTCCGTATTGTTTAACACTTGCCCCATTCCCGCTGCCATTTCTTCCACCACGGCAGCCACATCATTCACTGCGGTCATCTGCTTTTCTGTCCCCTGTGCAACCTCAGTGATAGCACCTGCTACCTCATTAGAAGCCTGGGCTGATTGTTCGGCCCCAGCAGATAATTGTTGAGAAGAAGAGGCGATGTGTTCCGAAGCCAGAGAAACCTGTTTGACCAATTGAATAAGATTCTCCGTCATATGGTTAAAATCTTGAGCCAATTGACCCAGTTCATCCTGTGAATCCACTTGGATTTTCTCAATATTTAGATTGCCCTGTGCAATTTCATTGGCGCCCTGTGCCACGATTTTAATTCTCCTGGCGAAATTCTGGCTAAGCTTAAAGGCAAATGCACTCACCAGGGCTAAACCCAAAATCATGGCGACGGCAATCCGGATAATATCATTTAACATCTGATCTTGATAGATCAGCTCTTGTTTAACAACCTCCACCTCAATATCGTCCACCCAGTTGCCGGTTCCTACCACCCAGCCATAGGGTTCAAAGAGCTGGGTATACCCTCTCTTGGGTTTAGGCTCCGTCTCATTGGGTTTGGCAAATTCATAATTGGAGAAGCCCCCACCAGCCAGTGCATTTTTAACAAATCCATCCCGCACATAAGCATAACCGTTCGGATCTACCGCATCAAGACGACTTTTTCCTTCTGTATCCCGCCCCAGAAGAACCACATTAATTCCTTCAGTGGTATCGACCCAGAAGTAATTCTCCCCTTCAAAGCGAAGATCCCGAACTAAGTCGGCGGCCTTGACCTTAGCCTCTTCCTCTGTGAGCAAACCTCCTTGCTGTTCCTTATATACCTTCTCAATGACGCTGATAGCAATTTCTACATCCGTTTTAATTCCCCGGTCGTATTCGGCAAAGAGGGTCTCCCTGTAGGTTGCTACATTCTTTTCTACCATATCCATCTGCCGGTAAATATTATAGCCCCCAACAACAATGCTCATTAGTACTGATGTCAAGATAAATGCTAACGTTAGACGTGCCCTGATACTTTTCAATTTTCTTGCTCCTCTCTTTAGTTTTTACTCTTTTTTGTAATACAGGCATTAATTATGTAAAAGTTGGCGGTCAGACCCTTAAACCATTATTCATTATTTGCTTCCATAATGCAACATAATTTTATTAATTTTGCTTATTGCCAATAGTCATTATTTTGGGAATATTCGACGATTAATACAAAAAGGTCACAGCTAAAGCTGTGACCTTTAATATAAAACTCCAATTTTTTAAATGATCTCATTCACACTTTGAATCTTGCCAGGATCTTTTCCAATTCAATGGCCATATTCTCCAACACCTGACAGGAGGAGGCAATTTCTTCTACAGAAGCAGACTGCTCTTCAGTGGAGGCGGATACACCATAGGTCTGATCCGTAATCTCCCGGCTGATCTGATCCACTTCTTCCACCGCCCGAATAATCCGTTCATTTCCGTGGGATATTTGCTCAATCTCAGCAGATATACCCCTGACTTGTCGGGTTACTTCTTGAATGAGCTGTGCAATCTCTTCAAAAGCACTTCCCGCCTCGATGACCACCATTGCCCCTTTCTCTACTTCATGGGTTCCATCCTGCATAGCCTCTACAGCTTTCACTGTATCCGTTTGGATTTCCGAGATCAGAGCAGAGATTTGCTTGGCCGCCCCTTGGGATTGTTCCGCCAGCTTCCTTACCTCTTCGGCAACCACGGCGAACCCTCGCCCTTGTTCACCCGCCCGGGCAGCTTCAATGGCTGCGTTCAGGGCCAGGAGATTCGTCTGGGTCGCGATGCCGGAGATAGTCTCTATGATTTGACCAATCTCCTGAGAGCGGAGCCCCAGATGTTCCACTAATTCCGCACTATGGTTAACCACCCTTTGGATATGATTCATTTGCTCAATAGTGGTTTGTACCGACCCCTGACCTTTAGCAGCAGCTTGAGAGGTTCCCTCAGCTGAACGAACCACATAGCCTGTATTGGTCAAAACCTGCGCCATCCCTGCCGCCATTTCCCGCACGACTTCGGAGACCTCGCTGACAGAACTTATTTGCCTTTCCGTACCTTGTGCAACATCGGTGACTGCCGCGGCAACCTCCATAGCCGCTTGCGCAGACTCTTCAGCACCGGCTGAAAGCTCTTGGGAGGTCAAGGATACTTGCTCGGAAGCGTAGGCAACCTTCTTCACTACTTCCGCCAGATTTTCGGTCATTTGATTAAAGTCCTCAGCCAATTGACCCAGCTCGTCTTGAGTGTCCACCATAATCTTTTCAATGGTCAGATTACCCTGAGCAACCTCTCTCGCCCCCTGGGCGATTCGCTGAACTCTTTGGGAAATGCGCTGGCTGATGACAAAAGCCAGGACGGCAACCACTCCTAGGCCAATAACCATGGCGGACACTACTTTAATAATATCTTTCAACATTTGTTGTTTATAATAAACTTCTTTTTCACTAACCTTGGTTTCGATATCGTCGACCCAGTTCCCTGTTCCCACGATCCAGCCATAAGGCTCAAAGAGCCGTGTATAGCCCCGCTTTGGTTTAGGCTCTGATTCATTGGGCTTGGCGAATTGATAATCCGTGTACCCTCCGCCCTCCTGCATCCCGTTCTTGATCAGTTCTTTTATATAAAGGAAGCCAGTGGGGTCTACTGCATCAATCCGGCTTTTTCCCTCGGAGTCTTTACCCAGATAGGCTACATTGATTCCCTCGACAGTATCCACCCAAATATAGTTTCCATTATCGTAGAGAATCTTACGCACCAGAGCTGCGGCTTTTTCCTTAGCCTCGGCTTCAGTCAATAACCCCATTTGCTGCTCCTGATAGACCCCTTGGATCATGCTTATGGCGATCTCCACATTCATTTTGATCCCTCGATCGTATTCCTCATATAAAGTTTTGCGATAGTCATCCACATTTTTTTGCGTCAACACCGTTTGGTTATAGATATTAAACCCGCCAACAATGCCGGCCATCATAATGGATGTCAAAAGGAATACCAAAATCAATCGAGTTCTAATGCTTTTCAACCGCCATCCCTCCCTTTCCTGTCTTCACTTCAATTGATAATTCTAACTTTTGAGAATTCTCTTGAGCCTGATGCATTGAAAAGATGTTATGGGTGGTGTAATATTTGGGTAGATTCGTTCATTCCAGATTTTGTCCCTCAACAAAACTGGACAAACCATTTAAAATTAGAATAGCTATAGTTTACTATGTATTATTAACCAAAACATTCACTTTGGCAAGATTATTATAAAAGTTATTTTTAAACGAAAATTTTCTCGAAAATAATGCATTTTTTAATTGAAAGAATTGTCTAAATTGTTATACAATCTTATTGACATGCTTTGCCTGGGTTTATCTCTATGAGGAAGGAGGCAATACGGAATCCTAGAGACTAAATCCAATAGATAAGGTGGAAAAAACACTTAGAGAAGGGAAAGGGATAGAAATGGAGAACCGTTTTAAACAGTCTTTATTGGACCCTAACACCCTCTCCGTCACTTGGGAACTGGTCCCTGGGAGAGGAGCACGTGAGAAAGCTCAAGAAAGCGCATTGCTTGCTGCAGAACAGGCAGCTAAGGGCGGTAAGGTTCATGCCCTGACCATCACCGATAACCCCGGAGGAAACCCTGCTATTCTCGCCGATTATCTTGGTCAGGAGATTCTCAAGCTGGGAATAGAGCCCCTTGTCCATTTTACCTGTAAGGATAAGAACCGCAATCAGATGGAGAGCCAGCTTTATGCTCTTGATCGGGCAGAAGTCCGCAGCCTCTTGGTAATGACCGGAGATTATACGGTCTCTGGCTTTAAAGGCCGCCCCAAGCCGGTCTTTGACCTTGATCCTACCCATGCTTTAGAACTCATCACCCAAATGAATCAAGGGCTTGGTATTCCTGGCCCTAAGGGAATGTCTTATCACCAAACCAGTGATTTCTTTGCCGGTGCCGCCGTTTCTCCCTTTAAGGGCACGGAAGCAGAGCAAATGGTCCAATATTATAAACTGAAGAAAAAAGTGGCCAGCGGAGCCCAATTTATTGTCACCCAGCTTGGCTATGATGTCCGTAAAATCCATGAAGTCCTCCAATTCATGAAGCTTAATGATCTGAATGTTCCCCTTGTAGGCAATATCTATATCCTCCCCTTCGGTGCAGCCAAGATTATGAACCAGAATCAGCTGCCGGGCTGTGTTGTCACGGATAAGCTCCTGGCTGAAATTGATAAGGAAAGAACAGCCGAGGATAAAGGGGTCGGTGCCCGCTTGCTGAGAGCCGCTAAGATGTACGCTCTCATGAAAGGCATGGGCTTTGCCGGAGTTCATATCGGCGGGCATAATATCAAATATGAGCAAGTGGAATATGTGATTGAAAAGGGCGAGGAGCTCAGCAAAGACTGGATGGCTCTGATTCCTGAGTTTGATTATCCTATGCCCAATGGTTTCTATTATTATGAAAAGGATCCCAAAACCGGCCTCAATACCACCACACCTGTCAATCGGAAGAACTTGCCTCTGGATGCCCCTGTGGGAGTAGCTTACAGCGGTATGAGAATGATGCACAGCATGCTCTTCACCCCCGGCAAAAACTTCTTCCCCGTCATGCGCAAGATTTATAAAGGACGTAAGGATAACCGCAAACACGGCTTTGAACACCTGGCAAAAGTCATCACCAACGACTGTAAGGACTGCGGGGACTGTGCTATGTTCGAACTGGCTTATCTCTGTCCTATGTCTCAATGTCCCAAGAACCAAAGGAACGGTGCCTGCGGCGGAAGCTATCAGGGCTGGTGTGAGGTTTACCCCAACCAGAAGCAGTGTATTTATGTCAGAGCTTATGCCCGCTTGAAGAAATATAGTGAGGAAGGGGATCTGGATTCTCATCATATTCCCCCGGCCAATTGGGATTTGTATCAAACCTCCTCATGGTCTAACTTCTTCTTAGGACGGGATCACTCTGGAGAAATCTTGGGTATTCCCACTCCTGAAGAAGAGGAGAAGGCTAAGAGCGTAGATTCGACTAAGCAAGACGTGTCTAAATAAAAAACTATAAATAATAAAGCAGCAAATTCTTTGTAATTTGCTGCTTTTTCTATCACTTTTTCCATAGCTATTCGTTATCATTTTCAAAATAAGTAAGGCCAATGCCCTATTTATTGAGTTCTGCCACTTTGACCTGGATTTTTAAAACCGCTTCCGTCACAGCTTGAAACTCCTCTATGCTTAAGGTTTCCGCTCTCCTTTGTTCATCCACTCCGGCTGCGGCGAGAATCTCACCGACCTGCTGCTTAGGGATGCCAAGTCCTCCGGCCAAGGAATTTCCTAAGGTTTTGCGCCTTTGACTGAAAGAGGCCTTTACTACTCGAAAGAAATCCTTTTCCTGTACCCGGAATCCCGGGTAAGAGCGCAGGTCAAAGCGCACTACTGCTGAAGTGACTTTAGGTGCCGGCCAGAAAGCTTGGGGCGGGACTTCAAACAGTTTCTCCGGTTGGGCTGAGACCTGGGCCGCTATAGAAAGCACTCCGTAGTCCTTTCTGCCAGGTTTGGCAACCAAACGATCTGCCACTTCCTTTTGGACCATGACCACCATACTATGCAAGGAGTCCTTTTGCTCCAAAAAATGCATAAGCAAAGGGCTGGTAATGTAATAAGGGAGATTCCCCACCAGTACCCCTTTCTTTGTTCCCCAGATGTCCTTTAAGTTCAGCTTTAATGCATCCATATTGAGAATCTCTATCGGTAATCCTTGCAGTTCCTTCTGCAGTACATTCACTTTTCCCTGGTCCAGCTCTACCGCCCATACCTTCTGAGCTTTTTGGGCCAAGACCCGGGTAAGGACCCCCAGTCCCGGTCCAATCTCTACGATGGGGATTGCCGGCTCTTTGACACTGGCTGCCACTATATTCTCAATGACCCGGTCATCCATCAAAAAATTCTGCCCTAAGGATTTATGGGCTTTAGCACCGCCCTTAAGGATGCGCCGGGTATAATTCGCTGCGTTCTCCATGAATAGCCTCCCTAACCGCCTTGTCAAATTCCTCATGGGTAATCCCAAACCGATTTAAGCGATGTAAAAATTGCTTGCCATTAGCATCCCCAATACCTAAGATTTTCCCCACAGCCAAGCGTCGTTCTGCAGAATGGTTCAATCCCACCAGCCCTGCTTCCAGCAAATCTTTTATTTCAAACAGCACCTCTTTAACCTGAACTCCACTGTTATTTTGTTCAGAATGGAGTGCATCCGTCCTAATCTTCTGGAAAGCCTTTTGAATATCCTCGGGGCTTGCATTTTCTACGCCAATATCATCATCTTTTGGGGAACGGGCATCTTTTTTGGACAAATAAACATGCTTGGCTTCCGGCACGTATCGCCGGATTCGTTCCCGGATTTGCTCCCCCACGGAGTCAGGATCCGTAAACACGATCACTCCCCGGCGCTTTGCCATCTCGGCGATGTAAAGCAATTTTTCCTGGGTCAACCCATAACCTTCCGTCCAAAGTACATCCACATTCCCTAAAGCTCTGCGCACTGCATGAGCATCATTTTTACCTTCCACTACGATTAACTCTTCAACCATGTTTTTCGACAATTCCTCCCGGGACTATAAATCAAATGAATGTATGTATTATTATCTTTTCTATCTTAACCTACCTTCACAAATTTCACAAATAGGCACCTACAAAAAAGTGAAAGGAGCAGAAGAGATTCTTCTGCTCCTTACGTGTGTCCCGTTTCGGATCTGCCTGGTTAGCTATTTCTTATTTTTATTGGTTCCGTAGGTCTTAACTAAGCTGTCCCAAATTGCCGGATCTTCCATCCCTATTCTCCAGATAGCCACGCCATGGAGTTTATGCTCCCGGGCATATTCCATCTTGGGTTGTAAGCTTTGCTTATTTTCAAAGTATACTTCATGACGAACGCCATTGGCTGTGTAGGTATACCAGGGAACTTTATGCTCTTCATCGTATCCTACCTGTACCCCATGCTTTTTCGCACGGGCCATGCTTTGATCAAAAGAGAGATAATCGGGCATGGTGGGCTTGTTGGATCCCCAGTCAAAGGAGTAGACAGGAAGTCCTAAAACGATCTTTTCCCTTGGGATTTTGGTGACGGCATAGGAGATCACCTTATTCACCCAAGCGTGGGAAGATATCGGTCCGGCGGTGGTTCCCAGTCCATGCTCATCATAGGTCATCAGCACGATTTGGTCGGCATTTTTACCGATGGCTGCATAATCGTATGCACCAGACCAAAGGTCGGATGGATAATCGATGAACTTAGCCGGAATGGACACGTTGAGCACTTTGTCTTTGGCTTTTAAGGCACCATGGAGTTCCCCTAAGAAGGTTGTGAAGTTATTGCGGTCGGCGGGTGGAGTTTTTTCGATATCAATGGCCACTCCATCCCATTTTTCATTCAGCGTCAATTGCACAATATTATTGACAAATTTGGACCGGGTCTGAGGATTGGCGAAGACACTGTGAGCCAGATTGGCATCGAAGAGACCGCCACGCATATTATGGATCAAAGCGTAGGCTTTAGCCCCATTCTTTTGCGCTGCTTCTTTGATGCTGAGATCCTTTTTCCCTGTGGTGAGGATTTTTCCATTGGCATCAAAGGAATACCAGAAGAAGGAAACCTCATCCATCAATTTGATGTTCTTCATCATGGATTCTTTGGATCCGGGAATTTCCCCTTCAGGATCCGTATAAAAGCCCATGACCACACGCTTCTCGTTTCCTAGAACATCCTCACGGGTCTCTGCCTCAGCTTTTGGAGGTTCGCCGCTTTCAGTAGCGATCTGATTCGGCGCTTGGGTGCTTTGCTGTTGTTGTTGAGGTTTATTACACCCGACTAAGCTAAGACTCAATACCAGAACAGCTATTAAATTTAAAGTCAGAAACCGCTTCATTCTGAGATCAACTCCTTCATCTTGATTCGGTCACTGACTTTATTGTCCCCTCTTCAATTGTCCTTATGTATAAGTATTGCTGGAATACCAATCCACTATTTTACATTAGAGATTTAACCTCATTATAAAACAACAAAAATACGGCGCAAATTCCTTGTTTCTAATGTTCCCGATAATAAGTTAACTATCCGGGAAACTATAAGCATATGAAAGAAAAGAAAAAAATAAAAGCTCCTCGGGCCAGTAGCTTATCCTATATACGCACGCTCAAACCCGAAAGACAGCCTAAGGATTTTGCTTTACAAAAGTGAGCTAATTTAAGCGAGCGGAAACAAAACTTCGCGAAAAGCACGCAGCGGAGTCGAGTTGGAAACAGGACGTTTCCAACCGCCCATTGAGCAGGAGCGATTTGGGCGGGGACTCGACGGAGCGGAGAGCTTGAGCGTTAGTTTTGTCCGCGCAGCTTATTGAGCGACCGGTGTAAAGCAAAATCCTGGAGAATTAGCTTTCCGATCTTTTTCAAAGCAGGATAGGGTAGCCTTAAGGCAAGCCGAAATAATTGGCCACGCCTTTAGCCACAGCCTGGGCCAACTGATCCTGATACCAGGGCTGCCGTAGTCTGGCAAATTCTTTAGGATTGCTGATATATCCTAATTCTACAATTACAGCAGGCATGGGAGCGTTTTTAATAAGATAAAAATCCCCCGGCTTGGCAATCCTGCGATTCATTCCCGGAACCTTGATAAGCTCTTGCTGAATCGTTTCCGCTAAGCGTTTACCCTCTTCAGAGTTAAAATAATAAAAGGTTTCGGCACCGGTATTTCGCCCTGAGGGTGTGGCATTCAGATGTAAGCTGATCAGAGCATTGGCCTCTGCTTGTGAGGCCAGGGCGATACGATAGTTAAGATCGGCCTGTTTCTTGGGCTGCCTGCCCCGGACCCCTTCTGGTACATAATCAATATCCTCTTCCCTGGTCAGAATAACCTCGATACCGGCAGGCCCCAGCAGCTCCTTGACACGCTTGGCCATTTCCAGATTTATTTCCTTTTCATAGATTCCTTGCTTTGTGATCGCTCCCGGATCATATCCACCATGGCCTGCATCAATCACAACCTTAGCCTTTGTTTCAAGAGGTCCCAGAACTGCTGCAGAACCTTGATAAAATACAGAAAGGACTAATCCAAGCATCACGGTCAAGACGATAATTACCGCCATGCCCTGAGTCTGCTTGCCAGGAATCACTACGGGTCTTCGCAATCCGCTCCCCCCTTGATTTTTTTGCAACTGCAAGCCGGTTTCCTATAGATAATATGATGCAGGAGATAAAAAAATGAGGCCCTTCGCTTTTATTTCGAAGAACCTCATGGTTTGATAACTCTATATGTTAATCTCGAAAGTTGTGTAGGTCACTTTCATTTTTTCTTTTCCTTGTTATGGAATGGTTTATGTATTGCCTCTTAATCTTGTCTTATCTTACATAAACCACTACGGAGCGAACGCCCCAAGACCAGCAGGCATCCTCCGTATTCATATATAAATCAACCCGGTTTCCTTTGATCGCACCCCCGGTGTCCAGTGCGACTGCCTCACCATATCCATCCACATAAACTTCTGTTCCTAAAGGAATAACGCGCGGATCTACGGCAATAACCCCGTAGCGAGTTTCATGTCCTGTTGCTGTCCTTCCGCCGCCGGAATAGGCGGAAGCTCTCATCACATAAGCGCGCTTAAATTCAATGGTTTTGCCACCACGGGAAATGGTGGTCTGTGATCCTCTCGAAACTACTTGATTCACAGGAGCTCGTAAAACCTCCTGCTTCAAGACCTCTCGTGCAACCTCTACCCCATCTTCCAAAGTAATCTTCATAGTTTGCTCATGCTGGCCGTTTACTCCTTTTGTCACGACCTTATCCGGCAATCCCACTGGAAAATCCGCCGGCTGAGCAACCGTCTGATAGGGAATGTCATTGGTCATTGTCTCAATCTTTTCCTCTACCCGAACCACTTGAATCTCGTCCTCGGCCTCTATCATTTGATTCATTGGTAGAGATACCTTATCCTTTTCGTTTAAAACAATATCAAGCTTCTCTAAAGTTTCTTCTACTGTGCGCGGGGCCAAATATGTATCGATTTCCTTACCATCTACTTTGACCTTAATGGGAACTGCCCGCCGGACTTCAAGTTTAGCATCGGCTACTAGCATAGCCTCCCGCTGGAGATTAACCTCATCCGTTACCTTGAGATCCAATCCCAAACGATTTGATAAATCGACCAGGGCCTCACCCACTGTAGATGCGGGAGTCCGAGCCGGATACACTTGTCCATCCACAGTCAACTCCACAGGGAGGCTTCGCGTAATCTTAACTTCTAATCCTTTCGTGATTCCCGTCTCGCGATTCGGCTTCACGATATCCTCAGGGTAAATACCAAGCTTTGAATGCTCAAGGGCTGCACCGACAGTTGAGTAGAGGGTTGTGAGGCTCTGTGTTCCTCCATCAATCACAACGGTGATGGTCTTGGCTTTCAACAAAAATACTGATGCTACGATGAATACTACAGTCAGTAACGTAACGGAGATTTGGGCTTTACGGGAGCTACGAACTAAGGAAAAAACCGAAGTTCGTGTCTTCTCTGACATCTCATCCCTCCATAATTTAACTCTGACCTACCCCATCATTTTAACCAAATCTCCCTCATCTGTCAAAGCTTTTTGGTTATATTTTCCATTTTCTTATGCATTTCCCAGTATATGGATAACTACCGGCCTTCTTCCCCATTGAATACATCGCTGTAAACTTGGAAAAAAGACATCAATAATATTGCCTTTAATCGCCCCTCCCGTATCAGCAGCTATGGCATAGCCATACCCTTCCACATAAACTTCAGTCCCTAAAGGAATCACGCGCGGGTCCACCGCAATCAACCCTTCTCGCGGCCAAACTCCCGTCGCCGTCGCGTTGCCTGTATAGGTATAGGCCGTAGCTTCCACCTCAAAGGTCTTGACGATACTGTACTGGCTGAGATCCACATCCTCCCGTTCTACAGGCTTTGTATTCTGGATTACCACCCTTTTCTTCGGGGCATTGAGCTCAAATTGATGAATGATGAGCTCATCGTTAATCTCCCCCCCTACGGTGGTGGTACGGATAACATGGCGCTCCATACCTACCTGGCCCTCTTCCTGAACCTGACTCGTACCAGGAAGCATATTATTCGACTCAATATACTCTGTACTGATGGGGATTTCCACATCTTCGATACGATAGGTCATGGCCACTTGACCACCGATAGTGGGAATGAGCGGTTCCCCATCCCCATGGACACTCTCCGTCACAGATCCCTCGGCAGCCCCTATCTCCCCTTCCGAAGAAAGAACCGTCCCCTCCGGATTCAGGAGGGTTCCCTCCCTTCCCAAAGCTGGGGCGTCGGGTATAGGAGATAGGGCTGGATTGTTTCTTTCGAACACAGGAAGTGTCAATTCGATTCTTTTGGGAAAGGCATCCGCTGGAGCATAGAGCAACGTACTTCCTGCCAGTACCAACGTCCCCCCCATGGTCAGACTACGATTTTTCGCTGAACGCCAATAATCCGTATAGGTAGCTATAGGTAATGAATACATACTATTCCCCCCTGCTAAAAAGGTATGTTAACCAAAGAAAAAAAAGAACATTGTAGCATAGAAAGCAAAAATCCCGGAGACATCCTCCAGGACTCTTGCTATTATATCCAGCTCATGCTGTGCTTTTAATCTTACAGCCCAAACAGCCTATTCCCATTCTCAAATGCCAGTCTTGCGACCTCCTCGGCCTCCAGACCCCGAATATCCCCAAACTTCTCCACCACCTGCCGCACATAAGCCGGCTCATTCCGCTTTCCGCGGTAAGGCTCCGGTGTAAGATAGGGAGAATCCGTCTCGACCAGGAAACGGTCCAGGGGGACCTTCTCAGCCACTTCCACCGTATGACGTGCATTTTTAAAGGTAAGGGGGCCCGCAAAAGACAGATAAAATCCTAAGTTAAGGATAATTTTGGCCATTTCCCAGGATCCCGAATAGCAATGGAACACTCCACCCTTTTTCGGGGTATGGGCCTTCACGATGTCTAAAAGATCCTGATGAGCATCCCGATTGTGGATAATGATGGGAAGCCCTGCTTGATCTGCCAATTCAATCTGGTGGATAAACACCTCCTGCTGAACTTTGCGCGGAGAGAGATCACGATAATAATCCAGCCCGATTTCACCCCAGGCGATGACCTTATCTTCCTGAGCCAGCTGAGTCAAACGTTTCCAGGTTTCTGACCTTGCCCCTTGAGCATCATGGGGATGAACCCCTATGGCGGCATAAATGGCATCATAGTGATGGGCTAAGCGAACGGAGCGCTCCGAAGAAGGCAAGTCATACCCTACATTGGTGACCCTGGTAATTTGGGCCTGGGCCATATTGTCCAGAACCCCCTGGAAATCCCCTTCATAGCGGGGATCATCCAGATGGGCGTGTGTATCCCAAATCATTTAACCCGTGCTCCTGCAGGAAGTTCCTTATCCAAGGTCAGGACTTCCAGAACTCCTTCATGGGAAGCTGCCAGAATCATCCCTTCCGAAGTGATTCCCCGTAATTTCGCCGGCTTTAAGTTGGCTACGATGACCACATGCTTGCCCACTAAATCTTCCGGTGCATAATGCTGAGCAATTCCCGAGACGATGGTGCGGGGTTTGCCTGCTACCTCGATTTCCAATTTTAAAAGCTTATCGGTTTTTTCTACTTTTTCAGCGTGGAGAACCTTAGCCACCCGAAGGTCAATTTTGGCAAAATCATCGATGGAGATTTCTTCTTTTATCGGTTCAAATTCCACTTTATTTTCTTCGATTTTTTGAGTTTCGACTTCGCTCACAGGTGCTTTCTCCTCTTCAACACTAAATTGTGCCATATCAATACGGGGGAACAAAGCCTCTCCCCGTTTCACTTGAATCCCTTCTCCTAAAACATCCCACCGTTTGGCATCTTCCCAAGCGAGCATTTCCTCACCGACTCCACATTGCTGGAACATCTTCGCCGTAAGCTTGGGCATAAAGGGTGCACAAAGAATACCCAGGATCCGAATCGCCTCAGCAAAGGTATGGAGTACTGTGTCCAGACGGGCCTGCTGATCCTCCTGCTTGGCCAGAGTCCAGGGAGCGGTCTCATCCACATATTTATTCATGCGGGAGACCAGGCGCCAAAGGTTTTCCAGAGCCCCTGCCGGATCATGAGCCTCCAGTCGCTCTTCCACTTTAGCAATGACCTCATTCCCCAAAGCCCTAAGCTCTGCTTCAAGCTCCGTGGGTTCGCCGGCCTTAGGTATCACACCGCCCCGGTATTTTACGATCATCGCCAGACTGCGGGAAACGAAATTTCCCAAATCATTGGCTAAATCACTGTTTAACCGTTCCACCAAAGCATCTTCCGAGTATGCGCCATCGGTCCCTACCTGCATTTCCCTCAGTAAGAAATAACGAATGGCATCGGAGCCATAACGCCGGATCAACTCGAAAGAATCTTGAACATTCCCCCGGGACTTAGAGATTTTACCCCCTTCTTTACTGAGGTACCAACCATGGCCATAGACCACTTTAGGCAGGGGGACTCCTAAAGCCATTAAAATAATCGGCCAAATCACAGCATGGAAGCGGACAATATCCTTGCCCATCAGATGAACTTCCGCCGGCCAATAACGCTGATACAACTCCCCGTCGGGATACCCCAAAGCGGAAATATAGTTGATGAGGGCATCCAGCCAGACATAGACCACATGCTTGGGATCAAAAGGAACCTGAATTCCCCATTGGAAGGTAGTACGGGAAACGCACAGATCCTCCAATCCTCCCTCGATAAACTTAACCATCTCATTGCGTCGGGAAGCAGGCTGAATAAAATCCGGATGATCCTTGATATAGCCTAAAAGAGCATCCTGATATTTAGAAAGCTTGAAAAAATAGCTTTCCTCCTTAAGCAATTCCACATCCCGTCCACAGTCAGGATTCGGGCATTTTCCGTCGATGAGCTTATTTTCCGTCCAGAAAGTTTCACAGGGTGTGCAATACCAGCCTTCATACTCTGATTTATAAATATCCCCTTGCTCATAAAGCTTAGTAAAAATCTTTTTAACCACCTTATGGTGACGATCTTCGGTCGTCCGGATAAAGTCATCATAGGTGATATCCAGCTCTACCCATAAGGCTTTAAACCGGTCCACCACCCCATCCACATAAGCCAAGGGATCCATTCCCTGGCTTTCAGCCGTACGAACAATCTTCTGGGCGTTCTCATCGGTACCGGTCAGAAAGTACACATCATGTCCTTTAAGCCGATGATAGCGGGCAAGGGTGTCAGCGGCTACGGTAGTATAAGCCGTCCCAATGTGGGGGCTGGAATTGGGGTAAAAAATCGGTGTTGTAATGTAATATTTCAATTTTAACCTTCCTCTCTTTCAGGACAGGCCACCGCAGTTTGTTCTGTTTACAGCTGTCCTGCTTATTAATATTATCATCCAGAAGGAACCCCTGCAAACCTCTCTGCAGAAAGTTTCTGTGCAGAGTCTGAGCCGAAAAAACTAAAAGCTGATTCTCCATGATTTTGCTTTTGGCGTTCACTCCATAAGCTGCGCGGAGCAATCTAATCGCTCAAGGCGGCATTCCCCAAAGCATGCTTATCCTCCGCCGTCTACAGATACTAATCCATAGGATAAGAAATATTCTGAAAAAAATTCCATTTTTATTACAAAAAATCATTGACTTTAAATGGTACCATTGGTATCATAAGGGTGTTACATTGTGTCGAAAGATGTAGTTTAGAGGAGGACTAGTCATGAAATCAACCGGTATCGTAAGAAAAGTAGACGAACTAGGTCGGGTGGTATTACCTATCGAATTACGCAGAACCCTGGGAATCGATGAAAAGGATGCTCTGGAAATCTATGTAGACCAAGAAAAGATCATTCTCAAAAAATACGAACCTGCTTGTGTATTTTGTAATAATGCCACAGATGTTCAGATTTTCCGTGGGAAAAATGTCTGCCGTGAATGCGCCACTGCCATGGGCGAAGCTGCATCCGGCAACCAACCCGAAGCCGTTTAATTTCACCTAAGACAGATAGAAGCTACCTCATTGGAAATTATAATTCTACATAATAGAAGGCGTAAAGCCTTCTTTTCCTTTTTATGCGCTTTTTCTACATTTTCTTAAAGTTCTTTTACCTAATGCCGGTCTCTCAATCCTTATTTGAGAGAACTGCTTGGTAAACCTCCCTCTTGCTCACTCCATACTTTTGGGCAACCATTTTCATGGCATCATTGGGCTTCATCCCCTGTTCAGTGAGCGCCCCCACTTCCTCACGCCATTCCTGTTCCCCTCCCACAGGCGGGGCAGGAACATAGGGTGAAGTCAACACACAAATTTCCCCTCGGGGGGAAGTGACCTTAAATTCATGGATAAGGGTACTCAAAGCACCCTTATGGACACTTTGATGGAGTTTCGTAATCTCCCGGACCACAGCCGTCTCCCGGTCTCCGAAAATCTCCAATAAGTCTCCTAAGGTTGCTACTAAGCGATGGGGTGCTTCATAGAAAATTTGAGTAAAAGGCAATTGGGCATAACTCTGTAATTCTTTCTTGCGCGCACCGGATTGGGAGGGCAAGAAACCATGAAATAAGAAATGATCATTAGGCATACCTGAAAGGAGCAAGGCCGTCAGTCCGGCATTGGCTCCTGGTAAAACATCCAAGGGTATTCCTTTCTCCAAACAAAGCTGAATAACTTCTTGACCCGGATCCGATATACCCGGCATTCCCGCATCCGAAATCAAAGCGATGGCTTCCCCTTGCTCTAATCTCTTGACCAGTTCCAGAGCTTTTCCTTTTTCATTATGTTCGTGATAACTGGTCAGGGGCGTGGTGATTCCAAAGTGATCCAACAGCTTTCGTGAATGACGGGTATCCTCCGCCGCAATGAGATCCACATCTTTAAGCACTTCTAAGGCTCGCAAAGTGATATCCCCCAGATTCCCGATCGGTGTCCCGCAGATATAAAGGGTGCCTCTCTGAACCGTAGCCAAAAGAACCGCTCCCATCTTACTCAATCTTTGCGTAAAAAGCCCATACAGAAGAGACAATCACCCTCCTCTAAAGGCTGTCCAAAATGAAGATGACAGACATGAAACCCTTCTTGATAGAGGCGTTCCAGGTTATCATGGGCAACGCCCTGAATATGTTCAGCATTAGCAATGACCCGTGACCTTTCCTTCTCCGGCAGGGCACATAGCTCACGCTTCAGCCTGGCATTCTCTTCTTCCAGGCTTTTAACATAGGGCAGCAAACTCTGCACTTCTTCAATCAAGGAGTTAAGCTTCTCCTCCACTTCCGTTAAGGCCTGGGTTAATTGACTCATACCTTCTCACTCTTTCCTCTGTTCTTTTCTCCTTTCTTATGGCGTCCTTCTTGACGCCCTTTGCCGGCGGCCGCTACGGCAGGACCACGTTCTTCCTTAAGCTCTTGATCCTCCAAAGCTTTGAGCACCGAATCCTCGCTGAGAACCAGGATGTCTTCTTCCCTTTGATGGCATTGTTTTCCGCACTGATCTTTGCAGTGAGACTCTTCATAAGCCCCATTCTCATATTTCAGACAGCACATAAGGCGTCCACAAATCCCTGATATTTTCGTCGGGTTAAGAGAGAGCTTCTGATCCTTGGCCATGCGAATGGATACAGGCTCGAAATCCCCTAAAAAGCTGGAGCAGCACAGCACTCTGCCACAGGAGCCGATACCTCCCAGCATTTTGGCTTCATCCCGAACACCAATCTGGCGAAGTTCGATGCGGGTCCGAAAAATCGATGCCAGGTCTTTAACCAACTCCCGGAAATCCACCCGACCTTCTGCAGTAAAGGAAAAGATAATTTTGTTCCCGTCAAAAGTATATTCCACATCCACCAACTTCATGGGCAGCTGATGATCTCCTATTTTTCTCAGGCATATGTCAAAGGCTTCCTTCTCCTTGTTTTGATTGGCCTGAACGATCAGTTCATCCTCAGTAGTAGCCTTGCGGATAACCGGTTTTAAAGGCATGACCACGTCTTCCTCTGATACCTGACGGGGTGCCAGGACGCATTCTCCATACTCGACTCCCCGCGCGGTTTCCACGATCACCTTATCATTGGCATTCAGGGCAAGATCCCCTGTAGAAAAATAATATATTTTACCTGCTCGCTTAAAGCGAACCCCCACGACCTCAACCATTCTGATTCCCTCCTTACCGGAATAATTTTAAGGCTAATCCTTCTATGACTAATCTGGGGTTAGCCTGCATTTGAATTTGATCTATAGCTTGCCCGATCGCCAACATAGCCTGTGGATTGACTTTATGTTTTCGAGCTACCCCTAAAGCCAAGATATGTAAATAGATCTCAGCTTCTTTTTTCTCCAGAGGGAAAAGAGGGAAAAGCTTGAGAAAATCCCCGTCCTCTACAGCCTGTTCGAATCCCTGAGTCCACTCCTTAACCTTTTCTACTCCCAGCGTCAAAATCTCGTAAGCCAATTCAGGATTATGGCTGCTCAAGCGAAAAGCCTCTTGGGCTTCCCAGGAATCTATGGATTCATCAAGGGATTCCAGCCATTCCTTCTCCCCTCGGAAGGGAAAATAAACTGCCTGGGCCCTGCTTTGAATAGTAGGTAAGAGAACTTCGGCATTCTGAGCGCTTAGAATGATAATGGTCCTTTCCGGTGGCTCTTCAATGACCTTGAGCAAAGCATTAGCTGCGGGAATGGTTAATTTATCAGCCTCTTCAAGGATAAAGACCTTATATTTTCCCTCATAATGCTTGCGGTATACCCGCTCCTGCCAGTCCAGAACCTGTTCGATCCCCATGGACATCTTGGCAGGCTTGACCACCTCCACATCCGGATGGTTCCCGGAAAGAATCTTTTTGCAGGAAGGACAGTGTCCGCAGGGCACCTCCTGATCCGAAGTGCAATTCATCCTCTGGGCAATCTCTAGACCAGCCTTACGTCTCTCCGGACTACTCCCTCCATGAAAGAGAAGCAAGTGAGCAAGCCGCCCATCCCGAGCAGCTTTTTCGATAAGATGAAGTGCAACGTTCACATTAAACCTCCTCAACAATCCAGACTTCTCGGCCAATATCCTCCCAGCCTTGCCAGCGTCCCCTATGCCGGGTCAGAAGCTCTAGGATCTCAGGAGTCATCTCCTCTCCCATAACGATCAATGGGATACCTGGAGGGTAAGGGGAAATGCTCTCACCCAATATTTTACCCACACTCTCCTCAAGGGGGATCTTGCGCTTCCGGGCGAAATAGGCCTGGCGGGGAGTAAGTCTTCCGGGGGGTAAAGGCATTTCGAAAGCTATCTCCTCAGCAGATGTCGTAATGCCCTTTCTTAAGCCCTCTAAGCTTAATAAACCCTTGGTCAGGATCTCCACCTCTTCGGGAGTATTGCCAATCCCTAACAGAAATAAAATATTCTCGTCATCCCATAATTCAGGGTCAATTCCATAATTCCTGCGTAAATGCTTTACACAAAAGGGGGCCGAAACTCCCAGTCTTTTGGTATTGATGAGGATCTTCGTCCAATCCAGTTTGGCAATCCCGTAAGTCCCCACATCCTGAGGGTTTAATATCCGTAAAAACCCACCTGCACGGCGATGGAGTTCCTGTACCGCTTCGTAAAGCAGCTCCCAGCGTCTGCTTTCTAAAGCATGCTCGACAGCCCTTTCCAGGGAGGCCATCAATAGATAGCTAGGGCTGGAAGATTGCAGAAGTTCAAGAGCCTTCTTAATAGCGGACAGGGGAACCCGCGATCCCTTTACATGAAGCATAGCTGCTTGAGTCAAGGCGCTTAAGGTTTTATGAGTGCTGCACAGCACCAGATCCGCCCCATATTCCAGGGCCCCCTTGGGGAAGAGTTCATGTAAATAATGGGAACCATGAGCCTGGTCCACCAAAATACTCACTTGAGGAGCCTGGCCATCTCTCTGGGCTGCTATCTTTTCTAAATCCGGCAATGTTCCATAATAACTGGGATAAGTCAGATGAACCCCGAGAAATTCACCCAAATCCACTTCATCTATGGATTTTAATCCCAAGGGCAGTCTGAATTCCGGATGAATCACACTGGGAATATATTCCGGTTCACATCCTGATAACACCAAGGCCGACAACACGGAGCGGTGGGATTGCCTCTCCACCAAAACCCTGGATCCCTGAAGGCTCTCCCCTCGCTTCCCGGTACCGGCCAAAGCCATGAACATCCCTTGGTTGCCCACTGTTGCCCCATTGATTAAGTAAAAACTGGCATCACTTTGATACACAGCGGCAGCCCGGGCTTGAGCCTGAGCAATCACTCCTTCGGGGGAGTGCAGCATATCCAAGCCCGGCAGTTCTGTAAGATCCTGACCGGGAAAATGCAAATCCGTAAAAAATTCCGATTTCCCTTTATGTCCTGGAGTATGAAAGGAAATCAGCCTTTGAGCCTCATACTGCAACAATTTATGGCCTAAATACAACACATTCTCTCCTCCAGGGTTGACAAAGGTAATACACATCATTATATCATAATATTTCCATTGAAGCACCTATTGAAGAGTATGGGAGCCTCCACTCGCTCCATTTTCTTGAGGGCTTACCGGTGAATTGCGAGCCAGCCCCGCATGCTTAATACAAACCTCGATATCATAAGCTACCGGAATATCTGCAACCCCTTGGGGCCAACTCCCCTTGATTTCTTTCCAGTACTTTGGTTTTTTAATTTCTATCTTTCGTCCAATCCCGATAAAATCCAGCTTAAGCTTTTCGCTTTTCGCCACAGCCGCTTCGCATTCTTCCTGAATTGCCTGAACCAATAGGGGTTTTAATTCTTCAGCAAATTGCTGCCAACGTTTGGTATTCATTTGTTCATGCGTCCCCATGATTTCATTGATTGCAACCTCGGCCTTAATTATGAATCGAATCCCCATTTTACCCTCGATGTTTTCGACCTTATACTTTGTTTTAGAGCTCAAGACCCAGGCCGTCACTTTGAGACCATTTCCATCTCCCTTCTCAAGAATCCGGCTTTGAATCTCGTCATCCAGCCAGAGATAACCCTTTGTTTCTTGGTCGTTAAGAGTCGCCAGTAATTTTCCGCCATCAAATACTGCCGATTCATGAATGAGGATTTCTTGCGCTCCTTCATCAGGATAGAATAATCCATGCTCCCCCGATTTGATACTCTCAACCAGAGGAATAAGAGGATTCTGGCTTTCCCGCCCTAAAACCGTCAGATAATGCCCTAAACGAGTTATAGGAAAAACCGACTGCCTTTTTTGCCCCTCGATGGTATCGAATAAACTTAAGCTGGGAATCTGTCTTGTGCGGAGCTCTGTCTCCATGATGTCTTTAGCTTTTCCTTTGGCGACGACAAGATAGACCGTCCTCCGAAACTCATAAAAGCGTTGGAAATAATCTAAAGCCTCATTGATCCCTGATTTAGCAAGATCTTCGCCAATGACAATGACCCGCACTGTTCCTGCAAAAGGCTGTTTGTCAAAAGCTTCAGCCACCCGTTCTGTCGTTGTGGCCAGACTCGGAGTTTCCACACTGATTGTCCAATTGTCAAGCTCTGCGGCCCCACCTCCGCTCGCTTTAGGTTGAGCGGTCTGCATGGTAACGAGATAGGTCCCCTCTTCCTTTCCTTTATCAATACCTATACCCAGCACATAGGCCAGTTCATCGGCTTCACGCTTCCCACCGCATCCTCCGAGGAACAGAATACTGATAATAAGGAGCAGTACGACGGAAAGCTTTAAATTGAGAGACTTTTCTTGCGACGCTTCCATCGATCCACCCCCCATACTAATGCTACCCATATAACTGTAAAGGGAAGAATTAAATAGTCATCTACTAACTGTATTTCCACTACTACATTGATACCGGTAAAAGCATATAAAGGGACCAGCACATAAATAATTCCTAAAACAACACCCACTTTACGGCTTTTTATGCCAAAAACACTTCGTATACCCCATACTCCTGCAAAAAACAAAGCTGTAACTTTTAAAGTTAAGGCGCCCGTCCAGATTAGAGTAAAAATCACCTCAACTCCGGTTATGGTCCGGGAGATCTCGATCATGTTCCCAAGAACCAAAAGGCCATAGGTAAGGCGGGCCGTTTCAAAAGGACCAAAGGTCATGATTTGAACCATAACCATCAATGTGTTTAACAAAATAACCATCAAAAAGGCTTTGAGGACACCCTTTTTTAATACTTTTAAATCATTTGCCTTACGCGGCAAAAAGGGTAACAGCCCTGCTAAAAAAAGAATATATTCCATAGGCCAAGGCGCGACTCTCAGCGTGGCCTCAATCAAGGGCGTGACTCCATTGTCTAGAATGGGAAAAAGCTCCCCTCTCTCAAAGCGAGGGATGCTGGATAATGCTATAAAAACTAAGGATAAACAAACAAAAGGAAATACAACTTCTGAAAAGCGGCTTAAGACCTCTATTCCACTAAAATAGAGGTAGGCAACAAGAAGGAAGGTTCCTAAAATCACTACATATTGAGGCATCAGGGGAAGAACACTGCGGTTATACATATCCACTCCCTGACCTAATAGGATTGCGCCAAAGTAGATCATAACAGCGCTGTAGAGAAGCCCCAACCCCTTACCGAGCCATTTCCCCAGAACCTTCTCTGATATCTCTATTAAATTCATATTAGGGTATTTGGGCATCAAGGAAAAAACCATGAAGGCCAGGGGGATCCCCAGCGCAAACCCGAACAGGATAGCCATCCAGCCATCCCTTCCTGCTGCTCCCGCCGTCATTGACCCAGCAACCATATAAGTTGTCCCCAGTATGACTGCAGCACTTAATATAGTAAATTGATGGGTGGATATGCGTTCCACTTATTTTTTCCTCCCTGACTTAGTATCGTGAACATCTACTAAATCCGGTACATCACCGGAAGCCCACCAGGGTGCCCTGACGAAAGTATCTTGAAGAAAGGCACGGAGTTTAAACGGGGCAATAGGACTAAGGTAAGGAGTACCAAAGGACCGCAACCCAAGCAAATGGATTATAGTAAGGTAGAGCCCGATTCCTAGGCCGAAAAAGCCCATCGTTCCCGACAAAATCATCAGGGGAACCCGAATCAGACGGATGGCAATCGCCAGGTCGTAGTAGGGAATAGTATAGCTGGAAACTGCTGTAAGACCGATAACAATAACCATGATAGGGCTGATCAGACCAGCCTTAACAGCTGCGTCTCCTATGATCAAAGCCCCGACGATCCCAATCGTCTGTCCGATGGGCTTCGGGAGCCGCAGTCCCCCCTCTTGAAGGATCTCCAGGGCAAGGAGCATGAGCAATGCCTCCCCAAGAGCAGAAAAAGGAACCGCTTCACGATTGGCTGCAATACTCAAGACCAAGGTCGTGGGCAGCACTTCCTGATGAAAGGTGGTTACGGCAATATAAAGGCTAGGAGCCAAAAGCGCTATAAATGCCCCCCAATATCTTATCGTACGTACAATAATAACAATCATCGCTCTTTGATAATAGTCATCATTGACTTGCATAAAGATGGGTAAGGTAACCGGAACGATCAGAGCGGAAGGAGTGCCATCCACCATAATGGCAACTCGCCCCTCCAAAAGGTCGGAAGCCACGATGTCAGGACGCTCCGTATTAGAGACCTGAGGGAAGGGAGAATAAGGATGATCCTCAATCAATTCCTCCAGCATGTCTCCCGAAACTATACCGTCGATTTGGATACGACTCAGTCGTCTAAGAACCTCCGAAACCACGTCCATATTGGCCATATTCTCGATATAGGCAATCACCACGTCCGTTTTCGAAAGATCCCCAATTTTCATGGAGACCAGCCGCAGTGACGGATGTTTAATTCGCCTTCTCAGCAAGGAGGTGTTGGTTCGTAGTGTTTCATTGAACCCTTCCTTAGGTCCACGGATGGAGGATTCATTCAGAGGAACATTTACTCCTCGATTTGCCCAGCCACGGGCACTAATCACAATAGCCTCTTGGCCTTCCTCAAGGAAAAGAACTGCATCCCCGGATAACATAGCATCAATGGCTTCCCCCAAGTGGCTTATCTTCTTCACTTCATTCGTCGGGGTAAACAGATCCAGCAATCCATCAAGGACATGTTCAAAAGTCATTGCTTGAAAGAGAGGATCATCGACGGCCTCGACCATGAGCGCCCGCAGTACATAAGCATCCAATATATTTTTATCAACTAAGCCATCGACTACCCCAAGCACACAGGGTATTTCCTCTTTAACCCGCAAAATGAACTTCCGAAAAATTATATCACTGCTTTTGGATAATTCTTCTTCAATCCGTGCAAAAGAAATGGGCTTATCCCATTCTTGATCTATGGGAGTCCTCTGGACAGGTCGTATTTTTTTCTTATAAGGACGCTGAGTTAGCTCCTTTATTACGGTAAAAAAACTTTTTGACAATAATACCACCCCCTCCTCATGTCCTTATTGTCCTCGAAAAGCTTTTCCCTTATACACGAATGCAGCATTTGAAAAAGGAGATAGAACCCCTTCTCAACAAACAGGTTCTATCTCCCCTAGTTTAAATTCAATAATTTTCATGCAAGAGTCTTATATTCCTCCAATCTTGTCCTCCATTAAGTTTTCCCTTAGGGTATCGAATAGCGCCGCATGCAGATGTTCATCAATGAAATTATGCTTCAGCTGAGTACAGAATTCCCCGCCTGGGTCTTCTCCCCCTGCGACCAAATCTTTAATCAATTTCTTATAATCACTCATGGCCTTTCTTTCCAGCTCAATATTCAGCTGAAGAGCCCTCTCCAGACCGGTTAAAGACATTAAATTACCTAAGGACATGCCGATGATGGGAGAAGCCACTTCTCCTAATAGTGTAGGGTTGCCCCCTAAACTCATAATGCGGCCGGCCACATTATCTACATGGGATTGTTCTATCGAGACCACTCTCTCAAAGACTTGCCCTGCATAGTGATCTTTAAACTGCTTGCTTTGCGCCTTATACACTTCCACTTGGTTCACCTCTAAGCTGTAGAACCAATTCAGCCTTCGTATCAGATCCTCCCGCTCCATGCCCATCTTCCTTCCTTATAGAAGCCTTTTTCATATACAATTTCTGATAGTTTAACTCCGCTTAGAAAGAATTATTCTTCTGAAAAGAGCTCCGGTCCAGACTCCCTGGGACATTTTGTCTTCGAATAAATTCCATACCTGAAGTTAATGAGCGGTGTAGGATAAGTTATAATCGGTTAATGTCTACAAAAGCTCCGCATTCTGGAGTAGAGCTATAAGAATGAGTATGGTACAGAACATGACAAATCCATCAAAGATTAAGCTTTTTCCTGATGGCCGGGTTCCAACTGAATTTGTCTCAATTGTTTTTGACTCAACTTGTTTTTCATTACCTTGCTGTCTATCCATTGAACACAACTCCTTCTACAAGTTACTAAAAAGTCCAAAATTCCTCCTACTGGGCAAAAGAACCGGCACCAGATCCGCAAGATGAATACTCCGGCAAACAGCATAACCGGCAGCATTAACCACTGGACTGCAGTTCCCTCCCAAGCAAAAAGCGGAGCAAAGATCTCGTAGCTGCTGATACTCGGGTTCATCATCAAAAAAGCAAATACTAAAGCAATCCAAGCTAAGAATAAACGTAGATGTTTAAATCTTTTTATACTTCTTTCACAGGGCTTGTAACTCGTTCGGCTAAACCTCCCGAACGCCCCCAACAATTCAGACAGAGCTCCATAGGGACATATCCAATAACAATAAAGATTGCGTCCAGTAATGAGGATCAGAGCGAACACTCCAATAAGCAAGATTAACCAGAAAGGCATATTCTGCCAAGATATATTCCCGGAGATTACTGAGGCAATATTACCTAACGTAAGAAGTGCCTTCTGCCAATAACCTATTAAGAGGAAACCAGCGATAAGAGTTACATTCCTTAATTTATTCAGTTTGAATTTTTGAAACAAAAACACTGCAAAAAGGAGTCCCAAAAGCAAATAATGCTCTAAGGATAGTTTCAAACTAGTTGTCTGCGGTACCTCCATATTTAATTGAGTCATTGCTATCGTATGAGAAGCCTTGCGTACCGCTTCGGCTATTGCCCTGGAAGTAAACGTGGCATTGGTTACGCCATCTAAATCCTGACCAAGTTCAAATTGGCTATTTGCTTTTTTACCAAGGATATTATCCACGAATCCTACAGACATAACTTTATTAAAAAATGAAGGAGTCTCAGTCTGCTGAACAATCTCCAGCTTTTTAAGCTGACCCTCTTTGTCGATGAAAACCAAAACATCCACAGGACCGGCATAGCCAATTGCACTTTGCAAATTGAAGTAACCAATAATCTCTCCCTGTTGTGAAGCTTCATAGATCTCTCCTGCGAGTTGCTTTACTTCACTTCCCTGTCCAGCCATTTCTCTCATCTTGGGCAGGTAATCTCCACCTGCCTGTACTTTATAAACTATTACACTGGCAGCAAGAATTAACAACGACATAAATAGCAAATACTTTTTTTTCATTCTAAACCTTTTTCTCCTTAGCGAATATTAAAACTTATTCCTTCTTCCACCAAGTTTTTAAAATATTTTCATTAATAATATATTTTTTGAAACCAAGTGCTGGCTCCGGCTTATTTTTTGAGGAAACCATAGACAGATTTGCCATAGATTCAGTTAGCTCATCAGCCCAACTTGTGTACTTATTGTAGGGACAAGAAATAATACACTTATAACATTTTGTATTATTCTCAACACAGTATCGATAGCATTTTTCGGTATCGACGCTCTTATCAAATTCAGAACCATTCGAAGAACTAGAAATAGCATGAGCCGGACATACCTCGGAGCAGATGGCACAGGAAACACAAAAATCTTTCAATCCAAAAGCTATTGGTATGTCGGGTTCTAAATCCAGATCCGTAAATATCTTACACAACTGAACTCTTGGCCCATACTCCTTGGTAACCAGTAGTCCATTTCTACCGCATTCACCTAATCCAGCCATTATTGCTAAAGGAATACTGGGTACAGTTTCATCGCCGCAGGGTTTAGCCTTGAAGCCTAATTCCCTAATAAATGTTGCGACTTTTTTTTCAGTTCCTGCCATTTGAGAATGGCCAAGGCCCGTTGAAGCGGTAGCTATTATCGAAGAGTTTATATAGCGGGTTTCATCTTTCATGACGAAGCCCATTACAATCACACTTTTAGGCTCGAAGGATAAGCCACTATGCATGTATCGCTTGTCATAATCGGCTATGCCGACTAGGTTAGCACCTAAAAACATGGCGGCTCTTTTTACTATAAAGGAAGCTTGTGTAGCGTCTTGAAATTTCATCTTACTCTGATTGTGTTTGCTACTCCATTCACATAAATCTTGTTCATGAATTACGAAGCAGTTATCTTTTGCTGTATAATCACTAATTGCCGCTGCTGCTTTACAGATGGCATAATCAACTATGTTGTATTCTCGTTTTTTTGAAGATTGGTCCGCCATTGAAGTTCCTGGCTCTGATGGAACAGTGTTCTTCTCTATGCCACTATCGTTCTTCTCAGCCTTCTTCACGGAGGGCTTGTCCCTTATGGATTCTTTCAATCTCTGGGTTAAACCATGATGCCAGCTGGACCATTTATTATATGGGCAACAAGCTATACAATTACTGCACTCTGCTCCGTTTAGTGCCCAAAATTTATAGCATCTTTCAGGATCGGTATACCACTTTAATACCCCATCGCAATTAGACATAGAGTCCCCGTACATTGTAGGCTTGGAATCTAAGGGAATAGCACCCGTTGGACAAGAATAAGCACACTTTTTGCACTTCATGCAGAACTGACTCACTCCAAAAGTGATGGGTTTATCTGGTTGCAAGGGCATATCTGTCAATACTTTTAGAAGTCTTACTCTCGGGCCATATTCTGGGGTAATGAGCATTCCATTTCGGCCCAATTCACCGAGTCCTGCCTGTATTGCAAGAGGAATGCTTATGGCGGTATCATTCCCACTGGGAATAGCATTATAGCCAAGCATACGAATGAATGTTGCCATTTTTCTAGCTGTTTCTGCCATTTTAGAATAGCCAAGTCCTGTGGCAGCACTGGAAATTAAGGAGGGTGACGTAAGGCATCCCCTATAATCAGTGTCTACCGCTATGACGATAACACTCTTAACTGGAAACGGAAACTCGGCAGGAATACTTTCTTTTGTAGAAAAATCGTACCAAGTGGAATATACCCATTTTTGATCGTATTCAGCTATACCCACCAAACTCGCACCCAGGAACCTAGCAGCATCCTTGACGATCAGGGAAGCCTCCTTTAAATCAGTAAAGGTTGCCTTCTGACGACTCTTTTCTTCATCCCAGGCATACAAACCGGAATTCGCGCAGCCGTATTCATTTTTCGGAGCATATTCATAACAGGTTGACCAGGCAGCGATATTCAGTGCTCTATCAATCACTGTAAATCCTTCTGAACCGTCACCTTGTTTGTATTTATTTTCCCTTATTCGCTGCCGAATTGGAATGACTTGCGAATCCCAAAATCCACGAATGGTGACTATCTCCTTTTGCTGCATTCGCCTAAAATCTTTTGCCAATACTATGGGCGCCTTACTATGCTCTATGATCATCAGAAATCCCTCCCATCTCCAAAGGAAATAACCAACTTAGGGTTCACCTGAAATTTTGGTGAGAATATGGTAAAATTATAATGAAGATTTTTTTTGGAAAGCGAGGTGTTGACCAATATGGAAGCTAAGCCTAATCACTTTCCTTATATAGATTCCAATAGGGTGCCAGCCTTTTTCCAACATGTGGGTAAGAAAATAAGATATAACCAAGGGGAAATTCTAATTTATGCTGATGATCAGGTTGAAGATGTTTACTTCTTATTAAGCGGTAAAGCCAAGCAATACGTCATGTCTGAGGAAGGACGCGAAAAAATCCTGTTTATCCTTCAATCTGGTGATATTGTAGGAGATTTCTCTATCTTTGAAAAAGGGGAGACTGGATTTTACGTAGAAGCCATCGAAGATTTAGAGCTACTACATCTTACCTTATCGGATCTCCAGGAGGCCTTGCGTAAATATCCGGAATTTAATTTATATATCCTTTCTTCATTAAGTAAAAAAGCGAGAAACTTAGTGGCTCAACTTGAAGATACTTGTTTTAAAGATGCTGAGACACGGGTATGTGATCTCCTTATAGAGTTGGCTTTTTATGAAGGCAAAATGGACAAGGATAATCCTAAAATCACGTTCCGAACCAGTCAGCAATTTATCAGCGATATGCTGGGGATCAATAGGATTACAACCGTTAAGATAATTAAAAACTTAAAGCTAATGGGATTGCTTGATGTAAGAGGCAATCAGTACACGATCAATGACCTTTCATTACTGCAAATGTACTCTTTAAAGGATTGTTAATATCTATTTTAGCACCAAAAAGCACATATTATATGTTTCAAGATTCGAACTTACAAGCTGTAAAACAATACAGGGGAAGACCAACGATTGGTCCTCCCTTATTTTTTTAAACTGCCTCTTTTGGCGTATTCTTACTTGTACCGGGAACCGGCTTGTAAAAGACAAATCTGTAGACCAAAATGGAGAAAATCAGGAACAATCCCCCGAAAATCAGTGTTGCCATTCCGGCAGCTTGAGGTTCTCCTTCAGCAAGACTGGTTCCGATAAATCCCAGAACAAAAAGGCCTGACAAATACCATATTGCTATGATAACCCATTGATATGCTTTCACACTTAATTTTCCAGCTTTAATGTTTTGGTAAAGTGCCAAAGAACCAATCCCTGTTAAAATACCTATTAACCATGTTAACACTATCATTATAGTACCCTCCTTACCACCATTTAGGGACATTTTTATCGGAATCCCAAAATTCCTTTGGATTCTTATCATGAGTACCATATCCTAGTGCATCATCTAGCGTAGCAAAAGTACTATTAAATACAGTTGTCTTAGCTGAAACTCCTTTTACTACATCATGAATCCAGGTTTTTGGTTTATTGTAAGGACAAGCAGATAGACAGATATTACATCCCCCTCCATTTTCCACCCATTGATTCAGGCATGTCCATGTATTAACATACCATTTTTTCATACCTGGGTTGTTAGAGGCGCAAGCGACTTTATCTGAGGGATCTTTGTCTTTGGATATAGACTCAGAAGGGCAGGCCTCAGCGCATTTCATACATGTGCGGCAAAACTCTGCGGCTCCAAAACTGATCGGTTTATCAGGTGCAATAGGAAGATCCGTCAATACTTTAGATATCCGAACTGAACTACCATATTCCGGATGTACCAGAAGTCCATGACGGCCCAACTCTCCAAGACCAGCATCAATAGCTATAGGTACACTTAAGGAAGCGTCATTCCCCATAGGGATTGCATTATAACCTAGGCCCCTAATAAATTCGGCCATCTTACCTGCGCTTTCAGCCATCTGAGAGTACTCGGTTCCTACGGTAGCCTCTGATAAAGTCGTCGGTGCATACTTTAACATGTTTGGATTCATAGGCGCCAACATAACAATGACTCTATTCATGGTTTTGGGGATATAGTAGGCTTCTTCAGTAATCGTAGGCTTGCTATGCTCTGTAGAGAAAACGTATGGTTTACCTTTTTCATCTTGGCTTAAGAACCATTGCTCATTTAAAACAGCGACTCCCGTGTCTCCAGACCCATATTCATTAGCAACCTTTTTTATATATCGATTGTTTTGCTCCGGGGTAGCTTCCCATTTACCTACCGTTTCAGCTCTTTTTATATTGCTAACTCCCAGAGGCTCCCAAGAAAAGAGCGGTGTTCCTTTGTAACTAGCCCAAGCAGCATCATAAAAGGCATTGTCCATAAGTGAATAACCAGGAACGCCTTCTTTAATAAACTTCACGATATATTTTTCTGCCTCAATATGCCAAGGGTTGCCTCCAAACTTGTCCATTGATAATTCCTTACTGTAGAAGGCATTTTTGCCCAGTTCATAACGCTTTAAATTTTCTGCGTTGGCAAACGGGGGCAAATTATAAGGTGACTGATCGACTTCTTGGACTGCAAAATTGACTATTGCAGATTCTGACTCCTGTCCAGCATAAACCGGCTGACTCTTAGTGACCAACCCCAGAGCAGCTACTCCAGCCGCAATTCCTGATGCCTTAAAGAAGTTCCTACGACTTATTCCAACGCTTCGCTTCTCCTCCTTTTGATCTAGAGTATTTTCCTTTTCACTATCCATTATAAAAACCTCCTTATACGTGAAAAAAATCCCATACACTACTAAAATAACATATAGAAAAAGTAGTCTAGACTACATATACGTACAAGGGACTGACCTTCTCAAGATTCGGCAAGGTAAATCCATAAACTGATACTTTATCATACCAACGTGCAAGTAAAGGGAGACCCTAAAAACTTATACTTTCCGATCAATCAAAAAAGAGCGGGACCAGCCCGCTCTTTTTGCCATATAGCATGAATCTTATTCGTATTTGTAACTTGCTAAGCGTTTGTAGGAATCCAAGCGAACCTTCGCATATTTCTCGGCACCTTCAAAGAGTTCTTCTGCAGTTTCCGGGAAGGTGTTAATCAAGGAGGTGTAACGAACTTCGCCCATGAGGAAGTCACGGAAGGAAGCTGTAGGTTCTTTGGAATCGAGGGTGAAAGGATTTTTACCTTGATCTTCAAGATCGGGGTTGAAGCGATAGAGATGCCAGTAACCGGCCTCTACAGCTTTCTTCGCTTCGGTAACGCTCTTCGACATACCGGACTTCAGTCCATGGTTGATGCAAGGAGCATAAGCAATGATGATGGAAGGTCCTTTGTAAGCTTCTGCCTCTTTCATCGCTTTAATGGTTTGAGCCATATTAGCGCCAAGAGCTACTTGAGCTACATAGATATAGCCATAGCTCATAGCCATCATACCCAGGTCTTTCTTGCGGATCTTCTTACCAGCAGCCGCGAACTTAGCAACAGCGGCACGAGGTGTAGCCTTGGAAGATTGACCACCGGTATTGGAGTACACTTCAGTGTCCATAACCAGGATATTGACATCGTCTCCGGAAGCTAAGACATGGTCTAAACCACCATAACCGATATCATAAGCCCAACCGTCTCCACCGACGATCCATTGGGATTTCTTAACAAGATGATCTTTTCTGCCTTTAATATCGGCAATCAAAGCGCTATCGCCTTCGTAAGCGTCCAGAGCCGCACGAACCTTAACCGTTGCAGCTTTAGAAGCATCTGCATCATCCATACCGGCGATCCACTCTTGGAAAGCTTCCTTCATGTCGCCGCTGATTTCAGTTTCGCAAGCTTCTTGCATCAACAGAACCAGTTTTTCCCGTTGTTGACGAACGCCAAGATACATACCGTAACCAAACTCAGCATTGTCCTCAAAGAGGGAGTTAGCCCAGGTAGGACCTTGTCCCTTAGCATTGACAGTATACGGTACGGAAGGAGCACTACCACCCCAGATGGAGCTACATCCGGTAGCGTTGGCAATCATCATGCGATCTCCATAAAGTTGGGTGAGGAGCTTAACATAAGCTGTTTCTCCGCATCCTGGGCAAGCGCCGTTGAACTCGAGGAGAGGTTGTGCAAATTGGCTGCCTTTGACGGTAGTAATATCAAAGCGCTCGGCTTTGTTGGATACGGTCAGCGCATATTCCCAATTACCGGCCTGCTCGGCAGTCTGTTCAGCCGAATCCTTCATGACCAAGGCCTTGCCTTTAGCTGGGCATACTTCGGCGCAGTTTCCGCAGCCTGTGCAATCCAGCGGGCTCACTTGAACGCGAAGTTGGAGGCCTTCAGCTTCTTTACCGAGGGCTTTCTTGGTCACGAAGCCTTCGGGAGCATTGGCAACTTCTTCTTCATTCAGCAAGAATGGGCGGATAGCCGCATGAGGACATACATAAGAGCATTGGTTACATTGAATACACTTTTCAACATCCCATTCAGGCACAACCACAGCAATACCGCGTTTTTCGTAAGCGGTAGTTCCTACAGGTACCGTTCCGTCTTCACGGCCTACGAAAGCGCTGACAGGAAGGCTGTCTCCTTCTTGAGCATTCATGACATTTTGGATGTTAGCCACATAATCAGGAAGATCCACAGTGGCAGCGGCTTCAGCTTGTGCATCGGCAGCATCAGCCCAGGATGCAGGAACATCAATCTTGACCAGGGAATCCACTCCACGATCAATAGCAGCATTGTTCATATCAACAATGTTTTGGCCTTTTCGACCATAAGTTTTGACTACGGATTCCTTGAGATAGCCGATCGCTTCTTCTACAGGAATAACATTAGCAAGCTTGAAGAAAGCAGATTGCATGATCATATTAATGCGGGAACCTAAGCCGATTTCCCGAGCGATAGAGACTGCATCAATAATGTAGAGTTTAATATCATTTTTAGCAATGAATTTCTTCATAGAAGCAGGAAGCTTTTCTTCCAATTCTTCAGGCTTCCATTGGCAATTCAGGACGAAAGAGCCGCCTTTCTTCAGACCTTTGGTCAGATCATATTGACCAACATAAGCTTGGTTATGGCAGGCAACATAGTTAGCATCGGATACATAGTAAGGGGATTTAATGGGTTTTTTACCAAAACGAACGTGGGAAATGGTGATACCACCGGATTTCTTCGAATCGTATTGGAAATAAGCTTGAGCGTACATAGTGGTGTGGTCACCAATAATTTTAATCGCTTGTTTGTTGGCGCCAACGGTACCGTCAGAGCCTAATCCCCAGAATTTACAAGCAATAGTGCCTTCAGGAGCAGTGTTGATGATTTCATCTTCCGGTAAAGATTTGAAGGTTACATCGTCCACGATACCGATGGTGAAGTCATTCTTAGGCTCAGCTTGGGCAAGATTCTTGTAAACAGCCAGTACTTGGGAAGGAGTCGTATCTTTAGAACCTAAACCATAACGTCCGCCCACGATAACAGGCTTTAATTCATGGTTGTAGAAGGAATCTTTAACATCCAGATAGAGAGGTTCACCGGTGGAGCCAGGCTCTTTGGTCCGGTCAAGAACTGCGATAGTTTTAACGGTCTTAGGAAGAACCTTGAACAGATATTTGGTAGAGAAAGGACGGAAGAGGTGAACCTTAACCACGCCCACTTTTTCACCTTGTGCTACTAAATAATCCACAGTTTCTTCAATTGTATCACAGACAGAACCCATGGCGATGATCACACGCTCAGCATCTTCAGCACCATAGTATTGGAATGGATGGTATTCACGGCCGGTGATCTTAGCATATTCGTCCATATAATGGGCTACAATATCAGGAACAGCATCATAATAACGATTCGATACTTCACGGCCTTGGAAATAGACATCCGGGTTTTGGGCAGTACCACGGAGAACAGGACGCTCAGGGTTCAAAGCATTATCCCGGAAAGCTTGAAGAGCATCACGGTCTAAGAGTTTTGCCACATCATCATAATCTGTCACTTCGATTTTTTGAATTTCATGGGATGTACGGAATCCATCAAAGAAGTGAAGGAAAGGAACTTTGGCTTTGATTGTGGCTAAATGGGCAATAAAGCCGAGGTCTAAAGCTTCCTGAACATTATGTGAAGACAATTGAGCAAAACCGGTAGCCCGTACGGACATAACATCCTGATGATCACCGAAAATGGAAAGCGCATGAGTAGCTAAAGCACGAGCACTAACATGGAATACGCTGGGCAAAAGCTCGCCGGCGATTTTATACATATTCGGAATCATTAAGAGCAAACCTTGAGAAGCTGTGTAGGTGGTGGTAAGAGCACCAGCCTGGAGGGACCCGTGAACTGCACCGGCAGCTCCTGCTTCAGATTGCATCTCAACAACTTTGACAGGTTGACCAAAAATATTTTTCTTGTTATGGGCAGCCCATTCATCTACCAATTCAGCCATGGTTGAAGAGGGAGTGATCGGGAAGATGGTTGCTACTTCTGTAAACGCATACGACGCCAGTGCAGCAGCTTCGTTACCATCCATTGTCTTCATTTTTGCCATTTGGTACATCCTCCTAAAAAGATAATTTAATAAAAGGGTTAGAAAAGAAATTCTTTTTTCACCCAAACCTTGCCCATACAAAAAGAATGAATAAATATAAGAAAAAAAGGATTATTCTTATATTAGACATATAAATAAAATTACTATTAATAAATAGCAAGTATCAATCAAGTGTTATTTAGAATTTTTAAAATTTCGGGATCTAAATGATTAAATTTTCGCAAAAATTCTATAAAAATGCATTGAGGGAACTATTTCGGTACCTAGACCGAAACGTCCCCTGCAGTCAGTATCAGTATACTCTCAGCCGGATAAATCCGTCAAGACGTAAAATGGAGCTAGAGCCATAATTCTGTAAAAAACTCGCAATAAATGAAACGAATCACATTTAAAAACCAGATCTTCTCTAAAATTTGGATAATTTCTAAATATAGTAGAAAAAAATAGAATCCCCAGCTTTTTAAATGCCTAAGACCTGTAGGCCCACTAAAGCCACGACTCCCGGAAATCCCAAAAGGCCGACCAAAGTTATGGTAAATACATTAATGGGAATACCGAATCCTACTACGCTCAAAACTAAATCAAAGATCCATAAGCCTACGATTCCCCCCAGGATATGAATCCCAGCCTTTAAGAACTTATTAGGTTGACCTAAGCTGCTCTTAACCACTAAAGCGATCAATAGAATGAATAATGCCAAAAAAATTAAGGTCATGACGAGTCCTCCTTTACCACTACTAGTCCACATTATGCAGAAAATGGATAAAGAAGAACTATTGACCTTAATTTTTGGAGAACCACTCTTTATATCTGGCGACGGCCTTCTAAAGCACGAGCAATGGTAATTTCATCGGCATACTCCAGATCTCCGCCCACCGGTAAACCATGGGCGATACGCGTCACCTTAATTCCTAAAGGCTTAAGCAGCTTGGATAAGTACATAGCGGTAGCTTCTCCTTCTACCGTTGGGTTCATGGCCATGACGACTTCCTTGATTCCTTCCAACCGCCCTAAGAGCTTAGGAATCGTGAGCTGCTCCGGCCCGATCCCTTCCAAAGGGGATATAACGCCATGCAAGACATGATAAAGCCCTTTAAATTCTCTTGTTTTCTCTAAAGAAACCACATCCCGGGGCTGCTCCACAATGCAGAGAAGGGAAGCATCCCTTTTCTCCCCGGTACAAATAGAGCAAGGGTCATGATCCGTATAGTTGCAGCATAGAGAGCACTGCTTGATTTCTTGCTGAGCCTTGATAATGGTTTCTGCTAAATTCTCGGCCACTTGGGGTTGCTGCAGAAGATAAAAAGCTAAGCGGCCTGCCGTTTTGGGTCCAATCCCAGGTAAGCGGGATAAACCCGCAATCAAATCAGCAAGGGGTTCAGGATAATTTAAAAAATCCATAGTTCCTCACTTAGAAGAGACCGGGAATTTTCAAACCATTGGTTAATTTGCCCATTTCTGAGGATACAAGCTCTTCCACCTTACGCAAGCCCTCGTTGACTGCGGCTTTGACCAAATCCTCCAGCATCTCCACATCATCAGGGTCTACAGCTTCCGGTTTAATCTTCAGCTCTACCAGTTCATTTTTCCCATTGACCACAACCTGAACGGCGCCCCCGCCTACAGATGCCTCAACTGTGCGAGTCTTAAGCTCCTCTTGAGCTCTCGCCATTTCTTCCTGGAGCTTCTGAGCTTGTTTAAGCATATTGCTCATATTCCCCATACCGCCGCCTTTAAATGCCATTTCAACTACACTCCTTACACTATTCTTCTTGAACAATCAATAAATCCGATCCAAATAAATCAGCTGCTTTTTTGACCATCGGATTCTCCTTTGATTTCTCAGCTTGATCTGAATCCTTGTTGCCTTTTACATATTCATTTTCCAACAGACTTTGCAAAGCATAGGCTTTGCCAAATAGACTCCCGAGAACCTCTTCGATTGTTTCCCTGTTTTCCTTCTGATTGACCTTATCGCGATGGAAAGAAAAACCTTCTTTAAATACGATAACCAAAGTATCTCCATCCAATTCAACGGGCTTACCTTCCATCAAAAAAGCATGGGTGGATTTTTTGCGTTTTCTTACTTGCTCTAAAACCTCTCCCCAATGCCCTTGGACATCCTGAAAGGACAGGGAAGAACTATCTTTGCCTTCTTGGGTACTTACAGGTTTATCCTGGACTGGAGACTCAACATGCTTTTTATGACTCGGTAGGTCGGAACTTCTCTCCTCGGCCTTCTTGGGTGATTCTACTTTACTTTCTTTGCGACTCTTCCCTGAAGAAAGGTTCTTGATCTCCTCCTCTAATTCCTGCAATCGTTCCAGAACTTGTGGAGATTCCTTGCCATAACTGGGCCCGGAGTCATAAATCACTTGAACCAAAAGAAGTTCCGCCGCTAAACGGGCATTAGCAGCATATTTTAACTGACTTTCTCCCTGAAGCAGAATTCCTATCCATTGCAATAGGGTTTTGAGTCCAATGGTTTCGCATTGAAAAGCCAAATGCTCCTTAAGATGGGGCGCAATATGAGGGAAGGCTTGAGTTGAAGTATAGAGCAAAGCTTGCCGCAGATAATCCAACAGTTCGCGGATAATCTGTCTGGGATCCATCCCTTGATTTATGCCTTCCCCTAAAAAACCTAAGGTCTTGGCATAGTCTCTAGCCAAGAGGTGATCCACAAGTTTGGCGCTGAATTCTTCCCCTACCATTCCCAGGACTTGATAGACCTGCTCCACTCCCAGCTTCCCATCCAGCAGGAGGCACTGATCCAAAATGCTCAAAGCATCTCTCAGCCCCCCTTCAGATTTTTGGGCGATAATCTGGAGGGCTTCTGAATCCACGTCCCGACCTATAGTTTGGCATACTTTATCTAAATGTTTGTAAATTTGCTCCAAGGAAATCCGATGGAATTCAAAGCGTTGAACCCGGGAAAGAATGGTTAAGGGGATTTTATGGACTTCCGTGGTAGCCAGAATAAACACCACCCGCTCAGGGGGTTCCTCCAGGGTCTTGAGAAGGGCGTTAAAGGCTTCGGTAGTCAACATATGAACTTCATCAATAATATAAACCTTATATTTGCTTTCTCCGGCACTTAAGCGAACCTTATCCCGTAAATCACGGATTTCATCAATTCCCCGATTGGAAGCTGCATCGATCTCAAAGACTTCCATCGCGCTTCCTTGATCGATGCTCAGACAGGAAGGGCATTGATTGCAAGGCTCAACCCCATCCCGGTGCTCACAATTTAAAGCCTTGGCCAAGACCTTCGCTGTAGTGGTCTTACCAGTCCCTCTCGGTCCACTTAAAAGGTAGGCATGAGCTACTTTACTCTGCACGAGAGCGTTCATCAACGTCTTTGTGACATGCTCCTGCCCTACCATATCTTTAAAATTCTTCGGTCTCCATTCGCGGTATAAGGCCAAATAAGCCATTGGGCTCCCACCTTACGCAAAAAAGATGGTACTAGACCACCTTTATGATAATATTTAAGGCCGTGCACCTTTACTCGAACAGACGCTTCCGGACGAATCCGAGATTCACTGCTCAGCCTAGGCGACCTTGCGGCACACAGAGTTTGCTCCTTAGTGCTGCTTCCGTCAGGACCTGACACGGTTCGAAGTGCTCTGTTGCGCAAGACCCAGACCTCATCACAATTAGCCCCGGCCGCTCCACAAACGCTGCCCTCATGCAGGAGTTCCACCTCGCTAAAGCGGGTTGCGAGTACAAGGATCCGCTACCTCCCCGTCTAGCACGGCCAAATCAATTATAACAAAATAAAAAGCCAAAGTCGAATACGAAACGAATCAAACTTGGCTAAAATGCGCTTATGGCGGAGAGAGAGGGATTCGAACCCTCGACACAGGTCAACCCCATGTACTCGCTTTCCAGGCGAGCGCCTTCGACCAGCTCAGCCATCTCTCCGTGTTCGTCTTGTCAAAAGACTATGAAATTTGGTGACGAAGCTTATTATAAGCTAACATTAGAGACATGTCAATAAAAGACGAATAAAATAATATTTCCGCCAATGGAATAAGCAGTAAAATCACCAAAAAGACATCTGTCTGTACTTATCCAAACGCTGATATTGATTCAAAAGATGATCCAGCTCTTGACTTAACTCTACGACCTCATCATCAACTAAGCTGCGTGTCGTAGCATATCGATACAATTTTCTACGAAGCACCTCAATCTTCTTTAATAACCTCTTTTCCACATTAATTCCTCCCGAAATTGCTTTCAAGAAGATTTTAATCGATTCACATGCAAATAACAACGAAATTAAATCCATAATAAGGTAAATAAATGTCGATAAGAGCAAGGAAAGCGGGTAGTCCTGACGAATATTAACCATGGGAGTGAGGTGGAATTTATGGAGTTTAAAAGATTAACATTGGACAATCTGGATTCCGAACATATTTGCTGTGCAATTACCGATAAAAAAGGAGAATCCGGGGTTTCATCAAAAAAAGATTGGCTCAGAAAACGCTTATCCGAGGGATTGGTCTTCGATAAATTAGATGTACGTGGAAAAGTTTTTATCGAATATATTCCTGCAGAAAAAGCGTGGTGCCCTATTGTGGCCGATAACTATATGTTCATTAATTGCTTCTGGGTTTCCGGACAGTACAAAGGTCAGGGATATGCTAATTTATTACTGGAACGCTGCATCAATGATTCAAAGGAAAAAGGGAAAGAGGGGATTGTTATTTTATCTACGGAGAAGAAAATGCCCTTTCTCTCTGATCCCAAGTATCTGAAATACAAAGGCTTTAAAATAGCAGATAAAGCGGTTCCTTATTATGAACTGCTCTATCTTCCCTTCAGTGCCCAAGCAAACATTCCCCAATTCAAAGAGTTTGTGAAAAACGACCTTATTGATCATAAAGGCTGGGTTATCTATTATACAAACCAATGTCCCCATACTGAAAAATATGTCCCGATCCTTATAAATCATCTAACATCAAAAGGGTTTGCTGTTCAAGCCATTAAACTTGATACAACGGAACAGGGACAAAAGGCACCCAATCCATTTACCACCTATGCCCTTTTTTATAACGGCAAATTTATTACCAACGAGATACTTTCCGAAAAGAGCTTCGACAAGCTTTTAATCAAAATGAAAATTTGCTGAGTTCAGGGTATCAGATATCTTTATCTCTCCGCTGGACCTATCATGTCATTTTACCCTATAGGAGATTCTTGCCGCTAGCCGCCCTACCGCCCCCATAGGGACGATCCGCGCCAGTGCCGATGTGAACCGGCCTAATTTGCGGTAAAAAATATTAAATAAGAGATAAGATTTTCGTTGTGCTCTATGCTCCGGCATACGGCGCAATATATTGGGAAAGGAGTAAAACTCCCGGTATATCCAAAGGTAACCCTCGTACAATTCCTCCGCTGTCATGCCTTTAGGTTGAAATACTACATGAGCCGTATTGTACTTTGACAGCTCATGATCAGTTATTCGTCCTTCATCTTTCATTCGGCGATATAGCTCTGTGCCGGGGTATGGAGTGAGAATATGGGAAGTCAGGGTTTCGATCTTATTCTTTACCAGCCAATCCAGTGTTCTCTGAAAAACATCCGGTTCATCCCCGTCCAGGCCGAATACCATGCTGGCATTGATCATAATGCCTCGGCTGTGAATTTCTGCGGCAAGCTTTTCATATTTCTCAAAGTGATTGTCCTTATTTACCCCATGTAAAGACGAGTTATTGATTGATTCAAAGCCGATAAAAAGACTTTGGCAACCCGTCTCAGCCATTAGATCCAGCAAATCGGGATGGTCGGCTATTTTAGTGGTCACAGCCGCACTCCATTTAAGGTCCATTCCCCGCAGCTTATTAAGTAATTCACAAGTGTAGGAAGGCACACCGATAAAATTATCATCAATAAAAAGGATATGCCGGGTTCCCAGGAATTCGATATCCCTGAGCACATCCTCGACAGGGCGACGGATATACATCCTGTTTTGGCAGCTGTTATAGCAGAAGTCACATCGGTTGGGACAGCCGCGGCTTGTGGTGATAACGTTTGTATAGAGGTAGCGGCTTTTATCGATTCTGTTGTAGGCCGGAGGGACAATCTCATCTCCCCGAAAATCCGCCATGTCATGATAAACCTGCTGAAGCCTGCCCCGTGCAGCATCTTCTATCATAGATGCCCATACCCGCTCGGCAGCGCCGATACAAACAGCGTCGAAATATCCGCTGCACTCATCCGAACTGCTCGTAACGTGAATTCCGCCTGCCACCACAGGTATTCCCAGTCGGCGGAATTTTTTCGCAATCTCTGCTGCTCTGGGCATGACATCCAAAGTTATGGTGATGCCGACCATCTCCGCACCGCAGTGATAATCTATTTTCTCCACATTTTCATTAACCATGATCACTTCATGACCCTCAGGTGTAAGACTCATCAGCGTAAGCAGTGACAAAGGAGGAGCCATACGAGTCTTCAAATCAGTATCCATAGGCCTTTTATTCATTTTAGGTTGAATCAGTACGATTCTCATATCCTATCTCCATCTGCATACCAGCACATAAACCAGGTCTGCCAGCACTACCGTTGTCCAGTGTATGACGATGAACAGAGTAAACTTTTCGACAATGCCGTTAGGCTCACTCAATATCATCAGATAAAATCCGGCAATGGCGGCAAGTGTAAGGATGGCAGCTACTGCAAGGCACTGGATAAGGTAGGCTGTGTGGTACTCATCATAGTGATGACGGCGAAAGATCAGCATAAGTACAACCAGTACGGTTATCCCTATTAAGGCATAAGCAATGTATGCGTGATGTCCGGAAGCCAGAAAATTGCTCCAGCCGGTCCAAAAGGGATGAATGGCCGTTGCCCGGTTGTAATATAAGAGATTTTCAAATTCAAGATGTCCGGAAGTAACAATAAAGATTAACCCGTAGAAGGCGGTAAATAGGCTTAATCCTATCGCATTGACTGCCGGGTTTTTGAGAAAATGCTTCATTTCCTATCCTCCTCTTTGAACAGAAACAGCGCCTCAATGGTTACACCAAAGAATTGCGCCAGATCATACGCCAGCCAAATGGATGGATCAAATTTGCCTGTTTCTATGGCATTGATGGCCTGTCGTGAAACTCCCACATGCTCACCCAGCTCTTTTTGAGTTAGTCCACGCTCTTCCCGGAGACGCTTTACATTATTTTGCACGGCATTACCCCCTGCTATGATGTCAGGTACACCTTACATTAAAAATAGCAGATCGGCGGTATGGTGTCAAGTTAACCTTACACCATAGATAAAAAAGTGCTTAAGCTAGGAAAATGCTCCAAAGGGTACATCTTTTATTCCCCTCCAGTCCTTGGCCGTCGCGGGAGAGATCGGAGACTTCGGTTCTGGAACCGGGCATTTTACACTACAAAAGAGGGGGAACACGTTAAAATCCCCCTCCTTGTAGGCAGTGCTATTAAAAAAGCTTAATCGCCGATTTATTCCTCATTATATTTTTCTATTGAATCCAATACCGCTTTTCTGACTCCCTTAATAATGCCTATGGAGGTCATGCTCGAACCGGTAATCGCATCAACCTCTAAAGTTTGTTGCTTTAAAATTGCAGCCGGAATTACAAGCATGGCCTCTTTGTAGTATTTGGAATCCACCTCAAAATGCTGCAGAATCTTGATCTTCTTGACGAAATTATCCTCAATGGTGACCTCTAATTTCAACCCGGGACTATAACCGGTACTTTCAGTTATATAGGTTCCATTGGCCAGCTCTAGCCCTTTAAAAGAAAAATAATAGGGTAAATCAGCTTGGTTAGGGGCGGGATTAGAACTTGTATTATTACTGGTGTTGTCTTCCTTTTGCTGCTCTTCTACCATTGCTTCATAGGTAACATCACTATTCATTTCGGATAGTATTCGAAAAATATTAATACCTCCGACATCAACAATATGCCAAACGAGGGTTACTACAAAAAGAATTGTTAAAGCTTGATGTATAGGTAGCCATTTAGTTTTTAAATTCTTACAAACCCAACTGATGCCTAAGGCAATCGTCACTAACCAGTTTAAGGTGCCGATATTCACACTTAGCACCGGATCAGAAGAATGTGCCCCATGAATTAAGCTTATGACAATAAGGACAAAGCCTAAGACTATATGAGGGGTCTTTAGATATCTATTAATTTCAACCAACCGGGAACGCTTTTCCCCTTGAACTTTGGGTATTAGTTTTCGGAATAAATACTTCGAGATCAAAAAAATTCCAATTAGAACTGCTAGCCAACCAAATACATAATCCAGAATAAAACCTATCATAGCTATACTCCCGAGAATTATTTTTTTAATCATTCAAAGGGCAAAAAAATTAATAATAACCAACAACCAAGAAAGCCTTTTACTTCAAAGTTGTTGGTTATTATTTTTTTAGAGTGATTATTAGTTTAAAATTTTAGAACCAGGGATATTGTCCCATTACAGAAGAATAAAATAGAATACGTCCTGTTACCTCCCCGAGAACCACTCCAACCAGGGTTAAAGCAGCAAATGTACTGCTGGATTTTTGGTTAGCGATAAATACTCCTGCAAATACCATGGGAAGTAGAATACCGATCATTAAGCGCACAGCGAAGAAAAATGAAGCAAAGGTTGCTGCAACTGCGGCAGATTGTTCAGCCGATGTACCATAGGTTTGAGCGAAGGACCCCAGTACCAAACCCACAAGTACAACAGCAGCTATAACGAAGATACCCAGTGTTCTTCTAACTTTCTGACCGGCTTCCCCTTCAATCTTACTTAGAAGGAAAGCTACAGATACAGATCCTAAAAGTAAAGCTGTAAGAACAAAGGCTGCTGTAGTTTGCCAAGAATTCCATGCTAATCTAGCAGGTAAGGCATAGACTTTGCTGGAAATTACTATTGCTATTAAACCAACACCACTAAGAAGTAGACCCACTATTTTTTTGGAAGAACTAGCCGGTGTTTTCCACCACATATAGCTGTAGATAAGAGCCAAAACTCCTACAATCACGAAGGCCAGAATCTCCATACTTAATTTGGAAACTCCAAGATTGCTAATAGCTTTCATAGCACTAAGGGGCTGGCCTAAGTGGAATACGGAAAAGATTATACCTAGACCTACTAATGGTAAAACAGAGATACCGCCCACCCTTAATTTTTTCAAGGAAGCTTCATCTAAATCTGAGGAAAACATATATTCTACTAGTGTGATAGTTAGGGCTAAGCCGATAGCCCATTGACCAAGAACAGTGAATAATACTAATGGGAATTCCCATGTGCCCATTTAAAGCCCTCCTCTCTATTTTTTAAATGCTTTCGCAGGATTGATGATAATAGCCGGATTTGTGATGCTTGCAGAAGGTGTTATGGGTAGTTCTTGAACTCCGGAATATTTAGCCTTTAATTCTTCAATATCGCCGGCAACCAGGTTACCCCCGGGGCAAGCTTCTACACAGCGAGGCTCTAAGCCTTGTTCAATACGTTCTTTACAATAACTGCATTTACTGGTTTTACCCTCTTCCGGGTCATACTGAGGGACACCATAGGGACAAGCCATGACACACATCCTACAGCCGATACATTTGCTATGATCTTGGTAAACTATGCCATTATCTAATCTGGTATAAGCACCGGCCGGACAGTTAAGCAAACACTGCGGGTTCTTACAATGGTTGCATCCCATTGAAATAGTTGCATGGGAGGCAGGATTTTCGGTATCGAATTTACGGACTTTACGCCATTGAACACCGGGAGCAGTTTTTTGCTCAGATTTACATGCTACCATGCAGGTTTGGCATCCGTAACAGTTTGCCATATTAATATAGAAGCCAACTTGTTTAGCCATGGGTTACGCCTCCTTCCTAATTTCTACTAAGGTATTGTTACAACTGTGGCCACCACCAAGTGGTTCGACAAAGTCACTTGTTACATAGCTGCTGCTGCCGCCGTGTTGTTCCCACCACCCGTTTTCCAAAGCTACGATGCCTTTCTTAATGTGGTCTTTAACAATAGCAACACATTTGTGTTCGCCACGGTCATTAAAGGCTACTACCCGATCTCCATCATTAATACCGCGAGCTGCAGCATCTTCCGAATGAATAAGCACATGTGGTTTATCACCGCAGGTTTCCAAAATCCAGGGTAAGTTACCAAAGGTAGAGTGAATAGTACGATTGATTTTTCTTTGTACAGCCATCAGTGGGTACTTGGCAGCCAACTCTTTATCCCCGTGGATAAATTCGTTGGGTCTGATGTAGGTAACAACTGGATTAAAGCCTTTTGACTTCCACATTGGCATATATAATTCAGCTTTTTGGGTCGGTGTTTTAAATATACCGTCTTTGTAGGGTATATATGGATCAGGGGTCCCCAGCACTGGCCCTTGCTTCAACTGTTCTAGGGTAATGCCTGTGCCTTCAAGACATACTTCGATCAACTCTTCCGGAGTTTTATCAAAGGCTTCACCGAAACCCAACTTTTTAGCTAACATAGTAAAGATCTCCAAATCGGATTTTGCTTCACCCGGTGGTTCAACCGCCTTTTCCATAAGCTGGACATAATGGCTGCGGTTATTGGCTAACAAATCTGTATACTCAAATACGGTGGTGTTGGGCAATATCAGGTCCGCATATAAAGCCGTAGGAGTCATCAAGCTATCCACGACTACCACGAAAGGAATCTTCTTTAAGGCTGCTTTTACGGCATTGGTATTGGGGAACTGGGTCATTAAGCTTGTCGTCATTACCCAGAGGAAGCCGATCTTATTGGGCTTGTCGGCTAAAAGATACTCACCAAGTTTTGGTGATGGAATCGATCCGAACTCGCCTTGAGGTTTTGGGGATTTGATGGGAGCATTAATCTTAAGATTAGTTTGTACCCCGCCCGCATCACAAACACCATTGCCTGGTTTACCCCAGTTACCCGTGAAAACTGAAAGGTAGAATTGAATGCCTACTGCATAGGATCCGTATTCGGTACGTTGGAAACCACCCATGTTGGTGATCATCATGGCAGGTTTGATGGTTGCATATTCATGTGCAAGGCGAATCACGGTTTCAGCCGGAACGTCTGTCTCTTCTTGAACCTTTTCTGGGGTCCAGATCTTCGTCTCTTCATAGATCAGGTCAAATACTGTGGTATATTTTTCCGAAATTTCGGTGTTTGCCACGCTGAGAGCCGGAGAAATTCCTTTTGCATCATGGGCCACTATGCTTTTGCTAATTTCATCATATACCAGATAACTTGTTTCGTTATCATCTGCTTTAGCCTGATCTCCGGTAGCCTTATCTACCAAGAAATGAACACTACTATGATTCTGTAAGAAATCAAGATCATATAACTTCTCTTCGATAATAATCTTTAACATACCTAGACCGAGTGCTGCATCGGTACCCGGCAAAATCGGTATCCACTCGTCGGATTTAGCTGCTGTCTCACTAAAGCGCGGATCAATCGTAACCATTCTGGCACCATTACTCATAGCGTCCATATATCTATACATGTATGATTGCATGGTTACTGCCGGGTTTGTTCCCCAAACCAGGATGTATTTGCTATCTTGAATGGTATCTCTGGTATCTTCGTAACGGGAACCAAGCATGGGTGGCATGGTCGTCGTTACTACTTGGCAACATAAAGATCCGACAAATGGAGTAGATCCCCCAAGGTAATTAAAAAACGCACCTGATAGTGGATTGACTAATTGACCAAAGTTACCGGACCCACCCTTATAGGCTATCCCTTGGTTACCCAGTTCCTTTTGAGTTTCTTTAATCTTGGTTACGATTAGATCGGTGGCTTCGTCCCAACTAATTTCTTTCCATTTGCCCTCACCTTTTTCACCGGTTCTCAGCATTGGCATTTTGATTCTGTCGGGATGATTGACCCATTGCACCCGGCTCAAACCTCTCAAGCAGGCTTTTGTAGGATCATCTGTATTAGCCTCCACTTTCACTAGTTTTCCGTCTACTACATAACCTTTTAAGTTATGGTGCAGGCACTCCATGGTACAGCTGGAAGTGAATGTTTTAGCATTTGTTAGATCTACCGGAGCTCCTTCTGCGACATCAGCCCAAGTACCAACTATTCCCGCACTACCAAGAGTAACTGCAGCTGCCGCAGCACCGGAACCTTTGATAAAGGTACGTCTTGAGATTTTTGTGGCTTCTTTTCTTTTATTCTCAGTTGTCATGACCATTCCCCTTTCCTTAATTTCTTTTACTGTGTTACTAGGACAAAATTATTGGACATAAAAGCGTGCTAATGATTGACATAGACAAGAGCTTTCGGTGTCACACCGGCCTGAATAGTATCCAAAATTGTATAGTTACTGGTGTCTACTACAAAAACGGTGCCCTCCAGCAAATTAGCAATATAAGCCTTTCTTCCATCTTTCGAAAGAACTATATCCCCGGGCTGACCGCTTAATGGGCAATTATCGATAACCCGACCCGACTCAGTGTCTAGCCCAACACATTTTGCTTCTTCTTCCGTAACCACATATAAAACGGTGTCATCTGCAGAAGAGGTAATACTAACCGGCTTCCCACCGACTTTAAGCTTGTCTACATTACCACCCCCTTTCAATTCCATGCTTAAGATAAAATCATTGATATCTATTTCATTACCGGCGGCAGAAACATATAATTTGTTATCCGTGCCGCTAAGAATCATCTCATTAATTCCAAAAGTAGCGTCAAAGGTTGCGACTTCTTTTTCCTCTTGAAGGTCAATAACTGCGATATCCCAGGTACCCATATTCCCAACATAAATCTTTCCTTTTGCCTCATCCAGCACTATAGCTGAGGGCTTGCGGCCGGCACCCAGTGGCTCTCCGAATATATCATTGCAACAATCTGGTGGCTCGATCCTTTCTTCGAACCCAAAAGTATTTAAAGGGTAAAAGCCTATCATTGAACGAATACTTAAATCAACAATACTTACTCTGTTTAAGTAATAATCAAGGGCATAGAGGACTTCGCCGGTTGAGTTAATCGCCATTGCCACCGGTTGATTACCAATAGCAATCTTAGCTTCTATCTCTCCAGTTGAAGTGTTTATCCTATAGACATCACCGGAGCCGCTATTGGCTACGTAAATATATTTTTCATCCGGCGACTTTAATAAAGCCATGGGCTTAGCCCCAACGGGAATTTCCTTGACTATTTCACCGGTTGCTAAGTCTATTACTGCTACCTGGTTTGTTGTGTATCGGCAGACATAGAGCGCTTCCTTAGGCATCTCCCTTTGCTCATCAGCAGGATCCTTGGCGGGAGCTTGGGCAATCTTTTCTCTCTGAACCGGTTCTGTCTTACTTACTGGTTGGGCACAGGCAGTCAATGCTAGTGAAATTACTAAAAGCAATAATAGGATTATTTTGTTATGCTTGATCATGCTTCACAAGCCTTCCTTCTTGCATAAGATAGCGTTTATTAGCTTTTTCTGCCCAGTGGGAATTATGAGTAACCATAACCACAGCACCACCACGTTCTACGACCCCAGCCAAAAGAGACATAATCTTCCCTGCCCACATCTCATCCAAGTCATTCGTCGGCTCATCGGCCAGGACAAGCTGGGGGTCGTTGATTAATGCCCTGGCCACAATCAGTCTTCGACGCTGTCCGACACTTAGTTGGTTAGGTAGAAAATTTCGCCTTGAACTCAGTCCTAATTCTTCTAAATAGCGAGAAATTTTTGCTTCATCCGGTTTTCTATCCTTACCTACACTTTGGACAAACCGTAAATTGCCTTCCACTGTTAAGGCTTGAAAAAGATTAGTTTCCTGGAACACAAATCCTACAAGGTCTCTTCGCAGCTCAGTCACTTTGGCATCTGACAAGCTTCTAAGATGATGATCCTTTAAGAAAACTTCTCCCCCTGTAGGCATCAATAAGCCACACATGATGTACAACAAAGTGCTTTTGCCTGTACCGGAAGGGCCTTCGATGGCTAGGAAATCACCCTTTTCAACCGTCAGTGAGACTTCATTGAGTGGGCAAACCACTTCACCCATTTTGTAGGATTTACTGACCTTTTCAAGTCTGCAAAGGCTCATATCTAGTCTACCTCCCCCCTGGCAATTGCTTCTTGCGGATCAAGTCTCGAACTTTTCCAAGCCGGATACACAGAGCCTACGAACCCTAAAAGCAATGCTACAAAGATTCCTAACACACCGCTCCCTAAGGCAGAGCTCCAGGACCACTGACCCATCGGCAAGCCCATCGAACTTCTCAGTGTCGTTAAAATCGAACTAACTCCAAGGGCGCCAAGGATGCTGCCTGCTATACCACCCGCGCCTGCCATTAACCATGCTTCTAACAGTATCAGCCTGAATACCTCTGTTCTTTGAACTCCGATTGCTCTAAGGAGTCCGATTTCTTTTTTTCTCTCCCGGGCTAGGGCACTAAAGCGACCAATTAAAGCCAAGCAGGCAACAAAGAATACAGCCAGCCATAAACCGAGGATTAGCTTCGTGACAATGAGTATTTGCGATCTCATGGATGAGACTACTTCACTAGTCGCAACAGCTTCCACGGCAAGCCCTAAGTTATTTATGTCTTCTGCCACTTGAGCCGGTTTATATCCCTCGGAGATCTTAATCAAAATGGCTGAAATGAGCTTTTCTGGGGATTCCTTTTTCCATAGTCCCAGAAGATAAGGGCTATCTTGGGCTAACTGCCTGGCAACATTAATGTTCATGAATAGTGTTTCGTCCATCCCACTTCCCGTCGGGTATAAGTTACCTACGACTGAGAACACACCCCCTAATACTGAGGCTTGGTTACCAAGGAAAGCAGGAATGTTACCACCGATTATTATTTGGTTATCTTCCAAGTTCGTAAGGTTATGTTCATTTAGCCAAGGTTTCAAAATAAAATCCGTTGCAGGATCGTAACCTACTAAGCGAGTTGCCCCACCTATCGAACAGCAGCTCTGATCCAAAGTCTGAGTAAAGAACTGCGAAGTCAGTTGCTCTATCCCCTTGACTTGAGCAATTTGCTGGGTAATATCTTGATTCATATAAATATTAACGGGCTCGGCCGTAAAGATGGTTTGGAAGGCATCAGCGTTACTTTTGTTAGGTAAAACAATAATATCTGCGCCTAATCGGTCATTGGATAGCTTTAACCCCTCTTGCAAGGTAAATAGCACCGAAAAAGCTAGAACAAAGGTTAACACGGTTAATCCCGTTATTAAAACTGTAAGTATGGATTGTCCTTTACGACGCATAACATTTTCCCAGGCTATAAACCACATCCTATTACACTCCATCCTGTGAAATCGTTCACATTCCAATTCAATAAGTTATTAAAACTATCTAAATACTCTTTAAAAAACTGTTTCACCTATATAACGTTTTAAATTCAAAAACCTTTCGCTTTTTCCCCACGAGAAAAAAATATTTTTCACTTGACTTCATTGACGATGGATACTAATTTAGGGGTAAGCAGATAACTCAAAATAATCGAAAGAAGGTATATCAATGAAGTTTTTCACTCAGAAACACCTTGCCTATGGATTGCTGGCTATTATTGCGATTGTGATAGGAGCAATTTATATTTGGGCGCCGGTCTGTGACGGGTTACTGGAATTGAAAAATGGCAATATGGTACATATGAAGTGCTTTTATACTGCCCAAGCCTCCACCATCATTGCGATACTCTTATTGGTACAGTCAATATATACCATTATCACCAATAAAAAGAATCCCTTCATGGTCATTGCCTTAGGGATCATGCTCATCTTGGTAACTTTTGAATCAATAATCGGGATTGGCGTCTGTAAAAAAGTCATGGCCTGCCATGAGACAGCATTCTGGTTAAGAGCCAGTGGCACCTTAACCATCGTGATCGGACTAGTCTCTCTCTTTAAAAAAGAGCTCGATACTTAACCCCTTTCTCTACACATCCAGTTGGTGTTTAGATCCATAGGCCTTAATACCTTTTCGAGTAAATAAAAAAGATGCCTCATTTTTATTTCTGAATTGAGGTATCTTTTTCTATGATCGCCTTGTGAAGTTGAATTGACCTGGGTCACTGTGAATCGGCTAGGAGATTCTTTTCCTGAAGAAACTCCATTAGGAGTTTTCCGGTTCCCCCTGTTATTTTGAGACAATTTCGCAGATGCTCCGGTGAATCAAAAACATGGGAGTTGAGCGCTCGACAACATGTTGCTCCGAATTTTGATTCAAAACGATCATGAAATTCTTTCGACAGCTGATAAACACTATCCCTACTCTCCGTCGTCTGGGTACGTCCTTTTAATATCCCAAGTACCATAGCTGAACCCGCTAATGCTCCACACATACATCCAGCATGGCCAAGTCCTCCGCCAAAACCTGTCGCCAATTTTACGACCTCAGGACACATGGGGTTACTACACATTTCGTTAAAAGCCTTGACGATCGACTCAGCGCAATTAAATCCTTGTTTGAAGTTGTCGCCCGCTCGATTACGAGCTTCCAAAGATAAATCTTCCATCTCTTTCTCCCTCCTATTTCTTATCTTTATATTGATAGTATATTCGAAATTTTCAGTAATATAAAGGGGAAAGTATAGCGGAGATTTCAATCAAATCATTGAGGTTCATTTTTATTGTTTTCAATGGCCCATATATCATAGAGTATTTAGCCATTTGAAAGCAAATAGGGCAGAGGTTATTGCTTCGTCAAGCATTAATTTCTGCCCTTGTTTTTGCCGAAAATGTTAACATGCTTTGCGAGTTAGTCTCTTTCTATAAAGATACCGCCGTCGTCGCCAACAGTAACATCATAACCCTCTACCGGGGAAGAGATACTCGTCTCATAGCTGCCATCCACATGTTCAATCAGGGTGAGCGTACCGCCATTTTTAATATCTTTTAGGTTGCTATCAAAGCCGCGGCGGTCAAGCTCCATTGCGGATTTTGAATACTTACCCTGCTCGACCAATGCTTTCATTTCGTCAAGTTTCTTATCTGCCCAAGCTTTGTATTCGCCATAGGACATGACGTGTTTTGTACCAGCTTTGACCTCTGATTTACTGTTATTGACAATCGGGGCGTTGGTTATAAATTCGCCGAGCACTTCATCAAGATATGTTTGGGCTTTTTCGGGGTTAGCCATTGACTTATCAATCGGCAGGTCAAACACGACGCTTGCCCCGTCAAAATCCGGGTCGGCTGTCAGCATACCCGTATTCTCATCATAGTTGAACGCCTCTGAATTGTAGAACGAGCCGGTATTGACGCCGAGATACAAGCCTCTGTCGGCAAACATGGCTACTTCGTCACAGTCAATGATTCGATACATCACGCCGTCCACGACATTTTCGATATAGCCGCCGTTCAAGGTATGGGCATTGACCTGCCACGGCTTCAGCCCCTTGATATAGGGGGAAACATAGAAGGTTGGGTAATTCTCATCCTGCGCAGTTGGCATAGGGCTCCCGTCTTTCTTTTGGATGGCAACCACGGTGTAGGTGCGGTCGCCGAGAATATCGCCGTTGCTGTTGTAGGCCGGGTTATCGGTAATGTCTTTGCCCGAAACAAGGCCGAGCAGGGTAAATGTATAATCGCCTGACGTAATGGACTGATTGATATTGACGGCTGTTGGGCTGTCGAAGGCAGCGGAGAGCGTCTTATCGCCAAGCTGATTGGCAACATCGCTGGGCTTCAGAAAATATGACGCGGCAAACGCGGTTGTGGCGAAGATGACAAGCGCCATAGCAGCGGCGGCAACCGTGCTGAAAGAACGCCTGATGGTTGATTTTCTCAAAACAGGTTCCTCCTTAACATACTGGGATTTTACTTTTTGAATGAGCTCCGGGGTGGGCTTTTCAGGGCTGGTTAGGGCTTTTCGGAGCAATAAATCCACATTGGACTTTTCATTTTTTATAGTCATAATGAATCGCCACCAATCCTCTCTCGACAAGTTTTCTCGCTTTGAATAATCTGCTCTTGACCGTACCGGCCGGTAATTTCAAGGTTACGGCTATATCCGGCACACTCATTTCCACCGTATAGTACAGGATTGTCGGGATTTTGAATTTATCGGGCAAGGCTTCAACCAATTCCTGGACGATACGAATTTCCTCCTGCTCCATAAAGCTAGCTTCCGTGCTGACGCTACTCGGCACATTTTCGTCTAACGGCTCTGCTGGAGCCAAACGGTTGCGGCGGGCATATTTGCGTTTCCAGCTTTTCCAGATAAACACTGCTGTGGAAAATATAAAGCCTTTTGGGTTGTCCGAATCGTTTAATTTCGGTAGCTGTTCAAATATCTTAGAAAATGTTTCTTGAAATAAATCGTCTGCATCCTCTCTGGAGTAAGTAAGGCTGAGGCAAAATTTATAGAGGGAATCGCCGTACTCATCCACGAGGTCGGCAAGCATATATTGGGGGGTTGCTTGATTGACTTTTATTGTGCGCACAAGTTCCAATGTAGACCTCCTTTCGAAATCCCGTACACCTGTAAATAGTCACGGAAACATAAACGGTTCATTTATATATAAAAATTTTCCTGATCAAAGGTTTTTTATTGTAAAACTTTGTCCAGATTATTTTAGGTTTTATACTTCTTACAAGTTCACAAGGCAAGAAAACGGCATAGAATACCCTATACTAAACCAGAAAGGAATGAAAATTGTAATGAAAGAGACTGTAAATATAGAGGATATGAACTATCTTGATTTATTGGGCTGGCTAGGTATAGGTAGTTCTCATCCCGGAGGGTTCCGTTCAACGAAGCTCACTTTAGCAACGTTAAAAATAAATACCTCAGACTATGTTCTTGATGTCGGATGTGGCAGCGGCCTAACTGCATGTCATTTGGCCAAAACTACAGGGACCAAAATTATCGGTATTGATATAAATCCCCTGATGATTGAAAAGGCGTGTCTTAGGGCAGAGCAGGAAGGAGTAACCCATCTTGCTGAATTCAAATTAGCAGATATATATTCACTGCCCTTTGAGGACAATGTATTCGATTGGGTCATTACCGAATCTGTAACAATATTTTTAGATAAATTTAAAGCGTATAGTGAGATTTACAGAGTACTTAAACCCCAAGGTCAGGTTGCTGATCTTGAAATGATAAAGTTAAAGGAATTACCTTCTGATGTTGAAACACAAATGAAAGATTGCTTTGGTGCTGACACAGAACCTTTGTCTATAGAAGAATGGTGCGGTATTTTATCAAAAGTTGGGTTTATTCATGTAGAAATCAAAAATAAAAGGCTTCTAAAAACAGGCTTCCTAGGTATTGACTTAAATAAAATAAAAGAGGACTGGCTACTGCTAAGGGACCTTAGGTACAAAATAAGTGATCATCCGGTAATATTACAAAGATTAAAAAAGAATGCCGTGTTTATTAAAAAAAATAAGAAATACTTTGGATTTGGTCTTTTCTATGGACAAAAACCATAAAGATTATCTCCTAACTTGTAAGTAATTACAATTACTTCTCATTTTAACTTAGTTGCATATATAACACTTATAACAAAAAAAGGAAGGTTCAAACCTTCCTGTGAAGCCAATTAAAGACTGAAATATTTTAGATGAAAAAGAATGGAAAGAAGAACGGAAAGAAGAATGGATCACGCCACCGTGCTCTTCTATAATAAGGCATTTTGGCTACCCCCTTTCTTTAAAAAGAATAGCAGAGCAAGCATTTAGATAAAAAGAATATCTTTTTAAGCCATTTTGTTTCTTTCAAAGATTGAAATAGATATTTGCTTCTCTGAAATACTATATGAAAGATAGCCCTCTTATGGAACTTATTGGTAAAGTTTAACAAGTATTATATTATATTTTTCACGGTTTATAACCTGTGGGATGCTTTATCATTATACTCCATGGCCTTTCCAACAAAAACAATCGAGCCATTACCATAGATTTCATCCATCATTTCTATTACCTCTCGGCTATTCATATAGGCATGATATATACGCCTGAATGCTTCTGAAATGTCATCCTTCTCAGATATTTCTTTAAATGTTTCCTTCCACTCATCTACAAGTTTTTGAATTTCGGGATTGCTTACATCTCTTCCTTTATGGGCTGTAATCTGCTTAACAATACCATCAAGCTTTAATTGTAACTTACCCATTCCTTTTTCCGGCAAGGGTTCTTTTTTTAATGATTCGATATACTTATCAATACTTCCATAATGCTTCACGGCAGATTCTTTGATTTTAGCTTCGTTTTTCATCATACTCTCAATACATGCCTCAATGCTTCCATATTGGCTTATCAAACTCTGCTGGTAATATTCATCCAATTGCATAATCCGGCTTCTGAAAACTTCTTCTAATTCATTATGCTCAAATACTTTAAAATCCATGGTGTTGTCCCCTTCCAGAATCTGTTCCATCTGTTCAATCAACTTATTTAGGCGATTTCTTTTTGCAACCAAAAAGTCTTTCTGATCTTTTATTGCAGTCTTTTGATCGAACGAGGACTGATTCATAATATCCTTTATTTTCTTAAGCGGTAGATCCATTTCTTTATAAAACATTATCTGCTGCAAACGCCTGAGCGAATCATCGTTGTATTTCCGGTATCCATTTTGCTCAATGCAGCAGGGTTTCAACAGATCTATCTTATCATAATAGTGCAGTGTCCTTACGCTGATCCCACTGTAATTGGCCAATTCGTGAATCGTCATCATATAGCTTCCCTCCTTTCAATGTCATACTACACTATGACCTAACGTTATAGTCAATAGCATTACCTTGACGAATTACTGAACAGTTCGTCATCTATTTTAGTGGCAAAATATAATTTATTGGCATGAAATAACCTCTAAATAAAAAGCGCCGGCTTAGTGAAGTTACCCCATAAAGTTAGACAGGTTTATTATTAGGCAACCTGTTGGGCATGAGTTCGGTATTGTACCGGACTCATGCCTTTTAATTTTGACTTAATTCGTTTGTTGTTGTAGTAATCTATATAGTTAGCAAGTTCTTGCTTAAAGTGTTCAACACTTTTAAACTCTTTTAAATAAAGAAGTTCCGATTTCATAATACCAAAGAAATTTTCAATAATAGCGTTATCGTAGCAGTTGCCTTTACGAGACATACTCTGTGTAATACCACGTTCTTGAAGGGCATGGCTATATTGCTTCATTTGATAGTGCCACCCTTGATCAGAGTGAATCAAGAGCCCGTTCCTATCCGTTAACCGTTCAAATGCTTGATCTAGCATCGTAGAAACGAGGGTATAGACTGGCCTCGAACCGATTGTATAAGTAATAACTTCACCATTAAATAGATCCAGCATCGGGGACAAATATAATTTATCTCCAAATAATTTAAACTCCGTTATATCCGTAACCCATTTCTCATTTGGCCTTTCAGCATTAAAGTTGCGTTCTAAAATATTAGGTGCAATCTTACCCACTGTCCCTTTGTACGAGCGATATTTCTTCATACGAACAAGGCATTTTAAGCCTAATTCATTCATGATACGTTGAATTTTTTTATGATTGACCTTTTGTCCTTGGTTCTCTAATTCATCTTTAATTCGACGGTACCCATAACGGCCTTCATGATCGTCATAAATTGTTTGAATCAATACTTTCAGTTCTGCATCTGGATTAGAACGATCCAGATTTTTGACCCAATAATAATATGTGCTACGCGCAATATCCGCAAGCTGGAGAAGTGCTTTCACCGAAAATTCTTGCCTTAATTCATAGACTACTTGAACTTTGTCTTGTTTGGTGATTTTTTCTTGTTTTGAACTAAGGCATTCAACTTTTTTAGATAGGCGTTCTCCATACGTAAACGTTCATTTTCCAGCTGTAATGCCTTTATTGATCCTTCGGCCGGAGTCTCATTTTTTTCTATATTATTATTTCTTTTTTTCATGGGTGGACGCCCCTTTTTCTTTAGTTCAAGGGCGTCTAATCCCTGCGTTTCTAGTTGTCGCTTCCATTTTAATATCGTGGAAGGTGCAGGGATGTTAAAGATTGCAGCCGTTTGTTTGATAGACGTCCCTTGTTTGTTCATATAGTTAAGTACGTCTAGTTTATATTCTAAAGTATACGATGTATAGTTCTTTTCAAAAGCTTTTTCTCCATGAAATTGATACTGTTTAATCCATGTCTGAAGATTGGAATTATGCACCCCGATAGATGCTGAGATTTCTCGTTGACTTTCTTTACCATATAAATAGCGTTTTACAGCTTTTAATTTCTCTTCAACTGTAAATTTGGCCATAAAGAAAAGCACCTCCAACTGTTAGTGGATGTCTAACAATTGGGGTGCAGTTCATAGCCGGCACTTTTCTTTATTTCATAGTAAAACTAAATTGCGAAGTTTGGTAAATAGAGATGTCAATACTTTGATACACATTATTCTTATTTTACATGGTTCATGTCGCAGTTTCCGTCTTTGTAATCAATCACTATCTTTTCACATTTTCGACAACAAAAAGGTTACAGAGGTGGGATTCGCTCCGCTCGGGTACCCTCGCTATCACGCCGGGTCGGGAAAAATGCTTCCAAAGGGCGCATTTTTTATTCCCCTCCCGTTCGAATCCCACCTCTTCAACTATTTTCATTCCAATTAAAAAAACCGTATTGATTTACTAATACGGTTTTACTTTCAAATGGCGGAGGAGGTGGGATTCGAACCCACGGACGGTTGCCCGTCAACTGATTTCGAGTCAGCCCCGTTATGACCACTTCGATACTCCTCCACACTATAAAGCTTAAATGACAATCAACAATCTATTCTCACTTAAGCAAATTAAACCTTACCTCAGCTTTCGGAAAAAATCCTTCAGAATCTGAGAACACTCTTCTTCCAGTATCCCCGCCACGACCTCCACACGGTGATTCCAGCGGTTTACATCCAACACATTGGTCACGGAACCTACCGCCCCACCCTTAAGATCAGCTGCCCCAAAGACAAGAGTCTTTAAGCGAGCCTGGACCAAACTACCGGCACACATAGGGCATGGTTCCAGAGTCACATAGAGAGTAGCTTCAGAAAGACGCCAAACTCCCAAGGCTTGAGTTGCCCGCTGCACAGCCAAAACTTCAGCATGGGCTGTGGGGTCCTGCCTCAATTCCTTTTCATTATGGGCTTTAGCGATAACCTGATTATCATGTACCACTACTGCCCCGATAGGAACTTCCCCATATTCAAAGGCGATTCGTGCTTCTTCAAGGGCTAAGCGCATATAGTCTTGATGATTCATAGTACCTCTGTTTAATGGTGGCCCCGGGAGGACTCGAACCCCCGCAAGACAGGGTTTAGGAAACCCCCGCTCTATCCACCTGAGCTACGAGGCCAAATATCTACTTACACAAAGCACCTATACTACTCCAATATCAACAGTATTGACAATTGGTGCTTATAGAAAACTCGGCTTTACGCCGAGAAAAGTTACTGCTTACATAAATGATCCTACTTACTGTTCAGCCACTTACATACCAAGTATATAAAAAATAACAGATTAGCTTTTAATGGCGGAGGGGGTGGGATTCGAACCCACGGCCCCTTGCGGAGTCACCGGTTTTCAAGACCGGCTCCTTAAACCACTCGGACACCCCTCCGTATAGGAAACTTACTTCAGGTGGAGTTTTGACTCCACCTGAAGTTTAGTTGACTTATCCAGGGACTTAGCGCCACTTATCCCGTCCTCACCACTTAAGCTTTAGTGGAGGTTAGTCATCGGGCAACGTGACGAAATCTAGTATATCACAAAATTTTTTATGTGTAAATGTTTAAGCCCTATCTAATTTTTAGGAAATTTTCATGTCACCAGATAAAAACAATCTTAGAGCATAATGACAATTATCCAATGTATTCTACACCCATATAAGGTTGTAAGGCCTTAGGAACTCTTACTCTTCCATCGGCTTCCTGATAATTTTCAAGAATAGCGGAAACAGTGCGGCCAATAGCTAAGCCGCTGCCATTAAGGGTATGGAGAAATTCAGGCTTGGCTTTTGGTGCCCGGCGGAAGCGAATATTAGCACGACGAGCCTGGAAATCTTCAAAATTACTACAGGAAGAAATCTCCCGGTATGTATTAAAACTGGGGAGCCATACTTCCAGATCGTAGGTCTTCGCTGAACTAAATCCTAGATCTCCCGTGGACAATGCCATAACTCGATAAGGAAGCTCAAGCTCCTGCAGAATGCTCTCTGCGTCTCGGGTTAATGACTCCAGCTCCTCATAGGAGTTTTCAGGCAGGGCAAATTTCACCAGTTCCACTTTATTGAATTGATGCTGCCGAATGAGACCGCGGGTATCCCTGCCTGCAGAACCCGCTTCAGCTCGGAAGCAAGCACTATAGGCACAGTGATGGATCGGTAATTGATCGGCTTCAAGGATTTCTTCCCGATACATATTTGTTACAGGGACTTCAGCTGTAGGAATTAAAAAATAATCTGTCCCAGCAACCTTAAAGGCGTCTTCTTCAAACTTGGGAAGCTGCCCGGTACCAATCATGGAATTACGATGAACCATATAAGGGGGAAGAACTTCCACATATCCTTTCTCAGTATGCCGATCCAGCATGAAGCTAATCAATGCTCTTTCCAGCTTAGCTCCCAAGCCTTTATAGAAGGTAAAACGAGCTCCCGTAACTTTTCCAGCCCGGGCAAAGTCCAATATATCCAGCTTTTCGCCAATTTCATAATGAGGCAAGGGTTCGAAATCAAAGGATCGCGGAGCCCCCCAGGAACGGGCTTGAATATTCGCCGTTTCATCAATCCCTACTGGAACGGATTCATGAGGAATATTAGGAATTTCATAGAGTACCGTTTCCATGCTTTTCTCGATATCACCTAATTTATCTTCGAGATCCTTAATCTCTTGTCCCACTTCCCGCATTTCTATAATAAGCTGCTCGGCATCTTCGCCATGTTTTTTCCGACGGCCTACTTCTTCAGAAACCGTGTTTCTTTTGGCTTTTAATGATTCCACCTCGAATAAAAGCTTACGGCGATCTTCTTCTTGCTTTAAAAAACCTTCTAAGCTGACATTGGAATTTCTCTTTTTAAGAGCTTCCTTGATAATTTCGGGGTTCGTGCGCACAAACTTGAGATCTAGCATCTGAAATCCTCCATATCTGACCACTTAGTTTCAAATTTCTTCATTGACAATATCCAGAAAATAACGGTAAATACGATCATCTGATGTTTGTCCAGGATAAAAGGTGCTGGCCAACATATTCCCCTGTCGTACAAACACTATTTTACCATTATATTCTGATAAAATCCCTACATTTGGGGCAATTTCCTGGATACAAGGCGCCTCACTGAAGATAGCCTTCATTGGGTTGACCCCTAAGGCAGGGATGGATAAATAAGCCTCCGTTCTCCCCGCCATAGGTTCCTTTGCTACTGTCAGATCCATAAGTCCTAACTGACCCTTCTCATAACCAAGAGATCCTTTACACAGTAAAACCATTCCTGCACATAGTCCAAAGATAGGAAAATCCATAGCCGCTAATTCCTTGATCCTATCCCCTAACCCACTTATTGAAAGGCTGTTCTCTCTATTTCCTGGGCCTGTAATAATTAAACCCTGAATATTGATTAAATCCTCTCTTTGTTGAACCTTGATCACTTCGCACCTAAGTTCCTTCAAAAACTGGCAAGGATCATTATCGGTTCCCTCAAGAGACAACACTCCAATCCTCTCGTTCATGGATAATCAGCCCCGTTCTGCATATCTCTCTGCACAGTGAGATGGTTCATGCTTAACACTGGCCTTATATTATATTTAGATTATTCCTCAGATTCTATTTCTTCTAATTCTGATTCCTCATTCTCTTTATTGTCAACTACGGCAATGGCTACCACTTTACTTTCACCGGTTCTCATGGCCATGACTCCCTGGGCTGAACGGCCTTGTTTAGAAATACCGGATACTTCTTGGCGGATAATAATTCCATCTTCAGTAATGATCATGATATCATCTTCAGGTCTCATGACCTTGAGCCCTACCAGTTTACCTGTTTTAGCATTTAACTTCGTGGCAATGATACCCTTCCCGCCCCGTCCTTGCACTCTATACTCGGAAGGACTGGTCCGTTTGGAGAATCCATGCTCTGTCATGGATAGTATTTCTGCTTCTTCTTCGTATATCACATCCATGCTCACAACAAAGTCCTCTTTTTCCAAAGAGATTCCTTTGACCCCATGAGCGGTTCTCCCCATTTGACGTACATCTGATTCTATAAAACGAATACATAGACCATTCTTAGTAGCCATGATAATGTGCTCATCGGCCTTGGTTAAGCGGACACCAATAAGTTCGTCATCACCGCTTAAGCTTATGGCAATTAAGCCATCTTTACGTGGGGAGTCATATTCCTTCAGCAAAGTCTTTTTAACAATCCCATTCTTGGTCGCCATGAAAAGATGGAAATCCTCATTATATTCTCTTATCGACAAAACGGCTGTAATTTTCTCTTCACTGGGATTGATACTTAAGAGATTGACGAGGGCTGTTCCTTTTCCTGTACGGCCTGCTTCAGGTATTTCATGGGCTTTTAGGCGATACACCTTGCCTCGGGTGGTAAAGAACAGAATATATTGATGTGTGGAGGTGGTAAAGATTTGCTCCACAAAATCCTCTTCCCGGGTGGCCATGCCATGAACTCCTTTACCTCCACGCCGTTGGCTTTTGTAGGTATTCAGGGGCATTCTCTTGATATATCCCCTGTGAGACATGGTGATGACCACTTCTTCATCATCAATTAAATCCTCTATATCCATATGGGTAGCATCAAAGGAAATTTCCGTGCGTCGTTCATCACCGAATTTTTCTTTGACTTCTTGCAGTTCCTGCTTAACAATATCAAGAACCATTTGTTCCGAATCAAGAACTGCTTTTAAATAGGCAATGGTCTCTTGAATTTTTTTATACTGTTCTTCAATCTTCTCTCTTTCCAAACCGGTGAGTCTCTTCAGTCTCATATCCACAATGGCTTGGGATTGTTTATCGCTGAGCCCGAAACGAGCCATTAAATTTTCCTTGGCGTTTTGCTCATCTTCGGAGGTGCGAATTATATTAATGACCTCGTCGATATAATCCAAGGCAATTCTCAAGCCTTCTAAAATATGGGCTTCCGCTTCCGCTTTATTCAGTTCAAAGCGGGTTCTGCGGGTAATCACATCTTTTTGATGCTCGATAAAATAATGAATAATTTGTTTAAGATTGAGAACTTTGGGTTGACCGTCCACTAAGGCTAAAATATTGACCCCGAAGCTGTCTTCCATCTGGGTATGCTTATAGAGCTGATTGAGAAGCACCTGAGGATTCACGTCCCGGCGCAGTTCCATAACAATCCGCATCCCTGTCCGATCCGATTCATCCCGGAGATCCGTAATGCCTTCGATCCTTTTCTCGCGAACCAGTTCAGCAATTTTTTCAACCAAGCGGGCCTTATTCACCATATAAGGAATCTCGGTCACGATAATCCGCATTTTCCCGGATTTCTCCATCTCCTCAATATGGGCTTTGGCACGGATTCTAAAGCTTCCTTTACCGGTTCTGTAGGCAGAGATAATTCCTTCCGTTCCCATAATGGAGGCACCGGTAGGAAAATCAGGTCCCTTGATATAGTTCATCAGTTCTTTAATCTCGATCTCGGGATTATCGATCTGAGCAATCGTTCCCTCAATCACTTCTGTGAGATTATGGGGAGGGATATTCGTAGCCATCCCGACCGCAATTCCTGCCGAACCGTTGACTAAGAGATTAGGGAATTTTGCCGGCATAACCTTGGGCTCTTGTTCCCGTTCATCATAGTTGGGTTGAAAATCCACGGTATCCTTATCGATATCAGCCAGCATATATTGAGTGATTTTAGCCATTCTTGCTTCAGTATAACGCATGGCAGCGGCAGAATCACCGTCAACAGAGCCAAAATTGCCATGTCCGTCGATCAAGGGATAACGGGTGGAAAAATCCTGTGCCAACCGAACCACAGCATCATAGATAGAGGAATCTCCATGGGGGTGAAATTTCCCCATGCAATCCCCCACCAGACGGGCCGATTTACTGTAAGGCTTATTGGGAGTCATCCCTAATTCATGAAGGGTATAGATAATGCGCCGATGAACCGGTTTTAAACCATCCCGTACATCCGGCAAAGCCCGGCTGACGATAACACTCATGGAATAATCGATAAACGATTTTTTTAGTTCCTCCGATATTTCGATAGGGAGAATCTTTCCTCCCTGAATTTCAGTCGACATGTGCTATCCTCCCTTAGACGTCCAGATTACGGACATATTGTGCATTATCCTGGATGAATTCACGCCTTGGCTCGACCACATCACCCATGAGAATGGTAAAGAGCTCGTCCGCTTTAATGGCATCCTCCATGGTCACTTGCAGAATAGTTCTTTTAGCCGGATCCATGGTGGTTTCCCAAAGCTGTTCCGCATTCATTTCCCCTAAACCTTTATAGCGTTGAATTTCTACTCTATCGCGGCCAATTTCATCTTGTAACTTGGCTAATTCTTCATTGCTGTAGACATAATGGATATCCTTCCCCTTCTTCACTTTAAACAGAGGGGGCTGGGCAATATAGACATAATTGTTCTCAATCAAAGGTTTCATATAGCGGAAGAAGAAGGTCAGGAGCAAAATCCGGATATGGGCACCATCCACGTCGGCATCGGTCATAATCACCAATTTATGATAGCGGGCTTTTTCAATATCAAAATCCTCAGAAATCCCCGTACCCATCGCTGTGATCATCGCTCTGATCTCAGCATTGCTTAGAATTCGATCCAAACGAGCTTTTTCCACATTGAGAATTTTTCCACGCAAGGGCAGAATAGCCTGAAAACGGCGATCCCGGCCTTGTTTTGCCGAACCCCCCGCACTGTCTCCCTCCACGATATACATCTCACAAAGCTCTGCTTCCTTCCAGGAGCAATCGGCTAATTTCCCCGGCAAAGCGCTGACTTCCAGAGCGCTTTTGCGCCGGGTTAATTCCCGGGCCTTGCGGGCTGCTTCCCGGGCCCGGGAAGCCTGAATGGATTTTTCAATGACTTTCTTGCCTGTGGCGGGATTTTCCTCAAGAAAAACGGTTAAGCCTTCTCCGGTGATGGAATCCACAATAGAACGAATTTCTGAGTTCCCCAATTTGGTCTTGGTTTGGCCCTCGAACTGAGGTTCAGGAACTTTAACCGAGATAACAGCGGTTAAACCTTCCCGGATGTCCTCTCCCGATAGATTGGCTTCATTGGCTTTAAGAATATTATTTTTCCGGGCATACTCATTAGCCACTCGGGTCAGAGCCGCTTTAAAACCGGATTCATGGGTTCCCCCTTCATGAGTATGAATATTATTGGCATAAGAAAAAAGATTTTCCACATAGCCGTCATTATATTGCATGGATACTTCAACCTGAACCCCATCCTTTTCTGCTTCAAAATAAATGGGCTCAGGATGAAGAGCTTCTTTGGAACGATTGATATACTTTACAAAATCATAGATCCCACCGGTATGATAATAAACCTCTTTTTTGTCTTCTCTTTCATCGATCAAGGTAATCGATACCTTTTTATTCAAGAAAGAAAGTTCACGAAGCCGGTGAGCTAAAGTATCAAAGTGGAACACGGTGTCCTCGAAAATTTCCGGATCTGGGGAAAAAGTAATGGTGGTTCCGGTCTGATTTTGATCTATCTGACCAATCACCGCCAGTTCTGTTTTGGTTTTACCGCGCATAAACTCCTGATGATAAATATTCCCGTCTTTCTTAACTTCCACATGGAGCCAGGTGGATAAAGCATTGACCACGCTCATTCCCACTCCGTGAAGTCCCCCGGATACTTTATAAGCGCTGCCGCTGAATTTTCCTCCGGCATGGAGAACCGTTAAAGCCACCTCAACAGCCGGCTTGCCTAATTTAGGATGAATATCCACCGGAATACCCCGGCCATTATCCACCACTGAAATACTATTATCTTTATGAATCGTGACTTCAATGGTATCGCAGTAGCCGGCCAAGGCCTCGTCGATACTATTATCTACGATTTCATACACCAAATGATGTAAACCGCGAGGACTTGTAGAACCGATATACATCCCCGGTCTTTTTCTAACCGCTTCTAACCCTTCAAGTACCTCAATCTGCCCTGCATTATAATCATTGGTTGGAATAGTATCCTTAATTTCGGCGTTTTCTTGCAAAGCTGATCCCTCCCAAATTCCCTCTACTTATACATCTAACCTTTTAATTATACGACCTTTCAACGCTTTATTCAAATAAAGGAGTCTCCAGGGCTAAAACGAATCAAAGAAACCTCACATTCCTGGAGAGGTTTCTTCTTTTTAATCCTTACTATTCTTCACCGATAATCATGGAACTGGATCGTTTTAATAGTGTGGTTGATGAGATAGGGGAAAAATAATTTCCATCCCTGGCAATGACTAAAGATTTTTCTTTACCTTTTTCCGAGATATAGTTTATTTTTTGTTTTTCTTTAATTTTATTTAAGAAACTTTCTGAGGTTGAATTAGTCATAGCCGTCTCCAAATCCAGAATTGCAATGATCTTTTCCTGATTAATCAGTACATCGCCACCTAAATGTAAAAACATTAATTAATCAATCCTCCCAATCTGCCCTTTTTCTACTTTAAGCATTAAGGATGCTCTATGAGTAAGGGTTTCCGCACTGGTCATGGTCATAATGGTTTGTTGTAAAGATTTAATATAATCTAACAAATAGTCTCTCCTAAATCGATCCAATTCAGACAACACATCATCCAGCAAAAGCAATGGATATTCCCCTTTTTCCTGGTGAATAACCTCCAGTTCAGCTAATTTTGTGCTCAAAACAATGGAACGCTGCTGACCTTGGGATCCATAGAGACGGGTAGAACGATCATTGAGTTTAAAAAGAATGTCGTCACGATGGGGCCCAATTAAAATCATCTTTCTTTCAATCTCCAAAGGCATTTTTTCCTCTAAGAGTTTAGGAAAACTAGCTAAAGCTTCTTCCAGATTATTTTTTCCTAGAGAATGATATTCCATAGTCAGCTCTTCTTTCCCTGAAGAAATCTGTCCATAGATTTCTTTGCTCTTTCGGGAAAGCAAACCTGTAAATTCCCAACGATTCTTGATGATTTCTGAGCCAATCCGGAGGATTTGTTCATTCCACAGCTCAATTTGACTTTTAATCCCTCCTTGTGAACGTTTAAGAAGGGCATTTTTTTGCTGAAGTACCTTGTTATAGGCATTAAGAAGTTGAATATGTTTCGAATGATGCTGGGCAATATGCAAATCCAAAAAACGTCTTCTTTCAGCAGGCCCACCTTTGACCATAACCAAGTCATCCGGTGAAAAAAAGACCACATTAATTGTGCCAACATATTCAGATAGTTTTCGACAAGGAATTTGATTAATCTTAATAATTTTTTTCTTATCCTTATAATGGCTTTCTAAACATAATTTTCGCCGCTGAACAATAAAGTCACCGTAGAGATGGAATTCATTTTCTCCCCAGCGGGCCAGTTCCTGTTCCCGGTGGACACGGTAAGATTTTCCAGTCAGAAGATAATAAATACCTTCCAGTATATTGGTCTTACCCTGTCCATTCTCCCCTTGCAGGACATTTAAACCTGGCTGAAAATCCACTTCTTGATCATCATAATTTCTAAAAGACTTTAAATGCAGCCATTTTATTTCCATGCTTATAGGCCAACTTAAGATGTGCGTACAGGTAAAGCAAGATAGAGATAATTGGGATCATCTACTGGACGAATAATTCCCGGGCTATAAGAACCCGATAATTCAAAAACGATCTCATCGGAATCAATAATCTTAAGAACATCCAATAAAAATTTGGAGTTAAAAGCAATTTTGACATCATTACCCTCTTTTTTAACTTCCATCTGCTCAGAAATCTTACCTAATTCCGAGGTTTGATCAATGGATAATCGTTCTGTATCAACTGAGAGTTTGATGATACTGGTATGGCTCCCATCCCGGGCTAATAAAGAAGCTCTTTCCACAGAGTCTTGGAAGAGTTTTGCTGATAATAAAATCTTTGTTTGACAGGATTGGGGGATAACTTGTTTATAATTGGGGAATTGTCCTTCAATTAAACGGGAGAGAAGATGAACGGATCCAAACTGAAAAACGATTTGAGCTTGATTAAAGCGGATGGATAAATGTTCGTCTTCATCTTTAAGCAGGCGGTAAATTTCCCCTAAAGTCTTGGCAGGAATAATGCCTTGGAATTTTATATATTCAGGATTAGAAATTTCAGCGATCCGATAGGCTAAGCGATGAGTATCTGTGGCGATCAGACGTAAATTAGAATCTTCAATCTGGAGAAGACAGCCTGTAAACACTGGGCGGCTTTCTTCTGTAGAACAAGCAAAAATAGTCTGCTTAATCATCGTTTTAAAGATGGACACAGGTAAGTTAAAGGTTTCTGCATCAAAGAGGTCCGGTAATAAAGGAAATTCCTCCGGGTCATATCCTCTGAGAGATAAATCCGATTCATTATAATGAATATTGATCACATCATCCTGCAATTCCAACTCAATTAAAGCGTCCGGAAGTTTACGTACCAGATCAGAAAAAAGTCGGGAAGGGAGAACGATAACTCCTTCTTTTTCCACTTGGGCTGGGACCACACAGCGGATTCCTATTTCTAAATCCGTCGCTTCAAAAATCAAAGATTGTCCTTCGGCCTTAATCATAATTCCTTGGAGAACAGGCAAGGTGTTTTTATTCGATACTGCTTTTTGGACAGTATTTACCCCCGTGATAAGGGAATCCTTGGAACAATAAATTTTCATAAAAGCAGCCTCCTCAAAAACTTATCAACAGTGGAATATTTTTAAGAGAATAATAATAAGATATTAATTTAAGTCGTATTAGTACTATAGCTTGTCTCAATGTGGATAATTCAACTTATCCCTTAGCAGAGTATGGTTTGAAATGAGTAAAAACATGTGAATTAATCATTGAATTTATCCACATGTTAACAAACTCATTTTATCTAAACTCTATCCCAAAAGCATTAACACTTTATACACATAGATAACCCCAGTTATAGGGATTGGATAATTTGAATGATTTCATTAATTTTTCTATCCAGTAAAGGATCATTACGGCGTCCCTCGGAGATTTTTTCATGGGCATGGAGGACGGTGGTATGATCTCTTCCTCCAAACTCATCACCAATTCTGGGCAAAGAATTATCGGTAAGCTCTCTGGATAAATACATGGCGATTTGGCGTGGAAAAGCAACAGCCCGTGTTCTTTTTTTGGCCTTAAACTCACCTAAAGACAGATGATAAAAATCTGCTACTGCCTGCTGAATCATTTCAATGGTTATTTCCTTAGGCGTGTTGACAGGTATGATATCCTTAAGGGCCTCGGCTGCTGTCTCAACGGTTATGGGATTGGAAGTTAAAGATCCAAAGGCCATGACCCTAATTAAGGCTCCTTCAAGTTCCCTGATGTTGGAGTGAATTTTATCTGCAATATAGACCATGACTTCATTGGCGACCTGCAGGTTTTCCAGCTTTGCTTTTTTTCTCAGGATGGCGATTCTTGTCTCCAGATCCGGTGGTTGAATATCCGTTATCAATCCCCACTCGAAGCGGGAACGCAAACGATCTTCAAGGGTGGGAATTTCTTTAGGGGGACGGTCGGAGGAAATAATAATTTGTTTATTGGCGTCATGAAGTGCGTTAAAGGTATGGAAAAACTCCTCTTGGGTACCTTCCTTACCGGCAAGAAATTGAATATCGTCAATCAGCAAAATATCTACATTGCGATAATGATTGCGGAATTCGATAGGATTTTGATCACGGATGGACTCAATGAGCTCATTGGTAAACTTTTCACTGGATACATAAAGTACCCTGGTACTGGGAGAACGCTGAATGACTGCATTGCCGATAGCGTGCATAAGGTGAGTTTTGCCCAGTCCGACTCCTCCATAGATAAATAATGGATTATAAGCAAGAGCAGGAGATTCAGCCACCGCCAGAGCAGCCGCATGGGCAAAGCGGTTGCTGTTGCCAATGACAAAGGTATCAAAGGTATATTTTGAATTTAAAGTTTTATTGTCAGGGGAGTCAGGGGATTCTGTCTTGGTATCAGAAGGAGTTTCAGCTTGATTGTCCCCTTGGCGAAAAGATTCGTGCATTGAGGTGACAACAAAACGCAAATTCATGGATTGCCCAAGGATGGATTGAACAGTAGAGCGAATGATGGGGGCATAGCGGCTTTCCAACCAATCCTTAGCGAATTCATTAGGCACACTGACGATCAGAGTGTCTCCTTCGATATCGAGGAGGTATGTGGAACTGAGCCAGGTTTCAAAACTTGGTTTGGAAAGTTCATTTTCCAGTTTTGATAGAGTTTCTTGCCAAAGTACTTGTAGAGAACGGGGTGGCATTCAGTGGACCTCCCTTTGTCTAATTATGTAGAAAATATGACAATAAAAAAGTTATACACAAACTTATGCACATTTGTGGATAACTCAATAAAATTATTGCTGTGTACAAATGATTTAAGCGAAAGCGTGGTATTTAAAGGCGGTGTAAAATCATAATACCAATTTTTTTTGGGGTTATCAACAGGAAGTTAGTCCTAATAAAAATTTATTAACAAGTGGATAACTTTTTTAAGGGTAAAGTTATCCACAATATTATTGCATACTCTTATATACTCTGCTTGACAGGGCCAAAAAAGTTAGAGTATAATCTCTAGAGATGTGCAATTTTTATTTGTTTTTTCCCTTGAAGGAGGTGCAATAGCTGTATGAAACGGACTTGGCAACCGAAGAATCGTCGTCATAAAAGAGTACATGGATTTTTAAAGAGAATGAGCGATGCAACAGGAAGAAACGTGCTTAAACGCCGTCGTTTAAAAGGGCGGAAGAAATTATCAGCTTAAGGCCGCAATCTTGTGGCCTTTTTCAAATTGATAGGGATATTTCGGCATTTTTTATTCTTAAATTAGGTTTATTCTGGAG